>NZ_RFLX01000012.1 GCF_003696345.1 Teichococcus wenyumeiae | reverse complement strand
GACACCGGTGGCGGCGGCAAGACGGGCGGTGGCGGGGACACCGGTGGCGGCGGAGAGACAGGAGGTGGCGGGGACACCGGTGGCGGCGGCGAGACGGGCGGCGGCGGGGACACCGGTGGCGGCGGCAAGACGGGCGGCGGCGGGGACACCGGTGGCGGCGGCAAGACGGGCGGTGGCGGGGACACCGGTGGCGGCGGCAAGACGGGCGGTGGCGGGGACACCGGTGGCGGCGGCAAGACGGGCGGCGGCGGGGACACCGGTGGCGGCGGCAAGACGGGCGGTGGCGGGGACACCGGTGGCGGCGGCAAGACGGGCGGTGGCGGGGATACCGGTGGCGGCGGAGAGACAGGAGGTGGCGGGGACACCGGTGGCGGCGGCAAGACGGGCGGTGGCGGAGACACCGGTGGCGGCGGCGAGACGGGAGGCGGCGGAGACACCGGTGGTGGCGGCGAGACAGGCGGTGGCGGGGACACCGGCGGCGGCGGCGAGACGGGAGGTGGCGGAGGCGGCGGCAGAATCGGCGGTGGCGCGGGGAGGTCATCCTCGTCCGTCACATTCAGCACCTTCACCATGACGGTGAAGGCGGCGCTCTGCCGCCCGTCCGAGACCTCGATCATCACCGGGATCTCGCTGCCGCCCTCCGTCAGCAGATCCACGCCCTCCAGCAGCTTCAGCGTGCGCCCGACCATCTCGAAACGCGCTGCGTCTGGCCAGGGTACGCTGTAGCTGAGCTGCGCCGCATCCGTGTCCGGGTCGCTGGCCAGTAGCATGCCGATTTCGGCGCCGATGTCGTTCTCCAGCACCACGCCGCCGGAGGAGAAGCCCAGCGTCTGCGGCGGCGTGTCGTCGATTCCGGCCAGCGTCACCGACCATTGCTGGCCACTGTCCTGCCAGCCGCCGGCGAAGCGCACCGCCAGGCCGAAGGTGAGAACCGGGTCCGCCCCGGCGGGAAAGGCCTCACGGTCCAGAATGGCGGGTGTGATGGTCACCCGCCCCCGCGCGGCATCCAGCGTGGCGGTGAACTGCGCCGCGCCGGCGCCGGTGAGCGCCACCTCCAGCGCCCCTGCGGCGCCCGAGAGGGTCAGGCTCGCCACCCAGTCGCCGGCCCGATTGTTTTCCAGGATGGTGCCGGGCACCGTGCCCGTGACAACCAGATTGGCCATTGCCCCAGCCTTTTGCCGTTGCGAGGGGGTCCTTCTGGGTGCCCGGGTGTGAACGAAGGGTAATCGCCGGTGCCTCAGCGAGTGGCGGCAGGGGTCAGCGGCGAAACCGAATCTTCACGCCTTCCTGCCAGGATGCCGGCCAGGTCCAATGCCGGAGAATGCCGTATCATGACCCTGCGAAGCCGCATCGCTGCCGCCCTGACCATTCTGCTGCTGGGCTTCGCCGGCTTCGGCGGCCTTGCGCTGGAGCGGCTGGCCAGCCTGCAACAGGCCGGCGAACAGCGGGGCGCCCAGGCAGCGGCAGGCCTGCGCCTGCTGGCCGGCCTGACCGACGCCACCCACCGCGCCCGCGCCGCCATCCTGCTGGCCACCGGCCCGGGAGACGAGGCCGCCCGCAGCCGTGCCGAGGCCGAGCTGGCGGTGCGGCAGGACGAACTGGGGCGGCTGCTGCGCCATGACGCGGCGCCGGATGCAGTGGAGGCCGGGCTGCTGGATGCCACCGCCGCCGCCTGGCGCGGCTTCGCCAGCCAGGTTCCCGCCATCCTGGAGCTGGCGCGAGGGAACCGCGCCGCCGAGGCGCGCGCGCGACTGGAAGCGGAGTTCGGCCGCGTCATCCAGGCTCGCGAGCAACTTCAGGCCGCGCTGGAGGAAGCTGCCCGGCTCCCGTACCAGGGTTACGGCCGCGCATGGTGGTGGCTGCTGGCCGCCACCGTGCTGGGCATGCTGGCCGCGCTGGGCGTGGCCTTGGCCCTGGCTTCCGGCCTCAGCCACCCCCTGCTGCGGCTGGCTGGTGCGATGGACCGGATGACGCGCGGCGAACTGGAAGCACCGATCCCCGGGCAGGAGCGGGCGGATGAAATCGGCACCCTGGCCCGTACGCTGGAGGTGCTGCGCGCCCGGCTGCGCGACAGCGGCGGTACGTCGGCGGCAGGGGAGGACGAGGCTTCCGGCCGCGTCCTGCGGCTGGAGGAGCTGGTGCGCGGCTTCGGCGAGGATGCCCGCGCCATGCTAAACGGCGTGCGGCAGGCGACCGAGCGTTTGAACGGCACCGCCGGGCAGATGAGCCAAGCGGCCGACCAGGGCGCGCGGCTGACCGAGGCGCTGTCCAGTGCCTCGGAAGGGGCTTCCGGCAATGCGCAGACGGCGGCGGCGGCCACGGAGGAACTGGCTTCCTCCATCGGCGAGATCACCCGGCAGGTCGGCCGCTCGGCCGAGGTGTCGCGCCGCGCGGTGGCGGAAGCCGAGCGCACCGACCGCACCGTGCGGGAACTGGCGGAAACCGCCGGCAAGATCGGCGATGTGGTGCGGTTGATCGCCGATATCGCCGGGCAGACCAATCTGCTGGCGCTGAATGCCACGATCGAGGCCGCGCGGGCCGGCGAGGCCGGCAAGGGCTTCGCCGTCGTGGCCAGCGAGGTGAAGTCGCTGGCCAGCCAGACCGCGCGGGCGACGGAGGAGATCGGCCAGCAGGTGGGCGCCATCCAGGGCGCCACCGGTCAGGCGGTGGAGGCCATCCGCGCCATCGGGCTGGTGGTGGCGGAGATCGACCAGACCGCCGCCGCCATCGCAGCCGCCGTGGAACAGCAGGGCGCCGCGACGCAGGAAATCGCCCGCAACATCGCCGGCACGGCCGAAGCCGCCGCCGCCGTGTCGCGGGAAACCGCAGTGGTGCGGGATGCTGCCACCACCAGCGGCCGTGCGGCCCTGGAACTGCGGGACGCCTCGCGGGAGCTGAACGACCAGGCCAATGGATTGCGGGCGCGGGTGGACCGCTTCCTCAGCCTGGTGCGCGCCGCCTGATCAGCGGCGCTCGTCCACCACCACGCCGTCACGCTTCAGCGCCTCGATCTCCTCGGGCGAGAAGCCGTGGCGGGCCAGCACGGAATCGCCATGCTGGTTGAAGCGCGGCGGCGCCGAGCGGGTGCCGCCGGGGGTGCGGGAGAGCTTGATGGGCGTGCCCAGCGCGCGGAACTCGCCCAGTTCCGTCACCATCTCCCGGTGCGCCGTATGCGGTTCGGCCAGGGCCTCGTCGATATGCAGCACCGGGCCGGCGGGCAGGCCGATGGCGAGCAATTCATCGCAGAGCGCGTGGCCGTCGCGGTGGCTCAGCTTCTCTTCCAGGATGGCGGTCAGCGCATCGCGGTTGGTGACGCGATCGCCATTGGTGCGGAAGCGCGGGTCGGCCGGCAGGTCCGGCAGTTCCAGGAAGGCGCAGAACTTGCGGAAGGCGGGGTCGTTGCCGCAGGCCACGAAGATCTGGCAGGTGGCGGTGCGGAAGGCCGAATAGGGCGAGATATTCGGATGCGGGTTGCCCGTCGCCTTGGGCCGCTTGTTGTTCAGCAGGTAATTGGCCGCCTGCGGGTGCAGCAGGGCCATGCCGCAATCGTGCAGCGTCATGTCCACGAACTGACCCTGGCCGGAGCGCGCGCGTTCCTGCAGCGCCATCAGGATGCCGATGGTGGAATAAAGCCCGGTGGCGAGGTCCACGATCGGCGTCGCCATGCGGGTGGGGCCGCTGTCCGGCGTGCCGTTGATGGACATCAGCCCGACCATGGCCTGGATGATGGCGTCATAGCCCGGCAGCCCGCCGCGCGGGCCGGTGGCGCCGAAGCCGGAGACGCGGCAATGCACCAGGGAAGGGAAGCGCTGGCTCAGCACGTCCTCATAGCCCAGGCCCCATTTCTCCATGGCGCCGGGCTTGAAGTTCTCCACCAGCACATCGGCGTCTTCCAGCAGGCGCAGCAGCACCTGCCGGCCCTCGGGTTTGGAAAGGTCGAGCGCGAGGGACTGCTTGTTGCGGTTGACGCCGATGAAGTAGCTGGCGGCGCCGCGGCTGCCATCGGGGTCGGGCAGGAAGGGAGGGCCCCATTCGCGCACCTCGTCGCCCTGCGGCGGCTCGATCTTGATGACCTCGGCGCCGTGGTCGGCCAGGATCATGGTGCAGTAAGGGCCGCCCAGCACGCGGGTCAGGTCCACCACCTTCAGCCCCGCCAAGGCCCCCGGCGAGCGGGCGAGGCCCTTGCCTTCGGTTGTCATGGACGGCAGCGGGGTATCGGGCATGTCAGATGGTCCTCCTTTGCCGCCAGCATAGAGCCATCTGCCGGACAGGCGAGAGGGGGTGGTGGAAGCCGGACGATTTCCCGCTATCCATGCGGGCATGAGCGCCGAATCGACCGTCATCCAAGGCCCCCGCATCCGCCTCCGCCCCTGGCGGGAGGAGGACCGGGAGGCCTTCGCCGCCATGAACGCCGACCCGGAGGTCATGCGGCATTTCCCGGAAGCGCTGAGCCGGGAGCGGTCCGATGCGCTGATGGACCGCATCAATGCCGGCATCGCCCAGGATGGCTTCGGCTTCTGGGCGGTGGAGCGGCACGATGCGCCGGGCATCATCGGCCTTTGCGGCCTGGCACAGGTGCCATGGGAGGCACGCTTCACGCCGGCGGTGGAAATCGCCTGGCGCTTCGCCACCGCGCACCAGCGCCAGGGCTATGCCGAGGAAGCGGCGCGCATCGCGCTGGCCCATGGCTTCGGCCCGCTGAAGCTGGAGGAGATCGTGGCCTTCACCCTGCCGGCCAACCTGCGCTCCTGGGGGCTGATGGAACGGCTGGGCATGCGGCCAGACGGCGACTTCGAGAACCCCCGCCTGCCGGAAGGCCACCCGATGCGGCGGCACCTGCTCTACCGCCTCAGCCGGCGCGACTGGATCGACGCGCGGCTGGGCGGGGAATAGCTCAGCCCAGCACGCGGGCCAGCAGTTCGGCGCTGCGGCCATTGGCGATGGTGGCGGCGCGGCCATCCCAGGAATGGCCGCCCATGCGGGCGAAGGCATGGTCCACGCCGGGATAGACATGCACGGCCACCTCCGGCTTGCCGGCCAGGCCTGCCAGGATCTTCTCCCGCGCCTCGGCCGGCACGAAGCGGTCGCGTTCGGCAATATGCAGCAGCAGGGGGGCGCTGATCCTGCCGGCATCGCCCAGCAGCCCCTCGATGCCGACGCCGTAGTAGGAGACGTTCACGTCGGCATCCGACTGCGTAGCCATCATGAAGGCCAGCCGGCCGCCAAGGCAGAAGCCCATGGTGCCGGCGCGGCCATTGCCGCCGGGCATGGTGCGGGCATGGGCCAGCGTCGCCTTCAGGTCCTCGATACCCTTGGCCTGGTCGAAGGCATTCATCAGGTCGAAGGCGCGCTTCCATTCCGCTTCGGTCGAATCGGTCAGCTGGATGCCGGGCTGGATGCGCCAGAAAAGGTCGGGTGAGATGGCGATGAAGCCCATATCCGCCACCCAGTCGGACAGCGCGCGCATGGCGTGGTTCACGCCGAAGATTTCCTGGATCATGACCACGACGCCGGCCTGGGCCTGCCGGGGCATGGAAACATAGGCGCTGAAGCTGCCGCTGCCGTCGCTGGCGGGGATGGTGATCTCAGGCATGGGTGGCCGTTTCTCCTGCGGGTTGGAGGCAGGATAGGCCAGCAGGCGGCGCCCGCCAGGGGGGCGGTTTGCAACCGCAGCATCCGGGTCTATGTCGAACGGACCAAGCCCGGAGGCCCGCGCCATGCCCGTGACCCGTCAGGAATTCCGCCAAGCGATGGCCCGCCTTGGGGCAGCCGTGAATGTCATCACCAGCGCCGGGCCGGGCGGCCTGGCCGGCATGACCGCCAGCGCGGTCTGCAGCGTGACGGATGACCCGGCGACGATCCTGGTCTGCATCAACCGCAACAGCGACAACAACGCCATCATCAAGAAGAATGGCGTGCTCTGCGTGAACGTGCTGTCCGCCGGGCAGCAGGAAGTCTCGGATGTCTTCGCCGGCGCCACCGGCTGCACCACCGAGGAACGCTTCAGGACCGGCATCTGGGAGGCGATGGAGACCGGCTCCCCCGTGCTGGTGGATGCCGCCGTGGTGCTGGATTGCGTGGTGGACGAGGTGCTGGAGAAGGGCACCCACAGCGTCTTCTTCGCGCATATCGTGGCGCTGCGGGTGTCGGAGCCCGGCTCAGCCCTGATGTACTGGGGCCGGGGCTATCACGCGCTGAACGCCACCGCCTGAGGGCGGTGGCGCGGCGGGGCGTCAGGCCGGTGCCGCGTCCTGCACCATCACCGGAAGCTGCTTCTCGGCGGGCGGCGGCGCGGCGGCGCCACGCTCCGGGTCGATGACCTTCCGCACCAGCGGGTAGATCTCATTGGCCCAGCGGCGGCCGTTGAAGACGCCGTAATGGCCGACATCACCCTGAAGGTGGTGGAACTTCATCTCCGCCGGCAGGCCGCTGCACAGCGTTGCCGCCGCCTCCGTCTGCCCCACGGAGCAGATATCGTCCCGCCCGGCCTCCACCGTCAGCAGGCGGGTGGCGGTGATGGCCTCGGGCCGCACCGGGCGGCCGCGCCAGGTCATCTTGCCCGTGGCCAGGTCATGGTCCTGGAAGACGCCCTTGACGGTTTCCAGGTAGAACTCGGCGGGCAGGTCCATCACCGCCAGGTACTCGTCGTAGAACTTCCGGTGCGCATCGGCGCGCATGGAATCGCCGCCCATGATGTTGCGATAGTAATCGACATGCGCCTTCACATGCCGGTCCAGGTTCATGGAAACGAAGGCGCTGAGCTGCGCGATGCCGGGATAGACGCGCCGCCCGCCGCCCTGGAAGCGCCAGGGCACGGTGTCGATCAGGTGGCGCTCGAACCAGCCGATGTCGTGCTCGGTGGCCAGCTTGTTGACCTCGGTGGGGCGGACGCGGGTGTCGATGGGCCCGGCCATCAGCGTCATGCTGGCGGGGGTGGCGGGGTCCTTGTCCTCGGCCATCAGGGCCACGGCGGCCAGCACCGGCACGGCCGGCTGGCAGACCGCCAGCACATGCCCGCCGGGGCCGAGGTGGCGCTGGTAGGCGATGACATGCTCGATGAACTCATCCATCCCGAAGCGGCCGGCGGAGGTCGGGATGTCCCGGGCATTGGCCCAGTCGGTGATATAGACGTCGTTCTCCGGCAGCAGCACCTGCACCGTGCCGCGCAGCAGGGTGGCGAAGTGGCCGGACATCGGCGCCACCACCAGGATCTTGGGCTGCGGGACCTCCACATCCTTCTTGAAGTGCAGCAGCTGGCCGAAGGGGGTGGAGGCCACGACCTCCTCCTCCACCGTCACTTCCTGGTTGCCCACCATCACGGTGGTGAAGCCGAAGGGCGGGCGCAGGTGGGTGATGCCGGTGCTGGCCAGCAGCTCCAGCGCCGCCGTCCATTGCCGCACGCCGAATGTCTCGGGGCCCCCGTTGTCGAAATGGCGCAGCATTCCGCCCATGCCGCGCGCGGCGGCCCGGAAGGGCGCCATGAGATCGGCCTGGGTCTGGTAGAGCTGGTAATACATACGCCGGAGCCTTTCTGAGCGATCAGGGCTACCTGTCGGGCCGCTTCCTGACGCCAGGGGCGAAGGTAAACGGTATCGAGCCCCTGTCGCGAGGGAATCATCGGCCAGAAGAGTGACCGCAGTGTAAATGGTGTCGACTGTGTCCTGGTTGCCGCGCCGCAGCTTTGCGCTCAGATCGCCTCTCCCGCGCACCAGCCGCTGGCCCAGGCCCATTGGAAGTTGTAGCCGCCCAGCCAGCCGGTGACGTCCACGGCCTCGCCCACCACGAAGAGGCCGGGCACCGCCTTGGCCTCCAGGCTGCGGGAGGAGAGGGCATTGGTATCCACCCCGCCCAGCATGACCTCGGCCTTGGCATAGCCCTCGGTGCCGGCGGGGGTGAGGGAGAGCGACCGCAGCCGCTCGCCCACCGCCCGCAGCGCCTTGTCGGTCTGGTTGGCCATCTCGGCCGGCGGCAGCCAGGCTTCCGCCAGGGCCTGGGCCAGCCGCTGCGGCAGGAACTCGGCCAGGATCGTGCGCGGCTCGGCGCGCGGGCGGGCCTTCTTGCGTTCCAGCAGCAGGGCGGTGGGGTCCTGGCCGGGCAGCAGGTCCAGCGCGATGGGCTGGCCGGGGCGCCAGTAGGAGGAGATCTGCAGGATGGCCGGGCCGGACAGGCCACGGTGGGTGAAGAGCACCGCTTCCGGGAACTTGGCGCGGCCAGCGCGCGCCACCGCCGGCAGCGCCACGCCGGAAAGCGGGCGCATCAGCGCCAGCATCTCGCCCTCGAAGGTCAGCGGCACCAGGCCGGGGCGGGTTTCCACCAGCGGCAGGCCGAAGCGACGGGCAAGGTCCAGCGACAGGCCGGTGGCACCCATCTTGGGGATGGACAGCCCGCCGGTGGCCAGCACCAGCGCGGGCGCGGTGGCGGTGCCGCGGGAGGTTTCCACCCGGAAGTGGTCGGGCTTGCTCACCTCGATGACGCGGGTGCCGGTGCGGATCTCCACCCCCGCCGCCGTGCATTCGGCCAGCAGCATGGCCACGATGTCCCGCGCCGAATGGTCGCAGAACAACTGCCCCAGCGTCTTCTCGTGGAAGGGGATGCGGTGCTTCTGCACCAGCTCGATGAAGTGGCGCGGCGTATAGCGCGCGAGTGCCGAGCGGGCGAAATGCGGGTTCGCGGAGAGGAAGCGGTCCGGCACCGTGCCCGTATTGGTGAAGTTGCACCGCCCGCCGCCGGAGATGAGGATCTTGGAGCCCACCTGCGGCGCATGGTCCAGCACCAGCACCTTCCGGCCCCGCTGACCGGCGCTGATGGCCGCCATCAACCCGGCCGCGCCGGCGCCGAGCACGATAGCGTCATAGTGATTCATGGCAGGTGTGGCTCCGGCGGGACGGGGGACATGGGCGCGGGGTCTTTCCACCGCCATTCGCCGCGACAGCGAAGAGGGCGGAGGAACAACGGCCTGGGGGGCGATGCCGCGAAAGGGTGTGAACAGGCGGGCTCTAGCGCCCCCTGTGGACAACATCAAGGACGACTCGCGTCAATTGCAAACTACGCAAAATCCACAGCTTTATTCCCATATCTAGTGTCGAAACCTGATAAGGTGACTAGATGTTGGGTGCGGGAAGCTTTAAGTGAGCCGCAACCGAATTGCGAATCAGCGCATCGATTCGCAACTTCAGTGCGTCTTGGCACTGACCATTTTCTGAGGGGCCCGCCATGCCTGACACCCACCTCGCTGCCCGACCCGTCACCACGACGCTGCAGATCCTGCGCCGTGATGGCCGGCCCGCGTCCTTCGACCCGGGCAAGATCAGCCGCGCCATGACCAAGGCCTTCCTGGCCGTGGAGGGCGCCTCCGCCGCCGCTTCCCACCGCATCCATGAGGTGGTGGAGGAACTGACGGAGCAGGTGGTCGCCGCCCTGACCCGGCATGGCACCCAGACGCTGCATATTGAGGACATCCAGGACCAGGTGGAGCTGGCGCTGATGCGCAACGGCCACCACAAGGTGGCCCGCGCCTATGTCCTGTACCGGGAGGACCGCAAGCGCGAGCGCGCCGCGGCGGCGCAGGTGCCGGCCGCGCCGGTGCTGCATGTGCGCGGCGCCGACGGCACGCTGCGCCCGCTGGACGAGGCGGCGCTGGCGGCGCTGGTGGCCGAATCCTGTGTCGGCCTGAGCGATGTGACGCCGGAGCCGGTGCTGGTCGAGGCCCGCCGCAACCTCTACGACGGCATCAGCGAGGAAGAACTGGCCCAGGCGCCGATCCTGGCCGCCCGCACGCTGATCGAGCAGGAGCCGAACTACGCCTATGTCTCCGCCCGGCTGCTGCTGGCGGTGGCGCGGCGCGAGGCGACGCAGTTCGTGCAGGGCAGGGCGGCGCAATCCCAGGCCGAGATGGCGGCGGCCTATCCCGAGTATTTCGTGGCCTATGTCGCCAAGGGCGTCGAGGTGCAGCTGCTGAACCCGGAGCTGGCGCGCTTCGACCTGAAGCGCCTGGGCGCCGCCCTGAAGCCGGAGCGGGACCTGCAGTTCCAGTATCTCGGCTTCCAGACGCTGTACGACCGCTACCTGCTGCACAATGACGGCACGCGCTTCGAGATGCCGCAGGCCTTCTTCATGCGCGTCGCCATGGGCCTGGCGCTGAACGAGATCGACCGCGAGGAGCGGGCGATCGAATTCTACAACCTGCTCTCCTCCTTCGACTTCATGTGCTCGACGCCGACGCTGTTCAACAGCGGCACGCGGCATTCGCAGCTGTCTTCCTGCTTCCTGACCAGCGTGCCGGACGACCTCGATGGCATCTTCGCCGCCATCAAGGACAATGCCATGCTGTCCAAGTTCTCCGGCGGCATCGGCAACAGCTGGACGCGGGTGCGTGGCCTCGGCGCGCATATCCGCGGCACCAACGGGCAGAGCCAGGGCGTGGTGCCCTTCCTGAAGGTGGCCAATGACACCGCCATCGCGGTGAACCAGGGCGGCAAGCGCAAGGGCGCCGTCTGCGCCTATCTGGAAACCTGGCACATCGACGTCGAGGAATTCCTCGACCTGCGCAAGAACACCGGCGACGACCGCCGCCGCACGCATGACATGAACACGGCCAACTGGGTGCCGGATCTCTTCATGCAGCGCGTGGAGCAGGATGGCGAGTGGACGCTCTTCTCCCCGGACGAGACGCCGGACCTGCACGACCTCTATGGCATCGCCTTCAAGGAGGCCTATGAGCGCTACGAGGCCAAGGCCCGTGCCGGCGAGCTGAAGGTGCATAAGACCGTGCGCGCCCTGGACCTGTGGCGCCGCATGCTGACCATGCTCTTCGAGACCGGCCATCCCTGGATGACCTTCAAGGACCCGTGCAACCTGCGCTCGCCACAGCGGCATGCCGGCGTGGTGCATTCCTCCAATCTCTGCACCGAGATCACGCTGAACACGTCCGACAGCGAAGTGGCGGTCTGCAACCTGGGTTCCATCAACCTGGGCCAGCACGTGACGGAGAAGGGCCTGGATCGCGAGCGGCTGGCCCGCACCATCCGCACCGCGATGCGGATGCTGGACAACGTCATCGACGTGAATTTCTACACCATTCCGCAGGCCCGCCGCTCCAACCTGCGGCACCGGCCGATCGGCATGGGCATCATGGGCTTCCAGGACGCGCTGCACGCGCTGCGTCTGCCCATCGCCTCCGACGACGCCGTGCGCTTCGCCGATGAAAGCATGGAAGTCATCTCCTACCACGCCATCGAGGCCTCGGTGGAACTGGCGGCCGAGCGCGGTGCCTATGCCTCCTTCGAGGGTTCGCTCTGGAGCCAGGGCATCCTGCCGGTGGACAGCATCCGCTTCGTCTCCGAGGCGCGCGGCGAGGCGCTGGACCAGTCCGCGACGCTGGACTGGGAAGGGCTGCGCGAGCGGGTGAAGACCATCGGCATGCGCAACAGCAACACCATGGCCATCGCGCCGACGGCGACGATCTCCAACATCGTCGGCGCCACGCAGTCCATCGAGCCGACCTTCCGCAACCTCTACGTGAAGGCCAACATGTCCGGCGATTTCACGGTGGTGAACCCGGCGCTGGTGCGGGACCTGAAGGCGCGCGGGCTGTGGGACCAGGTGATGGTCTCCGACCTCAAGTACTACGACGGCAGCCTGGGCCCGATCGACCGCATCCCGGAGGACCTGAAGGCGCTCTATGCCACGGCCTTCGAGGTGGACCCCTCCTGGCTGGTGGAAGCCGCGGCGCGCCGGCAGAAGTGGATCGACCAGGCGCAGTCGCTGAACCTCTACCTGGCCAACCCGAATGGCCGGAAGCTGGACCAGCTCTATCGCCTGGCCTGGAAGCGCGGCCTCAAGACCACCTACTACTTGCGCACCCAGGCGGCGACGCATGTGGAGAAGTCCACGCTCCGCAAGAGCGACGGCAAGCTGAATGCCGTGAAGCTGGAGCCCACGCCGGCGCCCGCCCCCGTCGCGCCGCAGGTCTGCTCCCTCGACGACCCCACCTGCGAAGCCTGCCAGTAAGGAAGCCTGACAACCATGGACACCAATATCCTGAGCTGGGGCGATGGCGAGGCCGAGAAGCCGGTGGCGGATGCCACCGGCCTGGGCGAGATCACCCAGGGCGCCGCGCGCGTCTCGGTCGATGACAAGGCGATGATCAATTGCCGCGCCGACGTGAACCAGCTGCTGCCGCTGAAGTACCGCTGGGCCTGGGAAAAGTACCTCGCCGGCTGCAACAACCACTGGATGCCGACCGAGGTCTCCATGCAGGCGGACATCGCCCAGTGGAAGTCGCGCGACGCGCTGACGGAGGAGGAGCGGCACGCCGTGAAGCGCAACCTGGGCTTCTTCGCCACCAGCGAATCCCTGGTCGCCAACAACATCGTGCTGGCCGTCTACCGCCACCTGACCAACCCGGAATGCCGCCAGTACCTGCTGCGCCAGGCCTTCGAGGAAGCGGTGCACACGCATACCTTCCAGTACATCGTGGAAAGCCTCGGCCTGGATGAGGGCGAGCTGTTCAACATGTACCGCGAGGTGCCCGCCATCACCGCCAAGGCGGCCTGGGCGCTGAAGTATACGCAGAACCTCTCGGACTCCGCCTTTGCCACCGGCACGCCGGAGAACGACCGCGCCTTCCTGCGCGACCTCATCGCCTTCTATGTCGTCTTCGAGGGCATGTGGTTCTACACCGGCTTCGCGCAGATCCTGTCGCTGGGACGGCGCGGCAAGATGGTGGGCATCGCCGAGCAGTATCAGTACATCCTGCGCGACGAGAGCATCCACCTGAACTTCGGCATCGATGTCATCAACCAGATCCGGGCGGAGAATCCCGGCCTCTGGACGGCGGAATTCGCCGGGGAGGTGCGCGAGATGCTGCGGGAGGCCTGCGAGCTGGAAGTGGCCTATGGCCGCGACACCATGCCGCGCGGATTTCTGGGCCTGAACGCGGCGCTGTGCGAGCAGTACATGCACTTCATCACCAACCGCCGCTGCGCGCAGCTCGGCCTCGCGCCGCTCTTCCCGGAGACGGAGAACCCGTTCCCCTGGATGTCCGAGGTGATGGACCTGAAGAAGGAGAAGAACTTCTTCGAGACGCGGGTGATCGAATACCAGAACGGCGGCGCGCTGAGCTGGGATTGACCTGACGCCGGCTGGAACTCTTGCCCGCATGACCCGTTCTTCCCGCCTGGAACGGCGGGAAGGGCCCCAACCGTGGACGAGGTGAATGAAGGCGGGGCCTGGGACGCCGTGATCGTCGGCGGCGGCCCGGCCGGCTTGAGCGCCGCGCTTCTGCTGGGGCGGGCGCGGCGGCGGGTGCTGCTGTGCGATTCCGGCACCTATCGCAATGCGCCGTCCCACGCCATGCACGGCTTCCTGTCCCGTGATGGCATCGACCCGGCCGAGTTCCGCGCCAGGGCGCATGAGGAACTGGCTACCTATCCCGGCATCCGGCTGCTGCCTGCCGAGGTGCTGGAGGCGGAGCGGAAGGAGCAGGGCTTCACCGTCTCCCTCCGCCAGCACTCGCGCCCGGTCCAGGCCCGGACCTTGCTGTTGGCCACAGGGCTTGTGGACGCGTTGCCGGATCTGCCCGGGCTGAGCGAGGTCTATGGTCGCGATGCCTGGCACTGCCCTTATTGCGATGGCTTCGAAAATGCCGATCGTGTTCTCGCTATTTATGGGCAGGGCATGCTGGGCGTGCGGCTGGCGCTGGAACTGCGCGGCTGGAGCCAGAACCTGACCCTCTGCACCAACGGCCTGCCCCTGGCGGCGCGGGAGCGGCGGCATCTGGCACCGCTCGGCATCGGCTTACGGGAAGAAGCCTTGGCGGGACTGGAGATCGCGGAAGGGCGCCTCCGCGGCATGCGCTTCGCGGGCGGCGAGGTCCTGCCGGTGGAAGGGCTGTTCCTGGCCATGCCCACGCACCAGCGCTCCGCGCTGGGGCAGCGCCTGGGGTGCCAGCTGACCAAGACGGGCAGCCTGCGCGCCGACAAGCACGGCGCGACCGAGGTGCCGGGCCTTTTCGTCGCCGGCGATGCTTCCCCTAGTTTGCAGATGGCCATCGTGGCGGCGGCGCAGGGCACCGTCGCGGCCTTCACGCTGAACAACGAGCTGCTGCGGCAGGATCTCTCGGCGCGGCGGCGCAGGCCAGCAAAGCCTGGATAAAGATCGATAAGGCCGAGTTGAAAGCACCCACGGCCTCGCTGGGCGGCGGAACGACACGGTGGAGATCATGGAGGCTATCGCTTCCGCCTGCCGCCGGAGGATACCGACGCTCTGGGCGCAGTATTTGAGCAGGCTGCGGCCGGTGCGCGAGGCCGCCGCGGCGCCCTGAGCCTCAGGCCAGCGGCGCCGGGGCGCAGAAGAGTTCCTCCAGCACCAGCGGGGCGGCGCGGGGCGCGCAGAGCAGCTCGCCCTGCACCTCCTCGCAGCCCAGTTCCAGCGCCGCCCGCCATTGCTGCGGGCTCTGCACCCCCACCATGTCCACCGCCATGCCCAGCCGCAGCGCCAGCCCGGTGAGGGCCCGCGCCACACTGGCGGAGGGCTCGGTGGCGACACTGCGCACCGGCGCACCGCCCAGGCGCAGGCGGTCGAAGGGGAAGGAGAGCAGGGTGGTGACGGCCATGGCGCTGTCGCCGAAGCTGTCCAGCGCGACCGAGACACCCAGCGCGCGCAGCTTGCACAATGTGCGGGCGGCGGCGCCCTGGGCCTCGTTCAGCATGGCCTCGGTGACGGAGATGCGCAGGCGATGCGGCGCCAGCCCACTGGCTTGCAGCGTGTCCTCCACCAGGGCCGGGAAATGCGGGTCGCGCAGCTGCACGGCGCTGGCGGGCACCTGCACCCGCAGCGCCGGGGGCCATTGCCGCGCGGCCTCGCAAGCCTGGCGCAGCAGCAGGGCGCCCAGCGGGATGATCAGCCCGGTCTTTTCCGCCAGTGGCAGGAAGACCTCCGGCGCCACCGGGCCAGCCTCCGCGCAGTGCCAGCTGGGCAGCACGGCGCAGCCCAGCATCCGGCGCTCCCGCGCCGCGTAGAAGGGCTGGAACAGGGCGCCGATCACTTCCTCCGCCACCGCGCGGCGCAGGGCGGTCTCCAGCCCCTCGGCGGCGCGGGCACTGACTTCCAGCGCGGCGCTGTAGAGGCAGACGCGGCCGCGCCCCTGGTGCTTGGCATGGTAGAGCGCGAGGTCGGCGCGGCGCAGCAGGGTGGCGCCATCCCGCGCATGCAGCGGCGCCAGGGCCAGCCCGGCGCTGACGCCGATCACCGCCTGCCGCCCCTCCAGCTCATAGGGCGCGGCGAGGCTGCCGACGATGGCGGTGGCGGTCTCCATGGCATCCGAGACATCCTGGTCCGCCAGCATCACCGCGAATTCGTCGCCGCCCAGCCGGCCACCGAGGCTGCCGGGCGGCAGAAGGTCACGCAGCCGCTGCGCCAGCTGCCGCAGCAGCGCGTCGCCGCTGGCATGGCCCAGGCGGTCGTTGACCTCCTTGAAGAAATCGAGGTCCAGCAGCACCACGGCGGTGCGCGGCTGCACCTCGCCGGAGGCCATCCGCGCATCGAGCCGGCTGAGGAATTCGGGGCGGTTGCCGAGGCCCGTCAGCGCATCGTGGCGGGCCATGTAGTCGATCCGCGCCGCCCGCTCCTCCCGCTCCGTCACGTCCCGGTCGATGCCGCGGTAGCCGAGCAGCGTGCCGTCCTCGGCCAGCAGCGGGATGCCGCTGGTTTCCAGGATCACCATGCGCCCATCGGCGCGGCGGTTGCGGTTCAGCAGGCCGGAGAAAGGCTGCTTGCCGGCGATGATGCCGCCGAAGATGGCGCCGACGCGCGCCGCTTCCTCCGGAGGCATGAAGTCGAAGGGCGTGTGGCCGAGCATCTGCTCCGGCGCATAGCCCAGCAGATGCCGCGAATGTTCGGAGACAAAGACGTAGCGGCCCTGGGCATCGACCTCCCACAGCCAGTCGCTGTTGGTGTTGATCAGCCGCTGCAGGCGGTCACGCTCACGCGCCAGCGCCTGCCGGTCCGGCAGTTCCTCGGGCGAGGGCGGGGCGGGAAGTGGTGTGGCGGAGGTGGACCGAAACCGAAGCCTGGAAAATGCGCGGCGCAGCCAGGGTCCGGAGTGTTGCACGGCGATGCCTTGGTCAATCAGAGAGATTGCCGAGGGCTCCCCGGCAGCAGGGAAACGCACGGGTCAGGCCAGCGGCGCCCGACATCGGAAAAAGAAGTAAGCCTGGTCCGTATCCCTTTGGAGATCCGGCTGATTTCGGGAGATGGCCGTTGCGGCCTTGTATCCATGCCATGCCAGGGAAACAAGACCCCTGGCCATGTGGGCGGGCTGGTGTGGCCTTCCGGCACCAGCGGATCGCCGTGCCGCAAGGGATGGCGGGGCAGGCCGGGAAAAACCCGCTCCGTGTCCCCCGGTAACCTGCCGGGTCCATCCGAAGCCGATCGCCAGAGGCCGGGAGCCACGCCCGGACGATCCCATGAGCAGGCCCGTTCTGGCAGCCGCTGGAAAGAAGCCGGCGCGTTGAACCGCAGGCGCTCAGGCCGCCACGGCGCTGTATCAGACCATCATGTCAGAAAGACAAGGAATGGTGCCCAGAAGTGGAATCGAACCACCGACACTGCGATTTTCAGTCGCATGCTCTACCAACTGAGCTATCTGGGCCCATAGCGAAGGTGGCGTTTCCGTCACCGTCTGTAGAGGAGGCGTCAATTAGACGAAGGCGGCCCCCCTGTCCAGCCGTCTTTGCCGATTATTTCGCTTGCGCTTAAGCTTTAGTTCTCCGCCTCGTCTTCCTCGGGCTCGACCGGCGCGCCGGGGATCACATAGCTGCCGCTCAGCCAGCGGCCGAGGTCCACCTGCCGGCAGCGGGCGGAGCAGAAAGGGCGGTGTTCGGGCGTGGCGGCCTTGCCGCAGATCGGGCAGGCGGTGGTCGGCTTACTCGGCATAGATATCTTCCTCTCCCGGCAGGCAGAGCGGGTCGGGCCGGAGTTGCAGGGGGCCGGCCTGCGCCACGAAATCCTGCAAGGCGCCAGGCCAGTCCTGCAGGGCGGCGCAAACGGCGGGATGGGCCTTCAGCACCAGCCGGGCACCCGGCCGCGCCTGCCGCAGCCCCCGCCGCAGCGCGGCCAGGCCGCGCGTCAGTGCAGAGGTCGGTTGGCCCAGCACCTCATGCAAGGGGGTGCGGACGCGGCGGCGCTGCAACTCGATCAGCCCCAGGCCGGTGATGCCCACCACCCGCAGGTCCGGGTCGGCGGCGGCGGCTTCCTGCATCGCCGGCAGCAGCGCCTTGCGGCGGGCCATGGGCAGCCCGGCCATGTCCACCAGGATGGCGCCGGCCAGATGCCGCAGGCGGATCTGCCGCGCCACCTCGAAGACCGCGCGCCGGTTCAGCGCCAGATGCGCCCCGGCATCGCGCCCGCCGGCCAGGCTGCCGGCATCCACGTCGATGGCCACCAGGGCCGGCGTCGGATGGATGCTGAGCCGGCCGCCGCCGGGCAGGGCCACATCGGGGCCGGCCAGTTCGTCAAAGGCGGCTTCCACCTCGTCATCGAAGACGGGGGTGGGGGAGAGGGTGACGCGTTCCTTGCCCAGGGCCGCGCGCAACCGGGCGGCGGTGGTGGCGCTGTCGGTCAGCAGCGGCGCGTCGGGATACTGGCCAGCCAGCCGCAGCGGCGCATCCGGCCCGCGGGACAGCAGGCGGGGCGGGCCGCTCACCGGCTCCGGCGCGGGGCGCGAGGCCAGACGCGGGCCCTTGCCGCCCTGGGCGGCGCGGGTGATGGCCACACGCAGCCAGTCGCCTTCCGTATGGCCCTTGGCGCCGTCTGAATCGGGGAGGAAGCCGGTCTCGCCTCCGGCCAGGGCCACGAAGGCGCCGCCCATGGCGGGCGCGCGGGCGGCAAGGCGGCCGATATGCAGGTCGCCCAGCCCCTCCGGCCGGGCGGGGCGTTCCACGAAGGCCGCCTCCAGCCGGTCATCCAGCAGCAGCGCCGTCCGCTGCTCGCCGGGGGAGGTGCTGACCAGGATCAGGGGCGCAGCCAGCCGATGCCCCGTAGGAGCTGTGCCGTCTCGAACAACGGCAGGCCGACGACATTGGAATGGCTGCCCGACAGGAAGCGGACAAACATCTCGGCCGATTCCTGGATGGTGTAGCCGCCTGCCTTGCCGCGCCATTCGCCGGAAGCGACATAGGCGTCGATTTGCTGCTGCGTCAGGCGCTGGAAGGTGACGATGCTTTCCACCACCCGCTTCAGCACCCGCCCGTCCGGCAGGGCCAGGGCCACGCCGGTGGTGACGCGGTGCCGGCGGCCGGAGAGCAGGTCGAGGCAGGACCGTGCCTGCTCCTCCGTCTCGGCCTTGGGCAGGATGCGGCGGCCGACGCCCACCACCGTATCGGCGGCCAGCACCAGGCAACCCGGCGCGGCGGGCGCCACGGCGGCGGCCTTGGCGCGCGAAAGCCGGCCGGCGAGCTGGCGTGGCAGCTCGTCCTTCAACGGCGATTCGTCGATCTCGGAAGGCAGGATGCGGTCGGGTTTGATGCCGATCCGCGCCAACAGGTCCACGCGGCGCGGGCTGCCACTGGCCAATACCAGCGGCGGGCGTTCAGCCGATGCCACGTTACTTGAAGCGGAAGGTGATGCGGCCCTTGGTCAGGTCGTAAGGCGTCATCTCGACATTGACGCGGTCACCGGCCAGCACGCGGATGCGGTTCTTGCGCATCTTGCCGCTGGTATGGGCCAGGACCATGTGCTCGTTGTCGAGCTTCACGCGGAACATCGCGTTGGGCAGCAGTTCAACGACCTGGCCGCTGAACTCGATCATATCTTCTTTCGACATCAGACCTCTATCGTCGCCGGAGCGGGAGCGCTGGGGTGGATACATGCCATTTAGGCATGCAATGGCGCCCGCCACTGGCAGGTGCCGGAAAATTCACAGGCGGAACATGATGGCGCAGCCGCCGCCGGTCAAGGACAGGCTCACTGTCCCAGGCGCATGGCGATGCTGCGGGCATGGGCGGTAAGGCCCTCCGCCTCGGCCAGAAGCACGGCATCGGGGCCGATGGCATGCAGCCCTGCTTCCTCCGGCTCGATCCAGGTGGTGCGCTTCAGGAAGTCGAATACCGAGAGGCCGGAGGCGAATCGGGCCGTGCGGCCGGTGGGCAGCACATGGTTGGGGCCGGCGATGTAGTCGCCCAGCGCTTCCGGGCAGAAGCCGCCCAGGAAGGCGGCGCCGGCATGGCGGATGCGGGCGAACAGCGCGCGCGGCTCCGCCACCAGCAGCTCCAGGTGTTCCGGCGCCAGGCGGTCGCAGAGGGTCGCGGCCTCGTCCAGGTCGCGGGTCAGCAGGATGGCGCCGTTGCGGGCCCAGCTTTCGCCGGCGATGGCGGCGCGGGGCAGGGTCTTCAGGGCATCCTCGACCGCGCGGGCCACGGCCTCGGCCAGGGCGGCGCTGTCGGTGATCAAAATGGCCTGAGCGCTTTCGTCATGCTCGGCCTGGGCCAGCAGGTCCATGGCGACTCGCGCCGGGTCCTGCGCCGCATCGGCGATCACCACGACCTCGGAGGGGCCGGCGATGGAATCGATGCCGACGCGGCCGAAGACCTGCCGCTTGGCCTCGGCCACATAGGCATTGCCGGGACCGGCCACGCGGTCCACCGGGGCGATGGAGGCGGTGCCCCAGGCCAGGGCCGCGATGGCCTGGGCGCCGCCGATGCGCCAGATCTCGGTGACGCCGGCGCGGCGGGCGGCGGCCAGCACCAGCGGGTTCAGCACGCCATCCGGGGTGGGAACGCACATGGCGACGCGCGCCACGCCCGCCGCCCGGGCCGGAATGGCATTCATCAGCACGGAGGAGGGATAGGCCGCCTTGCCGCCCGGCACATAGATGCCGACGGCGTCGATGGCATTCCAGCGCATGCCGAGTGTCAGCCCGGCCGGGTCATCCAACTGCAGGTCCTGCGGCAGTTGCGCGCGGTGGAAGGTCTCGATGCGGCGGGCGGCATGGTCCAGCGCCGCGATCAGCGCCGGGTCGCAGGCGGCGACGGCGGCCTCGATCTCGGCTTCCGTGACGCGCAGCGCCACGGCGGAGGCGGGCGTCCAGCGGTCGAAGCGGCTGGTCAGGTCCAGCAGGGCGGCATCGCCCTCCTGGCGCACCTGGGCGATGATGCCGGCCACGGCGGCATCCACCCGGGCGGTGGTGTCGCGGGCCATGTCGAGCAGCGCGGAGAAGCCGGCCTCGAAGCCGGGCTCGCGCGTGTCCAGCCGGATCATGCGGCCTCCAGCGCCGCGCGGAAGCGGGCCAGCCAGGCGCCGATGGCCTCTGGCTGGGTCTTCAGCGCCGTGCGGTTGACGATGAGGCGGGAGGTGACAGGGGCGATGACCTCGGTCTCCACCAGCCCATTGGCCTTCAGCGTGGAGCCGGTCTGCACCAGATCGACGATCAGGTTGGACAGGCCCATGGCCGGCGCCAGTTCCATGGCGCCGTTCAGGTGCACCACCTCGGCCTGGATGCCGCGCGCGGCGAAATGGCGGCGGGCGATGTTGGGGTACTTGGTGGCGACCCCGACGCGGGAAAGGCGGGCGCGGTCGGCGGCCGGCTGCCCCTCGGGCTCGGCCACCGAGACGCGGCACTTGCCGATGCCGAGGTCGAGCGGCGCGTAGATCTCGGGATAGTCGAATTCCATCAGCACATCGGCGCCGCAGATGCCGATCTGCGCCGCGCCGAAGGCCACGAAGGTGGCGACGTCGAAGGAGCGCACCCGCACCACGTCCAGCATCGGGTCGCTGGTCTCGAAGCGCAGGCGGCGGCTCTTCTCGTCATGGAAATCGGCGGCGGGATGGATGCCGCTGCGGGCCAGCAGCGGCCCCAGTTCCTTCAGGATGCGGCCCTTGGGCAGGGCCAGGACAAGGGGAACGGCGCCATTGGCCTGTTCCGTGCCGGTGGTGGTGAAGGGCTGGTCCATGTCGGCTCTTAGCACCGCTGCTGTTGCGGAGTCATGTCACTCGCGCAGACGTTGGATGTCGGCGCCGACGCGGGCCAGCTTCTCGTCCACCCGCTCATAGCCCCGGTCCAGGTGATAGACGCGGTTGACCACCGTGTCCCCCTGCGCCGCGAGGCCCGCGATGATCAGGGAGACGGAGGCGCGCAGGTCGGTCGCCATCACCGGCGCGCCGGTGAGGCGGGAGACGCCGCGCACGATGGCCGAGGAACCATGCGCGTTGATGCGCGCGCCCATGCGGGTCAGTTCCGGCACATGCATGAAGCGGTTCTCGAAGATCGTCTCGGTGATCATCGCGGCGCCCTCGGCCACCGACATCAGCGCCATGAACTGGGCCTGCATGTCGGTCGCGAAGCCGGGGAAGGGTTCCGTGACCGCATCCACGCCGCGCAGGCCATCGACACGGGCGACGCGCAGGCCGGCATCCTCCTGCACCAGCTCCACGCCGGCATCGCGCAGGTTGGCGGCGCAGGCGCCAAAGATCTCCAGCCGCACGCCTTCCAGCAGCACCTCGCCGCCCGTGATGGCGGCGGCACAGGCGAAGGTGCCGGCCTCGATGCGGTCGGGCAGGATGGGGTGGGTGGTGCCGTGCAGGCTGTCCACGCCCTCGATGACCAGGCGGTCGGAGCCGATGCCCTCGATATTGGCGCCCATGGACACCAGGCAGGTGGCGAGGTCGCAGATCTCCGGCTCCCGCGCCGCGTTCACCAGCGTGGTGGTGCCGCGCGCCAGCGTGGCCGCCATCAGCAGGTTCTCGGTGGCGCCCACCGAGACCTGCGGGAAGAGGATCTTGGCGCCCTTCAGGCCATCCGGCGCCGAGGCGTCGATATAGCCGGCCTCCAGGTCGATCTTGGCGCCCATCGCCTCCAGCCCCTTCAGGTGGAGGTCCACCGGGCGGGTGCCGATGGCGCAGCCGCCGGGCAGCGAGACGCGCGCGGAGCGGTAGCGCGCCAGCAGCGGCCCCAGAACCAGGATGGAGGCACGCATCTTGCGCACCAGGTCGTAGGGCGCTTCCAGGTTGGTGGCGGCGCCTTCTAGGTGGATCTTCTGCCCCGCCCGGTCATGGTCCACCCGCAGCCCGTGCTGGGCCAGCAGGGCGCCCATGGTCACCACGTCGGACAGCGCGGGGGCATTGGTCAGCGTCACGCCCTGGTCGGTCAGCAGGGCGGTGGCCATCAAGGGCAGGGCGGCGTTCTTGGCGCCGCCGATGGCGATATTGCCCTTCAGGGTACGGCCACCCCGGATGCGGATGCGGTCCATCGCCTTACTTCCTTACCAGCTTACAGCCGCGGCAGCGCGACGCCGCGCTGGCCCATGTACTTGCCCTTCCGGTCCGCATAGGACACGTCCGGCGGCGCCGAGCCCTGCAGGAACAGGAACTGGCAGATGCCCTCATTGGCATAGATGCGGGCGGGCAGCGGGGTGGTGTTGCTGATCTCGATCGTCACCTGCCCCTCCCATTCCGGCTCCAGCGGCGTGACATTCACGATCAGGCCGCAGCGGGCATAGGTGGACTTGCCGAGGCAGATCACCAGCACGTCGCGCGGCACGCGGAAATACTCGACCGTATGGGCCAGCACGAAGGAATTGGGCGGGATGATGCAGGTCGGCCCCTGGCGGGTGACGAAGCTGCCCTCGGCGAATTCCTTGGGGTCCACCAGCGCGTTGTCCACGTTGGTGAAGATCTTGAACTCATCCGCCACGCGCGCGTCGTAGCCGTAGGAGGAGAGGCCGTAGGAGATCACGCCCTCCCGCCGCTGGTTCTCCACGAAGGGCTCGATCATGCCGTGCTCGGTCGCCATCCGACGGATCCAGTGGTCGGGCATGATGGACATGGGCGTGGCTTCCGTGCGGCGGGGCGGGAGCGCGCGACCCGGGCCCGGGCGCACGCGGAGAGGCGCCGGGGTCTAGCCCAGCGGCAGCCTGGCCGCAACCAAGACGGACAAGGCCGTCAGCCTTGTTCCGGCGTCGATGCTGGGGTGGGGGCGTCGGCCTGGCTGGCCTCGCGGGCGCGGGACTGCGCCTTGCGGCGGCGCAGGTTCTCGCGCAGCGCGGCGGCGAGGCGTGCCTCGGCTTCGGCGGCGCGGCGTGCCGCGGGTGTCTCTGAAGAGCCTGGGGGGGCTGAGGCGGAAAGCTTCGTCATCGGGGCAATGCAACCTGGCCGATGCGGAAAGACATCCCGATGGTGCTGCTGCAGGGAATCGAACCCTGGACCTCTCCCTTACCAAGGGAGTGCTCTACCGCTGAGCTACAGCAGCAGGACCGTCGGTATGCGGCGCTTCCTAAGGTCTGGCTCGGTGGCGCGCAACCCCCATTATGCGTGGAGGTGCATAGAATTGGGTGGAGGCGCGCCGATTCTTGTCACGTGACAGACACGCGGTTCCCAATGCGTTCACCTGGCCTGCCTGACAGAAGCCGGCGCCGGCCAGATGCCCCACATCTCGCGGATGGCGTCCTCATGGCCGACCGGCATGATGTGAGCGTGCGAGGCCGCCTCGGTGGTGCCGGAACCTGCGCCAGTCTGGCGGGCGCTGGAGGGCCATGACCTGCTGGCCTACGCCCTTGCTCGCCTGCTGCTGCTCACCGACCCCTATGCGGTCCCCGAAACGGTAAACGCTGGGTGGGATTGCTATGCGAAGGGACTGTGGCGCCCGGGCAAGCCGCACCGCGACAAGTGGGACACGGCCTGGGCATATGCCGTGGGCCAGTATCCATTGGAGATGGCGGATCTGATGCGGGAGGGGTGAGGTCGGTTCTGCACAGGTTGCAGCAATCGTAGGCGGATGCGTTAACAGGTCCTAGAAATCGCCTACTTTTGCCCGCGCTGGGCTGCGCGTCTTTGCGAGCGATTTGGCGCACTGCTCGTTCGCCGCTGTTTGGCTGCAGGAGGTACCTTATCTTTCTTGCCTGCCGTAATAATCGTTCTAATCAAAACAAAGACAGGCACCGTCATGAATACGCCGCCGCCATAATATTCTTTGTGATAGAAGAAAAAGGCGGATATCGCAAAGGCGGCGGCTGCCAATATCCATCCCAGTATTAGCGCGCCAGACTGCATGAACACATCGTTGATGAGAGCCTTCTGCTCCCAAGAATGCCGATGTTCCTGCTCTTTTTTTGCCATTTCTACGATGTCTCTCCCTAAACCAGGGAGGACGCTCTCGTAGTGGTGGAGCATTCCTGGGGGAGGTATAGGTCCGGAGAAGCTGGCCTGAACTGACATAGTTACCGACCGCGTAAGCTCGGCTTCCAGCTTCTCTTTCTGCCTAGTCGGCAAGTTAACATTGGACCGACCCAAGGCGTCAGCAACGCTTGCCTTGATCAGCTCGCTAGCTTCTGGATCGACCTCTTCGACTTCCGGGAGGTTATCCGGCTGGGCAGTGTCCCTACGAGGGTCTGGTTCGCTAGGCCCAGCCACAGCCTCCATTAGGAAGCTTTTTCCATCTTCTGTGTGGACCTAGCAATCGCTCGCGCGAAGTCAGATCCAATGGCGCGCTGATCACCGCGGAACCCTTGGCCATTGTAGGTCACGGTTCCCGACGGAGCAGCATGATTAAGTGTTAGGCCCAGGAACAGGCTAGCGCCGAAGCCGGCTTTACCCTCGCTAAGGCGCGCCATGCGAGACAGCCCCTTACGAACGGTGGTCATACATTTCCCTTTCTGCCTTCACCCTGCGGCGATAACGCTGGACGTGCGAGATCAGCTACAGGCCCCATACCGAAGGCGGTTTATGATATAGTTAAATCCCACGAGAGTGTCCACGCCCAGCTTGTAACGCTGAGATGACGGTTTTTCCGTCATGGTTATCGCAGCCAAGCAGGCTGATTGGCGGACACCTAATCTAGATGGGCCTGCATCCGCCGATATCAACCAAACGATCCCGGCTTCGCGTGGCCATCCACCCAATAGGGCGCTGTCACGACAGCGACACGCAAGCGCCCGCAATGCCGAAAATCGTCAAGATAATTCATGTGGTTAGAAGTGTCGCGGGAGCCCCTTACCAAGGGAGTGCTCTACCGCTGAGCTACAGCAGCAGGACCGTCGGTATGCGGCGCTTCCTGAGGTCTGGCTCGGTGGCGCGCAACCCCCATTATGCGCCGGGATGCACAGAATTGGCCGGGAGGCGCTGATTTCCGCCACATCGCAGGCACGCGGTCGCTGGGCGTCGATCCTGCCTGTTTCACGGGTTGGCTCTCGGGCAGCGCTACAGCTCCCACCCCGGCCGCTTCTCAGGCAGCAGGCCATTTCCGGGCCCGAGCCGCAGCACCGCGCCACAACAAAACCCTACTCGGGACGTTGAGCTGCCCCGATTCAGGGCTTCCTGAGGCTGGACGCAAGCTGCGGCCGTTGGCCGGGGCTCTTCACGGGGTACAGGGGATAGGCTGATGAAGCGGAAGGGAGGTCTGATATCCGAAGCGGAACTGGGCTTCGCACTGGCGGTGACGGAACAAGGCCTGGGCTCGGTGCCGCCCGGCACCCGTTTCACCTCCTTGTGCCTGATGGCTGTGGTCGTGGCGCGGTACCCGCCTGGAGACGCCCAGGACGCGGCCGAGGACCGGCTTGCCGCCGCGATCGCGCGTTGCGAGCTTGGGCATGACGATATCGACATCATCCGCAGGTTCCGGCGGGACGGCTTGAAGGCCGACATGGAACAACCGGGCTTGAGCCGGAAGATCGCGCCGAGCCTGCGCCGGCAGTTCTGACCAGCCGCGCGCGCCTCAGCCCTGCTGGCCTTGCCCTTCGTGCAATGAGGCCACCGGCCCTTCAAGCTGGTAGAGCAATCCTTCAGGCCGGAAGTCGAGGTTGGCGCTGCCCTCGAAATAGCCCGGCAGGGTGCGGCGGATCATGAAGCTGCCGAAGCCGGCGCGGGCCGGGGGCTGCACCGGAGGGCCGCCGCTTTCCTGCCAGCGCAGCTGAAAGGTGGTCTCGGCGCCATCGAAAGGCGGCAGGATACGCCAGGAGAGCGACACCCACCCGTTCTCGGCCGAAAGGGCGCCGTATTTGGCGGCATTGGTGGCCAGCTCATGCAGGGCCAGCGTCAGGGCCAGGGCGCAGCGGGAGGAGAGGCGGAGCGAAGGGCCCTCGACTCGGAAGGCGCTGGCGCGGCTCTCATGCGGCAGCAGGGCGGCGCGCACCACCTCATGGATCTCGGCACCCTGGCTTTGCATGTCCAGCAGCCCGCCATGGGCGCCGCTCAGCGCCACCAGGCGCGCCTCCAGCGCCTCCTGTGCCTCGGGCAGCGAGCGGGACTGGCGCAGCGTCTGGTTCATCACCGCCTGCACCATGGCCAGGGTATTCTTCAGCCGGTGCTTCAGTTCCTGGTTCAGCAGCTGTTGCTGTTCCTCCAGCCGCCGCTGCGCCGTGATGTCGCGCGCGACGCAGAGCAGCCGCTCCGGCTGCCCGTCACCGTCCAGCATGGGCGTCACCGCCACGTCCCACCACAGCGGCCGGCCGCGCATGGTATGCGCCAGCCCCTGGAAGCGCGCGGCGCGGCCGGCGCGGGCCTCGGCCACGGCGGCCTCCGCCTCGGCCCTTGCCTCCCCCTGCCACAGCTCGGGCCAGGGGGCATGGTGGATGGTGGCGAAATTCGCCACCTCCATGCTGCGGCGGCCGCCCTCGCTCATGAAGGTCAGGCGGGCATCGAGGTCCAGCACGGTGATGCAGTCGGCGGAACTGGCCAGCACGCCGCTGAGGAAGGCGTTGCTGGCATCGGCCGCCGCACGGCCGTCTGCCGCATCGGCAAGGGCCTGCCGCAATTGCGCGAGATCGGCGTCCCGGGCATCCAGGGTGCGGCGGAAGGCGGAGCAGACCAGCGCGAGGGCGGCGGCGACCAGGGCGAAGAGCGCCGTCGCCGTCCATTGCTCGAAGGGGATCTGCAGCGTGTAGTAGGGGGGAATGAACAGGCCCACGGCCAGCAGCGTGGCCAGGGCGGTGGCGAAGAGGCCGGGGCCGTTGCCCAGCAGAAAGGCCACCGCCATCACGGGCGGGATGAAGAACAGGTAGGGCGGGCCGATGACGGGCAGTGCCAGCCGGATGCCGCCCGCCGCCAATACCATCAGCGCCGCGAGGCCATAGCGTCGCGGCATGGAAAGATGCCGGCGCGGCAGGCGCCGCATGACCTTCTGCCGCAAAGGCGTGTGGTGGCGCAACTAAGGCATGATCCTGAACAAGCGGAGCGACGGCCACCGGCCACCTGCGCCGCGAGGCCTGGCATCCCGGCGCTGTGACAAGACATGGGCCGGCATATATAGGCCGGCCCGGCGAAAAGCACACGCCTTCGCTTTTCGCCGGGCTGGGGAGAGGCTCAGCCGGCGCGCATCATCATGGCCATGCGCTGCGCCCGCGCCGGTGTCTGCCGTGCCCAGAGCGAGGCCAGCATGCCTGCCGCCGCGGCCTCGTGGTCGCCGCGCCGCAGGGCGGCCAGGGTGCCCTTGAAGCCCAGCAGCCCGGCGAGGCCGAGCTGGAAGGCCATGGCCTCCAGCACCATGCGGCGGTTGTCGGTGAGTTCCGCCGCCCAGGGCAGCGCCGCTGCCACAGCCGTACGAACCTCGGCCAGGTCGTTCTCCAGCAGTCCCAGGGCTTCGGCTGTCGTGATGCCACGCCGGTCCAGGCAGCGGCCGATACCGATGGTGGGATGGCCGCGCAGCGTGCTGCCGGGCAGCAGGGGCTGGCCGGTGGCGTCGTCGTAGACCGTCAGCCGCAGGCCTTCCTCCCGCAGCAGCAGCGCGGCCAGTGAGCTGGGTGCCGTGCTCAAGACCGGGCCGCCTTGCTGCCCTCGGGCATCAGGGCCGAGATGGTGCCGAGCAGCAGGATGGAGACATCGACAAAGCCCTGGATCGTGCCGGCATCCGGCACGATGCCCTTGATCGCGAAGACCACGACGGCGAGCGAGCGCAGCGTGCCCGGCTCGGCCATACGGTCGAGGAGATAGCGCATCGGATGAGGTCCTTGCTGGGGGAGGAGGTTGCCGGCCGCGCGACGCGGCCGGCGGGGCGCTATTCGGCGCCGATGGTCAGCGCCTCGGCCGCCAGCGTCACCGTGCCGGCGCCGGAGACAGGGGCGGTCTGCGTCAGCGGCCCGAAGGCCAGGGCATTGCCGCCGGCGGCAGCGTCGTAGAGCCCGACATGCGTCAGCGTGCCGGCGGCGGCGGTGAAGACGAAGCGCAGCGCCTCGGCATTGCGCTGCTCCCCGGTGCCGGTGAAGACGACCTTCTGGCGGGCATAGCCATTGCCGGCGGGCTCGCCGGACAGGCCATTGGCGACCGTGCCGCCGGTGCCCAGCGCCGCATAGACGGCGGCAGGCAGGGAAGGGCCGCGGGCGCAGATGGCGCGGGCGACGAGATTGCGGGCGTAATCGGTCAGGACGGGCATGGGTCTCGCTCCTTCGGAAAAGGCCGGCTGCCGCTCAGGCGGCGCCGGAGAGGGCCTGCAGCATGGCGTTGGGCAGGCGGGTGGGGCGGTAGTCCAGCAGTTCCACCTCGCCGAAGGCGGCGCGGTTGAGCTGGGTGGAAGCATGGCCGACCAGCAGGCGGGTGAGGCCGGTGGGCAGGACGGCGGCGGCGGTCTGCACCTCGCCGCCGGAAAGGCAGAGCGCCTGGTCTCCGGGCGCCCAGGCAAAGGCGGCACGGAAAGGCACGCCGGGCGTCATGTTGCCGGGGGAGAGGGTGGCCAGGTTGGTGCCGCCCAGGTCCACCACGCCGGTGATGGCGGAGCCGGCGGAGGTGTTGCGCAGCGCGATGCGGTTCTGGTCCGTGCCGTCGTCGATCTGCCACAGCCCCTGGGAGGCGCCGAAGGGCGCCAGCTGCGGCAGCATGGCCCGTACCACCAGCGTGCCCTGCGCGCCGAAGCCGCCGGCCGGTGCCCAGGCCGGCTGGTCAGCCTCCCGGGCCGAGACCGCCGGAGCGCCAGCGGGAGGCAGGATGACCGAGGATGGAAAGGCGGCGTCGGGTTCCAGCGTCGGCGCCGCGATCCGCAGCGACACATCGTAGCTGCCGCTGAAGCGGAGGCGGGAGACGATGCTGACAGCGCTCGGGAACACATAGACATTCGTGAAGCGTTGCGACGCCAGGCGCGCGCCCGTGGGCGCGATCGCGATCTTGTTGATGGAGGTAGCGTTGTTGGCGAAGAAGTCCACTTCCAGCAGAGCGGCATCCGACAGCGCGCCGGCCAGCAGACGGACATGAACGGCGCTGGCGATGCTCTGCCCGGCGGCGGCGGCCGCCTCGGTCGGCGCACCGAAGCGCAGCGCGAAGGTGCTGCTGCCCGCCGCGCGGATATCCGTGTAGTTGAGCCCGTCCTCCTCCCCGGTGCCGAGGATCTCCAGCAGGGCCGGCGTGACGCCGTTGAGCCCCCAGAAGCCCGGCAGCGCGCCGCCGCTGGAATAGGGGCCGGGAACAGCGCCTTCGCCGCGCGCGTTGCGGATCTGGTTGCTGCGCCGCCCTTCCACCAGCAGCCGCCGGGCCGCGCCGCTGAAGCGTGGCAGGTTGGCGGTGGCCGTGGCCACCGAGGATGTTGCGGTCAGTGTCGTGGCGCTGCCCGCGCGGCCGACTGTGAGCCGGCCCGGATTGTCTGGCCCCAGCACGCGGAGGGCCGCATGGCCCTCCAGCGTACCGGCCGGAAAATACGAAAGGTTCATGTCAGGGGGCTCCCGCCCCCGTCAGGTGGCAGATCTTCGTGGTGCCGCCATCGGGCGAGTAGACGAGCAGCGAGGCGATGCCGCCGGCGCGGATCCTGGTGAAGCCGTCGGCATTGGTGGGCGCCGTGTTGACGGTGAAGCCCGAGAGCGACAGCGCCAGGTCCGTGCCCAGGCGGTTGACCACGGTGCAGGAGAAGCCATCCCCCGCATTGGCCCAGCTCAGCGACAGCGTGGTGCCGGCATTGGCGATCAGCATCCGGCCGTTGTGCAGCGCATGGGTCAGGGCGGTGGCGGCGGAAAGCAGCAGGGTGGCCAGCCGGCGCTCGGTGAACTGGCCATCGACATAGCGCTTGGTGGCGGCATGCAGGTTGGCCACCGGGTCTCCCGGCAGCACCAGCGGCCCCTTCAGCGTCGCGGTGCCGGTGGAGGAGATGCGGAAGCGTTCGGCCACCGTACCCGCCGCGCGGGTTTCGAAGACCAGCGCGCCGGCCTCGCCGCCAGTCGTCACGTTTTCCGCCACGGCGGCGAGGCGGGCGAAGGTCTGCTCGGCGGCGGCGCTGTTGTTGCCATTGGCTTCCAGCACCGCGATGCGGTCGTTGGCCGCCGGGCTGGCGGAAAGGCGCCGCAGCCGCAACGTCTGCGGCTGCGTCATGCCGGCGCCGCCCAGGCTCAGCGCCGCATTCGGGTTGTTGCCGATTTCACCTGCGAAGTTCACATCGGTGCCGGAGAGGGTGAAGCTCGCCGCCGGCTTGTCGGCCGCATCCAGCAGCCGCAACTGCGCGCCGTTGCCGCCCCGCTTGTGGATATTCACCGCGCCATCGGCATCGGCGGAAAGCCGCGTCTCGATGGCGGCGGTATCGGACACCGAGGCGATCTCCACCCGCCCCGCCGCGATGCGGTTGGTGCTTTCCGTGGTATGGCGGTTGGCGGCGAGGCTGATGCGCTTCATCGCCGCCGCGCTGTCGGCGGTGAAGGTCACGGGGCGGGTATCGCAGCCGGTGACGATGACATTGCCCGCCGCTTCCGCCAGGTGGATGGCGGCGATGGTCTGGTTGCCGGTGCCGGGGCCGCCGGTGAAGTCGCAGCCCACAAAGGAAACCTGCCCGTCCAGCACTTCCACGATGCGGCGGGCGCCGCCGGTCACATCGACGCCGATGATCTCGTGCTGCTCCGTGCCCGTGGTCGAGACCTGCACGGAAACGCCCTTGGAGGACAGGAAGCCGCCAATGAACTTGTTGCGCTGGGTGGTGCCGCTGAGGCGGATGCCGACGGTGGTGGGGTCCGCCGCATCCACCCAGCCATCCACGCCGATATTGGCGAAGGTGCAGGCATGCACGTCGCCATAGATGTCGAAGCCGATGTCGTGGCCGTATTCGAAGCAGTTCTGGAAGGACGCCATGTCGGTGCTGGTGACGGTGAAGGCGGTGCCAAGGCGGCGGTTCGGCTGGATATAGGCGGCACCGCCGGAGCTCCAGCCGGCAACATAGGTGGAATTGTCGAGGTCCACGCGAGTGGAATCCACCACCGTGACGGACCAGCGGCCATAAAGGCCGGGGCAGCCGCTGCTGCGCACCTCGGAGATGTTCATCAGCTCGCCGGTCTTCAGGCTGTGCTCGCCGGTCAGCGTGACACGGAAGCGCCCGGCGCCATTGTCAGTGACATTGCCGATGGCGATGCGCGTATTGGACCAGATGCGCCCGGTGGTGACGAGCGGGTGCCAGTTCACCTCGCTGATGCGGCAGACATCGAAGGCATTGCCGATGAAAAGCCCGTTGCGCGCATCGCCCAGCACGTCCTTCACGCGCAGGCGCGCATTGCCATGGCTGTAGATGCCCCAGTTGAAGCCCAGGATCAGCAACCCCGCCAGCGTGGTATCCGCGCCGTTGCCATTGCCGCCGCCGCCGCTGCCATCGCCCACCGTGATGGCGGTGCCGGCGAAGGCGGCCATGGCATCCAGCCCCTCGCGCAGATTGGTAGGCACCGTCATGCCCCGGCGCAGCACCGCCAGCCCTTCCAGCCCGCCATTGCGCTGCACGCGGATGGTGCGCGCGGGGTCCAGCAGGATGGCGTGGTTGACGCTGGTGAAATCGCCATTCTGGCGCCAGCCGCCGGCGCTGGTGCGGCCGCGCAGGAAGACCCCGTTCTTCACCGTGATGTCGCCCCCGGACACCAGGTAGCGGCGCGGCCCCAGCAGCACCACGCCGCCACCCTGCGCCGCCGCGGTGTCGATCGCGCGCTGGAAGGCGGCGGTGTCGTCAGTGATGCCATCGCCCACCGCGCCATAGTCGCGCACATGCAGCGGGCGGTCGGCCAGCATGGCATTGCGCATGGCGGCGATGGTGGTGCGGCGCGTCACCGCCAGGGCGGCGCTGCCCTGCACCAGGGCGGCGATATCGGCATCGGCGAGGGTCGCGGCGGTGGGAAGTTCAGAGATCTTCGAATTGGCCATCGGGGCGGGGGTCCTTCAGGGGGTGGGCGCGCGGGGAGGGGAGCTGAGGGCCGCTCAGATCAGCAATTCGCCGCCGTCCTGCATCAGCATCGTGTTGCCGGCCTCGGTGAGCAGGACATAGGGCTCGGTCACGACAAAGGAGGTGGAGGTCTGCGTCACCAGCGGCTCACCGGCATCCCGCACCACGACGCGGTAGCCGGAGCCTGGGGCGGGCGCCGTGAAGGTGACGGAGGCGGAACCCGACAGCGCGCTGACCGAGACCGGCCCCGCGACCACCGCGCCGCTGCCGTTGACGATGGAGAAGACCAGCGTGGCGACTGGCCCGGTGACGCGGGCGGAGACGGTGAAGGAGCGGCCGATGTAGAGGCCGGCCGGCACCGGATCGAGCGCCACGGTGCGCGTTTGCACCGTGGCGGCGCCCAGGCGGAACAGGATCTTCAGCGCGGCGCCGGTGGTGATGCGCACCGGCGGCGCGGTGGCATCCAGCACCAGCCCGTTGCCCACAGCGCCATTGCTGCGCACGGGAATGAGGCTGAGCGCATCCGAGGTCTGCAGCAGGATCAGGTGGCCCGGCATCAGCTTGCCGGCGGCCGAGGCGAAGTAGCCCTGGGCCAGCACGGCGGCACGGGTATCCGTGGTGGTGTAGAGCCACATCGTGAAGCCGCCGGCGGAATCCAGCGGCGTGAGGTTGCGGGCGTCGAAGGGCATGCGCGTCTCCTGGGACGGGCTGGCGGGAGGCGCGCGCGAACAGCCCGCCCACGGGAGGCGGGCAGGCCGGGCGCGGGCGGATGGGGGCTTCGTGGGACGGGGAAATGGTCAGGGCGCAGTTCGCCCGGTGACGGCCGGAATAGACAGGAATTCCAACCTTTAGTCAAGAAAAAAATCCTATATACATGCCCCGAGAAGCGCGGTGATTGAGCCGTGGCGCAATCCGCCGCTAGGCTGGCCGCTTGCTCCCCGCTGTCAGGAAGGGCCCGACATGCTCCGCCGTCTGCTTGCCGCCTCGCTCTGCGCCGCCGCCCTCCTGGCCGGAAGCCTGCCGCATCCCGCCGCCGCCCAGGCGGAGAAGACGCTGAACGTCTACAACTGGTCCGACTACATCGACCCCGACGCGGTGGCGAAGTTCGAGCAGGAGAGCGGCATCAAGATCCGCTACGATGTCTTCGACAGCCTGGAGACTCTGGAAGGCAAGCTCTCGGCCGGGCGGTCCGGCTACGACATCGTGGTGCCGACCAGCGAGCCCACCTTCGCCCGCCTGGCCAAGGCCGGCGCGCTGCTGCCGCTGGACCGCGGCAAGATTCCCAACTGGGGCAACCAGGACCCGGCGCTGTTGAAGCAGGTGGAGAGCAGCGACCCCGGCAACCGCTTCGGCGCCATCTATCTCTACGGCACCATCGGCCTGGCCATCCGCCCCGACCGCGTCCGTGCCCTGGCGCCCGATGCGCCGCTGGACAGCCTGGACCTGCTGATGAAGCCGGAGAATGCGCGCCGCCTGGCCGGCTGCGGCATCGCGGTGATGGATTCCGCCATCGACGTGTTGCCCACCGTGCTGAAATGGGCCGGCCGCAACCCCAACAGCAGCGACACCGCCGACCTGCGCGTGGCGGAGGAAGCGCTGCTGGCCATCCGCCCGCATGTGCGCGCCATCACCGCCAGCAGCAGCATCCTGGATGCGCTGGCCAATGGCGAATACTGCGTGGCGCTGACCTATTCCGGCGACGCCATCCAGGCGCAGGCCCGTGCGCGGGAGGCGAAGCGCGGTGTCGAGATCGGCTATGTGCAGCCCAGGGAAGGCGCGCAGCTCTGGTTCGACATGCTGGCCATTCCCGCCGATGCCCCGAACCCGGAGGGCGCCCACGCCTTCATCAACTTCCTGCTGCGGCCGGAGGTGATGGCCGGCATCACCAACCAGGTGCGCTACCCCAATGCCGTCACCGCCGCCACGCCGATGGTGCAGGAGGATGTGCGCAACGACCCCAATATCTACCCGACGCCGGAGATGCTGGCGCGCACCTTCACGGTGCAGGCGCTGCCGGCCAGCGCCGCGCGGGCCTATGGCCGCAGTTGGAACCGCTTCAAGGCCGGGCGCTGAATTGAGCCTGCTGGAGATCGCCGGGCTCTCGAAGCATTTCGGCGGCATCGCGGCGCTGGAGGCGCTGGACCTGCGCGTGGAGCCGGGGGAATTCCTGGCGCTGTTGGGCGGTTCCGGTTCCGGCAAGTCCACCCTGCTGCGGCTGGTGGCGGGGTTCGAGCAGCCGGATGCCGGCAGCATCCGCATGGAGGGGCGCGACCTGGTGCCGGTGCCGCCGCATGCGCGGCCGCTGAACATGATGTTTCAGTCCTATGCGCTGTTTCCGCATCTCTCGGTGCAGGGGAATGTCGCCTATGGCCTGAAGCGGGATGGCGTTCCTCGCGCCGAACGCGATGCACGGGTGGCCGAGGCGCTGGAGATGGTGGGGCTGGCCGGCTTTGCCTCCCGCATGCCGCACCGGCTTTCCGGCGGCCAGCGCCAGCGCGTGGCCCTGGCGCGGGCGCTGGTGAAACGCCCGCGCCTGCTGCTGCTGGACGAGCCGCTGGGCGCGCTGGACGCCAACCTGCGCGAACGCACCGGCTTCGAGCTGCGCGCCCTGCAACGCCGCACCGGTGCCTCCTTCATCATGGTAACGCACGACCAGAACGAGGCCCTGGCCCTGGCCGACCGCGTGGCGGTGCTGGAAGCCGGGCGGCTGGTGCAGCTTGGCCCGCCACGCGCCGTGTACGAGCGGCCGGCAACGCGCTTCGTGGCCAATTTCCTCGGCGCCGCCAATGTGCTGGAAGGCCAGCCGGACGGGGCAGGGGGGCTGGATTGTCCTACCCTGGGCGCCAGCCTGCGTCCGGCTGAGCCGATGCCCCCTGGCGCCACGGCCTGCGCCCTGCGGCCGGAGCGCATCCTGGCCCAGCCCGGCGCCAGCGGTCCCAATACGGCGCGCGGCGTGGTGGAGGATGTCGCGTTTCGCGGCGACGACAGCCTGCTGCTGGTGCGTGCCGCCGGTGGCGCCCTGCTGCGCGTCAGTCATGCCGAGGAGGACGGCCCACCGCCGCCGCCCGGCACTGCCCTGGACCTGCGGTGGGAGGCAGCGGCGCTGGTGCCGCTGGCCGGCTGATGCGGCGCATCCCGCTGCTGGTGCCAGCACTGTGGCTGCTGGGCTTCGTGGCGCTGCCGCTGCTGGTGGTGCTGGCGCTGGCCATCTCCCAGCCCGGCGATGGCGTGCCGCCCTTCGTGCTGCCTTATTCCGCCGCCACCGGCTGGCAGCCGAACTGGGAGCCGCTCGGCCTGCTGGTGCAGGACGACTATTACTTCTCCGCCTTCCTGCAATCGCTGCGGGTGGCGGGGGGAACGGCGGCGCTCTGCCTGCTGCTGGGTTTCCCCATGGCACTGGGCATCACCCGCGCCACGCCACGCCGCCGCCCGTTGTTGCTGATGGCGGTGCTGCTGCCTTTCTGGACCGGCTTCCTGCCGCGCATCGGCGCCTGGACCGGCATCCTGCGCGACGAGGGCTGGATCAACGGGTTGCTGCGTGGCCTCGGCTGGATCGATGCGCCGCTGCCGCTGCTCTATTCCGACACGGCGATGTTCCTGGGCATGGTGCATGCCTATCTGCCCTTCGCGGTGCTGCCGCTCTACGCCAGCCTTTCCCGCCTGGACCGGACGCTGGAGGATGCGGCGGCCGATCTCGGCGCCCGTCCGGCCACTGTCTTCCTGACCGTCACACTGCCACTGGCGGCGCCGGGGGCGGTGGCGGCCTTTCTGCTGGTCTTCATTCCCGCCGCCGGCGAATACGTCATCCCGGAACTGCTGGGGCCGCCCGAGGCGCTGCTGGTCGGCCGCGTGCTGTGGCAGGAATTCTTCCAGAACCGCGACTGGCCCGTGGCCGCCGCCCTGGCGGTGGCGCTGCTGCTGGTGTTGATCCTGCCCATCCGCCTGTTCCAGCGGCTGGAGGCGCGGCAATGACCCGGATCGGCCTCTGGCTCGGCCTCGGCTTCCTGTGGCTGCCGGTGCTGCTGCTGGCGGGCTATGCCTTCAGCGACAGCCGCGTGCCCTTCCAGTGGGGTGGCTTCTCCCTGCGCTGGTTCGCGGCGCTCGCCGCCAACGACCGGCTGCGGGAGGCCGCTTGGCTCTCCCTGCGAATCGCCGCGGGCTCCGCCACCCTGGCGGTGCTGCTGGGCGGCGCCACCGGCTGGGTGCTGGCGCGGCGCGGCCCTTTCGCAGGCCGGGCGATCTTCGGCGCCCTGGCCGGCGCGCCCCTGGTGCTGCCGGAAGTGGTGACCGGCCTGTCCCTGCTGCTGGGCTTTGTGCTGCTGCAGGCCGCCACCGGCTGGCCGGCCGAGCGCGGTGCCACCACCGTGCTGCTGGCCCATGCCACCACCGGCCTGGCCTATGTCGCCGTGGTGGTGCAGGCGCGGCTGGCCGGCATGGATGCCTCGCTGGAGGATGCGGCGCGCGACCTCGGCGCCACGCCCTGGGTGGCTTTCCGCACGATCACGCTGCCGTTGATACTGCCAAGCCTGTTGGCGGGCTGGCTCCTGGCCTTTACGCTCTCGCTGGATGACGTGGTGGTGGCCAGCTTCGTATCGGGCCCCGCCGGCACCACGCTGCCGATGGTGGTCTTCTCCATGCTGCGGCTGGGGCTGACGCCGGAGGTGAATGCGCTGGCCGTGGTCATCCTGGCGCTGGCCCTGCTGGTGGGCGGCGTGGCGGGCTGGGCGCTGCGGCGTGTGGGGAACTAAGGGCACGCGGAAGGCGGCCATACGAAAGGGAGAAGGCCATTGCCGGTGGTGAGAGCTGTGCCTGTGCTGCTTTCGGGACTGCTTCTGTTGGGGGGATGCCAGTCACTGCTGCGGGAAGGCACCGCCGATCTTGCCGGTATCGCCGGCGCCTCGCTGTCGGATGCGATCACGGACAATGGCGCGGTCACAGCCGGTATCGGCCTTGGCGTCCGCTCCCTGGCCCAGGCCGGGCTGCAATATGCCGAGCGCCGCACCCAGCGCGCCGAGCAGGACAGCATCGCCAATGCCGCCGGGCCGCTGGCCATCGGCAAGGTGGCGGCCTGGGGCGTCCGCCATCAGGTGCCGGTGCAGCCCAACCGCCACGGGCAGGTAACAGTCTCGCGCGACATCGGCGGCCTCGGCCTCGAATGCCGCGAGATCGTCTTCTCGGTCGAGAGCGAGGTGCAGGAAGTCGATGGCGTGGTGCGGCCGCACAAGGCCTTCTACACCGCCGCCATCTGCCGCAACGGCGAACAATGGAAATGGGCCAGCGCCGAGCCAGCCACGGAGCGGTGGGGAGCCTTGCAGTGAGCCCCGCCGCGCGGCGGGCCGCCGCCGTGCTGGTGGTCGCCCTGCCACTGGCGGGTTGCCAGGCGGCGGGCGGCATTGTGGGTGGTGTCTCCGGTGTCACGGCGGGCATCGCCACCGGCAATGCGGCGGTGGGCTATGCGGTGGGCGTCGGCATCCGCGCCGCCGTCACCGCCACGCTGCAATATGTCTCCCGCCGCATCGCGCGTGGGGAGCAGGACAGCATCTCCGCCACCGCCGGCGCCATTCCGCTGGGTACCGTGGCCGACTGGAAGGTCGAGCACGCCTTGCCCTTCGGCTATGGCGACGCGCAGGGCAGCGTGCAGGTGGTGCGGCTGATCAACACGCCCCTGGCCGAATGCCGCGAGGTCGCGATCGGCATCGGCGAGAAGGTGGAGGAGCGCATCACCATCATCGCCACCACCTGCCTGCAGGACGGCAAGTGGAAATGGGCGAGCGCCGAGCCGGCGGTGGAGCGCTGGGGCGTGCTACAGTAGCGCCAGCTCGGGCCTGCGCAGCGGCGAGAGGTCCGGGTCCGGGTCCGGCATCGCCGCCAGCAGCATCTTGGCGTAGTCGCTCCGCGGCGCGGTGAAGACCTCTTCCGTCTCGCCCTGTTCCACCAGCCTGCCATGGTGGATCAGCGCCACGCGGTCGCAAATGTAGCGGATGACGCCGAGGTCGTGGCTGATGAAGAAGTAGGTCAGCCCTAGGCGCGATTGCAGGTCGTGCAGCAGGTTCAGCACCTGCGCCTGCACTGACACGTCCAGCGCGCTCGTGGGTTCATCCAGGATCAGGAAATCCGGCTTTGGCGCCAGGGCGCGGGCGATGCCGATGCGCTGCCGCTGCCCGCCGGAGAATTCATGCGGGTAGCGGTTCAGGTGCTGCGTGGTCAGGCCAACCTGCTGCAACAGCTCCGCCGCCCGGTCCGTGCGCTGGCGCGGCGAAAGCGCGATCTTGTCGTGATGGATCTCCATCGGCTCTGCGATGATGTCGCGCACGGTCATGCGCGGGTTCAGCGAGGCGTAGGGGTCCTGGAACACGATCTGGATGCGCGCGCGCAGCGCCTGCATCTGCTGCGGCGTCTGCGCCGTCAGGTCGATGCCGTCATAGACGATGCGGCCGGAACTCACCTTCTCCAGTTGCAGGATGCAGCGGGTGAGGGTGGTCTTGCCGGAACCCGATTCCCCCACCAGCCCGAAGCTCTCGCCCTTGCGAACATCGAGGCTGACATCCTGCAGCGCCTTCACCGGCGGCGCGCGGTCGAAGAAGCCGCGCCGGGCGCCGGGGAATTCCTTCACCACATTCTCGATGGAGAGGATGGTGCCGCCCGGCGCCGGCCGGGGCGGCGGCGGCGCCAGGGGCTCGGCGGCCAGCGCGCCGCCGGCCAGGCCGCGCAGCTCGCCGCGCTTCATGCTGGGCTTGGGCACGGAGGCCAGCAGCCCGCGCGTATAGTCGTGTTGCGGGTGCTTCAGCACCTCCCGCACCGGGCCGGATTCCACGATGGCGCCGGCATACATCACCGCCACATGGGTGCAGAGCTGCGCCACCACGCCGAGATTATGCGTGATGAAGAGGACGCCGAGATTGTGCTCCTCCACCAGCCCATGGATCAGCCGCAGGATCTGAGCCTGTACGGAAACATCCAGCGCCGTGGTCGGCTCATCCGCGATCAACAGGTCGGGCCGGCCGATCAACGCCATGGCGATCAGCACGCGCTGCTTCATGCCGCCGGAGAACTGGTGCGGGTAGTCGTTCACCCGCGCGGCGGCATTGGGGATGCCGACCTTCTCCAGCATGGCGACGGCGTGCTTCTCAGCCGCCTGCCGCATGGCGCGGCGGGAGGCACCGGGCGCCAGCCCCAACAGGGCAGGGTCCTGCCGTGCCGCGTGCATCGCCACGTCCACCAGCTGCGTGCCGATGCGGAAGGTGGGGTTCAGGTTGGTGGTGGGGTCCTGGAAGATCATGCCGATGCGGCGGCCGCGCAGGGTCCGCATCGTCTCTTCCGTCTGGGCGAGCATGTCGCGCCCCTGGAAGCGCACGTTGCCCCCGAGGTAGCGGCCCGGCGGCGTCGGTACGAGGCGGGAGACGGAGAGGCCGGTGAGCGACTTGCCCGAGCCTGTCTCCCCCACGATGCCCCAGATCTCGCCGCGCTTCACGGCGAAGGAGACGCCGTTGAGAACCTGCACCTCGCCCTCGAAGGAGCGCATGGCGAGGTGGAGGTCCTTGATCTCCAGCAGGGTATCGTCAGTCATCAGCGGCGCGCCTTCGGGTCCAGCAGGTCACGCAGACCATCGCCAAGCAGGTTGAAGCCGAAGACGGCCAGGAAGATCGCGAGGCCGGGGAAGATGGCCGTCCACCAGTAATCCGGCATGTTCACCCGCGCGACGGAGAGGAGGGAGCCCCATTCCGGCGTCGGCGGCTTCACGCCGATGCCGATGAAGCCCAGCGAGGCCACGGTCAGGATCGCGAAGCCCATGTCCAGCGACATCTTCACAATGATCGGCGAGACGATATTGGGCAGGATATGCCGCCACAGCAGCCGCCCCGTGCCGGCACCCATGGCGCGGGAGGCAAGCACGAAGGTTTCCTCGCGCTTGGCCATCACCTCGCCCCGCACCAGCCGCGCGTAGCCGGGCCACCAGGAGAGGGCGATAGCGAAGATCATGTTGACGATCCCCGGCCCCAGCGCGGCGGCGACGGCCATGGCCAGGATCAGCCCGGGAATGGTCAGCTTCAGGTCGGCGATGCGCATCAGCACCTCATCGACCCAGCCGCCGAAGAAGCCGGCAAGGGCGCCGACGAAGACGCCGAAGGCGGCACCCACGATTACCACCGCCATGCCCGCCAGCAGCGAGATGCGCGTGCCGGCCACCACCAGCGAGAAGACATCCTGCCCCAGTTCGTTGGTGCCGAACCAATAGGACATGGAAGGCGGTTGCAGGCGGGAGCTGGTATCCACCACGCCCTGGATATGCTGCGGAAAGGGCGTCAGATGCGCGCCGCCGATGGCCAGCACCAGCAGCACCAGCACGATGAGGAGGCCAAGAACAGACACCCAGCTCTGGCGGAAGCGGTAGAAGCCGCGCCGCCAGCTTTCGACGCGGGGATGGGCGGTAGCGCTCACTGGTAGCGGACCTTCGGGTTCAGCAGGCCGTAGAGCATGTCCACCACCAGATTGACGGTCACGAAGATGGCGCCGATGCAGAGCGTGACGCCGATGATCGGCATGAAGTCCTGCGTCAGCACGGCCTGGGTGGCGTAGAGCCCGATGCCGGGCCAGTCGAAGACGGTCTCCACCAGCACCGTGCCGCCCAGCAGCCAGCCGAAATACAGGCCGATGACGGTGAGCGTGGCGGAGATGGCATTCTTCAGCACGTATTTGAACAGGATCAGCCGCTGGCTGAGGCCGAGGGCGCGTTCCGTCAGCACGTAATCCTGTTGCAGCACCTCAATGGTCGAGGCGCGCATCATCCGCATGATGGTGGCGAGCGGGGAAAGCGCCATGGCAATCGCAGGCAGCGCCAGATGCGAGAGCGCGATGCCCAGCGCATGGAACTGGCCGGAGAGCACGGCATCCACCGTCAGCAACCCGGTCACGGTGGGCGGCGGTTCCTCGATCAGCGGGAAGCGGCCGGACAGTGGCAGCCAGCCCAGCCACATCGCGAAGAACAACTGGAACACCAGCCCCAGGAAGAAGCGCGGCATGGAGATGGCGCCGAGCGAGACGGTGCGCGACAGGAAATCCGGCCACCTGTTGCGGAAGACCGCCGCCATCAGCCCCAGTGGAATGCCGAAGCCGATGGCGAGGAACATCGCCGCCAGCACCAGTTCCAGCGTCGCCGGCAGAAAGGCGGCCAGATCCTCCGCCACCGGGCGGCGGGTGAAGATGGAGACGCCGAAATCACCGTGCAGGATGCCGGTCAGGTAGTTCCAGTATTGCAGGGGCAGGGGCTGATCCAGCCCGAATTCGCGCGCCACCGAGGCCACATCCGCCGCCGTCGCATTCGGCCCCGCCGCCAGCGCCACCGGGTCGCCTGGCAGCAGCCGGGCGATGGCGAAGACCAGCAGCGACAGGCCCAGCAGCACCGGCACCAGCAGCAGGATACGGCGGAGGATATAGCCCAGCATGCGACGCGGTCAGCCGAGCGAGAGCGGGAAAAGCTCGATGGCGTTGGAGGCCACCGGGGTGAAGGCGAAGCCCTTCACGTTGTTCCGCATCGCCAGCTTGCGCATCTCCAGCACGCCGAAGATATCCGGGCTGTCATCCATCACGATGCGCTGGAACTTCTTGTACAGCTCGCGGCGCTTCTCCGGGTCGGCCTCGGCCCGCGCCTGGTCCAGCACGGCATCGACCTCGGGGTTGGCATAGACCGGGTTCTGCCAGTTGCCGTTGCGGGAGGAATGGAAGCCCGCATAGGCCAGGTTGTCGGCATCGCCGTAATTGGCGGTCTGGTAGACCATGAAGAAGTCCGGCACCGTCTCGGGCGAGCGGCAGGCGGCGACCATGTCGGGCCAGATCATCGGCTTGATGTCCAGCTCGATGTTCAGCGCCCGCAGACTGTCCAGCAGAACTAGCGCCCAGCGCCGCTGCTGCTCCAGGCCGGAGACATGCGCCAGCGTCAGCTTGATGCCGCCATTCGGGCTGCGGGACTTGGCCAGGAACTCCTTCGCCTTCTCCAGGTCCGTGCGATAGATCGGCAGCTCCTTGTCGAAGCCGTCGATGCTCTCGGGCAGCGGGCCCTTCATCAGCTCGGCATAGCCGCTGACATCGAGCATACCCTGGTAGTTGAAGGCACAGGCGATGGCCTTGCGGAGGTTCTTGTCCGCCAGCGGGCCGTGCTTCGAGTTCATCTTGATCTGGAAGGTGCGGTATTCCGGCTCCAGGATCAGGTTGACGCCGGGGCGGCCCTTCAGCGCTTCCATGTCCTCGCTGGTCAGGTCCACCGCGATCTGCGCCTCGCCCCGCTGCACCATCAGGCGCTGCGTCGCGGTCTCCCGCGTGATCTTCCAGATGGCGCCGGTGAGGTTGCCGCCGCCCTTCCGCCAGCCATCCGCCACGCGCTCGAACTGGTAAAGGTTGCCGGCCTCGGCGCGGGTGATGTTGAAGGCGCCGGAGCCCGCTATATTGGTGCGCAGCCAGGTCTGGCCGTCGTCCGAGCCCTTGTTGGCCTCCACCTGCTTCGGGTTCACGATCCAGACCCAGGGCAGCACGGACAGGAAGGGCACGAAGGGCGTCAGCAGCTTCACGCGCACCGTCTGCGCATCCACCACCTCGGTGCCCGCGGGGTCCACGATGCCGGCGACCATCCAGGCATTGCCGCGGTTCAGGCGCAGCAGGCGCTCGATGGAATACTTCACCGCCGCCGCATCGACCGGCGAGCCGTCATGGAACTTGGCGGCCGGGTCCAGCTTGAAGGTGTATTCGCGCCCGTCCTCCGACATGGTCCAGGACTGCGCCAGATGCGGCACCGGCTTGGGCGGGTTGCCTTCCACCCGCACCAGCGAGTCATAGACGTTCCGCATCGCCATGGCGGTGGAATAGCCGCTGGCCAGATGCGGGTCGAAGTTCGGGATATCCTGGTTGGAGGTGATCACCAGGATGCGCCGGGCCTGCGCCTCGGCCGGCCGCATGCCGGCCATGCCGGCCAGCAGGGCGGCACCGCCCGCCATCACACCGCGTCGTGTTGTCGTCAGCATCGCTTTACGCTCCAACAATCGGGTTCAGGCCGTGGGGGCCGCTTCGGGCTGCTTGGCGGCGTAGTCGCGCGCCGCTCCTTCCTCGGATACCAGGCCCAGGCGCTTGTCGCGCGCCAGCGCCTCGGGGTCGCGTTCCGCCGGGTTGCCGTAGCCGGAACCGCCGGCCAGCACGATCTCCACGATCTGCCCGGCGGTATCGACCTCCACCAGCATGCCGGTGCCGCAGTTCAGCGTCTCATTGCCCTCGGTGTCCAACACGCGGCCACTGGCCTCGCCGCCCGCCTTGCCGCCAAACAGGCCGGCAATGGGGTTGCCGACGCCTTCCGGATAGACCGTCACCAGCGTGGGCAGGCCGTCGTTCTTCAGCTTGCGCACACGCACGCGCTGGCCCAGGCCGCCGCGATGCCTGCCGGCGCCACCGGAATCCGTGATGTAGGTCTTCTCGATCACCAGCGCCGGCACGCGCGCCTCGAACAACTCGATCGAGGTATTCGCCGCCGAAGTCGGCCACAGCAGGCCCGACTTGCCGTCGCCACGCGCCGAGGCACCCTGGCCGCCGCCGATGAACAGCATGTCGGAATAGGTCTGCCCGTTCTCGTCCTGGCCATACATGTAGGCGGCCATGGGCAGGCCGGTATTCGCCTGCACCTGCGCCGGTGCGGCATCTGACAGCGCGCGGAAGATGTTCGGCGCCAGGTACCAGCCCGTGCGGGTGCGGATGTTCACCGAGGCCGGGCGCTTCGGGTTCAGGATGGACCCTTCCGGCGCCTTCACGGTGAAGGGGCGGTAGCAGCCGGCATTGCCGCGCACGGCCGGCGTCAGCATGCACTTCAGCGGATAGGTGGCATGGGCGGCCGTGTAGTTCATGGTGGAGTTCAACCCGCCCTGCGGCAGCTGCGGCGGCGCGCCGTCGAAATCCAGCTCGATCTCGTCGCCCTTCACCGTCAGCTTCAGCGGGTAGTCCAGCCGCTTGCCCAGCGGGTTGTTCCAGATGGTGCTGTTGTATTCGCCATCCGGCAGCGCGCGGATGGCGTCGCGCATCGCCTTTTCCGAACGCCCCTGCACCACGGCGGCCAGCGCCCGCAGGTCCGTCATGCCGTAGTCCGCCATGAAGGAGAGCAGCCGCTCCCCGCCCAGCGAATTGGCGGCGACAAAGGAATGCAGGTCGCCCAGCACCTGCTCGGGGCTGCGGATATTCTCGGCCAGCAGGCGGAACAGGCTCTCGTTCGGCCGGCCGGCCTCGTAGAGCTTCATCGGCGGGATCTGGAAGCCTTCCTCAAAGATCTCGCGCGCCCGCAGCGAATCCTTGGTGCCGCCGATGTCGGAGACATGGCCCACCGTGCCCATCAGGCCGACGACCTTGCCGTTCAGGAAGACCGGCGTGACCACCGCGATGTCGAAGAGATGCCCGGCGCAGAGCCAGGGGTCGTTGGTGATCAGCACGTCGCCGGGCTGCAGCGTCTCGGCCGGGTAGCGTTCCAGCAGCGCCTTCACCGCGCGGGGCAGGGTGAGGTTGAAGACCGGCATGGCGCGCGGGGAATGCGCCAGCGTCTCACCGGTCGGGTCCAGGAGTTCCGTGGCGAAGTCCTGGCTTTCCGAGATCACCAGGGAGAAGGCGGTGCGGCAGATCGTCAGCCACATCTCCTCCACCACCGTGATCAGGCGGGACCACATGATCTCCAGCGCGATCGGGTCGGCCTCGATGCGCGCCATCGCCTGTTCCAGCGGCATGTCCGCGGTGATGGCGGTATCCGCCTGCGCGGTGGCGGCGATGGCGATGCGAAGGTTCAGGCTCTCATCCACCGTCACGCTGTCGCCCGGGGCGATGATGGTGGTGGATTCCCGCTCCTCGATGATTGCGGGGCCGGCCAGGGTATGGCCGGCGGCTAGGGCGTAGCGGTCGTAGACCGTGGTGTCGTGCCAGCCGCCTTCGAACCAAGCCTTGCGCGTGCCCTTCACGGCCTTGCTGGTATCGCCACCGCCCACCGCGCCGCTGAGGGAGAGCTTCGGCTCCGGCCCGACGACGCGGACGCGGAAGTTGATCGCCTCCATCCGCGCGCCTTCATACACCGAGGTGTAGCGGGCGGCGTAGGCGGTGGTGAAGGCGGCGCCGATGGCCTCCAGGCTCTGCTCGCCCAGCGCGCCGGCCGGCAGCGGCACGGACATGTCGTGCATCTGGCCGACCAGGCGCATGTCGGCGCTGCGCTCCACCCGGATGTCCTCCGGCTTCACGCCGGCGGCCAGCAGGTGCTTGCGGTTCTCCGCCTCCATCTCGTCCAGCAGCGCGTTGACGCGCGCGGCGTCGAAGCCCGGCGCGAATTCCACCGGCAGAGAACGGACGGTTTCGAAGGACAGCGGCGCCGCCAGGAAGCCCAGCGCGGAGGCCGCGCCCGAGGCGGGCGGAATGATCACCTCCTTCACGCCCAGCGCGCGCGCCACATCGGCGGCATGGGCCGGGCCGGCGCCGCCGAAGCCCACCATGGCGTAGTGGCGCGGGTCCTTGCCCTTTTCCACCAGATGCACGCGGGCGGCGGCGGCCATGCTTTCCACCACCACCTTGTGGATGCCCCAGGCGGCTTCCGGCACGGACATGTTCAGCGGCTTGGCGACGGAGGCGAGCGCCGCCTCGCAGGCCGCCATGTCCAGCTTCATGCGCCCGCCCAGGAAGAAGGCGGGGTCGTAGTAGCCGAGGATCAGGTTGGCATCCGTCACGGTCGGCTTGGTGCCGCCCATGCCGTAGCAGGCCGGGCCGGGGTCGGAGCCGGCGGAATGCGGGCCCACCTTCAGCAGCCCGACCTCGTCGATGGCGGCGATGGAGCCACCGCCCGCGCCGATCTCGATCATGTCGATGACGGGCGCCTTGATCGGCAGGCCGGAACCCTTGGAGAAGCGGTGCACGCGCCCGGCTTCCAGCATGGGCGCGATCTCGACGCGCCCGTCCTCGACCATGCAGGCCTTGGCTGTGGTGCCGCCCATGTCGAAGGAAATCACGTCCTTCTTGCCCGCCAGCTCACCGAACAACGCGGTGGCCAGGCCGCCACCGGCCGGGCCGGATTCCAGCAGGCGGATGGGGAAGGCGCGCGCCGTCTCGGGCGAGACCAGCCCACCGGCGGAATGCATCAGCCGCAGCGCGCCGGTGAAGCCGCGCGAGGCCAGCTCCCGCTCCAGCCGCTTCAGGTAGCGGTCCATCAGCGGCTGCACATAGGCATTGGCGCAGGTGGTCACCGCGCGCTGGTATTCCCACAGCTCCGCGACAACCTCGGCGGAGAGCGAGACGGCCAGTTCCGGGAATTCCTCGCGCGCGATGCGGCCGATGGCCTGCTCATGCACCGGGTTGCGGTAGGCGTTGATCAGGCAGACGCCGACGGCCTCGACGCCCTCGTCCAGCAGCTTGCGGAAGGCGGCGCGGACATCGTCCTCGTTCAGCGGGGTGACGGTGTTGCCGTCGCGGTCCAGCCGCTCCGCCACTTCCAGGCGCAGGTCGCGGGAGACCAGCGGCTCCGGGAAGCCCAGGAACAGGTCATAGATGTCGTAGCGCTGCTCCGTGCCCATCTCCAGGATGTCGCGGAAGCCCTGGGTGGTGATCAGGCCGACCTTGGCACCCTTGCGCTCGATGACCGCATTGGTGACCAGCGTGGTGCCGTGGATGATCTCGCCCACATCGCCCAGGCCGATGCCGCCCATGGCCACCAGTTCCTCCAGCCCCAGCAGGGCGGCGGCGGAGGGGTCGTGCGGCGTGGTCAGGCGCTTGTGCAGCCGCACGCTGCCTTCCTGCCCGTCATAGAGGATGAAATCGGTGAAGGTGCCACCGATGTCGAAGCCGATCCGCCAACGGGAAGAAGCCAGGGGGGAGGATGCCTGTGTCATGCGCGCGAGTGTCCTTCAGGCGGCCTTGCGGGCGGCGTGCCAGGGGTCGTCCACCATCGTGGCGATCTCCAGCGCTTCCGCGAGCAGGGCGTTGAGCATGGCCTGCCGTTCCGAGGCGGAGACGGTGGCAACGGGGTAGACGAGGTTGAGCGAGAATTCCTCGCCGGTGGCGCGATCCCCCACCGCGACGGCGAGGCCGCCGACGCCCGGGTTCGCTTCTTCCAGCGAAATGGCGAAGCCCTGGCGCCGCACTTCCGCCAGCAGCGCCAGCAGGGCGTTCATGTCCTGCGGCGAATGCGGGCTGGCGGGGCGCAGCGGCTCCGGATGCAGGGCGCGCACCTCGGCATCGGTGCGGCGGGCGAGCAGGGAGCGGCCGGTAGAGGAGGCGAAGGCCGCCAGCCGGCGCCCGATGGGCGTGCCGACGCGCAAGGTGCTGCTGCCCTCGTGATGCGCCACGCCCACCACATCGGCGCCATCCATCACCGAAACATAGCCGGTATGGCCGAAGCGTCGGGACAGGCGCCCCACCGCCTCATCGGCCCGGGTCAGCAGGGTGGAGGCGCGCCGGTAGGTCTGGCCCAGCTCGAACAACAGGATGCTGGGGCGGTAGCGGCGGGAGCCCGGCGCCAGTTCCAGCAACCCCGCATCGCGCATCGCCCGCAGCAGGCGCGAGGTGCTGCTCTTCGGCGTGCCCAGGATGGCGACGACGTCGGTGAGCGTCAGCTCCAGGCGCTGGGAGGTGAAGCAGCGCAGCACATCGGCGGCATTGGCCAGGATGGTCATGGCAGTTCCGAAAAATGGAACCGTGGTTCCGGTTCAGGCAACCATGCCGTGCTGCATCGTTATTTTCAACCCGTTTCAGCCGCCCGGAAGTAAGGAAAGAACCGGATCTGCCCAGCTTTTGTGCCTTTCGCTGCGCGATTGCCCAAGGAAAGGACGTCCCGGAAACGTGTGTGGCGAAGCGTCGCTGCCGGCGCGCAGACTCGCCGCCGTGGTGAACCCGGCTTCGCGGCGCGTGGTCATCCTTCGGCGCGGCGTTCGCCAGGCCCTCCGCAATCGCATTGCGGCCCGTGCCCTTCTGGGCCGGCCCAGGGAGGACGCAGATGCCCCGATATTCTCCATCCTATGCGGGACAGCCACTGGCGCAGGCGCAAGCCGGCCTGCCCAAGGTGCGCCACGTCGGCACCGATGCTGTTTGGCGGGCGCTGGCCCTGGGGTGGCGGGACTTCCAGGCCAATCCGACGCAGCTCATCTTTCTGGCCATCATCTATCCCGTCATCGGCCTCATCGCCGCCGGCGCCGCCGCGGGGCGGGACATGATGCCGATCATCTGGCCGCTGCTCTCCGGCTTCGCGCTGGTCGGGCCTTTCGCGGCGCTGGGGATCTATGAACTCAGCCGGCGGCGGGAGGCCGGGCAGGACCCGAGCTGGGTGGATGCCTTCGCGGTGCTGCGCTCGCCCTCCATCTCCTCCATCCTGGCGCTGGGCGTGATGCTGCTGGCCATCTTCGTCGCCTGGCTCTTCACCGCCCGCGCCATCTACGACACCACCTTCGCCGGCATGCCGCCCGCCGCCTCCATCGGCGAGTTCCTGCGGCAGGTGCTGGAAACCAGCGCCGGCTGGCGGCTGGCCATCCTGGGCAACCTGACCGGGCTGGTCTTCGCGGCGGTGGTGCTCTCGCTCACCGTCATCTCCTTCCCGCTGCTGCTGGACCGGCCGGTGGGGGCGGGGGTGGCGCTGCGCACCTCGTTGCAGGCAGTGGTGACCAACCCGCTGCCCATGGCGCTCTGGGGCCTGACCGTGGCGGTGATCCTGGTGGTGGCCAGCATTCCGGTGTTTGTCGGGCTGGCGGTGGCGGTGCCGGTGCTGGGCCATGCCACCTGGCACCTCTACCGCGCGGTGGTGCCGCATTGAGGGTGGCCACGGCGAAAATGACAGGAGCGTAACTTTCCCGGCGTTCCCGCGCTAAGCAGCTGGACCCTCGCTGATGAAAGACGCCTGATGGACGCGCTCCTGGCTCTCGCCGCCGACCCTGCCGCCTGGGTGGCCCTGGCTACCCTGGTGGCGATGGAGGTGGTGCTCGGCATCGACAACCTCATCTTCATCTCGATCATCACCAACAAGCTGCCGCCAGAACAGCAGGAACGCGCCCGCCGCGTCGGCATCGGGCTGGCGCTGGTGCTGCGGCTGGCGCTGCTGGGCACGGTGGCGATCATCGTCCGGCTGACCGCGCCGGTCTTCGAGATCTTCGGCCATGGCCTGTCCTGGCGCGACATGATCCTGATCGCCGGCGGCCTCTTCCTGGTCTGGAAGGCCACCAAGGAAATCCACCACAACGTGGACCCCGACCCCGGGCCGGACATGTTCGACGCCAGGAAGGCAACGCTGGGCTTCGGTGCCGCCATCGGGCAGATCCTGGTGCTGGACCTGGTCTTCTCCATCGACAGCATCGTCACGGCGGTGGGCATGACGCCGCATGTGCCGATCATGGTGATCGCGGTGCTGGTGGCGGTGGCGGTGATGCTGCTGGCGGCCAACCCGCTGGCCCGCTTCATCCAGGCCAACCCGACGGTGGTGATGCTGGCGCTGGGATTCCTGCTGATGATCGGCATGACGCTGATCGCCGAGGGCTTCGGGGCGCATGTGCCCAAGGGCTATGTCTATGCCGCCATGGCCTTCTCCACCCTGGTGGAGGCGCTGAACATCTTCAGCCGCCGCGCCCGCCAGCGGCGCGGCGGCGGCGCCCACTGACCGGCCAGGCCGGGGGAGGGCATCCTTCCCCCGGCGTTATGGCTGGCGCCCTTCTGCTGCGGGTTGTCCCGCGCCAAACTGGGGGGTAGGGTCCGGGCCGTTCTTTTGTTCCGGATCGTCCCTCACCATGAATCTGACCGCCGAGCGGCTCGACCGCATCGCTCCCTCCCAGACCATCGCCATCACGGCGAAGGCGCGCGCCCTGAAGGCGGCTGGGAAGAACGTCATCAGCCTCTCGGCCGGTGAGCCGGATTTCGACACGCCCCAGAACATCAAGGACGCCGCGATCCGTGCCATCCAGGCCGGTGAGACGCGCTACACCGATGTCTCCGGCACCAAGGTGCTGCGCGAGGCGGCGGCGGCCTATTTCAAGCGTGAGCACGGGATCGAGTACAAGCCGGAGGAGATCGTGGTCTCCACCGGCGGCAAGCAGGTGATCTTCAACGCCATGCTGGCCACGATCGATGCGGGCGACGAGGTGGTGATCCCCGCCCCCTGCTGGGTCTCCTATCCCGACATCGTCTCCCTGGCCGAGGGCAAGCCGGTCATCGTGCCGGCCGGGCAGAACCAGGGCTTCAAGATCACGCCCGAGCAGCTTGAGGCGGCGATCACGCCCAGGACCAAGTGGATCATCCTGAACAATCCCTCCAACCCGACCGGCGCCGCCTATTCCGAGGCGGAGCTGAAGGGGCTGGCCGAGGTGCTGCTGCGCCACCCGCAGGTCTGGGTCTTCACCGACGACATCTACGAGAAGCTCGTCTACGGCGACTTCAAGTCCAAGACGATGGTGGAGGTGGAGCCGCGCCTGAAGGATCGCACCATCACCATGAACGGCTGCTCCAAGGCCTGGGCCATGACCGGCTGGCGCATCGGCTTCGCCGGCGCGCCCCTGGCGCTGGCCAAGGCCATGGACAAGCTGCAGAGCCAGTCCACCTCCAATACCTCCTCCGTCTCCCAGGCCGCCGCCGTCGAGGCCCTGAACGGCCCGCAGGATTCGGTGGAGGAGATGCGCAAGGTCTACGAGAAGCGCCGCGACCTGGTCGTCGGCCTGCTCAACAAGGCCCCTGGCATCCACTGCATCACGCCCGAGGGCGCCTTCTACGTCTTCCCCTCCGTCCACGGCTGCCTCGGCAAGACCGCGGCTTCCGGCCGGAAGATCGAGACGGACGAGGATTTCGTCACGGCGCTGCTGGAGGATGAGGGCGTGGCCGCCGTGCATGGCTCGGCCTTCATGTTCCCCGGCCACTTCCGCATCAGCTACGCCACCGACGACGCTTCGCTGATCGAGGCCTGCACGCGCATCCAGCGCTTCTGCGCCGGCCTGAAGTAACATGCTGAACGGAGTTCGCTTCCGCCCCGCGGCGGAAGCGGATTTCGAGGCGCTGCACGACCTTTCGGTCCGCACCATGCGCCCGCATCTGGAGCGGATCGGGCGCTGGGACCCGGAACGCCGGCGGCGCAATGCCCGCAAGGCCTTCGATGCCGGTGGCATCCGCGTTATCGAGCGCGACGCCGCCATGCTGGGCTGCGTCGGTTTCCTGCGCCACCCCGACCATGCCGAGATCACCGGCTTCTTTCTGGAGCCGCATTGCCAGGGCCAGGGCCTCGGCGGCGCCATCCTGCGCGCGCTGGTGGCGGAGGCCGGCGGCCTGCCGGTGCATCTGGAAGTGCTGAAGCAAAGCCCTGCCATGCGTTTCTACGAACGCGCGGGCTTTGTGCGCACGGCCGAGCAGCCTTATGACTGGCTCTACATCTTGCCCGCCCGACCGGAGTCCAAGCCCCCCATGCCCGCCCTTGCCGAACGCCTGAAGGACGTCACCGTCTCCCCGATCGTGGCGATGAGCACCCGCGCCCGCGCACTCAAGGCCGAGGGCCATCAGGTGATCAGCCTGGCAGTGGGCGAGCCCGACTTCCCCACGCCCCCGCATGCCATCGAGGCGGCGCACCAGGCGGCGCTGCGCGGCGAGACCAAGTACCCGGCCCAGGACGGCAGCCCGGCGCTGAAGAAGGCCATCCAGGCGAAGTTCAGGCGCGAGAACGACCTCGACTACGCGCTGGACGAGATCTGCGTCTGCAACGGCGGCAAGCAGGTGCTGATGAACGCCTTCTTCGCGACGCTGACGCCGGGCGACGAGGTGGTGATCCCCGTGCCCTTCTGGGCCAGCTACGCCGAGATGGTGAAGCTGGCCGGCGGCGTGCCGGTCTTCGTGCATTGCCCGCAGAACAACGGCTTCAAGCTGCGGCCCGAGGATCTCGACGCCGCCATCACGCCGAAGACCAAGATGGTCATGCTGAACTTCCCCAACAACCCGACCGGCGCCGCCTGCTCGCGCGATGAGATGAAGGCGCTGGGCGAGGTGCTGGTGAAGCACGGGCATGTCTGGGTGCTGACCGACGACATGTACGAGCACCTGGTCTTCGACGGCTTCGAGTTCTGCACCATCGCGCAGGTGGAGCCGCGCCTGAAGGACCGCACCATCACCTGCAACGGTGTCTCCAAGACCTATGCGATGACGGGCTGGCGCGTCGGCTATGCCGGTGGGCCGAAGCAGGTCATCAAGGCCATGGTGAACATGCAGGGGCAGGTGACCAGCGGCGTCAGTGGCATCACCCAGGCCGCCGCCGTGGCGGCGCTGGAAGGCCCGCAGGACCTGGTGCGCGGCCGCGCCGAGGTCTACCGCACCCGCCGCGATCTGGTGGTGGAGATGTTGAACCAGGCCCCCGGCCTTGTCTGCCACAAGCCGGAGGGTGCTTTCTACGTCTACCCGAATGTCGCCGGCTGCCTGGGCAAGACCACCGCAGGCGGGCGCAGGATCGAGACGGATGCCGATTTCGCCATGGCTCTGCTGGAAGAAAAGCTGGTGGCCGCCGTGCATGGCGCTGCCTATGGCATGAGCCCCTACCTGCGCATCTCCTACGCCACCGATACGGAGAGCCTGCGCGAGGCCTGCACCCGCATCCAGGACTTCTGCAAGGGCCTCGCGTGAGCACCATCATCCGCCCCGGCCTCGACAGCGACGAGGCCGGCTTCATCCGCCTGATCGGCGATGCCTGGTCCGAATACCCCAACTGCATCCTGGATGTGGACGGCGAGGTGCCGGAACTGCGTGCCCTCTCCACCTACTTCACCAAGGCCGGCGGCGCGCTCTGGGTGGCGGAGCAGGAGGGTAGGGTGGTCGGCATGGTGGCCACGCGGCCGCTGGGCTCCGACCGCGCCTGGGAAATCTGCAAGATGTATGTCGAGAAGGGGCAGCGCGGCACCGGCCTCGCGCATCGCCTGCTCGGCGGCGCGGAGGACCACGCGATCCAGCAGGGTGCCGAGCGCATCGTGCTCTGGACCGATACGCGCTTCGATGCCGCCCACCGCTTCTATGAGAAGCGCAGCTTCGTCCGCTCCGGTTCCATCCGCATCCTCGACGATATCTCGAAGTCGCTGGAATTCCGCTACGCCAAGCCGGTGCGCGGCGTGGTGGTGGAGGCGGTGGACGCCGCCGCGGCCGCCAGCGCCGAGCGGCGGCTGGCCGATATCCTGGTGGCCTGCGTCGATGCCGGCGCCAGCGTCTCCTACCTGCCGCCGCTGTCGCTGGACACGGCGCGCGGCTTCTGGCGCAAGGTCTCGGGCGATGTCGCCATGGGCAACCGGCTGCTGCTGGTGGCCTGGGTGGATGGGCGGCTCGCCGGGACGGTGCAACTGAACCTCGCCACGCCCCCCAACCAGCGCCACCGGGCGGAACTGGACAAGCTGCTGGTGCATCCCGAATTCCGCCGGCGCGGCATCGGCCGTGGGCTGATGCAGCGGGCGGAACAGGCGGCACGCGGCATCGGCCGCACTTTGCTGACCCTGGATACCCGCGCCGGCGACGACGGGGAGGCGCTCTACCGCAGCCTCGGCTGGCAGGAGGCCGGGCGCGTGCCGAACTTCGCCAGCGATGCCGCCGGGAAGCTGCACGATACGGTCTTCTTCTACCGGGCGCTGCAGTCGTGATCACTCCGGCCTGGTGCCAGATGATGGCGGCCTACAATGCCGAGATGAACAGCCGCTTCTACGCCGCCGCCGCCCGGCTGCCGGATGCGGTGCGGCGGCGTGAGGAGGGGGCCTTCTTCGGCTCACTGCACCGCACGCTCTGCCATTTGGTCTGGGCCGACATGGCCTGGATGGCGCGCTTCGATGGCGGCCCGCCGCCGCAAGTGGGGCTGGCCGAAAGCCCGGAGATGATCGCGGATTTCGAGGCGCTGCGGGAAGCCCGTACCGCCACCGATGCCCGCGTCGCCGCCTGGGCCGGGGCGGTGGAGGAAGCCACCCTGGCCGGCACCCTGCGCTGGTACAGCCAATCGGCGGCGCGGGATCTGGAGCGCCCCATGGCGCTGGCGGTCACGCATCTCTTCCTGCACCAGAACCACCACCGTGGCCAGGCGCATGCGCTGCTGACCCGGGCCGGCAAGGACCCCGGCGTCACAGACCTGCCTTTCGTGCTGCCCTGATCTGCAAAACCTTGTCGCGGCCCGGCTGTTTCTCTCCCTGACGCCACAACAAAGGAGAGCAACATGACGGATATCCGACAGGCCCGTATCCTGGTGCTCGCCACCGACGGCTTCGAGCAATCCGAACTGCTGGTGCCGGTGGAGCAGCTCCGCGCCAAGGGCGCGACCGTCGAGGTCGCGGCGCCGGAGAAGACCATGGAGCCCGGCCAGATCACCGCCTGGGACGGCGAGGCCGCGAAGCCCGGCTGGGGCCAGAAGGTCAAGGTGGACCGCAAGCTGGCCGAGGTGCGGGCGGAGGATTACGACGCCATCGTGCTGCCGGGCGGCCAGATAAACCCGGACAAGCTGCGCATCGAGCCGCAGGCGGTGCAGCTGGTGCAGGACTTTGCCGCCAAGGGCAAGGTGGTGGCCGCCATCTGCCACGGCCCCTGGCTGCTGGCCGAATCCGGCCTCGCCAAGGGACGGACGCTGACCTCCTTCGCTTCCATCAAGACCGACATGAAGAATGCCGGCGCAACCTGGGTGGACAAGGAAGTGGTGACCGACAAGGGCATCGTGACCAGCCGCTCGCCCAAGGACCTCGACGCCTTCGTGGCGAAGATCGTCGAGGAAGTGGGCGAGGGCAACCACGGCGACCGCCGCGCCGCCTGATGGCGAAGGTGGGGGGCTCAGCCCCCCGCCGGCGCATCCAGGAAAGGCTCCAGCAGGGCCAGCACGGCCTCCGGTGCCTCTTCCGCCAGATAATGCCCGCTGGGAACCGCCTGCCCGCTGACCGGGCCGGCGGCATAGCTGCGCCAGATCTCCAGCGGCTCATACCAGGTACCGATCTTGCCCTTGGCGCCCCAGAGTGCCAGCAGCGGGCAGCGGATCTTCTCCCCCGCCGCGCGGCTGGCGCGGTCATGCTCCAGGTCGATGGTGGCGGCGGCGCGGTAATCCTCGCAGATGGCCTGGACCGTGCCGGCCTCGTGCAGCGCGGCGAGGTAATCCGCCCGCGCATCCGGGTGGAAGAAGCCCTGGTCCTTGGGCTCCCGGCTGGTCTGCAGGTCGAACCAGTCCTCCACGTCGCGCAGGATCATGCGCTCCGGCAGGTCATGCTTCTGGGCCAGGAAGAACCAGTGGTAGTAGCCCATGGCGAAGGACATGTCGGTGCGCTCGAAATGCTCCAGCGTGGGCACGATGTCCATCACCGCCAGCCGCTCCACCGCCTCCGGCGCATCCAGCGCCAGCCGGTGCGCCACGCGAGCGCCCCGGTCGTGGCTGACCACGCCGAAGCGGGGGAAGCCGAGCTGCCGCATCAGCCCCAGCATATCCGCTGCCATGGCGCGCTTGGCATAGGGCGCGTGGTCCGGCGTCACCCCCGGCTTGCCGGAAAAGCCATAGCCGCGCAGGTCCGGGCAGATCACGGTGAAACGCCGCGCCAGCACCGGCGCCACGCGGTGCCACATCATATGCGTCTGCGGATTGCCATGCAGCAGCAGCAGCGGCGGGCCGTCGCCACCCCGGCGCAGGCGCAATGCCTGCCCCTCAACAACCCGCTCCTCCAGCGCGAAATCCGCGAACAGCATATGGCGTCTCCCCTTCAACCGAGGAGACGATAAGCCCCCAGCGCGATACCGGCCACGGCCATGATCATCGACAGACCCGGCCAGGTCGGGCGCGGCCCCCGCACCGCCAGCACCAGGTTGAACAGCAGCGAGGTGGCGAAGCCCAGCACCGGCTCAAACCAGGGCCGCATCACGGCGCCCCAGATCAGCAATCCGAGCCAGAACAGGAAGCTGAACTGCGCCAGCAGCTTCCAGGCGGTATCCGCGGCCTCCGAAGCCGGGCGCAGCTCCGGCACGTTGGAGCGGGAATTGAGGAAGGAGGCGCCGGAGAGCAGCATCAGCGCGGGGACATAGGTATCCATGGCTTGGCGGTACCCTGCATGCTCCAGCTTGCCAAGCCCATGCGTGGCGTCATGGAGCAACCCCCGCCGGGCACGGCTCGTTCACCTTCATACAGGCTGGAGGAACAAGCCATGGTGAAACTTGTCTATCATATTGTGCAGCACGATGGGGGCTGGGCCTACAAGGTCGGCGACGCCTTCTCAGAATCCTACCCGACCCATGATGCCGCCGCCGCCGCCGCGCGCTCGGCTGCCGCCAAGCAGCAGCAGGCGGATGAGACCGAGGTGATCGAGTACCAGGACAGTGAGGGTAAGTGGCGCGTCGAGACGGCGCGGGGCGATGATCGCCCTGAGACTTCAGTTGTAGATTAATATCGAACTGCATCCGGGGCAGGGCTGCATCAGCCATGCCCCGGAATACTTGCTAGTGCTGCCTAATGCTGCTCCGGGAACTGGCGCACCAAAGCCAGCAGATCTTCCGGAAGGGGCTCCTCCAGCGTCTGGTCGTACTGATCTTTCAGGACACGCTGAGTCCACTGATCCAAGGCTCGCTGTTCTACTGAGACCATCTGACCGTACCGCTTCATGCCCTTGTGATCTTTCCTGCCCTGAACCTGCATGCCGCCACCGCGCCGTGGCGCTCCTTCGCCGTTGCCTTCCACTCAACACAGGAAGGTCGTGAGAGTTCCGTTACAGCGTGTCTTCCTTCACGCTGTGACCGCATTGCAACAGCGGAACCCACGCAAAAAGAAGGCCCGGAAAACAGTGTTTTCCAGGCCAGTCATACAGGGAGGCTTCACGTCTGGGAGACGAAGGGTTTCACAACCCTTTCCGGACAAGTGCCGGATGCGCCCATGATAAGCCAAGTCTTGGCTATGCGCTTATTGCCTTTGGCCGTATCGGCCATGCAACTTTCGCATGCCAGGTTCAGGAAGCGTTCAGCGCCGCCAGCTCCGAGACCAGGAAGTCACGGAAGACGCCAACACGCTTCGAGTGCCGCATTTCCTCCGGATACACGAAATAGGCGTCGATCCGGGGCGACTTCAGATCCGGCAGCACGGTCGTCAGTTCGTTCAGATCGTCGTTCATGTAGTCCGGCATCGCTGCCAGCCCGAGCCCGGCCCGCACCGCGTAAAGGATGGCGGGCAGGCTGTTCACCTCCACCGCCGCGCGGCGGGGGCTGCCGGCGCGGCGCCCGGCCTCGATCAGCCAGTTGATGCTCTCCACCGGCGGCCGGTAGTCGCCGTAGACGATCAGGCGGTGGTTATCGAGGTCCTCCGGCCGCTGCGGCATGCCGGCGCCCTTCAGGTAGTCGGCGGAACCGACGATCTTGTAGCCGAAGGTGGCGATGTGGCGCTGGATCAGGTCCGGCTGCTTCGGCGGATGCATGCGAATGGCCACGTCGGCCTCCCGCATCGCAAGGTCGAGGTCCGAATCGTCCAGCAGCAGCGTCACCGTCACATCCGGGTGCTGTGTCATGAACTTCTTCAGCCGCGGCGCCAGCCAGGTGGCGCCGAAGCCGGTGGTGGTGGTCACCTTCAGCCGGCCGGCCGCGCGCTCGCGGCTCTCGGTCAGCAGCGCCTCGGTCATGGCCAGCTTGGCGAAGACTTCCCGCACCGTGCGGTTCAGGCTCTCGCCCTGCTCGGTCAGGATCAGGCCGCGCGCATGGCGGTGGAAGAGGGGTACCTGCAGTGCCTCTTCCAGCGCCTGGATCTGGCGCGAGACGGCGGACTGGCTGAGGTTCAGCGATTCACCCGCATGGGTGAAGCTGCCGGCCTCGGCGACGGCGTGAAAGACGCGGAGCTTGTCCCAATCCAGCGGCATGGCGGCTCAGGCGGCTTCGGCTTGCGACTGGTCCTCGCTGAGGGCGAGGAACTTCTCGGCTTCCAGCGCGGCCATGCAGCCGGTGCCGGCGGCCGTCACGGCCTGCCGGAACACCCGGTCCTGCACGTCGCCGGCGGCGAAGACGCCCTCCACGCTCGTGCGCGTCGAATCAGGCTCGGTCACCAGATAGCCCTCCGCATCCATATCCAACTGCCCCTTGAACAGGCCCGTGGCCGGGGAATGGCCGATGGCGACGAAGACGCCTTCCACCGCCAGTTCCGACCGCTCGCCGGTGTTCACGTCCCGCAGCGCCAGCCCGCGTGCCACCGGGGCGCGGCCGGTGGTCTCCGCCAGCACCTCCTCGGTCACGGTGTTCCAGCGCACGGTCACATTCTCCTTGGCCAGCAGGCGCTTCTGCAGGATGCGCTCGGCGCGCAGCGTGTCGCGCCGGTGGATCAGGGTGACGCTCTTGGCCAGGTTGGCGAGGTAGAGCGCCTCCTCCACCGCCGAATTGCCACCGCCGATCACCGCCACATCCTTGCCGCGGTAGAAGAAGCCGTCGCAGGTGGCGCAGGCGGAGACGCCGAAGCCCGACAGCTCCTTCTCGCCCGGGATGCCGAGCCAGCGGGCCTGGGCGCCGGTGGCGATCACCAGCGCCTCGGCCTCGTAGATGTCACCCGAGTCGCCCACGGCGCGGAAGGGCCGGCGGGAGAGATCGACCGAGGTGATGAGGTCGTACTGGATGCGGGTGCCGACATGCTCGGCCTGCTCGCGCATCTGCTCCATCAGCCAGGGGCCCTGGATCGGCGCGGCGAAACCGGGGAAGTTCTCGACCTCCGTGGTGATGGTCAGCTGCCCACCCGGCTGCATGCCGGCTACAATCATGGGTTGCAGCCCGGCACGCGCGGCATAGATGGCCGCCGTATACCCGGCCGGGCCGGCGCCCATGATCAGAAGGCGGGTATGATGCAGTTCGGGCAAGGTCTTGGTCCTGATAACTCACGCGAGACGGAAGATATCGGCAAGATCGGCTTCCACCGCAACCCGGATGCCTTGAATACGGGAGGCTATGCAAGGATATTGCGCTGCATGAGCCGCGTGAGCAACCAACGGTATAATTGATGCCCGAATCCATAGATAACCTTGACGCGGTCGACCGCCAGATTCTGGCCGAGCTGCAATCGGACGGCCGCATGACCAATGTGGAGCTGGCGCGGCGGGTGGAATTATCGGCGCCGCCCTGCCTGCGGCGGGTCCGCCGGCTGGAGGAAGCGGGCATCATCCGCGGCTACCACGCGGAAGTCGATCCGGTTGCACTGGGCTGGCAGATCACCTTCTTCGCGCTGGTGGGGCTGGAGAGCCAGAAGCAGGCGCTGCTGGATGCCTTCCAGGATGAGGTGAAGACCTGGCCGGAAGTGCGGGAGTGCCACATGATCCGTGGCGGCGGCGACTTCCTGCTGCGACTCGTGGCGCGCGACACCGCGCATGAGAACGCCCTGACTCAGCGCCTGACCGGGCACAGCACCGTCAACCGCGTGCAGACGCTGCAGACCATCCACACCGCGAAGCAGATGCCGGGCGTGCCGCTCTAGGCAGCCCGGCGGGGCGGGTCCTCAGACCCGCCGCACCACGTATTGCCCGGCTTCCAGCGCTGCGATGATGGCATTGCCCTGGGCCGAGTCGCGCACCTCGATCATCAGCTCCAGCTCCGTGGACTGCACGGTCGGGGCGCCGAAGAGCTGCTGGTGCTTCACCTCGATGACATTGCCGCCGGCATCGGCGATGCGCTTCGAGATATCGGAGAGCACGCCGGGCCGGTCCGGAATGTCGAAATGCAGCCGCAGGATGCGGCCATCCCGCAGCAACTGCCGCAGCAGCACGTTGGACAGTGCGCGGGCATCGATATTGCCGCCGCAGACCGTGGTGCCGACACGCCGGCCGGCGAAGCGCCCCGGATGCGTCAGTAACGCCGCGACGCCGGCGGCGCCGGCACCTTCCGCGACCACCTTGGCGCCCTCGGCCAGCAGGGCCACGGCCTGTTCCACCGCGCGCTCCGGCACCACCAGCACCTCGATGCCCAGGCGCTTCAGCAGGGCATAGGGCGCCTCGCCCACGTCCCGCACGGCGATGCCCTCGGCGATGGTGGGGCCGCCCACGGCCACTGGCTGCCCGGCCAGGCGCTGCGCCATGGCGGGATAGCCCTCGACCTCGACGCCATAGACCTTCAGGCGCGGGTTCAGCTCCGCCATGGCGGCGGCGCAGCCGGCCAGCAACCCGCCGCCGCCCACGGGAAAGACCAGGGTGTCGAGTTCCGGCGCGTCCTCCACCATCTCCAGGGCCATGGTGCCCTGGCCGGCGATGACGCCCGCGTCGTCATAGGGGTGGATAAAGGTCAGGCCGTCCCGCAGCGCCAGGTCATGCGCATGGGCGGCGGCCTCGGCCAGCGTCTCGCCATGCAGCACCACGCGCGCGCCCCAGCTCTCGGTGCGCACCACCTTGGTGGAGGGGGTGAATTTCGGCATCACGATGGTGGCGGCGATGCCCAGCAGCGAGGCATGGCGCGCCACCGCCTGGGCATGGTTGCCGGCGGACATGGCGATGACGCCCGCCGCGCGTTCCCGCGCCGTCAGCAGCGCCAGCCGGTTGGCGGCGCCGCGTTCCTTGAAGGCGCCGGTGGCCTGCAGGTTGTCCAGCTTCAGCCAGACCTCGGCGCCCACCGCCCGCCCCACCGCATGGGAGGGCAGGGTGGGCGTGCGGATCACCGCGCCCTGGATGCGGGCGGCGGCGGCGCGGATCTCAGCCAGCCCGATGGTGGGCAGGCTGAACTGTTCCACCACAGGCCGGCTCATCTCAGCGGAACCGGACGGCCGTGATCTCGTAGGCGCGGGCGCCGCCAGGGGCAGGCACCTCGACCGTGTCGCCCACCGACTTGCCCAGCAGGGCCTTGGCCAGCGGGGAGGACATGGAGACCGAGCCGTTCTTCATGTCGGCCTCATAGGCGCCGACGATGCGGTAGGATTTCTCCTCCTCCGTCTCGTCGTCGACGATGGTGACATAGGCGCCGAACTTCACCTGGTCCCCGGAGAACTTGGAGACATCGATGATCTCGCTGGCGGGGACGATGGTCTCCAGCTCGGCGATGCGGCCCTCGATGAAGGACTGGCGTTCGCGCGCCGCGTGATATTCGGCGTTCTCGGACAGGTCGCCATGGGCGCGCGCCTCGGCGATCGCGCGGATCACCGCGGGGCGCTCCTCGGCCTTCAACTGGCGCAGCTCTTCCTCGAGACGGGCGTGACCTTCGGCGGTCATCGGGAACTTCTGCACGGCTAGCCCTTCCTGCACATACGCGATGCCCCACCGTTTGCTCCGGGCGTGGCGCTTCTCGCCGTGCCGGTGCCCTCGGTGGGGTAGGGGATCATTAAGGAGGTTAGGGCCGCTTTCCCTTGTAGGAAAGCGGCCCCACCCGTTCAGAACGAAGGGGGAAAGTAAGCCTGGACCGGCGCCACATCAAGTGTTCCGGCCTTCAGGGCCGCGATGGCATGCACGGCGGCCCGGGCGCCGGCCATGGTGGTGTAGTGCGGCACCCCCGTGGTGAGCGCCCCGCGGCGGATGTCGAAGCTGTCCGCAACAGCCGCGCCGGAGCCGGTGGTGTTGATCACCAGCTGGATCTCGCCGTTGCGGATGGCGTCCACGCAATGCGGCCGGCCTTCCATCACCTTGTTGACCACCGTCACCGGCAGCCCGGCATCCCGCAGCTTGGTGGCGGTGCCCCGGGTGGCCAGCAGGGAGAAGCCCATCTCGTTCAGGCGGCGGCCGAGCTGCACCACGGTGTTCTTGTCCGCATCCTTGACCGAGATGAAGGCGCCGCCCGCCTCCGGCAGCTTCACGCCGGCGCCCAGCTGGGACTTGGCGAAAGCGCGCTCGAAGGAGGTGTCGAGGCCCATCACCTCGCCGGTGGACTTCATCTCCGGGCCCAGGATGACATCGACGTTGGGGAAGCGGTTGAAGGGGAAGACCGCTTCCTTGACGGCGACGTGGCGGCTGATCGCCTCGTCATCCAGCTTGAACTCGGAAAGCTTGGCGCCGGCCATGACGCGGGCACCGATCTTGGCGACCGGGATGCCTGTGGCCTTGGCGACGAAGGGCACCGTGCGGGAAGCGCGCGGGTTGACCTCGAGCACGAAGATCTCGCCGTCCTTCACCGCGTACTGCACGTTCATCAGGCCCTTGACCTTCAGGGCCCTGGCCATCGCCTCGGTCTCGGCCCGCAGCTCCGTGATGATGGAGGGCGGCAGGGAATAGGGCGGCAGGGAGCAGGCGCTGTCGCCGGAATGGATGCCGGCTTCCTCGATATGCTCCATGACGCCGGCGACATAGACCTCGCCCGCCTCGTCGGCGATGCAGTCCACGTCCACCTCGATGGCGTCCTGCAAGTACTGGTCGATCAGGATCGGGTTCTCGCCCGAGACCTTCACGGCTTCCTGGCCGAAGCGCAGGAGCTGTTCCTTGTTGTAGGCGATCTCCATCGCCCGGCCGCCCAGCACGTAGGAGGGGCGCACCACCACCGGGTAGCCGATGCGCTCGGCCTCACCCACCGCTTCTTCCAGCGTGCGGACGATGCCGTTCTGCGGCTGCTTCAGGCCCAGGCCCTTCAGCAGCTGCTGGAAGCGCTCGCGGTCCTCGGCGATGTCGATGGCCTCGGCGGAGGTGCCCAGGATGGGGATGCCCGCCTTGTGCAGGGCCTGGCTCAGCTTCAGCGGCGTCTGGCCACCGTACTGCACGATGCAGCCCAGAACCTCGCCCTTCTCCTGTTCCTTGCGGATCAGGCTGATCACGTCCTCGGCCGTCAGCGGCTCGAAATACAGGCGGTCGGAGGTGTCGTAGTCGGTGGAGACCGTCTCGGGGTTGCAGTTGACCATGATGGTCTCGAAGCCGGCCTCGCGCAGCGCGTAGCAGGCATGGACGCAGCAATAGTCGAACTCGATGCCCTGGCCGATGCGGTTCGGGCCACCGCCGAGGATGATGACCTTCTTCTTGTCCGTTGGCCGGCTCTCGCACTGCGGCGCGCCGAAGCCGCCCTCGTAGGTCGAGTACATGTAGGGCGTGTCGGAGGCGAACTCGCCCGCGCAGGTGTCGATGCGCTTGAACACCGGCAGCACGGAAAGGGTCTGGCGCAGCGCCGTCACCTCGGCCTCGGTCTTGCCGGAAAGCGCGGCGAGGCGCTTGTCCGAGAAGCCCATCGCCTTCAGGCGGCGCAGCCCATTGGCATCGGCCGGCAGGCCGCCGGCGCGCACGCCTTCCTCGGCACGGACGATCTTCTCGATCTCGCGCAGGAACCAGGGCTCGAACTTGCAGGCGGCGTGGATCTCATCGACCGTCAGCCCGGCGCGGAAGGCCTGCGCCACGTTCAGCACGCGGTCCGGCTTCGGCGTGGCCAGCGACGCGATATGCGCTTCCTTCGAGCCATCGCCCGGCTGCTCGATGTCATCGAGGCCGGAAAGGCCGGTCTCCAGCGAGCGCAGGCCCTTCTGCAGCGCCTCGTTGAAGGAGCGGCCGATGGCCATCGCCTCGCCCACCGACTTCATGGAGGTCGTCAGCGTCGCAGGCGTGCCCGGGAACTTTTCAAACGTGAAGCGCGGGATCTTCACGACCACATAGTCGATCGTCGGCTCGAAGGAAGCCGGCGTCACCATGGTGATGTCGTTCTTCAACTCGTCCAGCGTGTAGCCCACGGCCAGCTTCGCGGCGATCTTCGCGATCGGGAAGCCCGTGGCCTTCGATGCCAGCGCGGAGGAGCGCGAGACGCGCGGGTTCATCTCGATGACCACCATGCGGCCATCGGCGGGGTTGATGCCGAACTGGACGTTGGAGCCGCCGGTATCGACGCCGATCTCGCGCAGGCAGGCGATGGAGGCATCGCGCATGCGCTGGTATTCTTTGTCCGTCAGCGTCAGCGCCGGGGCCACCGTCACGGAGTCCCCCGTGTGCACGCCCATCGGGTCCAGGTTCTCGATGGAGCAGACGATGATGCAGTTGTCCGCGCTGTCGCGGACCACTTCCATCTCGAATTCCTTCCAGCCCAGCACGGATTCCTCGATCAGCACTTCGCTGGTCATGGAGGCGCTGAGGCCGGCGGCCACGATCTCCTCGAATTCCTGCTTGTTATAGGCGATGCCGCCGCCCGTGCCGCCCAACGTGAAGGAGGGGCGGATGACGCAGGGCAGCTTCACCTGCTCCAGGCCAGCGCGCGCTTCTTCCATCGTGTGGGCGATGTGGCTGCGCGGGCTCTCGATGCCGATCTTGGTCATGGCATCGCGGAACTTCAGCCGGTCCTCGGCCTTGTCGATGACCTCGGCCTTGGCGCCGATCAGCTCGCAGCCGTACTTCTCCAGCACGCCGGCCTCGGCCAGCTTCAAGGAGGTATTCAGCGCGGTCTGGCCGCCCATGGTCGGCAGCAGCGCATCGGGGCGCTCCTTGGCGATGATCTTCTCGACCATCTCCACCGTGATCGGCTCGATATAGGTGGCATCCGCCAGGCCAGGGTCGGTCATGATGGTGGCGGGGTTGGAGTTCACCAGGATCACCCGGTAGCCCTCCGCCCGCAGCGCCTTGCAGGCCTGGGCGCCGGAATAGTCGAATTCGCAGGCCTGACCGATGACGATGGGGCCGGCCCCGATGATCAGGATGGACTTGATGTCTGTACGCTTGGGCATCGGGGAGGGGACCCTGTCGTTATCGGTCTAGATGTCAGCCGTGCACCGACAGGCCGCCATCCACGGGGATGGCGGTGCCGGTGATGAAGGCGCTGGCGTCGCTGGCCAGGAAGGCGGCGATGCCGGCGAAGTCGGCGGGCAGGCCCCACCGCTTCTGCGGCGTGCGGGAGAGCACGCGGTCGTTCAGCTCGGGCATGTCGCGCTTGGCGCCAGCCGTGAGTTCCGTCTCGATCCAGCCAGGCAGGATGGCGTTGGCGGTGATGCCATCCGGACCCCAGGCCACGGCGAGGGAGCGCATGTACTGCACGATGCCGCCCTTGCTGGCGCCATAGGCGGGCGAGAGCGGCAGGCCGAAGATCGACATCATGGAGCCGATGGAGATCACCCGCCCGCGCCCATTGGCCTTGAGGTGCGGATAGGCCGCGCGGCTCATCCGCATGGCGCTGGTGAGGTTGGCATCGATCACGGCGTGCCATTCCTCATCCGTCACATCCTGTGGCAGGCGGCGGATATTGGTGCCGGCATTGTTGACCAGGATGTCGATGCCGCCGGCCTGTTCCACTACCTGCGCGATCACGCGGTCGGCGGCGCCGGCCTCGGTCAGGTCCGCCTGGATGGCGAAGGCATCCTCGCCAAGTTCCGCCACGGCGGCCTTGTTCTTCTCGGCATTGCGGCCGACCACGGCCACCCAGGCACCGGAAGCGGCAAGGCCACGCGCCATGCCCAGGCCGATGCCGCCATTGCCGCCCGTGACCACGGCCACGCGCCCGCTCAGATCAAACATATGCCACCCTCTTCCTGTCGGGGCCTCAGCCCTTGTGCTTCTCGATCATGTCCACGAAGCGGTGGAAGAGATAGTGGCTGTCGGAGGGGCCGGGGCTCGCCTCCGGGTGGTACTGCACGGAGAAGGCAGGCTTGTCGGTGGCCGCGATGCCTTCGTTGGAACCGTCGAAGAGCGACTTGTGCGTCACCTTCACGCCGGCGGGCAGGCTCGCCTCATCCACCGCGAAGCCGTGGTTCTGCGAGGTGATCTCCACACGGCCGGTGGCCAGGTCCTGCACCGGCTGGTTGGCGCCGCGGTGGCCGCGGTCCAGCTTGTAGGTCTTGGCGCCCAGCGCCAGGGCCAGAAGCTGGTGGCCGAGGCAGATGCCGAAGACCGGCTTGCCCGTCTCCAGCACGCCACGGATGGCGGGCACCGCATAGGCGCCGGTCGCCGCCGGGTCGCCGGGGCCGTTGGAAAGGAAGATGCCGTCCGGGTTGTGGGAGAGGATATCCTCCGCCGTGGCGGTGGCGGGCACCACGGTCACGTCGCAGCCGGCGTCGGCCAGGCAGCGCAGGATATTGCGCTTGGCGCCGTAGTCGACGGCCACGACCTTATGCTTGCGGGCGGGCGCGGCGTCATAGCCCTGGCCCCAGGACCACAGCCCCTCGGTCCAGCTATAGGACTGGCGGCAGGAGACTTCCTTGGCGAGGTCCATGCCCTCCAGCCCCGGCCAGCCGGTGGCCTGGGCGCGCAGGGCGGGCAGGTCGAACTTGCCGTCCGCCGGGAAGGCCAGCACGCCATTGGGCGCGCCGCCGTCGCGGATGCGCAGCGTCAGGGCGCGGGTATCCACGCCGGCGATGCCGGGGATGCCGTAGCTCTTCAGCCAGTCGTCCAGGTGGCGGGTGGCGCGGTAGTTGGCGGGCTCCGTCAGGTCCAGCTTCACCACCAGGCCACGCGCGGCGGGGGTGATGCTCTCGCTGTCCTCGGGATTGGCACCGACATTGCCGATATGCGGGAAGGTGAAGGTGATGATCTGCCCGGCATAGGAGGGGTCGGTCAGGGTTTCCTGATAGCCCGTCATGCCGGTGTTGAAGCAGATCTCGCCCACGGAGGTGGTATGGGCGCCGAAGCCGATGCCCCAGAAGACCGAGCCATCGGCCAGCACCAGCGCGGCGGTGGCGCCGGCAGGACGCGTGTCGGCGGACAGCTCGGCGGCTTGGGACTCAGGGCTCATCGGGCTCTCCGGCTGGGTGCTGGCGGGGTCGGGGGTGGTCTGCGCGGCCTGGGGCATGTCCGCCAGGGTCAGGCCCGTGGCGGCGATGATCGCCGGCCAGTGCTTGGCGGGAATGGCACGGGACTGGCGCCACTTGCGCAGCGCCTCGGTGCCGATGCCGCAACGCTGGGCGGCGGCGTCAGCGCCGCCGATCAGGGCAATGATATCTTCAACAGACCGCATGAGGGGCTTATCTGGGAATTTTCTTCCCAGCGCAACACCGACCTGTGATCGTGGCTGGGAATTTTCTTCCCGCTGGCTCTTTGGCCACGGCGCGCCTTATACCCCGCTTCCAAGGCCACGCAGCACCTTTCCGCCGAGGCCACCCTGTTTCCAAGGAGTTTACCCATGTCCCTGCGCGCCCGCTTCCTGGAGGAAATGAAGGCCTCGATGAAGGCCGGTGACTCCGCGCGCACCTCCACCATCCGCATGGTCATGGCCAAGCTGAAGGATACCGATATCGCCGCCCGCCCTACCGGCGTGGAGCAGGTGCCGGAGGAGCAGATCGTCGCCATGCTGCGCAGCATGGTGAAGTCCCGGCGCGAGAGCGTGGAGATGTACCGCCAGGGCAACCGGCCCGAGCTGGCGGACAAGGAAGAAGCCGAGATCGCCGTGATCGAAGGCTTCCTGCCGCAGCAGATGGACGATGCTGCCATGCAGGCCGCCGTCGATGAGGCGGTGGCCGAAACCGGTGCCGCCTCCATCAAGGACATGGGCAAGGTGATGGCCGCGCTGCGCGCAAAGCACGCCGCCACCATGGACATGGCCAAGGCCGGCCCGCTGGTGAAGGCGAAGCTGGGCGCTTAACTTCGGCCGGGGCGGCGCGCTATGACCTGTTCATGGCGCTGCCCCCCAACTTTCTCGAAGAGCTTCGCGCCCGGACCCCGCTGCCGGCACTGATCGGCCGCAAGACGCGCGTCACCAAGTCCGGCCGCCAGTGGAAAGCCTGCTGCCCCTTCCACGGGGAAAAGACGCCCTCCTTTTATATTTACGACGACCACTACCATTGCTTCGGCTGCGGCGCGCACGGCGATGCCATCGCCTTCGTGATGCAGGCCGAGGGCGCCTCCTTCCCCGAGGCGGTGGAACGGCTGGCCGGCGAGGCCGGGCTGGAAGTGCCGAAGGCCACGCCCGAGCAGGCGCGGCGGGAGGCCCGGGCGCGCGACCTGCATGCCGTGCTCGAAGCCGCCGCCGAGGCCTTCCAGCGCCGCCTGCGTCTGCCGGAAGGCCGTGCCGGGCTGGACTACCTGCTGCGCCGCGGATTGTCGGAGGAGACCATCCGCGCCTTCGGCATCGGCTGGTCCGGCGGCGGGCGCGGCGCCCTGGCGGCCGACCTGAAGCCGCTCGGCATCGAGCCGCGCCAGTTGGTCGAGGCCGGGCTGATGCGCGGCGGCGAGGAGGGCGAGCCGCTCACCGACCTCTTCTTCAACCGCGTCATGTTTCCCATCCGGGACCGGCGCGGGCGCATGGTCTCCTTCGGCGGGCGCATCCTGGGCGATGGGCAGCCGAAATACGTCAATGGGCCGGAGACCTCGCTCTTCTCCAAGCGTCGCAACCTCTATGGCATCGACATCGCGCGCGACGCCGCCTTCCGGAACCAGCCCGTGGTGGTGGCCGAGGGCTACATGGATGTCATCGCGCTGCATCAGGCCGGCTTCCCCGGCGCCGTGGCGCCGCTCGGCACCGCGCTGACCGAGGAGCAGCTCGAGGAACTCTGGCGCATGGCGCCGAGCCCGGTGCTCTGCTTCGACGGCGATGCCGCCGGCACCCGCGCCGCCGCCCGCGCCGCCGAGTTGGCCCTGCCGCTGCTCTCCACCGAACGCAGCCTGGCCTTCGTGACGTTGCCGGCGGGGGAGGACCCGGATTCCATCACCCGCAAGGGTGGCCCCAATGCCTTCCGCTCGCTGCTGGAAGGGCGGAAGCCGCTCTCGGACGTGCTCTACGACATGTTGGCGGCGCAATCCCCCGGCACGGCGCCGGAAGCCCGCGCCACGCTGCGCCACAAGCTGGTGGCGGCGGCCGAGGCGATCCCGGACAAGATCCTCGGCGCCGAATACCGCCGCCTGTTGCTGGACCGCTTCTTCGAGTCCGGCCGGCGCCCGGCGCCGCAGCGCTTCCAGCCCGCCGCGCGCGGCGAATGGCGCAAGGGCGGCCGCCCGCCGCTGCCGCCGCTGAACCTGCCGCGCCCGGCCATCGACGCCCTGCATACCCAGAGCGAGCGCGCCCGCTGCCTGATGGCCCTGACCCTGGCCCATCCCTGGCTGCTGCCGGAGGTGGAAGAGGCGCTGCTGCAACTGGAACTGCCCGAGGATGGCGAGGCCGGCCAGCTGCGGCAGGCCATCCTGGCCTGGCACGGCGTGGCGGAGCAGCTTGATCCGGAGACGCTGCAAGCCCAACTCCAATCCACTGCGCCCGAGGCCCTGGCCTGGGCCCTCCAGTGCCCCGGCCTGCGCCGGCTGCTCTCGCCGGAGGCGCAGCCGCAGTCGGTGGCCAAGGCATGGTGGCATTTCTTCGGCTTCCTGCGTGGGCAGGCCGCCCTGCTGGAAGACCGCCGCGCCGCCGAGATGGACCTGATCACCACCGGCAGCGAGGCCGCCCAGCGCCGCCTGATCCGGCTGACGGAAGCCCTGATGGCCCAGCAGCGCGGCGAAATGGAGGATGAGGAAGGCGAATCCGGTGCGGCCCACTGATTGTCCTGCCTCAGCTACAGGTCCTTTGGCCCTGGCGGCTCTTGTGTTGCGGGTGCGCGGGCGGTTATGGCGCGAAGCAGTGGTGTGCGATGCCCCGGCCCGACAACAGGCGGGACGGGTGATTACCAGGATGGTGCGCCACCCTCGTCGCGGTGCGGCGGCGGCTTCGGGTGGCATGTGCGGCGGGCATCTGACGGAGCGACGGCATGGCGAGCAAGGCAGCGGGCGGCACCGAGACGGTCGAGAACCGCGATGAGGCGGTTGAAGGAGCCCTGCTCGATACCCTCTCGGCCGCCGTCAAGAAGCTGGTCGCCCGTGGCAAGGAGCGCGGCTACGTCACCTACGACGAGCTGAACGCCACCCTGCCGAACGAGCAGGTCTCCTCCGAGCTGATCGAGGACACCATGGCGATGCTCAGCGACCTGGGCATCAACCTCGTCGAGGCCGAGGAAAGCGAGGACGGCGAAGCCGCCGCCAAGCCCGCCGCCAAGGCCGAAGGGGCCGAGGAAGAGGAAGAGGAAGAAAGCGAGGGCGGCAACGTCAACGAGGAGAACCTCGGCCGCACCGACGACCCGGTCCGCATGTACCTGCGGGAAATGGGCAGCGTCGAACTGCTCTCCCGCGAGGGCGAGATCGCCATCGCCAAGCGCATCGAGGCCGGCCGGGACGCCATGATCGGCGGGCTCTGCGAGAGCCCGCTGACGCTGCAGGCCATCCTGGGTTGGCACGAGGCCGTCAAGGACGGCCGGATGCTGCTGCGCGACGTGATCGACCTGGAAGCCACCGCCGCCGCCGAGGGCGGCGACGCGCCGCCCCCCGCCGAGGCCGAGGAATTCGAGGAAGGCGAGGAAGGGGAGGGCATGGGCCTCTCGCTCTCCGCGCTGGAAGAGAAGCTGAAGCCCGAGGCCCTGGCGACCTTCGAGGAGATCGAGGACCTCTACGGCAAGCTGCAGAAGCTGCAGGCGCAGCGGATGGAGGCCTATACCGCCGGCGGCGAGCTGGCCACCAAGGCCGAGCAGGCCTATGTGGCGCAGCGTAGCGAGCTGGTGACGCTGGTGGAGAAGGTCCACCTGCACAACAACCGCATCGAGGAGCTGGTGGACCAGCTCAAGGGCCTGAACCGCCGCATCACGGGCTTCGAGGGGCAGGTGCTGCGGCTGGCCGAGGCCAGCAAGGTCAAGCGCGACGACTTCCTGCAGCACTGGCGCGGCGCCGAGATCGACCCCGCCTGGATGGACCGCGTGTCCACCCTGCCGGGCAAGGCCTGGAAGACCTTTGTCGAACGTTCCCGCGACGAGGTGGAGGCGATCCGCGCCAAGATCGGCGAGACCGCTTCCCTGACCGGCCTGCCGGTGGGCGAGTTCAAGCGGGTCTATGCCACCGTCTCGCGCGGCGAGCGCGACATGACCCAGGCGAAGAAGGAGATGATCGAGGCCAACCTGCGCCTCGTGATCTCCATCGCCAAGAAATACACCAATCGCGGGCTGCAGTTCCTGGACCTGATCCAGGAAGGCAATATCGGGTTGATGAAGGCGGTCGATAAGTTCGAGTACCGCCGCGGCTACAAGTTCTCCACTTATGCCACCTGGTGGATCCGGCAGGCCATCACCCGCTCCATCGCGGACCAGGCGCGGACCATCCGCATCCCGGTCCACATGATCGAGACCATCAACAAGCTGGTCCGCACCAGCCGCCAGATGCTGCACGAGATCGGCCGCGAGCCGCAGCCGGAAGAGCTGGCGGAAAAGCTCGGCATGCCGCTGGAGAAGGTGCGCAAGGTGCTGAAGATCGCCAAGGAGCCGATCTCCCTCGAGACGCCGATCGGCGACGAGGAAGACAGCCACCTCGGCGACTTCATTGAGGACAAGGCGGCGATCATCCCGCTGGATGCCGCCATCCAGACCAACCTGCGCGAGGCCACCACCCGCGTGCTCTCCAGCCTGACGCCGCGTGAGGAGCGCGTGCTGCGCATGCGCTTCGGCATCGGCATGAACACCGACCACACACTCGAAGAAGTCGGCCAGCAGTTCAACGTGACGCGCGAGCGTATCCGGCAGATCGAGGCCAAGGCGCTGCGCAAGCTGAAGCACCCCAGCCGCAGCCGCAAGCTGCGCTCCTTCCTGGACAACTGAGGTGCGGCTCTCGCTGGTGGAGCCCGCGATCCGGGTGGCGGTGGACGTCACCTTCCTGCGGATGGAGCAGCCGCCGGCGACGCCGGCGCCGGCCTTGCCGGCGGATGCGCATGTGGCGGTGGCGACGAAATGCACCGTGCCCTTCTACCGCTACCTCTATAACACCGTGGGGCAGGATTACGTCTGGTGGCTGCGCCGCACCGCCAGCGATGCCGAGATCGCCAATGTGATGGCCGATCCTTCTGTCAGCATCCACGTGCTCTATCGCGACGGCGCCCCGGCCGGCTTCTATGAGCTGGAGCGGCGGGCCGGCGGCCAGACCAACATCGCCTATTTCGGCCTGCTGCCGCATGCGGTGGGCTGCGGCATGGGCGCCGCCTTCCTGCGCCATGCCATCGACCAGGGCTGGTCCGGCCATACGCGGCTGCTGACGGTGAATACCTGCACCGCCGACCATCCCCGCGCGCTGCCGAACTACCGTGCGGCCGGCTTCATCGAGACGCGGCGGGTGCGCGAAGTCTGGCCGGTGCCGGCGCGGCTCGGGCTGAAGGTGCCGGAGCGGCTGCTGGCGGGCTGAGGCACGTGGGCCGGGAGAACCGCCAGGGCGGGTTTTCTCCCGGCAGGGCCGGCCGGGCAGGGGTGGCCCCGCCCGGCGCCGGCGTCACTTCTGGGCGGCGGCGATCTGCTTTTCCAGGATCGCGGCGGCCTCGGCCGCGCCGCCCCAGTTGCGCACCTTCACCCACTTGCCGGGCTCCAGGTCCTTGTAGCGCGTGAAGAAGTGCTCGATGGCATCACGCGCGATCTTGGGCAGGTCCGCCACGTCCTTGACGTCCGTGTAGGCGGTGTGCAGCTTGTCGTGCGGCACGCAGACCAGCTTCTCGTCCTGGCCGCTCTCGTCTTCCATGAAGAGCACGCCGATCGGGCGGCAGCGGATCACGGCGCCGGGCACCATCGGGGCCGGGGCCAGCACCAGCGCGTCGGACGGGTCGCCGTCATCGGCCAGGGTATTGGGCACGAAGCCATAGGCGGCCGGATAGGCCATCGGCGTGAACAGGAAACGGTCCACCATGATGGCGCCGCTGTCCTTGTCCAGCTCGTACTTCACCTGCGACCCCTGCGGGATCTCGATGACGACATTGATGTCGTAGGGCGGGTTCTTGCCGGTGGGGAGCTTCGTCACGTCCATCGTGGTGGCCATCCAATCATTGCTGTGGCTGGGTCGCAGGCTGTGCGCGCTGTAGCAGGGGGCGCGCCGGGCGTCCATTCGCACAGGCCGGCCCCTTGCGGCTGGCGCAATGCTGGGGGCACCATGACGGGCATCAGGCGCGGGCCGCCGGTCCCGCGCGGTGGGGAGAAGGAAGCCGCATGATCACGCGTCGAATCCTGCTGACCGCGACAGCCCTGTCCAGCCTGCTGCCGCGGCACGCGCCGGCGCAGACCGCCACCGCGCCCACGGCCGCCGCGGCGCCGGAGCTGCTGGTCGAGAAGAAGGTCTTCGAATTCGCCAATTATCGCACCCGTGGCGGCGCCAACCTCGCCACCGGGCGCATCGGCTACCAGACCGCCGGCACGCTGAACGCGGCGGGCGACAATGCCGTGCTGATCGAGCATTTCTTCACCGGCAACAGCCATGCCTTCGGCCGCTATGCCGCCGGAGAGGCGCCGGGCTACTGGGACGCCATCATCGGCCCCGGCAAGCCGATCGACACGAACCGCTTCTTTGTTGTGGCCTCCGACTGCCTGGCCAACCTGAACGCGCGGGACGCGCGCACCACCACCACCGGCCCGGCCTCGGTCAATCCCGCCACCGGCCGCCCCTATGGGATGGATTTCCCCGTCGTCTCTATCCGCGACTTCGTGGAAGTGCAGAAGCTGCTGCTGGAGAGCCTGGGGGTGAAGAAGCTGGCCCTGGTGGCCGGCGGCAGCATGGGCGCGTTGCAGACGGTGGAATGGGCCGCCGCCTATCCGGACTGGGTGGAGCGCGCCATGCCGGCCATCGGCACCGGCGAGATCGATGCCTGGCTGCTGGGCTGGCTGGATATCTGGGAAGCGCCGATCCGCATGGACCCCAACTGGCGCAATGGCGACTATTACGCCCAGGGCCGCCAGCCGCCGCTGCAAGGGCTGACGGAGGCGCTGCGCATCGTCACCCTGCATTCGCGCGACCGCGGATGGGCGCGGGAATTCGGCCGCCGCCCGGCGGAGGGCCAGGACCCCACGCGCCGCATCGGCGACCGCTTCGCCGTGGAGCAATGGCTGGAGGATGCCGCCGCCGCCCGCGCCAGGGTCTCGGACGCTAATTCCTTCCTCTACCTGACCCGCGCCAACCAGCTCTTCCTGAACGAATACGACGGCACCGAGGCCGCGCTCTCCCGCAGCCGTGCCAGATGGCTGGTGCTGCCCTCGGCCAAGGACCGGGTGTTTCCCGTGGAATACGCGCAGGAAATGACGGACACCCTGCGCCGCCTGAACCAGCCGGTGGAGATGGTGGAACTGAAAGGCCCCCAGGGGCATCTGGAGGGCGTGGTGGATATCGCCCAGGCATCCGATGCCATTCGGGCCTTCCTGGCACGTTGAATGCCCCACCCCCTCTGGCGATTCGTCCCGTGACGGTCTAGCAAGCGGGTATCTCCAAGCGCCTGTAGCTCAATTGGTTAGAGCGGGCCGCTCATAACGGCTTGGTTGCGGGTTCAAGTCCTGCCGGGCGCATGGGGCTTCCTTTATAATATAGTGATTCTGCCCTCCGCTTTTCGTGATCGTGCTTGCAACGAAAGCGCGCTTCGCGGAGATTCTGACGCCGCCGACGCGGCGACGGGTCGGGGCAGTTTATGTCTTCAACGATGCAGGAAAGCGTTGCTCCCAAGGCGGCCATGGGCCTGTCCTGGCTGCCGCGGCGTGGCGCTCAACCCCGGCCCGAGCCATGGCTGCCGGGCTGGTGCCAGCGGCGCAGCGCCTCCTTCTGGGTGATGATGAACCTCTCCGTCGCCCTGGCCTATCTGGGGCTGGGCTGCGCGGTGGGGTATTTCTTCTCGGTCTTCGGCCTGTTCCCCGCGCCCATCTGGCTGCCCTCCGGCATCGCCGCCACGGCCTGCATGCTGGGCGGGCGGCGGCTGGTGCCCGGCATCTTCCTGGGCTCCTTCGTGGTCAATGCGCTGGTCTTCGGCGCGGCGCCGGGCGTGGCGGCGGCGGTATCCGTCGGCAATGCGCTGGGGCCGCTGGCCGGCGTGATGCTGATGCGCCGGCTGCGGCCGGAGACAGGCCTGTTCACCCGCTTCAGCGGCGTCATGGCCTTTATCCTGGGCGCGGTGCTGCTGCATGCGCTGGTCACCGCCACCATCGGCACCCTGGCCCTGCTGCTGCTGGGCGGGCTGCCGTGGCACAGCGGCAGCGCGGCCTGGGGCGCCTGGCTGCTCTGCGATGCCGGCGGCACCTTCTATTTCACGCCGTCCCTGGTGCTGTGGCTGGGGCTGGAGCGCATGCCCCCGGTGCCGGGGCGCGGCACCGGCAGCCGGATGCTGTTGCTGGATGGCGCCGTCTGGCTGGCCACTGCGGGGCTGGCCGCGCTGGTCTTTTCGGTGGAGATGCCGCAGCGCCTGCCCTCGGCGCAGCTGGTCTTCCTGCTGGCGGTGCCGCTCTCCTGGATCGCGCTACGCATCTCGCTGCGTGCCGCCTATACGCTGCTGACCTTCATCTGCGTCATTGCCTCGGCCGGCACCGTGATGGGGCTGGGGCCCTTCCAGTCGCCCGGGGCGGTCAACCCGATGCAATCGGCCGGGATGCTGATCGTGCTCTGCGGCATGAACATCCTGACGCTGATGGCGGTGGTCAGCGAAAGGCGGGAAGCCGAATGGGCCCTGGCCGAGGCCAACCAGAGCCTGGAACACCGGGTCGCGGAACGGACGGAACAGCTGCGGCGGCAGGCGGAGACGGATTCCCTCACCGGCATCGCCAACCGGCGCGGCTTCCTGGACAGGGCGGAGGCAGCCCTGGCGGCGGGGCGGGGCACCGGGCAACCCTTCGCGCTGGTGACCTTCGACCTCGATCACTTCAAGTCGATCAACGACTGCGCCGGCCATGCCGGGGGCGACGCAGTGCTGCGCCTGGTGACCCAGCGCTGCCAGTCGCTGCTGCGGGGTCATGACCTCTTTGGCCGCCTGGGCGGCGAGGAATTCGCCATCGTCCTGCCGGGGCTGGGCCGTGCCGAGGCCCTGGCCCTGGCCGAGCGGCTGCGGCAGGCGCTGCGGGGCATCCGCCCCGACTTCACGCTGCCCGGCGGCCATCTGGCGGCCAGCTTCGGCGTGGCCCTGCGGCGGCCGGGGGAAGGGTTGGGCAGCCTGCTGCTGCGGGCCGACAGCGCCCTCTATATCGCCAAGCGCGCCGGCCGCGATCAGGTGCGGGAAGCTGTGGAGGAAGGGCCCGCGGCGGCCTGAATCCCGCTTCCGCCTTGGCGTTCGGCGCCCTGGTGGCTAGAACCGGGGCCGAACCTCTCGCCGGAATAGTGTCGCGCCATGGCCCCTCAATACGTTTTCGTCATGAAAGACCTCACCAAGTCCTATCCGGGCGGGCGTGAGATCTTCAAAGGCATCACCCTTTCCTTCCTGAACACCGCGAAGATCGGCGTGCTCGGCCCCAACGGCGCCGGCAAGTCCACGCTGATGCGCATCATGGCGGGGCAGGATAAGGAATTCGGCGGCGAGGCCTGGGCGGCCGAGGGCGTGCGGGTCGGCTACCTGTCGCAGGAGCCGCATCTCGACCCCGACAAGACGGTCGGCGAGAATGTCATGGAGGCCTTCGGCACGCTGAAGGCGGACCTGGAGCGCTTCAACGAGATCTCGATGAAGTTCGCCGAGGAGATGAGCGAGGAGGAGATGAACACCCTCCTCGCCGAGCAGGCCGAGCTGCAGGAGAAGATCGACGCCGCCGATGGCTGGGATCTGGACCGCACCATCGACATCGCGCTGGACGCCCTGCGCGCCCCGCCGGCTGACAGCCCGGTGACCAACCTCTCCGGCGGCGAGCGCCGCCGCGTGGCGCTGGTGAAGCTGCTGCTGGAGAAGCCCGACCTGCTGCTGCTCGACGAGCCGACCAACCACCTGGATGCCGAGAGCGTCTCCTGGCTGGAAAAGACGCTGCGCGAGTATGAGGGCGCGGTGCTGGTCGTCACCCACGACCGCTACTTCCTGGACAATGTCACCAACTGGATCCTGGAAGTCGATCGCGGCCGCGGCATTCCCTACGAGGGCAACTACTCCGCCTACCTGAACGCCAAGCGCAAGCGCCTGCAGCAGGAGGAGAAGGAGGAGAGCACCCGCCAGCGGCAGCTGGCCGAGGAGCAGGAATGGATCGGCCGCAGCCCGGCCGCGCGCCAGGCCAAGAGCAAGGCGCGTATCCAGGCCTATGAGGAGCTGCTGGCCAAAAGCCAGGAGCGTGCGCCCGACCCGACCGAGATCCAGATCCCGCCCGCGCCGCGCCTGGGCAACACGGTCATCGAGGCCACCGACCTGCGCAAGGGCTTCGGCAACAACCTGCTGATCGACGGCTTGTCCTTCAAGCTGCCGCCCGGCGGCATCGTCGGCGTCATCGGCCCCAACGGCGCCGGCAAGTCCACGCTGTTCAAGATGATCACCGGCAAGGAGCAGCCGGACGGCGGCACGCTGAAGATCGGCGAGACCGTCAGCCTGGGCTACGTGGACCAGTCGCGCGACACGCTGGATGACAAGCGCACCGTCTGGCAGGAAATCTCCGACGGCCAGGACATGATCATGATGGGCAAGCGCGCGGTGCCGTCGCGCGCCTATGCCGCCGCCTTCAACTTCAAGGGCGGCGACCAGCAGAAGCCGGTCGGCGTGCTCTCGGGCGGTGAGCGCAACCGCCTCCATCTGGCCAAGATGCTGCGCGACCCGCACAACGTCATCCTGCTCGATGAGCCGACCAACGACCTGGACGTCGATACCCTGCGCGCGCTGGAAGAGGCGCTGCAGGACTTCGCCGGCTGCGCCGTGATCATCTCGCATGATCGCTGGTTCCTGGACCGCCTGGCGACGCACATCATGGCCTTCGAGGGCGAGAGCCATGTCGAGTGGTTCGAGGGCAACTACCAGGCCTATGAGGCCGACCGACGCCGCCGCCTGGGTGCGGCTGCCGATCAGCCGCACCGGATCAAGTACCGCCCCCTGACCCGGTGATGGACGGCGGCTGGGGGGGCGATGCCTCCCATGCGGTGCGCACGGACCGGCTGGTCCTGCGCCCCGTCTGTCCCGCGCATCTGGGGGACCTCATCCGCCTGAAAGGGGATGAGGCCGCCTTCGGCCTCATGCTGCACGGCACCCGCACGGCCGAGCGCACCACCGAGGAATTGCAGGACGACATCGCCTTCTGGGCGGTGCGCGGCTACGGCACCTGGGCGGTGCACCGGGCGGAGGACGATGCCTTCCTGGGCATCGTGGGCCTGATGGAGCGGCCGGACGGGCGCGGCATCGCACTGCGCTTCGCGCTCTGGCCCTGGTCGCGCGGCAAGGGCTATGCGCGGGAAGCGGCACGGGCGGCGCTGGCTTTCGGCCATGCCGCCGGGCTGGCGCGCATCATCGCCGTGGCGCGCGAGAGCAACCTGGCCTCCCGCGCCGTGCTGGCCGATCTGGGGCTGCGGGAATGCGACCGCTTCATCCACCAGGGCCATCCGATGATGGTCTTCGAGAGCCTGCGCCCGCTGCCGCCGCTGGCACAGCAGCACCAGTGAGATAGAAGACCCCCGCCGGCATCAACCGGGAGTGGGATAGATTTTAGCCCGGGTAATGCTAGAAGGCGCCTCCCACATCGCAGTGACCGGTTTCTGATGAATGCTCCCCTCGCGTCCGACCTGCCTGATGAAGCGGCGGCGTCGCGATGGGAGTGGGAAAGCCTGAACGGTTCGATCCCGGAAGAACTGCGCAGGCACATCGCGGAGATCGTGGCGCGCGAGGCTGGCATGCTGACCGCGCTGTTCTACGACACGCTGCTGAAGGACCCTGAGGCGGCCGCCATGCTGTCGCATGAGCTGGTCAGCCACCGGCTCAGCCGCTCCCTCCAGCGCTGGCTGGTCGATCTCTTTCCGCCGGACGCGGCGCCGGAATTCGCCGATGCGGCCCGGCTGCAACGGCGGGTCGGGGAAGTGCATGCCCGCATCCGCGTGCCGCTGCATCTCGTCACGCGCGGCGCGCGGGTGCTGAAGGGCGGCATCGCCCGCTGCCTCAGCCAGACCAGCCTGCCGCGCGACGCGCTGGTCGAGACGCTGAGCTATGTCAGCCATATCCTCGACCTCGCCATGGAACTGATGGCCACCGCCTTTATCCAGGGCACCGAGCGCGCCACGCGGAACGAGGAAGCCTATCGCCTCTTCTCCCTCGGCCAGGATGCTTCGCTGGAGCGGGAGGCGCAGCGGGCGGCGCTGCTGGAATGGCTGCAATCGCTGCTCTTCGCCGTCGCCGGCCGGAACGAGGCGACGCGGCTGCAACCCATCGGCCGTTCCGAATTCGGCCTCTGGATGCAGCACCGCGCCAGCGTCATGTTCGGCGGCATTCCGGCGCTGCAACGCATCATCCAGCTGATGCGGGAGATCGACGAGGAGATCCTGCCGGGAATCGAGCGTGGCAACGGCATCGGCGCCGCGCTGCAACGGCTGCAGGCGCATGCCAATGACATCAAGTTCCTGATCGGCGATGCCTTCCAGGCCGTGATCGGGCTGGAGAATGGGCGGGATGCGCTGACCCGCACGCTCAACCGCCGCTTCATGCCCTCCATCTTCGCGCGTGAGATCGCGCTGGCGACGCAGAGCGGGCGCGGCTTCGCGGCGCTGATGATCGACTTCGACCACTTCAAGTCCATCAACGACACCTTCGGCCATTCGGGCGGCGATGTGGTGCTCAGCCGCGGGGCGGAGCTGATCATGGATGCCGTGCGGCTCAGCGATTTCGTCTTCCGCTATGGGGGCGAGGAATTCCTGGTGCTGCTGGTGGAAGCCGACGCCAACCTGGCCATGCGCACCGCCGAGCGCATCCGCACCGCGGTTGAGGCCTGCCACTTCTCGGTGGGGGAGGAGCGGAGCCTGCGCGTCACCACCTCCATCGGCGTGGCGGTTTTCGACGGGCACCCGGACTATACCCATCTGATGGAGCGGGCGGATAAGGCGCTCTATGCCGCCAAGAAGGCCGGGCGGAACCGCACCATCCTGGGATAGGGAGGCCGGCGCCTCCGCTGCCGCGGGCCAGCACCACCGCGCATGTCGAGGGAACGGCAGGCCTTGGCCACCTCCACGGCCTATCTGCCCGCCACTAGGTCTTGATCGACCTTCCGCCAGTTGGGCGAGATGGGATCAAAAATGATCCTGCATGGGGAAAACGCGACGAAATACTGTTTCGTTGACGAAAAAACTCTTGAAATTCGCGGCCAAATCAGTGGATAACAATATCGCTAAACCACAATGATGCAGCGATATTCATGGCATGAAAACGCTTCTGCCATTGACCGCGAATATTCGCTGTTGGGGAGAGGAAATTGCACGTGGATAAGGATTTCATTCAGAAATGAAGATCCTTTCACTGTCGTCCTTGATGCCCAACATCAGGCAGCCGGCGCATGGCGTTTTTCTGAAGCATCGCCTGCTTCATCTTTCAGCCAATGATCCGGCAGGGCTGGAAGCCGTCGCGCCGGTGCCCTGGTTCCCTTTTTCGCAGGAACTCTTCGGCCGCTACGCGAAATACTCCAATGTTCCGCACCATGAGATTCAGGATCATCTTTCGGTCTGGCACCCGCGCTTCGCGACCGTGCCGAAGCTTGGCGCCGCCTGGGCACCTTATGCCATCGCGGCCTCGCTGGTGCCGCTCCTGGCCCGGCTGAAGCGGGAAGGCTTCGACTTCGACGTCATCGATTCCTACTACCTTTATCCGGACGGGGTGGCGGCGGCCCTGCTGTCGGCCTTCTTCCAGCGCCCTTTCGTCATGACCGCCTTCGGGAGCGATGTCAGCCTGATCGCGGACCTGCCCGTGCCGCGCGCGCAGATCCGCTGGGCCCTCCGGCGGGCACATGGCCTGACCGCGGTCTGCGACGCGCTGCGCCGGCGCATGATCGAGATCGAGCCCGCCGCCGCCGGAACCGAAGTCGTGCTGCATGGCGTGGACCATGCGCTGTTTCAGCCGCTGCGGGACCGTGGCGAGGCCCGGCGCCAGCTTGGCTTCACCGGCCGCACCTTGATCTCGGTAGGCTCGCTGATCCCGCGCAAGGGGCACCATATCGCCATCGCGGCCTTGCAGGGGCTGCCGGATACGCGGCTGGCCATTGCCGGCGCCGGCCCGATGGAACAGCAGCTCCGCGCCCAGGCGGAGCGGGAAGGGGTGGCGGAGCGTGTCGCCTTTCTGGGTGAGCTGCCGCAGCAGGCGCTTTGCACCGCCATGGGCGCCGCCGATGCCATGGTCCTCTGCTCGGACCGGGAAGGGATCGCCAATGTCCTGATGGAGGCGAATGCCTGCGGGACGCCGGTGATCGCCACGCCCGTCTGGGGCAGCCCGGAGGTGGTCTGTGCCCCCGAAGCCGGATTGCTGATGCGCGACCGCAGCCCGGAGGCACTCGTCAGCGCCGTCCGGCAACTCTTCGCCCAGATGCCGGATCGCGCCGCGACGCGGTGCCACGCTCTGCGCTTCGACTGGACCACGACGGCCCGGCACCATCAGGCCGTGCTGGACCATGCCGTGCGTGACTGGCACCGCCAACCGCTGAGCCCCAGCATTTTGCTGCACCGAATGGATGAGGAACGACCATGACGCCGGATGCCCTGCCGCCGCACCAGGGTGCGGCCGGTCCTGAAGCCCAGAATGCCGCCGCCCGGCGGGCCGTGATGGCGCGGGACGGTTACATGGTCGTGCCGCAGCTGCTGTCGGCGGCGGAGGTCGCGCGGCTGCGCCAGACGCTGCTGGCGCATTTTGCCCGGCGCTGGAACTGGGAAGGCCTCGGCAAGCACCAGCCGCATGCCTCCAGCCACGTGCCGGCGATGGGCTGGATCTTTGCCCATCCCGCCATTGTGCAGGTCTTCCGCGACATCACCGGCAGCCGCCACCCGGTCTTCACCGGCAACTGCGATGCGCACATGAATATGCTGAGCTGGTGGCACAAGGATACCGGGGAAAGCCAGGGCGGCTGCTTCGAAGGCGACTATTATGCCAGCCGGGACATCCCCGTCTTCCGGGCCGGCATCTACCTGCAGGACCATGACCAGGATGGGCATGGATTGCAGGTCCGCCCCGGTTCCCACCATACCCGCTCGCCGCTGGAAGGGGCGGTGGAAACCCTGCGGACGCGGGCCGGCGACGTGGTGTTCTTTGACATCCGGCTCTCCCACGCGGGCCAGCTTGCCGACCCCTTCGAGACACTGCTGCTGCGGGCCGACCGGCGCCTGGGCGCGCCGCGGGTGACCCATGGCATCAAGGAGGGCTGGCGCCTGTTGCGCGGCAAGCAGTCCAAGCTGTCGCTGTTCTTCACCTATGGCGCCCCCGTGGCGGCGACGGACCAGTTCTGCGCTTACGAGATGGCCTCCCGCCGCCGCAGCGGCGCACCGGAGGCGGCTGGCCTGAGTGCCGAGCTGCACAACCTGCTCATGGCGCAGGACGTGTCCTGCAACCCGGAGCTCAGGGCCCGCTAAACCGGGGCGGGGCCGGGCGCCGGCAGCCTGGATTCGCTCCGTTCATCTTCCGGCAGCGCCCGCTCGCCCAGTTCCGCCCGCGCCAGCCAGGGGGCCAGTTCCTCCAGGGGGCGCGGGCGGCCGAAGAAATAGCCCTGGCCGAGGTCGCAACCCATGGCGGCGATGCGCCGCATGGTGGTGGCGTCCTCGATGCCCTCGGCCGTGGTGCCGAGGCCCAGGGCCCGTGCCAGCCCGATGATGGCCGAGACATAGCGCCCGCTTTCCGGCGCCGAGGCCAGGGCCATGACAAAGGAGCGGTCGATCTTCAGCCGGTCCACCGCCAGTTCCTTCACCATGCGCAGGCTGGCATAGCCGGTGCCGAAATCATCCAGCGCCACGCGGATGCCCGCCTCCCGCAGCAGCCCCAGCAGCCGCTTGGCGGTGCCGAGGTCATGCACGATGCCCGTCTCGGTCACTTCCAGCTCCAGCCGCAGCGGGCTGAGGCCGGAGGCCGAGAGGATATCCAGCACCACCCCGGCCAGGGAGGCGTCCTGCAACTGCCGCGGCGACATATTGACCGCGATCTTCAGTCCCTCCGGCCAGGAGATGGCGTCCTGGCAGGCTTGGCGCAGCAGGCTCTTGAAGAGGGGCGTGATCAATCCGCCATGCTCGGCATGGGCGATGAACTCGGCGGGTGCCAGGATGCCGCGCTCGGGGTGGCGCCAGCGCGCCAGCACCTCCATCCCGATCAGCCGGCCACTGCGCAGGTCCACCAGCGGCTGGTAGAAGGGCACGATCTCGCCGCCCTCCACTGCCTGCTTCAGCCGGCTCTTGAAGACGGCCTTTTCCCGCAGCTCGTCTTCCATATCGCGGGTGAAGAAGAGGAAGCGTCCGGCCCCGGCCCGCTTGGCGTGGTACATCGCCATATCGGCCGTGCGCAGCAGGTTCTCGGTATCCTGCCCCTGTTCCGGGCTGCGGGAGATGCCGATGCTGGCGCCGATCTCGGCCACCACCCCTTCCGCCACCACCGGGGCGGAGAAGGCGCGCAGGATCTGCCCGGCCACGCCTTCCGCCAGAGCGCCGTCGGGCAGCAGCACGGCGAATTCGTCGCCGCCCAGCCGTGCCACCATCGCATCCGGCGGCGTGTCCTGCTGCAGCCGGGCGGCGGCCTCGATCAGCACGGCATCGCCGGCGGAATGGCCGTGGATGTCATTGACCGGCTTGAAGTTGTCGAGGTCGATGAACAGCAGCGCGCAGGGCAGGCCGCGCGTCAGCATGGCCTCCACCCCGGCCAGGAAGGCGCGGCGGTTCGGCAGGCCGGTCAGGTAATCCGTGGCGGCGATCTGCTCGATGCGGGCTTCGTTCTGCTTGTGCTCCGTGACATCCCGCACCACGGAGACGATCTCGAGCGGTGCATCGCTCTCCGGGTCGCGCACCAGGCGGAGGCTGGCCTCCACCCAGGCGATGCTGCCATCGGCACGGATGATCCGGTTCACCCCACGGCGGTTGCCCTCGCCGGCGGCGACGGCCCGCATCCGCTCCCGCACCAGGGAGAGGTCCTCGGGATGCACGAAGACGAAGGTGGAAACGCCCGTCAGCTGCTCCGGCTCATAGCCCAGCAGCGTCCGGCAGGCGGGGGAGACGTAGGTGCGCGTGCCATCCAGGTCCAGCAGCACGATCATGTCGGTGGCATTCTCGGCCAGCAGGCGGAACAGCCGCAGGCCGTCCTGCTCCGTCTCCGGTCCGCGCCATCTGTCGCGCAGCAGGGAGGCTAGGCGCCCGAGCATATCGTCCAACCCTTCACCCGCCTCTTTTCGGCACGCCTGCCTTCAACGATTCCAGGCTTATCTTCTCCAGGTTGGAAACGGGAAGGAAGTTTCACCTTTCGCGCGGTCTTCGCAAGCCTCTTACACCCAGGATAGCGAGGCCGATCACGAGAAAAGAGAGGGCCGTCGAGGCGGTGCCCAGGGCATAGAGCACCGGGGTGGTGACAGTGGTGGTCATGCCCAGGATTTCCAGCGGCAGGGTATTGCCGGTGCCGGCGGTCAGCAGCGTGCGGGCGAATTCATCGAAGGAGAGGGTGAAGCCGAAGAGGGCGATGCCCACCACGCCGGGCGCGATGATGGGCAGCACGACATGCAGGAAGCTCTGCCAGGGCGTGGCGCCCAGGTCGCGCGCCGCTTCCTCCCAGGCGCGGTCGAAGCGGTTGAACAGGGCGAAGATGATCAGCAGGCCGAAGGGCAGCGTCCAGGTGAGCTGCGCCCCGAAGGCGGAGGAATACCAGGTGGGTTCCCATTCCATCAGCGTGAAGAGCAGCCCGACGCCGAGGCTGACCAGGATGGAGGGCACGATCAGGCTGGCCAGCGTCAGATAGAAGAGGGCGGTGCCGCCGGGGAAGCGGCGGCGGAAGGCCATGCCGGCGGCCAGCGAGACCAGCACGGTGCAGACCGTGACCATGGCCGCCAGGGCCAGGGAGCGCCGCAGCGCCGCGCCGAGGTCACCCACCGCCTGGGTGGCGAAGAGGCGCCCGAACCAGTGCAGGGAGGCGCCGTTCATCGGGAAGGTCAGCCCGCCATCCGGCCCCTGGAAGGAGAGGATGGTGATGGTCAGCGTCGGGCCATAAAGGAAGGCGAGAAAGACGGCGAAGAGCAGGGTCAGCAGGATGCGGGCGGTACGTCCGGGCATGGCTGGCGTCACAGCTCCTTGCGGATATCGATGGCGCGGAGGATGGCGGCCATCAGCAGCAGCACCATCACCAGCAGGCCCACCGCATTGGCGGCGGCGGCCGGGTATTGCATCAGCCCGATCTGGTTGGAGATCATCAGCCCGACCGAGGCGCTCTGGCCGCCGCTCATCAGCCGCACGGTGGCGAAGTCGCCCAGCACCAGCACCACCACGAAGATGCTGCCGATGCCGATGCCCGGCTTACAGAGCGGCAGGATCACCACCCAGAGCGTCTGCCAGAAGCTGGCGCCGGCATCGCGCGCCGCCTCCAGCAGCCGGCGGTCGATGCGCATCATGGTGTTGAAGATCGGCACCACCATGAAGAGCGTGTAGAGATGCACGAAGGCCAGCACGACCGCGAAGTCGGAGAAGAGCAGGAACTCCAGCGGCTGGTCGATCAGCCCGGCGCCGATCAGCGCCTGGTTCATCAGCCCGTTGCGGCCCAGGAAGGGCACCCAGGCGATCATGCGGATCAGGTTGGAGGTCCAGAAGGGCACGGTGCAGAGCACGAAGAGCACCATGCGCGTCATCTCGCCCCGCACGATGAAGGCAAGGTAGTAGGCCAGCCAGAAGCCCAGGGCGAAGGTGATGGCCCAGACCAGCCCGGCATACCACAGCGTCTTGCCGAAGGTGCGCCAGGTGACGGCGGAGCCGAAGGCCTCGCGGTAATTGGTGAAGACGAAATCCGGGATCAGGCTGAAGGCGCTGTAGTCGAAGAAGCTGACGACCACGATCATCGCCATCGGCACGACCAGGAAGATGGCCAGCACCAGCGCCAGGGGCGCCGCCTGCAGCCAGGAGAAGAGGGCAGAGCGGCGCATCCTGCTGTCCTTACGCCGCGATGAACTCGTTCCACCTCGTGACGAGGTAGCGGTCCTCGTTCATCACCGAGTTCCAGCAGACGACCTTGCCCATGCGTTCCTGGAAGGAGCCGCCGTCACGCACCGCGCCGGCCTTCTCCATGGGCTTGCCGTCGGGGGAAAGGATCTCGGCGGTGGCGGGCTTGCCTTCCATCCAGTAGCCCCACTCGTTCTCGGACATGCTGGCCTTGGCCGTCTCCAGCACCGCCGAATAATAACCCTGGCGGTTCAGGAAGGCGCCGCACCAGCCGGAGAGGTACCAGTTCATGTATTCATAGGCGGCGTCGAGCTGCAGCCCGGTCAGGTGCCGCATCAGGCCAAGGCCGGAGCCCCAGGCGCGGTAGCCCTCAGCCAGCGGCTGATAGACGCATTGCACCCCGCGGGAGCGCACCGCCGCCACGGCCGGCGACCACATGGACTGGATGACCACCTCGCCCGAGGCCATCAGGTTCACGCTCTCGTCGAAGCTCTTCCAGAAGGCGCGGAACTGCCCGGCGCGCTTGGCCTCGATCAGGAAGGCAATGGTCTTGTCGATCTCCTCCCGCGTCATGTTGCCCTTGTCGCCGTATTGGATGGCGCCGGCGCTCTCGGCCACCATGGCGGCATCCATGATGCCGATGCCGGGGATGTTCAGGATGCTGGCCTTGCCTTTGAAGGCCGGGTCCATCAGGTCCTTCCAGTGGGTGATGGGCCGGCCCACCAGATCGGGACGGATGCCGAGCGTATCGGCGTTGTAGACGGTGGGCATCAGCGTCATCAGCTCGGTGCGCTTGCCGGCGAAACCCTTGGCGTCCTTGCTCTCCACGAAGCCGACCGAGAAGGGCGAAGTGCCCTGGCCCATCTGGCTCTCCGGCGTCAGCTTGCCGGTGGTGAAGATCGGCACGACCTTGTCCATCAGCTTGATGCGCTGGGTGTCGATCGGCTGCATCGCACCGGTCGGATAGACCTTCTTGATGCTGAAGTATTCGATGTCGGCGATGTCGAAGCTGCGCGCCTGGGTGGCGGCGCGCTGCGCCACGGCATCGGTATCCGTCACCGTCAGCTGCAGCGTGAAGCCCAGGTCCTTCTTCACCTGCTCGGCGATCGGGTTGAGGCCGGAAACGCCGGTGCCGATCTGGCGCAGCGTCACGTCCTTGATGTTCTGCGCCCAGATGGTAGGGAAGCCGGTGACGGCCCCGCTGCCCAGTGCCGCGCCGCCCAGCGCCAGCAAGCCGCGACGGGTGAGGGTGGTCTTGCTCATATCCTCAGTCCTTCTGTTGTCGTCAGGCAGCGTCAGCCTGGGGCAGGGGGTGCGCATCGGCGGCATCCCATCCCAGGGTCACCGCCGCGCCGGGGCTGACCGGCGCGGCGTGGAACAGGGCATCGGGCAGCATGGCCTCGGCGGTCTGGCCGTCCTGGGCGGCCAGCACCACGCGCACGGCGGCGCCCTGATATTCGATGGCAGTGACATGCCCGGCGAGGCGATCGCCCCCCAGCCGGCAGCGGTCGGTGCGGATGGCGAAGCGCCCTTCCGGCAGCCGCAGCACGTTGTGGCCGCCGATGAAGCGGGCGACGAAGGCGCTGGCCGGCTTCTCGAAGACCTCGCGCGGGTGGGCCGCCTGGGCGATGCGGCCGCCATTCATCACCACCGCGATGTCCGACAGGGCCATCGCCTCGTCCTGCCCATGAGTGACGTGGATAAAGGTGATGCCCAGTTCCCGCTGGAGGCGCTTCAGCTCCTCCCGCATCTGGGTGCGCAGGAAGGGATCGAGGGCGGAAAGCGGCTCGTCCAGCAGCAGCACCTTGGGGTGGGTGATCAGCGCCCGGGCCAGCGCCACGCGCTGCTGCTGGCCGCCGGAAAGCTGGCTGGGCAGCCGCCCCGCCATGGCGGAAAGCTGCACCAGGTCGAGGAATTCCTGCGCCCGCCGCAGCCGCTCCGCCCTGGCCACGCCGCGCATGCGCAGCCCGAAGGCCACATTCTCCAGTGCCGAGAGATGGGGAAACAGTGCGTAGCTCTGGAACATCATGGCCGTGCCGCGCACGGCCGGCTCCAGGTTCGTGACGTTGCGGCTGCCGATCAGCACGTCGCCGTCGCTGACCTCCTCATGCCCCGCGATCATCCGCAAGGTCGTGGTCTTGCCGCAGCCCGAGGGGCCGAGCAGGCAGCAGTAGCTGCCGGCCGGGATGGCGAGTGAGATATCGTCCACCGCCACCGCGCCGCCCCCGTAGCGCTTGGTGACCCTGATCAGCTCCACATCCGCCTGCAATGGCCTGCCTCGCTGTTCCACTCAGCGGGAGCCATGCAAGCGCCGCACCACTCGGATGATCCCCGATGGCGTCTGTCAGGTGGCAACACATGCCTAAAGTTCAGGCATTGGAGCTTTAGCGAAACGGTTGCGTGCCCTTCAGCACATCAATGGCGCGTGAGGGTCACATTTTTGCGACCGCATGACCAATTTGGGTAATGCGGCTGGCGGCAGAGCAGCTATGGCTGAAGGAGCGAGAAAGGGGCTGCTCATGCATGACAACAGCACGTCATTCTACAGCCCAAGGTACTGGGAAGAGGCCGAGCTGAACCAGGAGCTCGACCGGCTGGTCGAATTGGCCTGGGAACCGGGGTGGGCGCCGGTGGCCTTGGGAGCATTGATCCGCCTGTGCGGGACATTGCGCCAGAACACGCAGGATTGGATGCGGGTGCGGCACCTGCTGCGCAGCCATCCGACCATGCGCCGCCTGATGCTGGAAGACCCGACGGTCTTCCATGCCGCGCGGCCTTCCGCTGTCCGGCTGGACATGTTCCTGGGGCACCCGGCCGCGGCGCCGCTGCTGGCGGATACCTCGCGGGCGGGGCGTGACCTCTTCGCGATCACCAGCACGCTGCCCTGGGCCAATGCGCTGCGCAACCGCAACGCCCTGCTGAGCCGGATGGTGGATGCCGTGGTGGCCGATGTGCCCGGCGCCAGCATCCTGACGCTGGGTGCCGGCCATCTGCGGGAAGCCGCCGAGGTCACGCAGCTGCAGCGCATGGGCCGTTGGGTGGTGCTGGAAGAGGACCTCGAGCAACGCCAGGTGCTGCGGCAAGGCGTGCCGCCAAGCCTGCCCTTGCAGGTGCTGCGCTGTTCCCTGCGCGGCTTCTCGCGGCGCTCCTGCCGCAGCGGTCGCTTCGACCTGATCTGCATCCCCCGCCCGCCGCTCTTCTGGACCCCGTCGGCCACTGCCGAGCTGGTGGCCGCCGCCTTCGAGGTGCTGAAGCCCGGCGGCCGGCTGCTGCTCTGCGCCGCCGGCGCGCCGGTGCCGGAAGCGGCCTGGATGGATGCCTATCTGGAGCGCAAGCCGCGCTGGACCACGCCGCGGGAGATGGAAGCCCTGCTGGCGGGGGTGGACCCCGAGGCCTGCGCTTCCCGTCAGGTCTTCCCCAGCATGGATGGGCACATGATGCACGCCATCCTGCGCCGCCGGGGCTGAGCGCCCCGGCCGGCTCAGAAGAGGAAGGGCTTAGCGCCCTTCGCGGGCCGCCAGCGCGGCGATCTGCTGGCGCATCGCGGCCAACAGCGCCGAGACCTGGCTGCCGTTGCGGCTGATCACGGCGGAATACTCGCTGCGCTGCGTCAGGCGCAGCGAGGTGCCCTCGGCGATCACGTCCACCACGCGCGGCTGGCCGTTCACCTCGCCGACGCGCCAGTCCAGGTTGAAGGCGGCTTGGCCGGGACGCTCGATGATGGTGCTCACCAGCACGTCGTCCTCGGTGCGCTGCTGGCTGCGGCCCAGGCTGAAGCGCACGCCCTCATACTCGCCGAAGCGGGCGGAGAGGTTGCGGATCAGCGTTTCCTCGAAGAGCCTCATGTATTCCTGCTGCTCCGCCGGGGAGGCGACGCGCCACCAGCGGCCCAGGATGAAGCGGCCGACACCGTCGATATCCACCGCCTGCCGCAGGATGCTGGCCACGCGCTGCCGGCGTGCCGCCACCGGCTGCCGGGCATTGATGGCCGCCACCAGCTCCTGGCCGGTGGACTGGATGAACTGGGCGGCACGGTTGATGTCGATCTCAGCATGGGCCGGCCGGATGGCGGTCAGCGCAAACGGCGTGGCGAGCATGCTGGCAAGCAAGATGCGGCGGTTCATACGGCGGATATCTCGTTCTGCGTGTGTCAGTCGTGGTGTCGTAATCAACGCCGTCAGGGCGCGGTGGTTCCGGTGCGGGGCTGCGCCAGCGGCCCGGCGGTGGCCGGCAGCTCGCCGGCATTGCGGATCTGCTGGTTGCGGTTCTGCCGGTAGCCGCTGCGGAAGGTGGCGTAGGGGTCCAGGCTGGTCTCGTTGATGGCGTCCACCGTCTCCAGCAGCCCTTCGCGGGTGTCGACGACGGTCAGGCCCAGCCGGGAATAGCCAAGGCCCTCGGCCGTGGGGCCGCCATCGGGCAGGATCCAGGTCAGCGGGTCGGCGGCGACGCCGGCGCCATAGCCCACCAGGTCACGCGGATTGGTGGGGCCCAGGATCGGCAGGAACAGGAAGGGACCCTCGCCGATGCCCCAGGTGGCGAAGGTCTGGCCGAAGTCCTCGGTGTGGCCGGGCATGCCGGTTGCCGCCGCCACGTCGAAGATGCCGCCCAGGCCGAAGGTGGTGTTGATCATGAAGCGCCCGACCGTCACCAGCAGCCGGTCCGGCTCGCCCTGCAGCAGATCGTTCACGGCGATGACGGGGGTGCGGAGATTGCCCAGCACGTTGCGCACGCCGGTACGGACCGGCTGCGGCACCGCGAACTGATAGACCTTGGCCGCCGGCCGCAGCACCACGTCGTCGATGCCGGTATTAACCGCGTACATGGCGCGGTTGAAGGGTTCGAACGGGTCGTTGTTCTGCTCGAACTCGGCCAGGGCTTCCGGCTCACTGGCCGGCGGGCGCGTGGCGCAGGCCGAAAGGGCCAGCAGGCCGAGCAGCAGCAGGGAGGGGCGGCGGAGGGAGGACATCGGCGGAACGTATCCTGGAGGGGGGGGGCGTGGGCGCGGTATCTAACTGGCCGCTAGCGGCGAAGGTTGCGCTTCACGGCCTCATTGCATCGGCAGCTTATATACGAACGGGCACGTATGTATATGCGGAGGGGCACCATTATGGAAGAAGCTCTGCCGGAAGCCGAGTTGCCGCTTGTCACCTTTTCGGCATTGGCAGGGCCGGACCGCCGGAAGCCCGGCCAGAGGAGCCGTTCACCTGGGCGCCCGCTTCGGATAGGATGCGTGTCGTCATGAACCAAGTCGTCGACGCCCCCGCCGGGCCCTCCCAAGCGCAGACCACCGGAAGCCAGGACACGCTGCGGCGCTGGCTGACCGGGCCCCGCGTCGCCGGCCTGCCGCAAAGCATGGCCATGCCGGCGCCGGCCCTGTCCTTCGAGTTCTTTCCGCCGCGCACGGAAGCGCTGGAACAGCAGCTCTGGGCCTGCATCCGGCGGCTGGAGCCGCTGGCGCCGCGCTTCGTTTCCGTCACCTATGGTGCCGGGGGCACGACGCAGGAGCGGACCCACGCCACCGTCGCGCGGCTGGTGAAGGAAACCTCCCTGACCCCCGCCGCCCACCTGACCTGCGTCGGCGCCAGCCGGGACGAGGTGGACGAGGTCGCCCGCCGCTACTGGGATGCCGGCGTGCGCCATATCGTGGCGCTGCGTGGCGATGCGCCCACGGGCGAGGAAACCTATACGCCGCACCCTGAGGGCTACGCCTATGCCGCCGACCTGGTGGCCGGGCTGAAGCGCATCGGGGATTTCGAGATCTCGGTGGCCGCCTATCCGGAGACGCACCCGACCGCGACCTCCGCCCAGCACGACATCGACAACCTGAAGCGCAAGATCGATGCCGGCGCCACCCGCGCCATCACACAGTATTTCTTCGATACTGAGGTCTTCCTGCGCTTCCTGGACCGCGCCCTGGCCGCCGGCATCACCGTGCCGATCGTCCCCGGCATCCTGCCGGTCTCCAATTTCAAGCAGGTGAAGAAGTTCTCGGCCATGTGCGGCACCAATGTGCCGGACTGGATGGGCACGCTCTTCGACGGGCTGGAAGACGATGCCGAGACCCGCAAGATGGTCGCCGCCGCCGTGGCGGCGGAGCAGGTGCGGCTGTTGCAGGCGAATGGCGTGGACGAGTTCCACCTCTACACCCTGAACCGTGCCGACCTTTCCTACGCCATCGCGCATATCCTCGGGGCCCGGCCGAGAAAGGGGTGAATCCCCGCCAAGGCTTGGTCTTGTTCGCAAGACGTTCTATAGCCAGCGGCGTGATCCTCCTCCTGGCCTCCCTGCTTGTCCTGCCCCTGCTGTTCTCCGCCAGCCCGGCGTTGGCGGCCTGCACAGATGCGGCGGCCCCAAAGGTGGACTGGCGCCGCTGCCTGCAGGATGGGCAGGATTTTCGCGAGGCCGATCTCTCCGGTGCCGTGCTGCGCGATGCCAGCTTCTCCCGCGCCAAACTTGCGGGCGCCAAGCTGGCGGGGGTCGAAGGGCCGGATGTCCGCTTCACCTCCGCCGACCTGACCGGGGCGGACCTGTCCGGCGCCGTGCTGCGCGGGGCGGATTTCACCCGGGCCACGCTGCGCGATGCCTCGCTGGCCGGGGCGGACCTGCGGCAGGCCCGCTTCTTTCGCGCCGACCTGCGCGGCGCCAACCTCCAGGGCGCCGAGCTGGGCGCGGCCGATCTTTCCGGCGCCATGCTGGGTGGCGCTCTCTGGGTGGATGGCCAGCGCCGCTGCGCCGCCGCCTCCGTCGGTGCCTGTGAACGTGAGTAGGGGCGCATGAGCGATTACCTGACCCGCCTGAACCCCGAGCAGCGCGCGGCGGTCGAAACCGTCGATGGCCCGCTGCTGGTGCTGGCCGGCGCCGGCACCGGCAAGACGCGGGTGCTGACCACGCGCTTCGCCCATATCCTGATGACGCGGCGCGCCTGGCCCAGCCAGGTCCTGGCCGTGACCTTCACCAACAAGGCGGCCAAGGAGATGCGGGAGCGTGTCTCCGCCATCCTGGGCCAGCCGGCGGAAGGGCTCTGGCTCGGCACCTTCCACGCGCTCTGCGCCCGCATGCTGCGGCGGCACGCGGCGCTGGCGGGGCTGGAGCACAACTTCACCATCCTCGACACCGACGACCAGATGCGTCTGCTGAAGCAGATCATGGTGGCCGAGAATATCGACACCAAGCGCTGGCCGCCGCAGGCGCTGATGAGCGCCATCCAGCGTTGGAAGGACAAGGGCCTGACGCCGGACCGCGTCACGACGGCCGAGGACGTGGACTTCGCCAATGGCCGCGCCCGCGACCTCTACGCCCAGTACCAGCGCCGCCTGAAGGACGTGAATGCCGTCGATTTCGGCGACCTGCTGATGCTGGTGGTCGAGATCCTGCGCACCAATCCGGATGTGCTGGCCTCCTACCACCGCACCTTCCGCTACATCCTGGTGGACGAGTACCAGGACACCAACACCGTCCAGTACCTCTGGCTGCGCCTGCTGGCCCAGCGCCCGGCGCCGGAGCCGCAGAACATCTGCTGCGTCGGCGACGACGACCAGTCGATCTATTCCTGGCGCGGTGCCGAGATCGAGAACATCCTGCGCTTCGAGCGGGACTTCCCCGGCGCCACCGTGGTGCGGCTGGAATCCAACTATCGCTCCACCCGCCCCATCCTGGGCGCCGCCGCCGGGCTCATCGCGCAGAACAACGGCCGCATGGGCAAGACGCTGCGCCCCGGCCGCAACGATGCCGATGGCGACAAGGTGCGCGTCGTCTCGCTCTGGGATTCCGAGGAAGAGGCCCGCATGGTGGGCGACCGGATCGAGCAGGGGCAGCGGCGGGGCGACAGGCTCTCGGAGATGGCCATCCTGGTCCGCGCCGGCTTCCAGACCCGCGCCTTCGAGGAACGGTTGATCACCCTCGGCGTGCCCTATCGCGTGGTCGGCGGCCAGAAGTTCTATGAGCGCGCCGAGATCCGCGACGCCATGGCCTATCTGCGGGTGCTGAACCAGCCGGCCGACGACCTGGCCTTCGAGCGCATCGTCAACACGCCGAAGCGCGGCCTGGGCGAGACCACCATCCGTGCCATGCATGCCCTGGCGCGGCAGGAAGGCAAGCCGCTGGTGGTGGCCGCCTGGCGGATGATCGAGACCGGCGCCATCCGCGCCAAGCCCAAGGCGGCGCTGCACGAATTGCTGGAAGGCTTCGCCCGCTGGCGGGAGGCGCTGCCGCGTGAGGGCCATGTGGTCGTCACGGCCACGCTGCTGGATGAATCCGGCTACACGGACATGTGGAAGCAGGACAAGTCGCCCGAGGCCGCCGGGCGCCTGGACAACCTGAAGGAACTGATCCGCGCCATTGGCGAGTTCGACACCCTGGCGGGCTTCCTCGAACATGTCGCGCTGGTGATGGAGAATGACGAGAACGCGGAGGCCGAGCGCGTCAGCCTGATGACGCTGCACGCCGCCAAGGGCCTGGAATTCGACACCGTCTTCCTGCCGGGCTGGGAGGAAGGCCTCTTCCCCAACCAGCGCGCGCTGGACGAGGGCGGCGAGAAGTCGCTGGAGGAAGAGCGGCGGCTTGCCTATGTCGGCATCACCCGCGCCCGCAAGCACTGCATCATCAGCCATGCCGCCAACCGCCAGATGTATGGCACCTGGAGCAGCGCCGTCCCGAGCCGCTTCCTGGATGAATTGCCGGAAGCGCATGTGGAGCGGGAAGGCGGCGCCGGCGCGCACCGCAACCGCATGGCTTCCGCGCCCTCCGCCTTCTCCGGCCAGTTCCCGCTGGTGGCGCGCAAGCCCCGGGTGATCGAGGCCGGCTCCTGGGAGGTGGCGGAGCGCCCGGCACGCACGGCGGCCATTCCGGTTGGGCAGCGGGTATTTCACCAGAAATTCGGCTATGGGCGCGTGGTCGCCGCCGAGGACAACAAGCTGGACGTCGAGTTCGAGAAGGCGGGACGGAAGCGCGTGATCGATACCTTCGTGGAAAAAGCTTGATGAACCAGGGCCTGACCAACCGCCGCCATCCGCAACTGCTGGAAACCCTGACCCTGGACGGCCTGCCCGAGCATGCCGTGCCCGCCTTCGAAGCCGCGCTTCAGACCGTGTGCCTGACCGTTGGCTACTTCAAGGACGACCCGACCGATACCTGGCGCCTGGAAGCGGTGCGGGAACTGGGCGTGGGCGATGAGGAACTGCTGCCGGCCCTGACCCTGGCCGCCGCCATTTCCGGCATCGAGGCGCCGGAGCTGCAGCGCGAGCCGGTGGAGGCGGAAGGCTGGCTGGCCCGCACGGTGGAAGCCTTCCCCGAGCAGGAGATCGGCGGGCGCTTTGTGATCCGCCCGACCCATGTGCCGGACCCCGTCACCCGCGGCAAGATCGTGCTCAAGCTGGATGCCGGGCTGGCCTTCGGCTCCGGCGAGCATGGTTCAACCCGTGGTTGCCTGATCGGTTTCGAGGGCATGGCACACCGCCGGCCGCGCCGCATCCTGGATATCGGCACCGGCTCCGGCATCCTGGCCATGGCGGCGGCCAAGCAGCTGAAGCGCCCGGTGCTGGCCACGGATATCGAGCCCTGGAGCGTCCGCATCACCGCCGAGAACGCGCGGATGAACGGGCTGCTGCACATGGTGCGGGCCAAGCTGGCCGATGGCTGGCGCCACCCGGCGGTGCATGGCGGCCGCTACGATCTTGTCTTCGCGAATATCCTGGCCCGACCGCTCTGCTCGATGGCCAAGGACCTGGCGGACCATCTGGCCCCGCGCGGCACCGCCATCCTGGCCGGGCTGCTGGGCACGCAGGTGCGGATGGTGCTGGCGGCGCATCGCCGCGCCGGGCTGGTGCTGGAGCGTCGGATCGACCAGGGCGCCTGGTCCGCGCTGGTGCTGCGCAAGCGCTGAGGCTGAGCCGCCCCCAAAAAGAGATCGCCCCGCCACCCGAATTAAGGGGCGGCAGGGCGATCAAACCGAAACGGCGTTGGGGGGAGGGGGAGTAGTGAGGAGCGCCGCCTCGGAAACTGGTCTCTGTCCACTACAACCTGGGTGTGGGACCCAGGTTGCACGAGTGACCGAAAAAACTTAGGCCGCGATGCGGTGGGCGCGGACGGAAATTTCCACCGTGCTCTTCTTGGCGACCGGCAGGCTGTGAACCGTAGCCGTCGGGCGCTTCTCGACCATGTCGAAGACGCGGCCGATCTCGCCGCGGGTCAGGCCGATATCGGCCAGCTCACGGTCCGTCAGCATCGACAGCTCGTCCATCACGCGGCGGCGGGCCGGGTATTCCGCGACGGCGCGGAACATCTTGCGGAACCAGCCGCTGATCTTCGCGTCACGCTCCCGGATAGCCTCCTGACGGATGGCTTCGATCGCGGCAGATTGGTTGATGAGGGCGTTCATGACTGCTGTGTCCCGATATCACTGTCCGAGAGGGCAGCGTGTCCGGCTCTTGCCGTGGTGACCGCCCTGTTTGATGGCCTCTAGATACTCTTCCGGCCCAGATTGAGTAGCGCCACGCACATGGTTCAGCCATGCGTTTCATGCATTGATACTCATGGAAACATGTTCTTAACGGGAAGCTCATAAAAATGACACTGGCGACGAACTATTCTGTCCATCTGGCGGCTCTCCGCGAAAGCTTGCCAGGACTGGGGGTCGACGGTGTGCTTGTGCCCCGGTCCGACGAGTTCCTGGGGGAGTATGTGCCGCCCAGTGCTGAACGCCTTGCATGGCTGACAGGCTTTACCGGCTCGGCTGGCATGGCTGTCGTCCTGGCAGAGAAAGCCGCCATCTTCACCGACGGGCGCTACACCACCCAGGTCGCCGCGCAGACCGACCCCGCGCTCTGGGAACGCCGCCACCTGATCGACCAGCCGCCGCAGGACTGGCTGGAGGAACACGCGGCCGGGCTGCGCATCGGCTACGACCCGCGCCTGCATCCGCAGTCCTTTATCGACCGCAGGGCGGCTTCCGGCGCCGTGCTGGTGCCGCTGGTGGCCAACCCGATCGACGACATCTGGCGCGACCGCCCGGCGCCGCCCATGGCGCCCGCCGTGCCGCAGCCGCTGGAATTCGCCGGCCAGAGCAGCGAGGACAAGCGCGCCGCCGCCGCCGCCCAGCTTCGCGAGGCCGGCGAGGATGCCGCCGTGCTGGCCGATGCCCATTCCGTGGCCTGGCTGCTGAATATCCGCGGCGGCGATCTGTTCTACACGCCGCTGGCGCTGGGCAGCGCCATCCTGCGTGCGGATGGGCGCGTGGACCTCTTCATGGAGCCCTCCAAGCTGGGGCCTGAGACCCGCGCCCATCTGGGCAGCCAGGTCGCCATCCATACGCCGGCCTCGCTGGGGGATGTGCTGGGCGGCATGGGCGGCTGCCGGGTGCGGGTGGACCCGGACATCACGCCCATCTGGTATGCCGCCACGCTGCTGGAGGCGGGCGCCCATCTGACCAAGGGCGAGGACCCGGTGCGCCTGCCCCGCGCCCGCAAGAACGCGGTGGAACAGCAGGGCAGCCGCGCCGCCCACCACCGCGACGCGCTGGCCCTGGCCCGCTTCCTCTGCTGGTTCGAGGCCGAGGCCCCCAGGGGCGGCCTGACCGAGGTTTCCGCCGCCGAGCGCCTGCTGGCCTTTCGCGCCGCGCTGCCGCTGTTCCGCGCCGAAAGCTTCCCGGCCATTTCCGGTGCCGGCGAGAACGGCGCCGTCATCCACTACCGCGCCACGCCGGAGAGCGACCGCCCGATCCGCGCCGATGAATGCTACCTGATCGACAGCGGCGCCCAGTTCACCGACGGCACGACCGATGTCACCCGCACCCTCTGGACCGGCCCCGGCACCCCGCCGGCCGATCTGGTGGACCGCTATACCCGGGTGCTGCGCGGCCATGTGGCGCTTTCCACCCTGCGCTTTCCGCAGGGGGCGGCGGGGCCGCATCTGGACGCGGTGGCGCGCCGGCCGCTCTGGGATGCGGGGCTGGATTACGACCATGGCACCGGCCATGGCGTCGGCAGCTTCCTGTCGGTGCATGAGGGGCCGGTGGCCTTCAGCCGCGCCGCCAGGGCGGTGCCGTTGCAGGAGGGCATGATCCTGTCCAACGAACCCGGCTTCTATCTGCCCGGCGCCTATGGCATCCGCATCGAGAACCTGCTGCTGACCCGCGCCGCCGGCAGCCTGCCGGGGCAGGTGAAGCCTTTCCTGGATTTCGAGACGCTGACCCTGGCGCCCTATGACCGCTGGCTGATCGACCTCACGCTGCTGACGGCGGAGGAGCGCGCCTGGATCGACGCCTACCACGCCCGCGTGCTGGCCGAGATAGGGCCGGAACTGGAGCCGGAGGTGGCCTCCTGGCTGGCCCGCGCCTGCGCCCCGCTCTGATGCCGCAGGCGCCGATGCCGGCCCTGGCCGGGCGGCGCGTGCTGCTGGCCTATGGGCTGGCGGGAGAGGTCATCGCCCGCCTGGGGCCCATCGGCTTCGACTACATGGGCACACAGCTTGCCTGGCTGCGTGCCTCGGGGGCGGAGGCCAGCGTGGTGGCCCTGCCTACTTCCGCGCCAGTGGAGCGCAATGCCGCCCTGCTGGCGCGCAGCCTGCTGGCCCAGCGGGAGCCCTGCCTTCTGGTGGCGCATAGCAAGGGCGGGCTGGAATCGCTGTCGGCGCTGCTGCACCCGGGCGTCGCCGCGCATTGCGCCGGGTTCCTGGCCATCCAGTCGCCCTTCTTCGGCTCCGCCCTGGCCGATGCGGTGCTGCGGTCGCGCCCATTGCATGGGGCGGCACGGCAACTGGCGCGGCTGCTGGGTGTCGGCGCCGGGGACGGGCTGGTGGACCTGACCACCGCCGTCCGCAGCGCCTGGATGTCCCACCACGCCGGGGCGGTGGCCGCCCTGACCGCCAGCCTGCCGGTGCTGTGCATCGGCAGCCAGGTGAAGCGCGCCACGGCGGTGGGGCCCGACCGCGCCTACCTGCCGCTGGCGGAATGGCTGGAACGGCGCGGCGCCGGGCCGAATGACGGCATGGTGCCGGTTTCTTCCTCCCTGCTGCCGGGCGCGCGGCACTGGGTGCTGAATGCCAGCCACCGCGCCCTGGTCTCCACCGGAGAGGGGCGGGACCCGGTGGGCCTGCTGCGCCGGGCGCTGGAGGCGCTGCTTACGCCAGCCCCGCCATCTCCCGCCATTCCGCCTCCGTCAGCGTCCTGACGCCCAGTTCCGCCGCTTTCTTGGCCTTGGAGCCGGCATCGGCGCCCACCACCACGAAATCGGTTTTCTTCGAGACGCTCTTGGTGACCTTGGCGCCCAGCCGGTCGGCGATGGCTTCCGCCTCGTCGCGCGAGCTTTTTTCGAGTGTGCCGGTAAACACCACCACCTTGCCGGCGAAGGGGCTGCCGCTGTCGCCGATGCTCTCGGCGTCCTGCGGTGTCACCTGGCTGGCGAGGTCGTCCAGCGCGGCGCGGTTGCGCGCTTCCGCGAAGAACTCCGCCAGTTCCGTCGCGATGGCCGGGCCGATGCCCTGGATGGAACCCAGTTCCTCCTGCGCCTCGGAACCGATGGTGGTGGCCGCCAGCATCTTCGCGCGCCAGTTGGCAAAGCTGTGGTAGTGGCGCGCCAGCAGCTTGGCGTTCTGCGCCCCGATGCGGCGGATGCCGAGCGCGAAGATGAACCGCTCCAGCGCCGGGTTGCGGCGGGCCTCGATGGCGGCCAGCAGGTTGTCCAGCTTCTTGGAGCTCTTGCCGCCCTTGCCCCAGCCTTCCCACTGCCGGATCGTGGCGGTGTGCTCGTGAAGCCTGAAGATATCCGCAGGGCTTTTCACCAGCCCGGCCTCGTGCAGGGCGATGATGTTCTCCTCGCCCAATCCTTCGATATCCAGCGCGTTGCGGCTGACGAAATGCTTCAGCCGCTCCACCGTCTGCGCCGGGCAGATCAACCCGCCGGTGCAGCGGCGCACCACCTCGCCCTCCGGCCGCACCGCATGGCTACCGCAGGCGGGGCAGGTGGTGGGGAATTCGAAGGGCCTGCTGTCGGCCGGGCGCTTCTCCAGCACCACGCTGACGATCTGCGGAATCACATCGCCCGCGCGTTGCAGCACCACGGTATCGCCGATGCGCACATCCTTGCGGGCGATCTCGTCCTCATTGTGCAGCGTGGCATGCTGCACCATCACGCCGCCCACATTCACCGGCTGCATCACCGCGCGCGGCGTCAGCGCGCCGGTGCGGCCGACCTGGATGTCGATGCGCAGCAGTTCCGTGACGGCGCGCTCCGCCGGGAACTTCCAGGCAATGGCCCAGCGCGGCGTGCGGCCGACGAAGCCCAGCCGCGTCTGCCAGTCCAGCCGGTCCAGCTTGTAGACGACGCCGTCGATGTCGTAGTCCAGCCCGGCGCGCTGCTCCGCCATCTCGGCCTGGAAGGCCTCGGCGGCATTCTCATCCGGCACAATGCGGGAGAGGGGGTTCACCTGGAAACCCCAGGCCTCAAGCCGCTTCAGGTAGTCGCTGTGCGTTTCGGCCACCGGCGTGCTGGAAGCGCCCTGGGCATAGGCAAAAAGCTTCAGCGGCCGCCGCGCCGTGACCTCCGGGTCCAACTGCCGCAGCGACCCGGCGGCGGCATTGCGCGGATTGGCGGGGATGCGGATCTCCGCCCCCACCTTCTCGCCCCGCTCCCGCCGCTGCTCGCGCTCCTCCGCCAGGCGGCTCTGCTCGGCATGGAAGGCCAGGAAATCCGCCTTGGTCATGAAGACCTCGCCGCGGATCTCGATCTGCTCGGGGAAGGGGGCGGAGAGCTGGCGCGGCAGCTCAGAGAGCGTTTCCAGGTTGCGGGTGATATCCTCGCCCACCGTGCCGTCGCCGCGCGTGGCGCCGCGCACGAAGACGCCATTCTCATAGGTCAGGTTGACCGAGAGGCCGTCGATCTTCGGCTCCCCCACGAAGCGCAGCACCTCATCCTCGCCCAGCTTCAGGAAGCGCCGGATGCTCTTGGCGAATTCCTCGAAGTCGGCGGTGGCGAAGGCATTGTCCAGGCTCAGCATCGGCGTGCCGTGGCGGGACTTGGCGAAGCCGGCGGCCGGCGCCGCGCCCGGTGACGCCTCATTCGGGCTGTCCGCGCGCTTCAGGGCCGGGAAGATCGCCTCGATGGCCGTGTTGCGGCGGCGGAGCGCGTCGTATTCCGCGTCCGTCATCACGGGCGCGTCCTGCTGATGATAGGCGATATCCGCCGCCGCGATCTCCTCCGCCAGGACCGCCAGCTCGGCGGCGGCATCGGCTTCGGTGAGTTGCTCGGGGGGGGTGTCGCGGCGGGTCATGCCGCTTGCTAACGCGGCTTAGGCCGCACCGTCCAGCAGGCTATCCGCCGCCGCGCGCGCGGCCTCGGTCACGGTTTCGCCGGCCAGCATGCGGGCCAGTTCCTCGCGCCGCGCCTTGTCGTTCAGCGGCTCCACCCGCGTCTCCGCCCGCTCGGCGCGGATGCCCTTGGAAACGCGCAGATGCTGCGCCCCACGCGCCGCCACCTGCGGGCTATGCGTCACCACCAGCACCTGCAAACGCTCGGCCACGCGGGCCAGCCGTTCGCCGACCGCTGCCGCCGTGGCGCCGCCGACGCCGCTATCCACCTCGTCGAAGACCAGCGTCGGCACCGGCGAGCCGCGTGCCAGCACCACCTTCAGCGCCAGCATCAGCCGCGACAGCTCGCCGCCCGAGGCGATCTTCTCGAGCTGCCCCGGCTTCTGTCCCGGATTGGTGGAGACCAGGAAGATGATGCGGTCCAGCCCGTCGCTGGCCCAGCCGCGCTCGTCCCGCCGCTCGATGGAGATGTGCAGCCGGGCACGCTCCAGCTTCAGTGGCTTCAACTCCCGCGCTACGGCGTCTTCCAGCTTGCCGGCGGTGGCGCGGCGGTTGGCGGACAGCGCCTGCGCCACCTCCAGGTAGCTGGCCTTGGCGGCGGCGGCGGCGGCTTCCAGGGCGGTGGCGCGCTCGGCGCCGGCATCCAGGGCGGAAAGCCGCTCCTTCAACTCGCGCAGCAGCGACGGCAGTTCCGTCACCGGCACCGCATGCTTGCGGGCGGCGGCGCGCAGGGCGAAGAGGCGTTCCTCGACATGCTCCAGCCGGCGCGGGTCCGGCGACATGCCCTGGGACAGGCGCTCCAGCAGGTTCTCCGCCTCGGCCAGCGCATCCTGCGCCTGGCCCAGCGCCGCCAGCGCGGGGGCGGCTTCCTCATTGGGGGCGGGCAGGCGTTCCAGCGCGCGGGCGGCATTGCGCAACGCGGCGGCCGGGCCGGCGCCGCCACGGCGGTCGCGCGGCTGCAATTCGGAGAGGGCGGAAGCCACGGCCTCGGCGCGGCGCTCGCCCTGCTGCATGGCCTGGCGCTCTTCGGCGAGACGGTCTTCCTCGCCTTCTTCCGGCGCCAGCTCGTCCAGCTCGCCTACGGCGTGGCGCAGCCATTCCTCGTCGCGCTGGGCGCTGGCGATGGCCTCGCGTGCCGCCGTCAGCTCACGCTCGGCATTGCGCCAGGCGCGGAAGGCCTCGCCGACCTTGGCGCGGTCGGCATCCAGCCCGCCAAAGGCATCCAGCAGCCCGGCATGGGAGGCAGGGTCAGCCAGCCCGACCTGATCGTGCTGCCCCTGCACTTCCACCAGCAGCGTGCCCAGCCGCCGCAGCAGCCCGACGCCGACCGGCTCGTCGTTGATGAAGGCGCGGGAGCGGCCATCGGCCTGCACCACACGGCGCAGCACCAGATCGTCCTCGGCCTCGATGCCCTGTTCGCTGATCAGCGCCAGGGCGGGGTGGCTGGCCGGCAGGTGGAAGCAGGCGACGACGGAAGCCTGCGGCTGCCCGGAGCGCACCATCCCGGCCTCGGCCCGCTGGCCGAGCGCCAGCCCGAGGCTGTCGAGCAGGATGGACTTGCCGGCGCCGGTCTCGCCCGTCAGCACCGTAAGACCGGCGCCGAGGGCGAGATCCAGCCGCTCTATCAGGACGACATCGCGGATGGCGAGGGAGACCAGCATGCGCCGGCCTCAGAAGATCCAGTCGAGGCTGCGACGCACGAAGCCGGGCCGGTCATCCGCGGCCGGCGTGGCACCATCGACCAGCAGGGCATAGGAGTCCTGGTACCAGGGGCTGCCCGGGTAGTTATGGCCCAGCACGCTGGCGGTCTTGCGCGCCTCGTCCGTCAGGCCGAGCGAGAGATAGATCTCGGTCAGGCGGTGCAGTGCCTCAGGCACGTGGTTGGTGGTCTGGTACTGCTCGATGACGCGGCGGAAGCGGCCGATGGCGGACTGCGGCAGGCCACGCGCCTGGTAGAAGCGGCCGACCTCCATCTCGCGCCCGGCGAGGTGGTCGCGCGCCAGGTCGATCTTGAGCGCGGCATCGCGGGCATAGGAGCTGTCGGGGAAGCGGTTCACCACTTCCTGAAGCTGCGCCATCGCGATCTCGGTGCCCTGCTGGTCCCGCTGCGAGTCGACGATCTGCTCGTAGTAGCAGAGCGCGCGCAGGTAATAGGCATAGGCGATGTCGCGATGCCCGGGATGCAGCTGGATGAAGCGGTTCAGGCCGCCGATGGCCTCGGTATAGCGGTTCCGCTGATAGTCGGAATAAGCCGCCATCAGGGAGGAGCCGGTGGCCCAGGTGGAATACGGATGTTCCCGCTCCACGGCCTCGAAGAAGCCCTGGGCATCGGCGTAACGCTCCTGCTTCAGGGAATCCATGCCGGCGGCATAGAGGGCCTCAGGCGTCTGCGCCGACAAATCGGCGCGGGCGCGGAGGGAATCGGACTTGCCGTTCCAGGAGGAGCAGGCGCCCAGCATAAGCGGGGCTGCCAGCAGCAACGTGAAACGGAGGGAGCGGGGGGAACGGATGCGCATCGCGCCGGCTCTATATCATGCCGCCGGGGGCAGCCACCAGGGGGCCTTCAGGCCGCCACCGGCTCGCGCAGCGCCGGACGGGCGAGGGGAAGGGACACCACTTCGTCATGCTCCCAGCGCCAGGCGGTCGGATCGGCGAAAAGGGCGCGCAGCAGACGGTTGTTCAAGGCGTGGCCGGAGCGCTCGCCGCGGAAGCGGGCGCGGAGCGGGGCGCCGGCCATGGCCAGGTCGCCCACCACGTCCAGCAGCTTGTGGCGCACGAATTCCTCCGGGTGGCGCAGGCCACCGGGGTTCAGCACCGTGTCGCCATCCACCACCACGGCATTGGACAGGCTGCCGCCGCGCGCCAGCCCGACGGCGCGGAGCTGCTTGATCTCCTGCTCCAGGGTGAAGGTGCGGGCATCGGCCAGCAGGGCACGGAAGGAATTCTCCGTCACCCGCAGCGTCATCGCCTGCCGGCCGATGACGGTGCCGTCGAACTGAATGCCGAGGGAGGCCTCGAAGCCGCCAGTCAGATTCGGGGAAAGCTCGGCCCAGGCGGCACCAGGGCCTTCGCCGGCCTGGACGCGCACGGTCTTCAGCACCTCGATCCGGCGGCGCGGCTCCAGGCTTTCCACCGTGCCGGCGCAGTCGATCAGGAAGATGAAGGGGGCGGCGGAGCCGTCCATGATGGGCACTTCCGGCCCGTCCACCGTCACCAGGGCATCGTCGATGCCGCAGGCGGAAAGGGCGGCCATCACATGCTCGACAGTGCCAACGCGAGCTTCTGGGCGGCCAGGGGCGATCAGGGCGGTGCAGAGGCGGGTATCGCCCACCCAGTCGAAGCGGGCGGCGATATCGACGCCCAGGTCGCTGCGGCGGAACACGATGCCGTCACCGGCAGGAGCGGGGTTCAGGGTAAGGCTGGCGCGCTGGCCGGAATGGAGGCCCACGCCCACGCAGCCGATCGGCGCCTTCAGCGTCTTCCGCCGACCCGTCTGAACTGCAAGGGAACCGTCCATAAACGCCTCTGATCCTGTCTTTCATGGAGCGTAACCAAAATTCTTAACGCTCCTGGCAGGGCTTAAATGACACCGGCGGGGCCATTGGGCGAGTCAAGGCTTATTACCGCGTATTTCGCTGTAAATACCTGTTTCTAAATGAAATGCTGCAAAGCAAAAGGCCCCCGTGTGACACGGGGGCCTTTCACCTGGCAGGGACTCGAGAAGCTTAGTTGCTCTGGCGGCGCAGGAAGGTCGGGATGTCGAGCCCGTTCATTTCCTCCGCATTCGGCTGCGCCGGAGCGGGCTGCGGCGCGGCGGGGCGGGGCGCGGCCTGCTGCGGGGCCGCCGGCTGGGTGGTGTCACCCTCGCCGGTCAGGTTGCGGCGCATCAGGCCCGTCGCCTTGCGGAAGAGGCTGAAGCCGCCGCCGCTGGTCGGCGCCGGGGCCGAGGCCGGCGAGGGCGCCACAGGCCGGGTCGCCGTCGGCGCGCTGCGCTGCTGCGGCTCAGCCTGGGACGCGATGCCCGCCGGCACATCCTCGGGCGAGGGGGCCTCGACCGGGGCGAAGTTGGTCTGCGACTCGGCGAAGCCAGCCGGGGCGGCGGGCACGGGGGCGGCAGAAGCCATGCCGGCCGGGCGGCGCGGCGCGCCAGCCATCGGGCCACCGACGCGCACGGGGCCACCCACCGGCGCGCCCTGCTGCGGCATCATGGCGCGGGGCGCCACCGGCGCACCCATCACGCCACGCGGCTGGTTCGGCTGCTGCGGCGCGATGCCGGTGTTGGAGACGGCGTTCACCGGCCCGGCGCCACCCATGGCCACCAGCTTCGGACGCTCGGCCGCCGGCTGCTCCTGAATGGCGTCTATACCGGTGGCGACCACCGAGACGCGGAGGCGGCCATTCATGTCCTCGTCGACCGAGGAGCCGAAGATGATGTTGGCATCTTCGTCCACTTCGCTGCGGATGCGGTTGGCCGCGGCATCCACCTCGAACAGCGTCATGTCGTAGCCGCCGGTGATGTTGATCAGCACGCCCTTGGCGCCGAGCATGGAGGTATCCTCCAGCAGCGGGTTGCTGATCGCGGCCTCGGCCGCCTTCACCGCGCGGTCCTCGCCCTCGCCCTCGCCGGTGCCCATCATCGCCTTGCCCATCTCCGCCATCACGGTGCGGATGTCGGCGAAGTCGAGGTTCACCAGGCCCGGGTTGACCATCAGGTCAGTGACGCCGCGCACGCCCATGTAGAGCACGTCGTCCGCCATCTTGAAGGCTTCGGCGAACGTGGTGCGCTCGTTCGCCTTGCGGAAGAGATTCTGGTTCGGAATGACGATCAGCGTGTCCACATAGGACTGCAGATCCTCCAGGCCGACCTCGGCGGAGCGGCGGCGCTTCGGGCCTTCGAAGTCGAAGGGCTTCGTCACCACGCCCACCGTCAGGATGCCACGCTCACGCGCCATGCGCGCGATGACCGGCGCCGCGCCGGTGCCCGTGCCGCCGCCCATGCCCGCGGTGATGAACACCATGTGCATGCCTTCGAGGTGCCGCGCCAGGTCCTCGGTCGCTTCCTCGGCCGCCGCGCGGCCGATTTCCGGCTTTGCGCCCGCGCCCAGGCCCTGCGTCAGGTGCGGGCCGAGCTGCACGCGGCGTTCCGCGCGGCTGTGCACGAGCGCCTGCGCGTCGGTATTCGCCACCAGGAACTCGACGCCGTCGAGGCCCATGGCGATCATGTTGTTCACGGCGTTGCAGCCCGCGCCGCCAACACCGACGACGGTGATTCGCGGACTGAAATCCGTGTGCTGCTGGCGCGGGATGGTCAGGTTCAGCGTCATGACAGCATGTCTCCTTGGGCGTGGCCAGCGGCGTTGTTCGGGCGGTGAATCGGCGCGCGTTCAGAATGCATCAGACGCGGTCGCGAAGCCAGTTGACGAAGCGAATAAATCGACCGTTTCCGCGTTCCGGAGCAGGATCCAGATCAAGCAACGGACGGCCCTCGCCAGCACCCCAGTGCAACAGCCCCAGGGTAGTGGCGAAATCAGGACCAAGTGCGGAATCCGGCAGACCCGGCACGGGTTGCGGCCTGCCGATCCGCACGGGTTTATCGAGGATGCGCGCGGCAAGATCGCGCACGCCAACCAATTGGCTGGCGCCGCCGGTCAAGACCACGCGCGCACCCGATTCACTGCCAACCAGCGCGCTCTCCAGCCGGTCGCGCACCAGTTCCAGGGTTTCTTCCAGCCGCGGCCTGATGATGCCGACCATGTGGGCGCGCGAAACCTGCACCAGATGGTCGTCATCCTCGCCGACCTGCGGCACGGACAGCATTTCCTTCTGGTCGTTGCCGCCTTCCATGCAGGAGCCATGCAGCGTCTTCATGCGCTCCGCATGCCCTAGAGGCGTGGCGAGGCCGCGCGCCAGATCGTTGGTCACCTGCCAGCCACCCACCGGAAGCTGTGCCGTGTGCAGCAGGTAGCCGTCGCCATAGACGGCGATATTGGTGGTGCCGCCGCCCATGTCGATGACAGTGGCGCCAAGCTGCTTCTCATCCTCGACAAGAACGGAGAGTGCTGCGGCGAAGGGCGCGCTCACCAGCTCCTCCACCTCCAGGTCGCAGCCGGCGAGGCAGAGGCCGAGGTTGCGCAGCGCCGCGGAAGCCCCATCCACCAGATGCAGCTTCACGCCGAGCAGCTCGCACATCATGCCGCGCGGATCTTCGACGCCTGGCGTGGAATCGATGGTGAAGCCGAGCGTGGCGGCATGCACCGTCTCGCGCCCTTCCTCCTGCGAGCGGCGGCGGCCTTCGCTCAGCACCGCGCGCAGGTCAGCTTCCGTGACGGCACGGCCGCCGATCGGCCATTGCAGGTTCATCACGCGCGAGGAAGGCTGGCCGCAGGAGAGGTTGACGATAGCGCCCGAGAGCTTCAGGTCCGCCATCTCCTCCGCCTGCGCGACAGCCGCGCGGATGGAATGCTCGGCTTCCTGCAGGTCGACGATATTGCCGCCCTTGACGCCGCGCGCGCGCTGCCAGCCATAGCCGAGCACGCGCGGCCTGCCGTCGCTTTCCACCTTGCCGATCAGGCAGACCACCTTGGAGCTGCCGATATCCAGCACACCATATGGCCCGCTGCGCGCGCGCTTGCGCTTCAGCGGTTGTGTCTCGGCGGCGGAAAGGCGGGTGATGCGGTTCATCCGCGGCCTCGTCCGCGCGGACTGGTGGCGGGCTGCTCGGGCTGCGGGTGCTGGCGCACCACCAGCCGGTCCGGCAGCCGCATGTCGATGGCGACAACAGGCCGGTCCAGCAGCGACTGTGCCTTCTGCAACTCGGCCAGCCGCGCGATGGCGGCATCCTCATGCCCCTCGGGCAGCAGGATATCGGTGCCGTTGTGCAGCCGCAGGTTCCAGCGCCGCTGGCTGACATAGATCAGCGCCTGGGTGCGGGCGAGCACCTCCGGCGCCTTCTTCAACTCATCGTAGACGGCGGCGCCGTTCTTGTGCGCGCCTTCGCCCACCAGCAGCGGCAGCGGGCCGAAGGCATCCAGCGTATCGGCGGAGACCACGCGGCCCTCGCGGTCCACCACCGCGAAGTCGTTGTTGTGCTGCCAGATGGCGAAGGGCCGCCGCTCATGCACCACCACCAGGATGTTGCCGGAGAGGTTGCGCTGCACCTCCGCGCTCTCGATCCAGGCAATGCTTTCCAGCCGCTGCCGCGCCGCTTCCGGCGAGAAGGCCAGCAGCGGGTCGCCGTTGCGGATGCCGATGGCGGCGCGGATCAGTTCCTTGGGCGTGTTCTGCTGCCCGCGCACCACGATCTCCTGCACCGTCAGCCCGAAGCCGGCGCCGATCTCGGCGACGCCTTCGTTCAGCCAGGAGAAGCGGCCGGCGGGTTCCAGCGCCGCGAGGCTGACGCCGCAGACCGCCGCGATGCTGAGCGCGCCGAGGCCGAACAGCGCCGGGCGCAGCAGCGGCCGGCGGCGGCGCAGCCAGAGGCGCAGGCTGCTGGGGCGCTGCGGCGCGGGCGCACGGGGGCGGGTGCCCTCGGCGGCCAGGCGCGAGCGCGGCGCGCCGCGCATCGATGCAGGGTTACGGGCCATGGCGAGCTTCCTGCACCATCCATGCGCACAAATCGGAAAAGCCGATGCCGCGATAGGCGGCCTGCTCGGGCACCAGGCTCGTACGGGTCATGCCAGGCTGTGTGTTGACTTCCAGCAGCACAACGCGGCCGGTGGAGTCATCATATCGCAGATCGGCCCGCGATACGCCACGACAACCCAGCGCATCATGCGCAGAACGTGCGATGCGCATCGCCTCCCGCGCCACATCCTCCGGCACCTGCGCCGGAATGGTGTGCCGGCTGCCGCCATCGGCGTATTTGGCGTCGTAGTCGTAGAAGGCATGGCCGGTGCCGATCTCGGTCACCGCCAGCGCATCCTCGCCCATCACGGCCACGGTCAGCTCCCGGCCGGGGATGTATTCCTCGGCCATGATCTGCGGCCCGAAGCGCCAGTTGCGCGCCACCTCGGCGCGGCGGTTGTCGCCCTCGCGCAGGATCTCGACGCCGACGGAGGAACCTTCGTTCAGCGGCTTCACCACATAGGGGCGGGGCAGGGGGTCGGCGGCTTCAAGCTGCTCGGCCGTGACGACGCGGTGCTCGGCCAGCGGCAGGCCGGCAGCGGCGAAGACCGCCTTGGCCGCGTGCTTGTCCATCGCGACGGAGGAAGCCCGCACGCCGGAATGCGTGTAAGGAATCTTAAGCCAGTCCAGCACGCCCTGGATGCAGCCATCCTCGCCGAAGGGACCGTGCAGGGCGTTGAAGACCGCGTCCGGCTTCTCGCGCTGCAAGGTGGCGATCAGCGCGGAAAGATCCTGCGTCACCTCCACCGGCAGCACCTCGAAGCCGGCGTCGCGCAGGGCCGCGATGACCTGGGCGCCCGTGGCCAGCGAAACCTCGCGCTCCGAGGAAAAGCCGCCATGCAGAACCGCGATGCGCTTCACGACAAAGCCTCCCCGATCCGCTTGATCTCCCAGTCCAGCGTGATGCCGGACATGTCGCGCACCTTTTCGCGCACATCCTCGCCCAGCCCTTCCAGATCGGCGGCCGTGGCCTCGCCCAGGTTGAGCAGGAAGTTGCAGTGCTTCTCCGAGATCTGCGCGCCGCCGCGCTTCAGCCCGCGGCAGCCGGCGGCATCGATCAGCGCCCAGGCCTTGCGGCCCGCCGGGTTCTTGAAGGTGGAGCCGCCGGTGCGGGCGCGCACGGGCTGGGTTTCCTCGCGCGCGGCGCGGATGGTGCGCATCTGCTCGGCGATGGCGTCCTTGTCGCCCGGCTTCGCATGGAAGCGCGCACGCACCACCACGCCGCCTTCCGGCAGCGCGGCGCGGCGATAGGCAAAGCCGAGTTCCGCCGCCGAAAGTCGCAGCAGGCCGGCGGGCGTCGCAATCTCGGCCCAGTCCAGCACGTCCTTCACCTCGGCGCCGTAGGCACCGGCATTCATGGCGACGGCGCCGCCGATGCTGCCGGGAATGCCGGACAGAAAGGCGAGGCCATCGAGACCCGCTTCCGCCGCATGTTCCGCTACCGTCGCATCCAGCGCCGCGGCACCGGCGACGATGCCATCGGCTTCCACCACGATCTCGGAAAAGCCACGTGCCAGCTTCAGCACGATTCCGCGCACGCCGCCGTCCCGCACCAGCAGGTTGGAGGCGGCGCCGATGGTGATCAGCGGCATGTCGCGCGGCTTGTCGCGCAGCAGCAGCAGCAGGTCGTCCACATCGGCCGGGCGCACCAGCCACTCGGCCGGGCCGCCGACGCGGAACCAGGTGGTGGCGGCCAGCGGCGCATCCTGCTGCACGCGGCCGCGCAGCGGGGGAAGGGTCGGGTTTTCCGCCATGCCGGGCTTCACCGCTTCCCCCCGGCGACGCGCGGGCGCGGCTGCAGTTCCATCAGCTTCTCGGGCAGGGCTGCGGCCCAGGTGGTGATATTGCCGGCGCCGAGGCAGACGACGTAGTCGCCCGGCTTGGCGATGGCATTGATCATCTCCGGCAGGCTGTCCGGCCCGGGCAGCGGCACGACGCTGCGATGGCCGTGGGAGCGCAGCCCGTCCACCAGCGCGTCGCGGTCGAAGCCCTCGATCTTCTGCTCACCGGCGGCGTAGACATCCGCGACAATGACGGTGCCGGCATCGTTCATGCACTGGCAGAAGTCCTCGAACAACTGCTTCAGCCGCGAATAGCGGTGCGGCTGCACCACCGCGATCACGTCCCGCGCGCCCGCCTGCCGCGCCGCCTTCAGCACGGCGGCGATCTCCACCGGGTGGTGGCCGTAATCGTCGATCACCTGGATGCCATTGGCCTCGCCCACGCGGGTGAAGCGGCGCTTCACGCCCTTGAAGCCGGCCAGCGCCGAGCGGATGGTGCCTTCGTCGATATCCATCTCAATGCCGACGGCGATGGCGGCCAGGGCGTTCTGCACATTGTGCTGGCCCAGCATCGGCAGGCGCATCGGCTTCAACTGGCGGGTGCGGCCGGTGTTGCGGTCATGCACCGTCACCTCGAAGGTCGCGCCCATGCGGTCGGTGATCAGGCGCTCCGCCCGCACATCGGCCTGCTGCGAGAAGCCGTAGGTGATCAGGCGGCGATCGATCGAGGGGATCATCGCCTGCACATTCGGGTGGTCCGCGCAGAGCACTGCGAAACCGTAGAAGGGGATATTGCCGACGAACTGGGCATAGCCCTGCTTCATCGCTTCCTCGGTGCCCCAGTGGTCCAGGTGCTCCGGGTCCATGTTGGTGACGACGGCGGCGACAGCCGGCAGGCGCAGGAAGGAGCCGTCGCTCTCATCCGCCTCCACCACCATCCATTCGCCCTCGCCCAGGCGGGTATTGGTGCCATAGGCGTTGATGATGCCGCCGTTGATCACGGTCGGGTCCAGCTTCGCCGCTTCCAGCACGGTGGCGACCAGCGATGTCGTGGTAGTTTTGCCATGGGTGCCGCCGATGGCGATGCCCCACTTCAGCCGCATCAGCTCCGCCAGCATCTCCGCGCGGCGCACCACCGGAATGAGGCGGGAACGGGCGGCCACCACTTCCGGGTTGTCGCGCTTCACGGCGGTGGAGGTCACGATCACCTGCGCCGTGCCCAGATTGGCGGCGTCATGGCCGATCATCACATTGATGCCGGCCTCGCGCAGCCGGTCGATGTTGTAGCCTTCGGCGATGTCGCTGCCCTGCACCACGTAGCCGAGGTTGTGCAGCACCTCGGCGATGCCGGACATGCCTATGCCGCCGATACCGACGAAGTGGATGGGCCCGATATTCAGCGGCAACGCGCGCATGGCAGTTCTATTCCTGAAAACCGCGCGCCGCGGCGCGGGAGAGTACGAGATCGGCCAGTGTAGCGGCGGCTTGCGGTGCCGCCAGTGCGGCGGCCGCGGCGGCGGCACGCGCCAGTGCATCCGGTGTTTCCAGCAGGTCCTGCAAAGCCTTGGCCAGGGCGGCCGGCGTGAAGTCCCGCTGCGGCACCACCTGCGCCGCGCCGGCATCGGCCAGGGCGCGGGCATTGGCGGATTGGTGGTCGTCGATGGCGCCGGGCAGCGGCACCAGCAGGCTGGGCCGCCCGGCGCAGGCCAGTTCCGCCACGGTGGAAGCGCCCGCGCGGGCGATCACCAGATGCGCGGTGGAATACAGCCCGGCCACATCGCCGAAGAAGGGCGAAAGCTCCGCCGGGACATGCAGTTCCTCATAGGCGGCGCGGACGCGCGGCAGGTCTTCCGTGCGGCATTGCTGCACGACCGAGAGCCGCTGCCGCAGCGCCGCCGGCAGTTCCGCAATGGCGGCCGGCACCACATCGGAAAAGATGCGGGCGCCGAGGCTGCCGCCCAGCACCAGCAGCCGCACCGAACCCTGCGGCTGGATGAAACCCTGGCCCGCCAGCGCCGCGACCGCCGGCCGCACCGGATTGCCGACCGGCACGCGGTTCGCGCCCTCCGGCACGCGCTGGGTATTGGCGATGGCCAGCGCCAGCGCATCGGCCCCGCGCGAGAGCAGGCGGTTGGCGCGGCCGAGCACCGCGTTCTGTTCATGCAGGATGGTGGCCGGGCGCTGGCCGCCCAGCATGCGCGCCGCCAGCAGCGGCGGCACGGAAGGATAGCCGCCGAAGCCCACCACCGCCTGCGGCTTCAGGCGCAGCAGCAGCCCGCGCGCCTGCATGGTGCCAGCCACCAGCGCCGCGGCGCCCTTGGCGGCGCGCAGCATGCCGCGCCCGGCGAGGCCCGCGCCCTGCAGCACGAAGCGTTCCGTATTGGCGAAGACGGCGCTGCCGTAATCGGCGCTGCGGGCATCGGTCATCAGCGCGATGCGGTGGCCACGGCGCAGCAGTTCCGCCGCCAGGGCCTCGGCGGGGAAGAAATGCCCGCCGGTGCCACCGGCGGCGATGACGATGGGGCGCGTCATTCCTCGTCCTGCGCGGCGCGCGAGATGCGGCGCCGCGTCAATGCCAGCAGCATGCCCGCGCCCAGCGCCACCGCGACGACGGAGGAGCCGCCGTAGGAGATGAAGGGCAGCGTCATGCCCTTGGTCGGGATCAGGTGCAGCGCCGAGGCCATGTTGATGAAGGCCTGCAGCCCGAACTGCGTCAGCAGCCCGGTGGCGCCGAGGATGATGAACATGTCGCGCTCGCCCAGCAGCCGCAGCAGCCCGCGCAGCACGATGAAGCCGAAGACGCCGAGGATCAGCAGGCAGATCATCATGCCGAACTCCTCGCCCGCGACGGCATAGACGAAGTCGGCATGGGCGTCGGGCAGCATGGCCTTCAGCCGGCCCTCGCCGGGGCCCACACCCAGCAGGCCGCCATGGCCGAAGGCCTCCATGGCCACCGTCACCTGGTAGGTGTCGCCGGAAGCGGGGTCGAGGAAGCGGTTCAGGCGGTCCCGGAAGTGCGGCATGGTGAAATAGGCGCCGACCGCGCCCAGCACGCCCACCACGCCGCAGCCCGCCACCAGGAAGATGTTGATCCCGACGACGAAAAGCTGCGCGAAGAAGACCGAGGCCACCACCATCAGCATGCCCATGTCCGGCTGCTTGGCCAGGGTGCCGACGATCATGAAGAACAGCACGCCCACGGCGGCATAGGCGCGCCAGCCGTAGTTGCGCCCTTCCGCCAGCAGCCAGGCGGCGACCACCGCAAAGCAGGGCTTCATGAATTCGGAAGGCTGGATGGTCAGGCCCGGCAGGTGCAGCCAGCGCCGCGCGCCCTTGATCTCTACGCCGACGGAAAGCGTCGCCATGGTCATCAGCAGCGCGCCGATGCAGCCCAGCAGCGCCAGGCGCCGCACCAGCTTCACCGGCATCACCGAGATCGACACCATCACCGCCGTGGCGGCGGCCAGGAAGAAGACCTGCTTCAGGATGAACATGTCGCGCGAAGAGGCGCCGATGCGCTCCGCCACGCCCGGGGATGCCGCCAGCAGCATCACATAGCCGAAGCCGACCAGCGACAGCAGCGCCGCCAGGGTCCAGCGGTCCACCGTCCACCACCAGCGGCCCAGAACGGAAGTGTCGGCGCGGGAGAGAGCCATCACACGGTTTCCATCAAGCTGGCGACCTGGGCGCGGAAGGCATCGCCGCGCGCATCGAAGCCGGAGAACTGGTCGAAGCTGGCGCAGGCGGGCGAGAGCAGCACCACCGGCGTATTCGTCGCGCGCGCGGCGGCGAGGGCGGCGGGCACCGCGGCCTCCAGCGTGCCGGCGATCTCATGCGCCACGCCGCCAGCCGCGAGGGTGGCGGCGAAATCCTCCGCCGCCTCGCCGATCAGCACGGCATGGGCGATGCGCGGAAACAGCGGCGCCAGCGGCGCGATGCCGCCCGCCTTGGGCACGCCGCCCGCGATCAGCACCACGCGGTCGTAGCTGGCCAGCGCGCGTTCGGTGCTGTCGGCATTGGTGGCCTTGCTGTCATTGACGAAAGCGATGCCGTCGATCGTGCCCACCGCTTCCTGCCGGTGCGGCAGGCCGGGGAAATCGGCGATGCCGGCGACGATCTCCTCCCGCGTCAGGCCGAGATGCAGCGCCACGGCGGTGGCGGCGGCGGCATTCTGCGCGTTGTGGCTGCCGGGCAGGGCGGGGGCGGTGCCGAGGTCGGTGATCAGCCCGTCGTCGCTGCGCAGCGCGCGCTCCTCGGCCCAGATGCCACCGGACTGCCGCGCCTGGCCGGAGATCCGCACCACCTTGCCGGCGCGGCCGGCGGCGAAATGCGGGCCCCATTCATCGTCCATGCCGACCACGGCGAGGCTCGTGCGGTCCTGCCGGTCGAAGACATGCATCTTGGCGGCCGCATAGCCGTCCATGCCGCCATGCCGGTCCAGGTGGTCCGGCGAAAGGTTGAGCTGCACCGCCACGTCGAAGCGCAACTCCTGCATCCGCTCCAGCATGTAGCTGGACATCTCCAGCACATAGAGGCCGTCGTCGCCCAGCAGCGGCAGGCCCAGCGCGGCGGGGCCGAGATTGCCGCCCACCGCCACCTCGCGCCCGGCGCGGGCGAGCAGGTGGTGGATCAGCGCCGTGGTGGTGGATTTCCCATTGGTGCCGGTGATGCCGATGAAGCGCGCGGCGCTGCCGCTGGCCCGCACGGCGCGGAACAGCAGCTCGGCATCGCAGATCACGGGCACATTGGCCCGGGCCGCGGCAGCGGCGGCCGGATGCACGCGCGGCAGGATGTGCGGAATGCCAGGAGACAGCAGCAGCGCGTCGAAGGGGAAGCGCGGCACCTCGGCCGGGTTGCCCACCGGCAGGCCGGCGGCGGTGGCGGCCTCGCGCGCCGCCTCGCCATCGTCCCAGCACAGGATCTCGGCGCCCCATTCCACCAGCCGGCGCGCGGAAGGCAGCCCGGCACGGCCGAGGCCCACCACGGCGAAACGCTGTCCGGCGAAGGGGAGGAAAGGGGCGGTGCTCATCAGCGGATCTTCAGCGTCGAGAGGCCGACCAGCGCCAGGATCATGGCGATGATCCAGAAGCGGATCACGATGGTGGGCTCGGCCCAGCCCTTCTTCTCGAAATGGTGGTGCAGCGGCGCCATCAGGAAGACCCGGCGGCCGGTGCGCTTGAACCAGAAGACCTGGATGATGACGGAGACCGTCTCCACCACGAAAAGCCCGCCGACGATGGCCAGCACGATCTCATGCTTGGTGGCGACCGCCACGGCACCCAGCGCGCCGCCGAGCGCGAGGGAGCCGGTATCGCCCATGAAGACGGCGGCCGGCGGCGCGTTGAACCACAGGAAGCCGAGGCCCGCGCCGATCAGCGCGGAAAGAAACACCGCCAGTTCCGCCGTGCCCGGCACGCCGTTGAGCTGCAGGTAGTCGGCGAAGACGCGGTTGCCGACGAGATAGGCGATCAGCCCGAAGACGGCGGCGGCCAGCAGCACCGGCACCGTGGCCAGGCCATCCAGGCCATCCGTCAGGTTCACGGCATTGGAGGCGCCCATCATCACCAGCATCGCCACGACCGGGAAGAGGATGCTGAAGTTCAGCATCGTGTCCTTCAGGAAGGGGATGCTGAGCTTGAAGGCCATGCCGCTGGGCTGCAGCGAGGTGATCCAGATGGCCGCGATCAGCCCCACGCCCGCCTGCACCACCAGCTTCATGGTGCCGGAAACACCCTTGGTGTTGCGCTTGGTGACCTTCAGCCAGTCGTCCCAGAAGCCCAGGGCGCCATAGCTCAGCGTCACCAGCAGCACGGCCCAGACGAAGCCGTTGCGCAGGTCCGCCCAGAGCAGCGTGGCCGGCACCAGCCCGGCCAGCATCAGCACGCCGCCCATGGTGGGCGTGCCCTTCTTGGTCAGAAGGTGGCCTTCCGGCCCATCGGTGCGGATGGGCTGGCCGCCGTTCTGGAAGGAGCGCAGCCAGCGGATGATGGCATTGCCGAAGAACAGGCTGATGAACAGCGCCGTCATGCAGGCCGCGCCGGAGCGGAAGGTGACGTAGCGGAACAGGTTGAAAAGGATGAAGCCCTCGGAGAAAGGCGAGAGCAGATTGTAGATCACGAGTGCGCCCCTTCGGACTTCAGGGCGCCGACCACCGCCGCCATGCGGGTGCCGAGCGAACCTTTAACCAACACAACATCGCCCGGACGCACGGCCGCCCGCACCAGCGGGGCAAGTTCCTCGCTGGTGGGGGCATGGGCGCCGCGCAGGGCTTCTGGCAGGCGGTCGTATAGACCACGCATCAAGGGACCGCAGCAAAAGACGAGGTCGGCATTGCCCGCCACATCGGGGAGCAGACCTTCGTGCAGCGCAGGGCCGAAATCGCCAAGCTCCCGCATATCGCCCAGCACGGCGATGCGCCGCGTGGCCTCCTGCGTGCCCAGCACGGCGAGCGCGGCGCGCATGGCGGGGGGCTGGCCGTTATAGCTTTCGTCCAGCAGCAGCGCCTCGCCGCCCGGCAGCGCCAGGGCGACGCGGGCACCGCGGCCGGCGCCGGGGCGGAAGCTGTCCAGCGCCGCGGCGAAGCGGGCGGGGTCGGCGCCCAAGGCCGTCCCGGCCGCCAGCGCCGCCAGGGCATTGACCACCAGGTGCCGCCCCGGCGCGCCGATGGAGAGCGTCAGGTGCTGCCCATGCAGCATGACCTCGGCGGTGGAGGAGAGCGGGCCGCAATCGGCCGAGAGCAGCCGGGCATCCGCCGCCGCGTGCTCGCCGAAGCCGGTGACGCTGGCGCCGGCGGCGCGGGCACGCTCCGCCAGCATGGGGAAGAAGTCGCTGTCGCGCGGCAGCACGGCGACGCCGCCGGCGGAAAGCCCTTCCAGGATATCCGCCTTCTCCGCCGCGATCTCCTCCAGCGAGCCGAGATGGCCGATATGGGCGGCGCCGATCTGGGTGATGACCACCACATGCGGCCGGGCCAGCCGGGCCAGGGGCGCGATCTCGCCCCGGTGGTTCATGCCGATTTCCAGCACGCCATAGGCGGCCTCGCGCGGCATGCGGGCGAGGGTCAGCGGCAGGCCCCAGTGGTTGTTGTAGCTGGCCACGGCGGCATGGGTGACGCCGAAGGCCGAAAGCCCGTGCCGCAGCATGTCCTTGGTGGTGGTCTTGCCGACGCTGCCGGTGATGGCCGCGATGCGCGCGGCACTGCGCGCCCGCCCGGCGGCACCCAGCGCGGCGAGGCCGGCCAGTGTGTCGTCCACCCGCAGCAGCGGCCCGCCCGCCACGTCGCGGTCCACCATGGCGGCGGCCGCGCCGTTGGTGAAGGCGGCGGGGACGAAGTCATGCCCGTCCCGCGCATCGCGCAGCGCCACGAAGAGGTCGCCCGGCTGCACGGCGCGGCTGTCGATGGCCACGCCGGTGACGGCGGCCTCGCCCTCCAGCGCGCCGCCGGTGGCGGCGCGCAGCTCGGCGGCGGTCCAGAGCGGGCTCACGCGGCCTGGCCCAGGATCCGGCGCACCGTCTCCACATCGTCGAAGGGCAGGGTGGTGGTGCCGATGGTCTGGCCGCTCTCATGGCCCTTGCCAGCCACGGCCAGCACGTCGCCCGGCGCCAGGCCCTCGATGGCATGGGCGATGGCGGCGGCGCGGTCGCCGACATCCTCGCCCTGGCTCATGCCGGCGCGCACGGCGGCGCGGATGGCGGCGGGGTCCTCGGTGCGCGGGTTGTCATCGGTCACGACGGCATGGTCGGCGAGGCGGGAGGCCACCTCGCCCATCAGCGGGCGCTTGCCGGGGTCGCGGTCGCCGCCGGCGCCGAAGACCACATGCAGCCGGCCGGTGGCATGCGGGCGCAGCGCCTTCAGCAGCCGCTCCAGCGCATCCGGGGTATGGGCGTAATCGACATAGACGGCGGCGCCATTGGGCAGGCGCGCCGCCAGTTCCATCCGCCCGCGCACGCCGGAGAGCTTCGGCAGCAGCGCCAGCACCTGGTCGGCGGGCAGGCCGGTGGCCACGGCCAGGGCGGCGGCCATCATCACGTTATCGGCCTGGAAGCGGCCGGGCAGGGGCAGCGAGACCTCGGCGCGGCGACCGAAGGCATCCAGCACCAGCACCTGCCCCTCGGGCAGCGCCTCCTGGCGCAGCAGGCGGATAGCCTCGCCCTGCTCGCCCACCGTGTGCAGGCGCAGGCCGCGCCGGGCCGCGATGCCGCGCAGCTGCGCCAGCACCCCGGCATCCATGTCGGCGCTGGCCACGGCACCGGCGCCGGGCTCCAGCAGCGTGTCGAACAGCCGCAGCTTGGCGGAAGCATAGCCCGCCATGTCGCCATGGTAGTCCAGGTGGTCTCGCGTCAGGTTGGAGAAGCCGGCGGCGGCAACGCGCAGCCCGTCCAGCCGCCGCTGCTCCAGCCCGTGGGAGGAAGCCTCCAGCGCCGCATGGGTCACGCGCCCGCGGGCGAGTTCCGCCAGCGTTTCGTGCAGCTTCACCGGGTCCGGCGTGGTCAGCGACGGCGTCTCGGGGAAGTCCGGCGCCCGCAGCCCCAGTGTGCCGAGGGAGGCGGCGCGCTTGCCTGCCAGCGTCCAGATCTGGCGCAGGAAATCCACCGTGCTGGTCTTGCCGTTGGTGCCGGTCATGGCGACCACGGTGGCGGGCTGCAGCCCGTAGAAGCCGGCGGCCAGTTGCGCCAGGGCGCGGCGGGCATCGGCGGAGGTCAGCATGGGGCGGGGTGGCACGCCGGCGGGCCAGTCGGTGCCTTCCGGCGCCAGCACGGCGCCGGCGCCGCGCGCCACCGCATCGGCGATGAAGGCACGGCCATCGGAGCGCGTGCCGGGCAGGGCCGCGAAGAGGTAGCCCGGCCGCACGGCACGGCTGTCCGCCGTCAGGCCCAGGATATCGGGCGTGGCGGCTGCTTGCAGCAGGTGGAGGCCGGGCGCGTGGCGCATGAGGTCAGCGAGGCGCAAGGTTCGGGCTCGCCGCCACCGGGGTGGTGGCCGAGGTCAGGCGCAGCGGCACCGGCGGCGCCAGGCTGCCCGGCGCGGGGGCCAGCGGCAGGACGCGCGGGGAGGGGGAGGGCAGCTGCAGGGTCTGCGCGGGCGTGGAGGGGCGCACCGGCGGCGCCACGCGCGGCGGCGTCGCGGCCCGGGTGCTGCTGGCCGGGGAGGCGGCCGGCGCGCGCGGCGCCGTATTGGCCACCGGGGAGCCGGGCGCGCTGGGCGTGCCGCGCGGCTGCAGCGGGATGGAGGTCGCGGCCACCAGCGCCGGGTTGTTCGGGTCTTCCGGCACCAGCCCCAGGACGGGCGCGATGCGGCTGAGCACCGTATGCGCCGCCGGCGCCGCCACCCAGCCCGCCGTGGCATAGCCGTGCGAGGCCTTGGTGCCCTGCGGATTGTCCACCATCACGTACAGCGCGTAGCGCGGCGCGTAGGTGGGGAAGGCGCCCACGAAGGCGGCGATGCGCTGGTTCATCAGGTAGCCGCCGTGTGGCCCGGTCTTCTGCGCCGTGCCGGTCTTGCCGCCCAGGAAGTAGCCCGGCACTTCCGCGAACTTGGCGGAGCCGTCGGTCACCACCAGGCGCATCAGCCTGCGGATGATGCTGCTGGTCTGCTCGCTGACGACGCGCCGGCCCGGCCGCTCCACGCCCGGCGGCTGCGCCAGCAGCGTCGGCTCATGCAGCACGCCGCCATTGGCGATGGCGGAGATGCCGGTGATGACATGCATCGGCGTCACGCTGATGCCGTGGCCGTAGGAGATCGTGACCATGCTGATCTCCTTCCAGGCGCTGGCGGGAGGCACCAGCGGCAGCGCCTTTTCCGGCACCTCCAGGCTGATGCGGGACAGCATGCCGACGCTCTTGAGGAATTCCCGCTGCCGCTCCGGCCCAAAGGTCATGGCCATGTGGGCGGCGCCGAGGTTGGACGAATAGGCCAGCACCTCGGGGAAGGAGAGCCAGCGGTTCTTGCCCTTGTAGTCCGTGATGGTGAAGCGGCCGTAGCGCAGCGGCCGGCTGGCGTCGAAGCGGCTGCTCCAGACATTGGAGGTGCCGTATTCCAGCGCCGCCGCCGCCGTCAGCAGCTTGAAGGTCGAGCCCGGCTCGTACACGCCCACCGTGGCGCGGTTGAAACGCTGGTCGGGCGTCGCCTCGCCGATGTCGTTGGCGTCGTAATCGGGCAGGGACACCATGCCGAGCACCTCGGCCGTGTTGATGTCCAGCACCACGCCGGCGCCGCCGATGCCGTTGAAGCTGGTGATGGCCTCATGCACCGCGTCGCGCAGCGCCAGCTGCACGCGGATATCCAGCGACAGCCGCAGCGGCTTGCCCAGCTCGGTGCGCAGCCGCTCGTCGAAGCTGCGCTCGATGCCCGCGATGCCCTTGCCGTCCACGTCCACGTTGCCGAGCACATGCACGCCGGCGCGGCCCTGCGGGTAGTAGCGGCGCTCCGCATGCTCGAAATCGACGCCGGCGATGCCGAGGTTGATGATGCCCTGCTGCTCCCGCGGCGTCAGGCTGCGGGTGATGTAGACGAAGCCCTTGTCGCCGGAGATGCGCTCGATCAGCTTCTCCCGGTCCAGCTGCGGCAGCACGCTGCGCAGCTTGTCCGCCACTTCCGCCGGATTGTGCAGCACGCGCGGGTTGGCGGTCAGCGCCGTGATCGGCAGCGACATCGCCAGCATCTCGCCATTGCGGTCCGTGATGGGCGCGCGGCTGGCCGGATGCTCGGCCGGCGGCGCGATGGCGCGCAGCGCCGCCTGCAGCCGAACCGGCTCGGCCGGGTCCAGGATCGTCGCGGCGGTCAGCTTCAGCGCCACCGCCAGGAACAGCGCGCCGAAGCCCAGCGCCGTCACCACCAGCCGCCCGCGGCTCTTCTCCAGATGCGCGCGGCGCAGCAGGTCCGGCTGCACGGCGCGCCCGGCGGCGGGCCGCTGGCCGGCGCGGAGGTCGATCACCTCGTCATGCGGCAGCATCGCCGGCTGGCGCAGATGGCCGCCGCGGGAAGGCACGGAATTCGGGGAAGGCGGAGGCAGGTCGTGCATGGCGGTCAGCGCACAGGCACAGGCACGGGCAGCGGAACTGGCGGCGCCAGGGTGCCGCGCGCGGCCATGCCGAGGGAGGAGCCGCCGGCGGCCACGGGCGCGCTGATGCTGCCGCCGGTGCCGGGCTGCGGCAGGGGGGAGGCATTGGCGCTGCCGATGGGCAGGTGGATCGCCTGGCGCAGCAGGCCGGGGCGCGGCGACTCGGCCACCACCCGCTCACGCGGCGCTTCGCGCGGCGTCTCGCGCAGGGCCACGGTCTCGGCGCGCGGGGTGGGCACCGGGGCCGGCGGGCGGCGGCGCGGCTCCTCGGCGCGGGCCACGGCCACCGGCTGGCGGGCGGGCTCGACGCGGGCCGGTTCAGCACGGGCAGGCTCGGCGCGCACCGGCTCGGGCCGCGCGTGCTCAACCTGGGGCGCCGGGGCGCTGCGGGCGGCGACGCGCACCGGCGGCGCGGCAGGCTCCGGCGCCTCGGCGGCCGGCGTGGCGGCGGCAACGGTTGTGGCGGGCTTGGTGGGGGCGGTGATCGGCTTGGCCTCGGCCACCGCCGTCTCGCCCGTGGAGCCGAAGAGGTTCACAGGCCCGGAAAAGGCCACCGCCACCGGCAACCGCCCGCCCAGGTCGGCCAGCCGGATGAACTGGGCCGGGGTCATGGTCTCCAGCGGCAGGTACTTCTGGGCCACCTGGCGCAGCCGCTCCGGCTCGTTCAGCAGGGCCCACTCGGCCCTCAGCACCTGGGTGCGGTCGCGGGCCTGCTCGATGCGCCGGGTCAGGTCGCGCAGCTCGCGGTCCAGCTGCCGGGCCGAGTCCTCGGCGCGGTACACGTTCCAGCCCACGACGCAGAAAGCCGTGATGGCGATAATGGTCAGGGGGCGGAACATGGAGCCTCCTCAATCTTCTCAATGGCCCGCAGCCGGGCAGAACGGGCACGCGGGTTGGCCGATGTCTCGGCCTCCCCGGGACGCAGGGCGTTGTTCACCACCAGCCGGAAGGGCGCCGCCTTCCGTTGATGGTCACCGGCCACGGGCAGGTGGCGGGAAACTCCGGGGGCGCGGCCGGCGGCCTGCTGCATGAAGCGCTTCACCAGCCGGTCTTCCAGCGAGTGGAAGGCCACCACCACCAGCCGCCCGCCGGGCGCCAGCAGCGAGGCTGCGGCAGCGAGGCCGCGCTCCACTTCGCCCAGCTCGTCGTTCACCTTCAGGCGCAGCGCCTGGAAGGAGCGGGTGGCGCTGTCCTGGCCGGATGGGTCGCGCGGCATGCAGGAATGGATGATGCGCACCAGCTGCGAGGTGGTCTCGATCGGCGCTTCCTTGCGGGCGGCCACGATCGTGCGGGCGATGCGGCGGGAATGCCGCTCCTCGCCCAGCTGCCACAGGATATCGGCCAGCTCGGCTTCCGGCAGGCGGTTCACCAGATCGGCCGCCGATGGGCCGGCCTTCTCCATCCGCATGTCCAGCGGGCCGTCGAAGCGGAAGGAGAAGCCGCGCTCCGCCTGGTCGATCTGGAAGGAAGAGATGCCGAGGTCCAGCACCACGCCATCCAGGGCGCTGACGCCCTGCTCGCGCATCAGCTCCACCATCTCGCCGAAGCGGCCCTGCACCAGGTGCAGCCGGCCCGGGAAGCGCGCGGCCACGGCGCCGCCGCGGGCAATGGCGTCCGGGTCGCGGTCGATCGCGTGCAGGGTGCAGGCGGCGGCGGAGAGGATGGCGGAGGCATAGCCGCCGCCGCCGAAGGTGCCGTCCAGGTAGATGCCGCCGTCGCGCGGGGCGAGGGTATCCAGCACTTCCTGGAGCATGACAGGAATATGGCCGCTCATGCCGAGCCTCCCGGTATTGCGCCGGGTGCGCGCATGGTCAGGCCCCGCTCGCGGGCGCGGGCACGGGCTTCTTCGGTGTAACGCTTGGCTGCCCCCGGCTCCCAGATCTGGAAGATCTTGCCGAGGCCGACGAAGGAGATCGACTCGCCCAGGCCGGCATGGGCGATCAGTTCCTCGGGCAGCATGATGCGGCCCTCGCCATCCGGACGGGTCGGGAAGGCATCGGCGAAGAGCGCCGCCGCCATGTCGTCGCCCGCGTCGGAAAACACATCGAACTGATCCATGCTGCCGGCCATCGCTTCAAAGGCGGGCATGGGCCAGGCTTCCAGGCAGGGCGCCCGGTGAGAGGGGCGGAGCACGATCTCGTCGGTTCCGAGACGCGCCAATTCGGCGCGGAACGGAGCAGGGACGGAAGTCCGCCCCTTCCGGTCCAGCCGATTGGTATGTGTCCCCATGAACCGGGCCATCTGTCGCCGCCAATCCCCCTTCGCGGCATGCCTTGCGGCACAGCTAGACCGGGAAGCGGCCGGTGAGGTCCCCCGACCTCACCGGCTCACCCGACCATCCCGGTCCCGATCCTCAGCCCCCCCGAGCTCATGGATCGTTCATGGGATGGCATGGGATATCACGGGTTGTAACCGGGCGGCAAGCGCTAAACCCGGTGTGGACGGATCGTGAATATACATTAAATCAATAGGTTGAAGCTGATGCTTCACCAGCAACCTGACAAATGATGTGAACTGTGGCTGAGGTGCGTCAGACGGCCTGTAAGCCGGGTTCTGTCCACCCGCCGGATGCGACTCCGGCAGGATAGGCGACCATTCCTCTGGGACTCGGCTTGCACCGAGCCTCTCGCGGCCAACCCGGGGAACGGGGCGGAAAAAGCCCCTGCGGTCGGTGCCCTTTCAGGCCATCCCGCCGGTTCCCCCTATTCGGCCTTGCTCCCGGTGGGGTTTACCCTGCCGCCCCTGTCGCCAGGGGCGCGGTGCGCTCTTACCGCACCGTTTCACCCTTGCCCCCGGGGCCGAAGCCACGCGGGCGGTTTGTTTTCTGTGGCACTGTCCCTGGGGTTGCCCCCGCCGGTCGTTGACCGGCACCGCATTTCCGTGGAGCCCGGACTTTCCTCCAGCAGGGGATCGCTCCCCCACCAGCGGTCGCCCGGCCGTCTGACGCCGGGGTCAAGTGCGCCGCATACCGTGGAAAGTCAATCGCTAAGCGACCGATTCGCGTGCTTCAGCCGGCGAGGCTCGCCGGGCTGGCCGCAGCCTCGCTCAGCCGCAGCACCGCTTCCAGCCGGGCCAGGGTGCCCGAGTCGGCCTCACCATCCACGCGTTCCTGCCGGAAGCGGCGCTGGAAGGCGGTCAGGGCCAGGCGCGGGCGGGCGGGGTCGACAGGATAGCCGATTCGCGCCAGCAGTTCCGCCGCGCGCCCCATGCCGCCTTCCGGCCGGTCGGCGCCGCTGCCGTCCACGCCGCCGGGCCAGAAGCCGATGCCATTGGCGGCCAGCCCTTCCCAGTCGAACAGCTCGCCCGGGTCCTGCTTGCGGTCGGGGGCGATGTCGCTATGCGCCACCACGTTCTGCGGCGGAATCGGGTGGCGGCCGAGAATGTCGAGGCACAGGTCCGCCACCGCCGCCATCTGCAGGGCGGGGAAGGGGCGGTAGCCCCATTCATGGCCGGGATTGACGATCTCGATGCCGATGCTGCGGCCGTTCAGCGTGTCATGCCCGCGCCAGAAGGACACGCCCGCGTGCCAGGCCCGCCGCTCTTCCGGCACCAGGCGCCAGACCAGCCCGTCCTCCTCCACCAGGTAGTGGCAGGAGACGCGGGGCAGCGGCGCGGGCGGGTGGAGGTCGCACAGGCGCTCCAGCGCCTCCCTGGCCGTCTTCATGCCGGTGTAGTGCAGCACCAGCATGTCGATGGGCGTGCCGGCGGGGCGCTCATCGTGGTTCGGGCTCGGGCGTTCCCGGAAAGCAGGCATCATGGCAGCCATTGCCCCACGCTCACAGATTGCGCGCCCGCTTGATGCGGTCCCAGGCGGCATTGATCTCGGCCACCTTGCGGGTGGCGCCGCGCACCAGCTCCTCCGGCAGGCCGCGGGCGGCGAGGCTGTCGGGATGGTGCTCGCGCATCAGCTTGCGCCAGGCCTGGCGCACCTCGTCGTCGCTGGCGCCGGCGGGGACGCCGAGCACGGAATAAGGGTCCACGCCGATCGGCTCGGCGGTTCCCGGGAAGCTGCCCCCGGCGCGGCCGGCGCTGGCACGCTCACCGGCGGCCTCGTCCAGCCGGAAGGCGGTGCGCACCTTGGCCAGGAAGATGGCCTCGCCCCGCGTCATCGGCCCATCGGCGCGGGCGATGTGGTGCAGGGCGGCCAGCACCTCCTCCAGCATCTGCGGCTGGTCGGCGAAGGCCACGCCCATGCGGGTGGCGAAGGGCTCGAAGCCGCCCACCTCTTCCCGCGCGCGGTCGAAGAGCAGGCCGACATCGCGCATATTCTCGTCCGGGATGCGGAAGACGCGCTTGAAGGCGTCGATCTCGATCCGCTTCACCGGCCCGTCGCTCTTGGCCAGCTTGGCCGAGAGCACGATGACGCCGATGGAGAAAAGCTGTTCCTTGCTGCGGATATGCGCGGCCAGTTCCGGCCGCGGGTCCAGTTCCGGCGAGCGCGTGCCTTCCTCGGCCGCATGGCCCAGCGCCGCGCCCATGACGGCGCCAAAGGGCCCGCCCATCGCGAAGCCCGCCACGCCGCCGATGATCTTGCCCCAGAGGCTCAAGCCCAGGCCGCTCCCTGCTCAGATGCCATTCGCTTCAGCCCCCTACCATGTCGCATCGCCCCCTGCCATGCCGGGCTTGTGCCATGCGTCCCGCAAAGGCACGCCACGGGTTGCCGAAACGGGTTGCATGGCGGGCGGCCGGGCGCCACACCGGCACGACTGATACACTGGAGATAACCAATGGGCGCGGCTGGCTGGCAGTTCTGGGTCGATCGGGGCGGTACCTTCACGGATATCGTGGCCCGCGACCCCGAGGGGCGGCTTTCCACCCGCAAGCTGCTCTCCGAGAACCCGGAGCGCTACCGCGACGCGGCGGTGGCGGGCATCCGCGCCTGCCTCGGCCTGCCGGAAGGCGCCGCCATTCCGCCGGGGATGGTGGAGGCCGTGAAGATGGGCACCACCGTTGCCACCAACGCGCTGCTGGAGCGCAAGGGCGAGCGGGTGCTGATGCTGGTCAACCACGGCTTCGCCGACATGGCACGCATCGGCAACCAGGCGCGGCCCCGGCTCTTCGACCTCGACATCAAGCTGCCGGAGCTGCTGCATGAGCAGGTGGCCGAGATCGGCGGCCGCATCGGCCCCGACGGCGCCGAGATCGCGCCGCTGGACGAGGCCGCCGCCCGCGCGGCGCTGGAAGCCGGCTTCGCCGCCGGCATCCGCGCCGTGGCCGTGGTGCTGATGCATGCCTGGACCTACCCGGCGCATGAGCAGCGGGTGGGCGAGATCGCGCGCGAGGTAGGCTTCACCCAGGTCAGCCTCAGCCACGAGGCCAGCCCGCTGCCGCGCATCGTGCCGCGCGGCGATACGGCGGTGGTGGATGCCTACCTCTCCCCGATCCTGCGCCGCTACGTGGAGCAGGTGGCGGGCGAGTTGCGCCCGGAAGCCGGGGGCGAGGCCGCGCGCCTGTATTTCATGCAGTCCTCCGGCGGGCTGACACTCGCAGAAAAATTCCAGGGCAAGGACGCCATCCTTTCCGGCCCGGCGGGCGGCATCGTCGGCGCCGCGCGCACGGCGGGCATGGCGGGGTTCGAGCGCATCATCGGCTTCGACATGGGCGGCACCTCCACCGACGTGGCGCTTTATGCCGGTGCCTTCGAGCGCGCCTTCGAGACGGTGGTGGCTGGCATCCGCATGCGGGCGCCGATGATGGCCATCAACACCGTCGCGGCCGGCGGCGGTTCTATTCTTCATTTCGACGGCGCCCGCTTCCGGGTGGGGCCGGCTTCCGCCGGTGCCGTGCCCGGCCCCGCCAGCTACCGCCGGGGCGGGCCGCTGACGGTGACGGATGCCAATGTCATGGTGGGCAAGATCCAGCCCGCCCAGTTCCCCGCCATCTTCGGCCCCGGCGGCGACCAGCCGCTGGATGCCGATGTGGTGCGGCAGAAATTCACTGCCATGGCCGCCGAGATTGCCGCCGCCACCGGCGAGGCGCCGCAGGACCCGCGCGCGGTGGCCGAGGGCTTCCTGCGCATCGCCGTGGCCAATATGGCGCATGCCATCAAGCAGGTCTCGATCCAGAAGGGCCACGACGCTACCCGCTTCGCCTTGCAGTGCTTCGGCGGTGCCGGCGGCCAGCACGCCTGCCTGGTGGCGGATGAGCTGGGCATGGAGACGGTCTTCATCCATCCCTTTGCCGGCGTGCTCTCGGCCTATGGCATGGGGCTGGCGGACCAGAGCGTGATCGGCGAGGCGGCGGTGGAAACCCCGCTGCGGCCCGAGGGCATGGCGGAGCTGGCCGCCAGGCTGGACACCCTGGCCGAAGAGGGCCGTGCCGACCTGCTGGCCCAGGGCAACGACGCCGCCCGCCTGCGCGCCGAGCGCCGGCTGCACCTGCGCTATGCCGGCACCGACAGCTTCCTGCCCGTGCCCTTCGGCGAGCATGACGCGGTGCTGGAAGCCTTCACGGAAGCGCATCGCCGCCGCTTCGGCTTCGCCACGCCGGAGCGCCCGGTGGTGGTGGAAGCCTGCGTGGTGGAAAGCATCGCCGAGGGGGAGGCCGTGGCCGAGCCCAGGTTGCCGCCGCGCCCGGCGGACGAGAGACCCGCGCCCCTGGCCACCGTGCCGCTCTTCACCGCCGGCGCCGAGCATGCCGCGCCGGTCTTCGACCGCGACACGCTGCTGGCCGGCGACCGCATTCCCGGCCCGGCGCTGATTCGCGAGGCCATCGCCACTACCGTGGTGGAGCCCGGCTGGACCGCCGAGGTCACGCCGCTGAACCATCTGGTGCTGCGCCGCACCGCCGCCCGCGCCAATGCCGCGGTGGCCGATGCCAGCAAGCCGGACCCGGTGCTGCTGGAGCTGTTCAACAACCTCTTCATGAGCATCGCCGAGCAGACCGGCACGGTGCTGCAGAACACCTCGCTCTCGGTCAACATCAAGGAAAGGCTGGATTTCTCCTGCGCGCTCTTTGATGCGGAGGGCCGGCTGGTGGCCAATGCGCCGCATGTGCCCGTGCATCTGGGCGCCATGGGGGAAAGCGTGCGCACCGTCATCCGTACGCGCGGCGCCACCCTGAAGCCCGGCGACGTGGTGGCGCTGAACAACCCCTATAACGGCGGCACGCATCTGCCGGACATCACCGTCATCACGCCGGTCTTTGACGAGGCCGGGACGGAAATCCTGTTCTTTGTCGGCTCACGCGGCCACCATGCCGATATCGGCGGGCTGACTCCAGGCTCCACCCCGCCCGAATCCAGAACGCTGGAGGAGGAGGGCGTCGTTATCGACGATTTCCTGCTGGTGGATGGCGGCACGATCCGCGAGGCCGAGTTCCGCGCCCTGCTGTCTGGTGCCAAATACCCGGCCCGCAGCCCGGACGTGAATGTCGCCGACATCAAGGCGCAGATCGCCGCCAACGAGACCGGCGTGCAGGAATTGCAGCGGGCCGTGCGCGCCTTCGGGCTGGATACCGTGCGCGCCTATATGCGCCACGTGATGGACAATGCGGAGGAAAGCGTCCGCGCCGCCATTGAGAAGCTCTCCGACGGCAGCTTCACCTACACCATGGATGACGGCCGCCCCCTGAAGGTGGCCGTGCGGGTGGACCGCGCCCGCCGCAGCGCCACCATCGACTTCACCGGCACCGGCGAGCAGAGCCCCGGCAATTTCAACGCGCCCCCGGCCGTGCTGCGCGCCGTGGTGCTCTACTGCTTCCGCTGCCTCGTCGGCGGCGACATCCCGCTGAACGACGGCTGCCTGGTGCCGCTGGAGATCGTGTTGCCGGAGGGCACCTTCCTCTCGCCGCGCCCTGGCGCCGCCGTGGTGGCGGGCAATACCGAGGTCTCCCAGGCCGCGTGCAACGCGCTGCTGGCGGCGCTGGATGCCTGCGCCAGCGCCCAGGCCACCATGAACAACCTGCTCTTCGGCGATGACCGCTACCAGTATTACGAGACGGTCTGCGGCGGCGTCGGCGCCGGGCCGGGCTTCAACGGCGCCTCGGCCGTGCAGACCCACATGACCAATACCCGCATGACGGATGCCGAGATCCTGGAGCTGCGCTATCCGGTGCGGCTGGAGGAATTCTCCATCCGCCGTGGCTCCGGCGGTGCCGGGCAGTGGCATGGCGGGGATGGCGTGCGCCGGCGCATCCGCTTCCTGCGGCCGATGCAGGCCATTGTCGTCGCTTCCCGCCGGGAGGTGCCGCCGCATGGGCTGCATGGCGGCGCCCCCGGCGCCCCGGGCCGGCAATGGGTGGAACGGCTGGACGGCACCGTGCAGGAGATGGGCGGCCGCGACCGCGCCGAACTCGCCGCCGGCGAGGTGCTGGGGCTGGAGACCCCCGGCGGCGGCGGCTGGGGCCGTGAGGGAGACCGCGCCATCTGATGCCCTGGCCTCGTCGCATCGCGCTCGGGCTGCTGGTGGCGCTGCCGGTGCTGCTGGCGGCGGCGCTGTGGTTCGGCCCGCGCCTGACCGACTGGAACACCCACCGGGACCGGCTGGCCATCCTGGCCGCCGGGCGGCTGGGCCAGCCGGTGATGCTGACCGGGCCGGTGAAGCTGGCGCTGCTGCCGCAGCCGATGCTGGAGGCCGATGGCGTCATCATCGGCGAATTGCAGGGCGGCGGGCCGGAGGGCGGCCTGTCTATCCAGGCGCGCGCGCTGCGGCTGCGGCTGGACCTGGGCGCGCTGCTGCGCCTGCAACTGGAACCGCGCGAGGTGGTGCTGGTGGGCGCCGAGATCCGGCTGCCCTGGCCGCCGACCTCCGGCCAGCCCTTCCGCCCGCCGCCCTGGCTGACCGGGCTGCGCGGCCGCATCGAGGACAGCCGCATCATCATCGGCAATGTGCCGCTGGAGGATGTGACGGCGGAACTGGCCGCCGGCAGCGCCACCGATGCCCTGCGCATCGACGGCCGCTTCCGCTGGCGCAACCTGGACGCCACCTTCAACACCGTCCTCGGCCGTCCCGGATGGGACGATGCCGCGCCGCTGGACCTGACGGTGGCGGCGGCCAAGGCCTCGTTCTCCGCCAGCGGCGTGCTGCTGCCGGAAGGCGGCTTCGAGGGCACCATCCAGGGCGGCGGCAGCGACCTCGCGGCGCTGGTGCCCGGCCCCGGCGGCGCCTTCCGGCTGCGCGGCGCGCTCTCGGCCTCGGCGGACCTGCTGACCGCCAGCGACCTGACCCTGGACCTGGGCGGCAGCCCGGCGCGCGGCGCCGCCACGCTGCGCCTCGCGCCGGTGCCCCGGCTGGACCTGGCGCTGGTCACCGGCCGGGTGGTGCTGGACCCCTGGGTGGCGGCGCTGCGCAATGCCTCGGCCCCCAGCCTGCCCTTCGGCATCGATCTCTCGGCCGAGGCGGCGACGCTGCGCGGCATCACCCTGCGCCGGCTGCGCGCCGCCGCCTTCGTGGAAGGCGATCGGCTGACGCTCTCCGACGTGTCCGCCATCCTGCCGGGCGATACCGAGATCGAGATGTCCGGTGCCACCACCGGGCGGCTGCGGGAAAGCACGAGCAAGCTGGAAGCCGCCATCCGCTTCCGCGGCAGCGCGCTCCGCACCACGCTGCTGGCCCTGGGCGCGCAGCTTGATGCCACGGACCCGACCCTGCTGCGCCAGGGCGAGGGCCGCATGCGGCTGGTGCTGGAGGAATCCCAGGTCGCCATGCCGGAATTCACCGCCACCATCGATGGTGCGCGGATCTCCGGCGCGGGGGTGCTGCGCTTCGGGGCGCGGCCGGCGCTGGGCCTGGGCCTGACCTTCGACCGGCTGGACCTGGATAACTGGCTGCCGCAGCACCTCGACCTGATGGCCATGGCCACCCGCAACCCCGGCTGGGACGCCAACCTGCGCCTGAATGCCGAGCGGGCGAGCTGGCGCGACCTGGCCATGGAGCGCCTGTCCGTCGATGCAGCCATGGAGGCCGGGCGGCTGACGGCGCGCCGCGTCGCCGCCCGCATCGCCAGGGCCGAGGTGGCGCTGAGCGGCATGCTGGCCCCCGGCGCCGCCAATGCCCCGCCGCGCCTGACCGACATGGCGCTGGAGGTGACGGCGCCGGTGGCCCGCCCGCTGCTGGCCTTCCTGCCCGGCACCTGGGACGAGACCGCGCCCATCACCACGCAGCCGCTGGCGCTGCGGCTGTCCGCCAATGGGGCGCTGAACGCCCTGGCGGTGCGCGGCGGGCTGGACCTGGGCGATGCGCGGGTGGAGGCCAATGGCACGCTGGACGCGCTGGCGCCGCGCTATGCCGGCATCCTGACCCTGCGCCACCCCGGCGCCCAGCGCCTGCTGGCCGAGGCGCTGGGCAGCAAGCCGCCCTTGTGGCTGGGGGAGGGATCGCTGTCGCTGATCGCCAACCTCCAGGCCACGCGCTCCGGTGGGCAGCTGGAGACTTTCGACCTCGTGGCTGGCGAGATGCGGCTGGGCGGGCAGCTCGGCCTGGCCCTGGCCCCCGCGGCGCGGCCGCGCCTGACCGGTCGGCTGCAGGCCGAGCGCCTGCCGCTGCCCGCCCCGGCCGGTGGTGAGGAACCGCTGGTGCTCTGGCCGCTGGGGCTGGTGGATGCCGACCTGACGCTCCAGGCCGCGCGCGCCATGCCGCCCCTGCTGCCGCCGCTGGAGCAGCTCTCGACCGGCCTGCGGCTGAACGGTGGCATCCTGCAACTGGACCAGCTCCAGGCCCTGCTGCGCGGCGGCAAGCTGGAAGGCGGAGCCGTGGTCGATACCACGGCCTCCCCCCCGGTCATGACGACGGAGCTGCGGCTGAACGGCATCGGGCTGGAGGCACCGCCGCCCGGATTGCCGCTGAGCCTGGTGTCCGGGCAGTTGGATGGCGAGATGTCGCTGCGCGCCACCGGCCACAGCCCCGCCGCGCTGCTGGCCGGGCTGGAAGGCGCGGCGCGCCTGAGCGTGCGGGGCGGCGTGCTGGCGGGCACCGATCTCAATGCCGCCCTGCGCGCCGCGGCCCAGACCGGTACGGGCGCCGAGGCGGCGCTGCGCGCGGCGCTGGCCGAGGGCACCACCGGCTTCGACCGCCTGGACGCCAAGCTGCGGCTGCAGGCCGGGCGCGCGGTGATCGAGCAGGCCAGCCTTTCCCTGGGCGAGCAGGCGATGGCCAGCGTGCGGGGGGAGGTGGACCTGGCACATGGCAGCATCGACCTCTCCCTGTGGCTGGCGCCGCCGGAAGGGCCGGAACTGGGCCTGCGCCTGACCGGCCCGCTGCGGCAGCCGCGCCGGCTGCTGGATATCGCCGACTGGCTGCGCTGGCGGGCGGAACAGCCGCGCGCCGCCACCACGCCATGATCACGCTGCACCCTGTGACGCGGCAGGACGCGCCGGCGCTGATCCGCGCCAATGCCGCCAGCCGCGCCCACCATGCCCCCTGGGCCTATCCCTTCACCGACGAGGCAGGCTTCGATGCCTGGTTCGCGCAGATCCTGACCGGCCCGAATGTCTCGCTGCTGGCGCGGGAGGCTGCCTCGGGCGGGATCGTGGGCGTGGTGAATATCAGCCAGATCGTCGCGGGTGCCTTCCACAGCGCCTTTCTCGGCTACTACGGCATGGCGGGCTTCGGCGGGCGCGGGCTGATGACGGAAGCGGTGCGCCAGGCGGCGCGGCACGCTTTCCAGCGCCTGGGCCTGCACCGGCTCGAAGCCAATATCCAGCCGGGCAACACAGCGTCCATTGCCTTGGTAAAGCGCCTGGGCTTCCGCCTGGAAGGCTTTTCCCCGCAATACCTCAAGGTCGGCGGGGAATGGCGGGACCACGAACGCTGGGCCGCCTTCGAGTCGGACCTGCGCTAGCGGGATTCCAGCGCATGGACGCGCAGGGCGCTGGCCAGCGGGATATCCGCCTCCAGCCGCGCCTCGTCCACCGCCTGCACCAGCCGCGCCAGGGATTGCCCACGGGCGGCAGCCAGCTTCTCCAGCGCGCTCCAGAAGGCAGGCTCCAGCGCCACGCTGGTCCGGTGGCCGGCCAGCGAGAAGGAGCGCTTTTCCAGATGCGCGCCTGTCACCTCAGCGACCCGTTGCATGGGCCGCGCGGGCGCGGAGGCTGTCGGATTCGGTGCTGCTGGTCATTGGATGGGCCTTGGTGGGGTCTCCTGGCCCATGGAGAAAGGGCGGTGGAGCCCTGAAAAGCAACACCCCCGGGAAGGGCTTCCCAGGGGTGTTCCGAAGCTGGTCCGCTTACCAGGCGTAATAGCGCGGCGGCGGTGGGGATGGCGCGTAATACACGCGGGGCGGAGGCGGCGCGTAATACGCGCGGGGCGGCGGTGGCGGCGCGTAATAAGCCACTGGCGGGGCATAATAGACCGGCGGCGGGGGCGGCGCGTAGTAGACCGGCGGCGGGGGCGGGGCAGCCTGCGCGGCACCGGCCACAAGGGCGCCGACCGCCAGGCCACCGATGATGCCAGCGGCCACGGCGCCACCGCTCGGGCCGCGCCGGTGCCAGCCATGGGCCTCGGCGGCGGGCGAGGCCGCCAGCAGCGCCACGCCGGTCAGGCCAGCCAGGGCCGCGGTACGCAGGCCGTTGAAGAACTTCATGTCACCCTCCTGGGCTCTACGAACGCCAGTATAGATGGGATTCGTGCCGGATTATGGCAAGCCAAGGGTAAGATGGTGGTCAAGGTACCGCCAGCCTTATCGGCTGTAGGTGGAGATCTCGATCAGGTTACCGTCCGGGTCGCGGCAATAGACCGAGGTGATCGGCCCCAGGGCGCCCACCTTGGGGGCGGGCCCGTCCACGATGGTCACGCCGCATTCGCGCAGGTGGGTGGCGATATCCTCGCCCGCCACGGCCACCACGAAGCAGAGGTCCATGGTGCCGACCTGCGCGTTATGGCCGCTGGACCAGTCCGCCTGGTCGGAGGCCGCTGGGCGCAGGTTGATCTTTTGGCCGCCGAAGCGCAGCGCGGTGCGCCGCTTCTCGCCGAAGGCCTCACGCTCCATCCCCAGCACCCGCTGGTACCAGGAGGCCGAGATTTCCACGTCCCGGCAGGTAATGACCAGATGGTCCAGCCGGTCCACCGAAAAGCGCATCAGACAGCATCTCCCTGCCGCCGGCTGCGCCGGGCGGTGACCTGGATCTCGATCTTCATGGCCTCGTCCATCAGCCCTGCGACCAGCAGCGTGGCCGCCGGACGGGCGCGGCCCAGCCACTTGCGGGTAACCGGCCAGCAGGCCGGCCATTCCGCCCGGTCCGGCACGATGTAGGTGACGCGCACCACGTCATCCATCGTCGCGCCGGCCTCGCGCAGCGCCGCATCGATATTGGCGAAGCAGCGCTCGCACTGCGCCACCATGCCCTCGGCTAGGGTCATGGTAGTGTAGTCGTAGCCGGTCGTGCCGGAGACGAAGATGTCATCCCCGTCCACCACTGCGCGGGAATAGCCGATCTCTTCCTCGAACCGGCTGCCCGAGCTGATGCGGCGGCGCTCCATGGCGGGCCTTATTCCAGCCCGTCGTAGAAGTCGTTGCCCTTGTCGTCCACCACGATGAAGGCGGGGAAGTCCTCCACCTCGATGCGCCAGACGGCTTCCATGCCGAGTTCCGGATATTCCAGCACCTCGACCTTCTTGATGCAGTCCTGCGCCAGCCGTGCGGCGGGGCCGCCGACGGAGCCGAGGTAGAAGCCGCCATGGGTCTTGCAGGCATTCCGCACGGCCTTGGAGCGGTTGCCCTTGGCCAGCATCACCAGGCTGCCGCCTGCGGCCTGGAAGCCTTCCACGTAGCTGTCCATGCGCCCGGCCGTGGTGGGGCCGAAGGAGCCGGTGGGCATGCCTTCCGGCGTCTTGGCCGGGCCCGCGTAATAGACCGGGTGGTCCTTGATGTATTGCGGCAGGCCCTCGCCACGGTCCAGCCGCTCCTGCAGCTTGGCATGGGCGATGTCGCGCGCCACCACGATGGTGCCGGTCAGGGAGACGCGGGTCTTGACCGGGTGCTGGCTCAGCGTGGCGCGGATGGCGTCCATCGGCTGGTTCAGGTCGATCTTGACCACCTCGCCGCCCAGGATCTCATCCGTGGTCTCGGGCAGGAAGCGGGCCGGGTCGTGCTCCAGCGCCTCGATGAACACGCCCTCGGGCGTGATCTTGGTCTTTACCTGCCGGTCGGCCGAGCAGGAGACGCCGATGCCGATGGGAAGGCTGGCGCCATGGCGCGGCAGGCGGATGACGCGCACGTCGTGGCAGAAATACTTGCCGCCGAACTGGGCGCCGATGCCCAGGTTCTGCGTCAGCTTGTGCACCTCGGCCTCCAGCTCCGGGTCGCGGATGCCGTGGCCGGCCTTGCTGCCCTGGGTCGGCAGCTCGTCCAGGTAGCGGGTGGAGGCCAGCTTCACCGTCTTCAGCGTCGTCTCGGCCGAGGTGCCGCCGATGACGATGGCGAGGTGGTAGGGCGGGCAGGCGCTGGTGCCCAGCGACTTGATCTTGTCTTCCAGGAAGGCCAGCAGCTTCGGCTTGTTCAGCACCGCGCGGGTCTGCTGGAACAGGAAGGTCTTGTTGGCCGAGCCGCCGCCCTTCAGCACGAACATCATGTGGAACTCGTCCGCATGGTGGTCGCCGGGGGAGGCGTAGATGTCGAACTGCACCGGCAGGTTGTTGCCGGTGTTCACCTCGTCGAAGGTGGTCAGCGGCGCCATCTGCGAATAGCGCAGGTTGGTCTCGGTATAGGTGCGGTGGACGCCGTAGCTCAGCGCCTCCTCCTCATCGCCCTCGACCCAGACGCGCTGGCCCTTCTTGCCGAAGACGATGGCGGTGCCGGTGTCCTGGCACATGGGCAGCACGCCGCCGGCGGCGATGGAGGCGTTCTTCAGCAGGTCCAGCGCCACAAAGCGGTCGTTGGCGCTCGCCTCCGGGTCCTTCAGGATGTTGGAGAGCTGCTGCAGGTGGCCGGGGCGCAGGTAGTGGGAGACCTCGCGGCAGGCGGTGAAGGCGAGTTCCTCCAGCGCCTTGGGGGAGACCTTCAGGACCGTCTGGCCCTCGACCTGCACGGTGCGGACGCCGGGGATGTCCAGCTTGCGCCAGACCGTCTTGTCCTCCCCCAGCGGCAGCATGGGGGAATAGGTGAAGCCCTTGCTGCGCTGCGAGACCGGGGTGCCGGCGTCCGTATCCTGGATCGGCGTGTCGGCCAGCGGCGCGGCCGCCTCGGCGGGAGAAGGGGCGTGGTCAGGAGTCATCGGGCGCGCTCCGGCAGGAGGAGGATCGGAAGGGTCCCGGCGCGGCCAGGCAGGGCAGCGTCGCTGAAGCGCTGGAGGTAGCGCAGCGCGGGCCCGAAGCCAACCCGGCCCTGGCGCGCCTGTCTTTGAATGGACAGCGCCGCCGCAGGCGCGCTTGCTGTTGCGAGAGGAGAACCATCCATGGCGATGCAACCAGATGCAATCCTGCTCGGGGCCGCAGGCACCAGCCCGCAATGGCTGCAACTGAAGCTGGCCAACCGGCACGGGCTGGTCGCCGGTGCCACCGGCACCGGCAAGACCATCACGCTGCAGGTCATGGCGGAGGCCTTCTCCCGCGCCGGGGTGCCGGTCTTCTGCGCCGACATCAAGGGCGACCTGGCAGGCATCAGCCAGCCCGGCACCGTCAACCTGAAGGTGGAGAAACGGGCCGCCGCCACGGGTGTCGAGGATTTCGTCTACGAGGGCGCGCCCGTGGTCTTCTGGGATGTCTTCGGCGAGCAGGGGCACCCGATCCGCGCCACGGTCTCGGAAATGGGGCCGCTGCTGCTTTCCCGCCTGCTGGAGTTGAACGACACGCAGGAAGGCGTGCTGAACATCGCCTTCGCCCTGGCCGATGACGAAGGGCTGCTGCTGCTGGACTTCAAGGACCTGCGCGCCATCCTGGCCTATGTCGCGGAACGGGCGGCGGAACTTTCGGCCCATTACGGCAACGTCAGCAAGTCCACCATCGGCGCCATCCAGCGTCGTTTGCTGGTGCTGGAACAGCAGGGCGCCGAGCATTTCTTCGGCGAGCCGGCGCTGGCGCTGGACGACCTGATGCTGCTGACCCCGGACGGGCGCGGCGCCGTGAACGTGCTGGCCGCCGACAAGCTGGTGCAGAGCCCGCGGCTCTACGCCACCTTCCTGCTCTGGATGCTGTCCGAGCTGTTCGAGGAGCTGCCCGAGGTCGGCGACCTGGACAAGCCCAAGCTGGTCTTCTTCTTTGACGAGGCGCATCTGCTGTTCAAGGATGCCCCCAAGCCCCTGCTGGACAAGGTGGAGCAGGTGGTGCGGCTGATCCGCTCCAAGGGTGTCGGTGTTTACTTCGTCACGCAGAACCCGCTGGATGTGCCGGCCGCGGTCCTGGGGCAGCTCGGCAACCGGGTGCAGCACGCGCTGCGCGCCTTCACGCCCAGTGACCAGCGGGCCGTCCGCGCCGCCGCCGAGACCTTCCGCGCCAATCCCGCCTTCTCCACCGAGGCCGCCATCACGCAGCTGGAGGTGGGCGAGGCACTGGTTTCCACCCTGCAGCCCGGCGGCGTCCCCAGCATGGTGGAGCGCACCCGCATCCGCCCGCCGCAGTCGCGCATGGGCACGATCACGGAGCAGGAGCGCGCCGCCACCCTGGCGGCAAGCCCGCTGCGCGGCCGCTACGACACCGCCGAGGACCGCGATTCAGCTTACGAGATGCTGCAGCAGCGGGCCGGCACGGCGGTGGCGGACCCAAGCCCCCATTCGCCCTGGGGGACAGCCGGGGCCCAGCCCGCGCCGGTGCGGCAGGGCAGCCCCTGGGGCAATGGCGGCATGGCGCCGCCGCCCGCCGCCCGTCCGAGAACGGCCAAGGTGGCGCGGGGCAGCCGGCAGGCGCCCCAGCAAAGCGGGGGCGGGGCCGGGGGAATGCTGTCGGAGATCCTGATGGGCAGCGGCCGGCGTCAGGGCGCGGCGGAGGCCCTGGCGAAATCCGTGGTGCGGAGCGTCGGCTCGCAGCTCGGCGGCCAGGTGGGACGCGCGCTGGTGCGTGGCGTCCTGGGCTCGCTGTTGAAGCGCTGAGGCCACCGGGCCGCTCCGTGCCACGTTGGCGGTGGTGGAACGGCCGGGCCCCGCTTCAGCGGCGTTGGTGGCTCGCTTCAGTCCCGCGCGGGGCGGCGGCGGAAGGCGTCCAGGCTGACCACCTGGGCCGGCCCCTCGGCCTCGGCTTCCTTCTCGCCTTCCTCGGCCGGGGCCGGGGCCGGGGAGAGGGGAAGGGTGTCGGGCACGTCCAGGATGTCCTCGGCCGCCTCGGGCGGGCCGAAGCGCAGGCCGACGCGGACATAAGGGTCCCAGAAGGCCGTCATGCTGCTGATGGGAATGACCAGCTTGGCCGGCACGCCGCCGAAGGACAGGCCGATGGAAACGGTCTGTGCCGCCCGGTCCACCTTCAGGTCCCAGAACTGGTGCTGGATGACGATGGTCATCTCTTCCGGGTAGCGCGCCTTGAGGTGCCCGGGGATCTGGACACCCGGGTGGTCGGTGCGGAAGGTCAGGTAGAAATGGTGGTCGCCGGGAAGGCCATGCGTTCCCACATGGTCCAGCGCGCGCAGCGCGACCTCACGCATCGCGTCCTCAGTCCAGCGATCGTAGGGCAGAAGGCTTTCAACCGGCTTCGTATCATCAGTCATCATGCAAAACCCCGGAGCGTGGCCAGAGTAGTGATCACGCGGCACCGCGGAAAGAGGCGGCGGCACGAAACCGTCGTTGGAAGCCGAAGTGGGGGGATTCTGTTGCCCGGTTCCCCCCGGACCGCGCTTACCTATTGTTAGGCAGCGAGCGCCATGGTCTCGCGACCATTATCGTTGGCACTTGTGATATAGCCCGATAACGGCGGTACAATGCCGGGCAAAAGGTAAGTCTTTACCACACGCGTCGAGACTGTTTCGTCCCCATGCCACCACCATACGATCCCTGGTGGTTTGATTGGTGGAGACGCCGGGCACTGCCCCCGGGTCCGCAATGCTTATTCCAAATACCGTTTATCGCCATAGCCACCCGAAGGTGAGCGAAACCAATATAGGGGCATGCGGGCCCGAAATCGAGGGGCCAGCGCTCAAATTCGCTTGGTTATGCTCTCGCCTGCCGTTCCGCCTGAAATCAGGCCTTTGGCAGCTGCGTCTCGACAATGCGGGCATAGAGCGCGGCGCCATAGGGCGTCGTCTCGTCGTTGAAGTTATAGGCCGGGTTGTGCGGCGTGGCGCCCGGGCCGTTGCCGACATGGATATAGGCGCCCGGCACCTTCTCCATCATGAAGGAGAAGTCCTCGGACCCCATGCCCGGCTCCTTGTTGCGGGCCACCTTCTCCTCGCCCACCAAACCGGCGGCGGCATCGGCGAAGGCGGTGGTCAGCTCGGGATCGTTGATCGTGGGGGCGAAGATCAGGCGGAAATCCAGCTCGGCGCTGCCGCCGAGGCCCGCCGCCACGCCCTCGGCCACCCGCCGCATGCCGTCCTCGATCTGCTGCGCCACCTCGCGCGAGAAGAAGCGGGCGGTGCCGGAGAGCGTGGCCGTGTCCGGGATGACATTATAGGCATCGCCGCCCTGGATCTTGGTGATGGAGATCACCGCCGGCTCGAAGGGCGAGACATTGCGGGCCACGACGGTCTGGATGGCAGTGGCGATCTGGCAGGCGGCGATCACCGGGTCCACGCTGACCTCCGGCCGCGCGCCATGGGCGCCCTTGCCATGCACCGTGATGTCGAAGAAGGCGCCGCCCGCGGCGGTGGCGCCGGGGCGGATGCCGTATTCGCCCACCGGCATGTTCGGGCGGTTGTGCATGCCGAAGATGGCATCGCAGGGGAAGCGGTCGAAGAGCCCGTCCTCCAGCATAGCGAGGGCGCCGCCGCAGCCTTCCTCGCCGGGCTGGAAGATGAAATGCACGGTGCCGTCGAAATTCTTGGTCTCCGCCAGGTACTTGGCGGCGCCCAGCAGCATGGTGGTATGGCCGTCATGGCCGCAGGCATGCATCTTGCCGGGCGTCTGGCTGGCATAGGGCAGGCCGGTTTTTTCCGTCATGGGCAGGGCGTCCATGTCCGCCCGCAGCCCCACGGCGCGGTTACCCTTGCCCGAGCGCAGCACGCCCACCACGCCCGTCTTGCCGACGCCGCGATGCACCTCGATGCCCCAGGATTCCAGCTTGTCGGCCACGATGCCGGCGGTGCGGTGCTCCTCCATCCCCAGCTCGGGATGGATGTGGAAATCATGGCGGATGGCGGTCAGCTCATCCTGGTAGCGGCGGATCTGGTCGATGGCGGAAGCGGGGGAGCCGGACATGTCTGCTGGATTCCTGCGTCGGTGGCGGCAGCCATGCAAACACCGGCCCGGCGCAGGGGCAAGCCGGCCTCAGCGCCGCGAGGTCGGGCGGCTGCGGAGCTGGTCCAGCGCATCGGCATTGTCGCGCCCCCAGGCGTAGAGCAGCTCCACCGGCTCGATGAAGCGGGTGCCGAGGGGCGTCAGCCGGTATTCCACGGCGGGGGGAATGGTACCCTGCACATGGCGCGTGACCAGCCCGCTGCCTTCCATCTCCCGCAGCGTCTGGGTCAGCATCTTCTTGGAGATGCCGGGCAGGCTGCGCTGCAGCACGCCTGTGCGCGCCGTGCCGCCATGGCGGGCGTGCAGGGTATGCAGGATCATGCTGGTCCATTTGGTGGAGAACAGCTCCAGCACGCGGCGCGGCGCGCAGTCCTCCCGCCATGCTTCTTCCTCGCTGCCCGGCCGCATGGTGGTTACCTCCTGGTGCCTATGTCCCTGATTGGTGCCGTCTAGAACCAGGGGCCGGCGCTGACTAGCTCAGGCGCCTTGAAGCGGATGGAGCATCTGATGGCTGGAACAGCACTGGTGGTGGGCGCGAGCGGGATCGTCGGCAGCGCGACGGCGTCGTTGCTGCAGGCGCGGGGATGGACGGTGCATGGGCTGGCCCGCCGGCCCGTCGATCAGCCCGGCGTGCATCCCGTGGCCGCCGACCTGCAGGACGCGGCCGGCACGGCGGCGGCGCTGGCGGATCTGCGGCCGGATGCCGTGTTCATCACCACCTGGCTGCGGCAGAAGACGGAGGCGGAGAATATCCGCGTCAATGCCGCCATGGTGCGCAACCTGCTGGACGCGCTGCGCCCGGGCGGCAGCACACAGCACGTGGCGCTGGTCACCGGCCTCAAGCACTACCTCGGCCCCTTCGAGGCCTACGGCAAGGGCAAGCTGCCCCAGACGCCGTTCCGCGAGGAACAGGGCCGGCTGGAGGTGGAGAACTTCTATTACGCGCAGGAGGACGAGGTCTTCGCCGCCGCCGCGCGCGACGGCTTTTCCTGGAGCATCCACCGCCCGCATACCGTGATCGGCAAGGCGGTGGGCAATGCCATGAACATGGGCACCACCCTGGCCGTCTATGCCACCCTCTGCCGCGAGACCGGACGGCCCTTCCGCTTCCCTGGATCGGCCGCGCAGTGGAACGGGCTGACGGACATGACGGATGCGCGGATCCTGGCGCAGCACCTGCTCTGGGCTGCCACCACGGAGGCGGCGCATAACGAAGCCTTCAACATCGTTAATGGCGATGTGTTCCGCTGGAGCTGGATGTGGGGCCGGATCGCCAACTGGTTCGGCATCGAGCCCGCGCCCTTCGACGGCACGCTGCGGCCCCTGGAGGAGCAGATGGCCGGCGATGCCCCGCTCTGGCGCCGCATCGCCGAGCGGGAAGGGCTGGCGGAACCCGATCTCGGCCGGCTTGCCTCGCCCTGGCATACTGATGCGGATCTCGGCCGCCCGATCGAGGTGGTGACCGACATGAGCAAGAGCCGCCGCCTCGGCTTCACCGCCTACCAGCCGACGGACGAGGCCTTCTTCGACCTCTTCGGCCAGCTCCGCGCCGACCGGCTCATTCCCTAGTCTGCATGGGCCGGGGCCGCTCGAACGGCCCCGGCTCAGCCCGGACCCGCGCCTTTTGCGCTAGTGCCGGCGCCCCCCAAAGGGTAATCCCACCGCCGGTTTGAGTGGGGGCGAGCATGGCACTGACGGACGCACAGCAGCAGGAACTGGCGGAGGCGAAAGCCGCCCGCTTCGAGACCCGCCGCCCCACCGTGCCGGCGCTGGAAGCCATGCTCTTCGAGCCCATCCCGCTGCTGGACCACGGCTTCATCCGCGTCATCGACTACATGGGCGACGACTCGGCGGTGGTGCAGGCGGCGCGCGTCTCCTACGGCCGTGGCACCAAGGCGGTGAGCGAGGACCGCGGGCTGATCCGCTACCTGATGCGGCACTGGCACTCCACGCCCTTCGAGATGTGCGAGATCAAGTTCCACGTGAAGCTGCCGATCTTCGTGGCGCGGCAGTGGATCCGCCACCGCATGGCGAATGTGAACGAGTATTCGGCCCGGTATTCCGTCATGGACCGGGAATTCTACATCCCGGCGCCGGAGCAGCTCGCGGCGCAATCCGCCTCCAACCGCCAGGGGCGGGGCGAGGTGCTGGCCGGCGAGGACGCGGCCCGCGTCATGGACCTGCTGCGCCAGGATGCCACCACCGCCTACGACCACTACATCGAGATGCTGAACGAGGATGAATCCGGCGCCGTCATGGACCCGGGCCGGCAGGGGCTGGCGCGGGAACTGGCGCGGATGAACCTGACGCTGAACACCTATACCCAGTGGTACTGGAAGACCGACCTCCATAACCTGATGAACTTCCTGCGCCTGCGCGCCGACGCGCATGCCCAGTACGAGATCCGGGTCTATGCCGAGGCGATGCTGCGGGTGCTGGAGGCCTGGGTGCCGGCGGTCTCCGAGGCCTTCCGCGACTATCGCCTGGGCGCCGTGACGCTGTCCGCCCAGATGCTGGACATCACCCGCCGCCTACTGGCGGGCGAGGCGGTGGACCAGGCCGGCACCGGCCTGTCCAAGCGCGAATGGCGCGAGCTGATGGTGATGCTGGGCCGGGAGGCCTGAGCCCTGGCCGCCGCGCCCCGCAGCAACCCCGCCGCCGCAACCAAGCCCGCGCGTGCCCCCCGGGCGGCGGCGCGCGGCAGCGGCAAGGGCCGGGCGCCCAAGCGCTCGGAACGCTTCCGCCTTTGGCTGGCCCTGCTGCCGCGCCATTGGCTGGCGGTGGCGGTGATCGTGGTGGTGCTGCTGATCGGCATCCCGCTGGCGGTGGCGCTGGTGGGGGATCTCGGCGCGCTGCTGCTGCTGGTGGGCGTCGGCGGCTTCGCCCTTGGACGCGCCACCGCGCGACACGACATCCCGGGCACGGCAGCGCGCGGCAAGGCGCCACGCCGCCGGGCGGAAGGGGGATAGGATGTTCTGGGTTCTGATGCTGCTGGTGCTGCTGGTCTTCGGCCTGCCGATGATGATGCTCTTCGCCGCGCTCTCGGTCGGCGTCTGGCTGGTGGGGGCGGTGCTGGGGCTGGTCTGGGCGGTGCTGACCTTCGTCTTCAACGACGCGGCCACGGCGCTGCTGGTCGTGGCCGCGCTCTGGTTCGGCTATGCCTGGGGCCGCAAAAGGCAGCGAGGCCTGTGAGCGTCCTGGTCTTCGGCTCCGCCAATGCCGACCTGATCTTCCCAACCCCCACGCTGCCGGCGCCGGGCGAGACGGTGCTGGGAGAAAGCTGGCGCGCATCGCCTGGGGGCAAGGGCGCCAACCAGGCCACGGCGGCGGCCCGTGCCGGGGCGCGGACCCATTTCATCGGCGCCGTGGGCACGGATTCGCTGGCGGAGGTCGCGCTCTCCGGCATGGCGGCGGCGGGGGTGGACCTGTCTGGCCTGGCGCGGGTGGGGGTGGCCACCGGCGCCGCCGCCATCTGCGTCGATGCCAGGGGCGCCAACCAGATTTCCGTGGCCTCCGGCGCCAATATGGCGGTGCGGGCGACGCAGGTGGCGGATGCCGAGCTGGGCCCCGACACCGTGCTGCTGCTGCAGATGGAAGTGCCGGTGGAGGAGATGGTGGCGCTGGTGGCCCGTGCCCGCGCCGCGGGGGCCCGCATCATCCTGAACCTGGCGCCGCCCGCGCCGGTGCCGGAGGCCATGCTGCGGCAGATCGACCTGCTGGTGGCCAATGAACATGAGGCCGCCTGGCTGGCCGCCAGCCTGGGCGTGGCGCCCGAGGCGGCGGCGTTGCGCGGCGCGCTCGGCATCGACGTGGTGGTGACGCGGGGCGAGCAGGGGTCCGAAGCCGCGACGGCCACCGGCACGCATCACCAGCCCGCCTTCCAGGCCCTGGCGGTGGATACCACCGGCGCCGGCGATTGCTGGTGCGGCACGCTGGCCGCCGCGCTGGATGCCGGGGAGGACCTGCCCACCGCCATGCGCCGCGCCAGCGCCGCCGCCGCCATCGCCGTGGGGCGGGAAGGGGCGGCCGTTGCGATGCCCACGGCCACCGAGACCGAGGCGCTGCTGGCTTCCGCCTGACGCCAGCGCCGTTGCGAACACGGCGTATTCTCGTCAAGTTTTTGATTTAAAAGGATATTATCACGAGACGGCGCGGCCCCGGCCATAATTGGCTCGGGAGTCGCCGCATGAGACGCCTTGAGGACCTGACCGAAGCCGACCCCCTCGCCCTGGCCATTTCCAGCGAGGAGGATTCGCGCATCTAAAGGCACTTCGCCCTGCGCCTGCGGGGCAGCTATCCGGCTTCGGCCGCGGTCTTCAACGCCATAGCGGCGACGGTGGCGGGCGCCGTGGTGGTGGTGGAGCTGCTGCTGATTTCCTGGGTGCGCTGGAAATACGTGGAAACGCCCTTCCAGTCCGCCACCGTCCAGGTGGTGCTGGGCGGCGTGCTGGTGCTGCTGGCGGGCATCTTCATCGGCAGCGCCTGAGGCGCTGCCAGGAGATCACAGCGTGACGCGGGACAGCCGCGCCAGGGCCCGCGCATCCACCTCCGCCATGCGGGCGCGGTAAGGGGCAGTAGCCGCGCGCGCGGCTTCCAGCACCGCATCGCCGGCCTCATCCGGGCTGCCGGCGCCGGGGAAGGGGGGCTCGGGTGCGTATTCCAGGCCAAGCTGCACCTGGCGGGCGAAAGTCTCGCCCTCCAGGGCCGCCACCAGGGTCAGCGCGAAATCGATGCCGGCGGTGACGCCGCCGCCAGTGATGCGGTTGCGGTCCACCACCACCCGCGCCTTTTCCGGCTCGGCCCCGAATGCCGCCAGCCGGTCGTGCGAGGCCCAGTGGGTGGTGGCCTTGAAGCCATGCAGCAGCCCCGCCGCCGCCAGCACCAGCGCCCCGGTGCAGACGGAGGTGAGGAAGCGGCAGCCGATCTCCTGCTCCCGCAGGAAATGCAGCACGGCCTCGTCCTCCATGGCCTCCAGGTGACCGGGGCCACCGGGGACGCAGATGAGGTCGAGCTGCGGGCAGTTCTCCAGCGTCACCGTCGGCAGCACCTTCAGGCCGCTGCCCTCCACCGGCGCCAGGTCCTTGGCCACCACATGCAGGGTGGCGCCGGGCAGGCGGGAAAGCACCTCCCAGGGTCCGGCGAAGTCCAGATGCGTCATGCGGGGAAAGATCAGGAAGCCAATCTGCAGGCCGGTGTCCGACACGCGCTTCACTCCACCACGAATCGCGGCATGGCGGGGGCCGCCGCGCCTTGTTCCAGCTTATCGCGCAAACGGCGGGCGATGGCGCGGTAGGTTTTTGCCTCCTCGCTTTCCGGCTTCGCCATGGCGATGGGGGTGCCGGCATCGGCCAGTTCCCGGATGGCCAGCTTCAGCGGCAATTCGCCGAGGAATTCCACCTCCATCCGCTCGGCTTCCGCCCGCGCGCCGCCATGGCCGAAGATCTCGGCCCGGTGGTTGCAGTTGGGGCAGCAGAAGTAGGACATGTTCTCGATCAGCCCCAGCACCGGCACGTTCACCTTCTGGAACATGCGGATGCCGCGCCGGGCATCGATCAGCGCCACGTCCTGCGGGGTGGAGACGATGACGGCGCCGGCCAGCGGCACCCGCTGGCTCATGGTCAGTTGCGCGTCGCCGGTGCCGGGCGGCATGTCCACCACCATCACGTCCAGCTCGCCCCATTCCACCTGGCCGAGCATCTGCTCCAGCGCGCCCATCACCATGGGGCCGCGCCAGACCATCGGCGTTTCCTCCTCCACCAGGAAGCCGATGGACATGGCCTTCAGGCCCCAGCGGGAGATCGGGATGATGCGGCCCTGGGTGGCGCGCGGCCGTTCCCGCGTGCCCAGCATCTGGGGCAGGGAGGGGCCGTAGATATCGGCGTCCAGCAACCCGACCTTCAGCCCTTCCGCCGCCAGCGACACGGCGAGGTTGACCGCCGTGGTGGATTTGCCGACGCCGCCCTTGCCGGAAGCCACCGCGATGATGGACTTCACTCCCGGCAGCAGCATCGGCCCCTGGCCCGGCGGCGGGCGGCTGGCGCGGGCGGCGCCCGGTGGCGGCGCGGCATGGCTGTGCCCCGCATGGTCATGGTCATGAGGTGCCGTCGGCGCCGGCCCGGCCTGGATATCTCGGTGCGCCGTCAGCACGCAGGTGGCGGAGAGCACGCCCGGCACCGCCGCCGCCGCCCGCTCCGCCGCCGCGCGCAGCGGCTCCAGCGCCCGGGCACGCTCCCGCGGCACGGCCAGGGCGAATTGCACCAGCCCGTCCCGCGCCGAAAGCCCCTGCAACATGCCGGAGGAGACGACGTCCCGGCCCGTGTCCGGGTCACGCACCGCGCTCAGGGCGGCCCGGACGGCCTCTGCAAGTGTCTCCGACATCGCTTGAAAACCTCTTCTTCCCGGACAATATCCGCCCTGCCCTCGCAGTGGCGTGATGCAACCGCATTGCGCCGCAGCCCGGACAGGGCGACATATGATCCGGCCCTGTCGCGCATGCATCCGCTTCGCGCAAGCGGCCGACGACAACCTGTGCCGCGCGGAACCCGCGCGGTGCGCGACGACACGTTACGGGAGATGTGCCGGCCGATGCCCTGGAACAATACTGGTGGCTCGAACTCTGGGGGGAGCCCCTGGGGCAATCCGCGTCCGGGCGGGCCTTGGGGGCAACCGCCCCAGGGTGGTGGCGGCGGTGGGCGTGGCCCCGGCAGCAACGGCCCTGACCTGGATGATGCGATCCGCCAGGCGCAGGCGGCGCTGCGCCGCATCCTTCCCGGCGGCGGTGGCCGTGGCGGCACTGGCAAGTGGATCGGCCTGGGCGTGCTGGCGCTGATCGCGGTCTGGGCCGCCAGCGGCATCTATCGCGTGCAGCCGGACGAGCAGGGTGTGGTGATGCGCTTCGGCGCCTTCAACCGCACCACCCAGCCCGGCCTGAACTACCGCATCCCCTGGCCGGTGGAGAGCGTGACCACGCCGCGCGTGACGCGCATCAACCGCATCGACATCGGCTTCCGCGCGCCCAACGACACGCCGCTCTCCCGCCCCGTCTCCGCCCGGGACGTGCTGGAGGAGAGCATGATGCTGACGGGCGACGAGAACATCATCGACATCGACTTCGCGGTGTTCTGGCGCATCCGCGACGCGGGCGAATACCTGTTCAACACCCGCAACCCGGACCAGACCGTGAAGTCGGCGGCCGAGAGCGTGATGCGCGAGGTGGTGGGGCGCACCCCCATCCAGCCGGCGCTGACCGAGGCCCGCGCGCAGATCGAGCAGGCGGTGCGCCAGGGCACGCAGTACATCCTGGACCAGTATGGCTCGGGCATCGAGATCATGCAGATCCAGCTGCTGAAGGTGGACCCGCCGCCGGCCGTGATCGACGCCTTCCGCGACGTGCAGCGCGCCAATGCGGACCGCGAGCGCGCCCGCAACGAGGCCGAGGCCTATCGCAACGACATCATTCCCCGCGCCCGCGGCGAGGGCCAGCGCATGATCCAGGAGGCCGAGGGCTTCAAGGAATCGCAGGTCGCCCGTGCCCGAGGCGAGGCCGCGCGCTTCCTGTCCGTGCTGACGGCCTATCAGACCTCCCAGGACGTGACGATGCGCCGCCTCTACCTGGAGACGATGGAAGAGATCCTGCGCAAGAACCCGAAGATCGTGGTGGACGACCGGCTGCAGGGCATCGTGCCCTATCTGCCGCTGGACGGGCAGGGCGCCGCGCAGCAGCGCGCGCCGCAGCCGCCGGCCCAGGGCGCGGCCCAGTCCACGCCGCCGGCGCCGCCGGCCATGCTCAACCGCCAGGGGGGAGCTGCCCGATGAACCGCTTGACGCTTCTGGCGGGCGTGGCCGTGGTGGCCGTGGTCGCCATCGCCTCCACCCTCTTCACGGTGCAGCAGACCGAGCAGGTGATGATCACCCAGTTCGGCGAGCCCATCCGCGTCATCTCGAAGCCGGGTCTGCACGCCAAGATCCCGTTCATCCAGACCGTGGTGTCCTTTGACCGCCGCCTGCTGGACTACGACGCGCCGGGCGAGGAAGTCATTCTGGGCGACCAGCGCCGGCTGATCGTGGACAGCTTCACCCGCTTCCGCATCTCTGACCCGCTGCGCTTCTTCCAGACCTCGGGCGCGCAGGAAGCGGGCATCCGAGGGCGGCTGTCCTCGATCGTCTCGTCCTCGCTGCGCCGCGTGCTGGGCAGCCAGCCGCTGCTGGGGGTGCTCTCCTCCGACCGGCAGAAGATCATGGATGAGATCAAGCGCCAGGTGAATGCCGAGGCCACGCAGTTCGGTATCACCGTGGAGGATGTCCGCATCCGCCGCGCCGACCTGCCGGAAGAGAATACCCAGGCCGTGCTGAACCGCATGCAGTCCGAGCGTGAGCGCGTGGCGCGCGAGGCGCGGGCCGAGGGTGCCGAGGTGGCCGCCCGCGTCCGCGCCGGCGCCGACCGCGAGCGCACCGTGCTGCTGGCCGAAAGCCAGGCCCAGGCCGATGTGCTGCGCGGCCAGGGCGAGCAGGAGGCGATCGGCATCTTCGCCGATGCCTTCCAGCGGGACCCGCAGTTCTTCCAGTTCTGGCGGACCATGCAGGCCTACCGGGAAGCCTTCTCGGACGGTGAATCGCGGCTGGTGCTGACGCCGGATTCGGAGTTCTTCCGTTACTTCCGCTCCAGCCAGTCCGGCATGCCGCTGCCGACACCCGCCGCGCCCGCGACCGGGACGGACGGCAGGCCCGCGTCGACGGTGCCCGCCAGCCCGGCTGCGGCCGCCGCCGCGCCGCAGCCGGCACCCGCCCCGGCGCCCTGAGCGCCGCGTATCCAAATGTTCCAAAACGGGCCGCATCCCTTGCGGCCCGTTTCGAGTTGAGCTTTCTCGTAACTCATCGCGGTTACGGGCTTTGCCTTCACGGGCAACGGCCCCATTTGCACTGCGTTCTTGACCCACGCGGCCGATATCGGTCGAAAGCGAGGTTCTGCCGATGCGTCTCGCCCCCATGATGCTGGCCGCCGCCGTGGCCGCCGCCCCGCTGACAGCACCGCTGTCGGCCTGGGCACAGGCCACCATGACGGCGCCCAACGTCACTCCCCCCGGAACCACGTCACCCGCCCCCCAGACGTTCCCCGCCCCGCCGAGCTTCGCGCCCCTGGCGCGGCAGCTGCTGCCGGCGGTGGTGAATGTGCAGACCAGCCAGACCATCGGCGGTCCGCGCGCCGGACGCCCCGATGCGCCCGAGATTCCGCAGGTCCCGCCGGGCAGCCCGTTTGAAGAGCTGTTCCGCGACTTCCTGGAGCGTCAGCGGCCGGGCCAGCGCCCGGGCCAGCCGCCGCGCCGGGCGCAGAGCCAGGGTTCGGGCTTCATCATCGATGCCTCCGGCATCATCGTCACCAATAACCACGTCGTGGACGGCGCCGACGAGATCAACGTCGTGCTGCAGGACAACACGACGCTGAAGGCCGAGCTGGTGGGCGTGGACGCGCGCACCGACCTGGCCGTGCTGCGGGTGAAGACGGACAAGCAGCTGCCCACCGTGCCCTTCGGTGATTCCGACAAGGCCGAGGTGGGCGACTGGGTGCTGGCCATCGGCAACCCGCTGGGCTTTGGCGGCAGCGTCACCTCGGGCATCGTCTCGGCCCGTGGGCGCAACATCAATGCCGGCCCCTATGACGACTTCATCCAGACCGACGCCGCCATCAACCGCGGCAACTCGGGCGGCCCGCTGTTCAACATGCAGGGAGAGGTGATCGGCATCAACACCGCCATCGTCTCCCCTTCCGGCGGCTCGATCGGCATTGGCTTTTCGATCCCGTCCAACCTGGCCAAGAACATCGTGGCGCAGCTGCGCGACGGTGGCCGGGTGAAGCGCGGCTGGATGGGCGTGAACATCCAGCAGGTGACGGATGAGATCGCCGAGAGCCTGAACGTGCCCGGCGGCGCCCGTGGCGCCCTGGTGGCCCGCGCCGACGAGAATGGCCCGGCTGCCAAGGCCGGCGTCAGGAACGGCGACGTGATCCTGCGCTTCAACAACCAGGATGTGAAGGAGATGCGCAGCCTGCCGCGCATCGTGGCCGAGACGCCGGTGGGCACCGAGGTGCCGATGACCGTCTGGCGCAACGGCAAGGAAGAGCAGCTGAAGGTGACGGTGGCGGAGCTGCCGACCGACCAGCAGGCCTCCACCAGCGCCGCGCCCGAGCAGACCCGCCCCGGCTCTGCGCTGGAACTTTCCGGCCTCGGCCTGAAGGTCTCGCCCATCACCCCCGAGGCCAAGGAGCGCTTCAGCCTGCGCGACGAGGCCAAGGGCGTGGTGGTGACCGAGGTGGCGCCGGGCAGCAGCGCCGCCGAGCGTGGCATCACCCCTGGCGACCTGATCGTGGAAGTGCAGCAGAACCGCGTCTCCACCCCGCAGGAGGTGCGTGAGCAGCTGGAGCGCCTGCGCAAGCAGAACCGCCCCAGCGCACTGCTGCTGATCGAGAATGGCCAGGGCCAGCGCTTCGTGCCGCTGCGCCTGCGGCCGGAAAGCGGCAGCCCGGGCTGAACCGGGCTTTGCCCAGGCTTGGGGAAGGGGGGCTTCGGCCCCCCTTTTTCGTGTCAGGCCACGAAGTCGGCGGCGCGGTAACCCTGGGCGAAGAGCAGGGCGCGCAGGTCGGCATGGTCCACCCGCACGCGCGCGGTGGCGGCCACCACCTGCTTGGCGTGATAGGCCACGCCCAGGCCTGCGGCGCCCAGCATCGCCAGGTCATTGGCGCCATCCCCCACCGCGACGGTGGCGGTGAGCGGCAGGCCCAGCTCGGCCGCCAGCTTCTTCAGGATGGTCAGCTTGGCGTCGCGGTCGAAGACCGGTTCCTCGACCTTGCCGGTCAGGGCGGTGCCGTCATCCAGCAGGATATTGGCGTGGTGGCTGTGGAAGCCGAGCTTCTCCGCCACGCGGGAGGTGAACCAGGTGAAGCCGCCGGAGGCGATGGCGCAATGCGCCCCATGCGCGCCCATGGTGCGGACCAGCACCTCGGCGCCCGGCATCATCTCGATCTTGGCCCAGGTTTCCTCCAGCGCCGTCAGCGTCAGGCCCTTGATCATCGCCACCCGCTCCCGCAACGAGGTGGCGAAGTCGATCTCGCCATTCATGCTGCGCTGGGTGATGGCGGCGATCTGGTCCTGCACGCCCGCATAGGCGGCCAGCTCGTCCAGCGTCTCGGCGGTGACGATGGTGCTGTCCATGTCCGCCACCAGCAGCTTCTTGCGGCGGCCTTCGGCGGCTTGCGCGATGCAATCCACCGGCGCCCCTTCCAAAGCGCCGCGCGCGATGGCATCGGCCTGTTCCGGGGCGAGGCCGGAGAAGGGAAGGTCCAAGGCCTCGCCTTCCGCCAGCCAGTCCGGGGTGCCGGGCTGGCCGCCAAGGTCGAGAAGGGCCGCGCGCATGCGGGAGATGACGGACGCCTGCAGGTGACCCGGCGGGGCGATCAGGGTGAGAATATGAGACATCGGGGCCGGACCATGCCTGTGCAGCCATGAGTGATCAACCTTTCGCGCTGCTGGTGGCGGGGCCCACCGCATCCGGCAAGTCGGCCCTGGCGCTGGCCCTGGCCGAGCAACTGGGCGGCACGGTCATCAATGCCGATTCCATGCAGGTCTATGACGGGCTGCGCGTGCTGACCGCCCGCCCGAGCCCGGAGGAGGAGGCGCGCGCGCCGCACCGCCTTTACGGCGTGCATCCACCGGGGCAGGCCGCCAGCGTCGCCTGGTGGCGGGAGCGGGCACTGGAGGAAATGGCGGCGGCACGGCTGCCGATCCTGTGCGGCGGCACCGGCCTCTATTTCCGCAGCCTGACCCAGGGCCTGACCGAAGTGCCGCCCGTGCCGCCCGAGGCGCGGGAGGAAGCACGCGCCTTCCTGGCGGAGCATGGCCCCGCCGCCCTGCATGCCCGCCTGGCAGCCGAGGACCCGGACACCGCCACCCGCCTGCGCCCCAGCGACAGCCAGCGCCTCGCCCGTGCCTGGGAGGTCTGGCGCGGCACGGGGCGCGGGCTGGCCGCCTGGCAGCGGGAGCCCGGCACCGGCCCGGCGGAGCGGGATGGGGTGCCCTGGCGCTTCGCCGCCATCCGGCTGGACCCGCCGCGTGAGGTTCTGCGCGCCGCCATCGGCGTCCGTTGGGCGGGTATGATGACGGCGGGCGCGGTGGAGGAGGTGCGGGCGCTGCTGGCCCAGGGGCTGGACCCCGACTTGCCTGCGATGCGTGCGCATGGCGTGCCGGAGATCTCGGCGGCCCTGCGCGGGGAGATGAGCCTGGAGGAGGCCGGACGCCGCGCCTGCCTCGCCATCGGCCAGTACACCAAGCGGCAGGCCACCTGGTTCCGGCACCAGCCACTCGCGGATGTGAGCGCCACGCATACGATCCATGCGCGCGTGACGGGTCTAGAGCAATTTTCAGAAAGTGATTGGGCTCAAATTATCGCTTTTATTGATCGGCACCGTTGACGGGCGTGGCGCGGGCGCGGTAACACCGCCACGCCCGCATGGCGTCATGCCGTGCCAGGGCCCAACATGTCAGGAAGCCCGTAACCGCCATGTCTTCCCAGATCCTTCCCGCCGCGTCCGACACCCAGTCCCTGACGGGTGCCGAGATCGTCCTGCGCGCGCTGAAGGAGCAGGGCGTAGAGGTTATCTTCGGCTATCCCGGCGGCGCCGTACTGCCGATCTACGACGCCATCTTCAACCAGAACGCCATCCGCCACATCCTGGTGCGGCATGAGCAGGCGGCGGTGCATGCCGCCGAGGGCTATGCGCGCTCCACCGGCAAGGTGGGTTGCGTGCTGGTGACCTCCGGCCCCGGCGCCACCAACGCCGTGACCGGGCTGGTGGACGCGCTGCTGGACAGCATCCCCATCGTCTGCCTGACCGGGCAGGTGCCGACGCATCTGATCGGCAACGATGCCTTCCAGGAAGCCGATACCACCGGCATCACCCGGCCCGCGACCAAGCACAACTACCTGGTCAAGAACATCAACAAGCTGGCCGAGACGGTGCACGAGGCCTTCTACGTGGCGCGCTCCGGCCGCCCCGGCCCGGTGGTGATCGACCTGCCGAAGGACATCCTGATCGGCAAGGGCCCCTATACCGAGGCCCCGAAACAGGACCACCGTTCCTACCGCCCGCAGACGGAGCCCGATGCCGGGCAGATCCGCAAGGCGGTGTCGCTGCTGAAGCAGGCCAAGCGCCCCATCGTCTATGCCGGCGGCGGCGTCATCAACGCGGGCCCAGAGGCCAGCGAGCTGCTGGCGAAGTTCGTGCGCATGGCGGGCATGCCCTGCACCAATACACTGATGGGCCTGGGCGCCTATCCGGCCAGCGACCCGCAGTTCCTGGGCATGCTGGGCATGCACGGCACCTTTGAGGCGAACCTCGCCATGCATGGGTGCGACGTGATGTTCAACATCGGCGCCCGCTTCGATGACCGCGTGACCGGGCGGCTGAACGCCTTCGCGCCGGGTTCCATCAAGATCCACGCCGATATCGACCCGTCCTCCATCAACAAGAACGTCAAGGTCGAGGTGCCGGTGGTGGGCGATGCCGCCGCCATCCTGCGCGCCATGATCGCCGCCTGGGAGGAAATGCCGGCGCAGCAGGACCGCGAGGCCCTGGCTGGCTGGTGGCGCCAGATCGACGAGTGGCGCGGCAAGAAGTGCCTGTCCTACGTCCAGGAAGGCAAGATCATCAAGCCGCAGCACGCGGTGCGCCGCCTGTACGAGCTGACCCAGGAAAGCGGCCGCGAGACCTTCATCACCACCGAGGTCGGCCAGCACCAGATGTGGGCCGCCCAGTATTTCGGCTTCGAGAAGCCGAACCGCTGGATGACCTCGGGCGGCCTCGGCACCATGGGCTATGGCCTGCCGGCGGCGATGGGCACGCAGATCGCCCATCCGGACGCGCTGGTGATCGACATCGCCGGCGAGGCTTCGATCCTGATGAACATCCAGGAGATGGCGACGCTGGCGCAGTACCGCCTGCCGGTGAAGGTGTTCATCCTGAACAACCAGTACATGGGCATGGTGCGGCAGTGGCAGGAGCTGCTGCATGGCGGCCGCTATTCCGAAAGCTACAGCGCGGCCCTGCCGGACTTCGTGAAGCTGGCCGAGAGCTTCCACGGCGTCGGCATGCGGATCGAGGGCACGGACGACCTGGACCGCGTGATCCGCGAGATGATCGCCATCGACCGCCCCGTGATCGTGGATTGCGCGGTGGACGAGAAGGAGAACGTCTTCCCGATGATCCCGTCCGGCGCCGCGCATAACGAGATGCTGCTGGCGGCCGGGCAGGAAGGCGGCATCGCCGGCGTGACCGATGAGGGCAAGGTGCTGGTCTGATACTCGGCCAGCCTGATCCGCGACCCTGACCCTCCACGGAACCGAGACCATGTCCGACATGACCGACAACGCGCAGCGCGCGGCGACCATCGCCGTGCTGGTGGAGAATGAGGCCGGCGTGCTGGCGCGCGTCATCGGCCTCTTCTCCGGCCGGGGCTACAATATCGACAGCCTGACCGTGGCCCCGGTGGACGAGGCCGGGCGCCTGTCCCGCATCACCGTCGTCACCACGGGGACGGAGATGGTGATCGAGCAGATCAAGGCGCAGCTCGACCGCCTGGTGCCGGTGCACAAGGTGGCCGACCTGACGCTGGAAGGCCCGCACCTGACGCGGGAGCTGGCGCTGATCAAGGTGGTCGGCACCGGCATGGGGCGCCAGGAGGCGCTGCGGCTGGCCGATGCCTTCCGCGCCCGCGTGGTGGATGCCACCACCGAGAGCTTCGTGTTTGAGATGACGGGCAGCGGCGAGAAGCTGGATGCCTTCATCAACCTGATGCGGCCGATCGGGCTGGCGGAAGTCAGCCGGACCGGCGCCGTGGCCATCGCGCGCGGCACCGCCGCGCTGCAACCCTGAACAACCAAGCCTGAGGAGAGCGCGAGAGATGCGCGTTTACTACGACCGCGATGCGGATGTGAACCTGATCAAGGGCAAGAAGGTCGCGGTCATCGGCTTCGGCAGCCAGGGCCACGCCCATGCCATGAACATGCGCGATTCCGGCGTGACGGATGTCGTGATCGGCCTGCGCCCGGGTGGGTCCGCCAAGAAGGCCGAGGCCGCCGGCTTCAAGGTCATGTCGCCCGCCGAGGCCGCCAAGTGGGCCGACCTGGTGATGGTGCTGACGCCGGACGAGGGCCAGGGCGACCTGTACCGCGACCACCTGCACGAGAACATGAAGGAAGGCGCCGCGCTGGCCTTCGCGCATGGCCTGAACGTGCACTTCAACCTGATCGAGCCGCGCGCCGATATCGACGTCTTCATGATCGCGCCGAAGGGCCCCGGCCACACCGTGCGCGGCGAGTACCAGAAGGGCGGCGGCGTGCCCTGCCTGGTGGCCGTGCACCAGAACCCCTCGGGCAATGCGCTGGAGATCGCGCTCTCCTACGCTTCCGCCGTCGGCGGCGGCCGCTCGGGCATCATCGAGACCACCTTCAAGGAAGAATGCGAGACCGACCTGTTCGGCGAGCAGGTCGTCCTCTGCGGTGGCCTCGTGGAGCTGATCAAGGCGGGCTTCGAGACGCTGGTGGAAGCCGGCTATGCCCCCGAGATGGCCTATTTCGAGTGCCTGCACGAAGTGAAGCTGATCGTCGACCTCATCTATGAGGGCGGCATCGCCAACATGAACTACTCCATCTCCAACACCGCGGAGTATGGCGAGTACGTGACCGGCCCCCGCATCATCACCGCCGAGACCAAGGCCGAGATGAAGCGCGTGCTGAACGACATCCAGTCCGGCAAGTTCACCCGCGACTGGATGCTGGAGAACAAGGTCAACCAGGCCTCCTTCAAGGCGACCCGCCGCCGTCTGGCCGAGCACCCGATCGAGGAGGTCGGCACCAAGCTCCGCTCCATGATGCCCTGGATCACCAAGGGCGCCCTGGTCGACAAGGCCAAGAACTGAGCATCGGCGAGGGGCCCTTCGGGGCCCCTTTTCCGTTGCGGCTCTGCTATGCTGAAGCGGGCCGCAACCGTAACGACGGCGCGGCATTTCACCTGCCACGCGCCGGGGTGGTCCCGGGTTCAGGGACATCCTCCATGCGCCTCTACAAATGCCAGGTCTGCGGCCAGGTGCTGCACTTCGAGAACACGCGCTGCGTGAAGTGCGAAAGCACCCTGGGCTATCTGCCGGAGCGCAACGTGCTCTCTGCCCTGGAAGACATCGTGGGCAAGCCGGGCGAGTTCTATGCCAGGGCCCTGCCGAACCAGCCCCTGCGCTTCTGCGACAATGCCCGGCACGAGGCCTGCAACTGGCTGGTGCCGGCGGAGAGCGAGGAGCGCTTCTGCCTCGCCTGCCGCCATAACCGCACCATCCCGGACCTTTCCGACCCGGTGAACCTGGAGCGCTGGCAGAAGATCGAGATGGCGAAGCGCCGCGCCTTCTACAGCTTCATCCGCCTGCACCTGCCGCTGCACACGCGCGCGGAGGACCCCGAGCACGGCCTGGCTTTCGACTTCCTGGCCGACGCGCCGGATGCACAGCAGAAGGTCATGACCGGCCACGACCACGGGTTGATCACCCTGGCATTGGTGGAGGCCGACGATGCCGAGCGCGCCCGCCGCCGCACCGTCATGGGCGAGCCCTACCGCACCCTGCTGGGCCATTTCCGCCACGAATCCGGCCACCACTTCTGGGACCTGCTGGTCCGGGACGCCGGGCGGCTCGAGGAATGCCGCGCCATCTTTGGCGACGACAGCCAGGACTACGGCGCCGCCCTCCAGCGCCATTACAACGAGGGCGCGCCGGCGGACTGGCAGGAACACTTCGTCAGCACCTATGCTACCGCGCATCCGTGGGAGGATTTCGCGGAAACATGGGCGCATTACCTCCATATCGTGGACACGCTGGAGATGGCGCGGGCGCTGGGCATCGGCATCTCGCCCCGCGTGGACCGGGAAGGGGAGCTGGAGGCGGAGGTGGATTTCGACCCCTACCGCTCCACCGACATCCATGCCGTGATGGAGGCCTGGGTGCCGCTGACGGTGGCGGTGAACAGCCTCAACCGCTCCATGGGCGTGGCGGATCTCTACCCCTTCGTACTCTCGCCCGAGGTCGTGACGAAGCTCGGCTTCATCCAGTCCCTGGTGCATGGCAAGGTGCGGGCCGACGCCGGGTGAGCTCATGCGGCTGACGCGCCGCCGCCTGCTGGCCGGTGGCGTCATCACCCTGGCCAGCGGCGCCTCCGTCAGTGCCTTTGGGCTGGTGATCGAGCCGGGGCTGTTGCTGACGGTGCGGGAATACCGGCTCTCGCTGCCCGGCTGGGGCGCACGGCCGCCGCTGAACCTCTGCGTCATCGCCGATATCCATTCCAACGAGCCCTGGATGCCGCTGGACCGTATCCGCCGGATCGTTGCCACCGCCAATGCGCTGGAGCCGGACGCGCATCTGCTGCTGGGCGACATTCCCGGCCATTTCCCCTGGGTCCGCCGCCGCCTGCCGATGCCGGAGGTGGTGGAGGCGCTCTCCGGCCTGCGGGCGCCGCTGGGCTGCTTCGGCGTGCTGGGCAACCACGACTGGTGGGACGACCAGGCGGTGCAGCGGGCGGGACGGGGCGTGCCGGCGCTGCGGGGCCTGCTGCAACAGGCCGGCTTCACCATCCTGGCCAATGGCGCGGTGCGGCTGCCGCATGGGGATGGCGTCTGGCTCTGCGGCACCGAGAGCATGCTGGCCTTCCGCCGTATCCCCGGCATCTACCGCGGCGTCGACAACCTGCGCGCCGCCATGGCGCCCCTGGCCGCCGACGATGCCCCGGCCATCCTGATGGCGCATGAGCCTGACCAGTTCCCCAATGTGCCCGGGCGGGTGGCGCTGACGCTGTCTGGCCATACCCATGGCGGGCAGGTGCGGCTGGCGGGCTGGTCGCCCATCGTCGGCTCCCGCTACGGCAACCGCTATGCCTATGGGCTGGTGGAGGAGGAAGGGAAGCGGCTGATCGTCTCCGGCGGGCTGGGCTGCAGCGTCTTCCCCATCCGCCTGGGCGTGGCGCCGGAGATCGTCATGGTGCGGCTGTCCTGAGCGTTGCCAGGGCGCCTGGAGCCGTCCAAGCTTCGTTCCCATGACGATCCTGGCCCCAGACAGCTGCTATCCCCGCGACTTCCAGGGCTACGGCCCGAACCCGCCGGACCCGCAATGGCCGGCGGGCGCGAAGCTCGCCATCTCCTTTGTGCTGAACTACGAGGAGGGCGGCGAGAACAGCGTGCTGAACGGCGATGCCGGCAGCGAGATCTATCTGAACGAGACGCCGGGCGGGAACCCGGTGCTGGGCGCCCGCGACATCGGCAAGGAAAGCCAGTTCGACTACGGCGCCCGCGCCGGTGTCTGGCGGGTGCTGCGGCTGTTCAGGCAGCGGGATTTCCGGCTGACGGTCTATGGCGTCGGCCGGGCGCTGGAGCTGAACCCGGCGGTGGGCGCCGCCTTCGCGGAAGCGGGGCACGAGGTCGCCAGCCATGGCTGGCGCTGGATCAACTACCAGAACATCGATGAGGCCACCGAGCGCGAGCATATCGCGAAATGCGTGGAGACCATTACCCGCACGGTGGGGAAGCCGCCGGTCGGCTGGTATACCGGCCGCATCAGCGAGCAGACGCGCCGCCTCGTCGCCGAACACGGAGGCTTTCTCTACGACAGCGATGCCTATGACGACGACCTGCCTTATTACGTCACGGTCGCCGGCAAGCCGCTGCTGATCATTCCCTACACGCTCGACAACAACGACATGAAATTCGCGGTGCCGCCCGGCTTCGCCTCCAATGACGGGTTCGAGCAGCACCTGCGCGATGCCTTCGACCTGCTGCGGCAGGAAGGCCAGACCGCGCCCAAGATGATGAGCGTCGGCCTGCATTGCCGCCTGGTGGGCCGCCCCGCGCGCGCCGCCGCGCTGGCCCGCTTCCTGGACCACGTGAAATCCTGCCCGGATGTCTGGGTGACGACGCGGGAGGAGATCGCCCGCCACTGGCTGAAGGTGCATCCGCCGAAATGAGGATCACCGAGCTCCGCATCTCCATCGTCCAGACCGCGCGGCTGCACCCCGTGGTGGTGGAGATCCGCACCAGCGAGGGCATCACCGGCATCGGCGAGGCCGGCATCGCCTATGGCCTGGGCGCCACCGCCGCCGCCGGCATGCTGCGCGATATCGGGGAGCGGATGCTGATCGGCGCCGATCCCTTCCGCATCGAGGCACTGTGGTCGGAGATGTATGATCACACCTTCTGGGCCAAGGGCGGCGGGCCGATCGTCTTTGCCGCCATCTCCGCCATCGAGCAGGCGCTCTGGGACATCAAGGGCCGCGCGCTGGGCGTGCCGGTCTATGAGCTGCTGGGCGGCAGGATACGCGACGACGTGCGCCTCTACCACAATGGCTGGGGCCAGCCGCACCGGGAGGTCGCGCCCTTCGTGCAGGCCGCCGAGAAGGCGGTGGCGGAAGGCTATGACGCGCTGAAATTCTATCCCTTCGCCTATCGGGAAGCGCATCCGCAGGCGACCTCCCGCCATCCGTCCCGCCGCGACCTGCCGCGGGAGGCGCTGACGCTGGCCTATGAGAAAGTGAAGGCGCTGCGCGGCGCGGTGGGGCCGGATGTCGATATCCTGCTGGACCTCAGCGGCGGGCTGACCACGGACGAGACGATCCGCTTCTGCCGGAAGATCGAGGAATTCGACATCTTTTTCGTCGAGGAACCCTGCGACCCCTTCGACACCGGCACGCTGAAAAAGATCAGCGACAGCATCCGCATGCCCGTCGCGGCCGGGGAGCGGCTCTACACCCGATACGGCTTCAAGCCGGTGCTGGAAGCGCGGGCGGTGGACATCATCCAGCCCGACCTGGGCCTGACCGGCGGCATCATGGAGGGCAAGAAGATCGCCGCCATGGCCGAGGCCTATGGCATGCGGGTGCAGCCGCATGTCTGCGGCAGCCCGCTGGCCACGGCGGTGGCGCTGCAATTCGCCGCCTGCATCCCGAACTTCGCCATCCAGGAAATCTACCCGATGTGGCAGGAGATGGAGGGATACGTGGAAATCACCGACGACCCGCCGGAAGGCCGCATCCAGGGCGGGCGCGTCTCCATCCCGGACCGCCCCGGCCTGGGCATGGAGCTGCGGCAGGAAGTGATGGCGCCCTTCCTCTGGGCCACGGTGGGCGGCAATAGCCAGGTGGGCTACGAGAAGGCGCTGGAGGGGCGCTAGCTGCGCCCCAGCGCCCGCGCCAGGGCCGCGCGGAAGCGGTCGCAATCGGCTTCCTCGGCCCAGACATGCGGGCTGACGCGCAGCACCCCCAGCCGGTCGCTGGCATAAACCCCCGCCGCCGCCAGCGCCTCGATCAGCCCGGGCGGCATGCCGCCGGGAATGCGCAGGCCCAGGATATGTGGTGCCCGCAGCGCCCGTGGCAGCGCCGGGATGCCGAGCGCCATGGCATCCTCTGCAAGCCGGTCCGTCAGGCTGCGCAGCCGCGCTTCCACCGCCGCCGTGCCCCAGGATGCCACCAGTTCCAGCCCCGTCGCCGCCATGGGCAGGGCGATGGGGTCGTTGCGCTCGCCCTTGTCGTAGCGGCGGGCGCCGGGGGCGAACTGGCCGCCGGGGCGGTTCACCTGATTCTCCTCCAGCGGCAGGCCGGACTGGCGGTGCGGCGCGGCATAGAGGAAGGCGAGGCTATAGGGGCCTAGCACCCATTTATAGGTCGGGAAGGCCAGGAAATCCGGCTGCCAGCGGGCCACGTCCACCGGCATGGCGCCCACCGCCTGGGTGGCATCCACCACCAGCGCCGCCCCGGCGGCATGCACGGCGGGGGCGATGCGGTCCAGGTCGATCACCGCGCCGTCCGACCAGTGCAGCGGCGTCAGGCAGGCCACCGCCAGCGGCGGCGCGCCGGGGCGGGCGATGGCTTCCAGCACCGCGCGGGTCCAGTCGCCATCCGCCGGCCGGGGCACCACATCGGCCACCGCACCCGCCTTGGCCGCCAGCCGGTCCCAGACCAGGCTGACGGAGGGGAATTCATCCTGCACCCGCAGCATCCGGCTGCCGGCGGGCAGGGGCAGGGGCAGGTTACGCGCCGCCGTGCCGATGCCGTGGCTGACGGCGCTGACAATGGCGACATCCTCCACGCTGGCGCCGATCAACCCGGCGGCGGCGGCGCGGGCGCGCTCGGCCCAGTCGTTCTCGCGGCTGCGCGGGCTGGCCCAGGGCTGGCTCTTGGTCAGCACGCCGGCCTCGCCGGCGGCGCGGACGCTGCGGGGCAGGGGGGAATAGGCGGCGCCGTCCAGGTAGGCGACGTTCGCCGGAATATCGAAGAGGTGGCGTTGGCTGGGCAGGGTCATGAGTCGCAGCAGAGACCATCGTTCCGCTTTGGTCCAGATTATCATCTGGGGCGAATGGGGGTTGCGGAGGCTGAAAGCGCTCACTATCGTCGCTTGCATGTTCGCCACCGCGCGCCATAACCCGCTGCTGGACGGCCTCGCCGCTGCCGCGGACCTGCGCGCCCTTTCTGGCCTCCGCCTCCTTCGACTTAGCCGCCCCTGGGCGTGACGCCCGGCTGACCTGCCGGCATCGCTCAGGGGACCCCTCCCCAAGGGGACAGCGGGGCCATGGGCTCCGGCGCTGCACGGCTCGTCACACGAAGGACACGTATCATGGCCATCAACCACCCCAGCTTCGGCACCATTGCCGACAACCGCGTCATCGTCTTCGACACCACGCTGCGCGACGGTGAGCAGTCCCCCGGCTTCTCCATGAACCTGGAGGAGAAGCTGCGGATGGCCGAGGCCCTGGCCGAGCTGGGCGTCGATGTCATGGAAGCCGGCTTCCCCATCGCCAGCCAGGGCGATTTCGAGAGCGTGCAGTCCATCGCGCAGCGCTTCGCCAAGGGTGGTCCGGTGGTCTGCGGCCTGTCCCGCTCCGCGCCCGGCGACATCCTGCGCGCCGTGGAGGCCGTGAAGCCCGCCGCGCGTCAGCGCATCCACACCTTCATCTCCACCTCCGACCTGCATATGCGCGTCAAGCTGCGCATGACGCCGGAGGCGGTGCTGGAAGCCGTCACCAATTCCGTCAGCCTGGCGCGCAACCACGTGGCCGACGTGGAATGGTCCGCCGAGGACGGCAGCCGCACCGACCCGGACTTCCTGTGCCGCTGCGTCGAGGCCGCCATCAAGGCCGGCGCCACCACCATCAACATCCCGGATACCGTCGGCTACGCGGTGCCGGAGGATATCGCCCGCATCTTCTCCATGCTGCGGGAGCGCGTGCCGGGCGCCGATGGCGTGATCTTCTCCGCCCATAACCACGACGACCTGGGCCTGGCCGTCGCCAATACCATCGCGGCGCTGCATGCCGGCGCGCGGCAGGTGGAGGCCACCATCAACGGCATCGGCGAGCGCGCGGGCAACGCGGCGCTGGAAGAGGTCGCGATGGCGCTGCGTACGCGCCAGGACGTCATTCCCTTCTCCACCGGCATCGTGACGCAGAACATCCTGCGCACCAGCCGCCTGCTGGCCACCATCACCTCCTTCGACGTGCAGCCGAACAAGGCCATCGTCGGCCGCAACGCCTTCGCGCATGAGAGCGGCATCCACCAGGATGGCGTGCTGAAGGACAAGGCGACCTACGAGATCATGACGCCGGAGAGCGTCGGCTGGACCACCAACTCCCTGGTGATGGGCAAGCATTCCGGCCGCGCGGCCTTCCGCGACAAGCTGTCGATGCTGGGCTACACGCTGGGCGACAACCAGCTGAACGACGCCTTCCGCCGCTTCAAGGACCTGGCCGACCGCAAGAAGGTTGTCTACGACGAGGACATCGTCGCCCTGGTGGATGACGAGGTGGTCCGCATCAAGGACCGCGTGAAGCTGCTGGCCCTGACGGTGGCCACCGGCATGGGCACCCGCCCCACCGCCAGCCTGGTGCTGGAAGTGGATGGCGAGCGCTGCGACGCCGTGGCCGGCGGCGACGGCGCCGTGGACGCCACCTTCAACGCACTGCAGCAGGTGGTGCCGCACAAGGCGGAACTGAAGCTCTACGCCGTGCAGTCCGTCACCGGCGGCACCGATGCCCAGGCGCGCGTGACCGTGCGGCTGGAGGAGGAAGGCAAGCTGGTGGACGGCCAGGGCGCCGATACCGACACCATCGTGGCTTCCGCCCGCGCCTATGTGCATGCGCTGAACAAGCTGCTGGCCAAGCGCGTGCGCACCGCGCCGCCGGAGATCCTGGCCCCTGCCCAGGCTGGCTGAGGCCAGCCCAGGGCCATGAAAAACGGCCGGTCCCGATGGGGCCGGCCGTTTCTCGTTTCAGACGGCCGCCCGGGGGCGGCCAGTCCGGCTCAGCGCCAGGCGGGGCGGCCGAGGTTGACGGTGTTGGGGCTGGTGGCGGCGCCACCCAGGGCACCCGCCGCGCCGCCGATCAGCGCACCCGTGCCGGCATTGCCGGACAGCGAGCCAACCGCCGCGCCAGCGCCCGCGCCCAGCAGGCCGCCGGAAGCCGCGCGGTCACCGGTTGAGTAGCCGCAGGCGCCCAGGCTCAGGCCAGCAAGGGCGAGCAGGGCGAGAGAAGACTTGCGCATGGGCGTGAATCCTGAAGCTGTTGCAATCTACGCTTCGGAAACGCAGGCTTGGGCACTGGGTTGCATTGCACTCATAGATTGCAGCTTGAGCCCGGGCGCGCGGGCGGGTAATCCACGGCGCCTTTTCCGCGTTGTCACGCGGCTTTTTCTCCCGGAAGGTTCGCAGCATGTTCTCTCGCCTGTTCGGCTTCCTTTCGGCCGACATGGCCATCGACCTCGGCACGGCCAATACGCTGGTCTATGTGAAGGGGCGAGGCATCGTGCTGAACGAGCCCTCTGTGGTCGCCATCGCCGATATCCGCGGCCGCAAGCAGGTGCTGGCGGTGGGTGAGGAAGCCAAGCAGATGCTGGGCCGCACGCCCGGCAACATCGCGGCCATCCGCCCGCTGCGGGACGGTGTCATCGCCGATTTCGAGGTGGCGGAGGAAATGATCAAGCATTTCATCCGCAAGGTGCACAACCGCCGCTCCTTCGCCTCGCCGATGATCATTGTCTGCGTGCCCTCCGGCTCCACCGCCGTCGAGCGCCGCGCGATCCAGGAAAGCGCCGAGAGCGCCGGTGCCCGCAAGGTGCTGCTGATCGAGGAGCCGATGGCGGCCGCGATCGGCGCCGGCCTGCCGGTGACCGAGCCCTCCGGCTCCATGATCGTTGATATCGGGGGTGGCACGACCGAGGTGGCCGTCATCTCGCTCGGCGGCATTGTTTATGCCCGCAGCGTGCGAGTCGGCGGCGACAAGCTGGACGAGGCGATCATTTCTTACATTCGCCGCCAGTTCAATCTGCTGATCGGCGAGAGCACCGCCGAGCGGATCAAGATGGAGATCGGCGCCGCCGCGCTGCCGGACTGGAACGAGGAAGGCCCGGTCACCGAGGTGCGTGGCCGCGACCTGATGAACGGCGTGCCGCGCGAGGTGATCGTCAGCCAGCGGCAGATCGCCGAATCCCTGGCCGAGCCGGTGTCGCAGATCGTCGAGGCCGTGAAGGTGGCTTTGGAGAACACGCCGCCGGAACTCGCCGCCGATATCGTGGACAAGGGCATCGTGCTGACCGGCGGCGGCGCGCTGCTGCAGCGGCTGGACCAGGTGCTGCGGGAGGCCACGGGCCTGCCGGTCTCGGTGGCCGAGGATGCGTTGGCCTGCGTCGCGCTGGGCACTGGGCGCGCGCTGGATGAGATGAAGCGGCTTCGCCACGTCCTCTCCTCCATGTATTAAAAAAGCTGGGGCTCAGACTGCGGGGCCCCTGACGAATCGCTATTCTGGACGTTCTTCCGACATCCTGCCCTGAGGAAGTCCGCGCTTGATCCGTCTCAGCATTCCGCTGCGCCAGGCTCTGTCGCGTTTGTCCTTGCCAGTGCTGGTGGCCCTTGCCTTCGGCACCATGCTGATCGGCAAGGCGGACACGCTGCTGGTGGACCGCGCGCGGATGGCCCTGGCCGATACCCTGGCCCCCATCTATGCCGTGGTGGCCGAGCCGGTGAACGCCCTGCGCAACGGGGTGCAGGAGGCCCGCATGCTCTGGGCAATGCGGGAAGAGAATGCGCGGCTGCGGGAGGAGAACGACCGCCTGCACCGCTGGCAGGCCGCCGCCCTGTCCCTGGAAGCCGAGAACACCCTGCTGCGGCGCCAGCTCAGCGTCATTCCCGAGGCGCCCTGGAGCCTGCGCACCGCCCGCGTGGTGGCCGATGCCGGCGGCACCTATGCCCGCGCCGTGCTGCTGGCGCTGGCGCCGGGCGTCGAGATCCGCAAGGGCCAGGTGGCGCTGGATGAGCGCGGCCTGGCCGGGCGCGTGACGGAGGTGGGCAGCCGCTCCGCCCGCGTGCTGCTGGTGACCGACATGAACAGCCGCATCCCCGTGACGCTGGAGGGCAGCCGGGCGCGCGCCATCATGGCCGGCACCAATGGTGACCACCCGCGCCTGCAGCACTGGCCCGAGGGCACCCGTCCCAAGGAAGGCGAGCGCGTGGTGACCAGCGCCGAAGCCTCCGTCTTCCCCGCCGGCCTGCCGGTGGGCGTGGTGCGCTGGACCGAGGGCGGCACGGCGGAGGTGGAACTCTTCGCGCGGCTGGACCGGCTGGACATGCTGCGCATCTTCGACTTCGGCCTGACCGGCATCCTGCCGCCGGAATCCGTGGCCCGCCCCGAGCCGCGCGGGAAGCGCTGAAAAGCCCATGGCCATCAAAGGACGGCGTGAGCCTGCCCCCGGCCTGCTGAGCCGGCTGGATGCGCTGGCGCGCGCCGCTTTCCCGGCCGGCAGCACGGCGCTGATGATGGTGGCCTCGGCGGCGCCGGTGGGCCTGCCCTCGGCCCTGCCGGCGGTGGCGCTAGCCTGTGTCTTCTTCTGGTCGCTGTTCCGCCCGGCCGCCATGTCGCCGCCGATCTGCTTTGCCATCGGGCTGTTGCAGGACCTGCTGGGCTTCGCGCCGCTGGGCATCGGCATCCTGACGATGCTGGTGGTGCATGGCCTCGCGCTGCGGCTGCGGCGCCCGCTGGCGCGGCAATCCTTCCTGACCGTCTGGCTGGCCTTCGCCGGCTTCGCCGCCGGCGCGGCGCTGCTGGGCTATGTGTTGCAGGCGGCATTGAATGCTCGCCTGCCGCCGGTGATGCCCGGCGTGGTGTCCTGGGCGCTCAGCACGGGCTTCTACCCCGCGATCGCCGCATTGCTGACGCGCTTGCACAAGGCCATGCAGCGGGCCGAGGATCTGGCCTGAGATGAGCAAGAGAGAGGAAGAACGGCGCCGCAGCGTCTTCACGCGGCGGGCGCTGATGCTGGGGGCGGGCCAGGCGGGCCTGCTCGGCTTCCTCGGCTACCGCCTGCAGAAACTGCAGCTTGAGCAGGGGGAGCGCTATGCGACGCTCGCCGATGAGAACCGCATCTCCGCCCGGCTGATTGCCCCGCCGCGCGGCCGGGTGCTGGACCGGCAGAACCGCGTCATCGCCGCCAACGACCTGAACTGGCGCGCGCTGCTGACGGCGGAGCAGACCCAGGACGTGAATGCCACGCTGGAGACCTTCAACGCCCTCATTCCCCTGACGGAGCAGGAGCGGGCGCGGATCGAGCGCGAGGTGCGCCGCCGCCGCCGCTTCGTGCCCGTGACGGTGCGGGAGTTCCTGAGCTGGGAGGAGATGGCGCGGATCGAGGTCAATTCCCCCGACCTGCCAGGCATCAGCGTCGATGTCGGCACCACGCGGCAATATCCCTGGGCGGACCATCTGGCGCATGTGGTCGGCTATGTCGCCCCGCCGGCCGAGGCCGACATGGACGGCGACCCGCTGCTGGAGCTGCCGGGCATCCGCGTCGGGCGTTCCGGCATCGAGAAGTTCCACGACAAGCTGCTGCGCGGCAATGCCGGCACGGTGCAGTTCGAGGTCAATGCGGTGGGCCGCGTGATCCGGGAACTGGACCGGCGGGAGGGCGCGCGGGGCCAGGATGTCGGCATCTCGATCGATGCCGAGTTGCAGAAGGTGGTGCGCGACAAGATCGAGGAAGGCACCAGCGTGGTCGTCATGGACGCCCGCAATGGCGAAGTGCTGGCCCTGGCCAGCCAGCCCTCCTTCGACCCCAACCTGTTCTCCTCCGGCATCTCGGCGGCGCAGTGGAAGGAATGGACGCGCAGCCGTTCCACGCCGCTGATCAACAAGGCCACCAACGGCCTCTATGCCCCGGGCTCCACCTTCAAGATGGTGGTGGGGCTGGCGGCGCTGGAGGCCAAGACCGTCACGGCGACGGAGCGCATCTATTGCCCCGGCCATTACGACCTGGGCGACACGCGCTTCCACTGCTGGCGCCGCTTCGGCCATGGCAGCCTGGATATGCGCGGGGCCATCAAGCATTCCTGCGACGTGTATTTCTATGAGATCGCCAAGCGCACTGGCATCGACAAGATCACCGCCATGGCCAAGCGCTTCGGCATGGGCGTGCCGCTGGATATCGAGCTGCCCGGCACCCGCAGCGGCTTCTCCCCCACGCGGGACTGGCGCATCAAGCAGGGCAAGCCCTGGAACCTGGGCGATACCGTGGTGCATGGCATCGGCCAGGGCTTCTACCAGTTCACGCCGCTCTCGCTCGCCACCATGACGGCGCGGCTGGCCACCGGCCGCGCGGTGCAGCCGCACCTAATGCGCAGCATCAACGGCAAGCCCACCCGTGGCATCAAGCCCGAGGACTGGCCCGAGCTAGGCATCCCGGAGCGCGACCTGAAGCTGATGCGCGAGGGCATGTGGGCGGTGGTGAACGAGCCCGGCGCCACCGGTGCCAATGGCAAGCTGCCGGCTTCGGTGGGCGTGCTGGCGGGCAAGACCGGCTCGGTGCAGGTGCGCCGCGTCTCGCGGGAGCAGCGCGAGCGCGGCTTCCGGGTGGAGAACATGCCGCGCGAATGGCGCCCGCATGCGCTGTTCGTCGCCTTCGCGCCCTACGATAATCCGCAATATGCCGTCTCGGTGGTGGTGGAGCACGGCACGGCGGGCGGCGCCGCCGCCGCGCCCCTGGCGCGGGAGGTGATGGTGGAAGTGCTGAACCGTTTCCGGGGCGGCAATGCCCCTCCCAGCCCCAGTGCTGAGGCCGACCCCGCATCCCAACTGGCAGAGGCCCAGCGGCCCCCCGGAAACCCCCGCCGATGATGTCCCGCGCGATTTTCGAGCGCCGCCTGCTGACCCGCGACCGCGGCGCCGGCATCCTGGAGAAGCTCTGGCTGATTCCCTGGAGCTTCGTGCTGCTGCTCTGCGCCATCGCGGCTGTGGGCTATGTGGCGCTTTACTCGGCGGGCGGCGGCGCGCCGGAGCCTTATGCCAGCAAGCACGCGCTGCGCTTCGCCTTCGGGCTGGTGATGATGCTCTCCATCGCCATGATCGATATCCGCGTCATCGCGAAGCTCTCCTGGCTCGGCTATGCCGGGGGCGTCGCGCTGCTGGTGCTGGTGGCGCTGCACGGGCAGGTCGGCAAGGGCGCGCAACGCTGGATCGAAATCGGCCCGATCCAGTTGCAGCCTTCGGAGTTGATGAAGATCATGCTGGTGCTGGGCCTCGCCGCCTGGTTCCACCGCGCGAGTTGGGAGAAGGTGGGCAACCCGCTCTTCCTGATCCCGCCGGTCATCGCCGCGCTGGTGCCGGTGGGCATGATCCTGAAGCAGCCCAATCTCGGCACCGGCATGATCACGCTGATGGTGGGCGGCGCGGTCTTCTGGGCCGCCGGCGTGCGCTGGTGGAAATTCGCCGCCATCCTGGCCGCGGCGGGCGTTGCGGCGCCGATTGCCTACGAGCACCTGCACGACTACCAGCGCGCCCGCATCACCACCTTCCTGGACCCGGAAAGTGACCCGCTGGGCGCTGGCTACAACATCATCCAGTCCAAGATCGCGCTGGGCTCCGGCGGCTTGTGGGGCAAGGGCTTCCTGCAGGGGACGCAGGGGCACCTGAACTTCCTGCCGGAAAAGCAGACGGACTTCATCTTCACCATGATCTCGGAGGAATTCGGGCTGGTGGGGGCGCTGGCGACGCTGCTGCTGCTGGCGCTGGTGGTGGCCTTCGCGCTGATGGTGGCCATCTGCTGCCACCACCAGTACGGGCGGCTGGTGGCCGTGGGCCTGGGCGTGAACTTCTTCCTCTATGTCTTCGTGAACATCGCCATGGTGACGGGCAGCATCCCGGTGGGCGGCGTGCCGCTGCCGCTGATCAGCCACGGCGGCTCCGCCATGCTGACCACCATGCTGGGCTGCGGGCTGCTGATGTCGGTCTATGTGCATCGCGATGCAGAATTTGGCGCGGCACGTGATTAGGGGGGTTGCCAATCCCGCCAGAGGCGTTAAAAGCCCCCTCCACCGACGGGGCGCCTCAAACGCCCTGAAGGAAAAAGAGATGGGCGCTTAGCTCAGTTGGTAGAGCAGCTGACTCTTAATCAGTAGGTCCACGGTTCGAGCCCGTGAGCGCCCACCATCTCTTCCCTTTTTAATCAGTCGGTTACGAGACGCCCCGCGAAGGGGCGTTTTGCATTTCAGGACTGTTTGCAACACCCTGTTGCTTACGTCAGCGGCGTTTTTTCGCCAGCACGACAACCCGGTCACCTCCGTCCTCCCATTTCTCGATGCCGCCCAAAGCCACCTCGCCGCGGCGGGGCAGGTAGGTATCCAGGATCTTCTGCGCCTGGTCGATCGAGTGGCCCGACAGAGCCGCGATCTGAGGCGTGGTCGCCCCAGCGATGGCCAGTTGCACCATGCCTGTGCGACGCAGGTCGCGCCGCTGCAGGTCGGCCAGCATCTGCGCCCGGACGTGCTTCTTGGCCGCCTCACGCTCCTTTGGCCGGCTCCTGGGCGGCAGGCCGCCGCGTGCCACGATGGCGGCCCTTGCCAAGCGCCAGTTGGCCAGCCGCCGCACCCGATCCCAGGCACGGGCGAAGTTCCGATAGCTCCATGGCTTCCCGCGCGGGCTGCTGACCAGCAGCATGGTCCCACCGCTGTTCGGGGCCACCAGCTCGGCGGACAGCCTCTCATGACACGGCACGTCCACCAGGGCGCCGGTCTTGGCCTGCCGCAGCCTGATCCAGATCCGCCCATCCCGCTCAAAGACCATCGGCCGCGCCATGGTCAGCACGTCGCTCGGCCGCTGCACCGTATAGAGGAGCAGGGCGAAGGCGCGACGCAGTGCCGGATAGTCCCTGGCAGCCTCCATGAAGGCGTCGATCCGGTGCTGATCCCAGATCTGGTCTCGGGCCCGGGTCTCGTACAGCGAGGGCCGGTCGGCCGGGTTCTTCGTGAGCCCCGGCATCTCCAAATCATGGATGCCGAAGTTCATCAGGAGCCGCAGGGTCCGCAGCAGGGCGTTACCCTGCCAGGGTCGGTCCTGATACTGGGCATGCAGGGCGCGGACCACCTTCCGAGTGATGCCAGTCACCGGGATGGCCTCCCACATGCCCCGCATCAGCTCGATGTGCTTCCGGTAGTCGCGCTTGGTCTTCTCCGCCTTCCGGACGAACCGGGGGTCGGACAGATAGAAGGCGCACAGCTCTCCGAAGCTGCCGGAGGGCGGGCCGGCCTTCACCTCTTCGGCATCCATGGAGGCGGCACGCTCCAAGGCGGCCTCCTTGGTCCAGCCGTCCCGGCTCTTGCCAATCAGCAGACCGCTCTTGCGGTGATACCAGGTGAATTCGACCGTGCCGTCAGGCCGGCGTCGGCTGACGGTGTTTAGGCCGGTTGCGGGGCGGGGCATTCTGAAGACCTCGAAGGGCTGCGGCTTCGGCCGTCAGCTTAGGCTGGGTGTGGAGCGGCGGTGGCGGGCTCGCGTCGGCCGCCAGGGCTCGGATCGGAGCCGGGGCGCTGAAGGCGGGTTCCGGCTCGGGGGAAGGGGAGGGTAGGATGCCAGCCGCCTGGTCGGCATAGGTGTCCAGCACCTTCCGGTCCCAGGTCAGGCGTGCGCCCTTGCTGCCGCGGCGGCGGGCGGCCGGCCACATGCCGGATGCCACCTCATCGTCGAAGGTGTCGGCCGACACACCCAGGTAGGCGGCGGCCTCCTCCCGCGAGAGGTAGCGAGGCTCCATGCCCGCCGGCAGCAGGAAGCGACGGGTCGGCTCACGGGCTGGCATCTCTGCCCTCCAGGCGCTCACGATCCTGCCGCGCGCGCTCGGCAGCCATGATCGTCCTGCTGTGCCTGTAGAAGAGGCGGGCCCATCCGAGGCGGGCGGCGACCTTATCCAAGCACCACCAGGCACTGGCGGCGAACAGGGTCAGGCCGCCGACACACATCAGGCCGTACCCCATTCCAAGAGCGAGATAGTGGATGGCGACCTCGATCTGCAGCATCAACCGGGCCTCCTCTCGGCCGGCGGCATGGCGGGCTTCATCGCCGCCCCATCCAGCGCGCCCTGATAGGAGCCGGCGCGCACCGTCTCGACGAGATGCCGGATGTGCTTGCCCTTGGTCACGCCGCACTGGGTGAAGGCATCCACAATGGTCAGCCCGAAGTCGTGGACGCAGCGGCGGATGTCTTCCGGCATGGCGTCGATGCGCTCCATCCGCCGGACCCGCTTGGCTTGGTCGATCTGGTGCATCATCCCCTCCCGCTGCGGATGGCGGCGAGGGCCCTGCGCAGCCGGTCGAAGGCCGTGCGGTCCCGGTCATTCCAGCAGGACCTGCCAAAAATCCCCTCGTAAGCTGCCAAGGCGCCTTCTGAGGCTTCGCGCAGTTCGCCCGTGGGGTCCTTCGGCCCCGGATCGGAGGTCAGAAGGCCGGCGCGTTCGGCGGCGAGGAAGACTTCCAGCACTGCGCACGTCGGCTCTTGATTGCATCGGGTCTCCCAGATGTTGGGGAACTCAGTCCTCAGCTTCTCCAGCGCAGCCTTGAGATCGGCCAGGGCGGAGGTGGTGCTCTGGGTGATCCCCTCTGAGGCCAAATCGGGGTCTACGGCGTTGATATCGCTGGCAGAAAGGGTGATCCCCTCGCCATTTCCGCCGTTTTCAAATCCTATGTAATCCTGGGAATTTCCCAGGTTTACACCCGCCAGCAGCCCCAGATCCTCCCCGGCCCGGAAGAGCTTGATGATCGGGAACTGCTCCTGCGGCCAGCCATGGCTCTCGTGGCGCTGAGCCCAGAGCCACGAGTAGGCTTCGCGCAGATCCTGGAGAGCTTCCTCCAGGGCAACGAGGTCAATAGATGTCACGGAGTTCTCGCTCATGCCGGCACCTCCGCCCGCAGTTCGCCAGCCCAGGAAAGGGCGCTGGTACCAATGCTCCGCCGCTTCCTCTCCAGCCGCTTGAGGGGCGGCCTAGCAAGGCGGCGCCACGTTTCCTCGAAGCGGTCGCCATCCATCGAGCCCGCAGCGGCAACCACCCTGGCCATGGTGTTGATGCCAGGCCATTCGACTTCCACCAGTTCCCAGGCGGCTTCCCACAGCTTCGTTAGAACCTCGGCAGGCTCGCCCGGCGTATGGCGCATCAGGAAACGCAGGCGGAGCGCGACATCGTCGATGTCGCCGCCCTCCAGCGATGGCGCGTCCAGCCCCAGGATCTCCTTTATGCCGGCGCGCCGAGCCAGATAGCCGTCCAGCCCATTCTGGCGGGCGTGGCGCATCTCTGCGATGGGTCCAGCCAGTGTTTCGATGATGTCGAAGCGCACGGCGCGAAGCAGCGGGGCCGCGGGCGGAAGAAGATCGGCGTACTGGATCGGCACGCGCGCATTCATCTGCACACGCCCTATCCAGTCTTGCTCTGGCAGCACTGACACCGATCGGACAACCGGCCATCCGAGCCCCAACATGTCGTTGAGCACCAGACGAGCAATGGCATGGCCGCACTCATGAGCTGCCACGGCGCGGACTGAGGGGCGGCGGGTCTTGCTGATCGCGTTCATGCCGCCCTCCGCGCTCGGGTATGGACCGCAGCCGGCCTCGCGTCACGCGCCATCGTCAGCGGCTGCAGGCTGGCCTCATCAGGCTCTGCCTCGCCGTCGTGGTCCGGCTCCATATCCGGATCGCCATCCATGGCGTCGAGCCGGGCAATCAGGCGCTCGATCATCTCCTCGATAGCTCTGCGGCTTCCAGGAAGAAGGGCTGCCGCAGCGGCGGCAGGCAGGGCTTGCCGCTTCTTCTCTGCGTTCACGGCCGGTGCTCCTGGCTAGAGTGATGCGGCGGGCCCGGGCGGCGAGGGGGTGGTGGAGAGGGAGAGGCCGGCGGTGCAGACGCCTCCAACATCTTGTCCTCGATCTCTGCCAGGACGCGGGCGAGGACAGAGCTGATGTGCTCCATCACGGTAACTCTCGCGGATCGAGGAGACCCTGGACCGCGAGGAGGTCGCCGAGGTCACGCAGCAGCATCGCAAGCAGGCGCCGGGACTCGTACTCTCCCGGATCGGAGGCGCGCTTCGCTGGCGCCAACTCTTCATCATAGAGCATCAGGGAGCGGTAGCGGGCCGCGATACCGGCCCAGGACTGCGCCTGCTTCTTTGACATGCGGTTCAGCACGGAGCCTTGGCGACGCTGAACGGCCTTGATCTGGCTCTCACGCACCTTGTCGCCCTCGGGACCCGACTCACCTCCCATCAGGTCAAGGAACCGCCTCTCGAGCGCGTCAAACCGGGCGTGATCAGCAAGGAGGTCGGCATCGTCTGACTCGGCCGCAGCATCGTACGCGGCATCTTGAGCCTTCGAGCGGTCCCACACGGCACCCGCGGCAGCTCGCAGCAATCGCGCCTGGTCCTTCAGGGACGCCGCGATGAAGGTGAGTGCTGGCGAGCGGTCGTTGGCGCCGAAGAAGGTCTGCAAGTAGCCGATGGCCGATGCTGCACCGTCCAGCCGGTCCGCGCTGTCTCTCGAGATCAAAAGCAATGCCCGGTCTTCGGAGACTACGTTCCAGATCTCAGGAGTGTCGTGACCCGCAGGACGGGCCGCTCGGACAATCTCCAGGTTGGTGAGCCGATCGGGGGAGCCCGCCGGCAGTACACTGCCTGGCGACGCGGCCCTGGTGGCGACCGGCGGCGGCGCGGTGAAAGCCTTGGCCTTCAGCTGAGTGCGCGTGCTCATGCGAGACGCTCCATGCGGCGTGTGAAGAGGGCGGCCACGCGCGTCAGCCGGACCGCCAGGCTGGGCTGCGGGGCGGGAAGGGTGGAGACACGGCGCTGGGCCGCAGCGGCAAGGGACTGCCAGTACTGCGCCTCCAGCCGGTCACCGCGATCTGCGGCTTCGATCGCGCGGGTCAGACAGCGCGAGACCGCCGCGCGGGCAGAGAAGGGAGCGGAGATCACGAAGCGTCTCCTTCGATGAGGGGGAGGATGGAGGCAGCCCACTTGAGCTGCCGAACGGGGGTGCCATTCCCATGGTGCTTGCCCGTATCGAGCCAGACGGCATGCGGTTCACCCGCGGCGGTTGGCTGCCAGTACTGCTGGCCCTTGGCGGCGCGGTGGCTGGTTTGCAGCCCACGCTGGGCGAGGAGCTTGTTGACCACGACAGCAGACTTGCCGCCGAGGCGCGCGCCCAGGTCGGAGGGTGTCAGCGCCGCCTCCTGCTGGGGAGCGACGAGGTGCCTGATGGCCAGGGCTTCCAACGGGTCCACGCCGGTGACGGCCTTGGTGGCCCGGCCGGCAGACAAGGACGCCTGGTTACGGTCGAGACCAGCCAGACGGGCAATGCCGTGGTAGGCGCGGAAGGTGGCCGCGACCTCCTTGACGGGAGGGACACGAGACGGAGCGGGGGCAACGCTGCCCGCCCGAAGCTGAGCCTCCATCGCGTTGAAGCGCTTGATGAAGGCTTCCTTGAACGCGCCGGCGGTCGCTCCGGTGAAGCCCATGGCCAGGAAGGTGAAGCCATCCCGCGTCATGGAGACATGGGACAGGCTCTCGCCTGTTAAGTCATTGATCTTGAACGGCTGAAAATTGCGCCGGCGGAAGTCGTCGCTGACGTGCAGGTTCTGGATCGCCTGCAGGACGTTCTTGTGTGCCTTGCTGAAGAAGTCAGCGACGTCACGGCTGTCGGCTCGCGCCTGACCGTCCACGATGGTGACGATCGGCGCGAGGAAGGAATTCTCCTGCGGTGCGAGCAGCCGTGGGGCCGCGACCAGCAGGTCGGGAGAGTTGGAATTGGAACGCACGATGGGGTGCCTCCGTGGGGTACGGAGGCCACAATTAACGGATTAACCGGTGACGTCAACCGAAAAACCGGTTAATCCGGTTTATCTGACCGGTCGATGCCGGTTTCGTCCATGTCGTCGTCTTCGTTGATAACCATGTCGCCCGTCGCGTCAGGGAACCTGGCGAAGGTCCGCTGGGCCGTGCGTAGCAGGGAAACGACCGCAGCAATCACCTCATCTGTCGGCTGGCCACCACTCATCATCATCGCCATTCGCCACGCAATCCTAGACATCGAGATGACCGCCGCCATCGAAATCCTGGTGTGAGGCATCTCCTCGGTAAGCATCGAGTGAACCTTCTCGGCGGTGCGGACGAATGCGCCATCGTATTTCTCCCCGTCTTGATAGACTGAGAGTTCATCGCCTTCGGCCATCTTGCTGCGATGTTCGAGGTCACGCTCGATGCTCTCTCGGCTAACACTCGTGGCCTTGGTCAGGAAATCGCGGTCTACCTGCAAAACTTCTGCTATCCGCTCGATCACGCGGAAGCCGGGTTCTGACCGACCCACCTCGTAATCAGCGATGGCCGACTGCGAAAGTCCTGCGGCTTTAGCCAGCGCCATTTGGGATAGTCCGGCGCGTTTCCGCGCCGCCACAAGGCGGTTTGCCCAAGATGGGCGGTCGGCGAAATGGACTTTGGTAGGGCGGCCACGGGTCATGGCACTAAATACCGCATTTGACGGTTGACGAATAACGGATATTACCGGTAGAAGATTTACCGGAATGACCGGTAAAAGCTCTCCCGTTAACCGGATTGTGGCCCTCTTCGGGGGGCAGTCCGCTATGGCTAAGTGTGTTGATTTTCGCTGAGACCTGACCCGGCGTTTTCATCGAGAAATGACCCGGCCAGGAATATGTCCTGCGGGCTGTGGCCGC
>NZ_RFLX01000119.1 GCF_003696345.1 Teichococcus wenyumeiae | reverse complement strand
TCGAGAGCTTCTACAACCGCCAGCGCCTCCATTCGGCCCTGGACTACCGCACGCCAGAACAGGCAGAACGACAAGCAGCAAACATAGCGTAACCCGTCCACGCAAGTCGTGGAGGATCAGGGGCGGCCGGCGTCCGACTCTTGCCTGCAACGACTGGTTGTTGATTGCCACTGAGGCCTGGGATCTCCCGCACTTTCCGTGCTGCTGGATCGCTGTCATGCGGTCTGGAGGACGCGGGCACGGAAGAGTGCAAAGCCCGCGCGGCCGTACATGGTGCGCTTGATCATCTTGAGCCGGTTGATCTGGCCCTCGACAGGGCTGGTGCTCCAGGGCAGCTCGAGTGCGGCTTGCACAGCCGCGGTGTCTTTGCGCAACTCGGCGACAAAGCTCGCGAGAGGGGTGGCGGCGGCCTCGTCCAATACCGCATCGAGCCTGTCGTCGCTCTGCCGCCGCAGCAGCCGGGCGATGCGCTTTGCGACAGTCACTGTTGCTTGCAGCACAGGTAGCTCGCCCAGCAGGCGCATGACAAAGGCGCGGTCGAGTTCAGGGGGTATTTCGCCGTTTGCCATCAGCAAGCGCGTGGCGCGGCGAGGCGTGGGTGGCCGCCAAGCAGGATCTCCGCTTGGTCCGGGGCGTGGGCATGCGACGGGCTCGTTCCTGCGCCTCTCGGTGGCCCAGGCCCTGACAACCGAAGGACGACCTGCAAAGCCAATGTGCACCAGTTCCCGCCACAGCCGGGCAGCGTTATGGCAGCCCTAGGCCCAGCGCTGCTCCAGAACGGCGCGATGGCGATCCAGGATGCTGTCGCGCCGCGGCATAGGCCAGCTTGGGGCAGCCCCGGCCCGCAGCCAGCGATGCAGCGTCTTGCGATCGGCACCGAGTTGGCGGGCCACTTGACTGATGGAAGTGCCCGCCGCGTGCAGGCGGGCGGCCTCCTCGTAGCGTGCCTGCCGCCAAGGATGTCTCGCCTCCTGGCATTGCCGGGCTGCTGAGGGCATGGCCGGGACGGCAACAGCGGCCGCCACGTCCTTGCCGATCTGCCGGATCACAGCATGATGGCGCTCCACCACCGCCTCGAGGGCCTCACCGAGGTTGCGCAGCAGGTGCCAGCGGTCGGCGACCTGCACCGCGTCGGGTGCGCCCTGGCGAGCACCGTCGGCATAGGCGCAGGCCCGGTCACGGGCGACGATCGTGATGCCGGGATGCCGCTGTAGCCAGTTCTTCAGCGTCTCCGCCTGCCGGTCTGGCAGGGGAGCGAGCACCCGGTTCCGCTTCAGATCAACGAGAATGCTGCCGTACCGGCGGCCGCGGCGCCAGGCCCGGTCATTGACCCCGAGCACCCGCGGCGGTGGGCTGGGCTCCGAGGACGGGTTCTGCCGGCGAAGCATGCGGAGCAACGTGTCTGCGCTGATGGGAACAGCCAGTCGCATCGCGAGGCGCGCGCCGGCTTCGCCGCCCAGGGCCAGACCAAGATGCCGCTGGAGATCGTCCAGCCGGCGGGTGCGGCGTGCCGCAACAGCGGCACCTTCAATCAGGCGCTCGGCAAAGGTCTGACGCTGACAAGCTGGATTCTGGCATCGCAGCCTGCGTGCCTGGATCTGCAGGGTCACCGGGCGGCCCTGCCAAGGCAGATCCTGCAGGTGGCGCTCATACCGGCTGTGCACCACCGTTGACGGGGCGCCGCAGTCTGGGCAGGCCGCCTTGCCGCCGCGAGAGGCGGCCACGATGACGAGGCTGTCCGGTGTCGGCAGGATCTGCCGGACCAGCAGCCCCTCCGGGATCAGGGGCAGCAGATGCTTGAGCATGACAGATCTCAAGAGTGAGGGACAACCAGTGCCTCATTCTTCTTGAGCGACGAGAGCGCGCTTCCAACGACGTTCGCCCACAACGTCGACTGATCTGAAGCACGACTGGCCTCGGTCTATACCTGCCAGCACCAGCCTCCATGTCAGCTCAGCAGTCATCGCAGCAAGTCTGCGCCAGCACGCGGGGCCGCAGAATAGGCTACGATCCGGTGTCGGAACAGGTTGCTGTGCCTTCTCACTCCTCTGTTCCACCAGGTTCTTCCTCAGTCGGTAGTTCGCAATGATTGTGGATGTGAGTCGCAGCGACGGCGGAATGGCCCATGGCCACTACGATCTGGTCAAGGCCGCGCACAATCGCTCCGGCCGCGTAAAGCCCCGGAACGGTGGTTTGATTGTGGTGATCAACGGTCAGCGCTCCGGTGTCATCGTGCTGAGCACCCAGGGCTAATGCAAGGCCGGTACGAAATCTGAGGCCGAGTGCCGAGTAGAGAACGTCAAAGCTCATATTGGCTCCATCAACACGCAGTGCCGCAATCCGGTCGTCTCGGATCTCCAGCGCATCGATGGGGCTTTCAACAACCTTTATTCTATGTTCTTCCACTCGTTGTCTTTGCTTCTGATCAAGCTCCATCCGCTTCCCTAAGGTCAGCAGGGTGACGTCGTCGGAGTAGGTCCGCGCAATGAAGATGGCCTCGCCAAGACCGTGAGTTCCATGTCCGATAATCGCAATCTTTTGGTCACGAGCCTCGTAACCGTCACAGATGGGACAGTATCGGACCAAACCACGCTGCACAGCATCAGGCAGCTCCGGAAAGTTCGGCTCGATGTCCTGTGCGCCTGTTGCAAGCAAGACCCGACGCGCTCTGATCTGCTGCCTCCCGCTGTCCTGCGATTCCACGGTCGCGATGAAGCTCCCAGATTGTTTCTGAAGATCGGCAATCAGGCCTTTAGCGATCCGGGCGCCATAACGTT
>NZ_RFLX01000118.1 GCF_003696345.1 Teichococcus wenyumeiae | reverse complement strand
GCCGTAGCCGCTCCATCTGATAGATTTGGCCGGGCGCGACATGCAGTCGCGCCCTGTAGCCGATAGCTGACAACACCGGCGAGGGCCAGCAGTCCCCCCCAGGCTTGAGCAGAGAGACCAGCTTGCGGAAAGCGGGCGGTTCTGTTGCGAACTTGTGGCGCTGGCCTGGGCGGGTACAAACCTTCATGGCGAGACTGCGGCGAGTGACCTCAGTGAGGCCGGATGAGTCTTTCAAAGGGCGACAGTTCAGCGCCCAGAGGATCCACCTGGGCGCTGAACTGCTGGCCCCTGAAGCTCAGATCCGCCTGAACTTTCGCCAGCCGCTGTTTTGCCATGCCCTGGCTTGGGCGCGATCCCGCCAGGCTGCAAAAGATGCAACAGGACCCTGCCATCCGCATGTGGATCAGCTTTGTCCACGCCGCCTAGAATTTAGCTTAAACATCAGTCATTCATATGGTTGTATGGCTTCCCTCTCGTCCAGGGAGCCAGTTTTGAGATTCCGGCATAGACGGCCGGCATGGAGTCACCGGAAGCCGCATGCATCCGCCGAGCATTTACGACGCCTATGAAGACTGGGTCCAACAGCACGGCAGCCTGACCGATGAAGACCGCCAGCTTATCACAGCGGACCTTGTCAACCTGCGCGACCCACCGCTGTTGTCCGTGGCAATGCCACTAGTGCCAGAGCTGCGCCAGGAGGATCTCCGCCGTGCTATCGACGCCCTGCGCAATCAGCTCTACCCGGGCTGGGAGCTATGGCTGTGGGGCATAGACCTACCTGCCGTCTTGCCATATCTACAACAGGCAATGGCCACGGACCCGCGCATCCGCTGGTCCGCCCAGGCTGACGCGCAGGCGGTCACTGCGCTGGCTTGCGGCGAGATGCTGGCACTGCTGGAGCCCGGTGCCGTCCTGGCCGAGCACACGTTCTATGAGGTGGCAGTTGCCCTCCGCGCGCGGCCAGCGCCCGACGTGCTCTATGCCGACGAAGATCGCCTAGGCCCCGACGGGCACCGTCACACGCCGCGGTTCAAACCGCTGTGGAGCCCGGAACTGCTGGCGACGCATGACATGCTAGGTCAGCCCTGCTTCTACCGGATGTCGCTGCTGCAGCGGCTGGGTGGGCCAAGGCCGGAATATGGGCCGGCCATGGGCTGGGACCTTGCGCTACGGGCTACGGCGGCGACCACGCCGGATCGCATCGTGCATCTGCCGACCGTGCTGTGTCACGGGCAGGACGGCGCAGAACCCGAACGGCAGGACGGCTACCGAGAAAATGGGGAGCGTGCACTGCGTGACTGGCTGGCTGCGGAAGGATTGGGAGAGGCGCGGCTGCGGCCCGCTCCGCTGCAGCCTAGCGCTTGGCAGATCGTCTATCCGCTGCCTGTGGAATTGCCGCCCGTCTCTGTCATCATTCCAACACGCGACCGGCCGGAGCTGCTGCGGGCCTGCTGCACGGGTCTGCTGCAGATGACCGATTGGCCGGCGGACCGGCTGGAGGTGCTGGTGGTGGACAACGGCAGCACCGACCCTGAGGCGCTGGCGCTGCTACGGCAGCTGACGGCGGACCCCCGGCTGCGGGTGCTGTCAGCACCCGGCTCGTTCAACTATCCCCGGCTGAACAACCTTGCGGCAGGCCAAGCGCGCGGCAGCATGCTGGTGTTGCTGAACAACGATATTGAGGTGCTGGAACCCGGCTGGCTCCGCGAGATGGCGGCACTCGCTCTGCAGCGGGAGGTCGGCATGGTCGGCGCCAAGCTGCTTTACCCAACCGGCGAGGGCGTGCAGCATGCTGGGCTCGTGTTCGGCCCGCAGGCCGTTCGCCACCTGCTGCGCTTTGCGCCAGCGAATGACCCAGGCTACGGCGGTCAACTGGCGCTGACGCAGGCCCTCTCTGCAGTGACTGGCGCTTGCATGATGCTGCGCCGCGAAGTCTATGAGGAGGTCGGCGGGCTGGATGAAGGCCTCGCCGTTGCCTTCAATGACATCGACCTCTGCCTACGGATTCAGGATGCCGGCTACCGCATCGTATGGACGCCACACGCCGTGTTGGCGCACCGCGAGAGTGCCTCACGCGGGCTAGACGTAACGGAACCACAGCGGCAGCGCGCTGAGGGAGAGCTGCGCTTCATGCAGCGCCGCTGGGGCGAGATGCTAGAGCAAGACCCGTACCATAATCCAAACCTGATGCTGTACGACGACACCGGTCACAGCCAGGCCCAGCTGTCAGTGCCCCGGCGCACTCCGCCCTGGCGCAGGGCCGTCGAGGCGGCGCAGGCATGACTGGAGGCGCAGACGGTTTGGCGGTGACGCAGGAGCGCCGGATGCGGGCGGCGGCAGCGCGACGTACAGCGATGCTGCGGGAGGAGGCGGCGCGGCTGCATGCCGAGATCGACCGACAGAGGGACTACATCAAGGCGCAGGATGTCACCATCCTTGAGGACCGCCAGGAGGCCGCCCGTCAAGTCGAGGGAGTCACTGCAGCGCTTCTGGAGATGACGGTCGATCGCGATCGGATGGAGAACGCTTGGCGCGTGGCCAGTATGGAGCATCAGCGCCTACTGCGATCCACCACGTGGCGGATCACGGCTCCGCTGCGTTGGGCCATGAGCCACATCCCCACCTCGGTACGGCGACTAGTTCGGCGGGAGGCACGCTGAGAGGCTGGCTGGAAACGGGAGCGGGATGAGGGTTGGCTAGCCGGGGCAGGCGTGATTCCAACAGGTCATCCAGACCAAGTGGGAGTGCCTGAACTCGGTTGAGCGGCATTGTCACGTTGTTTGGGGATGAGGCATGCTTGATGCATCACGGAGCCTGCGTGGCTTCACGCTGCCAGCTGGACGCAGGTTTCCTGCTGTCAGATTTGGAAAGCCTTGTCACGTGGATACCTCGAAGAACCTGTTGCTGCGCTGTGCTGGCGGGCCTGACAGGCACCTGAGGCAGTGAACTGGCCTTGCTGACGAG
>NZ_RFLX01000117.1 GCF_003696345.1 Teichococcus wenyumeiae | reverse complement strand
CCGTGAGCCTGACCGGAGCGTCGCCGGGATACCAAGTCAGCCGGTAATCCGCAGTGCCTGCCGCCGCGGCGATGACCGCCCGCACCTCCGGCGGCTGCGTCTCGATGATCCGCACCGCCGTTGCCGCACCGTTCAGCAAGCCGGCTTCAAGGATCGATGGCTGCCCCAAGGCTCCGGCGAAGTTCACGAAGACCAGATTCAGCAGCACGGTGGCGCCGAAAGCCATCAGGATGGTGACCACGAAGCGCCGGGCGATGGTGTCGCTCAGCCAGCGTCGCAGGCTCATGTCCGCAGCACCGGTGCCATCAGGATGTAGCCACCGTTGCGCACCGTCCGGATCAGGTCGGGGTTCTTTGGGTCTGCTTCCAGCTTGCGCCGCAGGCGGCTGATCTGCACGTCGATGCTGCGGTCGAAGGCCGCGTAGGTCTCGCCCCGGGTGAGGTCCAGCAGCATGTCACGCGTCAATACGCGCTGCGGGTGCTCGGCAAAGGCCAGCAGCAGGTCGAACTCGCCGCCAGATAGGAACACCAGAGTGTTGTCCTCCGAACGGAGCTCGCGTCTTGCGATATCCAGCCGCCAGCGCCCGAAGCTCAGCTTGGGCCGAGCTTCCTTGGGCTGGTGGGGCACCTCGGCCCGGCGCAGGACCGCCTTGATCCGGGCGAGAAGCTCACGCGCATTGAAGGGCTTGGTGAGGTAATCATCGGCGCCGATCTCGAGGCCTACAACCCGGTCGGTGTGCTCGCTCATTGCCGTCAGCATGATCACCGGGATGGAGGACTTGGCGCGCAACTGCCGGCACAGGTCGAAGCCGTTCTCGCCCTGCAGCATCACATCGAGGATGACGACGTCCACGGGCTGCTGCCCGAGCAGCGAAAACATCTCCTCGCCTTTTCGGGCCACGGCCACCGTGCAGGAATGGTTCTGCAGGAACTGCGTCAACAAAGACAAGATGTCCTCGTCATCATCCACGATCAATACGTGTGGCATGGGTGTCATGCCTCTCCTTCTACCGCCCAAACCATCATCCTGTATGACCCGCTTTTTGCAGCTTTGTATCAGCTCCGACACAAAGTGGCGACGCTGACGCAACGGCCACATCATCCAGCAAAATGCGCTGCCTAGGGTCGCTTCGACAAACAGGAGCATCCCCCGCCGTGTTGTTCAGCATCCGCGCCCCTCTTGCCGTCCGTCTCGCCTGGCCGCTTCTTGCCGCACCGTTGCTGGTCGCGGCACCGGCCCTGGCTCAGCAGAATCCCGACTCCGACCCGGTCACCGGCTGGTCCGGCTTCCTTGGCATCGGGCCTGCCCTTGTGCCGGAATATGCCGGAGCGGATTCCAGTACCATCGCTCCCTTTGTGCTGGGCGACCTCAATTATGGCCCCTATTTCCTGCAGCTTCGCGGGCTGACCCTTCGCGCCAATACAGTGCCGTCCCGCCGCATCGTCGCAGGGCCATTGGTTCGTCTCGGCTCTGGCCGCGACAACGACGTGGATAGCGACCGTGTCGCACGCCTGGACGAGATCGACGCAACCGTGGAAGCTGGCGGCTTTGTCGGCATCCGCTTCGGCGGCGATGACCGCGGGCAGGGCCAGGTGGAACTGTCCCTGACTGCGACCGGCTCAAGGAACGGCGTTCTCGGTACCGCCGGGATCTCCTATGCTGCGCTGCGTGGGCGCAGCTTCTTTGTCAATGTCGACGCGGAGGTGAACGTCGCCAACGGGGAATACACGCGCACCTATTTCGGCGTGACGCAGCCGGAAGCTTTGCGGTCGGGCCTGCCGGCCTACAGGCCCAAGGGCGGGCTGCGCGATGCTGGGCTGGGCCTTACCGCCGGTTACCAGTTCAACCAACATTGGGGGCTGACCGGGCGGCTGAGCTACAGCTACTTGGTGGGCGACGCCGCCGACAGCCCCATCGTGGATCTGGAAGGCTCCAAGAGCCAGCTGATGGGCGGCATCGCCCTGTCCTACCGGTTCTGAGAGGACGGGTGCCATGCAACGCATCGTTCTCTTCGCCCGCACAGGGCTGCGCCCTCGACGCCTGACGGATTACGGTAATTGGGTTGTGCTGACCCTGGCCATGACAACCCTGGGTCTGGGCTCCCTGGCTTATGACGTGTCGGACCGCTTCTTCAGCGCGCAACTGGTAGAAAAGGCGCCCTGGCGCCTGATGCTGACGATCGACGGGATTTGCATTGCCTTGGCGGTGCTGCTGGGACCCTGGCAGTTCGTTCCGGGACTGCGCTGGCGCTGGCCGCAGGTGCATGGCTGGCTTGGGCGGCTTTACGCTGGCTCGGCGATGACCTGCGCGCTTGTGACGATCCTCCTCGCCTGGCAGGTCGATGCAGGGCTCTTTGCCAGGATGATCCTGATGGCCTTTGGTTCGGCCTGGCTGGTGACCACCGGCATGATGCAGGTCAGGCGCGGCGACATCGGAGTTCATAGGCGCTGGATGGTGCGGAGCTTCGCACTGACGGCAACAACGGTCTGCCTGCGCTTCTGCTTCGTGCTTGGCCTGCCATTCGCAGCCGTTCCGTTGGTGGTTGCCTGTCTCGGCTGGCTACCGGCCCTGGTGGCAGTGGAAATTTGGCTTTGCGAGGCGGAGGAGTTGAAAGCCCATTTTGGGCACGGCAGAGGCGTTCCGCCTGCGTCGAGAACCCGCAACCTGCGTGTGGAGATCTCCGTCGGGCCGCTAGATCTTCCAGTTTCCGCCTGGGCTGCTGATCCTCGCAGCCACCACGGAGAACCTCTGGCTCCCCCTTTCCCCGAGTTCAAAGCGCGGATCGAGCCGATCGACAAAACAGGTCGCGGCGAGGCCGCCGTCGACGCGCTGCCACCCCACCGGTTGTGCCGTGACGGCGGTGCCGGACGCTACGATGCTTTCCTTGGTCTGGCCGAACTGAGGCAATCGCCTTCCAGCAGCTTCACCAGCAGAGGCGTGGTCGCCGGGTCCTCCCCCAGATGATAACCGAGAT
>NZ_RFLX01000116.1 GCF_003696345.1 Teichococcus wenyumeiae | reverse complement strand
CCATCAGCAGGGGCGGGTCATGACCTGAGGCGGCGATCCTGCTCGCGGAGGCTGCGCCGCACCGGGTACTTCGAGGTGTCCATCCGCCTATGGATCAGCTTTGTCCACGCCGCCTAAGGCCTGTTAGAACTTGATGCCTGTTCCCATGTTTGGGATATGGCGAAGGGCAAGAACAACCAGCTTCTCACCGATGCGGTCTGGGCAGTGTGGGAGCCGCTGATCGAGGAAGTCAGGCCTCGCGGCAAAACACCACCAAAAGAGCTACGGCGGACCATCTCTGCGATCCTCTGGCGGCACCAGAACGGCGCCAAGTGGCGCAGCATCCCAGACGATCTCGGGCCCTGGTGGCTGGCGGCGCAACTCTTCATCCGCTGGGCCAAGGCAGGTGTTTGGGAGCGCCTGCTGGAACTGGTGCAGCAGCAGGGTGTGGCGCTCGGCATGACCTTTCTCGACGGCACCAACATCCGCGCTCACCACAAAGCGGCGGGCGCGGAAAAAAGGGGGCCCATGGCACAGAGCGAGATCTCCGCGAAGCACTTGGCCGATCTCGCGGCGGGTATGGCACCAAGGCTTGTGTGATTGCTGACGGGCGCGGACGGGCCATCGCCTTTGCTCTGGCACCAGGCCAGGCGCATGAACTGCCGCTCGCACCGGGTCTGCTCAACAGCCTGCCGGACGTGCCGGGCTGGATCGTCGGCGACCGCGGATATGCCTCCGATGCTTTCCGCGAGCGGATCTGGAACATGGGCGCGCGTCCTGCCATCCCACCCAAGCGCACGGATGCGCCGGTCGCCTGTCCCGCCTGGATCTACAACAACCGATCTCGCGTGGAGAACCTCTGGGCGCGCCTGAAAGAATGGCGCGCCGTTGCCACCCGCTACGAGAAGACTGCCAGATCCTTTCTCAGCATCCTTTGCCTCGCAGCCGCCGACGATTGGATCAAGATCTAACAGGCCTTAATATGGGGAAAAATACCCAGTCAGGCGATAAGTAAGACCACTTTGCAACACGGAATACGCGCTTCTCTCCCACTTTGTGGTCTATAAAAGATAAATATTTAATCTGCCAAGATAATTCGAGAAGCTTTCTATGGTTCATCCCACTTACGCCGATTTTTCTTGGCTCGATGGTGAAGCGTGGCGTGCCATTGTCCGACAAGCCGACGAAGTTCATACTGCCTTTGAACTCCCTAACGCTGACGCAAGTCATCTTCAATGAATTGAATCCAATATAAGCGTTTTTCGACTCGCTAAATGTGATATCTATATTATCTTTAGTGAAACAGATATTTTCTGATAAATCATTCATGACACAGTTAGCGACTTAGTTTTGCCAAGGTTAATATAGATCGCAGCAAGGCTGTTCACATGACCTTCATAGCTACATTCTCTGTAGAGGATTTCGCGGAGTGAAGATGATTTTGGGCGCATCGGACCAGTCGCTGAAAAAATCTTATCCCGAATGTCCTGTACGTTTGAGGGATCAGCGTAGACGGCGTCCGTACCAAAATACTCTATGTTTCCTGGCAAACTGCTTAGGATCAACGGGCAGTCAGATGCCCACGCTTCGAGCGCAGCAAGCGACGCGCCTTCTGCCCACGTTACTTGTGCGCATGCAGCTGCAGCTTGATAAGCAGCCGGCAAAATGCCGCTGTCAGAAGGCAAACGCCCCAAAAAAAACACATCAGGGCCTGCGGCGTCTCGGCAAGCCTGTACATAGCGGGGTTCGGCTTCATGCCCGATCAAAACCAAGGCATACCCAGTGCCAGAAATCGCCTGGATCAAGGCCAACTGATTCTTCCTGGGCTCAATCCGTCCGACGCAGAGGACAAACGGACGATTTAGTAGGTCTGGATGCCTGCCAGAAACAAAGTTCCAGAAATGGCACCCGCCACCGGGCCGGAAATTGGCGAAATCAACAGGGTTCTTCACTACAGAAAACGGCCGAATTGGCATCCCTATTCGATTTGCTAAGTCCCGCTCTGCATTGCTTAAGTATACAACGTGATCCGCGAGAGAAAAAGCTGCGTGAAGTTCCTCTAAACGATAGGGACCATAATGGCCGGGCAATATGGGATGTACAGGATGCCATTTATGTTGTTCTTGCAAATCTAACAAGATAGGAGATAATATAGTTGGAATACCCAGCCACCGAGCAAATTTTAATATTGAACAAGAACTTCTGAGCGGCCACACGTTAAAAACGTGAGCAGCTGCTGAATCTTCCAGTAGTAAGGCATCACGATGCATTTGCAATAGTCGTGCGTCTATGCCTTGGCTTCTCAAAATCTGAACTGTCCGAGGGACACGTATACTTGGTCCGCCGAGATCACGGCTTTCGCTGCCATGAAGTACCAAGCTGATCGGGTGGTGCATTTATAACTCTTTATTTATGATAGAATGCTTAGGGTTGAGCTTGCCCTTAGAACGCATAGTTGGCAACGGGGCGCCTCTAAAAACCTCGCTGTTGAGACGCTGATCTGATTCACTCGCCCTGGTCAGCGGAGGTGGCAGGAATGGCGGCTCAGCCCGGCTTTTTCGATGTCGAGGAGCGATATGCGGCGCTCTCCGCAGCGGTCGACCCGCTGGAGCGGCTTGCAGCGGTGGTCGACTTCGAGATTTTCCGCCCGGTGTTGGATGCGGCGCTGGCGCGGTCAGATCGCAGCCGCGGCGGGCGTCCGCCCTATGATGCGGTGCTGATGTTCCGCATCCTGGTGCGGCAGGCGCTCTACAGGACACTTCGAAAAACCTCGCGGCTGAGGCGCGAAGCTGATTCTCATGTTCGTTGTCAACAAGCTGGCCGTGAGTATCCGCCGCGTGTAGCGGTGTCCGGCTGATTGGGTTGCACAGGGGAGGACGCGGCGGCGCAAGACGACGGTTGATCAGACTCTGATGCGCGGGTTGGTTACCGCAGGACCGGTGTTCGTCTTGGGCCTTCCTCTGTCTCAGTGTCGCGGATTGGTGCCGCCGAATCAGCGCGAGGGTTGCCCTGACCTGCCGCGGGACTGTCAGGAATTTCGTGTGCGGCGGAGCGGTTGAACATGCTCAGGCCATGGCGCGAGTGAAGCGCTCGCCGAACAGA
>NZ_RFLX01000115.1 GCF_003696345.1 Teichococcus wenyumeiae | reverse complement strand
TCTGTTGTTGTTTCTCATGGTGAAGAAGAGTTGGTGAAATCGAGTGTACCCACACGGCTGACAATCCGTGTGGTGTGAGTGTCTCGGTGGAGCTGCTGTCCGATTGGACACGGAGCGGTTTGGGGCGCCAGTGATGGCGCGGCTGGATCCTGCGTGCGGGCGGTGGTGAATGAGTATGAGAAGGGCGTTCGGTGGATGCCTTGGCACCAAGAGGCGATGAAGGACGTGGCACGCTGCGAAAAGCCGCGGGGAGATGCGAGCGATCGTTGATCCGCGGATGTCCGAATGGGGAAACCCCTCCTTTATGGAGATCCCCCGCTGAATACATAGGCGGTGGAGGCGAACCCGGTGAACTGAAACATCTCAGTAGCCGGAGGAAAAGACATCAACAGAGATTCCCCGAGTAGTGGCGAGCGAAAGGGGAGCAGGCCAGTGGCCTTTGTCAGTTAAGCCAAACAACCTGGAAAGGTTGGCCAGAGTGGGTGATAGCCCCGTAGGCGTATGGCTGGCAGAGGTCCTTGAGTAGGGCGGGGCACGTGAAACCCTGTCTGAACGTAGGGGGACCACCCTCTAAGCCTAAATACTCCTTGGTGACCGATAGTGCACAAGTACCGTGAGGGAAAGGTGAAAAGCACCCCGACAAGGGGAGTGAAAGAGACCTGAAACCGAACGCCTACAAGCAGTCGGAGCCCGCAAGGGTGACGGCGTACCTTTTGTATAATGGGTCCGCGAGTTTCTGTTTGCAGCAAGCTTAAGCCGTTAGGTGTAGGCGCAGCGAAAGCGAGTCCGAACAGGGCGCTGAGTTGCTGGCAGAAGACCCGAAACCGAGTGATCTAGCCATGGCCAGGCTGAAGGTGGGGTAACACCCACTGGAGGGCCGAACCCACGCCTGTTGAAAAAGTCGGGGATGAGCTGTGGCTAGGGGTGAAAGGCCAATCAAACTCGGAAATAGCTGGTTCTCCGCGAAATCTATTGAGGTAGATCGTCAGGCGAACACCGCCGGAGGTAGAGCACCGGAAGGGCTAGGGGGACCCAAAGTCCTACCAAACCCTACCGAACTCCGAATGCCGGTGAGTGCTACCTGGCAGACAGACAGTGGGTGCTAAGGTCCATTGTCGAGAGGGAAACAGCCCAGACCACCAGCTAAGGTCCCCAAATAGTGGCTAAGTGGGAAAGCATGTGAGACGGCCAAAACAACCAGGAGGTTGGCTTAGAAGCAGCCATCCTTTAAAGAAAGCGTAATAGCTCACTGGTCTAATAGCTGTTTTGCGGCGAAAATGTAACGGGGCTCAAGCCACTTACCGAAGCTGTGGATGCATCCGCAAGGATGCGTGGTAGCGGAGCGTTCCGTAAGCCTGCGAAGGGAGACCCGTGAGGGCTCCTGGAGGTATCGGAAGTGCGAATGCGGACATGAGTAGCGACAAAGAGGGTGAGAACCCCTCTCGCCGAAAGTCCAAGGGTTCCTGCGCAAGGCCAATCCGCGCAGGGTGAGCCGGTCCCTAAGGCGAGGGCGACAGCCGTAGCCGATGGAAATCAGGTGAATATTCCTGAGCCCGCTAGAAGTGACGACTGTGAACCGTAGTTTCTCCTTATCGGATTGGAGGGGCTGCCGGATCGGTCCAGGAAATAGCTCTAGCATATGGTCCGTACCCGAAACCGACACAGGTGGACTGGTTGAGTATACCGAGGCGCTTGAGAGAACCATGCTGAAGGAACTAGGCAAATTGCTCGCGTAACTTCGGGATAAGCGAGACCCTGTCTTGGGCAACCAGGGCAGGGTGGCACAGACCAGGGGGTGGCGACTGTTTAGTAAAAACACAGGGCTCTGCGAAATCGAGAGATGACGTATAGGGTCTGACGCCTGCCCGGTGCCGGAAGGTTAAGGGGAGATGTGCAAGCATCGAACCGAAGCCCCGGTAAACGGCGGCCGTAACTATAACGGTCCTAAGGTAGCGAAATTCCTTGTCGGGTAAGTTCCGACCTGCACGAATGGCGTAACGACCTCCCCACTGTCTCCAGCATGGGCTCAGCGAAATTGAATTCCCCGTGAAGATGCGGGGTACCCGTGGTCAGACGGAAAGACCCTATGAACCTTTACTGCAACTTCGCAGTGGTGCCAGGAAGGGGCTGTGTAGGATAGGTGGGAGGCTATGAAACCGGGGCGCCAGCTTCGGTGGAGCCATCCTTGAAATACCACCCTGCGCCTTTCTGGCATCTAACCGAGCCCCATCATCTGGGGTCGGGACCCTGCGTGGCGGGCAGTTTGACTGGGGCGGTCGCCTCCCAAATGGTAACGGAGGCGCGCGATGGTGGGCTCAAGCCGGTCGGACATCGGCTGTTGAGTGCAAAGGCATAAGCCCGCCTGACTGTGAGCGCGACAGCGCGAACAGAGACGAAAGTCGGCCTTAGTGATCCGGTGGTCCCGCGTGGAAGGGCCATCGCTCAACGGATAAAAGGTACTCTAGGGATAACAGGCTGATCTCCCCCAAGAGTCCACATCGACGGGGAGGTTTGGCACCTCGATGTCGGCTCATCGCATCCCGGGGCTGGAGCAGGTCCCAAGGGTTCGGCTGTTCGCCGATTAAAGCGGTACGTGAGCTGGGTTTAGAACGTCGTGAGACAGTTCGGTCCCTATCTGCCATGGGTGTAGGAGACTTGCGAGGATCTGTCCCTAGTACGAGAGGACCGGGATGGACGTACCTCTGGTGTACCAGTTGTTCCGCCAGGAGCATCGCTGGGTAGCTAAGTACGGAACGGATAACCGCTGAAGGCATCTAAGCGGGAAACCAGCCTCTAAACGAGGTCTCCCCAAGGGCCGTGCAAGACCAGCACGTCGATAGGCCGCAGGTGGAAGTCGGGTAACCGACGCAGCCGAGCGGTCCTAATAGCCCGATCGATCTCATTCACTGCACCGCTGACCCCTCAAAAGGTCACCGCACGCAGCATCCAACCGCGACAATACACACACTCACACAACACACACCCGATCACACCAACTCTCTCCTCACCAGCATCTGTGCTGTCCATTACAAGGTTCGTTCCGGCTCGGTGGCCCGGTGGCCATCGCGAGGCTGCTACACCCGATCCCATCCCGAACTCGGCCGTGAAACGCCCCAGCGCCCATGGTACTGTGTCTCAAGGCACGGGAGAGTAGGTCGCCGCCGGGCCACCAAGCCGGATCG
>NZ_RFLX01000114.1 GCF_003696345.1 Teichococcus wenyumeiae | reverse complement strand
CGGCATCACCGTGCGCCCGGTCATCACCATCGACGGCGCGCATGAGGTCAACGAGGTCTTCTTCGACGAGGTCGAGGTGCCGGCGGAGAACCTGGTGGGCGAGGAGAACAAGGGCTGGGACTACGCCAAGTTCCTGCTGTCCAATGAGCGTACCGGCATCGCGCGCATCGGCATGTCCAAGCAGCGCATTGCCCGCGCCAAGCGCATGGCGCGGGAGACAGAAGCGGAAGGCGGCACGCTGTGGGACGACCCAGACTTCCGCCGCCGCGTCGCCGCCATCGAGGTGGAGCTGAAGGCGCTGGAGATCACGCAGATGCGGGTGGTAGCCAACCAGCGCCAGCGGGAAGCCGACAAGCCCGATCCCGCTTCCTCCATCCTCAAGATCAAGGGTTCCGAACTGCAGCAAGCGACCACGGAGCTGCTGCTGGACATCGCCGGCCCTTACGCCCAGGCGGCGCCGGAGCATGATGGGGATGAAGGGCGCAACGAACCGCCGCTGGTGGCGGACGGCATGGACGCCATCGCCCCGCTCTACTTCAACGCGCGCAAGGTCTCGATCTACGGCGGCTCCAACGAGATCCAGCGCAACATCATCGCCAAAGCCTTCCTCGGGCTCTGAAGGGAACGACGCGTGGATTTCGACCTGAACGAGGAACAGCGGCTCCTCAAGGACAGCATCGACCGCTTCATGTCCGATGCCTATGGCGACTTCGAGAAGCGCAAGGCGTACCAGGCCGGCCCGGGCGGCTACAGCACTGGGCTGTGGTCCGGGCTGGCGGAGCTCGGCGTGCTGGCGCTGCCCTTCGCGGAGGAGGATGGCGGCATCGGCGGCGGGCCGGTGGAGACCATGATCGTCATGGAAGCGATCGGGCGCGGTCTGGCGGTGGAGCCGTACCTGTCCACCGTGGTGCTGGGCGGCGGCTTCCTCCGCCTGGGTGGCACCGACGCGCTGCGGGCGGAGCTGGTGCCGCAGGTGGCCGATGGCTCGCTGACCCTCGCTTTCGCCCAGCTTGAGCCACGCTCCCGCTACGACCTGCACGACGTGTCCACCACCGCGCGGCGCGATGGCGAGGGTTTCGTGCTGGATGGCGTCAAAGCCGGCGTGCTGCACGGGGACAGCGCAGGCCGGCTGGTGGTCAGCGCTCGCACCGCCGGCGCGCGGCGGGACCGGGATGGCGTCACACTGTTCCTGGTCGATGCCGCCTCGCCCGGCGTCACTTTGCACGGCATGGCAACCCAGGACGGGCTGCGCAGCGCCGAGATCACCCTGCGGGACGTCCGCGTTCCCGCCGATGCCGTGCTGGGCGAGGTCGATGCCGGCCTGCCGCTGATGCGGCGCGTGACCGACATCGCCATCGCGGCCCTCTGCGCTGAGGCGGTCGGGACGATGGACGAGCTGCAGCGGAACACCGTGGACTACCTGAAGGCGCGGCAGCAGTTCGGCGTTCCCATCGGCTCCTTCCAGGCGCTGCAGCACCGCGCCGCCGACATGCTGGTGGCGGTGGAGCAGGCACGCTCCATGGCGCTCTACGCCGCCATGATGGCGGAGGAACCCGACGCGGCGCTGCGGCAATCCGCCATCTCCGCCGCCAAGGTGCAGGTCAACAACTCCGCCCGCAAGGTGGGGCAGGAAGCGGTGCAGTTGCAGGGCGGCATCGCCATGACCTGGGAATACAAGGCCGGGCACTACTTCAAGCGGCTGGCCATGATCGAGAAAAGCTTCGGTGACACCGACCACCATCTTGGCTTGGTCAGCGCGGCTGACAACCTTGTCGAGGCCGAGTAGCACGCCGCACCCGGAACACCGGGGCGGTCACAGCAGGGAGGAACATCATGATCTGGAATTCAAAAGGTTTGGGGCGGCGCGCCGTGCTCAGTGGGGCCGCCGGGCTGGGCGCGGCGGCGCTGGCCCGGCCGGCGCTGGCGCAGGAACGCTTCCCCTCCAAGCCGATCCGCATGTTCGTGCCCTTCGCGCCGGGCGGCACCACGGACGTGCAGATGCGCGCGTTGTGCGATGCGGCCTCGCGCCGCTTCGGCCAGCCTGTGGTGGTGGAGAACCGCTCCGGCGCCGGCGGCATCCTCGGCGCGCAGGCGCTGGTTGGTACGCGGCCGGATGGCTACACCCTGGCGCAGATGCCGGTCTCGGTGTTCCGCTACCCGCAGATGGTGGCCAAGCCACCCTTCGACCCCCTGAAGGATTTCAGCTGGATCCTGCAGGTGACCGGCTATCTGTTCGGCGTGGTGGTGCGCGCCGACGCGCCGTGGCAGAGCTTCACTGAGCTGTTGGACTACGCCAAGGCAAACCCGGGCAAGGTCAACTATGGCTCTCCAGGCAGCGGCACCTCGCTCCACATCACCATGGAGCAGATCGCCCAGGGGCGTGGCATCGAGTGGACGCATGTGCCCTTCCGCGGCGTGGCGGAGGACCTGCAGGCGCTGCTGGCGGGGCAAGTCAACGTTTCAGCGGATGCCAGCGGCTGGGCGGAGTTGGTGAAGGAAGGGCGCCTGCGGCTGCTGTGCACCTGGGGTGCCGAGCGTGCCAGGCGCTTCCCCGACGTGCGAACGCTGCGGGAGCAGGGCATCGATGTCGTGTCGGAATCCCCCTACGGCTTGGCTGGCCCAGCCGGCATGGACCCGGCGATCGTCAAGGCCCTGCAGGATGGATTCCGAGAGGCGCTGCACGATGGCGCGCATCTGGCGGTGCTGGACCGGCTCGACATGTCCGTCGCTTACCTCGACAGCGCGGCCTATGCGAGCGCGGCGCAGCGGCAATACGAGGAAGACGGCGCGATGATCCGCCGCCTCGGCTTGAAGGTAGGCTGACCGCGCCGGAGCCCCGGACTCCGGAAAGGGCCTGCCGGCTGTTCGGTGGAGGCAGGAGCGCGTGCCATCCGGCGCGCTCCTGTTCGCCGGCGGCGCCGGGCCGTACCTAGTCCAACCGCGCTCCGGTCAGGCGCACCGCCTTGACCGTAGCCCCGAAATTGGTCCACCCAGAGTGAGGGTTTCCGGGCGTCATAAGCAGCCCTTCCGGGCTGCTTTGGCAGCGAACTCCTGAGGCGTTAGGTGCCCCAGGGCGCTGTGAGGACGGGACGCATTATAGTTCCGTCTCCAGGCCTCGATCGTGCTCCTGGCGTCCTCGAGCGACAAGAACCAATGCGTGTCCAGGCATTCCTCCCGGAGCTTGCCGTTGATGGGGTGGACGGCCCCCGCTCCTGATAGCGCATGTTGTAAGGTGCCTGCTGTCATCCACTTCCACTGCAG
>NZ_RFLX01000113.1 GCF_003696345.1 Teichococcus wenyumeiae | reverse complement strand
GACCGCTGCGCCCACACCTTCATGTCCGCCATCTGCCTCGCCGCCACCGTCCTCTTCTGGATCAAGGAGTCCTGAGCCTAGGACCTCACGCCAGTGGCTAGCGCAAAACGCTAGCCGAGACGTTCGGCCGAGAAAGGCAGGGTAGCATGGACTGGTGCTGGATCTGGCATGCCAAGCCAAACGGTCCCACCTGCCGGCTCCGTGCTGCTCAAGCGGAAGCCCGCAACGGGGTTAGATGCGAAGTCTTATACCAGGTCCCAGTGAACAGAACCTATAGCTATAGCGCCTTCTGCAGCGGCACGGAGCTGCCTCAGCTTTCTATAGGTTCTGATCAAAGAGATTTTGGTATTACTGCAACCTGCCCGTCCTTAAGCGCGTCCATACATATAGATCTGGAGTGGGCCACACGACCCATGCCCAGCCTGTTGTAGGAGGCACGATGATGACGATGGGCAAGGCACCGGCAAAGCGTGAGCAGCGGATTGTGGCAGTCTGCTCCTACGCCTTCGGCTTGGTATCCGTCGGGGCAGCAGTGATCACCCTGGCGCTTGTCTGAACCGTCGCCGACATCCTCGACCGCCTAAGCAAGGAGCCCGCCCTCGGTGGGCTTTTGTGAGATCATCTGCGGCCCGCTGAGGATTGCAGATGCCCTCTCTGGCGTCTTTGGCCTAGGCACTGATAGCCTCGCCGGCATGTGCAACCTCTACTCCATGACCAGCAACAAGGCTGCCGTCCGCGACGTGGCGCGAGCCATGCGGGACAGCGTCGGCAACATGCCGCCGCTGCCGGAGATCTACCCCGACTATGCCGCGCCGACTGTGCGGAATGCCGCGGCCGGTGAGCGCGAACTAGTCATGGCGCGCTGGGGCATGCCGTCTCCAGCCTTCGTGCTGGAGGGGAAGAAGACCGACCCCGGCGTGACCAATATCCGCAACACCAAAAGCCCGCACTGGCACCGCTGGTTGTCCCCAGAGCATCGGTGCCTCGTGCCGCTAACCAGCTTCAGCGAGAACGACCGTGGGCCTGATGGCAAACCTCTGCCGATTTGGTTTGCTCTCTCGGCCGAGCGTCCTCTCGCGTTCTTCGCCGGCATCTGGACGACTTGGACCAGCGTGCGGAAGCTGAAGGAAGGCGAAGTGACGGCCGACCTCTTCGGCTTTCTGACCACGGAGCCGAATGCCGAGGTCGGCGCGGTCCATCCTAAAGCGATGCCGGCCATCCTGACCGACCCTGACGAGTGGGACACTTGGCTTGAGGCGCCCTGGGAAGAGGCAAGCATCTTGCAACGCCCACTCCCTGATGGGGCATTGCAGGTCGTGGCCAGAGGTGGGCGGCAGGACGGCTTGGACTAGCCTTTCGTCCCATGTGGCGGCGTAAGCTCTGAACGAGGCTTCTTGGCGCCGCATTTGCTGCACTTCATGCGCGCCACCAGTTCCCAGAGCTTCCGCCGGCTATCCATCTTGTGCAGGGCCGCCCATTCCCAGACCGGCCGACTCGCGCCCTGACCGCATCCCTCAGTGCTGCACCGGACGGTGAGTACCCAATCCTGCCGGTACCAGATGTAGTCCCCTGGGCAGGGTTGGCCCATGCGGGCTGCATTCACGACACCACGTGCGGCTCAGGCACCACGACTGGTTGCACGATCCAGCCGCCGGGGCAATCAGCCCGCAACGACACGACCTGGGCGGGGGAACCGCAAGCCGTGCAGAAGAGGCCGCCGATGACGTGTGCCAGGGGGCAGTTGCCGCGAGCTCGTAGCACATCGCCAACTGGGATCGGCCGGGGCGGCGGGCAGCAGCGATCGCCGCAGTGGGCGACTAGCGCCGTGGAGACCAAGGTGGCGAGGGGGCTGGCAAGCAGGGCATCACGCTCACTGGCCGGCACGGGGAGGGGGGATGATCGGGCCATGGGCGCGACGGTATCAGAGAGAACGAAAAAAGAACAAGAAGGCTTTCTACTCTCGATATGCCTTGCCTCACGTGCTGGGAGGTGGAGCGAGCGGGAGTTGCCGTAATCGGTGGCTTATCAGCGGCAGAGTTGCTCGCAGGGCACGCCGTCTCGGTCACCATCCAGCCGGCTCAGCCCGCACTGGCGGAAGTAGAACTGCGCCTCGGCGCAGCTGGTCATCTGGGTGCAGTAGCGCTTGCTGCCGCAACTCATGCCGGCAACGCTGCTGGAGGACGCCGTAGCCCTGCCCTCCCCGCTGCTGATGGCTGCGCGGTTGCGGTGGCCCGGCCGCCGTTCCGCCGCCAGACCCAGGGTTGTACCTGTTCGCCAGCGGGCAAGGCCCAGAGCCCGCGCTTCGCCTGGCGGTCTTCCGCCTCCAGTGGCGGCAACATCGGATCTCGGTTGTACTGCCGGTAGACCCAGGCGGCGCCGCGGCGCACCAGTTCGGCGTTGACATCAAGAGACCCGGCCCAGATCCGGCCGACGGTGCGGCCGTAGTGGTCGGTGTCTTCTACCGTCACGCGGACCTGCTTGCGGAAGACCAGAGCCGAGAGCTCCTGCTGCGCCCGGGTGCCATAGGGCTGCCGGCTCTCTGGCGCATCGATACCATAGAGGCGCACCCGCACCTGCCGGCGCTCCGGCGTCAGCAGGGTCAGGGTGTCGCCATCCTGGATGCCGACACCCTGACCCAGGAGTTCTGCAGCGAAGGCGGGCGAGGTAGCGAAGAGCAGGGCGGCCAGTAGCAGGCGACGGAAGAGCATGAGCATAGCCATAGCATAGCGGCGACCCCGCCTGCTTCCGAGACAGCCATGTGCCACGATGTGTCACACAGAAAAGCAGTGCCGCCTTCACTGGGCGTTAAGGAGGGTCTGCTACACCATGCGTACTGCGGCGGCGTGGTGAACGCCCTAACTGGTAACAGGCCCCAATCGGATCGGCGCCGGCCATAACGTCAGCGTGGAAGGGAGCAAGCAGACCCAGATCAGCCCGGCAGGCCCTCCCCTACCGGGCTGTTTCTATCGCCAGCCTCAAACACGCCTCTGGCCATGACCGTTGTCGACCGAGGCTGTGTGAAAACGCAGGTGCGCCGCCAGGCTGGAGAACAGCCTTCTACGTCGCAGTCGTTCCGGCACCTCAAACGGGAGGAAAACGCCCGCCATAGCGTGAGAGCGGCCATTCGGAAGAAGAACTTTCTACTGCCGCCACAGGAAATGGCGTTTTCACACAGCCTCCACTCATAGCGGACCTAGGCTCAGGACTCCTTGATCCAGAAGAGGACGGTGGCGGCGAGGCAGATGGCGGACATGAAGGTGTGGGCGCAG
>NZ_RFLX01000112.1 GCF_003696345.1 Teichococcus wenyumeiae | reverse complement strand
GGCAGGCGCTCGAACCGGCGGCGATAGTCTAGGATAGCCAGCCCGACCGGGTCCCAACAATGTTCCGCGACCAGACAGCTAGGCTCAGGACTCATTGATCCAGAAGAGGACGGTGGCGGCGAGGCAGATAGCGGACATGAAAGTATGGGCGGATCTGTCAGTTCTCGCGCCAGGGGTGCGGTGACACGCTGGCTGATGCCGGCAGGCTATGCTGACTGGAGGATGGCGAGCACGGTTGCCGCGCGACGGAGATGAAGCATGCGACGGCGACTGGCGGGAACATACTGGTTGTGGCGAATTCGAGGGCGGAGGTGGTTGCGGAGTTCATCGTAGCTTCGGCAGAACCGCCTCGCTGAATCGAAGCTCTTGAAGCCGCGCATACACCGGATGCGGCCTTTGATGCCCCGATGATCTTGTTCCAATCTGTTGTTCTTGTAAGCGCTACGGCGATGAACGACCTGCCGGCCGAGCGCTGATCGGATGGCTCGTGGGTAGGAGCCGTGGCCATCCGTGGTAACGCATTCGGGCCTGATGCCAGTTGCCGCTTTGGCCGAGCGGAAGAAGGCTTGAGCCGCGGCCATGTCGCGGTGCTCGCTCAGCATGGTATCGACAAGGTTGCCGCCGCGGTCAACGGCCCGGTACAGATACGCCCAGCGGCCGCGAACTTTCAAATATGTCTCGTCAACATGCCAATGCCGGCCGCGGGCACTGCCCTTGCCGTGCCGGCGTCGGCGAAGTTCGTCGGCCAGCACCGGTGCGAGCTTTGCCTCCCAGTCACGGACAGCTTCATGGCTGAACACGAGGCCACGCTGGAGAAACATCTCGGCCAAATCCCGCAGGGTCAGGCGGTAGCGCAGCCGCCACAGGACCACGATGGCGATCACGTCAGAGGGATATTGGGTGTGGTTCAGCAGTCCGGCACTGCGCTCGTTGAACTGCTTGCCGCAGTCACGGCAACGGAACCGCCGATAGGCCTGGGCGGTACGCTCTGGCCGCTCCGTCACGGCGGCGGAGCCGCAGACCACACAGTCCATACCCAATTCCCGCCCCGCTGGTCCCGCAGGCTACCGGCGATAGCCCGGACAGCCAAACGGACCGCCTGGCGCGACGCCTGACAGAACCGGCTCAGCCATCCCTTCGCTGTCGCCGCGAACCTGCTGGATCGGCAGTTCAGGCTCGCGCGCCCCAACACAGTTTAGCTGGCCGACATGACCTATCTGCCTACTGGTGAAGGCTGGCTCTATCTCGCCGCCGTGCTCGACCTGGCCACGCGCAAGATTGTCGGCTGGTCCATGCGCCAGCACATGCGCGCGGAACTCACCTGCGCAGCCCTCACCATGGCCATCCAGCGGCAGCGGCCGTCACCCGGGGTGCTGCAGCATTCGGACCGCGGCTCGCAGTACGCTGCCGACAATGACCGCAAGCTGCTCAGCGCAGCCGGCATACGGCAATCCATGAGCCGCCGTGGCAACTGTCCGGACAATGCACCCATGGAAAGCTTCTTCCACACCCTCCAGGTCGAGCTCGTCCAGCAGCGCCGGTGGGCCACGCGGGACGAAGCCAGACGCGACGTGTTCGCCTACATCGAGAGCTACTACAACCGGCAGCGCATCCACTCCGCCTTGGGCTACCAGACGCCAGAGCAGATGCAGCACAATGCCGCCTGATCCCTGTCCATCAAATCAGGGGAAGATCACTATTTGTATTTCCCATTACAAAAATCTCTTGACGGTGGCTACCGTGGCTTTATGTAGGATTAACTACATTAATCACAAGGAAGCCTCCATGGCCAGTTTTCAGGGTAAGACCGTTCTGGTGCTCGGCGGCAGCCGGGGGATCGGGGCGGCGATCGTGCGGCGCTTCGCGGCGGATGGCGCGGCTGTCACCTTCACCTATGCCGGGTCTCGCGAAGCGGCGGAGCGGTTGGCGGCCGAGACGGGCAGCACGGCGGTGGTGGCGGACAGTGCAGACCGGAATGCGGTGATCGCGCGGGTGCGCGACAGCGGACCGCTGGACGTGCTGGTGGTGAATGCGGGTGTCGGCGCCTTCGGTGATCCGCTCGAGCAGGACCCTGACGCGGTGGACCGGCTGATCCGGGTCAACGTGGCCGCGCCCTACCATGCCTCGGTGGAGGCGGCGCGGCGGATGCCGGAGGGCGGACGGATCATCGTGATCGGCTCCACCAACGGGGACCGGATTCCCTTTCCGGGCCTGTCGGCCTACGCGATGAGCAAGTCGGCCTTGCAGGGGATGGCGCGCGGGCTGGCGCGGGACTTCGGGCCGCGCGGGATCACGGTGAACATCGTGCAGCCTGGGCCCATCGACACAGACCTGAACCCGGCGGATGGGCCGATGAAGGAGATCCAGCATGCGGTCATGGCCATCAAGCGCCACGGCCGGCCGGAGGACGTGGCGGGGATGGTGGCTTGGCTGTCGGGGCCGGAGGCGAGCTTCGTGACCGGAGCCATGCATACGATCGATGGCGGCTTCGCCGCCTGATGCGATGGTGCGGGGCTGGCCGGGGCACCGGCGGCCCCGCATGACTGTCAGGCATCTGAGGCAGCGACCAACCACCGTCTTCGTCAATTCTCCAGCCCTTGAGGTAAGGCATCCATGGCAACAATCGGCATCATCGGCGCCGGCGAAGTCGGCAGCCATATCGCGCGCGCGGCCATCGTGAACGGCTACGACGTTGTCATCGCCAATTCGCGCGGGCCGGATACATTGAGTGACCTCATCGCAGAGCTAGGGCCATCAGCGAGCGCGTCGACAGCAGCAGGTGCGGCCACGGCAGGCGACTTCGTCGTGGTCGCTGTTCCCCTGAGGCTAGCGAACAACATGCCAGTGGAAGCGCTTGCGGGGAAAGTCGTGATCGACACGAACAACTACATGGCTTGGCGCGACGGTCATTACCCGATGGTCGATTCGGGTGAGAAGACCGAGCACGAGCTACGCCAGGAGCAGCTTCCAGCATCCAAGGTGGTGAAGGCTTTCACGCATATCCAGGCTCCCCGGATCATCGCCTGGGGCAGACCGCGCGGCGCGCCCGACCGTCCGGCCCTGGCAGCATCAAGCAATTTTCCTGAGGCCGTAGAGCTTGTGACGCGGCTATACGACCAGTTCGGTGTTGATTTTCGCTGAGACCTGACCCGGCGTTTTCATCGAGAAATGACCCGGCCAGGAATATGTCCCGCGGGCTGTGGCCGCAGGTCAAGCGGGTGTTTTGGTCCTCCTGTTCTTGGGTTCTGCCGAGCTGTTCCTGAACCTGAAGCTGT
>NZ_RFLX01000111.1 GCF_003696345.1 Teichococcus wenyumeiae | reverse complement strand
CTAGTCAGATCGAGGTTTACCAAATTGCTTTCCGGTCCTGCTGCATCACAGAACTGTGCTTATTCGGAATGGGTACGGTGCTGTCCGGCCCGTCCTTAATGCAGGCGAGGTGCTGTGCGCTGGCGGCTACGTCGCGCGGGCTGCGCTGAGAGGCTAACTGAGCCTGAACTGGGCGGTGCGTCGGAGGCCCGCTCCGCCCTCCCAGGTTGCGTGTTCCGACGGATGCCAGCCAGGCATTCCGATGCATCCCAGCCGGTGATTCCGACGCAAGCCAGCCACTCATTCCGAGGCATTCCAGCCGGCCCTGAGGAGGGGCTGTCAGCGCGGCTCGCGAGCAGTCGTTCACCAACGGCAGGGTTGTTCCCGAGTGACACCGGGGACCGCCATGCCAGGCCAGAGACTGCTGATGCGTCAGGTTCGAGAAGTTCTTCGTCTCAAGCACGTCTGTGGCCGGAGCGGTCACCAGATCGCGGCGCTGGTTGGCGTCAGCCGCTACACGGTCGCCGAGTACCTGCGCCGTGCCGGCGTGGTGGGCATCACCTGGCCCGTGCCGCCGGAGCTGGATGACGCAGCGCTGGAGCGCCGGCTCTTCATGCCGCCCTTCACGCTCGCGGAGGCGCTGCGGCCGCAGCCGGCCTGGGCCAGCGTTCATGCCGAGTTGCGCCGCCCTGGCGTGACCCTGCTGCTGGCATGGGAGGAATACCGGGCCGCCGAGCCTGAGGGCTACGGCTACAGCCGGTTCTGCGATCTGTATGCAGAGTGGCGGGGGCGGCTGTCGCCTACTATGCGTCAGGCCCACCCTGCCGGTGAGCGGCTGTTCGTCGACTGTGCCGGGCAGACAGTGGGTGTGATCGACGGCGCCACGGGCGAGGTCCGCCAGGCGCAGATCTTCGTGGCCGCCCTGGGCGCAATCTGACCTATGCGGAGGCGCGCTGGACGCAGTCGCTGCCGGATTGGATTGGCTGCCACCTGGGCGCCTTCGCTGCCTTTGGCGGGGGTCGCGCGACAGATCGTCTGCGACAGCCTCAAGGCCGGGGTGACCAGGCCGAGCCGCTATGAGCCCGGGATCAGTCGTACCTACCAGGAGATGGCCGGCCACTACGGCACGGCGGTCCTGCCGGCCCGAGTGCGGCGGCCACGCGACAAGGCCAAGGTCGAGGCCGCCGTCCAGATCGTGCAGCGCTGGGTCCTGGCGCGGCTGCGGCATCGCCGGTTCTTCTCGCTGGCCGAACTCAACGGCGCCATCCGCGAGCTGGTCACCAGCCTCAACGACCGGCCCATGCGCCATCTCGGCACCAGCCGCCGGACGCTGTTCGAAAGCCTGGAGCGACCCGCCCTGCTGCCCCTGCCAGCCGAGCCCTTCGCCTATGCCGAGTGGCGGCGGTGCCGGGCAGGGCTCGACTACCATGTCGAGGTGGGCGGGCACTTCTATTCCGTGCCCTACCGGCTGGCGCGGGAAGTCATCGAGGCGCGCGTCACGGACCAGGCTGTCGAGCTGTTCCACCAGGGCTCGCGGGTGGCCAGCCACCTGCGCAACCCGCGTCAGAACCGCCACACCACGACACCGGATCACATGCCGAGCGCGCACCGTCGTCACGCGGAATGGACGCCGACGCAGCTGCTCCGCGAGGCTGCCGTGGTCGGCCCGGCTACTGCAGCGCTGGTGGAGTGCATCCTGACCGCCAAGCCGCACCCGGAGCAGGGATTCCGTGCCGGCCTGGGCATCCTGCGCCTCTCGCGCGGCTATGGCCCCGAGCGACTGCAGGCGGCCTGCCGACGTGGCCTCGACATCGGCGCCCGTTCCCTGGGCTCGGTGCAATCCATCCTGCGCCACGGCCTCGACCGGACCTGCCGTCCCGAACTCGTGCCCGACGAACCGACCTTCGAGCACGGCAACATCCGCGGCCGTGGCTACTACCATTGAGGAGAACACCCCCATGCTGACCCATCCTACCTCAGATCGCCTGCGCGAGTTGGGCCTCGCCGGTATGGCCCGCGCGCTTGAGGGTTCGGAGCACTGCTCCGAACAGACGACATCCGGATGCTGCCGAACTCGGCTTCGACGATCGACTGGCCATGCTGGTGGACCGCGAAGCCCTGGAGCGGGACGGCAAGCGTCTCGCCGCCCGGCTCCGGTTCGCGGGCCTGCGCCAGCAGGCCACACCAGAGGATGTCGACCATCGCGCCACCCGCGGCCTGGATCGTGCCCTGTTCGGGCGCCTCACCAACGGCGAGTGGATCGAGCGCCACCAGGATCTGCTGGTCACTGGTCCAACCGGCACCGGCAAGACCTGGCTCTCCTGCGCCCTCGGCCATCGCGCCTGCCGCGACAACCGCTCCGTGCTGTACCAGCGCGTGCCCCCCGTTTCGCCGCCAGCGCCCGGCGCTCGAATTCTGGGATGGTGCTGCCCGCCTCTTCCCTTCTTCCTTCACTGGGAAGCCTCACATGGCTTCGTCAGATGAAAGGCGCTGGTCGCAAATCTGTGATCAACCACCAGGCTATTTACGATTTTTGAGACATTGATGTAGAAAGTTTACGAACTATGCTGCCGCAGCGGCCGGTTGGTCCAAAGAGCCCGTCACTGGCACCACCATTGCGACGACACCCAGAGATTGAAGAACCATGCATACGATCTCCAAGGCTGACTCCGCTGTCGGGTACGAAATCCGCCGTCATCGTCGCCAGGCAGGGCTGACGCAGAAGGATGTTGCGGCGCGGATCGGCGTGACCGGTGCACAGTTTCATCGCTATGAGACCGGTGCCACCCGTATCACGATGAGCCGCTTGATCGCGATCGCGGCGGCGCTGAACATGCGCCCTGACACGCTCTTAGCCGCCGCATCCACCGCGGAAGCCGAGCTTCGGCTGGCACCCTCGAACGTCAGCCAGGAGATCATCGATCTGGTGCAGATGTTCGCCAGCATCGAGCCGCAGCACCGCAGCGCGCTCGTTGCTGTGGCCCGCATGATCTCGTCCTCGCCTCAGCAGCATCCACGGCCAGAGGCTGTTGTGGGTGGTCAGCAAGGGGCGGCAGACATGCTGCAAGCCAGCGACATGAAGATTGCGGCGTAGCGGCTAGTAAGCTGCTCTGCGCGTCGTACCAGGAGTGGTAGAGCGCCTGCATCTGTAACTCTTGCTTGTCGTGCCGGTTGGATTACGGACCAGCCGATGCCATCATCGGCGTCCGGCGCCTGATCCGAGGCAACGTGGCTATGCGCTTTCGTCTGGCGGCAACGGAGCCGTGCGGGCCAGCAGCTTGGTCTCCTCGACTTGCGCCTTCAGCAGTTCCTGAGTCGCCGCATATTCCGGACCAGAGCCCCTGC
>NZ_RFLX01000110.1 GCF_003696345.1 Teichococcus wenyumeiae | reverse complement strand
ATCGAGGTCGACAACAACACCGTGGAGCAGGCGATCCGTCCCATCTGCCTCAGCCGCAAGAACGCGTTGTTCGCGAGCGGCGACGAGGGCGATTCTTACTGCCCATCAGGCTATGTCCTTACAACACCAGAGTTTCTTGTCGCGCATCGCCGGGCGGCGGGCGCCGGAGGCGCCGTGCAGTGGCGGCGCGCTGCACGTCCTCGCTTTCCAGGTCGACGTGCCGGATGATCCAGGGAGCGCCTTTGCACAGCTGGCGAGCCGGAAGGATCCCGCCAGTGATGAGACGGCGCACCGTGGAGAGGCTGATGGCCAGGACCTCAGCGGCCTCGTCGAGCGTCGCCTCGCCGCGTTCGGCCCGTTCGCCCTCGTGGTAGACGGCGATGTTCTGCTGGCTCCGCACCGAGCAGACGCGGCTGCGGGTCCAGTTGTTGCCGCGGCCCGTCGACTTGCCCGCGCGGTTCAGCAGCGCCGCAATTGATGTGTCACTCATCTGGCGCGACAGGACACGTAGCAGCTCGATGACGTCGGCATCGGTCGACCAGCGGGTCCGGCCGACACGGTTCTTTTTGACGCTCAGCCGCGTATGGTCCCCACCCTGCCAGTGAATGACCAGTTCCAACGCATTACCGACGACATCCACAATGATTTCCTCGATCACGGTTCGGATGATCCGCTTGCGGGTCTCAGGCGTGACGCCGGGACTGTCCCATGCCCAGGCAAGATCCTTGCCGAGCGCAAGGAGGCGCTCGCGGTCCATATCCGTTGGCAGACGCACCGCCTCGCTGGTGAGTTGCTCGATGTCGCGCTCGCGCGCCTGCACCACGGCCAGACACTCGTTCCACCGCCTCTCCAGTTCGCTGGCCACCAACCGATTCTGGGGATCGATGGCGCCGTACCGTCGCTGCGCGAGTGCCGCCTCGTAGCGCGCCTGCTGCAGCGCATTCTCCAGCTGCCGCCGTTTGTCAGACTGCTTACGGCCCCGACTGGCAATGGCGGCCAGCGCCGCCTCCACCCCCATGGGCTGCAGACGGCCGAGAACCTCCCCCGCCACGGCACGGTCGACACGCATGCCGCCGAAAGCGATGCAGCTGGCGGCAGCCAGCTTACTGAATGCGCCAGCGCAGACGTAGCGCTGTGTTGTCCGGCCTGCGCCGGAGTAGGCGACCTGAAGCCTGCGCCCGCAGCGCGCGCATCGGAACAGGCCGGGGAGCAGAGCCTCGCCGCGTCGAGGAGAGCCACGGCCTAGATAGCTCTTGCCGTTGGCGTTTTCGGCCATCAGCCGCTGATTGCGCTCGTACTCCGCCCAGTCGATATAGCCCTCGTGGTGATCCCGGATCAGCACCTCCCAGTCGCTCCAGTGCCGGTGCCAGGACTGACCGGAACGCTTGCGCCCGTTCTCGATGGTGACGCGGCTTGTCTTGCGGCCATAAGCGTAGGCGCCTGCATAGACAGGGTTGGTCAGGATGTGATGGAGGGTGGAGTAGACCGGCTGCCGCCATTGGATCCGGCCCTCGCCGGCGGCGGTCGTCGACGCTGGCAGGGGTAAGCCCTCCTGACGCAGCCAGACCAGGACCTGCCGAACGGTCTGCAGCTCGGCGAACTTCCGGAACACCAGGTCAAGCGCATCATGCACCCGCCGGTCCGGATCCTTCTCGATCCTGTTCTTGGCCAACTTGACGTAGCCCACGGCCACGGTGAGGAAAAGCTCACCGCGGCGTGCCTTTTGCCGCATCGCCTCCATCGAGCGCTGCCGAAAGACCGAGAGCTCCATTTCGCTCATCGTACCCTTCATCCCCAGGAGGAGGCGGTCGTTGATCGAACGGGGATCGTAGACACCTTCCTCGTCCACCAGCAACGTGCCGACGAGGCCGCAGAACTCGAGAAGGGTGTGCCAGTCGCGGCCGTTGCGCGCCAGTCGAGAGGCTTCAAGCGAGAGGACGGCACCCACGCGGCCCGCGCAGATCGCGGCAAGCAGCCGTTCAAAGCCCGGCCGTGCGGCGCCTCCGCCGGACCGGCCAAGGTCATCGTCGATGACCACAATGTCCCCCCAGCCGATCTGCCGCGCACGCTCGACCAGACCATATTGCCGGCGTTGGCTCTCCAGGTTGTTATGGACCTGATCGGCGGTGGACTGGCGGACGTAGACATAGGCGCCCCGCGCCAAGTGGTCAGGCGTGATCTTGGTCATCGCCCGTCACCTTGCTTTCCGTTGTCTCCGGATCCGTCATTGGTGTCGTGGCCTCGCCCAGCAGACGCGCCAGCAGCGTCACGACGTCTGCCCGCCAAAGCTGCGGCAGCCGGACCGGCGGCGGAGTAGGGTCGAATAGGCCTGGCTGGGTGCGAGTCCGTCTGACCATCATCACCTCCTGCAGTGGGGATCGAGTCCCCGGCAGGTAAGGTTAGGAGAGAGTCCAGCAGCGCACGCAGTTCGAGCAATCGATCCAGGGGCAGCCGAGGCACATTGACGACGCGCAATGCCGCACCGTCAGCGCCCGTCATCCAGGCTGGAACTAAAGACGAGGTCCCATCGTCCAAGCGCAGCGTCAGATGCCGAGTACCATTGTGAACGTGGTCGCCGATCACCACGGCCATCGAGCCGAAGAGCGGATGGAAGGGATAGGTGACCTCCACCTCAGACCCCAGACACCCGGCACTATAGAGCCCCCTCGGATGATGGTGGTGCCCGCTGGGCCGCCATCGCCTCTCTGGTGGAAACCTGCAAGCGCAATGGTGTCGATCCGCAGCGCTACTTCACCGACCTGCTGACCCGGCTCGTCAATGGCTGGCCCAACAGCCGCATCGACGAACTCATGCCGTGGTGCTGGACCAAAGCCGACGATCAACCGTCAAGCGCTGCAGCGTAGGGCCTCCAGGCAGCGCTTACGGTGTTCTTGCCGTAGTTCAGGGTCCCATATCGTCACCGGGCCTCGGCCGGCACGGGAGCCCTCGCGGCAGGTTCTCGCATTGTTATGTGCTTTGCCAAGGCCGAGAGGCCGGTGAGCCTGCAGCCTCGCATCTGGGAGCCTACTGGTTGAGACGAGAACCGGCGTCAAGCGGGATGAACGACAGGTCCGCATTCCAGCTCTTGGCATCTTTGCCCTTCGACAGATCGAGGATTAGGGGAGCAGTTTGCAGGCTTGCGGCAATGCGGCCGCCATACCTGTGTGCTTCTGCCATGCTCCGCGAGGAAACAAGCCGCATCATGCTGCCAAAGAACAGGCTCTGCAGCTCAGCAGGTCACATGTATCTCAGGCATCTGGACACCTCGAAGTACCCGCTGTTGAATGGCGTTCCCACGCAGGATCGCCGCCTCAGGCTGTGACGCGCCCCTGCTG
>NZ_RFLX01000011.1 GCF_003696345.1 Teichococcus wenyumeiae | reverse complement strand
CCCATGGCCCGTCTCCACGAACCAATATGCCGTCACGCACCTGGGGAAGCCTCAACCCAAACTCAACTGTAGAATTAGGCTGGGATGCCTGCATCCCTTGCCAAGGAGAATCTACCAGCGGCATCGCCAGCATGGCGGTAGCTCGCACGGCCCTGACCATCCTTAACCGATAGATGTTGGCGCCACTTAATTTTTGTAAATGTTCTTGTCATCTGATGGCAGGCCTCTTCCCGGTGACCAGACGGCACAGGCAGTGCCTGCGCGCACCTTCCTGAATGACGTTGTGACGAAGATGGCTTTTGATTCAGTCACGCAACACTGACTGTGTCTCATCTGGATTAAGAGGCCTGTTGCTCGCCGCCTCCATGATCTGAATGCCCAAAGATTACAGCAGCAGAATTTATCCGGGCGTTTGGAGAGGTGAAGGCAGCGGCGAGAGCGGGTGCCGCTGCTTGCCTTGCTTCAGTGGAATCGACAAGCTTCCTGTCAGTGGCCGGCTCAGATCGGCCGCACACAAGAAGAACAGGGAGAAACATCCATGCGCCGCATCGTCCGGCCTGGTTTTCGCGCCGCGCTTCTTTCCACTGCTGCCGCGCTGCTTCTGGGCACATCCATGGCAGCGAAGGCCCAGGACACCACTCCCATCAAGATCGGGATCATTGCCGAGCAATCCGCCATTGCCGGTGCCAGCATCTCCAACGCGGCCCAGATGGCGGCTGACGAGATCAACGCCGCCGGTGGCGTGAACGGCCGCAAGATCCAACTCGTGATCTACGACAATCACTCCTCGGCCACCGATGCGGTCCGCGCCTTCCAGCGTGCGGTAGGGGACGACAAGGTGGTTGCCGTGGTGGGCACCTATATCAGCGAAGTCGCACTGGCGCTGCAGCCATGGGCCAGTCGCCTGAAGGTGCCCTTCATTACCACGGGTGCGGCCAGCACGGATATCAGCAAGCGTGTTCACGACGACTATGAGCGGAACAAATACACGTTCCATGAATGGATGACGTCCGTTGCCATCGCCGATTCTGTGTGCGATTCGATCCACGAGATCCTGCAACCCAAGTACGCGCTGAAAACTGCTGTCATTTTCAGCGAGGATGCAGCCTGGACCACCCCGCTCGACAATGAATACAAGGCGTGCCTGCCAAAGATCGGCATCAAGGTTCTTGAGGAGATCCGCTTCTCCCCCGATACCAACGACTTCACGCCAATCTACAGCCGGATCGAGAGCCAGAAGCCGGACGTGATCGTCACCGGTACCAGCCATGTCGGCGTCCAACCGGTGGTGCAATGGGCACAGAAGCAGGTTCCCTTCGCAATGGTGGGCCAGACTTCTCAGGCCACCTCAGGCACCTTCTGGAATGACACCAACGGGGCCACACAGGGACTGCTGACGCAATCTGCCGCCGCTGAAGGTGCCGCAATTACAGACAAGACCATCCCCTTCATGGAAGGCTATGCCAAGCGTTTTGGCCAGCCGCCGTCTTACCCGGGCTTCTCGACGCATGATGCCATCAACGTGCTGGCGGAGGCGATCAAACGCGCTGGCAGCACCGCGGGTGACAAGCTGGTGGATGCGCTGGAACAGACTGACTATGTCGGCACCATCGGCCGGGTGCAGTTCTATGGCAGGGACGAGCCCTATACCCATGCCATGAAGTATGGTGCTGACTTCATCACCGGCGTCACGCTGCAGTGGCAACAGGGGAAGCAGGTTCCGGTCTGGCCCGCCCGGGTGGCAACGGGCCAGTTGCAGTTCCCCGCCTTCGTGAAGCTGCCAGCAGCACAGTGACAGGCCCCGCGGCCGGGCTTCGGTCCGGCCCGCCTTTTCCTCGCGACCGGCGGAGTGCCACGTGCTCACAGTTCAGATCCTGATTGACGGCTTTGCGATCTCAGCCTTGTACGGCCTCGGCGCCGTTGGCTTCACGCTCATGTTCGGTGTCTCCGGCGTGCTCAACCTGGCGCATGGCGGCATCATGGTGGTGTCCGCCGTCACGGCCTGGGTCGTGGCCGGCGAGTATGGCGCCGGCTCCTACCTGGGGGCGCTGGCCGGCGTCGTAGCCGGCATCGTCACTTCCTTCGCCACCTACTTCCTGGTGGTCCGGCCCATCCAGCGCAGCCGCGCGGTGCCGGATGTCGAGAAGGAGGTTTTCGTTCTCACCGGCACCTTGCTCTGGGGCATCATGCTGCAGGAGGCGGTGGCCTACTTCTACACCGATAATCCCAAGACCGTGCGCCCTCTGATCGAGGGCGTGACGGTGCTGGGCGGTGTCCGCACACCCACCAACGAATACCTGATCGCGGCGATCTGCTGGCTGACCATTGGCTTGCTCTGGCTGCTGGTGAACCGCACCAAGGCCGGCAAGGCTTTGCTGGCGGCTTCCATCAACCCTCGTGGCCTGACGCTGCTCGGTTTCGAGCTGTCTCGGATTTACCTGCTGGTCTGGGCCATCTACGGCGTGTTGGCCGGCGTCGCGGGCGTGCTGCTCGCAACCTTCCTGGGCACGAGTTCAGCACAGGCCGGGCAGCTCACGGCCAGCGCCTTCTCCATCGTGGTGCTCGGGGGGCTTGGCAGTGTCTCCGGTTCGCTGCTGGCCGCCTATATCGTGGGCTATCTGGAAACCTGCACGGCCTATCTGGTCTCGCCCACGATCCGCTCCATGCCGGTGCTCATCCTGCTGGTTCTGGTTGTTTATCTGCGGCCTCAAGGCCTGTTGGGGAGGCGCTAGAATGTTTGCCTCGCGTCAGTTCTGGGCTGCCATCGTGGTGGTCGTGCTGCTGGCCGCCCTGCCGCTCTGGCTTTCGAGCTATCTGCTGGGGGTGTTGACCATCGGCTATTACTTCGGCGTCTTTTCCATGGCCTGGGATCTGCTCTTCGGCTTCGCCGGGGAAGTGAACTTCGGCCCCACCTTCCTGACCGGCCTCGGCGCCTATGCCGCCGGGCTGCTGAACGCACAGGGGGTGGATCTGCCGCTCTGCCTGCTGGCGGGGGCAGGGGCGGCGGTCATCGGCGGCCTGGCGCTGGCGCTGCCGGCACTCCGGCTGAGCGGACCCTATTTCGGGCTGGTGACGCTGGTGGCGGTGCTCCTGCTGCAGCAATGCATCATCATCTTCGCCGGCGTCACCGGTGGTGAGATCGGCCTGACGATGAACGACATCCTCTCCATCGACGCCGATACCAACTATTGGATCGCGCTCGGCTTCATGACAGTGTCCGGCATCATCCTCTTCGGCCTCTCGCGCTCGGCGGTCGGGCTGATCCTCCAGGCCAGCGGCCAGGATGCGGTGGAGGCCGCGGCGCTGGGCTTCAACATCACCAAGCACAAGCTGGCGGCCTTCGGCATCTCGGCCTTCTTCTCGGGCCTCGCGGGTGCCATGATGGTCTTCTATCTCGGCACCGCATCGGTCGGCATCGTTGTCGATATTGCCATCGGCGTGCAGGTCATCATTGCCGCCATCCTGGGCGGGCGGCGCACCATCCTGGGCCCGGCTGTGGGCGCGGTGCTGCTGATCCTGGCTGGCGAGGCGCTGCGGCCACTGGGCCAGCTCAGCACCTTCGTTGTTTCCGCCGTCGCGCTGATCGTGATCCTTTTCCTGCCGGGCGGCCTGCTCGGCCGTGTCCTGCGCCCGAGGGGCCGTGCCTGATGTCCAATAACGCTCCCTTGCTCGAGGTCTCCGGCCTCTCCAAGCGCTTCGGCGGCCTGGTCGCCGCCCGGGATATCGGCTTCCAGATCGCCCCGGGAGAGATCCTGGGACTGATCGGCCCCAACGGCTCCGGCAAGTCCACGGTCATGAAGTTGATCCTTGGCGTCGTCCGCCCGGATGCGGGGCAGGTGCGGGTAGACGGCACCGATGTGGCAGGCTGGCCCACCCATCGCATCGCCCAGCAGGGTGTCGGCATCGTCTTCCAGCATTCGCGGCCGCTCCACCGCCAGACTGTGCTGGAAAACATCCTGCTCGCGCTTCTGCCCGACAGCTTCCTACGCCTGCGCGCCGGCCGCGTGGCGCTGGACCGCGCGCGGGCCATCGCGGAAAGCGTCGGCCTCAGCCATGTGCTGGGCCGGCGGCCGGGGACGCTGCCTTTCGCCGACCTGCGCCGCATGGAACTCGCCAAGGCCATCGCCCGCGACCCGAAGGTGGTGTTGATCGACGAACCCTTCGCCGGCCTGACCATGGGCGAGGTGGAATCCTTCGCCGAGCTGATCCGCGGCTTCCGCGCCCAGGGGCGGGCGGTGCTGCTGGTGGACCATAACGTCAAAAGCGTCTCGGCCCTGGTGGACCGGGTCTTCGCCATGTACCTGGGCGAGCGCATCGCCGAGGGCACGGCGGCTGAGGTGGTGCAGGACCCGCAGGTGCGGGAAGTCTATCTCGGCGGCGGCATGACCACCGCCACGCGCCCCCCCGTGGCTGCGACCGGCCGCAAGCCGCTCCTGCAGGTGAATGACCTCAGCGTGCTCTACGGGAAGGCCCAGGCGCTGGACCGGGTTTCCCTGCGGGTGGGGGAAGGCGAGTTCGTCTCGGTGGTGGGCCTCAACGGCGCCGGCAAGACAACGCTGTTCAGTGCCATCTCAGGGCTGGTGCCCTATCAGCAGGGCAGCATCTCCTGGCAGGAGGGCGGCGCCACGGTCCCGCTGGCCGGCCGCAGCCCCGCCAGCATCGCGCGTGGCGGCATTGTCCAGTGCCCGGAGACGCGGGAGCTGTTCGGGGACATGACGGTGCGGGAGAATCTGGACCTCGCCGCGCAGCACCTGCCGCCGGGTGAGGGCGCGAAGCAGCTCGCCTGGCTCTACGAACTCTTTCCGAAGCTCCAGGCGCGGGAGCGGCAGACGGCCAAGACCATGAGCGGCGGCGAGCAGCAGATGCTGGCCATCGCGCGGGCGCTGATGATGAAGCCACGTCTGCTGATCCTGGACGAGCCGACGCTCGGCCTGGCGCCCGTGATCATCGAGCAGATCTCGCGGGCGCTGGAAGTGCTGCGCAACACCACGCCGATCACGGTGCTGCTGGGCGAGCAGAACGTCACCTTCGCCCTGCCGCATGCGGACCGCGTCTATGTGCTGGAGCATGGCCGGATGATCTGGGAAGGTCCGCCGGGCCGCTTCGCGGCGGAAGCCGGCGAGGGTTATCTCTGATCGGCGGGCCATGCCGTGACGCGGCATGGCCCATGCTTTCTGGTCCGGTGGCAGCTCCTGCCTCAGAAGTTCACGTCGTGGCCGCCCTTGAGCGACAGCATCTCACGCGCCTCTTCCGGCCGCGCGATCTCCAACCCCAGGCCTTCGACGATCTGCCGGGCAAGGCGCACCTGCTCCGCATTCGTTTCCGCCAGCCGCCCGGCGCCAGCCCAGAGGCTGTCCTCCAGCCCCACACGGATATGCCCCCCCATGGCGGCGGCCATGGCGGCGATGGGCAACTGGTTACGCCCGGCACCCAGCACCGACCAGCGATAGTTGTCGCCGAAGAGCCGGTCCGCCGTCCGCTTCATGTGCATGACCTCGTCCGGATGCGCGCCGATGCCGCCGCGCAGGCCGAAGACCGTCTGGATGAACAGCGGCCCCTTCACGATGCCCTGGTCGAAGAAGTACTTCAGGTTGTGCAGGTGCGCGGTATCGTAGCACTCGAACTCGAAGCGCGTGCCGTTCGCGGCGCAGGTGGTCAGGATGTACTCGATATCCGCGAAGCTGTTGCGGAAGATGATGCTCTTGTCGGAGAGGTAGTCCTTCTCCCACTGATGCTGGAAGTCCTTGAAGCGATCCAGCATGCCGAAGAGGCCGAAATTCATGCTTCCCATGTTCAGGCTGGCGACTTCCGGCCTGTAGGTGGCGGCGGGGCGCACGCGTTCCTCGATCGTCATGGTCGGCGCGCCGCCGGTGGTGATATTCACCACGCAGTCGGAGCGTTGCTTGATGACGCTCAGGAACGGCGCGAAGGCCTCTGGGGACTGGTCCGGCTGGCCATTCTGCGGGTTGCGCGCATGCAGGTGCACGATGGCGGCCCCGGCCTCCGCCGCGCCAATGGCGGCGTCCGCGATCTGTTCCGCCGTGATCGGCAGGTGAGGCGACATGCTGGGGGTGTGGATCGCACCCGTCACGGCGCAGGTGATGATGACCTTCCGCTTCGCGGCCATGGATCAGTCCTCGTTCTTTTGCTGTTTATGGGCGCGCAGCGCGGCCAGACGGCGGTCGCGCCAGCGCATCTTGGCGGCCGGGTCGGCGGCCGGTTGCCATTGCGCCAGGATGGCGTCTGTCGCTGCCTCGCCATAGACGCTGGGCGGGGCGGGGTCGGCCGCCAGGCGCTTGTAGAAGCCGGTGTAGCGCGCGCAGTAATCCGGGATGCCGCCGGGGGCGTTCAACTCGATGGTCTCGAAAGGCCCCATGAAGGACCAGCGCAGGCCGAGCCCGTCCTTCACCGTGTGGTCCAGGTCCTGCGGCGTGACATAGCCTTCCGAGACCAGCCGGAAGGCTTCCGCCAGCAGGGCCCCCTGCAGCCGGTTGAGGATGAAGCCTTCCACCTCCTTCAGCACCGCGATGGGCACCTGCCCGATGGCGGCATAGATGGCGCGGGCCCGCGCGATGGTCTCCGGCGCCGTCCATTCCGCCCCGGAAAGTTCCACCAGCGGGATCAGGTGCGGCGGATTGACCGGATGCCCGATCAGGCAGCGCGCCCGCCCCGGCAGCGCCTCGGTAAAGAGGGAGCAGCGGATGGCGGAGGAGGAGGAGGCCAGGATCGCCTCCGGCGGCGCCGCCGCGTCGAGCGCGGCGAAAAGCGCCTGCTTCACCTCCAGTGCTTCCGGGCCGTTCTCCTGCACGAAGCTGGCTTCCGCCACCGCTTCCTCCAGGCTCGCCGCCGCCGTGATGCGGATGGCGGCCTCCGCCGGGGCAGGGCAGAGCCCGGCCTCGGCCAGATCCTGCAACCCGGTGGCGCAAAGGCCGACGGCGCCCGCCGCCACGCCTTCCACCGGGTCCCAGAGCCGCACCTGCCAGCCGGCGCGGGCAAAGATCATCGCCCAGGCACGGCCGATCAGGCCTGTGCCGATGATGGCAACCGTTTCCGTCACAGCCACAGCACCTTCCGACGCAGTTCCTGATCTTCGCGCAGCGCCCGGCTCTCGCCCGTCCACTGCACCGTGCCGCGCTCCAGCGCCACGGTCCGGTCGGACAGCGCCAGGGCGAGGTCGAGATGGTGGTCCACGATGATGATCGAGACTTCCTGGCGTAGTTGGTCGAAGGTCTCGAACAGTTCCTCCGTCACGGCGGGGGAGAGGCCCTCGAAAGGCTCGTCCAGCAGCAGCAGGCGCGTGTCGCCGGACAGGGCGCGGGCCACCGCGACCATCTGTTGCTCGCCGCCCGAAAGCCGGTCGGCGGCGACGTTCCAGCGCTCCCGCAGCCGGGGGAAGAATTGCAGGATGCGTTCCTCCTCCCAGTGCATCCCGGCGCCGGTGATGCGCTTGAGCCGCCCCAGCCCCAGGTTCTCCGCCACCGTCATGCTGGCGAAGAGCGCGCGGCCCTGCGGCACATAGCCGATGCCGCTGCGGGCGATGCGGTCGGTGCTGAGCCCGACCAACTGCTGCCCGGCCAGCGTGATGCTGCCGGAAGCCGGGCGTGGCGTGCCCATCAGCGTCTTCAGCAAGGTGGACTTGCCGGCGCCGTTGCGGCCGAGCAGGGCGATGATCTCGCCCCGGTCCACCCGCAGCGACACGTCGTTGAGGATGTGGGACTTGCCGTAGAAGGTATTCACCTTCTCCATCGCCAGCAACTGCTCGCCGGTCGCGGCGCTGGGGCGCGGCTTGGCGGCGATGGCCTCGGAGCCGGAGCCGAGATAGACGGCCTGCACCTTCTCGTCGTGGCGCGCCTCGTCCACGGTGCCATCCACCAGCACCTCGCCATCCGCCATCACCGTCACGCGGTCGGCCATGCGGAAGACGCGGTCAATGTCATGCTCCACCAGCAGCACGGGGATATCGGCGGAGAGCGTCTTGATCAGGTCGCCCACCCGCTGCCGCTCGGCGGCGGCGAGGCCGGCCAGCGGCTCATCCAGCAGCAGGATGCGCGGGCGCGTTGCCAGCGCCAGCCCCATGTCCAGCAGCCGCTGGCCGCCATAGGAAAGGCTGCCGGCCTCCGCCTGCTCCACGCCCGCCATGCCGGTCCAGCGCAGCAGCTCGGCGGTATCGTCGCGCAGGTCGCCGATGCGGCGGGCATCGCGGAACAGGCTGAACCGGGCCGGGTGCCGGGCCTGGACGGCAAGGCGGATATTCTCCTCCACCGAGAGCCCGGCAAAGAGATTGGTGATCTGGAAGGAACGGCCCAGGCCAGCCCGGGTAATGGCATGCGGCTCCATGCCATCCACCCGCTGGCCATCCAGCATCACCCGGCCGCTGTCGAGCGGGAACATGCCGGAGAGCAGGTTGAAGGCGGTGGTCTTGCCCGCGCCATTGGGGCCGATCAGGGCATGCAGCTGGCGGTCCTCCACGGCGAAGGAGACGTCGCGAACGGCCCGGACGGCGCCGAAGCTCTTGACCATGTGCTCGGCCACCAGCACCGGGCCGCTGCTATGGCCTTCGCGGATGAAGCGCTCCGGAATACGGCCGCTGTTGCCGGCCTGGCGTGCCGCCATGGCGGCGGCCTCTTCCGGCGGCTTGGGGCGGAAGGGCGCCAGCACGCGCTTGGCCACGCCTACCAGCCCGTCCGGTGAGAAGATGATGAAGCCGACAAAGAGCAGGCCGAAGATCAGCAGCCAGTTTGCCGTATAGGTGGAGAGCAGCTCCCGGAACATGATGTAGAACAGTGCGCCCAGCGCCGGGCCGAGGAAGGAGCGCATGCCGCCGATCACCACCATCGCCAGCAACTCGCCGGAGAAGGGAATGCCCATCGGGTCCGCGGAGGCGAAGCGGTGGTTGAAGACACTCAGCACGCCCGCGAAGCCGGTGATGCTGGCGGAAATGGTGAAGGCCAGCAGCTTGTAGCGGTTGGTGTGGTAGCCGATGAAGCCGGCGCGCTGCTCATTCTCGCGGATCGCGACCAGCACGCTGCCGGCTGGGGAGTTGTGGAAGCGCCACAGCCCGACCAGCACCACGAAGGCCAGGGCGGCGACCACGGTGTAGTAAAGGTTGGCATTGTCCAGCACCGCCCAGCGGCGGACATTGCCCAGCCCGTTCTCGCCGCCCGTCAGCTCCGTCCAGCGGAAGGCGATGGCGAAGAGCATGGCGGTGAAGGCCAGCGTCAGCAGCGAGAAATACACGCCGCGCCGCCGCAGGATCAGCGCCCCGGCCAGAGCCGAGAATGCCGCCACGATGACCACCGCGCCGATGGCCGGCAGCAGCATGTCATTGGGCAGGAAGTGGCGCTGGAGCAGCGCCGCCGCATAGGCGCCGATGCCGAACCAGGCGCCATGGCCGAAGGAGACCAGACCGGTCCAGCCGACGAGGATGTTCAACCCCATCACGGCCAGGGCGAAGACCACCACATCGGTGGCCGTGGTCATGGTCAGGCCGACCAGATCCATCAGGAAGGGCAGCGCCACCAGGCAGGCGAGCACCACCAGCAGGGGGCGGATCTCGCGCAGCAGGGACGGCCGGGGCACCGGAGTCATTGGCGAATCCTCGGCGGGAACGGGGGTTTGGGGGTCGTGATGCACAGGCGTCACTCGAACCTCTGGATGCGTTCACCCAGCAGGCCACGCGGGCGCAGCAGCAGCACCAGGACCATCAGCAGATAGACGGCGGCTTCCGTGGCGGGCGGGAAGGCATAGGCCGCGAGGCCGCGCACCACGCCCACCACGACGGCGGCCAGCACCACGCCCCAGAAGGAGCCCAGCCCGCCGATGACGACTACGACGAAGGCGAAGGTCAGGATCTCGGCGCCCATGGCCGGATGCACGCCGGTGACGGGCGCCATCATGGTGCCGGCGAGGGCGGCGAGGCCCACCGCGATCATCACCACCGCCGTCATGTAGGGCTTCAGCGAGATGCCGAGCGCCGCGACCATGTCGGGGTTCTGCACGCCCGCGCGCACCACGCGCCCGAAGGAGGTGCGGCGCAGCAGCACCCAGAGCGCGGCGACGCAGATCACGGCCACCGCCAGGATGATCAGCCGGTACTGCGAATAGATGAAGTCACCGAGGAAGATCTGCCCACGCAGCCAGAGCGGGATGGAGTAGGGCACCGGCGCCGCGCCGAAGATCATGCGCAGCGTCTGCTCGGCCACCATCGCCAGCCCGAAGGTCAGCAGCAGGCTGAGGATCGGGTCGCCGCGGTAGAAGCGGCGCAGCAGGAAGCGCTCCACCAACAGCCCCAGCAGTGCCACCAGCACAGGGGAGGCGATCAGCGCGCCGCCGAAGCCGATATGCGGAGAGAGTGCCACGGTGAGGTAGGCGCCAATGGCATAGAAGGCGCCATGTGCCAGGTTGACCACGCCGCCGAGGCTGAAGATCAGCGACAGGCCCAGCGCGATCAGCAGGTAATAGGCGCCGATGAGCAGGCCGTTGAGCACCTGCTCCAGAATAAACACGAGTTCCACGATACATGCTCCCGCATCCGGCGCCTCCGCCCCGAAGCGGGGCGGAGGCAGGGACTGGCTCGGCGACGGGCTTCAGCCCGGCGGCGTCAGCTCGGGAAGGTGCAGCTGTTCTCTTCCGGCGTGGAGGCCACGGCCTCCAGCGATTCATCCGCCGAGGGAATGGCGGCGGAGGAGGAGAAGATGTCCCACTGGTTCTTCACCTGCGAGGCCGGCAGCGCGGTGATGGCATAAAGCTCCATCATCAGCTGATGGTCGCGGGCGCGGAAATAGCCTTCGCGGGACTTAGAGATATCGAACTTGGCGCCCTTCTCAAGGTGTTCCACCACCTTGGTGGCATCGACGCTCTTCAGCTCGTTCATCGACTGCGCGATGATCTTGACGGCCGTGTAGTCGCTCCAGCCCTGGTTCTCCGGCGGGCGCTTCCAGCGGGCGCGATAGGCATCGGCGAATTTCTGCGCGGAAGGCGTCTGGATCAGGTGGTGCCAGACCGTCGGCCAAGTGCCGAGGAAGTTGCCGGGGCCCGCGCCCCAGGCCAGCGCCGTGTCGAAGCCGAAGCCCGCGACCGGGAAGCGCAACCCGAATTCGCTGTACTGCTTCAGGAAGTTCGTCACCTGCGCACCGGCGAGGTTCCCGATCACCACATCCGGCCGGGCCTGCCGGATCTTCAGCAGGAAGGGCGAGAAGTCGGTCAGCTCCGTCGGCACCAGGTCCTCGCCGGCCGGCGTGCCGCCATTGGCGCCGAGATAGGCCTTGGCGACACGCGCCAGGTCGTGGCCGAAGGCGTAGTCGGCGTTCAGCGCGTAATACTTCTTGCCCTTCACCAGACCCTGGTCGACCATGGCGCGACCTGCGGTCTTCACCATCATCGAGTTCTGGCTCTCGGTATGGAACATGTAGCGGCGGCAGTCGGAGCCGCGCAGCGCGTCCGAATTCGCGCCGGTATTGATGAACAGCGCCTTCTCCCGCTGCACCACCTGGCCGATGGCCAGCGCGGAGGCGGAATTGATCTCGCCCACGATGCAGGCGACCTTCTCGCGCTGGATATAGCGCTCCGCCTTGGCCGAGGCGGTCTGCGGATTGACGCTGTCCTCGAACAGGATTTCCAGCTTGCGGCCGGCGACACCGCCGGACGCGTTGATCTCTTCCATCGCCAGCGTCGCGGCCTGCACCGCGAATTCGCCCAGCGGGCCGAGGAAGCCGGTGCGCGGCGTCAGGTGGCCGATGCGCAGCACGTCGGACTGGCCCTGCGACAGGGCAGGGCGGGCCAGGGTCGCGGTGCCGAGCAAAGCGGCGCCGCCGGCCATCAGGCCGCGGCGGGTCATGGGAATGGCAGGCGGCATGAGGGGTATTCCTCCCGGTTAACTTCGATCCTGGACGTCGGGCCGCCTTGTGGCAGCTCCTTGTCGTTTCCTGATCCAGACCCCGTGCCGCGCTTCGACGCTTGCCGTAATCTGTGATCACAGCCATGCTGGCCCAGCCTGAAAGACTTTGTCCAGCCCCGAAATGTCCCGCAGCACCGCAGCCCTCGCCGACCTTCCCCAGTTGGAACACCGCACCCTGGCGGTGACGGTGCATGCGCATCTGCGCAGCCTGCTGGTATCCGGCCGTGTGGCGCCCGGGGAGCGGCTGTCGCTGCGCGCGGTGGGGCAGGCGCTGGGTGTGTCGGTGATGCCGGTGCGGGAGGCGGTGCACCGGCTGGTGGCCGATGGCGCGCTGGAAGTGGCGCCGAATCGCGTAGTGCAGGTGCCGGTGATGACCGCGCCCATCTTCCGGCAGATTTCCGAGGTGCGGATCGAGATGGAGGGCTTCGCTGCACAATGCGCGGCGGAGCGGCGCACGCCGGAGCATCTGGCACGGATCGGGGCCGCCGAGGCCGCCTTCCAGGCCGAGGCGGTGCGCCGCGGCCCCGACCCAGGCCGGGCCGTGGCGCTGAACCAGGAACTGCATTCCGCCATCTATGCCGCCGCCGGCCTGCCGGTGCTGGAGGAATTGATCGACCGGCTCTGGCTGAAGGTCGGCCCGGTGCTGAACCTCGACCTGCGTGCCAATCCGGACCGCCTGGCCAGCGGCGGCGCTGTCGGCTTCCACGCCAGGGCGGTCCGCGCGGTGCGGGAGCGGAATGGCGCGGCGGCACGGGCGGCGGTCGCGGAAGATATCGGCAATGCGCGGGACTTCATCCTCGCGCTCGGCGGCTTGCCGCCGGAATAACCGCCGGATTGGGAGGAAACGAGCATGGATCTGGGCATCACGGGGCTACGGGTGCTGGTCACCGCCGGCGCCAATGGCATCGGCCGTGCGGTGGTGGAGGCTTTCCTGGCTGAAGGCGCGCAGGTCTTCACCTGCGACCTGGATGCGGAAGGCCTTGGCACGCTGGACCCGGCGGTGGGCCACATGGTGGCCGATGTGGCGGACCGGGGGCAGGTGGCCGCGCTCTTTGCCCAGGCCACCGAGCGCATGGGCGGGCTGGACGTGCTGGTGAACAATGCCGGCATCGCGGGCCCGACCGGGCGGGTGGAGGAGATCGCGGTGGAGGACTGGGACCGCTGCCTTGATGTCTGCCTGACCAGCCAGTTCAACTGCGCCCGGCTGGCGATCCCGCATCTGCGCCGCAGCGGCAATGCCTCGATCGTCAATCTCTCCTCGGCCGCGGGCAAGTTCGGCTTCGCCATGCGCGCGCCCTATGCGGCGGCGAAGTGGGGCGTCATCGGCTTCACCAAGTCCCTGGCCATCGAGCTGGGCGAGGCGGGCATCCGGGTGAATGCTATCCTGCCCGGGCTGGTGGCGGGCGACCGGCAGCGGCGGGTGCTGGAAGCGAAAGCGCAGCAGCGCGGCATCGGCTTTGCCGAGATGGAGGCCCTGGCCTTCTCCTTCACCTCGATCAAGGACTACGTGACGCCGCAGCAGCTGGCGGACCAGATCCTGTTCCTGTGCAGCCCGCGCGGCCGCACCATTTCCGGCCAGGCCATCAGCATCGATGGCGATACGCGGATGCTGTCGTAACGACCGTGGCGGTTTTTGCGCGCGGCGCCGCCGCCTGCTAGGACAGGAAGCCTGCTGGGCCGCCGGCCCGTGGCGGAGGAGCAGGCATCATGGCCGATCAAGACAAGCCCATCACCCCACCCGCCGTGCCGTCCTCCGTGTTGCGGCTGGCGGCTGGGAAGCTGCCGGCCGAGACCCTGGCACTGATGTCGGGTCCGGTGGGGCAGGCCGTGGCGCAGGCCGCCGGCTATGCCGGCCGCGCCCTGTCCGAGAACACGCGGCGCGTCTATGCCTCCGACTGGAAGGCCTTCACCGCCTGGTGCCGCGACGGCGGCGTCTCGGCCCTGCCGGCGGAGCCGGTGGTGATCGCGGGGCACCTGGCCAGCCTCGCCACCTCGCTGGGCCGCTCCGGCCTCAAGCGGCGGCTGGCGGCCATCGCCCATATGCACCGGCAGGGCGGACACCCCTGGGAGCCCGGGCACCCCGCCATCCGCGCCACCCTCCGCGGCATCCTGGCCAGCCATGCCAAGCCGGTGCGCCCGGCGGCGGCGCTGACCTCCGTCGAGGTCAAGAAGCTGCTGAATGCCTGCGGCACCGACCTCGCCGGGCTGCGGGACCGGGCGATCTTCCTGGTGGGTTTCGCCGGCGCGCTGCGGCGGTCGGAACTGGTGGCGATCGACCGCGAGCATCTGCGCTTCACCACCGAGGGCATGACGATCCACATCCCCCGCTCCAAGCGCGACCAGGAGGGGGAGGGCGCGGACCTCGGCATTCCGCGCGGCTTGAACCCGCTGACCTGCCCGGTGCGCGCCGTGGAGCAATGGCTGCAACGCACCCGCATCGAATACGGCGCCGTCTTCCGCCGCGTCACCGCCGCCGGCACGCTGGAGGACCGGCTGAGCCCGCAGGGCGTCTGGCGCATCCTGCGGCGCCGGGCGGAGGTGGCACGGCTGGTGGTGGATGAGCGGGAGCGCCTGTCGCCCCACGGCCTGCGCGCCGGCTTCATCACCGAGGCCTATCTGAACGGTGCCCGGGACGAGCAGGTGATGCACCATGCCCGGCAGTCCGACTTCGCCACCACCCAGGGCTATCGCCGCCGCGCCAAGATCACCCAGGACAGCCCGGCCCGGCTGCTGGACCTGTAAAAGACGCCGCCGATGATCCTGGCGCCGCCTGCCCCGCCGGATGCCGCACCAGAGGCCCTGGCGCCGGCCCATACCGACTGGCTGCGCCATCTGCTGACCGTCAGCGGCCCGGCGGAGCCCATGGGCCGCTTCCGCGCCGCCGCCGCCGGGCCCGGCATCGTCCCCTGGGTGCTGGACCTCCCCGGCATGGAGGAGGACTGGCTGCTGCAACTGGCGGCGCCGGCGGATGAGAAGCCGGCCATCAGCCTTTCCGGCGCCCGCATCCTGGCGCGGCGGCTGCGGGACGCCACGGCGGCCAGCCACGCCGCCGCCCTGGCGCGGCTGGATACCGACCGCCGCTGCCCCTTCGACCTGCACCGGCTGGTGCCGGTGCCGCCCGCCGTCCTGGTGCTGGGGCCGGAGGATGCCGGGGCGCGTGCCTGGCTCTGGTCGCACTGGGGCACCACGCGGGCGCTGCGGCGGGTGCGGGCGCTGCCGGGCATGGCCGATGGCCGCAGCACCCGCACGGATCGGCTGGATGTCGAGTTCTGGTCGGCCGACTGGTCGCCCTGGCGGGCCCTGGCACGGCTCCGGCGGGACTGGCCCGTGCTGATCTTCGACCTGCGGCCGCAATACGCGGACCTTTCGGCGGAGAAGCAGGAGGCTTCCAGGCCGGCCCGGCGCGCGAGGACGCGGCGTGCCTGAGTCGCCCGCCGACCTTCCTCCGCCCTCGCGCGCGCCGGTGCTGGAGGTGGAGGGCTTCGCCGGGCCGCTGGACTTCCTGGTGGAGATGGTGCGCCGGGAGCGTGTGGACCTCCGCCAGTTGTCGATCCTGGCGCTGATCGACCAGTTCGTCGCGGCGCTGGAAACCAGCGCGGAGCAGGTGCCGCTGGAGCAGCGCGGCAACTGGGTGGTGCTGGCCAGCCAGTTGGTGCTGCTGAAATCCCAGATGCTGGCGCCCGCCAGCCGCGCCGAGGCGGAAGGGGCCGCGCAGGCGGCGCTGCGGCAGTTCGCCCGTCTGGAAGAACTGGCGGCAATGCGCGCGGCGGCGGGCTGGCTCGCCGCCCGGCCGCAACTGGGGCATGAGGTGCATGCACGCGGACAGCGGGAACAGCAGGGCCGCCCCAGGGCAGAGCGGATCCTGGCGTTTCTGGAAGCCACGCTGGTGATGCTGGAGGGCAGGATCGGGCGGGAAGCCGATCCGCCGGTGCCCTACCGCCCGCCCACGGTGGAACTCTTCCGCGTGCCGGAAGCCCTGGCGCGGCTGCGGCAGATGCTGGCCTTGCGGCCGGAGGGCGGCTCCCTCCAGTCCTTTCTGCCCCGGATGGCGGGGCCGCCGGGGTCCATGCGGCTGAAGCGCCGCTCGGCCCTGGCCAGCACCTTCCTGGCGGGGCTGGAACTGGCGCGGGACGGCGATGTGAGGCTGGAGCAGGCGGCGCCGTTCCAGGAGGTCCTGATTACGCCCCGGCCGGCACAAAGCTGAGGAAAGCCTGCGACCACAGGCTGGAACCGCGCCGGCACAATGCCATTATCCATGGCATGACCCAGCCACTGCACCCGCAGCCACCCGCCGCGCCGCTGCTCCGCGCCCTGCAATACGGGCTGCGCGGCGAATGGGAGCGGGCGCATGACATCGTTCAGGCCGAGGACGGGGCCGATGCCGCCTGGGTCCATGCCTGGCTGCACCGGATCGAGGGCGACGAATTCAACGCGGGCTACTGGTACCGCCGCGCTGGCCAGCCGGCCGCCAGCGGCGATACCCAGGAGGAAGGCGAGGCGATCCTGCGCGTCCTGTCCGCGCGCTAACCGCCCTCGCCCCGTCAGTCCAGCGTGGCGCCGGAAACCTCGACCAGCCCTTTCCAGACCTCTTCCTGCGCGCGCAGATAGTTCCCGAAGGCGGCAGGGGATTCGTCCCAGACGGGCGCGAAGCCCAGCGGTTCCATCTTGGCGCGGAAGGCATCCGACTGCGCCACCTGCCGCACGGCGCGGTGCAGGGTCGCGATCCGGTCGGCGGGCGTGCCGGCGGGGGCCATGACCGCGTACCAGGACTGGGCATCGATGCCGGAACCCGGCAGCAGTTCCGCCATGCCCGGCACATCCCGCAGCTCCGGCACATAGGCTACGCGCTCGGCGCTGCCGACCGCCAGGGCACGCATCCGGCCTTCGCGCACATGCGGCATCAGGGCGGGGATGACATCGAACATCATGTCGATATTGCCGGCCAGCAGGTCCTGGATGGCCGGCGCGCCGCCCCGATAGGGCACATGGGTGATCTCGACACCCGCCGCCTTGTTCACCGCCGCCAGGGACAGGTGGCTGACGGCGCCGGTGCCCGAGGAGCCCATGGTGACCCGCCCCGGCTTCTCCTTCGCCGCGGCGATCAGCTCGGCGAAGCTCTTCCAGGGGCGATTGGGATTGACCACCAGCAGCACCGTGCCGGTGGCGACGCGGCAGACCGGCGCGAGATCGGTGATGGGGTCAAAGGGCATCGACTTGCGGAACAGGAACTTGTTGGCCGCCAGGATGGTCGCGGTGCCCAGCAGCAGCGAATAGCCGTCCTTCGGCGCCTTGGCGACATTGTCGCCGCCCAGGTTGCCACCGGCGCCACCACGGTTCTCGACGATCAGGCTCTGCCCCAGGATCGGCGGCAGCATCTCAGCCAGCAGGCGGCCGGTCAGATCCACCGCGCCACCTGGCGTGAAAGGCACCACCAGGCGCAGCGGATGATCCGGGAAGGTTTCCTGCGCGCGCAGTGGTGCGGGCAGGGCGGCGACGAGGCCAGCGGCAAAGGGCGTGGCCAGGAGAGCGCGGCGGCTGGTCATGCGGGATTCCTCGGCGAACAATCAAAACTTGATGATCCAAGCGTTGCAGCAAGAAACGTTTCATGCAACGTTTATTTCATGCCAACGACGCCTCCCCTCGACCTGCTGCGGCGCGCGCTGCCCGATTTGCCGCCGCGGCTGCAGGAGGTCGCCCGCTTCGTCGCGCGGCACGACTTCGATGCCGCCACGCGCTCCATGCGGGATCTGGCCGCCGCCGCCGGGGCGCAGCCCGCCAGCTTCACGCGCCTGGCGCAGGCGCTTGGCTATACCGGCTGGGATGAACTCCGCGCCGCGCTGATCGAAGCGCACCGGCAGGCCGGGCAGGCTGCCGGCGGCCCCTTCTCGGCCCGCATCCGCCCGGTAACGCCTGAGGCGGCCGACCCGGCCACTGCCATGGCGGCGGAGATGCTTGCCGCCGATGCCGCCGGCCTGTCACGGCTGGATGCGCAGCGGATCGGCCCGGCGGCGGAGGCGCTGCACCGCGCGCCGCGCCTCTGGGCCGTGGGCTTCCGCTCCTGCCGCGCCGTGGCGCAGTTGCTGCACTACCAGCTCAGCCTCTTCCGGCCGCATGCGGTGCGGCTGGTCGGCGCCGACCGGCCGGAGGACATGGACCTGGGCGCCTTCCAGGCCGGTGACGCGGTGCTTCTGGTCACCTTCGCGCCCTATTCCCGCGCCAGCCTGCTGGCAGCGCAGGCGGCGCGCGCCGCCGGCTGCGTGGTGATCGCCCTGGCCGACCGCGCCGATGCGCCGGTGGTCGAGGGCGCCGACCATCTTCTGCTCTTCGAGGCCGCCTCGGCGCCCGGTTTCTTCCCCAGCCTGACCGGCGCCCTGGCCACCGCCCAGGCGCTGGTCGCCGCCTCCTTCCTGCTGGGCGGCGAGGCCGCGCTGGCGCGGCTGCGCGAGGCGGAGGAACGGCTGGCCGCCCTGTCCCAGTATCTCCCCAGCGAGGATCTTCCGGCATGACCCGCATCCTGCACCGCAGCTCGCGCAGCGCACCGCCCGTGGCGGTCAGCGCCCAGGGCGCCTGGATCACCCAGGCCGATGGGCGGCGGGTGCTGGACGCCTGCGGTGGTGCCGCCGTTTCCTGCCTCGGGCATGGGCATCCGCGCGTGGTGGAGGCGATCCGCCGGCAGGCCGGGCAACTGGATTACGTGCATTCCGGCGCCTTCTCCAACCAGGCCGCCGAGGAACTGGCGGAAGTGCTGGTGGGGCATGAGCCGGGCGGGCTGGCCGGCGCCTATTTCGTCTCCAGTGGCTCGGAGGCCATGGAGGCGGCGCTGAAGCTGGCGCGGCAATACTTTCTGGAACGTGGGCAGGCGCGGCGGCAGCGCTTCATCGCCCGGCGGCAGAGCTACCACGGCAACACCCTGGGCGCGCTGGCGGCGGGCGGCAATGCGCTGCGCCGCGCGCCCTACGCGCCGCTGCTGGCGGATGCCTTCAGCCATGTCTCGCCCGCCTATGCCTATCGCGGCCAGCAAGCCGGGGAGGGAGAGGCCGCCTATGCCGCCCGCCTCGCCGCCGAGCTGGAAGCGGAATTCCAACGCCTCGGGCCCGATACCGTCGCCGCCTTCATCGCCGAGCCGGTGGTGGGCGCCACCCTCGGCTGCGTGCCCGCCCCGGCCGGCTATTTCCGCGCGGTGCGCGAGGTCTGCGACCGCCACGGCGCCCTGCTGATCCTGGATGAGGTGATGTGCGGCATGGGCCGCACCGGCACCCTGCACGCCTGGGAACAGGAAGGCATCGCACCCGATATCCAGACCGTGGCCAAGGGCCTCGGCGGCGGCTTCCAGCCCATCGGCGGGCTGCTGATCGCCGGACATGTTCTCGATGCCATCCGCGACGGGTCCGGCAGCTTCAAGCACGGCCATACCTATGTCGCGCATCCCATCGCCTGCGCGGCGGCGCTGGCGGTGCAGCACGTCATCCGGGAAGAAGGGCTGCTGGCACAGGTGCAGTCCCTCGGCCAGCGGCTGCGGCAGGGGCTGGAGGCGCGGCTCGGCCAGCACCCGCATGTGGGCGATATCCGTGGGCGTGGGCTGTTCCAGGCGATCGAGCTGGTGGCCGACCGCGACAGCAAGGCCACCTTCGACCCCGCGTTGCAGATCAACCTGCGCGTTCGCGACGCCGCCCTGGAGGCGGGCATGATCTGCTACCCCGGCGGCGGCACCGCCGACGGCCTGCATGGCGACCACGCGCTGCTGGCGCCACCCTATAACGCGAGCTCTGCCGAGATCGACCTGATCGTGGAAAGCATGGCAACCGCCGTGGAAACCGTCACGGCCTCCCTGCCGCGCGAGGCGCGGGCATGACGCGGCTGGCCATCGCCCGGCTCTGGCATGAGGGCAATTCCTTCAGCCCGGCCCCGACCGGCATCGAGGACTTCCTGGCTTCCGAATGGGTTGCCGGAGAAGCGGCGCGCGAGATCTACCGCGATACCGAGACGGAGATCGGCGGCGCGCTGGATTTCCTGGCGGCGCATCCGGACTGGGAGGCGGTGTTCCTGCGCCAGGCCGCCGCCATGCCCAGCGGAATCCTGCGGCGCGATGTCTTCGAGCAGTATTGCGCGGAACTCGTCGGGCAACTGCGGGGCGGCGGCTTCGATGCCGTCTATCTTTCCCTGCATGGTGCCATGGTGGTGGAGGATCTGCCGCTGGCCGATCTTGAACTGATCCGCCGTGTGCGCGCGACCATCGGCCCTGCTGTGAAGCTGGCGGCCAGCTTCGACCTGCATGCCAATATGCACCCCGAGATCGCGCGGCTGATCGATGTCGGCACCGCCTATCGCAGCTATCCGCATATCGACATGCGCCCCACCGGCCGCCGCGCGCTGGACCTGCTGCGGGAGGCGGTGGAAGGCCGCACCCGCCCGGTCGGCACCATCCTGAAGCTCGGCGCCATCCTGCCCAGCATCAACATGCGCACCGCCGCCGGGCCAATGGCCGAAATGGAAGCCGCCGCCCGTGCCGCCGAGGCACTGCCCGGCGTGCTGGATTGCAGCATCTTCGGTGGCTTCACCTATGGCGACACGCCTTCCGCCGGCGCCAGCGTGATGGTCTTCGCCGATGCGGACGCCGCCGTGGCGGAGCAGGCGGCGGCATCGCTGCTCCGCGATTATGCCGCGCGGCGCGACGCTTTCTTCATCCGCCTCCCGAGTGCCGAGGAGGGGCTGAGGCAGGCTCTGGCCGGCGGCCCGCTGCCGGCCGCCATCGTGGATGCCGGCGACAACCCTTATTCCGGCGGCATCGGCGACACGCCGGAACTGATCCGCGCCGTGCTGGCGCACCAGCCGGAAGTACCCACGGTGGTCGCCTTCTACTGCAACCCCGCGCTGGTGCAGCAGGCCGTGGCGGCGGGCCTTGGCGCACCGCTTTCCGGCAGCTTCGGCGCGCGGCTGACGCGCGATTACGGTGAGCCTGTGCCCTTCACCGGCACCGTCTCGCTGCTGACCGACGGCCGCTTCCGCAACCGTGGCCCGGTGCTGGGCGGCATGGCCGTGGAACTGGGCCCCACAGCGGTGATCAGCATTGGCCAGGTGCGGGTGATCGTCACCTCCCGCTGCGTGTCGCCCAGCGACCCGGGCTTCTTCGACCTGCATCAGGTCGATGTGACGCAGCCCGGCCTGCTTTGCGTGAAGGCCAAGAACCACTTCCGCGCGGCCTTCTCGCCGCTGCTGCCGCGCATGATCGACGTGGATGCGCCCGGCCCGGCGGCGCTGGAGATCCGCTCCTTCCGGTTCCGTCACGCCCCCGCGACGCTGTATCCGCTGGACACGCCCTTGCACCGATGACGGGTTTTCCGGAGAGGCCTGGATGGTTCGCAGGCCTGCGGCGGATCCAGGGCAGGGGGATGTTTCCTGTGCCGTGGGGTGGAACAGTGGCCGGCACAGACCTTCCATGTGGTTCAGCCGCCTCCGCCGCCGTCAGGCGACGCGACGCCTGGCTCTTGTATCAGGCGCGCCATCGCAGCGGGTGACCTGGCCCCCCATATGCCAAGGCAGCCGTGGCCTGAGAGCCGCGTCAGCACAGGGAGAGCCAGCCATGACACATGTCGTCACCGGCCTTTTCGACAGGCGCCGTTCGGTGGACGCGGTGGTCGAACACCTGGTCCAGGAGTTCGGCGTCCCGCGGGAGCGCATTCAGGTCCATGGCGCGGACCCTGCCAGTGGGGAAGAGACCCGCTCTCCACAGGATGATGACCAGGAGGTCGCGCTGCCGGACCTGGGTCTGCCGGAGGCAGCCGTGAAGGCTTATGGCGAGGGCATGCGTCGCGGCGGAGTTCTCCTGGTGGCATGGGTGGATGAGGGGCATGTCGACCGTGCCCTGGCCGCCTACCGTGAATACGGTGCCGAGGGCCCTGAGGCCCGCCAGGCGGAAGGCACCGGCCAAGCCGGCTACCCGGAGCACGCCATCCGGACCCGGGCCTATTACCTGTGGGAGCAGGACGGGCGCCCTGAGGGCCGGGACCTTGAGTTCTGGTATCGAGCCTGTGCGGCCGAGGGGGAGCCCAGCGCCAGGGCGCCGCAGGAGTTCGCTGGCGAAACCGGCGCCGCGCCCCTTCCGGAGGGCGATAAGCCCGCCGTTGATTGACCTCCCGAAGCGGAGACACTAGAGCCTCTGCATACGCATGCATGAAGGGGCGGGCCGCCTCGCGAAACCATGCGCGGCGGCCGGATAGCAAGATGAGCAAGGGGCGCGAGATCTTCCGGCGCGTGACGGCAACCGATGTGGCACGCTTGGCGGGAACATCGCAATCCGCGGTCAGCCGCGTCTTTACGCCGGGCGCCAGTGTCTCGCCCGAGACACGGGAGAAGGTGACGGCCGCCGCTGCCCAGCTCGGCTACCGGCCCAATGCCATTGCCCGCTCCTTGATCACCCGCCGCTCCCGCATCGTCGCGGTCGCCATGGCCTACCTGAACAACCAGTTCTATCCCGATGTGCTGGAGGCGCTGTCCGACCGCCTGCAGGCACAGGGCTACCAGATCCTGCTCTTCACCGCCGACCGCCACGCCGCCGCCGACCCGGTGCTGGAACAGGTGATGCGCTATCAGGTGGATGCGATCGTTCTGGCTTCCACCAGCCTGTCCTCCGCCTTCGCGCGGGAATGCCGGCAGGCGGGCGTGCCGGTGGTGATGTTCAACCGCACCACCGACGACCCGGACCTGCTGAGCGTGACCGGGGACAATGAGCAGGGCGGCCACGCCATCGCCCGCTTTCTGGCAGCGGGCGGGCACCGGCGGCCAGCCTTCATCGCCGGGCTGGAAGCCTCCTCCACCAACCGGGACCGGGAACTCGGCTTCACGCGCGGGCTGGCCGAGGCAGGGCAGGCCGCGCCGCTGCGCGCCGTCGGCCACTACTCCTACGAGGGTGCCGTCGAGGCAACGCGCCAACTGCTGCGGCGAGACGACCGGCCGGATGCCATCTTCTGCGCCAACGACCACATGGCCATCGCCTGCATGGACGTGGCACGCCATGAATTCGGGCTTGCGGTGCCGGAGGACCTTTCCGTCATCGGCTTTGACGATGTCGGGCCGGCGCGCTGGCCCAGCTATGACCTGACGTCCTATTCGCAGCCCTTGCTGCCGATGGTGGATGCCACGGTCGAAATCCTGATGGAATGCATGGAAGATCCGTCGCGCCCAGCGCGCGGCGTGGTGCTGAAGGGCAGCCTGATGGTGCGTGGCTCCGCCCGCCGGCCCATGGACTGGGGCGGATAGAAGAACGCCGGGCGCGGCAGCATGCCACGCCCGGCCATGCCGTCAGCCCCGGTCCGGCCGCAGATGCTGCGCCAGGAAGCTGGCGACGCCCAGATAAACACGGCGGCGGTTGTCGCGCTTCAGGAATCCATGGCCTTCGTCGGGGAAGGTCAGGTACTCCACCGGCACGTTGCGGCGCTTCAGCGCCTGCACGATCTGCTCGCTTTCATGCGGCGGCACGCGCGGGTCGGTCATGCCCTGCGCCACCAGCATCGGGCAGCGGATCTCCTCCGTTTTGTGCAGCGGGGAAAGCCGTTCCAGCAGTTCCATGTCCCGCACCGGGTCGCCGTACTCGGCGGCGCGGTGTCCGACACGCCAGGGCCCGGTGCGCTCGAAGAAGGTCTTCCAGCGCGCGATGCCGTAGTAGTCCACGCCCGCCGCCCAGAGTTCCGGATATTCCGTCACGGCGGCCAGCACCATCCAGCCGCCATAGCTCTGGCCCATGATGCCGATGCGCTGGCCGTCGAACTGCTGCTGGCCAGAGAGCCAGGCATGCGCCGCCGCCAGGTCCCGCACGCTGTCCAGCCGCAATTCACGGTCGTCCAGCGCGGCATAGGCGCGGCCATAGCCGGTGGAGCCGCGCACATTCGGCACCAGCACCGCGATGCCGAGGGAGAGCACCATCTGCAGGTCGGGCCGCCAGTTCGGCAGTGCCTGCATGGCCGGGCCGCCATGCACCCAGACCAGCACCGGCCAGCCGCCTGCCGGCGCCGTGCCTTCCGGCAGGGCCAGGAAGCCGGGCAGGTTGCGACCGTCGAAGGTGGGGAAGGAGATCAGCTGCCAATCCCGCAGCACCGCAGGAGGCTCGCTGGCGGCGAAGAGCAGTTCCGCCGCCGCTTCCCCAGGCCGGTAGTGCCAGAGTGTCGAGGGACGGGTGGGGCAGGCGAGGTCGAAGGCCAGGGCGGTGCCGTCCGGGTGCCATGTCAGCTTGGTGATGACGCCCGCCGGGTGCTGCGGCGTATCCAGCACCGCGCCCGTCTCCGCCTCCAGCACATGCAGCCGGGAATAGCCGTCCTGGTTGACCACCACGGCCAGCCGCGTCTGGTCCGGCGAGACTTCCAGCTTCTCGACATCCGCTTCCGGCGCGAAGAGGAAGCGCGGCGCGCCACCCGAGTGCTGGAAGGCGACCCCGAGGAATTCCGAACCTTGGTCGCAGAGCAGCCAGAAGCCCTGGCCGTCGCGGCGCCAGCGCGGGTTCATGTGCCGGCGGTCGCCTTCGTGCGGCGTCAGGTCCGTGCTGCGGCCGGTGAGATCGACGCCGATCAGGTTGCTCTCGAAGGTGCGGGGCGCGGTGGAGAGGATGACGGCGCTGCCACCCGGATACCAGCCCGGCAGTTCGTGCGGCCCCTCCACCTCCAGCAGGCGCGTGAAGGCGCCGGTGGCGATGTCGATGACGCAGGGGTCGGCATGGGCGGGGTTGCGGTCATTGGCGGTGCAGGCCAGCCGCGTGCCATCGGGCGAGAAGGCGCCCCAGGCGTGGATGGTCTTCGGGTCCGCCGTCAGCGCTCGCGGCGCGCCCCGTTCCGGCAGGTGGTAGAACTGGATGCGCTCATCGCCCGCCTGGTCGCGGCCGAAGACGGCGCTGCCATCGGCCGGGCTGCCTGCCACGAAGGAGACGGCATCGCGGTGCTCGCTGCGCGGCCGCGCCGCGCCGCCGCCGGCCGGCAGTTCCCAGACCTGGGCGGAGCCGCCGGCATCGCAGAGGAAATACAGCCGGCCATCGGCGGCATAAGAGGGCCCGCTGGCCGCGGGCGCGGCCAGGAGGGTATCGAGGCGAGTCTCGGTATCGGTCATGGTGCCCATGTCAGCGCCAGCGGGGAAAGGGATCAAGCCGCCGGGCGCTGGCTGCGGCTGGCCGCCAGCAGGGTTCGGCTATAGGGATGCTCGGCGCGGCCGGCGCGCAGGTCCGCCACCGGCAGTTCCTCGACGATCTCGCCCTGGCTCATGATGGCGACGCGGCCGCAGAGATGCGCCACCACCGCGAGATCGTGGCTGACCATGATGTAGGTCAGGTTCCGCTCCTGCCGCAGCCGCGCCAGCAGGTTCAGGATCTCGGCCTGCACGGAGACATCCAGCGCGCTGGTCGGCTCATCCAGCAGCAGGACCTCGGGCTCCAGGATCAGGCAGCGAGCGATGGCGACGCGCTGGCGCTGGCCGCCGGAGAGTTCGTGCGGGTAGCGGTAGCGGAAGGAGGGGCCGAGGCCCACCGCCGTCAGCGCCTCATCCACCCGCTGCTGCGGCCGGTCCAGGCCATGGATGGTCAGGGGCTCCAGCAGCACCTTGTTGACCATCTTGCGCGGATGCAGCGAACCATAGGGGTCCTGAAAGACCATCTGCGTGTGGCGGAAGAAGGCCTTATCGCGCCGGTGCGGCAATTCGCGGCCATGCAGCAGCAGCGAGCCCTCGTAATGCTCGTTGAGGCCCGAAAGCGCCCGCAGCACCGTGGACTTGCCGGAGCCGGATTCACCGATCAGCCCGAAGGCTTCGCCTTGTCCCACGCGGAAGGACGCGTCGCGCACCGCCCGGGTGGTCCGCGCGCCATGCCCGAAGCTGATATTGAGGCCGATCGCCTCGATCGTCGGAGGGTTGCTCACGCCGCCAGTTCTCCGAAGCGGTAGGTGGGACCATCGCGCCAGGAGGGGTCGCGTGTCGGTACGGCGAGGACCTCCGCCGGCTCCTCCAGCCGCGGCAGGCTGCGCAGCAGCGCCTGGGTATAGGGATGCCGTGCCTCATGCAGCGAGGATGCGTGCAGCTCCTCCACCACGCGGCCGGCATACATCACCAGCACGCGGTCGCAGAATTCGGCGACGAGATTGAGGTCGTGGCTGATGAAGACGAGGCCGGCGCCGCGCCGTGTCACCAGTTCATCCAGCACGGAGAGCACTTGGCGGCGCACCGTGACATCCAGCGCCGAGGTCGGCTCATCCGCCACGATCAGGTCGGGTTCCGTCACCAGCATCATGGCGATCATGATGCGCTGGCCCATACCGCCCGAGACCTCGTGCGGGAAGAGGTCGTAGACGCGTGCGGGCTCGCGGATATGCACCGCCTCCAGCATCGCCATGGCCTTGTCGCGGGCCGCTCGCCTGGAGACATTCTGGTGCAGCCGGCAGGATTCCGCGATCTGGGCGCCGACCCGGATCAGCGGGTTCAGCGAGTATTTCGGGTCCTGCAGGATCATGGAGATGCGGGCGCCGCGGATAGCGCGCAGTTTGCGCTCGGAAGCCGCCATCAGGTCGATGCCGTCGAAGCGCATCTCCGCCGCCCGCACCGTGGCGGCACGGGGAGACAGGCGCAGCAGCGCGCGTCCGGTCATGGATTTGCCGGAGCCGCTTTCGCCGACGATGCCGACCTTCTCCCGCCCGATATCGAAGGAGACGCCGCGCACCGCCTCCACCGGGCCACTGGAGGAGGGGAAGGAGACGCGCAGGTCGCGCAGGCGCAGCAGGGGTTCAACCATGGCGCGGGTCCAGGATATCGCGCAGGCCATCACCGAAGAGGTTGAAGGCCAGGCTGGTCAGCAGGATGGCGCAGCCGGGAATGGCGGCGATCCACCAGGCGTTCATGGCGAACTGCCGGCCGGTGGACAGCATCGCCCCCCATTCCGGGCTGGGCGGCTGCGCGCCGAGGCCGAGGAAGCCCAGGCCGGCGGCGGTGAGGATGATGGCCGCCATGTTCAGCGTGATGCGCACGATGACGGAAGGAATGCACATTGGCATGACATGATGCACGATGATGCGCATGCGGGAGGCACCCTGCAGCCGCACGGCGGCGATGTAGTCGGAATTGCGCACCGTCAGCGTCTCCGCCCGCGCCAGCCGCGCGATAGGCGGCCAGGCGGCGAGGGAGATGGCAATGATGGCATTCTCGATGCCCGGGCCAAGCGCCGCGACGAAGGCCAGTGCCAGGATCAGGCTTGGGAAGGACAGGAAGATATCCACCAGCCGCATCAGGATGGTGTCCGTCCAGCCGCCCAGATAGCCCGCCGTGGTGCCGATGATCAGCCCCAGCGGCGCCGCGATCAGCGCCGCCAGGAAGGCGATGTAGAGCGTGATGCGGGAGCCGTAGACGACGCGGCTGAAGATATCGCGCCCAAGGTCGTCGGTGCCCAGCCAGTGCGTCGCGGAAGGCTTCTGCAGACGGGCCGTGAGGTCCTGCGCCAGGATGTCATGCGTGGCGATCAGCGGCGCGAAGATGGCGACCGCCAGCAGCAGCACCAGCAGGATGGCGCCAGCCAGTGCCGGCGGATTGCCGCGCAGCCGCCGCCAGGCCTTCCAGAGCGCCTGCATGCGCGCCTGGAAGGGTGAGGCCGGAACCGGCGCCCGCAGCCAGACGCCGAAAGGAGTTGAGGCGCTCATGCTCAGCGGGTCCGGGGATCGAAGAGGCGGTAGAGAAGGTCGGTCAGCAGGTTGAGCGCGACGAAGATGATGCCGATCAACAGCGTGCAGCCGACCACGGCATTCATGTCGCCGGCCAGCAGCGCATTGGTCAGGTAGCGGCCGAAGCCGGGCCAGGCGAAGACCGTCTCGGTCAGCACGGCGCCTTCCAGCAGGAAGGCATAGGCCAGGGCCACCACGGTTACCACCTGCACCGCCACGTTGCGGAAGGCATGCACCCAGACCGTGCGCATCCAGGACAGGCCCTTCACCCGTGCGGCCACGACATATTCCTGGCTCAACTGCTCCAGCATGAAGGAGCGCGTCATGCGGCTGATATAGGCCAAGGCGCCGAAGCCGAGGATGGAGGCCGGCAGGATGATATGGCCGAAGACATCGCGGAAGATCTCCCACTGCCCTGCCATGGCGGTATCCAGCAGCAGCAGGTCCGTCACCGGCTCGATGTCCCACTGGAAGGCGGTGTCGATGCGCCCCGGGCCACCGACCCAGCCCAGCGTGGCATAGAAGAGCACCAGCCCCATCAGCCCCAGCCAGAAATTCGGGGTGGAATAGCCGAGCAACCCGAAGACGCGGACGAAGTAATCCACCGGCGTGTCGCGATAGGCCGCAGCCATCACACCCAGCGGAATACCAAGTCCGGTGCCGATGATAATGCCGACCGTCGCCAACTCGATGGTGGCGGGGAAGACGCGGGCGATATCCGCCAGCACCGGCTTGCCGGTGGTCAGCGCGGTGCCGAGGTCCAGCCGCACAACATCGCCGACATAGCGCGCGAACTGCACCCAGATCGGCTGATCCAGGCCAAGCTGCGCGCGCATCGCGTCGATGGCTTCCTGCGTGGCATTGTCGCCCAGGATGGCGGCCACGGGGTCCAGCGGCAGCATGCGGCCAATGAAAAAGGTCAATGCCATCAGGCCGAACAGCGTGACAGCGATGGAGACCACGACGCGCAGCGCCGTGCCGCTCCAGGAAGGCAGGCCGGGGGCGGCGACGCCCCCGGAACGCCGGGCGGGAACCGCCGCCTCAGCCATGCCGCTTATTCCTTCGAGACGAGGTCGTAGTAGGCCTGGAAGCCGTGCCAGGTCCAGTTCCGCACATTGCCGCGCAGGCCGGCCAGCATGACGCTCTGGAACATGATGGCGGAGGGGCCGCTCTGCATCATGTCCTTCTGCAGCTGGTGGTACATCTCGACGCGCTTGTCCTCGTCACGCTCCAGCAGGGCAGCCTGCGCCAATTTGTTGGCGGCCTCGGACTGGAAGGCATGGCGCCAGGAGGGGTACTGCGTCAGCTTGGCTTCCGGCCGGTTGTCCGGATTGGCGATCAGGCGCGAGGCATTGCCATGCGCATCCGGCACGCCGGTCTGCCAAGCCAGCATCGCAGTCTGGAATTCCCGCCCGCGATGCCGCGCGAAGAGCTGCGCATTGGCCATCTGTTCCAGCTTGATGCGCACACCGACCTTGGCGGCATTGGCCTGGATATGCTGCGCAATGGGCGGCGCATAGGGCAGGGTGCCGAAGATCAGCGTGGTCTCGAAGCCATCCGGGTAGCCGGCCTCAATCAGAAGCTGCTTGGCGCGGTCGAGGTCGAGCTTGAAGGGCTGGCCTTCCTTCTCATCCAGCGCACCGAAGGCGCCGAGCTGTGCGAAGCTGGCACGCGGCACGCCGTTATAGGCCATGATCGTCTTGCCGAGGCCTTCGTAGTCGATCAGGTAGCGCATCGCCAGGCGCACTTTCTCATTGGCGAAGATCGGGTTGGCGTTGTTGAAGCCCCAATAGACCAACTGCGGCTTCAGCGTACGGGAGAGCGCCAGGCCCTGGGTCTTCTCGACAGCCGCCATATCCTCGGGCGTCAGGTCGCGCGCCACGTCTACATCACCCTTTTCCAGCAGCAGGCGCTGGGTGCCAGCCTCGGCGACATGGCGGACAATGACGCGGCGCAGCTTCGGCGCGGGGCCCCAGTACTTCTCGTTGGCCTCCAGCACCACCGTCTCACCGGCATTCCACTGCCGCAGGCGGTAGGGGCCGACGCATTCGGTATGCGTGGCCAGATACTTGTTGCCCAGGTCGCCATTGACCTCGTTGGCCATGACGGTCTTGCGGTCCAGAACCGTCGCCACGCGGTTGGCCGCGATGGCCTGCAGGATCAGCCCGGTGGGATAGGGCTTGTCGAGCTTCATCACCAGCGTCCGGTCATCCGGCGCGGTGATCATCTGCTCCACATTCTCCTTGGTGAAGCCGTACTCGGTGAGCGATGCGGCGTTGCCGAAGCCCAGCTTCACCACGCGGTGCATGGACCAGGCGAGGTCCTGCGCCGTCGCCTTGTTGCCGGACGGGAACACGAGGTTATCGCGCAGGCGGAAGGTGATCTGCTGCCCGTCCTCGGAGATCTGCCAGCTTTCCGCCAGCCCAGGGATGACCTTCTTCTCGTCCTTGGGGTCGAAGGTCGCCAGCGAGTCACAGGTGTTCTGCAGCAGTTCGCTGGTCACCACCTCGCCGATCTGGGCGGGGTCGAAGGTGCTGATGGCGTCGATGTTCCAGGCCATCACAAGGGCATTCCCCGGCGTGGCCGCCTGCACCGCAGCGGGCAGGGCCAGAGAGGCCAGCAGGGCAGAGACCGTGAAAATACGGCGAGGCCCAGCGGATGAGCGGCGGGATCGGAGCTGGACCATCGTCAGATTTCCTCATCGGTTCGCGCTTGCGGTATTGCCTGGACCAAGCAAACCATGTGCCATTGCTGCCAAGTCTGGTACACCGCGTGAGGATTCGCAACTTGTCTATCGCGCAGAGCGAAACGGCTGATGAGGATTGCGGCAATTGGCCGCGTTGGGAGGCTGCGGCGGAGGCAGGTTGGTCCGCCTCAGGCCTGGAGGCGATGAGGCAGGAAGCCCTGAAGGGCGACACCGCCGCGCTCATGGTCGTGACGCGGGGCCGGGTGCTGCATGCCCAGGGCCATGTCGCCACCCGTTACAATGTCCACTCTATCCGCAAGAGCCTGCTTTCGGCCCTCATCGGCATCCATGTCGCGGAAGGCCGCATCGACCTCGAAGCCTCTCTGGATCAGCTTGGCATCGACGACAAGCTGGGGCTGACAGCGCGGGAGAAGCTGGCGACGGTGCTGGACCTGCTCTGCGCCCGCTCCGGCATCTATCATCCCAGCGGCTATGAATCGCCCTGGATGCTGTCCATCAAGCCGGCGCGGCACAGCGTCGGGCCGGGCACCACCTGGTGCTACAACAACTGGGACTTCAACGCGCTGGGCAGCATCTTCCGGCAACGCACCGGCGCCGACATCTTCACCGATTTCGCGCAGCGCATCGCCGCCCCCTGCGGCATGCAGGATTTCGAGCCTGCGCGTGACGGGCAGATCGTCGATCTGCCCGATTCGCAGCACCCTGCCTATCCCTTCCGCATGACGGCGCGGGACCTGGCCCGCTTCGGCCAGATGTTCCTGGAGGGCGGGCAGGGCATCGTGCCGGCGGACTGGGTGCAGATCAGCACCCTGCCGATCTCGGAAGCCGGGTATCGCGGCGCCTATGGCTACATGTGGTGGGTCTCGCGCGCCGGCATCCTCTTCCCGCAGGTGAAGGTGCCGGAGGGCAGCTACACCGCTTTGGGCGTCGGCGGCCATTTCGTGCTGGTGATGCCGGCGCTGGAGACCGTGGTGGTGCACCGCGTCGATACCGACCAGAAGGGCCGGGCCATCTCCATCGGCCACTTTGGCCGCCTGCTCTCCCTCCTGCTGGCCGCCGCGCCGCGCTGAACCGAAAGCATAGCCGAACCGATGACCAAGCCTCTCCGCATCGCCGTGATGAAGTTCTCGCACGAGACGGTGACCTTCCTGCCCTCAGACACCACGGTGGACGACTTCACCTACCAGGGCTCCCCGGCGCGTGGCGCGGCATTGCTGGCGCATGAGCCGCGCTCCTATGTCGGTGGCTTCGTGAAGGTGGCGCGCGAGTTCCCGGATGTGGAGCTGGTGGGCATCGAATCCCCGCTCGATTCCAAGCGGGGCACCGGCTCCGGCTGGATCACCAACGAGGCTTTCGAGACCTTCGTGGGCCGCATGGTGGAGGAGTTGCGGGAGCAGGGGCCTTTCGACGGTGCCTATCTCTCCTTGCACGGCGCCATGGGTGTGCGCGGCGTGCCGCGACCGGAGGCCGAGATCGCCCGCCGGGTGCGGGAGGCCATCGGGCCGGAGGCGCGCATCGCCGCCACCTTCGACCCGCATGGCAATGAGGACGAGGAGTTCCTCCGCCACGCCGACATGGCCTTCACGGTGAAGTACTACCCGCATTACGACAGCTATCTGCAAGGAGAGCGCGCGGCGCGGATGCTGGTGCGGTCCCTGCGCGGCGACTACGCGCCGGCGCATGTGACGCGGAAGGTACCCGTCATCTCGCCCACCGTGCTGCAATGGACCGGCGCCTCGCCCTGGATGGACCTGATCCAGCGTGCCCTGGTCTGGGAGGCGCGGGAGCCGGATACCTATGTGAATGTCTTCTTCGGCTTTCCGTGGTCGGACGTGCCGGATGTCGGCATCACTATCCAGGTGCTGACCAACGGCAAGCCTGACCTGGCCCAGAGCGTGGCGGAGGACATGGCGCAATTCGCCTGGCGTCAGCGCGAGGCCCTGCTGAACACCGCCAAGGTGCATTCCATGGCAGAGGGCGTGCGGCTGGCGAAGCAGGCCGTGGCGGACGGCGCCACGCCCGTGGTGCTGGCCGACCACAGCGACCGCTCCGGCGCCGCAACCTGGCTGCTGCGGGAGATCCTGGCGCAGAACTGCGCGGATACGCTGGTGGCCACCGTGATGGATGAGGAAGCGGTGGATGGGCTGCTCGCCCGTGGCGTGAAGCCGGGCGATGCCGTCGACATGTCCATCGGCGGCCGCTTCGATGAATCCGCGGGGGAGCCGGTGCGGGTGCAGGGCACCGTGCTGCATGTGAGCGAGGGGCTGCGGCGTGGCGCCGGTCAGAAGTGGGTGGCCGTCCGCTTCGGCGAGGGCAATGTGCTGGTGATCAGTCCGCGCCTGGTGCAGATCATTGAGTTGTCGGAACTGCGAGACCGGGGGCTCGAGCCGGGCGACTTCAAGATCATCGCCATCAAGTCCCGCGTGCATTTCCGCCGCGGCTTCCATGATACCGGCTTCGCGCCGACCATCCTGCTGGTGGAGCCGGACCAGCCCTTCCTCGGCACCGTGCGGCTGGAGGCGCTGCCCTACCAGCATGTGGTGCTGGAGAACTACTATCCCTACGGCCAGCCGGATTTCGCCTGACCGCATGGCCCCGGCACGCGACAGTGGCGCCGGGGCCTCCTGGTTTCAGCCGGTCTTGTTTCCGGCCTGGATGGCCTCTGCGAAGGAGGGGTCGAGCAGGTCCGCCGCCTTCACCGTCGTCCGCACGAGCCGGGCGCGGGTGTAGAGATCGATGTTCTTCTGCTCGTCCGTCACCACGCCATCGTCGATGGGCACGACGCGCGTCTGGGCGCGGCGGAACCAGAGTTCCGCCACCGGCTCAGGGATGTTCATCAGTGCGGACCAGGTGCGGGCATAGCCGGCCGGGTTGGCATTGGCCCAGGCCCGCGCGGTGGCCAGGCGCCGCACGAAATCCGCCAGTTCCGGCCGGCGGCTGGCGATGGCGTCGTTCCGCGCCGCCTGGAAGCCGAGGCCCGGAGTAATGCCGGCACCATTGGCCACGCGGCGGGCGCCATTGGTTACTTCCTCCTGCGCCACATAAGGTTCCCAGGTGGACCAGGCATCCACGGCGCCGCTGGAATAGGCTGCCTTGGCATCCGCCGGCAGCAGGAAGACCATTTGCACCGCGTCCAGCGGCAGCTTCGCATTCTCCAGCGCCGCCAGCACCAGCTGGTGCCCGATGGAGCCCCGCCCGGTGGCGATGCGCTTGCCCTTCAGGTCCTGCAGCGATTGCACCGGGCTGTCCTTCGGCACAAGGATGGCGAGGCCGTCGCGGTTCTCCCGCGTCGCGGCGATGGCCTTGATGGGCACGCCGGCGGCGGCACCAAAGGTGAAGGGCGCGTCGCCCACCAGGCCGGTGTCGATGGCATCGGCGTTCAGCGCCTCCACCAGCGGCGCGGCGGCGGGGAACTCGCTCCAGACAATGCGGCCTTCGAGGTCCTTCAGCACCCCGGCGGCTTCCATCACGGCGCGGGCATTGCCGCGCTGGTCGCCCACGCGCAGCGGCGACTGGGCGCGGGCCAGATGCGGCATGGCCAGCGTGGCGGCGGCGGCGCCCAGCAGCAGCGAGCGGCGGCGGAGGATCAGGGGATTGCTCATTCCGCCGCCACCTTGTGCGCCAACCGCTCGGCCACCAGCCGGCGGGTGAGGGGGAGCAATTCGCGACCGTAATCCACGGCATCCTCCAGCGGGTCGAAGCCACGGATCAGGAAGGTGGTGACGCCCAGCGCATGATATTCAAGAAAAGCCTCCGCCACCTGCTGCGGCGTGCCCACCAGGGCGGTGGTATTGCCCCGCGCGCCGGTTTCACGCGCGATGGCGGTGTAGAGCCGCCCCTCCGGCCGGTCCCCCTGCGCGGCGGCGGCCAGCAGGCGCTGGGAGCCGGTGTTCTGCGGCGAAGGCCCACGGCCCAGCGCCGCCTGCCCGCGCACCTCGCGCACGCGCGCCAGGATGCGTTCGGCCTTGGCCCAGGCGGCTTCCTCGGTTTCCGCCAGGATGGGGCGGAAGCTGAGGGAGAAGCGCACGTCATTCTCCCGGCCGTGCTTCGCGGCCTCGGCCCGCACGCGGGTGACGATCTCGCGCACCTGCGCCTGCGTCTCGCCCCAGAGGGCATAGACATCGGCGTGCTTGCCGGCCACGCGCAGCGCGGCCTCCGAGGCACCGCCGAAATAGATCGGCGGGCGCGGCCGCTGCACCGTCTTCACTTCGGGAGAGGCGCCCTTGATGCGGTAATACTGGCCCTCATGGTCCACCGGCTTCTCGCCGGTCCAGATGGCCTTCAGGATCGAGACGTATTCATCCGTGCGGGCGTAGCGCGCATCCTTGTCCAGCCAGTCGCCATCGCGCGCCTGGTCAGCGTCGTCGCCGCCCGAGATGACGTGGATGGCCGCGCGCCCGTTGGAAAGCTGGTCCAGCGAGGCGAAGGAGCGGGCAGCCGTCGTGGGAGACTGGAAGCCCGGCCGATGCGCCACCAGGAAGCCGACCTTCCTGGTATGCGCCGCCGCATGGGTGGCCAGCAGCAGCCCGTCCGGCCCGTTGCTGTACCAGCCGATCAGGATGCGATCGAAGCCGCCTTCGTCATGCGCCTGGGCGGAGGCCACCAGATAGCCCGGGTCGATCGCCGGTCCCTGCGCCGGATGGATCTCCGACTGCTGGCGCGGCTGGATCATGCCAATGAATTCGATGTTCTGCGATGCGGACATGATGTTTCCTCCTCAGCTCAGGCAGCGTGGCGGAGGACATCGTCCTCGACGCCCAGTTCGGACAGCAGGCGGCGGCGCAGGGTGGCGAAGGCGGGCTCGCCATGGCTGCGCGGGCGCGGCATCTCCACCGCGATGTCAGCGGCGATGCGGCCCTGGTCCAGCACCACTACGCGGTCGGCCAGCAGGATGGCCTCGTCCACGTCATGCGTGACGATCAGCGTGGTCGGGTTGTGGGCGCGCCAGAGGTCCAGCACCAGCGCATGCATCCGGATGCGTGTCAGGGCATCCAGCGCCGCGAAGGGCTCGTCCAGCAGCAGAAGCTGCGGCTCCCGCACCAGGGCGCGGGCGAGGGCTGCGCGCTGCGCCTCGCCGCCTGAGAGCGTAGCGGGCCAGGCTTCGCGGCGGTGGGATAGGCCAACCTCGGCCAGGGCGCGCTCCGCCCGCTCCTGCGCGCCAGCGGCGGGCAGGCCGATGGCGACATTCTGCCAGACCTTCTTCCAGGGCAGCAGGCGCGGCTCCTGGAAGGCGGCGGCCACGGCGGCGGGCAGGGTCAGCCGCGCATCGGCCGGCGCCGGGTCCAGCCCCGCCAGCGTCCGCAGCAGCGTGGTCTTGCCGGAGCCGCTGCGCCCCAGCAGGGCGGTGAAGGAGCCGGGCTCCAGCACAAGGTCGAGGTCGTGCAGCACCGTGTTCTCGCCGAAGCGGCGGGTGAGGCCCTCGATGACGACGTCGCGGGAGGATGTTTTGCTCATGATCCTCAGCCCTTCAGCAGGTTGGGGCGCCAGGCGAGGGCGCGGCGCTCCAGCGCCCGCACCAGGGCATCGGCGCCCAGGCCCAGCAGGGCATAGACCACCAGCCCGACGACGATGATGTCGGTGCGCAGGAAGTCCCGCGCGTCATTGATCAGGAAGCCGATGCCGGAGGTGGCGTTGATCTGCTCGGCGATCACCAGGCTCAGCCAGGCGGTGCCCAGTGCATAGCGCAGCCCCACCAGCGCGGAGGGCAGCGCCCCCGGCAGGATGACGTGCCGCACCAGCCCGCGCCGGTCGAGCCCGAACATCTTGCCGGCTTCCACCAGCTTCGGGTCCACGCCGCGGATGCCGGCGAAGAGCGTCAGGTAGATCGGGAAGGTGGTGCCCAGCGCCACCAGGGCAATCTTGGGCGTCTCGCCAATGCCGAACCACAGGATGAACAGCGGCACCAGCGCCAGGAAGGGCAGGGTGCGCAGCATCTGCAAGGGCGCGTCCACCACTTCCTCGCCAAGGCGGGACAGGCCCGCCACCAGCGCGAAGCCGGTGCCCAGCGCCAGGCCGATGGCGAGGCCGGTGACGACGCGGCTCAGCGACACCATCAGGTGGTGCGGCAATTCGCCCGAGAGCAGCAGCTCCCAGCCGGACAGGATCACCGTGGCCGGGGAGGCCAGGGTACGCGGGGAAATCAGCCCGAGGCTGGAAGCCGCCTGCCAGAGCAGCACCAGCACCACCGGGGAAAGGAAACGGCGCAGCTTGCGCAGGTCCGGCATGGCGCGGCCGGCCAGGGCCTGCCGTGCGCGGGGCAGCGACAAGGACTGCTTGGGAAGGCTGATGGCGTGCGTATCAGGCATGCGGGCTCCTTCACGGCTGGTGCCGTGGGAAGGGCGGACGGGAAGATCAGCGGGTCAGGTCAGCGCCGGCGGCAACATCGGCTGCAAGCGGCAGGGTTCCGGCAGCGGGGGCCGGTGCCGCGCAGGCGATGTCCGGTGCGGTGCGTCATAAAGGCAAAGATACGCAGCCGGAGAGCACTGTTAAATGGTTGTGTTTCCTGAAGTTCTCAGGGGAGGCGAAAGGTCTGTCCTCCCCCGGCCACGCGTGGGAGAAGTTTATTCTTCCTCTTCCGTATCGCTGGCCCGTTCACCCGGCTGGCCACGGTCCCGGAAGGCGCTGCGCTGCAAGGGATAAGCCGTGGTGTGCTTGATTCGCTCCATCGCGAATCGGGACGTCACGTTGCGCAGCGGCACCGCGGCAATGAGGCTTTTGTAGAAGATGTCGAAGGCCGCCATGTCGGCCACCGCCACGCGCAGCATGTAGTCGATCTCGCCAGCCATCCGGTAGACCTCCATCACCTCCGGCATTGCGGCGACGGTGCGGGCAAAGCGGTCCAGCCATTCCGGCGAATGGTCGGCGGCCTCGATGGCGACGAAGACGATCAGCCCGACGCCCACCTTCTCCGGCGCCACCAGGGCCACGCGCCGCGCCAGCACGCCGCGCGCTTCCAGCTTCTGCACCCGCTTCCAGCAGGGCGTGGAGGAAAGGCCGACCCGCTCCGCCAGCTGCGCCAGCGAAAGACTCGCATCCTCCTGCAACAGTGTCAGCAGCTTGCGGTCGATCTCGTCCATCATGGCCTGCGCACCCTGGTTCGGCCGGAAATCTGCGGGCGGGGCCGGGCTCCTGTCCACCCACGGCGGCGCATGAGACGGCTGGCACGGCAGATGCAGGGGGTGCGGCAGGAGCAGGGGCGGCAGCATGCCGCGGGCTCCCGAACCAGATGCGCCGCGGTGGCGCCGCCATTGTTTTGAGCAGGTCGCCGCCCCGCTGGGCGGTGAAGCCGGGAAGGATGTGACGAATGGACCGACGGAGTTTTCTGCGTGGTGCGGCGCTGACAGGCTCGCTGGTGGCGGGCGGCCTGTCCCGGCCGGCCCTGTCGCAGAGCGCGGCATCACGCACGCTGCGTTTCGTGCCCCAGGCCAACCTGGCGAATTTCGACCCGATCTGGGGCACCCAGCTGGTGGTGCGCAATGCTTCCGCGATGGTCTGGGACACGCTCTATGGCGTGGATGAGCATATCGAGCCGCAGCGCCAGATGGTGGAATCGGAGGAGGTCTCCGCCGATGGGCTCGTCTGGACCTTCAGGCTGCGCCCTGGCCTGAAGTTCCATGACAACGAGCCGGTGCGCGCCCGCGACGTGGTGGCCAGCCTGAAACGCTGGGCCGTGCGCGACCCTATGGGCCAGATGATCCGCGCACAGCAAAACGAGCTGGTGGCCGTGGATGACAGCACCTTCCGCTGGTCGCTGAAGAAGCCATACCCGAAGATGCTGCTGGCGCTGGGCAAGACCAACGCGCCTCTGGCCTTCATCATGCCGGAGCGCATCGCGCAGACGGACCCCTTCCAGCAGATCAAGGACTATGTCGGCTCCGGCCCCTACCGCTTCGTGCGGGAGGAATGGGTGCCGGGCGCCAAGGCGGTCTTCACGAAGTTCGACGGCTACGTGCCGCGCGAGGAACCGGCGTCCTGGCTGGCCGGCGGCAAGCGCGCCATGGTGGAGCGGATCGAGTGGGTGGTGATGCCGGACCCGGCGACCGCCGCCGCCTCCTTGCAGAGCGGCGAGATCGACTGGTGGGAGAACCCCATCGTGGACCTGCTGCCGGTGCTGCGGCGCTCACGCGACATCGCCATCGGCATCGCGGACCCCCTGGGCAACATCGGCACGCTGCGGATGAACCATCTGCAGAAGCCCTTCAGCGACGCGCGCGCCCGCCGCGCCCTGATGCTGGGCCTGAGCCAGGAGGACTGCATGACCGCCCTGGTGGGCGAGGACCGCAGCCTGTGGCAGCAGCTCGGCGGCTACTTCACCCCCGGCACGCCCTATTACACCGAGGAAGGCGGCGAGATCCTGAAGGGGCCGCGCGACATGGACAAGGCGCGCTCCATGCTGAAATCCTCGGGCTATGACGGAGAGCCGGTGGTGATGCTGGTGGCGCAGGACCAGCCCATCACCAAGGCCTTCGGCGATGTCACGGCGGAGGCACTGAAGCAGATCGGCTTCAATGTCGATTTCGTGTCCACCGACTGGGGTACCGTGGGCACCCGCCGCACCAGCAAGGCACCGACCTCGGAAGGCGGCTGGTCGATCTTCTTCTCCTGGCACGGCGGCGCCGACTGCGTCACGCCTGCCAGCTACAACGGGCTGCGCGCCCATGGCGACGGCGCCTGGTTCGGCTGGCCCAACCTGCCGGCCGTGGAGCAGGCCCGCGGCGAGTGGTTCGCCGCGCCGGACGAGGCCGCAGCCAAGGCCGCCATGGGCCGCATGAATGCGGCCGCGGTGGAAGGCGGCCTCTTTGCCCCCACCGGCTTCTTCAAGGGCTTCCAGGCCTGGCGCAAGAATGTCTCGGGCGTGGCCTCGGCGCCGCTGCCCCTGTTCTGGGGCGTTTCCAAGGGCTGACGGCCATGGTGCCTTCCCCCGGCTGGCGGCGCCGGGGGAGGGTCGCTCAGCCGCCCAGCCGCTCCCCCTACAGGGTTGAAGGCGTGGCGCCGGAAGCGCCCCGGCCGCGCTCTTCATGCTCGCCCAGCATCGCCACGTCTCTGTGTGCATACGGCTCCTGCATGCCTGCCCCTCCCTTACCAAAGGCATGTTGTTCGCTATTTATCGAACGACTGCCGGCTCAACGCCGGCGCGTGCGTCAGGAGAGTCACAGCCTATGCCGACCCTGTTTGACCCGGCCCGTTTCGGCGCGTTGGAGCTGCCAAACCGCATTGTCATGGCGCCGCTGACCAGGGCCCGTGCCACTGCGGACACCCGCGTGCCCACCCCCATCATGCGCGACTACTATGTCCAGCGTGCCTCCGCCGGCCTCATCATCTCCGAGGCGACCTCGGTGACCCCTATGGGCGTCGGCTATGCCAAGACGCCCGGCATCTGGTCCGCAGAGCAGGTGGAAGGCTGGAAGCGTGTCACCGATGCGGTGCATGCGGCGGGCGGCCGTATCATGCTGCAGCTCTGGCATGTCGGCCGCATCTCCGACCCCATGTTTCTGGACGGCGCGCTGCCGGTGGCGCCCAGCGCCATCGCAGCCAAAGGCCATGTCAGCCTGGTGCGCCCCCAGCGCCCCTATACGACACCCCGCGCGCTGGAAACCTCAGAGATCCCCGGCGTGGTCGAGGCTTTCCGCAAAGGGGCCGAGAATGCGCAGGCTGCCGGCTTCGACGGTGTGGAGGTCCATGGCGCCAATGGCTACCTGCTCGACCAGTTCCTGCAGGATTCCACCAACCTGCGCACGGATGAATATGGCGGGCCGGTAGAGAACCGCGCCAGGCTGATGCTGGATGTGGTGGATGCCGCCATCTCCGTATGGGGTGCCGACCGCGTCGGGCTGCATCTGTCGCCACGCGGTGATTCCCACACCATGGGGGACAGCAACCCGCTGGCCACCTTCTCCTATGTCGCGCGGGAAGCCGGGCGCCGGAAGCTGGCCTTCCTGTTCACGCGCGAACATGTCGGCGCCGACCGCATCAGCCCGCAACTGAAGCAGGCTTTCGGCGGCCCGCTGATCGCCAATGAGCAGTTCTCGGTGGAGGAGGCGGCCGCCGAACTCGCCGCCGGCCGCGCCGATGCCGTCAGCTTCGGCCTGAAGTTCATCGCCAACCCCGACCTGCCGCGCCGTCTGTCTCAGGGCGCGCCGCTGAACGAGGTCAATCCCGCCACCATCTATGGTGATGGCGCGGAGGGTTATACCGACTACCCCGCACTGCAGGCGGCGGCTTGACCCAGATGAGTCCGCGCGTCCCCTTTGGGCGCGCGGGCACAGCCGAGGCAGCCGGACGCTAGCGGAAGCGGGCGGCGGAAAACGGCTCCAACGGGATCTCCGGCGGCTGGCCGGACGACAGTTGCGCCACCACGCGCCCGGTGCGCGCCCCGGCCACCAGCCCGACATGGCCATGGCCGAAGGCATGGATGATGTCCTCCGAGCCACTGGCCCTTCCCAGGCAGGGCATGCCGTCCGGCGTGGCCGGGCGGTGCCCCATCCAGACGCTGACGCGGTCCGGGGGGAAGGGGTCGGGAAGGCCGGGGAAGGCGCGCCGCAGGTGGTCGTGCAGGATCTCCGCTCGCTTCCAGTTGGGCGGGGCGTCCAGCCCGGCGATTTCCACCTGGCCGGCGATGCGCAACCCGTCCCGCATCGGATTCACCACCGCATTGGCCGAGGCCAGCATCATCGAATGCACCGGCCCGAACTGCGTGCCACGCAGCATGACATGGTAGCCGCGCTCGGTTTCCAGCGGCACCGTGTCGCCGGCTTTCGCGGCCAAAGGCGCTGATCGGGCGCCACAGCAGATCACGGCGGCATCACAGTCCAGCAGGTTGCCATCGGCCAGGATAACGCCGCGCAGCCGGCTGCCCTCCAGCCGGAAATCCACCGCGGCTTGGCGCAGCAGCCGCGCACCCTGCCGCTGCGCATAGGCCGCCAGCGCCGCCACGTATTGTCCCGGTGACAGGCAGCGCCCGCCTTCCGGCAGCAGCACGCCGAAGCCGGCGGCGGGGCCGAGATCCGGTTCCACTTCCCGCAGCGCCGCGCCTTCCAGCTCCGTCCAGACAACACCGCAGTCGCGCCGGATGCGCCAGGCCAGCGACTGCGCCTCGAAATGCGCGCGCGAGGCGAAGACATGCATCACGCCCCGATGCTCGATCAGTTCCGGCACGCCGGCTTCCGCCGCCAGCCGCGCGTGCAGGCTCGGCGAATCCAGCAGCAGCGGCCGCAGCGCCTGGGCGATCCGCCGCACCCGCGCCTCGGTCCAGCCGGACAGCAGGTAGCGCGAGAGCCAGGGCAGCGCTTTCGGCAGGTAGCGCCACTGGATGGCCAGCGGCCCCAGCGGGTCGCGCAGATAGCCCGGCACCTGCCGCCAGATTCCGGGCGTGCTGGGCGGGATGATGGACATGGGGGAGAGCCAGCCGGCATTGCCATAGCTGGCCGCCTGCTCGCCTCCCGGCTTCGCCGGGTCCAGCAGGGTAACGCGATGGCCGGTGCGCAGCAGCTCTATGGCGCTGGCCACGCCCTCGATACCGGCGCCGAGGACGGCGACGTGACGCTCACGCGGCGGCATAGCGGCTCCCCGGCAGCCGGAGGCCGAGGTTCTCGCGCAGCGTCGCCCCCGCATAGTCGCTGCGGAAGACGCCGCGCCGCTGCAATTCCGGTATCACCAGCGTGGCGAAATCCTCCAGCCCGATCGGCAGGGCGGCCGGGCAGATATTGAAGCCATCGGCGGCTTCGGCGGCAACCCAGGCCTCCATCTCATCCGCGATCTGCTTCGGCGTGCCGATGACGATGCGGGAGCCGAAGCCGGCTGCGGTCTGGGTATAGAGCTGCCGGATGGTCAGGTTGTCACGCCGCGCCAGGGTCAGCAGGTTCCTGGCGATGCTTTTCACCTCGGCATCCATGGGTTCCGGCACCGGCCCGTCCAGCGGATAGCCGGACAGGTCGCCCATCTGGCCATAAAGGTAGGAGAGGCCGAGCAGCGGATCGACCAGCGCATTGAGCTGGTCGTATTTGTCGCGCGCTTCCTGCTCCGTGCGGCCCACGAAGGGGGTGAAGCCCGGCATCACCAGCAGGTCGCCGGGTGCGCGACCATACCTGGCCAAGCGAGCCTTCAGGTTGGCGTAATAGGCCTTGGCCGTGTCGATGTCGTGCGGCGCGGAATAGACCACATCCGCGCTGGCGGCGGCGATCTCCAGCCCCTGTTCCGAGGCGCCCGCCTGCACCAGCACGGGCCGTGCCTGCGGGCTGCGGGCGACGCTGAGCGGCCCCCGCACCTTGAAGTGCCGCCCCTGGTGGTTCAGCACATGCATCTTGCCGGGATCGAAGAAAATACCGGTGTCCTGGTCCCGCACGAAGGCATCCTCGTCCCAGGAATCCCAAAGGCCCTTGACGACCTCGACGAACTCGGCGGCGCGCTCGTAGCGCGTGTCGTAATCCAGGTGCTGGTCGCGGTTGAAGTTGCGAGCCTCGGCATCGGACCAGGAGGTCACGATGTTCCAGCCGGCACGCCCGCGGCTGATCCGGTCCAGCGAGGCGTATTTCCGCGCCACATGGAAAGGTTCGTTGTAGGTGGTGGAGGCCGTGGCGACGAGGCCGATATGCTTCGTCATCGGCGCGAGTGCGGAGAGCAGCGTCAGCGGTTCCAGCTCCGCTGTCTGGGCGGAACGGCAGAGCGAGCCTTCAGGCTCGTCCTTGGCGCGGATGCCGATGCCGTCGGCCAGAAAGACCATGTCGAACTTCGCGGCCTCGGCCAGCCGCGCCACATTCAGAAAGTGATCGTAGTCCGAGGCGCCGGCGGGATCGACCTGCGGATGCCGCCAGGCTGCGGCATGGTAGCCGAGGTAGCGCATCGACAGCCCGAGGCTCATCTGCTTGCGTGGGGTCATGCCGTGGTTCCTCGGACTGGCAGCAACTCCGCGTGCCGGTCAGCACGCGAAGGCAACGATGGAATGGCTGCTGGAGATCCGCCTGGCGGCCCGATCTCCAGAAGCTGGCCGAAATGTATCATGCCGGTACCGTGCCACAGGAAGCCGGCGGCGTGCAGACCGGGGGCGGTGAAAATGACCGCCGGACGCGGCTGTCGCGGCAAGGCCCGCAGCGAGGTGGGGTATCAACCGATGCGGGTATGGGCTGCAAATTCGTCGCTTCGGGACGCCGGGCGGTGGCCCCCACTCCAGGGATCGCGCTGGCTTGCGGCGGCGCTGGGATGCACGGACTGGTGGAGGAAGCCGCCGGCTGACTATAACCAGGCAGTGCCGCGCCATACGCCCGGGCAGGGCGCGGGCTTGGCGCCTGGAGGCCGGTCTATGCTTCCAAGGGAAATAACATCGGCCGGCTGTTGACCCGGCCGGCGACAGACAGGCCTCCCATGCAACAGCCCCAGTCCGCCCTGCGTGCCGGCTTCCTGACCGAGCTTTCCGTGACCGGGCGAAAGATGCGGACCCTGTTCGACGGTCTGGTGCGACAACAGGGGCTGAACCTCTCTCGCGCCCGGCTGCTGCTGCAACTGGCCAGGAACGAGGCCATCACGCAGAGCGAGCTGGCCGCGCGGCTGGAGCTGGAGCACCCCACCATCGTGCGGCTGCTGGACGGGCTGGAGAAGCAGGGGCTGATCCGCCGCAACACCGTGGATGGCGACCGCCGCGCCAAGCAGGTCAGCCTGACACCTGCGGCCGAGGGACAGGTGGCGGCGCTGGATGAGACGGTCAGCTCCATGCGCGGCCTGCTGCTGCAGGACGTGACGGAGGAGGAACTGGAGGTCGCCAGCCGCGTTCTGCGCAAGCTGGCGCGCAACATCGAAGCCCAGGCCCCCGGCATCCGTGCCGGAGAGGCGCCGCCGGAAGAGCCGGACTGACACCACCCGAGCCAGCCGGGTTGGCGCAGGCTCCGGCACCCTTCAGACTGGCATGCCCTGGCACGCCCAAAGAACCGGAACGCCGCATGAAGAAGCTGATCAACAATCCCCGCCGCGTCGTGCGCGAGATGCTGGAAGGCTTGGCCGACCTCAACCCCGCCCAGGTCCTGCTGGAGGCGGAGGACGTGATCCTGCTGGCGGAACTGCCCCCCGCCGCGAGCCGCCCGGTGGTGGTGCTGTCCGGCGGCGGGGCGGGACATGAGCCCGCCCATGCCGGCTATGTCGGCCCTGGCATGCTGGCAGCCGCTGTGGCCGGCGATGTCTTCACCTCGCCCAGCGTCGATGCGGTGCTGGCTGGCATCCGCGCCGTGGCGGGACCAGCCGGTGCCCTGCTGGTGGTGAAGAACTACACCGGCGATCGGCTGAATTTCGGCCTCGCCGCCGAGCTGGCGGCCGCCGAGGGCATCCCGACCGAGGTCGTGGTGGTCGCCGATGACGTGGCGCTGCGGGACACGGTGGAGCCGGCGCGGCGGCGCGGCATCGCCGGCACCGTGCTGGTCCACAAGGTGGCGGGCGCCGCCGCTGCCGCCGGCAGGCCGCTGGCCGAAGTGGCCCGCCTGGCGCGGGAGGCTGCGGCGGCCCTGGGCACCATGGGCGTCGCGCTCGGCGCCTGCACGGTGCCCGCCGCCGGCAAGCCGGGCTTCGAGCTAGCCCCGGAGGAAATCGAACTCGGCCTCGGCATCCATGGCGAACAGGGCGTGGCGCGGGGTGCCATGCAGGAAGCCAATGCGCTGGCAGCGCTGCTGCTGCGGACGATCGCCGCCGACCTCGACCTGAAGCCGGGCGCCCGTGTGGTGGTGCTGGTCAACGGGCTGGGCGGCACGCCGCCGATGGAACTGGCCATCATCGCCCGCGCCGCCCTGGGGTGGTTGCGGGGGCAGGGGCTGGTGGTGGAGCGTGCCTGGGCGGGCAATTACCTGACCGCGCTGGAAATGCCCGGGTGCTCCCTGTCCCTGATGGTGGTGGACGACGCGCGCCTGGCACTGCTGGACGCACCAGCCGAGGCACCGGCCTGGACCGGCGGCGGCAGGATCGCGCCGGAGCGCCGCGTCATCCCCGCCCCGGCGCCGCAACATGCGGCAGCGGCGCCTGCCAGCGGTCCGCTGGCCGAGACGCTGCGCCAGGCCATCCTGGCCGCCGCCGGTGCCATGGAGCAGAACGAGGCCGAGCTGACCCGCCTCGATAGTCAGGCGGGGGATGGCGACCTCGGCATCAGCATGGCTCGCGGCGCGGCGGCCATCCGCGCCCTGCCGCCCGGCAGCTTCGCCCATCCGGAGGAAGCGCTGCGGCAACTCGGCGATTGCCTGCGGCGGGCGATCGGCGGCAGTTCCGGTCCCTTCTACGCCACGGCGCTGCTGCGGGCCGCCCGCCGGCTGGGTCAGGCGCCGCGCGCGGCGGATTGGGCGGAAGCTTTTTCCCAGGCCGTGCAGGCCATCGGGGATCTCGGCGGCGCCCGGCCCGGAGACCGGACCATGCTGGACGCGCTGCACCCCGCGGCCGAGGCCTTCCAGGCGGCGCTCAAGCGCGGCGAGCCCGCCGCCACGGCCTGGGGCGCAGCGGTGCGGGCCGCCGAGGCCGGCGCGGAGGCCACCACCACCATGCGCCCCCGCCTGGGCCGCGCCAGCTACCTGGGAGATCGCGCCCTCGGCGCGCCGGATGCCGGCGCGGCGGCGGCGGTGATCTGGCTGCGGGCACTCTCGCCCTTCGTGAAATAGGCGCGGCGGCCTTCCGGCTGGAGGGCCGCAACTCCCTGGGCTATCCTGCCGCCAGAGCTGAGTGAAGGATGCGGCATGGCGCGGATTCTTCCGGTGGCATCGTTCGACTGCGTGGTGTTCGGTGCGACGGGCGACCTCACGATGCGGAAGCTGCTGGCGGCGCTGTACCACCGCTACCGCGACCGGCAGTTTCCCGACACCAGCCGCATCATCGCCGTGGCCCGCAGCGCGCTGGAGACCGATGGCTTCCGCATGCGGGCCGAGGCGGCGCTGCGGCAGCATGTGAGCCCCGCCAACCTCGACGAGGAGACCCTGGCCGCCTTCCTGGCCCTGGTGCATTACCGCCAGGTCGATGCCCTGTCGGACGAGGGATGGGAGGCGCTGGTCGCCACGCTCGACGAAAGGCCCGGCCAGGTGCGGCCTTTCTACCTGGCGACCTCTCCCGAGCTTTACGGGCCGATCTGCCAGCGGCTGGCCAGGCATGGCGGCTTCAGTGCCCTGTCCCGCGTGGTGCTGGAAAAGCCGATCGGCCACGACCTCGCCTCCGCCCGCGCCATCAACATGGCGGTGGGAGAGGTGCTGCCGGAATCGCAGATCTTCCGCATCGACCATTACCTGGGCAAGGAGACGGTGCAGAACCTGCTGGCGCTGCGCTTCGCCAACCCGATCTTCGAGCGGCTGTGGAACGCCGATGTCATCGACCATGTGCAGATCACCGTCTCCGAGGTGGTCGGGGCGGAAGGGCGGGTGGGCTATTACGACCGCTCCGGCGCGCTGCGGGACATGGTGCAGAACCACATGCTGCAACTGCTCTGCCTGCTGGCGATGGAAAGCCCGATCTCGCTGGATGCCGATGCGGTGCGCGACGAGAAGCTGAAGGTGCTGCGCGCGCTGCGGCGGTTCGAGCCGCATGAGATCAACAGCTTCTCCGTGCGCGGCCAGTATGTGGCGGGCGCGGCCGAAGGGCGGCCGGTGCCCGGCTACCTGGCCGATATCGGCAGCACCGAACGCAGCATGACGGAAACCTTCGTGGCGCTGAAGGCGCAGGTGAATTCCTGGCGCTGGGCGGGCGTGCCCTTCTACCTGCGCACGGGCAAGCGGCTGCCACGCAAGATGTCCGAGATCGTGGTGCAGTTCCGCAGGCCGCCCTTCAGCGTCTTCCCGCGCGACCAGCATGACCTGCAGCCCAACCGCCTGTTGATCCGCCTGCAGCCGGAAGAAGGCATGCGGCTGGAGATGATGACCAAGGAACCCGGCCCCGGCGGCCTGCACCTGCGCCCCACCGGGCTCGATATCAGTTTCGAGAAAACCTTCGGCCAGCGCTACCCGGATGCCTATGAGCGCCTGCTGATGGATGTGGTGCGCGGCAACCCCACCCTCTTCATGCGGCGCGACGAGGTGGAGGCCGCCTGGGACTGGGTGGAGCCGGTGCTGCATGCCTGGGCCGAGCGGCCGGAGGCGCCGCGCCCCTATGTCGCGGGCAGTTGGGGCCCCACGGCCGCCATCGCCATGATCGAGCGAGACGGCCGCACCTGGTACGAGGGTATCGAGTAGCGCTTACTGGGAGTTCCGGGCCTTCAGCGCCGCCATCAGCATGCGGTCCCGCCAGGCCACGCGCGCCTCCCATCCCTCGGCTGGCATCACAGCGCGGCGCTCGCGTTCCACCTGGGCCACGAGGTCCGGTGTCCAGGGCTCCCGCATTCCACGTTCCGCACCCATGCGGGCATAGGACGGACCCATCTTTTCCGCATGGGCGGCAATGCCGCCGCGCGTGTTCAGGTCCGCTGTCTCGAAGGGGCCAATGTGAGCCCATCTGCGGCCCAGGCCATCGCGCACCACCCGGTCCACGTCATCCACCGAGGCGATGCCGTCGCGCACAAGGCAATAAGCCTCCCGCAGCAGGGCACCCTGCAGGCGGTTGAAGATGAAGCCCTCGACCTCCCGCCGCAGGCGGACCGGCGAGAGGCCAACCTGGGTGAAGAGGGCCTCGGCCTTCGCCGCCGCGCCTTCCTCGGTGAAGGCCGCCGGCACGATCTCGATCACCGGGATGAGGTAAGGCGGGTTGCCAGGATGCGCCACAAGGCAGCGCCCCCGCCCCGGCAGCTCCGCCGCGAAGGCCGAAGCCGGCAGGAAGGAGGAGGAGCTGGCCAGCACCGCATCGGCTGGCGCCAGGCGGTCGAGTTCCGCGAACAGCGCCTGCTTCAGCGGCAGTTGCTCCGGCGCGCATTCCTGCACATGCCGCGCCTGGGCTACCGCCTTCGCCAGATCCTGTGTCACGGAGATGCGCGCGGCGATGTCCTCTGGCGCTTCGTCCAGGAGCCCATAGCTGGCCAGGTCCCGCAGTCGGGACAGGACTTCGCCCTGCACCGCCGCCAGCCGCGTCGGCTCCGGGTCCTGCACTCGCACCGGGAGCCCGGCGCGCGCGAAGACCAGCGCGAAGGCCACGCCAATGCTGCCGGCGCCGATAACGGCGACCGGGCCCTGCGCCTCGTCCATGCCGCTCATGCGCCGGCCGCGCCCACGGTCATGCCGCCGCAGACATACAGAGCCTGCCCGGTGACGAAGCCACTGCGTTCGTCGAGCAGAAAGGAAACAGCCTGCGCCACGTCCTCCGGCGTGCCGAGCCGGCGCACCGGAACAGCGTCGATGATCGCCTGGGTGCGCGGGCTGTTATGCGGATTGGCGCGGTCGAACAATTCGGTGCGGATCGGGCCGGGGCCAATCGCATTGGCGGTGATGCCGAATTCTCCCAGTTCCAGCGCCCACACTTTCGCCATGCCGATCAGCCCGGCCTTGGTGGCGGCATAAACCGTGCGCAGTTCCTTCCCCAGCGCGGCGCGCGAGGCCATGTTGACGACGCGGCCGAAACGCGCGTCCTTCATGCCGGGCAGGGTGGCCTGCAGGCATTGCATCGCGCAGCGCAGGTTCAAGGACACGACAAGATCGAGATCGGCGAAGCTCTGTTCCTCCACCGGACCCGGCCGCACCACCCCGACATTGTTGACGACGCGGGTGATGGGGCCGCCGCGCAGCGCAGCTTCCAGCGCGCGTGCCGTTTCTTCAGGATCGGACAGGTTGGCCTGGATGATGCCGCTGCCGGCGGTAGCCTCACGGTCGATCACCACGGGTTCGTATCCATCCGCGCGGCAGCGTTCCGCCACTGCACGCCCGATGCCAGAGGCACCACCCGTAATCAGAACCCGCTCAACCATGGCTGCAATCCTCCCTATCGGATTGCCTGAATCCGGCGCGCCGCGTCGTGCCTGAGCATTGCGGCGCCAACCATTCAGGCTTCCTCCCAACTGCCCGATCTTCGTGGCTCAGGACGCCGATGACAACCAGCCGCGGAGCGGATGCCATCGCAGGAGCCAGGGATGGAGCGCGGCGATGGCCATGCTGCCATCGCCGCGGCTCCGCCCCATGAAGGGCTCAGTCGATGGTGGCGCCGGCGCGGCGGCCGATCTCGCCCCAGCGCTTGGTTTCCTCCGCGATGAAGCGGCGGAATTCCTCCGGGGACCCGGGGGCCACGCGCGCACCCTGCTGCTCATAGGCCGAGATCAGCTCGGGGTCGCGCAGCGCCTCTGTCGCCGCACCGTGCAGCAGTTGCTGGATCGGCGCCGGCGTCCTGGCCGGAACCGCCAGCCCGTACCAGTTGACCGGCGCCACATCCGGATGGCCGGCCTCGGCGAGGGTCTGCACCTCTGGCAGCAACGGAGAGCGGGCGTCACCGGCGATGGCGATGGGCCGCAGGTCACCCGACTGCACCTGGGCGAGCATGGCCGGCATATCGGCGAACATCATCTGCACCTGTCCCGACATCAGGTCCGTCACCGCCGGCGCCGCGCCGCGATAGGGAACATGGACGATGTCGATGTCGGCGGAGAAGCGCAGGGACTCACCACCCAGATGCGGCATGCTGCCGTTGCCGGAGGAAGCGAAGTTCACCTTGCCCGGGTTCTTCTTGGCATAGGCGATCAGCTCGGCCAGGTTCTTGACCGGCAGCTTCGGGTTGACCGCCAGCAGCTCCGGCATCAGCGCCACGAGTGTGATGGGCGCCAGGTCCTTCTCGACATCATAGGGCATCTTCGGCATCAGCGTCGGAGAGATGGCGATGGCCCCGGCGCTCGTCAGCACCATGCTGGTGCCATCCGCCAGGCCCTTGGCCACCGCATCCGTGCCCACCACGCCGCCGGCGCCGGAGCGGTTCTCGATCACCACGTTGCGCTTCAGGCGCGGGCCCATCTTCTGCGCCAGCAGGCGTGCCAGCAGGTCATTGGGCCCGCCGGGCGGGAAGGGCACCACGAGCCGGAGCGGCACATCCGGCAGCGTGGCGGCGCCCTGCGCCAGCGCGGGGGCGGAGAGGGCAGGCTGCAGCAGCGCCGCCGCGCCGAATGCGGCGCCGAGCGCGGTGAACTGACGACGGTTCATCTTGAGTTTCCTCCTGGAAGCAGCGTGTCGGAATGAAAGGCCCTAGCCGCCCGATACCCCTTGGGTATTGACGTAGAGCGAATAGATGGAACGGCAGGAGGCCATGAACAGGCGGTTCCTGGCGGGGCCGCCGAAGCAAAGATTGGCGCAGCGCTCGGGCAGGGCGATATGGCCGATGGCCTCGCCGGCGGGGGAGAAGATGCGTACCCCGTCCAGCTCCTCGTCGCCCATGCCCCAGCCGCACCAGAGATTGCCATGCACATCGACACGGAAGCCGTCCGGCGTGCCGGGCCCGGCTTCGATCAGCACGCGCCGCGCACCGAGCCTGGTCCCATCCGCCTCAACATCGAAGGCCAGGATGTTGCGCGGGCGCGCACGGGATTCGATGACATAAAGCTGCTTCTCATCCGGCGAGAAGGCGAGGCCGTTGGGGCCGTTCACATCCGCCGCCACCACGGTCGCCTGCCCGGTGGCACCGTCGATGCGATAGATATTGGCCGGAAGTTCCTGCTCCGCTGCGGAGCCCTGGTAATGGCCGATGATGCCGAAGGGCGGGTCGGTGAACCAGATGGAGCCATCCGACTTCACCACCACATCATTGGGCGAGTTCAGGCGCTTGCCCTCGAAGCGGTCCAGCAGCACGGTGATGCTGCCATCGTATTCGGTGCGCGTGACGCGGCGCCCGCCATGCTCGCAGGTTATCAGCCGGCCCTGGCGGTCACGCGTATTGCCGTTGGCGAAGGTGGACGGGCTCCGGAAGGTGCTGACGGCGCCGGTCTCTTCCTCCCACTTCATGATGCGGTTGTTTGGTACGTCGCTCCAGAGCAGGTAGCGGCCATCGCCGAACCAGACCGGCCCTTCCGCCCAGCGGCAACCGGTGGCAAGGCGCTCCACGGCCGCCAGGGGCAGGCGGTAATGCTCGAATTCCGGCCGCAGGACGCGGATGGCCGGGTCCGGGTAGCGCTGGCTCGGTTCCCACATGGTCAGGCCAGCTCCGGCGCGAAAGCCTCGGGCAGGCCGATCTCGAAGGTGTTCAGCGTCATCGAGACCATACCGTAATAGCCCAGAATGCCCACCAGCTCGACCATGCCGCGCGCACCCAGGGCAGCGACACCCTCGGCATAGAGCGCTTCCGGCACGCCGCGCGTCTCCAGCAGGCTGGTGGAAATGGCATAGACGGCGCGTTCCTGCGCATCACGCAGCGGCGGCTCGCGCCGTGCCGCGATGGCGTCGATGGTGGCCGGGTCCATGCCGGCCTTCAGCCCCTCGCGCTTGTGCACCGTCCACTCGTAATGCGAGGTCCAGTAACGGGCGGTGATCAGGATGGCCAGTTCCGACAGGGTGGGCGGCAGCGTCGTCTGGTAGCGCAGCATCTCGCCCAAGCGCTGGCCGCGCCGGGCGAATTCCGGGCTCTGCACCCAGGCGATCATCGGCGCGGGCACACGGCCCCGGATGCCGGAGGCGGCTTCGGCGCAGACTTCCCGCTGCTCCGGCGTCATCGCGTCTTCGGCAGGCAGGGTGAGGCGGGGCATGGCGTTTCCTTCTCTTCTAGCGGGCCGGCAGATTGGGTGCCGCGGCGGCTTCGAGCCGGGCGGTGTCGCCACCCAGCTCACGCGTCAGTTGCAGCGCTTCCCGCAGCACCAGTCGGCGGCAGAGCATTTCGACCTCGGGCGTGAAGCGATAGAGCGGCACCGAGATGCCGATGGAGCCCACCACCTGCCCGGAAGGGCCAAGTACCGGGGCGGCGATCGCCGCCAGTTCCGGATGGCGCTCGCCCCTGGTGACCACCGGCAGTGCGGGCGGGGGCTCGGGGCCTTCGAAGGCCGTCAGGGCGTGCCCGTGCGCGCCGCGCCTCACGGGCTGCACCTCGCCGATACGGGCGTAGTCCCGCACGATCTGTGGTGAATCCAGGCGGAAGACGCAGCGGCGCTGTTCGTGCTCGCGCACAAAGAAGGTCGCGCTTTCGTCACTCTCCTGGCGCAGGCGTTCCAGCGCCGGCGGCACATGGTTATCCAGTCGCAGGGAGCGGCGGAAGATGTCGCCCAGTTGCAGCACCGTGGGGCCGAGCAGATAGCCGCCATTCGGCAGGCGCTGGATGAAGGCGTGGCTTTCCAGTGTCTGCAGCAGCCGCAGCGCGGTGGTCATGTTGAGGCCGACGCGGCGGGAGATCTCGGCCAGCCCCAAGGGTTCGTCCTCCTCCCGAAAGGCGCGGAGGAGGGCCAGGGCACGCTCCACGGCGCGCACATTGCCTTCGTTCAGGCCGGCCGGCTTCGCTGCCTCTGTGCTGGCGGCGGCGCGGCTGCGTGGTGCGCGGGTGGGGCTGGGTTGCTTGCTCACCCCCGCATCATAGCGGCCTTTCCGGTTTTCGGAAGTGTGTTGCGCCTAGTGGAAGTGACGTCTAGCTTGCGCTCTTCGCACGGGCCCGGATGGCAGGGAAGAACGATGTTGAACAGGTTCGCGGATAAGGTCGTGATCGTCACCGGCGCCGGCTCCGTCGGCAGCGGCTGGGGCAATGGCCGCGCCGCCGCCGTGCAGTTCGCGCGGGAAGGCGCCATGGTGTATGGCGCCGACCGCAACCTCGCCGCGATGGAGGAAACGGCGGCGCTGATCGCCGAGGCGGGCGGCCAGTTCGTGCCGGTGGAATGCGACGTGACGGACAGCGCCTCCGTGCGCGGCATGATCGAGGGCTGCCACACCCGCTTCGGCAGGATCGATGTGCTGGTCAACAATGTTGGCGGCTCGGCGCCTGGCGGCCCGGTCGAGATGCCGGAGGAAGTCTGGGACGCGCAGGTGGACTTCAACCTGAAGAGCGTCTTCCTGACCTGCAAATACGCGCTGCCGGTCATGGAGGCGCAGGGGCACGGCGCCATCGTCAACCTGGCTTCCACGTCCGGCATCCGCTGGACCGGTGCGGCGCAGGTGGCCTATGCGGCCTGCAAGGCGGGCATCATCCAGTTCAGCCGCGTGGTGGCCGTGCAATACGCGCCGAAGGGCATCCGCGTGAACACGGTGGTGCCGGGGCAGATGCATACGCCCATGGTGGAGGTCCGGCTGGCGAAGCAGCGCGCCGGCGGCGATGCCGAGGCGCTGATCCAGCAGCGCATCGCGCGCATTCCGCTCGGCTTCGCGGGTGACGGGCGCGATACCGCCAATGCCGTGCTCTTCCTGGCTTCGGACGAGGCTCGCTTCATCACCGGCACGGAGCTGGTGGTGGATGGCGGCATGTCGGTCCGCTGCGGCTGAGGCAGGGGGAGTCCGGCTGGCCGGCGCGGCGGCGGTCATGCCATGGCCTCCACGAAGCCGCGCGCGTCAGCGCCTGTCCTGCGCCAGGACGTCATCGTGGAAGGGGCGCAGGTGCCGCAGCAGGGCGGCAGGGGCCTCGGCGGCGGTGAAATGCGCGGCATCGGCCTCAACGAGGCGGCTGCCGGGGATAAGCTGCGCGGCGCGCCGCACCAGTTGCGGCGGGCGCACGGCATCGCGCGTGCCGGCCAGCAGCAACACGGGGCAGGTCAGGCCGCCCAGCAGGCCCTCGACCGCGACATCCAGCAGCGCCTCGTTCTGGCGGGCGAAGCCGTAGGGGTCATTGGCGAGGTAACGGCCCCGGTAGCGCGCGCGGGCCTCGGAGCCATCGGGGGGCCAGGAACGGTCCAGGGTCATGGCCAGGGTGGCGCGCAGGCCCTGTTCCTCGGTACGCCGAGCACGCTCCCGCATCAGGCCGGCCCGGGCGGGATCGACTTCCAGCGCCGGGTTCAGCAGCGCCAGCGAGGCCACCTGCCGGGGCCGCCGCGCCGCCAGCATCACCGCCTGCGCCGCCCCCATGGCCGCGCCGACCAGATGGAAAGGCGCGGGCAGGCTCAAGGCCGCCAGCAGCGCGTCGAGATCCTCAACCAGGGTCTTCAGGCCGAAGGGCTGGCGCGGCTTCTCGGAACCGCCGGCGCCGCGCTGGTCGTAGCGGAGCACGCGGAAGCGGCGGGCAAGCTCCGGCACCACGCCATCCCAGCTTTCCAGGCTGCCGCCGATCTCATGGACCAGCACCAGGACCGGCCCTTCACCCTCCAGCGCATAGCGCAGGGAAACGCCGTTCACCTCCACCCAGTCCAAGATGCTGCTTTCCTTCCCTGACGCCGCTCTCCAGCGGTGACCTAGTGCGGCGTGTTGCCATACACAAAAGCTGTTGGATTATGGCAAACCATGCCGCTGAGGCATAGATCGGGACGCGACGATGGACCTGCGGGCGCTGCGCTACTTCCTCTCGGTGGCCCAGCTGGGCGGCATCACGCGTGCCGCCCAGGCGCTGAACGTCGCGCAGCCGGCCCTGAGCCGGCAGATCCGCAAGCTGGAGGAGGAAGTGGGCGTCACGCTGCTGCTGCGCCGCCCGCGCGGAGTCGAGCTGACCCCCGCCGGCGCCCGGCTGCTGGAGCGCGCCGAGGCGGTGTTCCAGTCACTGCGGGAGACGGCGGAGGAACTCCGCTCCGAGACCCTGGCCGGAACGGGCCGCATTTCGCTAGGGGTGCCGCCGGCCATGGGCGTGATGCTGGTGCCGGAGCTGATGCGGCGGTTCCGCGCCACCCTGCCGCAGGCAGCGCTGTATGTGCGGGAAGGCGTGGGCCACTGGCTGGTGGAATGGGTGCTGGAGCAGCGGGTGGACTTGGCGCTGGTTCATAATCCACCCCGCCTGCCGGAACTGGAGGTGGAGCCGCTGGTCGTGGAGCGCATGGTGCTGGTGCTGCCGCCCGCCGGCACCGCGACGGACTGGCCGCTTCCGCCTGACGGAGAGATCAGCCTTGTGCAGGCGCTGCAAGTGCCGCTGATCCTGCCAACCCACCCGCATACCAACCGCCTGCTGCTGGACAGTGTCTTGGCACGCGGCATGCAGCCGGTGCGCCCGGCGATGGAGGTGGACAGCGTCAGCATCACCAAGGCGATGGTCGGCGCTGGACTCGGCGCCACCATCCTGACCCATGCCGCCGTGCATGGGGATGTCCTTGCCGGGCGGCTGCGCGCTATGCCGATCGGGCACCCGCCCCTGATCTCCAGCCTCGCCCTGGTCCGCCTGCGGCGGCATGCGGCGGATCTTTTGCCAGAACGCACGAAAGGGCTGATTCGCGAAACCCTCTCGCGCCTCGCCCGGCAGGGAGTCCTGCACGGTGCTCTGGCGACATCGCGTGTGCTGGGCGGCGGCGGGGCAAAAGGCTAGCGGGTGGCGCAGATCGTGGCGAAGCGTTGCGGCAGGCCAGCAGATGGCATTGACGCTCCGCCAAGGCCTGCCAGACTACCAAGGCCGGCACCGCAACTTCATGAGTGTCGGAGCAACATCCCGAAGGGAACATCCGAATGCAGCGCAACGCGGTCTATCCCGACCTTGCCGGCCGGAGCGTCTTCATCACGGGTGGAGGCACCGGCATCGGCGCCGCACTGACCCGCGCCTTTGCCCACCAGGGCGCCAAGGTCGCCTTTGTCGATATCGCGGAAGAAGACAGCGCGGCGCTGGTGCGCCAGGTCGGCAGCGAGGGGGCGACGCATGTACCGAAATTCATCCGCTGCGACCTGCGCGATATCGCAGCACTACGCGCCGCCGTGCAAGAGGCGCAACAGGCGCATGGCGACATCACCGTGCTGCTCAACAACGCCGCCAACGACCAGCGCCACAAACCCGAGGATGTGACGCCGGAATACTGGGATGACCGCATGGCCATCAACCAGCGCCCGATGTTCTTTGCCGCCCAGGCCATCATCCCGCAGATGCAGCATGCAGGCGGCGGTGCCATCGTCAACTTCGGTTCCGTGAGCTGGAAGCTGGGGCAGGGCGGGATGCCCGCCTACACGATGGCAAAGGCCTCGGTGCACGGCCTGACACGCGGGCTGGCGCGGGACTACGGCAAGCAGAATATCCGCGTGAACACGCTGGTGCCTGGCTGGGTGATGACCAAGCGGCAACTGACGCTCTGGGTCACGCCCGAGGCGGAGAAGCAGATCGATGCCGGCCAGTGCCTCGCCGGGCGGGTGATGCCGGAGAATATCGCGGATATGGCACTGTTCCTCAGTTCCGCGGCTTCCTCCATGTGTTCCGCCCAGGAATTCGTGGTGGATGGCGGCTGGACCTAACGGCTGCCTTTCCGAAAAATGACGGAGACGTGAAGTCCGAAGCGTCTTCTTCCCACTCTCCTGAATGCTCTGCTAGCCTTCCTCGCAACAGCCGAACCGGCTGCCAAAAGGCCCCGCTTGAACAGGGGCCATGAGGACGTTCAGGAGAGAGCATGAAACGGCGCAGTTTGCTTGCCGCACCGGCGGCGCTTGCCCTGGCGGGCGCCCCCCGCATCCTGCATGCGCAGGAGAAGAAGACACTGGCCTTCGTTGTCAATGTTTCCGCCGATTTCTGGACCATCGCCCGGCGCGGTATCGAGAAGGCGAACCGGGAACACCCCGAGTTCAACATGGAGATGATTGTCCCTGGCCAGGCCAGCGCCGCCGAGCAGCGTCGCATCGTGGATGAGCTGCTGGCGCGCAAGGTGGCTGGCATCGCCATCTCCGCCATCAACCCTGGCAATTCCACGGAAATGTTGAACCGCGCTGCTTCCCAGGCGGTGCTCTTCACCACGGACAGCGATGCGCCGGCCAGCAACCGCGTGGTCTATATCGGCACCGACAATGTCGCCGCCGGGCGGGAGGCCGGGGCGCAGATGAAGAAGGCGCTGCCGAGTGGCGGCAAGGCCATGCTCTTCGTCGGCACCATGGACGCGGACAATGCGCGGGAACGCGTGCAGGGCATCCGTGAGGCGCTGCAGGGCGGCAATATCGAGATCGTCGATATCCGCACGGACGAATCGGACATGGCCCGCGCGAAGCGGAATGTCGAGGATGTGCTGGCGCGCTATGCCGACATCGATCTGCTGGTCGGCCTCTGGGCCTATAACACGCCGCAGATCTACCAGGCGGTGAAGGGTGCGGGGCGTGAGAACCGCGTGAAGATCGTCGGCTTCGACGAGGACGGGCTGACGCTGCGCGGCGTCGCCGACGGCACCATCTATTCCACCGTGGTGCAGCAGCCCTTCGAATTCGGCTACCAGAGCATGGTCGGCATGGTGAAATACCTGAACAACGACCGCAGCTTCATCCCAGCCAGCAAGCAGATCATCATTCCAACCCGCATCATCGACAAATCGAATGTCGAGGAGTTCCAGAAGCAGATGCGGGATCTGCTGCGCACGCGGTAGGAATGGGCGCGAGCATGGCGCCGGACCTTCCGCTGCTGGAACTGGAGGGAATCGGCAAGAGCTATCCCGGCGTGCGCGCCCTGGATGGCGTCGACCTGCGCCTGCATGCGGGCGAGGTCCTTGGGCTTGTCGGCGAGAATGGCGCCGGCAAGTCCACCCTGATGAAGATCCTGGGCGGCGTGGTGCCGCCCAGCGAGGGGCGGGTGCGGATCGGTGGCCGCGAATACCCGGCGCTGACGGTCTCGGAAGCCGGCGCCGCCGGCATCGCCTTCGTGCATCAGGAACTCAATCTCTTCGACAACCTCGATGTCGCGTCCAACGTCCTGTTTGGGCGCGAGCCCCTGCGCGGCGGGCCGCTGCGGCTGCTGGACCGGGCGGCGGCGCGCGCGCGCGTGGCGCCGCTGCTGCAAAGGCTGGGCGCGGATTTCGGGCCGGATGCGCGGGTGGCGGAACTCTCCATCGCCCAGCGGCAGCTCGTGGAGATCGCCAAGGCCCTGGCGGCCGAGGCGCGCATCATCATCCTCGATGAGCCGACCTCCTCCCTGACGCTGTCGGAGACCGCGCGGCTGCTGTCGCTGGTGCATGAGCTGCGTGCCGGCGGCACCGGCGTCATCTACATCACCCACCGCCTGGGCGAGATCATCGACTGTGCCGACCGTGTCGTCTGCCTGCGGGATGGCCGCATGGTAGGCGCGCTGGCGCGGGAGGAGATCAGCCACGCCGCCATGATCCGGCTGATGATCGGGCGCGACCTGCGCTCGCTCTATACCCCGCCCGCCCGCGCGCCGGGTGAGGGCGGGCTGGAACTGCGCGGGCTGCGCACCACCGCCTTTCCGGAGCGCGCGGTGGACCTGCATATCCGTCCGGGCGAGATCCTGGGCCTGGCAGGGCTGGTGGGTTCCGGCCGCACCTCGCTGGCCCGCACCCTTTTCGGCATCGACCCGGCGCTGGGTGGTGACATCCGGCTGCATGGCAAGGCGCTGAGGATCACGGAGCCGGCGCAGGCGGTTGCCGCCGGCATCTATCTGGTGCCGGAGGACCGCAAGGCCGCCGGGCTGGTGCTCGACCTTTCCATTGTGCAGAACGTCACCCTCGCCAACCTGCCGGCCTATGCGCGCCTGGGGCTGGTGGACCGCGCCAGGGAAGAGGTGGCAAGCGAGGCGCAGCGCCAGTCCCTGCACATCAAGGCACCCTCCTGCGCCGTCAAGGCGGGCACGCTGTCGGGCGGCAACCAGCAGAAGGTGGTGCTGGGCAAATGGCTCAGCATGTCTCCCCGCGTCATGCTCTTCGACGAGCCGACGCGCGGCATCGATGTCGGTGCCCGTGGCGAGATCTATGCACTGATGCGGAAACTTGCCGATTCCGGCGTGGCCATCCTGATGATCTCCTCGGACATGGAGGAGGTGATCGGCGTCAGCGACCGCATTGCCGTGATGCACGAGGGCCGCGTGAGCGGGATGCTGGAGCGCAATGCCTTCAGCGAGCAGGCAGTGCTGCGGCTGGCCATCGGCCAGACCGAGGAAACCCATGCCGGCACGGAGGCGGCACATCCATGAGCAAGAAGGAACTCGGCCTCGGCCTGCTGCTGATCGTCATCGGCGGCATCACGGCGGCACTGAACCCGCTTTTCCTTTCGGGCACCAACCTGCTGAACATGGCCAACCTGATCGGCCTCTTCGGCGTCTTCAGCATTGGCCAGGGCATCATCATCATCACCGGCGGCATCGACCTTTCCGTGGGCTCGATGTTCGCGCTGCTGGGCGTGATCCTGGTGGACCTGCTGGTAAATTTCGAGCTGCCCTGGCCTCTGGCGGTGCTGGTGATCCTGGCGGCCGGCGTGGCGCTGGGCCTGCTGCACGGCCTGTTGGTGACGCGGCTGCGGCTGCAGCCCTTCGTGGTCACGCTCTGTGGCCTGCTGATCTACCGCGGCATCGCTCGCTACTACACGCAGGACGGCACCATGGGCTTCGGCTATGCCGCCGGGGACCTGGATACGCTGACATGGCTTGCCTCCGGCCGCAGCTTCGGCGTGCCTAATCCCTTCATCATCCTGCTGGTGGTGGCGGCCTGCATGGCGGTGCTGCTGCACCGCTCGGTCTTCGGGCGCTATCTCTACGCGGTGGGGCGGAACGAGGAAGCGGCGCGGCATTCCGGCATCCGCACCAATGCCGTCATCGCCGGGGCCTATCTCATCGGCGGCGGGCTGGCGGGGCTCTCGACGGTGCTGCTGGTCTTCTACACCAGCTCCGTCTCGCCATCCTCCTTCGGCAATTTCTACGAGCTTTATGCCATCGCCGCTGCGGTGCTGGGTGGCTGCTCGCTGCGCGGCGGGGAGGGCAGCATCCTCGGCATCGTGCTGGGCACGGTGCTGCTGCAGATCCTGCAGAACCTGGTGAATATCCTGGGCATCCCCTCCTCGCTCAACTTCGCGGTGATGGGGAGTGTCATTCTGCTCGGCGTCATCGCGGATCAGCAACTGAGCCGGCGGAAACAGGTGGGGGCCCTCAGCCGTAGCCCGGCGCCGGTCGCGTCCCCGGCGGAATAGCCAGGAAGCACGGGAGTGGTGATGCCCCAGCGGGCTGGGGCATCACCGGCAGCCTACTCGGCGGCCACGGAAGCAGCCCGGCGGGCTGGCTGACGATCCAGGATCAGGATCAGCAGGATCGACATCACCGGCAGGGCGGCCATGAAGAGCAGGCCGTAATAGTCGCCGCCGCTGGCATCCTTGATGATCCCGAAGACCTGTGGGCCGAAATAGCCACCCAGGTTGCCAACGGAATTGATCCAGGCAATGCCGGCCGCCGCGGCGGTGCCGCTGAGGAAGGCGGTGGGCAGCGACCAGAAGATCGGCAGCGCCGCGAAGATGCCGTAGCTGGCCAGTGCGAGGCCCAGCAGCTTCAACACCAGCCCATCATTGCTGGCAGCGATCAGCAGCCCCGCCGTGGCGCAGGCGGCGGCGAAGATGGTGGTCCATTTCCGTTCCCGCAGGCGGTCGGAGAAGATGCCCCAGAGCACCATGGTCACCGCGCCTACCGCGTAGGGGAAGGCGTTCAGGAAGCCGAGCTGAACGTTGGAAACCTCGCCCAGCGCCTTGATGATCTGCGGCTGGAAGAAGCCCAGGGTATAGAGCGGCGACACCAGGCCGAGATAGACCAGGCCATAGCCAATCACGCGCGGGTTCAGCAGCGTCTGCCACCATTCGTAGCGGACCACGGCCTCGCGCTGGCGCTCTTCCTCGCGCAGCGTGGTCTCCAGCCAGTCCTTTTCCGCCTGGGTCAGCCAGTTCGCCTCAGCGGGGCGGTCGGTCAGGTACCACAGCACGCCGAAGGTCAGCAGGATCGCCGGAATGGCCTCGATGATGAACATCCACTGCCAGCCGTGCAGGCCCCAGATGCCGTCCATGTTCAGCAGGTAGCCGGACACGGGCGAGCCGAGCGCGGAGGAGAAGGGGATGGCGAACATGAACCAGCCGACGATCCGCCCGCGATAAGCCGTGGGGAACCACAGCGTCAGGTAAAAGATCACGCCGGGGAAGAAGCCCGCCTCAGCAGCGCCGAGCAGAACCCGGACGATGTTGAAGCTGGTCTCGCCCGTCACGAAGGCCTGGGCGCCGGAGAGCAGGCCCCAGGTGATCATGATGCGGGCGATCCACCTCCGTGCACCGAAGCGGTTCAGCGCGAGGTTGCTGGGCACTTCGAAGACGAAATAGGCCAGGAAGAAGATGCCGGCGGCGGTACCGAAGGCCGTGGCGGAAAGGCCCAGTTCCGCACGCATGGCCGGGCCGGCGAAGCCGACATTCACCCGGTCCAGGTATGAGACGAAGTAGCAGACGATCAGAAAAGGCAGCAGGCGCCATGCAATCTTCCGCATGGCGCTGCGCTCGACATCGCTGATCACGCTTGGTGAACTGCCCGAGGCAGGCTTCTGGCCATAGGCTGCGGCCATGGCGTTTCCCCTAGATAAGCTTGTTCTCACTCCGGCACAGTGCCGGCGGGGGATTTTGAAGCGGATCAGCCCAAGCGTCGATAGCAGTTGTTCGCGGAAAGAAGCCGGATTGTTCGTTTTGAACAAAGCTGGGGCCTTGGGCGTAAGGACCTTTCTCGCATCGCGGCGTTAATTCTTCAGAATCGCGCAACACAGCGACTTTTTTTAACCGGGTGTAAAGGCTGGTGCCATGGCCATGACCCAGCCGTCAGAGGAGGCCGGAATGACGGCGGAAGGTCATTGCCCGGAGACGGCGGCGCCCGGCCTTCTGGCCATGTGCCGCCATCAAGACTGGCGATCCCGTGTTGCAGTCTCGCCAGTAGGCTGCTGTCAGCCGTGCCGGATGGCGATGGTCTTCAGGGAAGCGAAGCTGTACAGCGCCTCGAACCCCTTCTCCCGCCCATGGCCGGAACGCTTCACGCCGCCGAAGGGCAATTCCACACCACCGCCGGCACCGTAGTTGTTGACGAAGACCTGCCCGGTTTCGATGCCACGCGCCATGCGCATCGCACGGCTGCCATCGGCGGTCCAGACGCCGGCGACCAGGCCGTAGTCGGTGCCGTTGGCGATGCGCAGCGCGTCGGCTTCATCCTCAAAGGGAATAACCACCTGCACCGGGCCAAAGATCTCTTCCTGCGCCAGGCGGCTGCTGCCCTGCGCGCCGGAGATCAGCGTGGGCGGCACATAGTAGCCGCTGGACGGCGCATCCGCGCCGATGCGGCCCTGCGCGGCGATCTCCAGCCCGTCCTGTCGGGCGGCCTCCAGGTAGCCCTGCACGATCTCCTGCTGCCGGCCGGAGACCAGCGGCCCCATGTCGAGGTCGGACATGGCGGTGCCGACGCGCAGGGCGCTGTAGCGCTCCGCCATGGCGGACAGCACGCGGTCATGCACCGAGCGCTGCACCAGGATGCGGGAGGCGGCGGAGCAGGTCTGACCCGCGTTCTGGATGCCGGCATTGACCAGGAAGGGCAGGGCGTCGTCGAGGTTCGCATCCTCGAAGACGATCTGCGGCGACTTGCCGCCCAGCTCCAGCGTCACCGGCACCGCGTTCTTCGCCGCTGCCGCCTGCACCAAGCCGCCGACCACCACGGAGCCCGTGAAGGAAATGTGGTTGATGCCGGGATGCGCCGCCAGCGCCGCGCCAGCTTCTTCGCCAGTGCCGGAGACGATGTTGATGGCACCGGCCGGGAAGCCCGCTTCCTCGGCGATGCGGGCATAGGCGAGGGCGGTGAGGCAGGCTTCCTCCGCCGGCTTGATCACCACCGCATTGCCCATGGCGAGTGAGGCGGTGACGGAACGGCCGATGATCTGCATCGGATAGTTCCAGGGCACGATATGGCCCGTGACGCCAAGCGGCTCATAGATCGTCAGCACAGTATAGCCATCCATGTACGGGATGGTGTCGCCATGCAGCTTGTCGGCGGCGCCGCCGTAGAATTCCAGGTAGCGGGCCAGGGCCAGCGCATCCGCCTTGGCCTGGCGCAGCGGCTTGCCGACGTCGAGGGCTTCCAGCCGCGCCAGCTCATCCGCCCGCTCCAGCACGATGCGGGACATGGCGGACAGCAGCCGTCCACGCTCGGTCGCCGTCATGCGGCCCCAGGCGCCTCGGCGGGCCTCCTGCGCGGCGGCCACGGCGCGGTCGATGTCGGCGGCGTCGCTGCGCGCGATCTCGGCGAGGCGGGTTCCGTCGGAGGGGTTCAGCAGCGGCATGGTCTCGCGGCCCAGGGGCTCGCGCCATTCACCACCGATGAGGTTCTGCCGCGTGTCGAACGAAACGGCTGCCATGAATTCTCCTCCGGATACTGGGGCAGGCAGGCGCCGCCCGGCGGAGGAAGTATCGCTAAAGGCACAACTTGACCATACCAGGGGGTCGCCGCCCCGGCGCCTCAGCCTGGCGGGTGCTTCCGGTCGGCCAGGACCACTCTCCACCGCTTCCCGCAACTGCCTGCCGTGCAGGATGGCGGCTTCGGTCTACCCGTTGATGGCCGCGATGATCACGGGCGGCACGCTATCCATGCCCCGGCGGCTGAACAGCTTCCTGGCGAATGCGGGGGCTTTGCAGGACGCGCAGCTCTTCCGCCAGTTCCGCCTCTCAGCCGCAGCGCCGGGGCGCGCTTGCAGGCAGACAGATGCGCTGGACGTCGACGCTCTCGGGCTCGATCAGCACCAGGGCGGCCCAGGGCAGCAGGGGGAGAGCGTGAATGGCCGCCCGCTCTCCGCCCGCGATGCGCGTTGCAACCTGGGCAGGGCCAGCGCACGGGTGATGCGCGCGATGGGCTCGGCGGCTGCATCCGTCACGGTGTCGGCGGGGCCTTCCAGCACCATGGCCAGCACGGCCTGCTCCAGAGAGCAGGTGCTGTGCCAACCGGCTTGCAACAGCCGCTGCCGGCCGATGGCCGCAACCTGGGCCGCACCGAAGAGATTGACGGTCCAGATGGCCGGCGGCACCCGCACCGGGCCGATCTGGTCCTGCAACAGAAGGCCGAGGTCCAGCGCGCCATGGGAAACCTGGGGTTCGGGCACAGAGCCGCGCAGCGCCTCGGGCATCGTGTCGAGGTCAGGCTCGGCGACGGTGAAGAACAGGGACTGGAGCGCCTCATGCTCCACGCAGGCGTGGAAGGGCGCGATGCGGCGGCCCAGCGCGCCGACCAGCGCCAGCAGCGCCCCGGTGCCGCAGCCACGCCGGTCGCCGCCAAAGGAAATCCAGAGGCGGTGGAAGCGGCGCCCGGTCAGCGCCGCGTGCTCCAGCACGATCATCACGCTGGGGTCTTCGGGGCCGTCGGTGGCCTGGATCGGTTCCGCCTGTCCCTGCCGCCAGCGTTCCAGCCGCTGCGCGACATGGACAGTGGCCGCTGCCGGCAGCGGACCTTGGACGGGAGAATCGCCAAGGTGGCGCACGCTCAGCCCCGGCGCTCAGGCTTCCACGGCCTCGATGGTCTGGGCCAGCAACTGGGCCGGCGCCATGTCGCCTGTCAGCACATCGGCCACCACCCTCCAATGGGCGGCGGTGCGGGTGGGGCGGCTGAACATGGCGCTATCCCGGCTTGGCCAGCACCGGAGGCAAGACGCCCAGCGCACCCCAGGCTGCGGCTTCCGTAAGGTGCCGGACCAATGCTCCCTGCAAGGCGCGCTCATGGCAGGCATGGTGGGTGGGCACTTGCTCTTCCAGCACCAGCGGCGTGAGGGAAAGCCGCAGGTGCCGCGTCATGGCGCGTCTCCGAATTCCGCTGGTGTTATCGGCTTCTCCAACTTGGCGTATTCGCGACGCGCGGCGGCCAGCAGATGGTGGGTGCCCACCGGCTCGCCAGCCTCGGCCGCCAGGAAGGCGGCATTGAGGGCGATGCCGCGGATGGTTCCGCCCGCGATGGCGAGCCGCGCCAGCCGGTCATGGTCGACCTCCGCGACCGGCGTGCCCGGCGGGATGACGCGCTGCCAGAGTTCCCGACGCTGCGCAGCATCGGGAAAGGGAAAATCCACCACGAAGCGCAGCCGCCGCAGGAAGGCAGGGTCCACGGCGCTCTTCAGGTTCGTGGTCAGGATGGCAAGGCCGCGGTAAGTCTCCATCCGCTGCAGCAGATAGCTGATCTCCAGGCTGGCGTAGCGGTCGTGTCTGTCCTTCACCTCGGCGCGCGGGCCGAAGAGCGCGTCGGCCTCATCGAAGAGCAGGATGGCGCCGCTGGCTTCAGCCGCGTCGAAGATGCGGCGGAGACCTTTCTCAGCCTCATCGATATGCCGGGAAACTACCTGCCTGAGGTCAACGCGGAAGAGGTCGAGCCGTAGCGCACTCGCCAGCACCTCCGCCGCCATGCTCTTCCCGGTGCCGCTCGGCCCGGCGAAAAGCACCGCAACGCCCAGGCCGTGCTCCCCTCGCGCCGCCCAGCCCCATTCCTCGTGCACCTGCCGGGCGTGATGCAGTTGCGCGGCGATCTCGCGCAACTGGTCCAGCCGGTCTGGCGGCAGTGTCAGATCGTCCCAGCCAGCGCGGGGCTCGATCCGTTCCGCCAGCCCGTCCAGCCGCCGTCGCGCCTGTATCCGCGCGGCCTCCCAGGCCTCGCTGAAGAGAGTGTCTTCATCGCCCACATCCTTCGTCACCAGGGCGGCGGCGGCCTGCACGCCGGCGGCATTCAGCGCGAATTGCCCGGCAAGACGGTCCAGATGCCCGCCGAGGGTGCCGATGGCGGGCAGGACGGCCCGCCAGAGCGCCCGGCGGCCGGCGGTGGTGGGCGGCGGCATGTCGATGCGGATGGAGCCAGGCCGTTCCAGCGCAAGCGGCTCCCGCCCGGCCAGGATCAAGGGGCCCAGCAACAGATCGGCGAAGGCGGCGGCGTTGCGGCGCTGGGCTTCCTCCGCTTCGTCGCCCTCGGCCAGCAGCACGCCATCCGCCAGGGCCATTTCGCGGTCGATCAGCCGGGCCAGGGCATGGCGCGCGGCGGGCTGCGGCGGCAGGTCGGCGCGGGCGAGACGGAAGAGGCGCTGGCCCCGGCTGGCGCAGAGCGCAGCGGCGGCGGCGCGGATGGCCGCCGGGTCAGGCCCGCAGCATTGCAGCACAGGCCAGCCGGTGGTGCCCTCAGCAGCCCAAAGGCGCTGCAGCCGGGACAGCAGGGCGGGGTCTTCCTCCGGCCCGCCCGAGGCCGGGGGCAGCGGCGCCACCAGCCCGTCCAGGCGCGGGTCGAGGTAATCGATGCCCAGAAGATGGCTCAGGATGCGTTCGTCCAGCACCAGTGGCCGGTCGGGGAGGGGGCCGGCGCCATCCGGCTCGACCATGTGCCAGCGGCGCAATGGCGACCGTGGGCAGAGCGCCAGCCAAACGTCCTCGCCGACCAGGGCCAGCGCGAGCCCCAGGGCGGGGCGCCGGCCCCGCAGTGCCTCCGGCCGGAGATGCGGCGCAGCAGCCAGGAGCAGCAGCACACGCTCCGCCGGCCCCAGGCCGAACAGCGCGGCGAGGTTCTCCAGCCGTGGCGGCGCCTCCTCCTCCGACAGCGCCGCGCCGTCCAGCGCGGCATCGATCGCCATCTCCAACTGGCGGCGGGTCATGGTGGCGTGGTCGTCCGGCGGCAGCAGGTTCATGGCACCGTCACCGTTTGGCTGGGGTCGGAGTGCGGCGGCGTCGATCAACAGGCTGTCGATACCGGTCACCCGCGGCCGCACCGGTAGGATGGTGCCCCGCGGCAGTTCCGGGAGCGGAGTGGAAACCTTGTCCATCTCGGCGCTGGGGTCCGGCAGCGGCTGTTCCACCCGCCCGGCCAGGAAGGTCAGCGCCATCCCTTGTTGCAGCCGGGGCTGGTAGCCGATGCGGAGGTGCGCGCCACGCAGGCCTGCACGCCACCCTCAAGAAAGAAGCAGAAAATGGCACAGGAAACTTTGCTATCGGCATGCAGCCCGCCGAAGCGGCGCTCGAAATTCACGAGATTGGAGATCTGAACCAGCTGGTTGTTGAGTCTGTGCACGATATGCCCGACGAAGGCGGCAACTGGTATGGAAACCCCCGGCGATGCTGTACACCGCGCCTGGAACTTCCTTGATAGAGACAGCGGGAAAAGAGACACTCGTCGCCATCCGAGCCTCCTCGCCTTTGATCAGACTTCTGGATCCGGCCAGGCGAAAGCCGGACGTACCCGCGACAGGGACGGCTTGCTGGCAACCACGAGATCACATCTCGTACGAAGTTCCGTCTGATCCTAACTATTCGATTTGAATTCAGAACTTAAATTCGCTGTGATAGCGAGCAATGAACTTATTTCAGGCCCAACCATTGCTGGGCCTGTGCCGGCTTCGCAGCGCATGCCTGATGAATACGGATAATCGGAATACTGAGGCCGGATCGGCTATCCGCTTGCGACAGGTGGCGCGGCTTCAGCGCAGGAAGGCAGATAGGGCGGAGAGCGTGTTCACCCAGCCCAGCACGCCAGCCATGTCGGGCGTGTCGAAGGCTACTGTCACTGGGTCCAGTCGCTGCGCGACGGGGATGATGGCCGCCAGATCGGCAAGGGCCGGGCTGGCCAGCGTGACCTCCAGCCGGAAGGGGGCGGCCAGAGTGAAGGGCGGAATGCGCGATGCGCCGGCCGCGCGGGTCGCGGCTTCCGCCGCCGCGCGCAGGCGCTCCCGCGCCAGGCTGGGCGCGATGGCGCGTGCGGCGCGGGCACCCAGCGCCTGCTTCGTCACCACGCGATGCGCCTGCGGAAACTGGGTGCAGCATTCCTCGGCCGTGAGGTCATCGCCGGAGAGCAGCAGCACCGGCACGTCCAGGCTGCCGGCATAGGCGCCGTTGAGCGTCGCCTCCGAGCAAAGCTGGCCGTTCACGCGGATGGCGCCGAAGGCGAAGCCGTTCACCGTATGCGCCAGCACCCCGTGGCGGCGTGCGCCTGTATGATAGCCAAGAAAGAAGGCGCCGGCGAAGCTGGCATCCAGGCCAGCGCACATATTGGCCACCTTGGGCTTGCCCAGGATCAGCTCCGCCCGCGGGTCGAGCAGCTCGGGGATGATGTTGGTCATCGGCCCGTGGCTGTCGTTGACCAGCACCTCGGCGGCGCCGCCGGCGAAGGCACCGTCGATGGCGGCGCTGACCTCTTCCGTCATCAGCCGGCGCGCCCGCTCATATTCGGGGTTGCCGGGCTGCCCCTGCTGCGGGGACACGACGCCGGCAACGCCCTCGATGTCGGCCGAGATGTAGATCTTCATGACCGGTGCCTCAGGGGCGCAGCTTCTGGTCCAGCGCGTCGCGCAGCCCATCGCCCAACAGGTTGAAAGCCAGCACGATCAGGAAGATCGCCAGGCCGGGGAAGAAGGTCAGGTGGTCCGCCACGCCCAAATAGGAACGCCCATCCGCCAGCATGGCGCCCCATTCGGGGGAGGGTGGCTGCGCGCCGAGGCCGAGGAAGCTCAGGCCCGCCGCCACCAGGATCGCCGTGCCCATGCGCAGCGAGGTGGTGACGATGATGCCGGGCAGCGTGCCGGGCAGGATATGCCGCAGCACCAGCTTCAGCCCCTTCACGCCAATGCTGCGCGCCGCCTGCACATAGAGCGTCTGCTTCACCGCGAGGGTGCTGCCGCGCACCACGCGGGCATAGATCGGGATGCTGAAGACCGCGACGGCATAGATCACGTTCGCCACGCCCGGCCCCAGCAGCGCCACCACGGCGATGGCCAGCAGGATGCCGGGGAAGGCCAGCATCACGTCGCAGAGCCGCATGACCAGGTTGTCCACCCAGCCGCCGAAATAGCCGCTGACCAGGCCCAGGGTCACGCCCAGCACGCCGCCCAGCGCCACGGACAGGAAGCCGACCGAGATGGAGATGCGGGCGCCCCAGATGATGCGGCTGAAGATGTCGCGGCCATAGGCATCGGTCCCCGCCCAGTGCAGGGCAGAGGGGCCGGCGAGGACATTCTCGTAGTCGGGCTCCGCCGGGTCGAAAGGCGCGATCCAGGGGGCCGCGACAGCCGCCACGATCACCACCAGGATCAGCAGCCCGGCCACCAGCGCAACCCGCTGGCGCAGCAGCCGGCGCCAGAATTCGGCCAGGGGGGAGCGGATCTCCAGCGGCACCGAGGTGCCGCTGTCGAGATCCGCCTCGGTGATGTCGTCGATGCGGGCGTCGATCATCGCAGACGGATCTCCGGGTTCACGACGGCGTAGAGCTGGTCCACGACGATGTTGATGATCACGAACTCAAGCGCGAAGAGCAGGATCAGCGCCTGGATCACGGGGTAGTCGCGGTAGGAGACGCTGTCGATCAGCAGCCGCCCAAGGCCCGGCCAGGCGAAAACCGTCTCGATCACGATAGCGCCGCCCAGCAGCGAGCCGAATTCCAGCCCCGTCATGGTGATGACCGGGATCAGCGCGTTGCGCAGCGTGTGGTGCCAGACCACCCGCCGCTCCGGCACTCCCTTCATGCGGGCGGTGCGCACGTAATCCTCCTGTGACACCTCGACGAAGGCGGAGCGGGAGAAGCGCGCCAGGATGGCGGCCACCGTGGTGCCCAGGGTGAAGGAGGGCAGGATCAGGCTCTTCCAGTCGGTGTAGCCACCGGTCGGCAGCCAGCCCAGCCGTACCGAGAAGACGTTGATCAGCAGAAGCCCCATCCAGAAGGAGGGGAAGGAGATGCCCGACACGGCGAAGACCATGCCGAGCCTGTCCTGCCACTTGCCGCGCTTCACGCCCGAGATCACGCCGATCAGCACGCCGATCGCCGTGGCCCAGACCATGGCCACCACCGTCAGCCAGAAAGTCGGCATGAAGCGCTGGCCGATTTCCTCGGCCACCGGAAGCTTGGTCTTGGTGGAGCGGCCGAGATCGCCCTGGAGCGTCTGGCCGACATAGCGCAGGTACTGCTCCCAGATCGGGCGGTCCAGGCCCATCTCCTCACGCACCAGTGCCACGTCCTGCGCCGTCGCGTCCGGCCCGGCCACCAGGCGCGCCGGGTCGCCCGGCAGCAGGCGGACAAAGGCAAACACAAAGATCGACACCGCAACCAGGACGGGTACGGCGCCGGCCAGTCGGCGCAGGGCGTAGCCGAGCATCAGGAGAGCGCCGCTTCCTCGATGAGCAACCCGCCGTCAGGGATGCGGTACATCCCGCTCAGCCGCTTGCTCTGCGCCGAAAGCACGTTCTCCACGCCCAGGAAGATCCAGGGCGCGTCCTTCCAGATCAGCGCCTGGGCCTGCTTGTAGAATTCCTCGCGCTTGGCCGGGTCGGCCGTCGCGATGGCGGCTTCCAGCGCCTTGTCCACCTCGGGGTTGCTGTAATAGGCGGTGTTGTAGAGCTTGGGCGGGAAGCCCTGGCCCCACAGCAGCGGACGCAGGCCCCAGTCGGCATCGCCGGTGGAGGAGGACCAGCCGCCGTAATACATCTTGAGCTGTGCGTCTTCCGGCTTCTGCACGGACCAGATGCGGTCGTTCAGCACGCCCGATTCCATCGGCAGAACGGTGACCTTCACGCCCACGGCCGCCAGCTGCTGCTGCATGAACTGCATGCCGCGCTGGGAGAGCGTGTTGTTGTTGGCCCACATCTCCGTCTCGAAGCCATTCGGGTAGCCGGCCTCGGCCAGCAGCTTCTTGGCCTTCGCGACGTCGTAGGGGTAGGGGTCCTGCTTGCTGTAGAAGCCCAACTTGGGCGGGATGGGCGCGTCCAGCGGGCCGGCAAAGCCGTTGTAGACGATCTTGGCGTAGGCTTCCTTGTTCACCGCATGGTTCAGCGCCTGGCGCACGCGCACGTCGTTGAACGGCTTCTGCATGCAGTTCATCGAGACGTAGCGGGCGATGATCGAGGGCTTGTCCACGATCTCGACATTCGGGCTGCGCTGCACCACCGGCGCCATCTCGGTCGGCAGCGGGTAGATGAACTGTGCCTCGCCGGCCTGCAGCATGGCGATCCGCGCGCCGTTCTCGGGCACCGAGCGGAAGGTCACGCTCTGCACCTTGGGCAGGCCCTGGCGCCAGTACTTCTCGTTCTTCTTGGTCCGCAGCGTATCGGCGTTCCAGGAGACGAAGGTGAAGGGGCCGGTGCCGACAGGGTTGCGGTTGATCTCCTTGCCGAACTGGGCGATCGCCTTCGGGCTCAGCATCATGCCGGCAGGGTGGGCGATGGTGTTCACGAAGGCGCCGAAGGGCTCCTTCAGGTGAACGCGCGCGGTCTGCGGGTCCACCACCTCGACGCGGTCGAGCATGGCCAGCAGGCTCTGCCGCTTCAGGCGGTTGTCGGGGTTGGCGACACGCTCAAAGTTCACCTTCACGGCCTCGGCATTGAAGGGCGTGCCGTCGTGGAAGGTGACGCCCTGGCGCAGCTTGAAGGTGAAGACCTTGGCCGTCTCATCCGCCTCGTAGCTCTCGGCCAGCACGGGCACGAGCTTCATGTCGGGATCGAAGCCGTAGAGGCCCTGGAAGATCAGCCGGCAGGCGGATTGCGAGAGGGTGTCGTTGACATCCGCTGGGTCCAGCCCGGTCAGGTTGTCCGGCACGCCGACGGTCAGGTCGTTGGCGGCGGCCAGGGCAGGCGTCACATGCCCCAGCCAGGGCAGGGCGGCGGTGACGCCCAGCGCCGCAATCAGGCTACGACGGGGAAGAGAGGGAGAATGAGTCACAGGGTCCTCCTAGTTCAATACAAGCCGCCGATACGGTGCCGCGCGACGTAATGGTCAGGGCCGACGGGCACCAGGGGCGCCACTTCCGGCATGTCGTCCGGCCGGCGCAGCGGGCTTGGCACCTCGCTGTCGTCCAGGCCACGGTCATGGCCGCGCCGGGCGGGGTCAGGCACTGGCACGGCCGCCAGCAACCGCTTGGTATAGGGATGCTGCGGGTCGTTCATGACAGCCTGGCGCGGCCCGATCTCCACCACCTGGCCCAGGTACATGACCGCAACCCGGTGGCTGATGCGCTCCACCACCGCCATATCGTGTGAGATGAAGAGATAAGCCAGACCCATCTCCTGCTGCAGCCGCATCATCAGGTTCACGACCTGGGCGCGGATGGAGACATCCAGCGCCGCCACGGCTTCGTCGGCGATGATCAGGCGCGGCTCGGAAGCCAGGGCGCGGGCGATACAGACACGCTGGCGCTGGCCGCCGGAAAGTTCATGCGGGTAGCGCCGGGCATGCTCGGGGCCCAGGCCCACCTGGGTCAGCAGCTGCGCCACCCGGTCCTGCACCGCGCGGCCCTGCAGCAGGTTATGCGTCAGGATCGGCTCTGCCACCGAGAAGCCGACGGTCAGGCGCGGGTCCAGCGAGGCAAAGGGGTCCTGGAAGATGAACTGCACCCCACGGCGCAGCCGGGCTTCCTTCTGCCGGTCCAGCACCGTTACATCCTCTCCGGCGAAGCGGATCTCGCCGGACTGCGGCTGTTCCAGACGGATGATGGAGCGGCCCGTGGTGGACTTGCCGCAGCCGGATTCACCCACCACCGCCAGGGTTTCGCCTGGACGGATGCTGAAGCTGACCTGCTCCGCGGCATGGATGCGCCCCACGACGCGCCCGAGCCAGCCCCGCCGCACATCGAAGCGGGTGGTCAGCCCGCGCAGCTCCAGCACCGGCTCAGCCTCGGGCCGCACGGTGTCCAGCGGCTGCGGCGGCGGCGCGTCCGGCATGGGGAAGGGGACGGGCAGCGGCTGGTCGGCCAGGCTGCCCAGCACCGGCACCGCGGCCAGCAGCCGCTTGGTATAGGGGTGCTGCGGCGCGGCGAAGATGCGGTTGACCTCGCCTTCCTCCACCTTCCTGCCGCGGCGCATCACCACCACACGGTCCGCGATCTCGGCCACCACGCCCATGTCATGGGTGATGAAGATCATGCCCAGGCCGGTTTCCTGCTGCAGCGAGCGGATCAGCCGCAACACCTGTGCCTGCACCGTCACGTCCAGCGCCGTGGTCGGCTCATCCGCGATCAGCAGGCGCGGGCGGCAGGAAAGCGCCATGGCAATCATCACGCGCTGGCGCATGCCGCCTGACATCTGGAAAGGGTAGCGCTCAAGTTGCCGCGCCGCCTCAGGGATGCGGACCTTCTCCAGCAGCCGCCTGGCCTCGGCCAGGGCGGCGGCGCCATCCATCCCCTGGTGCAGCCGGATGGCCTCAGTGATCTGCTCGCCAACCTTGAGCACCGGGTTCAGGCTGGTCATGGGTTCCTGGAAGATCATGGCGATCTCCGGGCCGCGCAGGCGCCGCATGGCTTCCGGCGCCTCGGTGGTCAGCTCTCGCTGGCGCCCTTCCCGGTCCTGGAAGGTGATTTGCCCGGACACGATCCGCCCGCCGGCATGGTCGAGCAGCCGTGTCACCGCCAGGGAGGTCACGGATTTGCCGGAGCCGCTTTCCCCCACCAGCGCCACGGTTTCCCCAGGCGCCACCGCGAGGTCCAGGCTCTCCACCGCGGTGAAATCGCCGAAGCGCACCGTGAGGCCGGAGATGCGGAGGAGCGTCGGGTTGGCGGCGGAGGATAGTGACACTGGTTGAACTCGTCCCCTGAAGTGGGGCGCCTATAGATCCAACTGCCACCCGGCGACAAATACCTTGACTGATCCGGTTCTATTCGAGCCGGATGCCGGCCTTATCGATCACCCTGCGCCACTTGGCGGATTCCGAGCGCAGGATCTCCCCAAGCTCCTCCGGTGTGCTCGAAACCGGTGGGCTGCTACCAGCCAGCCGCATGGCTTCCTTGAGCCCAGCATCTGCGAGAACCTTGACCAGCGCGGTATTGAGCCGATCGATGATCGGCCGGGGCGTGCCGCTGCGGACGCAGATGTAGTTCACCACCGTCACCTCGAAGCCCGGCAGTGTTTCCGCGATGGTCGGGATCTCCGGCAGGTCCGGCATCCGCGTCGCGCTGGTCACCGCGATGGGGCGCAGATTGCCTGCCTGGATCAGCGGGATCATCGCCCCGTAAGTATCGATGGACATGGTGACTCGGCCGCTGGCCACATCCTGCACGGCCAAGCCTGTGCCGCGGTAGGGTACATGCGTCATGCGCAGGCCCGCCTCCATGCAGAGCAGCTCCCCCGCCAGATGGCTCCCCGCGCCGATGCCGGAGCTGGCATAGGACAGCTGTCCCGGCCTGGACCTGGCCAGCGCGACCACCTCCGCCACCGTCCGCGCCGGCACATCCTTGTTGACGGCCATCAGGTAGGCGCCCTGGGTCAGCAGGCTGACCGGCGCGAAGTCGGCGGCCGCGTCATAGGGCAGGGAGGGCATCAGGATGGGATTGGTGATCAGCGGCCCCGGTGTGCCGTAGAGCAGCGTGTAGCCATCGGCCGGCGCCTGCGCCACAGCGGCCGTGCCGATGGCGCCCCCGGCGCCGCCCCGGTTCTCGATGACCACGGACTGCCCCAGTTCCACCCCCAGTGGCGCCGCGACGAAGCGCGCTGTGGCATCGGCGCCGCCGCCGGGCACGAATGGCACGATCATGCGGATGGAGCGCGCCGGGTAAGACTGAGCCTGCACAGGACTTATGCGCCATGCGGCAGCCATGCCAGCCGCTCCTGCCATGGCCAAGCGGCGCGAAATGCCGCCGCTCATCGGCGATCTTCCTGAAGCAGGCACGATCCTAGACGCCATGTCTTCGGCATGGTCATGGCAATTCCTCCTTCTTTGGCCGTGTGATCCGGCCTTGTCCCGGCTCTTGGAGCCGTTGATGGCCGGAACGATACCGCCCCTCCTTTCAGGGGTGCAACGGAAAGCGGCCCCGGCGCCTTGCAGCGGCGGGCGGAAGCATCCTAGGCTGGGACCGAACGATCGGTCAGTCGGCCATCGCAGAGAGAGTGCCTTGAAGGGTGCCGCTGGAGGATGCTTCCAATGCCACGTCAGGATTGGCCGAAAGGCCAGGCCCGCCAAGCATGTTGCCTGTTGCTCGCGACCCTGGCCCTGCCGGCCGGCGCGGCGGCGCAGACATTGACGATGGGCGTGGGCTCGCCCGTGTCTTCCCTCGACCCGCATTACCATCAGCTCCGCTCCAACAGCGAAGTGTCGCAGATGCTGTTCGACACGCTGATCGTCAGCGATGCGCAGGCGCGGATGCGGCCGGGGCTGGCCGAGAGCTGGAAGCCGCTGGGCAGCGACGGCTGGGAATTCAAGCTGCGCCCTGGCGTGAAGTTCCACAACGGCGCCCCCTTCACCGCCGATGACGTGGCCTTCACGCTGGAGCGTATTCCGCAGATCAGCGGGCCGGGCGCTTCCTTCAACACCCATGTTCGCCCGGTGCGCGGCGTGGAAGTGGTGGATGAGCACACCATCCGCCTGCGCACCAGTGGCCCGAACCCGCTGCTGCCAATCTATTTCAGCCAGGTGATGATGCTGAGCCGGCAGGTGCACGCCAATGCCGCCACGGCCGACTTCAACAATGGCAAGCTGGCCATCGGCACCGGCCCCTTCCGGCTGGTCTCCTATACACCGGGCGACCGCATCGTAGTTGCGCGGAACGGCAACTACTGGGGCGAGGCTTCTCACTGGGCGCAGGTGAACTACCGCTTCATCACCAACAGCGGCGCGCGCATGGCGGCGCTGATGGCGGGCGATGTCGATTTCATCGACCAGATCCCGACCGGTGACATGGAGCGCATCCGCAAGGACGAACGCTTCCGCGTGGCGGAAACCACCAGCCTGCGCAGCATGTACATCACCCTGGATGCCACGCGCGCCGGCAAGGTGCCGCTGCTGACCGACAATGCCGGGGCGCCGATGGAGCGCAACCCGCTGGCGGACCCGCGGGTGCGCCGGGCGCTCTCGCTGGCCATCGACCGGCCGACGCTGGTGGGAAGGGTGATGCAGGACATGGCCGTGCCCACCGGGCAATTCATGCCCCCTGGCAGCTACAGCTATATTCCCGACCTTCCCGTGCCCGCCCCCGAGCCAGAGGCTGCAAAGCGGCTGCTGGCCGAGGCCGGCTATCCCCAGGGCTTCCAGATCACCCTGGCAGGTTCCAACGACCGCTATATGAACGATGCCCGGGTGGTGCAGGCGGTCGGGCAGATGTGGACGCGCATCGGCGTGCGCACCACGGTGGAAGCGCAGCCCTATGCCACCTTCATCGGCCGCGCGACACGGCGCGAGATGCCGGCGGCCCTGCTGAGCTGGGGCAATTCCACCGGCGAGGTCTCGGTGCTGTTGAGTTCCGTCTTCAGCACCGTCGATGCCGCCAGGGGGCGCGGGGCGGCCAACCGTATCCAGTACTCCAACCCGGCCATGGACCGGACGCTGGAGGAAGCCGAGGTGGAACTCGACGACGCGAAGCGCGAGGCGCTGCTGCAGGAAGCCAGCCGCATCGTCATCAAGGATGGCGCAGTCGTGCCGCTCTACATCCAGAAGGCCCTCTGGGCGATGCGCGCCGGCCTGACCTACGAGGCGCGCGTGGACGAGCGCAACGACCCCAACGGCGTGCGCCCGGCGCGCCCTTGATGCCGCGGAAGCGGCTCGCCTGCCGCTGAAGCATGGATTTCGTGGCCGGCCTGGATGCCGGCCGTCTGTCACGCCTCAAGGAGATCACTGGTGCACAGGCTTGAGAAGCTGTTCCGCCCGGGTTCCATTGCCGTGGTCGGCGCCTCCGGCGACCCGGCGAAACTGGGCGGCCGCGTGCTGCGGCACCTGACGAGCTTCGGCTATTCCGGCCGCATCTTTCCCATCAACCTCAGCGGCAAGCCCGTGCAGGGCCATCCATCCTGGCCGAATGTGCTGGACCTGCCGGAGGTGCCGGACAGCGCCCTGATCGTGCTGCCGGCGCCGCTGGTCGGCAAGGCGCTGGAGGACTGCGCCGAGAAGGGCATCCTGCAGGTGCAGATCCTGTCCTCCGGCTTTGCCGAGGAAGGCGGCGAGGGCATCGCCATGCAGGAAGAGCTGGCGCGGATCGCCAGCCGCCACGGCATGCGCTTCACTGGCCCGAATGCCCTGGGCAGCATCAGCCCGGCGGATGGCTTCTTCGGCACCTTCTCCAGCCTGCTGGACACCGCGCGTCCCGGGCCGGGGCGCATCGGCGTGGCGACCCAGAGCGGCGCCTATGGCTCGCATGTCTATGCCGCCGCCAGCTTCCGTGGCCTCGGCATCAGCCGTGCCATCGCCACCGGCAACGAGGCCGACCTCGATGTCGCGGATTGCATCGACTATCTGGTGGAAGATGCGGGCACCACCGTCATCTGCGCCGCCCTGGAAGGCTGCCGCGACGGCGGCAAGCTGCGCCGCGCGTTGCTGAAGGCGGCGGCGGCAGGCAAGCCCGTCATCATCATGAAGGTCGGCAGCACCGAGGCTGGGGCAGCAGCGGCGGCGACCCATACCGGCTCGCTGGCCGGCGAGGACCGGATCATCGACACCGTCTTCCGGGAATGCGGCGCCTATCGCGCCGCTTCCATCGAGGAGATGATCGACATCGCCTATGTCTGCGCCATCGGCCTGCGGCCGCCCTCCGGCGATGTGGGGATTCTCACCCTCTCCGGCGGCATCGGCGTCCTGATGGCCGATGCCTGCATCGGGGCCGGGCTGGCGCTGCCGCCGATGCCGGCCCCGGCGATGGAAGCCATCCTCAAGATCCAGCCGGTGGCGGGAGGGCGCAACCCGATTGATACCACCGCGCAGCTGAATGGCGGTTTGCAGATCTTCGAGGGCATCAGCCAGGAGATGATGCGCGGCGCCGATCTCGGCACGGTCATCGCCTATATGGCGCATCTCGGACGCAACCTGGAACGTTTCCCGCCGCTGGAACAATCGCTGGCCGCGCTGCGCAGGAACTTCCCGGACCGGCTGGTCGTGGCCGTCATGACGCATATCGAGGAGATCCGCCTGCGGCTGGAGGCACTCGGCATCCCGGTCTTCGAGGACCCGACGCGAGCAGTGCGGGCGGTGGCTGGCGCTACCTTCTCCCGCGTCCTGCAACAGGCGGCCAGGGCCGCCCCACCCGTTGCCGCGGCGCCGCCCCTGCGCCTGGAGACCGGCAACGAGGCCACAGCGAAGGCGGCGCTGCGGGCCGCCGGCATTCCTGTCCTGCCAGAGCATGTCTGCACCAGTGCCGAGGAAGCGCGGGCGGCCGCCGAGGCACTGGGCTTTCCCGTGGTGATGAAGATCCTCTCCGCTGACATCCCGCATAAGACGGAAGTCGGCGGTGTGCTGGTTAACGTGGCTGACGCCGCGGCCGCGACCGAGGGCTTCCACGAACTGCTGCGCCGTGCCCGCTCCGCAAAGCCTTCTGCCAGGCTCGATGGAGTGCTGGTCGCGCCGATGGTTCGCGGCGGCCTGGAAACCATCATCGGCGTGCAGCGCGATCCGGTCTTCGGGCCGATGGTGATGTTCGGCCTCGGCGGCGTTGCCGTGGAACTGTTCAGCGACGTGGCTTTCGCCACCGCGCCGCTGACCCCGGTACGGGCGGAAGCGCTCATCGATGCGGTCAGGGGCGCCAGACTGCTCCAGGGCTGGCGTGGTTCTCCCCCGCTGGACCGGCAGGCTTTGGCGGAGGCGCTTTGCCGCCTTTCAGAATTCGCGGTGGCGCATGAGGATTCCATCGCCAGTGTCGAGATCAATCCATTCCTGGTGCGGGAGGAAGGCGGCATTGCGCTGGATGCGCTGATCTCGCCGCGTGAGGAGGCAGCGCGGGCCACCGCCATGGCGGATTAGGCCCGCCACGCCGCTATGGCTGGCGGGAGAAGGATGCGTCCATGAAATCCAGGAACACCCGCACCCGCTGGCTCAGGTGCCGCTTGCTCTGATAGACGGCGTAGATCGTATCCTTCATCAGGGCATCGTGGTCAGGAAAGAGCCTGACCAGGCGCCCGGCGGCCAGATGCGCGCCGATCTGGAAATCCGCCAGCCGGGCGATGCCCGCCCCGGACAGCGCCAGCGCCATCAGCATCTGCCCCTGGTTGGCGGTGACGCTGCCCCGGGCCCGGATGCGCTGGGTGGAGCGGCCGCTGCCATGCAGTGTCCAGGTGCTCCAGGGCATCTGCTTGTTGAAGTTGAGGCAGTCCCTGTTGGCCAGTTCGGCGGGGCTGCTCGGCATGCCGTGCTCCTCCAGATAGGCCGGTGCGGCGCAGATGACCCAGCACATGTCCATGATGGGGCGCGCCACCAGCGATGAATCCGGCAGGTGGCCGATAGAGATGGCCAGATCAACGCCGCCCTCCAGGAGGTTCCCGGGCTCGTTGCTGAGCAGGAATTCGAGGCGCAGCGCCGGGTGCAGGCGGCGGAAGCCCGGCACCAGGGGCGCCAGCTTGTGCACCGCGAAAGTCGGCACGGAGCGGATGCGCAGCAGTTCATGCGCCGTCACCCCGGTGACGGCCATGGCCTCCGCATCCTCGACCGCCGCGATGGCGCGTCGGGCGGCGGGGAAGAAGGCCTCCCCTTCCGGCGTCAGCGCCAAGCTGCGGAGGGAGCGGTTGAACAGCACCACTCCCAGCCGGTTTTCTAGGCGTGCGATCAGCTTGCTGACGGCGGAGGGCGACAGCGAGAGCGAGCGGCCGGCGGCGGAGAAGCCGCCATCCTCCACGGCGCGGACAAAGACAAGCATCTCTCCCAGACGGTCCACGGCGTGTCCTGTGACAGAAATTCACATCTGTTTGGAAGCTTCGGAAATTGCCGAGCCGGGGGCAAGCCCCTAACTTTTCATCCGGCCTGGCAGATGCCTCAGCATCGCCGGGCCTGAGACGTCCAAAGTGAAGCAAGAACAATCAGGGAGTTGCGCATCATGACCAGCGCGCAAGCCACGCTCGACCGGCCGGTGGCCCAGGATTCGGGGATTCTCGACGCGATCATCGTGGGGGCCGGTTTCGCTGGCCTGTACCAGTTGCATTCACTGCGCGACAAGCTGGGGATGAATGCCAGGGTGCTGGAAGCCGGCGAAGGCGTCGGTGGCACCTGGTACTGGAACCGCTATCCAGGCGCGCGCTGCGACTCCGAAAGCTATTACTATTCCTTCTCCTTCTCCGACGAGTTGCAGAAGGAATGGGACTGGACGGAGCGCTACCCGAAGCATTTCGAGATCCGCCGCTACCTGGATTTCGTGGCCGACAAGTTCGACCTGCGGCGCGACATCCAGTTCAGTACCCGCGTGACCCGTGCCGCCTTCGATGAGGCGGAAGGGCTCTGGCAGGTCGCCACCGAGGCGGGAGAAACGCTGCGATCGCGCTTTCTGATCACGGCGGTGGGCTGCCTGTCCTCGGCCAATGTGCCGCGCATCCCGGGGTTGGAGAGCTTCAAGGGGCAGTGGTACCACACCGGACGCTGGCCGCATGAGGATGTCGATTTCACCGGCAAGCGCGTGGGCCTGATCGGCACCGGCTCCACCGGCATCCAGGCCACGCCGGTCATCGCGGAAGCGGCGGCGCATCTGACGGTGTTCCAGCGAACCGCCAATTACAGCGTGCCCGCCCGCAACTGCGCCGTGAGCCTGGAGGAGCGCCAGCAGATCAAGGCCGATTATGCCGCGATCCGCGAGATGGCGCGTTCCACCATGAATGGCTATCCCTTCGCGCCACCGCCGGTCTCGGCCATGGACCTGACGGAAGAGGAGAGGCTGGCGCGTTACGAGGCGGCCTGGGAGCGGGGCGGCATGCGCTTCCGCGCCACCTTCAACGATATCCTGACCAACAAGGAATCGAACAACACCGCCTCGGAGTTCATCCGCGCCAAGATCCGCAGCATCGTCAAGGACCCCGAGGTCGCGGAGAAGCTGACGCCGAAGGACCACCACTTCGCCACCAAGCGGCCGCCGATCGACAGCCACTACTTCGAGACCTTCAACCGCGACAACGTGACGCTGGTGGATGTGAAGGCCTCGCCGATCCTGGAGATCACGCCCGACGGCATCCGCACCCAGGACGGTGAACACAAGCTGGACATCATCGTCTTCGCCACCGGCTTCGATGCCATGACGGGGCCGCTGCTGGCGCTGGATATCCGTGGGCGCGATGACCTGGCGCTGAAGGAAGCCTGGGCGGCGGGGCCGCGCAGCTATCTGGGCCTGCAGGTGGCGGGATTCCCCAATCTCTTCACCATCACCGGCCCGGGCAGCCCGTCTGTGCTGACCAACATGCCTGTCGCTATCGAGCAGCATGTGGAATGGATTACCCGCTGCATCGACGACATGCGGCAGCAGGGCCTGCGCCGGATCGAGGCCGATCCTGCGGCGGTGGAGAGCTGGGTGACGCATGTCAACGAGGCCGCCAACGCGACGCTGCTGCCGCAGGCGGAATCCTCCTGGTATCTCGGCGCCAATATTCCCGGCAAGCCGCGCGTCTTCATGCCTTACGCGGGCGGCATGGCGCGCTATGCCAGGATCTGCGAGGACGTGGTGCAGAAGGGTTACGAGGGCTTTGTCCGCAGCGCCTGACGAACAGATCCAGCAGCACTGGCCACCGTAACCACGTCACCAGGCCGCCGGGCCTTCGCCCGGCGGCCTCTCGCTATAGGGAGAGAGGATGCCCGCGCTTCATCCGGACCTGATCAACCTGCTGCAACTGATGCGGCAGAACAACAGCCCGACCTATGAAAGCCTGCCACCCGCCGAGGCCCGCAAGGCCCATGCCGCCCGCGCGAAGGCCTTGCAGACGCCGGGCGACCCGCTGCCTTCCGTGCAGGATCTGCGGGCGGCACACGGCGGCACCGAGGTTCCGGTGCGGCTCTATCGCGCCGAAGATGCGCCGGAGCACTCGCCCTGCCTGCTCTTCATGCATGGCGGCGGCTGGGTGCTGGGAAGCCTGGAGACGCATGACTGGGTCTGCCGCCGGTTGGCGCGGGAACTGGGCGCCTGCGTGTTGGCAGTGGATTACCGGCTGGCACCGGAACATCCTTATCCGGCCGCGGTGGAGGATTGCGTCGCGGCGCTGCACTGGCTGGTGGCCGAGGCACCTTCGCTCGGCATCGACCCGGCGCGCATCGCGCTGGGCGGAGACAGCGCCGGCGGCAACCTCGCCGCCGTGCTGGCGCTGATGGGGCGGGATGGCGCGGTGCCACCCACGGTGTTCCAGTTGCTGTTCTACCCGGCCATGGACCTGGCACTGCGCGCGGAGAGCTATGGGCCGCCCACCGAAGGCATGGTGCTGACGCCGGCCACCATGCGCTACTTCATCGGCCACTACCTGCCCTCGGCCGGGGCGGGGTTGGACTGGCAGGCCTCGCCGCTGCGGGCCGCCAGCCTGCATGGCACGCCGCCGGCGCTGGTGATGACCTGCGGCCATGATCCGCTGCGGGAGGAAGGTCTGCGTTACGCCGAGAGGCTGGAACAGGATGGTGTCCGTGTCACCCGCCTGGACCTGAACGACCAGACCCATGCCATCCTGACCATGGACAAGGTCAGCAGCACCGTGCCCGCGGTACTGAGCTTCGCCGCCGGATGTCTGCGGCAGGCCTGGGCGCCCTGAAGATTTTGGTGCCCGGGACCGGGTTCCGGGCAGGTGAAGCTGGCGGCCACCCAAGGCCGCCGCGCGCCTCATGGATTTCCAGACCTTCCTTGCACGGCAAGCGGATGAGGCCGCGTTCCTTCCCGCGACCTCGCCGCCTGCCGTGGTTCCACCAAACGCCTATTCAGGGCTGACGCGCAGCATGATCTTGCCGATGTGCCGGCTGTCTTCCATCAGCCGATGCGCGGCAGCGGCCTCGGCCAGAGGCAGGACCTCGTGGATCTCCGGCCCGCATTCGCCCCGCTCGAGCAAGGGCCAGACCTGCGCGCGCAGTTCCGCTGCGATGCCGCCTTTCTCCTCCGCCGTGCGGGGCCGCATGGTGGAGCCCGTGATCACCAGCCGGCGGGTGGCGATGCGCGCCAGATCGATCCCGTCAGCCATCCTGCCGCCCATGAAGCCGATGACGACCAGCCGGCCGCGCGGCGCCAGGCAGCGCAGGTTCGCGGCGGCGTAATCCGCGCCCACCATGTCCAGCACCACATCGACGCCGCGGCCATCGGTCAGCCGCTTGATCTCTTCCTCGAAGCTGGCGCTGCGGTAGTTGATGGCCGCATCGGCGCCGAACCCGCGGCAGGCCTCGCATTTCTCCTCGGAGCCGGCGGTGACATAGACCGTCGCGCCGAAAGCCTTCGCCAGCTTGGTGGCCGTGACACCGATGCCGCTGCTGCCGCCATGCACCAGCACGCTCTCGCCCTTGGCGAGTTGCCCGATCTGGAACAGGTTGGCCCAGACGGTGAAGTAGGTCTCCGGCAGTGCGGCCGCACGCAGGGCGTCATAGCCCTTGGGCCAGGGCAGGCACTGCGTCGCGGGCACGGCGCAGTATTCGGCATAGCCGCCGCCATTCGCCAGAGCGCAGACCCGGTCGCCCAGGCTCAGCCCTGCCACGTTGTCGCCCAGGGCCACGACTTCGCCGGCTACTTCCAGGCCCAGGAGCGGGCTCGCGCCGGGCGGCGGCGGATAGAGCCCGCGCCTCTGCTGCACATCCGGCCGGTTCACGCCGGCAGCGAGGACGCGCAGCAGAACCTCACCTGGCCTGGGACTGGGCAGGGGGCCGGTGGCGAGTTGCAGGACCTCCGGCTCACCGGGCGCGGAAACCTCGATGAGGCGCATGGTTCCAGGAAGTGACACGGCTTCTCCTTTCTTGAACGTACTCCGGCAGGCGGCTCAACATTCCGGCGCCACCCTGCACGATGCCCCCGATCCTGATGGCACGCCAGCATCGCCGATGGCTGGGCGAAGCGGCGGGAGGGCCGATGCCTCAGGCGGCGATCATGCCGCGAATCCGCAGGGCCAATGCCTCCAGGGAGAAGGGCTTGGTCAGCACCGCCATGGCATGGGGCAGGCCCCCATCGCCGATCACGGCATTTTCGGCATAGCCGGTGATGAACAACACCTTCAGCCGCGGTCTCAGGGCCCTGCCTGCATCGGCGAGTTGCCGGCCATTCATGCCGCCCGGCAGGCCGACATCGCTCACCAGAAGGTCGACGCGGGCGGAGGAGCGGAGAATCTCCAGGCCAGCGTGCCCATCCGGTGCCTCGATGGCCTCGTAGCCAAGGTCCTGCAGCACCTCGACCACCAGCATGCGCACCGTGGCTTCGTCGTCCACCACCAGCACCGTCTCGCCGGGCTCGGCCCGTGGTGCGGGCGGAAAAGCCGCCGGTGCTTCGGCAGCCGGCGCTCCGGCCGTGTGGCGCGGCAGGTAGAGCCGCACCGATGTGCCCCGGCCCGGTTCCGACTGCATCCTGACATGGCCGCCGGACTGGCGGACAAAGCCATAGATCATGGAAAGCCCGAGCCCCGTGCCCTGGCCGATGGGCTTGGTGGTGAAGAAGGGGTCGAAGGCGCGCTCCATGATCTCGGGCGTCATGCCGATGCCGGTGTCGCTGACGCAGAGCGCGACGTAATCGCCCGCCGGCACATCGCCCTCGCGCGCCGCATCGGCATCGATGCGGATATTCGTGGTCTCGATCAGCAGCCGCCCGCCATCGGGCATGGCGTCGCGCGCGTTGATGCAGAGATTCAGCAGCGCGTTCTCAAGCTGGTTGGGATCGATCAGCGTGGTCCAGAGTTCCGGCTCGCCTGTCAGCCAGACCGAGATGGAAGGGCCCACCGTGCGGGTGATCAGTTCCTCCAGCCCGCTCGTCAGGTTGTCGAGGGCGGTTGGCTTCGGGTCCAGCGTCTGGCGGCGGGAGAAGGCCAGCAGCCGGTGCGTCAGGGCCGCAGCCCGTGTCGCGGCCGTCTGGGCCGCGCCCACGAAGCGGTCCAGCTCCGCCGTGCGGCCCTGCTCCAGGCGTTGACGCAGCAGCTCCAGGCTGCCGCTGATGCCGGCGAGGAGGTTGTTGAAGTCATGCGCCAGACCGCCTGTCAGTTGGCCGACTGCTTCCATCTTCTGCGACTGGCGCAGCTGCTCCTCGGCCTGCCGGCGCTGCGTGGCCTCGGCCAGCATGGCATCATGCGCCTGCCGCAGCTCGGCGGTGCGGACGGCGACACGCTCCTCCAGCGTCTCATTCATCTGGCGGAGCCAGTCTTCGGCCCGCTTGCGGTCGGTGATGTCGAGCGACACCCCGACAAGCCGCCGGTTGCCGCTGGTCCGGTCCCGCACCAGGCGCGCGCGGATCTCCGCCCAGTGGATGCTGCCATCGGGCCAGAGGGTGCGGTACTCCACGGCGTAATCGATGCCGTTGCTGACGCAATGGCGCACGCTCGCCTGCACACGTTCCAGGTCCTGCGGGTGGATGGCCTGGACCAGTTCCGCGTAACCAAACGGCGCATTGGGGGGAAGGCCGAAGATCGCCCTGCAGGTGGACGAGGTGGTCAGGGCCCGGGTCTCGACATCGTATTCCCAGGTGCCCAGCCGGCCGGCAAGCAGTGCCGTGCGCAGCCGGTCCTCGCTCTCGTGCAGTTCCTCGATGCGCGTGCGTGCCTCGTACTGCCGGTGCCGGCCCTTGAGCGCGGAGCGCGCGACGCTGACAAATGTTGTCGGGTGGAACGGGCGCTCGAGGAAGGTGACATTGCCCAGCAGTTCCGAGAGCTGCGCGGCATCCGGGTTCCGCTCGGGGCCGCCGCCGCCGCCGCGCGTCAGGACGATGAAGGGCAGATCCGACCAGGCCGGCTGCGCCGCGATCCAGGCGACGATGCCGCGCAGGTCGGCGCCCCGCAGGGCTTCCTCCGTCAGCACGACGAAGCAGGCCCGATCGCCAAGCGCCGCCTCCAGGCCCGGGAGGCTGTCATGGACGGCGCAGGCGATGCCGGCTTCCCGCAGCAGCATCTCCCCGATGATGGCATCGCGGCCATGCGGCATGAAGATCAGCGCCTGTGGCTCCTGGCCGCCGGGGGCGGCCGTCACTTGGGCGCTGGCGTGTCGAGAAGTGGCGCGGTGCCACCGACGAAGGTGGGCACGCCGCGCAGCACGCCCTGGAAGTCGCTCAAGGGCTCACCGAGTCTGATACCGTCCTGACCGATGCGGTATTCGCGAATGGTGTCCTCATGCGCCCCGGTGCGCTTCTTGATGATGGAGATGGCACGCCGGACTTTCCCGATGGCTTCGAAATACCTCAGCAGGATCACCGTATCGGCGAGGTAGGTGATATCCACTGGCGACTTCATGTCGCCCACCAGCCCATGCTGCGCCACCGTCAGGAAGGTCGTGGCGCCCTGCCGGTTGAGGTATTGCAGCAGCTCGTGGATATGCAGGATCAGCGCGTTCTCATCCGGCATGGCCGCCTGGTAGCCGTTGAGGCTGTCGATCACCACGGTCTTGGCCTGAGCGAAATCGACTCGGTCCCGAACGCGGTGGGCGAACTCGCCGGGCGACAGTTCGGCGGCATCGAGCTGCTCGATATGCAGCAGGCCCTCGTCGCGCCACTGCTCCAGGCCATAGCCCATGGTGCGGGTACGGTTGAAGAGCAGGCCCAGTTCCTCATCGAAGACGAAGATGGCCGCCTTTTCCCCCCGCCTGATGGCGGCCGTGACGAATTGCAGCGCGAAGGTGCTCTTGCCTGTGCCGGCGGGGCCCAGCACCAGCGTGCTCGACCCCTTTTCGACACCCCCGCCCAGCAGTGCATCCAGCCGCGGGATATCACTGGTCATGCGGCGGCGCTCGAAGCCGATGCGGTGCTCGGAGGCCACCAGGCGGGGAAAGACCTGCACGCCGCCGGGCCTGATGGTGAAGTCATGGTAGCCGCCGCGGAAACTCTGGCCGCGATACTTGGATACGCGCAGCCGGCGCCGCTCCGCGCCATAGTCGGGCGCAAGCTCCTCCAGCCGGATAACACCATGAACGACGCTGTGCACGGTCTTGTCCAGCGTGTCCGAGGTCAGGTCGTCCAGCAGCAGCACCGTGGCGCCGAAGCGGGCGAAGTAATGCTTCATCGCCAGGATCTGCCGCCGGTAGCGCAGCGAACTCTGCGCCAGCAGGCGGATTTCCGAGAGGCTGTCCAGCACCACGCGGGTCGGGCGGGTCCGCTCGAAGATCTCGAAGATCTGGCGCGTGGCCTCGCCCAGCTCCAGGTCCGAGGAATAGAGCAGGCTTTGCTGCTGCGCCGCGTCCAACAGGCTTTCCGGCGGCACCAGCTGGAAGACCGTCACCTCTTCCGGGATGTCCCAGCCATGGGACCTGGCGCCATCCCGCAATTCCTGCTCGGTCTCCGAGAGGGTGATATAGAGGCCGAGTTCCCCGCGCTTCGCGCCTTCCAGCAGGAAGCTGAGCGCGATGGTGGTCTTGCCGGTGCCAGGACTGCCTTCCAGCAGGAAGAGATGGCCGGTGGCAAGCCCGCCTACCAGGATATCGTCGAGTCCGCTGACGCCGGTGCGGGCCTTCGGAGCGGCTTGTTGATCGTCCATCAGTCGCTCCGGCACGGTCGGGAAACGGGAAGGGGGCAGGGGCTATCCGGACCGGCCTCGGTCCTGGCGGCATGGTGGGAGTGGGCGGCAGTCCTCGGCACCGCCGGGAAGGCCCTCAGCCAGCGTGCTGTATCCCCGTAGCGTGGCGGTCCTCGGCAGGGCTCCGCCCCGCCGCCTGCGCTTCGCCGTAAATCCTGTTCATTGCCCACCGCTCGATGTGTAGGGCCGGGGGCAGCGGTCGGCAATGAAAGGATGGCCGGCCACGGCCCCGCTGCCTGACGGGAGCGTGGCCGGCAAGGCGGGTCAGGCCCTGGCGGTGGCCGGCCGGGCCGCCTTGCGCTTCACCACGCGGAGCAACAGGTAGCCCAGCAGCCCTGCCAGGATGGAGCCGCCGAGGATGCCGAACTTCACCTCGGACTGCAGCAGCGGCTGCTCGGCGAAGGCCAGCAGGCCGATGAACAGGCTCATGGTGAAGCCGATGCCGCAGAGGATGGCCACGCCGAAGAACTGCGCCCAGCTCGCCCCGCTGGGCAGGTCCGCCAGCTTCAGGCGGATCATCAGGGCGGAAAAGCCGAAAACGCCGACCACCTTGCCCAGCAGCAGGCCCAGCGCCACGCCCAGCGTCAGCGGCGCCAGCAGGATGTCGGAGGACAGGCCGGCGAAGGAAACGCCGGCATTGGCGAAGCCGAAGACCGGCACGATGATGAAGGCCACCGGCTTGCTCAGCGCGTGTTCCAGCTTGTGCAGGGGCGAGAGGTCGCCATGTGCTTCCGGCGCGCCGGGAGTCTTCTGGATCGGGATGGTGAGGGCCAGCAGCACGCCTGCCACGGTGGCATGCACGCCCGAGCGGAACACCAGCACCCAGAGCACCACCCCGAGCAGCAGGTAGGGCACCAGCGAGCGGACGCCGCCCCTGTTGAGGCCGTAGAGTACCGCCAGCAGCACCGCCGCGCCGGCCAAGTCCGGCAGCGACAGGTTGCTGGTGTAGAAGATCGCGATGATGACCACCGCGCCGAGGTCGTCGATGATCGCCAGCGCCGCCAGGAACACCTTGAGGGAGGCCGGCACGCGGCTACCCAGCAGCGACAGCACGCCAAGCGCGAAGGCGATGTCGGTTGCGGTCGGGATAGCCCAGCCGCGCATGGCTTCCGGGCTGTCGTGGTTGAAGGCGGTGTAGATCAGCGCCGGCACCAGCATGCCGCCGGCCGCGGCCACGCCCGGCAGCACACGCCGGCTCCAGGAGGAGAGCTGGCCGTCCAGCATCTCCCGCTTGATCTCCAGGCCGACCAGCAGAAAGAACACCGCCATCAGCGCGTCGTTGATCCAGTGCGAGACGGAGAGCGGCCCCGCATAGATGTGCAGCAGGTGGAAGTAGCTTTCCGCCAGCGGCGAATTGGCGACCAGAATAGCCGCCGCCGCGACCGCCATCAGCACCAGGCCGCCCGAGGCCTCGCTGTCCAGGAAGCGTCGCATGACAGATCGGATCAGGCCGGGGCGGGCTGTTGTCATGGCCGGAGGTTCCTTGGCTGCTGTGTCGTTGCGCGATGGGTCAGCGCCAGGCCGGGCCACCGCCGCCCATCTGTGCCGTGGCCACCCTGGTGTGGGAAGCCGGGTTGGTATCCTGTCAAAAGCCGGCGCGCGGCCCCCGGGTTTCCGGGCGCCACGCGGCAGGCGATCCGGGCTCCATGCCCGGACCGTGGCATTCAGGCGCCCGCGCCGCCCTGCGTCAATGCGGCGGAGGAGCGGCGCCGCTGCCGCAGGATGGGCAGCAGCAGCGTCACCAGGGCCAGCAGCAGCAGGCCCACGGTGATGGGCCGGGTCCAGAGGAAGTCGTAGCTGCCGTTGGAAAGGGACAGCGCGCGGCGGAAGCTAGACTCCGCCATCGGCCCCATGATCAGCGCCAGCACGACGGGCGAGGCCGGGAAGTCCCAGCGCTGCATGAAGTAGCCGACCACGCCGGCTGCCAGCATGATGCCGATGTCGAAGATGCTGTTGTTGATGGCATAGGTGCCGACGATGCAGAGCACCAGGATCAGCGGCGTCAGCACCGACTTCGGCATCATCAGCACGCGGCCGATGAAGCGCAGCGAGCCCAGGCCCAGCACCAGCAGCATCACGTAGCAGAAGAGCATGCCGGCGAAGAGGGTGAAGACCAGGTCGCTGTGGTCCTTGAACAGCAGCGGCCCCGGCTGCAGGCCCTGCAGCGTCAGCGCGCCCATCATCACGGCGGTGACGGCATCGCCCGGTATGCCCAGCGTCATCATGGTCAACAGCGCGCCGCCGGTGCAGGCATTGGCGCCGGCCTCGCAGGCGGAAATGCCGGCCAGCTCGCCCTTGCCGAAGTTCTCCGGATTGCGGCTGAAGCGCTTCGCCTCGTTGTAGCTGACATAGGCCGCGATGTCCGAGCCCGCGCCCGGCACCGCGCCGATGAAGGCGCCGAGGCCGCTGGAGCGCAGCAGGGTGCCGATGATGCTGCGGAACTCCGCCCCGTTCGGCAGCAGGCGGCCCAGCTTGGCGCCCGCATCGGCGCGCAGCTCGGAGCCTTCCATGGCCTTGAAGGCCTCGGCGGCGGCGAAGAGGCCGATCATCACCGGGATGAAGGGCACGTTGAACAGCTCGGTATAGCCGCCGGTGAAGCGGGGAAAGCCGCCCATCGGGTCCAGGCCGATGGAAGCCACCAGCAGGCCCAGGAAGCCGGCGATCAGCCCCTTCACCAGGGAGCCGGAGGAGATGCTGGCGATGATGGAAAGGCCGAAGCAGGCCAGCGCGAAGGTCTCGGAGGCGCTGAATTCCAGCGCGATGCTCGCCAGCACCGGGGCCAGGAAGATCAGGATCATCACGCTGATCGTGCCGCCGATGAAGGAGGATAGCGTCGCCACGCCCAGCGCCACGCCCGCCTTGCCCTTCAGCGTCAGCGCGTAGCCGTCCATGGCCGTTGCCGCCGCCGCCGGCGTGCCCGGGATCTTCAGCAGGATGGCGGTGATGGAGCCGCCATAGACACCGCCGAAGAAGACGCCCGAGATCATCAGCAGGCCGGAGACGGCATCCATGCCGAAGGTGAAGGGCAGCAGGATGGCGACGCCCATGGTCGCCGTCAGCCCCGGCAGCGCGCCGATGACGATGCCGACAGCGACGCCGAAGATGGAGAGCAGGATGGCCATCGGGTGGGAGGCCAGCGTCTGCATGCCCCCCAGCAGCAACTGCAGATTTTCCATGAGAATGATTCCGGCGGGGCTGTTATTCGAACAGGCTGCCGGCCGGCAAGGGCACGTTCAGCGCATAGTCGAAGAGGAAGTAGATGACCGTGGTGACGGCGAGCGCGATCACCGGGTTCCACACCGGGCTGCGCTGCCCCATCAGGAACATCAGCGCCATCAGCAGCACGAGCGCGGAGGGGAAGTAGCCGACATAGCCAATGGCCAGCAGGTTCACGAGCATCAGCAGCATGCCGATGGCGACACGCGCGTAATGCGGCTTTTCCACCGGCGGCACGGCGGCGGCCACCGGCTTCGCCAGGGTCTGCGCCAGCAGGATGGCCGTCAGCCCCAGCAGCGCCACGGCATAGATCAGCGGAAAGCGCGCGGCGCCGACGTCGCTGCCGCCCAGCATGGGCGCGGGGAAGCCCCAGGCGGTGACGATAACGGCTGCGGAAATGGCGCAGAGCAGCGCCACGATGACCAAATGGGCCATCCGGTCGAAACCGGTCTGGCCCTGGGCGGCCTGATCATGGCCGGTGGGAAGACTGCTCATGGGGGGCGTGTTCTCGTTAGGAATAGGTCGCCTGGGGCCGCCCGACATCACCCTGCGGGGTGTGGCGGGCGGCCTCGCGCTCAGCGAGCCAGGCCGATCCGCTTCATCAGGGTGGCGAAGGTGGCGTTCTGCGCCTTTACCTGCTCGCTGAACTCGGGGCCGTCCAGATAGGCCCAGTTCAGGTTCAGCTTCTTCAGCGTGTCCTTGAAGGACTGCTCGTTCGCCGTCTTGCGCGCGGCCTCGCGCAGGATCTCGACCACGTCATCCGGCGCGCGCTTCTGCACGAAAATGCCGCGCCAGGTGCCGACGGAAATATCGGTACCGCTTTCCTTGAAGGTCGGCACATCCGGGAAGGCCGCCAGGCGCTCATCGGCCATGACGCCCAGGATGCGCAGCTGGCCGGCCGCCACCTGGGCGCTGACCTCGGCGGGGCTGACGCCGACCGCCTCGATATGCCCACCCAGCAGCGCGGTCACGGCCGGCGCGGCGCCGTCATAGGGAATGCTGTTGAACTTGACGCCGGCCTTGTCGGCCAGGGCCTCGGTGGACAGGTGCCAGATGGCGCCGGTGCCGGAATTGCCGACGCGCACCTTGCCCGGATTGGCCTTGGCGTAGTCCAGGTACTCCTGCAGCGTCTTCCAGGGTGCATCGGCCTTCACCGTCACGGCGGCCGGGTCGGCGTTCAGGCGCGCGACCGGCAGGAAGTCCTCCGCCTTGAAGCTGACGAGCCCCATATGCGGCAGCATGGTCAGCTCAACCGTGCCGAGGCCAAGCTTATAGCCGTCCGGGCGCGCAGCCATGATCTCCGACAGGCCCACCGCGCCGGCGCCGCCCGTGCGGTTCACCACGCCGATGGCCTTCTCCAGATGCGGCTTGGCCGCCTCGGCGAAGGCGCGGGCGAGGAGATCGGTGCCGCCGCCGGGGGCATAGGGCACGATCAGCTCGATCGGCCGGCGCGGATAGTTGCTGGCGGCCTGGGCCTTGGCGCCGAAGAGGGTGGCGGCGCCAAGGCCAGCCATCAGGTGCAGTCGGTTGCGGTAGGTCAGCATGAAGATATCCTTGCGTCTCGCCCCGCCAAAATCGGGGCAACGGCGTGGAAGGCCGGGCAGGGCAGGGCCTCCGCCTGTTCCGCCTCCCGTTCCGGTAAGTTGTGGCCGAGGGTCAGTGTGGCCGGAGGGTGCGCCATGCCGCCTTGAAGCGGGCGGCGCGTGCCGCGACATCGGCGGCGGTCATGCCGGGCTTGAACAGTGCCGAACCCAGCCCGAAGCCGGCCACGCCCGCTTCCAGGAAAGGCCCCATGTTGTCCGGCGTGATGCCGCCGACCGGCAGCAGGCGGGTGCCCGCCGGCAGCACGGCCCGCATCGCCTTCACGACGCTGGGGCCGACCAGTTCGGCGGGAAAGATCTTCAGCGCGGCGGCGCCAGCGGCAAGCGCCGCGAAGGCTTCCGTCGGCGTGGCGACGCCAGGGGTGCAGAGCAGGCCGGCCTGGGCGGCGGCGGAAATCACGGCCGTGTCGGCATGCGGCATCACCACCAGCTCGGCACCCAGATCCGCCAGCCGGCCCACATCGGCGGCCTGCAGTACGGTGCCGGCGCCCACCAGCGCGTCCTGCGGCAACAGGCGGCGGATGGCCTTGATGCTGTCGAAAGGCTGCGGCGAGTTCAGCGGCACCTCGATCAGCCGGAAGCCGGCTTCGTAGAGGGCGGTAGCCACCGGCTCCGCCTCCTCCGGCTTCAGGCCACGCAGGATGGCGACGAGGGGCAGGCTCTCGAAGGCCGCATCGAGGCGCGCCTGCAAGGGGGATGCGGTCATCGGGCGGGTTCTCCGGCCGCGGCGACACGGCCTGCGGCAATGGCGAAATGGAAGAGGCCGGCGGGGGCCGTGTTGCCGAGTTGCAAGGCCGGCACGGCGCCGAAGCGTTGCAGCACGCCGGCGTAACGGCGGCAGAGTCCTTCCTCCCCGATCAGCGCCAGCGGCGTATCGGCCTGGGCGGAATGACCGAGGGCGGAAAGAACCTCCTGCCCGATCAGCAGGCCCGACAGGAAATCCCTCAGCGCGGCGGCAGGCATCTCACCGGTCAGGCCCAGCGTGCGGGCGGCGAAGATCTGGTGCGCGAGGTCGCCGGGGCGGCTGTGCCGCGCGGCCTCGACCCCGCGCGTGAAGGCGGCCTCGGCAACCTCCGGCGCCGCTGCTTCCGCCGGCATCAGGCGGCCGAGCAGCGAGTGGCGGCACAGCACCGCGAAAAGCTCGCCGGTCATGTAGGTCTCGAAGCCAGTGATGCGGCCGTCCCGAACATCCACCCACTTGGAATGGGTGCCGGGCATCAGGAAATGGCCGCGCTCCGCCAACTGCGGGTGCAGCCGCAAGGCGCCCGCGATCTGGATTTCCTCGCCCCGCATCACGTCCGGCGCTCCGCCGGAGGGATGGGAGAGCACGCCGGGGGCGATCAGGATGGAAAGGCCGCGCCGGGTCGGTACCTCCATCGCCTCGGCGGCCAGGCGGCTGACATCGGCGGGGCTGCGGACATATGGCGCCTCCCGCCAGCCCTGGCTGCTACCCACCATGCCGCCCGCCACCACCGGCAGGGCGGGCCAGCGGTCCAGCCATTCGCCGCAAAGGGCCTCGAAGGCGGCCTCGAAGCCGGCGGTGCCGGGCTCGGGCAGGGCGGTGATGCCATGCGGGCTGCCGCGCTGCTCCAGCACCGCGCCATTCGCACCCATCAGGAAGCCACGCAGGCTGGAGGTTCCCCAGTCCAGCGCGATGAGCTTGGGGTTCATGGCTGTCATTCCGTCCAACCCAGTTCACGGGACACAGCCAGGGCGGCGTCCCGCACCAGCGGCGCCACCTCCTCCAGCCGCGTCTCCGGCATAAAGGGCGATGCGCTGGCCAAGCTGACCGCCGCCACCACGCGCCGGTCCATGTCGCGCACCGGTGCGCCGGTGCAGCGGATACCGGCCTCGTTCTCTTCCAGGTCGAAGACGAGGCCGCGTTTCTGGTAGCCGCGCATCCGCTCCAGAAAGAGATCCCAGTCGGGGATGGGCGGGCGCTCCGGGTTCCGGGCATTGGCGGCCGCTGCGGCGTCGTAGAGGCTGCGCCAACGGGATTCCGGCATGTCCAGCATCAGCGCCTTGCCGACGCCGGTGGTGGCAAGCGGCATGCGCTGCCCGACGCGCGAGCGCATCTCGAAGCCGCGCGTGCCGGAGATCTTCACGAGGTAGACCACCTCGCTGCCATCGACGATGCCGAGATGCACGGTGTCGCCAGTCTGCCGCGACAGCGCCTCGCAATATGGCTGAGCGATGGCCACCAGCGGGCGCTGCTCCAGCGCGCGGTTGCCCAGGTGGATCGGCATGGGGCCCAGCAGGTAGCCCTTATGGGGCATGTGATGCAGGTACCGGGCCGCCACCAGGCTGCTGAGGATACGATGGGTGGTGCTGCGCGGCGTGCCGAGCGCGGCCGCGATGCCCTGGACGTCGCTGACGCCGGCGGCCACGCATTCCAATACCTTCAGGCCACGCAGCAGGGTCTGCGTGCCGGCGGCACTGGCGGAAGAACCGCCAAGCTCGGTCTGCGCTGCTCTCGGCACGGTGTCCTGCTTCCCCGGTCACGGCTGGGCGCGAGCCTTATTGCGCGGCAAAGCTTGTGTCAAATAGGGGATGACAATCCCAAATAGTGAGAGTTCATCGGTACGCTCTTGGAGGCGGTTCCTATCCTTGTTTCGGGGGAGGCGGACCTTTGCTGGCCTGCTGGAAGAAGGAAAGGTTGGTCAGCAAGGCCTCAGCAGAGATCGCGAGGCTTTCCGCCGCTGGCCGGAAACCGTGGAACAGACGTCTCGCCGTGGTAGCCAGGGACCGCTGCGCGCGCACAGGGTCCTGGCCGATGCGCTGCAACCGGCGCAGCGTGGCATCAAGTGCTCTTCCGATTCCTGGCGGCAGTCCAGGCTGCCGCAGCAGCGCCTGCATCTGCACGATGGCGCTTCCGACCTGCATCACCGCCAGGCTGCCATTCGCGACCGGCAGCGGCTGCTCCCCCGTCTTCTCGGCCCAGCGCACCAGCCGCAGCAGGCGGTGATAAAGGCGGGCCTGCCAGATACCGTCATGCATGATGGCCGGGCGGTGCGCGGCCATGTCCTGCAACTCATGCACCATCATGCCCATCAGCACCCGCATGCGCCGCCGGGCATCGGCGGGGAAGGCGAAGCGGAAGGCAGCCATGGCGATCAGCGGCGCCGCCACCACCGCTGCCGCCGTGGTCAAGGAGTTGGAGAAGCTGCCCACCAGCGGAAAGGACGGTTGCAGCAGCAGGAGCATGATCATGTTGTAGTCAAGGGCACCAGCAATGGTACGCCGGTGCGACGACGGCAAAACGCCCATAATAATGAAGGGCATCGTCAGCAGGATCATCTGGAATTCGCTGCCGGCCAGAGGCCAGGCCAGCCAGCGGCAGATCAGTGCCGCTGTGGCACCAAAGACCTGCCCGAGGAAGATGGCGCGCATCGTCAGCGCCGGGTTCTCGGCGGTGGAGAAGACCGTGATCATCACGGATGTGCCGAGCATCACATAAGGCCCGCCGCCCCAGCCGCTGAGCAGCCAGCCCAGGCCCAGCAGCAGCAAGGTGCCTGCCGCGCGCAGTCCCGCCTGACGGGCGCCGACCCAGTCACGATGCACCACCACCCGGTACAAGGTACTCGGGCGCTCCAGATGCTTCTCGCCTGGCCGCAGCCGCGCGTGGAGCGCCGCATGCAGGCCCGCAATGACTTCATGCAGTGGTGGCTGGCCTGCCGAGAGTTCTTCGGCCTGCTGCAGCGCCGGGAGTACCGTATCCACTGGCGCGGCACTTTCCAGGGCATCGGCCGCGCGCGCCAGCGCGTGGGCCACGGCGGCATCGCTGCCCACATGGCGGGAGTTCCTGAGCCAGAGCAGCGCCGGGACCTGCGCGGCCAGAACCCCGCGCAACAGCCGCGCCGAACGGCGTGTCCGCAGTGAGCCAGCGCCGTGCCGGTCCAGCGCCTCGTCAATGCTGGCCATTTCGGAAAGTGTCGCGCGCTGGTCCAACCCATCGGCTTCACCGGACAACCGCGCCGCCATGGCCCGCAGCAGCCGCGCCAGCAGCCGGCGGGTGCCGCCCACCACGGCGTCCTCCGCCTCACGCGGGGTCAGCGCCAAGCCGACCAGCGTCGCCACGAGGACGCCAAGCAACACTGTCAGCAGGCGGTCGATCCCCAGCAGCAGAACGCTGCCAGGGTTGGCGGCATCCAGCAGCGCCACCATGGAGGCGGAATAGCCGGCCAGGATGGCGCCATAGGACATGAAGCCGTGCAGCACATTGCCAAGACCGGCGCAGATGCCGATCCAGATCGACAGGCCCAGCACCATCAACAGTGGGTGCCCTTGCGAAGCCAGGATCAGCAGCAGCCCGACAATGACGCCCACCACGGTGCCACCGGCGCGGAAGAAGCCTTTCTCGATCAGCAGGCCGCGCGTGGGCTGGGAAGCCGCCCAGACACTCATGGCCGTCCATTGCGGATGCTCCAGCCCCATCAGCCAGGCCAGCAGCAGGCCCAGGCAGGCCCCTAGCGCGGTGCGCAGCGCAAAGCTCATCCGGGCCGGGTCGAAGCCCAGGCGAGCCAGCCCCGGGGATGTCACGGCTGCGGCCTTTCCAGCCGCAGCCGGCGGTCGATGCGCGCGAAGGCATCGAGCAGGGCCGCGATATCCTCGTCGCTGAGGTCCACCAGCATCTCCGCCTCTCCGCGCGAGAGTTCACGCCGGATGCGGGCCACGGCGGCGCGGCCGGCCTTGGTGAGGAAGATCAGCCGGGCGCGGCGGTCATTCTCATCCATCCGCCGCTCCACCAGCCCTTGCCCCACCAGGAGATCGAGCAGCCGCACGAGGCTGGAGCCGTCGATGCCGACCAGCGCGGCGAGATCCTTCTGGCTTACTCCATCGCCGGATTCCGAGAGATGCACCAGGGGCGCCCAGGTCGCATCCGTCAGGCCCACCATCGCCAGCCTCTGGTCCAGCGCGCGGCGCCAGCGGCGGGCGAGCAGCACGAATTCGATTCCGAAGCGGGAGCGGGGCGATGCGGGGCTTGGTGGCATCGCGATGCATTACCATCACAATGATTGGGCATTCAATGCAATTGGTCACAGCGGGGTGCCGGGGCTTGCGATGGGAGGCGATGCCGTGTCTGATCCGCCGAAATTCGCCGGCGGCGGGCGGGGCTTCCGCAACCGCCGCCCCGGCCAAAGGATGACGGAGACGCTTGTGGACACTGGCTTCCAACAGATCGACGTGAACGGCCTGACCTTCCGTTGCCGCCTTGATGGGCGGGAGGGCGCGCCCTGGATGGTGTTCAGCAACTCGCTGCTGACCAACCTGAGCCTCTGGGATGCCCAGGTCGCCGCCTTCGGGGACCGCTTCCGCATCCTGCGCTACGACCAGCGCGGCCATGGCGGGACAGCCGTGCCGCCCGGCCCGGCCTCGCTGGACCAGCTGACCGAGGATGCCGCCGCGCTGATGCGGCATTTCGGCATCTCCGGCGCCATCTTTGTCGGCGTGTCCATGGGCGCGGCCACGGCCTTCTATATGGCGGCGCGGCATCCGGATCTGGTGGCGGCGGTGGTTGCGTCGGACGGCCAGTCGCGCACCGCGCCGGGCGGCGCCCAGGCCTGGCAGGAACGCATCGACTTCGCCCGGCAGAACGGCATGCCGGCCTTCGCCGACGCCACGCTGAAGCGCTGGTTCTCGCCGGCCGCGCTGGCGGCGCAGGGGCCGGCACTTCCCCTGGTGCATGAGATGGTCCTGAACACGCCGGAGAACGGCTTCGTGGCCTGCGCCCAGGCGCTGCAATCCTACGACATCCATGGCGCGCTGCCGGGGCTGCGGCAGCCCGTCCTGCTGATCGCCGGGGAGAAGGACGGCGCCATGCCCAAGTCCATGCAGGAACTGGCCGGCATTATTCCGGACTCCTCCTATGTGGAAATTCCGGGCGCGGGCCATCTGCCCTGCATCGAGGAGCCGGAAGCCTTCAACACGGCCATGCGTCGCTTCCTGGATGAGAAGCTGGCGCCGGCAGGCCGAGGCTGAAGCTAGGTGGAAGGGAAGGGGGTGGCCAGGAACCCTTGGCTGCCCCCCACGCAATAATCTTTTTAGAACAAGTGTTTAATTACTGCAGCCCTGTGCCTGCGCATGCACGCCGCCACGATGCCGGCGGAAAAGAACGTGAAGCCTTGCCGAACCTCCTCCCCAAGGCCTATACCCAAAAGTAACAATAATCAGCTTTATGGCCTTTGGCCGTGACACAAGGGAGCGAGGCGAAGGTGGCGATCACCTACGAGCTGATGAAGAGCATCACGGCCCAGCTCTATGACTGGTCCCTGAAGAAGGTGCCGGACGACACCAAGGATGCCCTGCGCCGCGCCGAGGCCGCCGAGACCAACCCCCTGGCCAAGCGAACGCTTGGTATCCTGCTGCGCAGCGCCGAGATGGCGGAGCAGTCGGAGCGGCTGGTCTGCTCTGACTCCGGCGTGCCGGTCTATTTCGTGCAGCTCGGCACCGGCGTCCGGATCGAGGGCGACATCAAGCAGGCGATCAAGGATGGCTTCGACCATCTGGTCGAGACCATCAGCCCGCCCATCCTGAAGCATGTCACCAACCCGCTGACCAACGAGCGCAGTTATCGCGGCAAGGACATGCCGCTGGTCACCTGGGATGTGCTGAGCGGCGCGGACTACATCGACATCACCTGCCAGCCGAAGGCACTGGGCTCCGGCCGCTGGGCGGCGCTGGAGATTTTCACCAGCCCCAGCCTGGAACAGATCGAAGCCTTCGTGATGGATTGCGTGCTGAAGGCCGGCTCGCAGCATTGCCCCCCGGTGGTGATGGGCGTGGGCATCGGCGGCAGCTTCGATCACTGCACCAAGCTGGCGAAGCTGGCGACGCTGCGCCCGCTCGGCTCGGTGAACCCCGAGCCCATTCTGGCCGCCATGGAAGCCCGGCTGACCGAGGCCACCAACAAAACCGGCTTCGGCCCGATGGGGACGGGGGGCGATACCACCACCCTCGGCGTGCACATTGAATATGCCGCCGGGCACGGCTTCACGCCCGTCGCGGTCTGCTTCAACTGCTGGATCAACCGCCGCACCCGCGCCCGCGTCTACAACGACGGGCGCATAGAGCGGGTGGAGTAGGGCGGATGTCCGACGAGATCCGCCGCCTGCGCCTGCCGCTGGATGTCGAGGAGATCCGTTCGCTGCGTGCGGGCGAGATGGTGCTGCTGAGCGGCGACATCATCCTCACCGCCGGCCTGCCGACGCATAAGCGTATCGAGGAATACCTCGATGCCGGCCGCGAGCTTCCGCTGGACCTGCATGGCCAGACACTGTTCCACCTCGGCAGCTATTCGCGCGACGCGGCGGATGGCGGGCTGGAGGTGCTCTATATTAACCCCACCACCAGCACGCGCTTCAACGGCTACATGCCGCGCTTCATCCGCCACTTCGGCCTGCGCATGGTGGGCGGCAAGGGCGGCCTGGACGCGGCCAGCGCGGCGGCGATGAAGGAAGTGGGCTGTGTCTATCTCTCCTTTGTCGGCGGCGGCTCGCCCCTGCTGTCGGATGCGGTGAAGGGTGTGGTCTCGGTCCATTGGCCCGACCTGATCGCGCATTTCCGGCTGGTGAAGCTGCGGGTGGAGGATCTGGGGCCGCTGACCGTGGGCATCGATGCCCATGGCAACAGCCTTTATGACTCGTTGCAGCAACAGGCCGCCGAGAGGATGCCGGAGATCATGGCCGGGCTCGCGGCGCGCCGCGCGGCGACGACCCCGTGACGCAGGAGAATGCCGCGATGATACCCGAACCCATCCTGTTGCTGGCGCCCATTCCGGCCGATCTGCGCGCCGCGCTGGCGGAGCATTACACGCTGGTGGAGAAGGGCGCCGGGCCTGCGGAAGGCATTCGCATCGCCATCACCACCGGCATGACCGGGGCCGATGCGGCACTGATGGAAAGCCTGCCGGACCTGCGGCTGATCGCTTCCCAGGGCGTGGGGCTGGACAAGATCGACCTCTCCGCGGCAGGACGCCTGGGCATCGCCGTCTGCCACACGCCGGATGAACTGACCGAGGACGTGGCCGATTTCGCCATCGGCCTGATGTATGCCGCCGCCCGCCGCATCGTGGAGGCCGACCGCTTCGTCCGCGACGGCCGCTGGGGGCCTGAGCGCATGGGCCTGGGCGTCGGCCTCTCCGGCAAGACGGTGGGCGTCTTCGGCATGGGCAAGATCGGCCAGGCCATCGCCCGCCGCGCTGCCGGCCTGGGCATGGCGGTCGCGTGGAGCGGCCCGCGCCCCAAGCCGGAACTGCCCTGGGCCTTTCTGCCCGATATCGCCGCCCTGGCCACCGTCGCCGATGTGCTGGTGCTGGCCTGCCCCGGCGGGCCCGCCACCCACCATGCCGTCGATGCGCGGGTGCTGGCGGCGCTGGGGCCGCGTGGCTTCCTGGTGAACATCGCCCGTGGTTCGGTGGTGGATGAGGCGGCCCTGCTGGCGGCGCTGGAGGGCAGGACCATCGCCGGTGCCGGGCTGGATGTCTTCGCCACCGAGCCGAAGCTGGACCCGCGCTTCCTGCCGCTGGAGAACGCCGTGCTGGCACCGCACTACGCCTCCCTGACGGGGGAGACGCGGCAGGCCATCATTGGCCGCCTGCTAGCCGATATCGGGCGTTTCCGTGCGGGCGAGCCCTTCCTGAACGTCGCCACGCCGGCCACGGTCGGCGCCGGGTAGCGCGGCGCCCCCGGGGTATGAGAGAAGGCGGCATGGACCCGATCACCACCCGACCCTCCGGCGGCGCCACCACGACCGGCAAGGTCGACCTCAGCCGCAGCGCCGTCTCCCGCTACATCCAGTTGGCCACGCTCTTCCGTCGGCGGATCGAGCAGGGGACCTGGAAGCTGGGCCAGCAGATCCCCACGGTGGACGACCTGGCCGCAGAATGCGGCGTGGCCCGCGCCACCATCCGGCAGGCGCTGGGGCAGTTGGAGCAGGAAGGGCTGATCGAGCGCTACCGCGCCAAGGGGACCTTCGTGCGCAAGGGGCCGGAAAGCCCGATCTGGTGCGCGGTGGAGACGGACTGGAACGGCCTGCTCCGCTCCCGCGAAGGCGCCGAGATCGAAATCCTGGGCGAGGAGGGCGACGTGCCCGGCAGCACGCTGCCCGACACCATCGGGGAACCGGCGCCGGCCTACCGCCATATCCGCCGCCGCCACTGGCGCGATGGCCGCCCCTTCCTGCTGGCCGATGTCTATCTGGATGAGCGGCTGGCGCCGCTGGTGACGCCGGAGGACCTGCGCAGCAAGACCGCGCTGCGGCTGGTGGCGGGGCTGGAGGGGGTGAAAATCGTCGATGCCCGCCAAACCCTGACCATCGGCACCGCCGATGTGGAAACCGCCGCAGCCCTGCAGGTGCCGCTGAACGCCCCGGTGGCGCTGGTGCATCGCGCGGCGGTGGATGCCAATGGCGTCCTGGTGCTGGTGGCGGACGGCATCTATCGCGGCGACACCGTGCGGATCGATATCAAGTTGAAGTAGCGGGCCTGGACCTAGCCATCCTCCGCGTCTAAAGGTTATAAAAATGACCTAAAGACCTTTTGGAGGATGCGGCCTGATGCCTGCCGATTCAAGCCTGACGCTGCACTGGTCCCCACGCTCCCCCTTCGTCCGCAAGGTGATGGTGGCGGCGTATGAGCTGGGGCTGGAAGACCGGATCGCGCGGGTGCGCACCGTGGTGCGCATGGGCATGCCCAACCAGGACCTGCTGCCCGACAACCCGCTGAGCAAGATCCCGACCCTGGTGCTGCCGGATGGCTCGGCGATCTTCGACTCCCTGACCATCTGCGAATACCTGGACAACATGGCTGGCGGCGGCCTGTTTCCGCCGGCCGGGCCGGAGCGCTGGGCGGCGCTGACGCGGCATGCCCTGGGCACCGGCTTCCTGGACCTGCTGATCCTCTGGCGCAACGAGCGCGACAAGCCCGCCGCGCAGCAGACCGAGGAATGGCTCAAGAGCTTCGCCACCAAGGCCGAGGCCACCCTGGCGCGGCTGGAAAAGGACGCGCCCGCCCTGGCGGCGCTGCCCTTCGACATCGGCCATATCGGCATCGGCTGCGCGCTCTCCTACCTCGATTTCCGCTTCCCCGACCTCGGCTGGCGCGAAGGCCGCCCGGCGCTGACCGCCTGGCACGACACCTTCCGCGCCCGTCCCTCCGCCCAGGCCACGGAAGCCGTCGATGACTGAGGCACCGAAGCGCCAGGGACCGCTGGCGCATGTGCGGGTGCTAGACCTCAGCCGCATCATGGCCGCGCCCTGGGCCACGCAGATCCTGGCCGATCTCGGCGCCGATGTGATCAAGGTGGAGCGCCCGGGCGCCGGCGACGACACCCGCTCCTGGGGCCCGCCCTTCCTGAAGGACCAGGATGGCCAGCCGACGCGGGAGGCCGGCTATTTCCTGTCCGTCAACCGCGGCAAGCGTTCCGTCACCGTAGACATGGCCAAGCCCGAGGGGCAGGCCATCATTCGCGAACTGGCCAAATCCGCCGATATCGTGCTCGAGAACTTCAAGGCCGGCGCCCTGGCGAAGTATGGGCTGGATGCCGCCTCGCTCCGCGCCGTCAATCCGCGCCTGATCTATTGCTCCGTCACGGGCTTCGGCCAGGACGGGCCGCGTGCCGATCAGGCGGCCTATGACTTCGCCATCCAGGCCATGGGCGGGTTGATGAGCGTGACCGGCGAGCGGGACGACATGCCCGGCGGCGGCCCGCAGAAGGTCGGCGTGCCCATCGTGGACCTGATGACCGGCATGTATGCGGCCGTATCCGTCCTCGCCGCCCTGGCGCGGCGGGCGGAGAGCGGGGAGGGCGAGACCATCGACCTCGCCATGCTGGATGTGCAATCCGCCTTCCTGGCCAATCAGGCCATGAACTGGCTGGTCTCCGGCCGCACGCCGAAGCGCGGCGGCAACCGCCACCCGAACATCCAGCCGCAGGATGTCTTTGCCTGCGCCGACGGGCATCTGGTGCTGGCTGTGGGCAATGACGGGCAGTTCGTGAAGCTTTGCGAGGCGCTGGGCCGGCCGGAATGGGCCACCGACCCTCGCTTCGCGAAGAACCCTGACCGCGTGCGCAACAACGCGGAACTGACGCCGTTGCTGACCGCCCGCTTCGCGGATTTCTCGCGCGCCGAACTTGCGGCGAAGCTGGATGCCGCCGGCGTGCCCTGCGCGCCGATCAACGAGATCCCGCAGGTCTTTGAGGACCCGCAGATCCAGCACCGGCAGATGCTGCGGCACCTGCCGCACCCGCTGGCCGGCACCGTGCCGCAGGTGGTCAGCCCGATGCGCTTCGCTACCAACCCGCTGGCCTTCGAGCGCCCGCCGCCGCTGCTGGGCCAGCATACCGCCGAGATCCTGGAAGAGCTGGGCCTGGATGCCGCCCGCCTCCAGGACCTCCAATCCCGTGGAATTGTCTGAGGCCGAGGAAGAAACACCGATGCCGCGTATCCCCTTGCCCTCGCCGGCCGAGATGTCGCCGGAACAGCGCCGCGTGCATGACGCCGTGGTGTCCGGCCCGCGCGGGCAGATGATCGGCCCGCTGCGCGCCGTGATCCATAGCCCGGACCTCGCCGAACGCTGGTCGAAGCTGGGCGAGTTCCTGCGCTTCGGCACCTGCCTGCCGCCGCGGCTGAACGAGCTGGCCATCATCGTGACCGGCCGCCGCTGGAGCAGCCAGATCGAATGGTGGGTGCATGCCCGCGCCGCCGCCGCCGCCGGCCTGCCGGATGCGGTGATCGAGGCGATCCGCATCGGCGAGGCGCCGCTTTTCGACGATGCCGATGACGCCGCCATCTATGAGTATGCCCGCCAGTTGCAACTGCATGGCCGCGTGGATCAGGCCGCCTATCACGCGGTGGAGCGCCGCTGGGGCGCGCGCGGCGTGGTCGAGCTGACCGGCGTCATCGGCTATTACACCATGGTCTCCATGACGCTGAACGCGCATGAGATCCCGCTGCCGGACGGCGTGGCGGAACCGGTGCAGGCGCCGGCAGAGGGCCTCTTCCCGCTGCCGCCCGCCCGCAGCCACGCGGATGCCGCCGAATGAGCGCCGCGACGATCAAGGGCCTTGAGGGCCTGCAGCGCTTCTCCGTAACGCTGGAGGACCATGTCGCCACCGTCACCATGACGGCGCCGCCGGTGAACGCGCAGGACCGCATCTTCCGCGACGAGTTGCCGCGCATCTTCGACGTGCTGCACGACACGCGCGAGGTGCGCGCCGTGGTGCTGACCGGCGAGGGCCGCGCCTTCTCCGCCGGCGCCGACCTGCGGGAGCGGCCGAACCTAGCCGGCGAGGCCGGTGCCTATCCCGGCCACAACCGCCGCGTGCGCGCTGCCTTCGATGCCGTGATGGAATGCGGCAAGCCGGTCATCGCCGCCGTCAACGGCCCTGCCATCGGCGCCGGCTGCGTGCTGGCGCTGTGCTGCGACATCGTGCTGGTGGCGGAAGAAGCCTTCTTCGCCATGACCGAGGTGGATGTCGGCCTCGCCGGCGGCGTGCGGCACATCCTGCGCTTCTTCAGCCAGTCCGATGCGCGGCTGATGATCTATACCGCCCGCCGCATCCCGGGTCCGGAGCTGCTGCGGATGAACGTGGCCTCCGCCTGCCTGCCCAAGGACAGGCTGCTGGCGGAAGCGCAGGCCATCGCCAAGCAGATCGCGGCCAAGAGCCCGCTGGCGGTGCAGGCGGCCAAGCGCTCCTTCTTCCTGACCGAGGAAATGCCGCTGCACGAAGGCTACCGCTTCGAGCAGACGCAGACGGCAGCACTCTCCAGTGCCGAGGATACCAAGGAGGCGCAGCGCGCCTTCATGGAAAAGCGCCCGGCCGTCTTCAAGGGAGTCTGACAGCATGGACCAGGACACGCTGCCGCCCGAGGCACTGGACCAGATGGAAGACAACGCCTTCCGCCTGCATGTGCGGAACTGGATCGAGGCGAACTATCCGCCCGAGATGCGCTTCCCCCGCCGCCGCATGCACTGGCATGAGAACGAGCCCTGGTACATGGCGCTCTCCCGCCAGGGCTGGCTGGCGCCGAACTGGCCGCGCGAATATGGCGGCATGGGCCTCGGCGCCACCAAGCAGCTCATCATGATCGAGGAGTTGGAGCGCCACGGCTGCGCCCGCGTCAGCGACATGGGCCTGATCATGCTCGGCCCGATGCTGATCAAGCACGGGACCGAGGAGCAGAAGCAGCGCTTCCTGCCGCGCATCCTCTCGGGCGAGGATATCTGGTGCCAGGGTTATTCCGAGCCGAACGCCGGTTCCGACCTCGCGGCGCTGCGGCTGGATGCGGCGGATGCCGGTGACCACTGGGTGCTGAACGGCCAGAAGACCTGGATCACGCTGGCCAACGACGCCAACTGGATTTTTGTTCTCGCGCGCACGGATAAGTCGGGCAAGAAGCAGCAGGGCATTTCCTTCCTGCTGCTGCCGATGGATGCGCCGGGCGTCTCGGTGCGGCCGATCATCAACCTCGACCTGCATGACGAGTTCTGCGAGGTCTTTTTCGACAATGTCCGCGTGCCCAAGGACATGGTGGTGGGCGAGGTCAACCAGGGCTGGACCTATGCCAAGGCGCTGCTGGGCTTCGAGCGCATCGCCATCGGCTCCCCCAAACTCTCCTCCAACGGGCTGGCGCGGCTGAAGGCCATCGCGGTGGCGGTGGGCAAGGACCAGGACCCTGCCTTCCTGGACCAGTATGCCCGCTTCAGCATGGAACTGGCGGACCTGAAGGAACTCTATGAATCCTTCGTGGCGAAGCTGAAGCGCGGGGAAACGCTGGGCCCCGATGTCTCGATCCTGAAGATCGTGCAGACGGAACTCTTCCAGCGCATCACGGACGCCATGCTGGAGATCGCGGGCGAGAATGCGGGCCTGCTGGACCCCATGCCGGGCGAGGGCCTGCACCCCGCCGGGCAGTTCCTGCTGGCACGGCCTTCCACCATCTTCGGTGGTTCCTCCGAGATCCTACGCAACATCCTGGCGCGCAACGTGCTGGACCTGCCGGCATGAGCGGCCCGCTGCCGCGCATCCGCGTGCTGGACATGACGCGCATCTTCGCTGGCCCCTGGGCGGCGCAGATCCTGGCGGACTTTGGCGCGGAAGTCGTGAAGGTCGAGCACCCCAAGGGTGGCGACGACGTGCGCCGCATGGGCTTTCCGCAGAAGGACGCGGAGGGCAGGGAGACCGGCGATACCTCCTCCTTCCTGGCGATGAACCGCGGCAAGCGCTCGGTGGCGCTGGACATCGCGACGCCGGAGGGGCAGGCGGACCTGCGTGCCCTGGCCAGCAAGGCGGATGTCTTCATCGAGAACTTCAAGGCCGGCGGCCTCGCGCGCTACGGGCTCGATTACGCCTCGCTGGCCGAGGTGAATCCCCGGCTGATCTATTGCTCCATCACCGGCTTTGGGCAGGACGGTCCCTACGCCGCGCTGCCCGGCTATGACCCGATCTTTCAGGCCATGAGCGGCTTGCTCAGCGTCACCGGCAATCCGGACGGCGCGCCCGGCGCCGGGCCGGCGCTGGTGGGCTACAGCGTCTCGGACATCAATGCCGGCTTCTATGCCACCATCGCCATCCTGGCGGCGCTGCACCACCGGGATACCGTCTCCGGCAAGGGCCAGCATATCGACCTGGCGCTGCTGGACGCGCAGGTGGCGGCGCATTCGCATATCGCGATGAACTACATGGTGTCGGGGAAGATGCCGGTGCGCGCCGGCACCGCCTCGCAGATCAACACGCCGTGGCAGAGCTTCGACACCGCCGATCGGCCGCTGATGGTGGCGGTAGGCAATGACCGGCAATTTGCGCAGTTCTGCACCGTGCTCGGCCTGCCGGAAGTGCCCGCCGACCCGCGCTTCGCGACCAACCGCCAGCGCATGGCGCATAAGCCGGAACTGCTGCCGCTGCTGCAACAGGCGCTGCTGGCCCGCACCGCCGGCGAGTGGGTGGAACTGCTGAACGCCGCCGGCATTTCCTCCGGCCCGCTGAATGACTTTGGCGCGGCAGTGCAGGACCCGCAGTTGCGCCACCGTGGCATGTGGCAGGAGATGCCGCATCCGCGTGCGGGCACCATGCCCTTCGTCGCGAACCCGGTGCGCTTCTCCGACACGCCGGTTGAATATGGCCGGGCGCCGCCGCAGCTGGGCGAGCATACGCGGGAAGTGCTGGAGGATTGGCTGGGCGCCGGGGCGGCCGCCGAACCGTGACGCGCCCCTTGCCGCCCCATGCCGCGCTGCGGCGCCTGCTGCATCCCGGCAGCATCGCCGTGGTGGGCGCCAGCACGCGCGCCGGTGCTTTCGGCGCACGGGTGCTGGAGAATCTGGAAGGATTCACTGGCGAGATCTGGCCGGTCAACCCGCGCTACGAGACCCTGGGCGGGCGGCGCTGCTATCCTTCGCTGGCCGCGTTGCCAGCGGCGCCGGACTGCGTCGCTATCGCCGCACCTCGGGAAGGTGTCGTGGCGGTGCTGGAGGATTGCATCGCGCAGGGTGCCGGGGGCGCGGTGGTCTTCGCCGCTGGCTATGCGGAAACCGGCCTGCCAGACCGTGTGGCGGAACAGGAGGCCGTGGCCGCATTGGCCGGGCGCCTGCCGCTGCTGGGGCCGAATTGCCTGGGCTTCGGCAATTTCCTGCTGGGCGCTGGCGTCACCTTTTCCGCCGGGCCGAAGCCGGTGGTGCCGCGGGGGCGTGCCATCGGCATCGTCAGCCAGTCCGGCGCCCTGGGCTTCGCGCTGGCCCAGGCGGTGGAGCGTGGTGTTGCCGTCAGCCATGTGCTGACCTCGGGCAATGCGGCCGGGCTGGATACCGCCGATCTGGTCGCCTACCTAGCGGATGAGCCCGGCTGCTCCGCCATTGCCTGCGTGCTGGAGGGACTGGCCGAGCCGCGCCGGCTGCTGGCGGCCGCCGCGCGCGCGGCGCGGGCAGGCAAGCCGCTGCTGGTGCACAAGATGGCTTCGGGCGAGGGGGGTGCGGCCGCCGCGCTGTCCCATACCGGGGCCGTGGCTGGCGGCCATGCCGTGTGGCGAGCCGCGCTGGCGGAAGCGGGGGCCATCCTGGTCGATGACTTCTCGGCGCTGGCCGAGATGGCAGCCTTCTTCGCCAAGGCCCCGGCGGTGCCGCGAGGTGCCGGGGTGGCGGTGGTCTCCACCTCCGGCGGCGCCGGCATCCTGGCCGCCGACGCGGCGGAGCGGCACCATGTGTCCCTGCCGCAGCCGGAGGCGGCCGCTGCGGCGGTATTGGCCGCGCGCATCCCGGAATACGGCTCCACCCGCAACCCCTGCGACCTGACGGCGCAGGTGCTGAACGATGCCGAGGCCCTGCTGGCCTGCACCGATGCCCTGGCCTCCGACCCCGGCTATGGCGCGCTGCTCTATCCCAACACGCACGGCTATGCCTTCTCGGCCAACCGCATTCCGGTGATGGCCGGGATCGCCGCCCGCCATGGCCGCTTCCTCTGCGTGCCCTGGCTGGCCGAGCGGCGGGAGGGCGACGTGCTGCGCGCGGCGGAGGCGGTGCAGGATGCCGCCATCTTCTCCTCCATGGAGCATTGCTTCGCAGCCCTTGCCGCCTGGCGGGAGCGCGCCGCCTGGGCCGCCCGCCCGGCGGAGCGGCCGACCCGGCTGCTGGATGCGGCGCCGCTGGCGCGGGCCAGGGCCCTGCTGGCCTCGGCGCCCGGTTCAATGCTGCCGGAATCGGCGGCCAAGGCGGTGCTGGCTGAATGCGGGCTGCCGGTGGTGGCCGAGGAACTGGTACCCGACCTCGATGCCGCGCTGCGCGCCGCCGACCGCCTCGGCTATCCGGTGGTGCTCAAGGCCGAGAGCCCGGACCTGCCGCACAAGACCGAGGCCGGCGTGGTGCGCCTGGACCTGCGTGACGCCGCCATGCTGCGGGAAGCCTATGGCGGCATCGAGGCCGCGCTCTCCGTCATCCGGCCAGCGCCGCGCCTGCGCGGCATGCTGGTGCAGCCGATGGTGCCGCGCGGCGTGGAACTGATCATCGGCGCGCGGCGCGACCCGGTCTTCGGCCCGGTGGTCGCCGTCGGCCTGGGCGGCGTGCTGGTGGAACTGTTGCAGGACACCGCCGTCGCCCCGGCGCCGCTGGGCCTGGAGCAGGCCGGGAGGATGCTGCGCGGCCTGCGCGGCTATCCGCTGCTGGCGGGGTTCCGTGGCGGCGCGGGCGTGGATCTTGAGCAACTCGCGGCCATCCTGTGCCGGGTGGCGGAACTGGTCGCGGCGGAGCCGGGGATCGCGGAACTGGATATCAATCCGTTGATCTGCGCCCCTGGACGCATCCTGGCGGTCGATGCGCTGATCGCCCTCTCGCCAGGTCTGAAAGCCATGGACGCCGCAAGCGCGGCATCCTAAAAAGCCAATAAGCTAGTTGATTGAAGAAAACCGCCCCGCGAAGGGCGTGGAGGAGATCCAGGATGCTGACCCGACGCCAGAGCCTCGCCCTGCTCGCTGCCGGCTGCGCGATGCCGCTGGCGCCAGCTGTGGCGCAGCCTGCTTTCCCCGACCAGCCGGTGAAGATGATCGTGCCCTTCGCGGCGGGTGGCCCGGCCGACATCATCGCCCGCATCATCGGGCAGGTGATGAGCACGAAGCTGGGGCAGCCGGTGGTGGTGGACAGCCGCTCCGGCGCCGGCGGCATGGTGGGCGTCGAGGCCGCCGCGCGCAGCCGCCCGGATGGGCTGACCACGGTGCTGGCCTCCACCGGCGCGCTGGTGGTGCTGCCGCAGCTGATGCCGCGCATGGCCTATGACGTGCAGAAGGACCTGGCACCCATCACGCATGTGCTGTCGGTGCCGCAGATCCTGGTGGTCAGCAAGAAGAAGGGCGTGAAGTCCGTCGCCGAACTGGTGGCGCTGGCCAAGAAGCAGCCGGGGCAGCTGACCTATGGTTCCGCCGGCAATGGTTCCTCGCTGCATCTGGCGGGCGAGCTGTTCAAGCTGAAGACCGGCATCGACATTGTGCATGTGCCCTATCGCGGCGCCGCGCCGGCGGTGACGGATCTGCTCTCCGGCACCATCGACATGATCCTGGCCGACGTGCCGGTGGTGCTGCCGCATATCCGGGGTGGCGAGCTGCTGGCGCTGGGTGTCACGGCGAAGGAGCGCGCCGCCATCCTGCCCGATGTGCCCACCATGGCCGAGGCCGGGGCGCCGGATGTGATCTCCGAGACCTGGTACGCCATGTTCGCGCCTTCCGGCACGCCGGCGGACCGCATCCGCATCCTGCACGACGCTGCCGTCGCGGCCTTGCGGGACAATGACGTGCGCCGCAGCCTGGCCGACCAGGGCGGCACCATCGCCGGCGGCACGCCGGAGCAGCTTGGCGCCTTCGTGCAGGCGGAACGCACCAAGTGGGGCGAGCTGATCCGCCTGGCCAATGTGAAGCTGGATTGAGGTTGCCCGGATGTCTGCCAGCATGATCGAGGACCCCGCCGAATCCCTGCGCATGATCCGGGACAGCGCCGCCGCCGTGGTGCCGCAGGATGGCAGCCTGGAGCGGGTGCGCCGCCTGCGCTACGGCCTGCCCGGCACCGACCCATCGACCTGGGCCGAGATGGGCGCGCTAGGCTGGATCGGGCTGCGGCTGCCGGAGGAGACGGGGGGCATCGGCCTCGGCATGTCCGAGGCCTGCGCGCTCTATGAGGAACTCGGCCGCGCCCTGGTGCCGGAGCCGCTGGTGGCGGGCGCGCTCTCCGCCCGCCTGCTGGCCGCGATCGGCGACGAGACGCTGCTGCCGGCGCTGCTGGCTGGCGAAAGCCTCGTCCTGACCGCGTGGCAGCAGCAGCCGGATACGCTGGAGGCACCGGGAGACGCGGAAGCGCCGCGCCTGTTCCTGCCCATGGCCGCCGCCGCCAGCCACGTGCTGCTGCCGGTGCGGGAAGGGGCGGCGATGGTCCTCTACGCCGCCGAAGCCCCGGCGGCCGAGATCCAGAAGACCCAGGACGGCGGGCATTACGGCACGCTGCGCCCGGACCTCGCCACCGCCCGCCGGCTGGAAGGCGATGTCGCCGCTGTGCTGCCGGAGGCGCTGGATGAGGCCGCGCTGGGCACCGCCGCCTATCTGCTGGGGCTGATGGAACGCTCCTTCGGCATGACGCTGGATTACCTGCGGGCCCGCCACCAGTTCGGCAAGCCGTTGGGCAGCTTCCAGGCACTGCAGCACCGAGCGGCGGACCTGAAGATCCAGCTCGCCCTGACCCGCGCCAGCGTGGAAGGTGCCGCCGCCGCGCTGGACGACGGCGCCAGCGGGCCGGCGCGGCAGGCCGTGGTCTCCCGCGCCAAGACCCGCGCCGCCGAGGCTGCGATGAAGGTGACGCGGGAAGCGGTGCAGATGCACGGCGCCATTGGCTATACCGACGAGTACGACGTGGGGCTTTTCCTGCGGAAGGCGATGGTGCTGGCCAACCAGTTCGGCTCCGCCGCGCTGCACCGGGCCCGCTTTATGCAAAGCCAGCCAGCGGAGGCTTGAGCGGACGGAGGCGCGGTTGCATCGCGGGTGGCGGCATGTCACGTCTCCGCCCATGCTGAACCGTCGCCTCATCCTCACCGGCACTGGCGCCCTGCTTGCGGGTTGCTCCACCGCCGCTCCCCCGGCCCCCGGCTTGGCGCCGGTGATGCCCGCCGCCCGCCCCGTGGCAGCCGCGCCCACCCCGGCGCCTGACGCCCCGGCGCTCGACACCACCGGCTTCGATACCTTCCTGGCCGGCGTGCGCGCCGATGCGGGGCGTGCCGGTGTCTCTCAGGCCATCCTTCAGCGCGCCCTGGGCAATATCCGCCCGCTGCCGCGCGTGCTGGAACTGGACCGCAAGCAGCCTGAGGGCGTGCTGACCTGGGAGCAGTATCGCGATCGCATCGTCTCCTCCACCCGCATCGAGAACGGCCGCCGCGCCTACGCCGAGAACCGCGCGCTGCTGCAGTCCATCGAGGCGCGCTACAATGTCTCCCCCCGCGTGATCGTCGCGATCTGGGGCATGGAAACCAACTACGGCAGCAATACCGGCGGCTTCAACGTCGTGGAGGCGCTGGCGACCCTGGCCTGGGAAGGCCGCCGCGCCGAGTTCTTCCGCAAGGAGCTGATGGCGTCGCTGCGCATCCTGGATGCCGGCCACGTGACGCCGGAGCGGATGCAGGGCTCCTGGGCCGGCGCCATGGGCCACCCGCAGTTCATGCCGACCAGCTTCGAGCGGCTGGCGGTGGATTTCGATGGCGATGGCCACCGCGACATCTGGGACAACAAGGCCGACGCCCTGGCTTCCATCGCCAATTACCTGGCCCGCAGCGGCTGGCAGGAGGGGCAGGGCTGGGCCATCGAGGCACGCCCGCCCGCGGGCTTCGACATCCAGCGGGTGGATACCGAGAGCAAGCGCTCCATGGCGGAATGGAGCCGGCTGGGCTGGCGCCGGGCGGATGGCTCGCCCTTGCCGGCCAGCGGCCCGGAAGCCAGCCTGGCGGTGCCGACGCGTTCCTCCGGCCAGGTCTTCCTGGGCCTGCCGAACCTGCGGGTGATTCGCCGCTACAACTCGCCCATGAACTACGGCCTGGCGGTGGGGCTGCTGGCCAATAGCGTGGCCTGAAGCCGCCGGGCGCGGCGGCCGGTGGCTGCCGCGCCCAGGCTGACGGACAGCAAGGCTGACCCATCAGAACCCAGGCGCATGGGTGGAATGATAAGCCAAAGGGAAGTCTGCCGCAGGGGAATTGCGGCAGAATAGGGTAAGACGCAACAAAGCTGCGAGCACCGGCACCATGACCGCATCCAATGAGACCCAGATCAGCGTGACCCGGACCCGGACGCCGGGTCAGCGCCCGGCGGACGCCTCGCTGTCCTTCGGCAAGGTCTTCACCGACCATATGTTCGTCATGAACTACACCGAGGGCAAAGGCTGGCACGATCCGCGCGTGGTGCCTTATGGCCCGCTGACGCTCGACCCCGCCACCTCGGTGCTGCATTACGGACAGGCGGTCTTCGACGGGCTGAAGGCCTTCCGTGGCGCCGATGGCCAGATCCGCCTGTTCCGTGCCCAGCGCCATGCCGAGCGCCTGAACAAGTCCTGCCGCGCCCTCTGCATCCCTGAGATGCCGGTGGACCTGGTGCGCCGCTCCTTCGAGGCGATCGTGGCCGCCGACCATGAATGGGTGCCCTCCACCCAGGGCACCTCGCTCTACATCCGCCCGACCGTGATCGCGACGGACGTGATGCTGGGCGTGCACCCGGCGCACAGCTACACCTATTTCGTGATCTGCTCGCCCGTTGGCGCCTATTACAAGGAAGGCGTGAAGCCGGTGCGCATCCTGGCCACCGACTCCCATGTCCGCGCCGTGCAGGGCGGCTTGGGCGAGGCCAAGACGGCCGCCAACTACGCTGCCTCCCTGTCCGCGCAACAGGAGGCCGAGCAGGCCGGCTACACGCAGGTGCTGTGGCTGGACGGCGTCGAGCGTAAGTATATCGACGAGGTCGGCACCATGAACATCATGATGCAGATCGGCGACGAGGTGATCACGCCGCCGCTGGCCGGCACCATCCTGGATGGCGTGACGCGTAATTCCATCCTGCAGTTGCTGCGCGACTGGGGCCACAAGGTCTCCGAGCGCAAGATCAGCATCGACGAGGTGATGGAAGCCGGCCGCAACGGCACCCTGCGCGAGATGTGGGGCACGGGCACCGCGGCCGTCGTCTCCCCGGTGGGCGAGCTGGGCTACAAGGGCGAGAAGATCAGCATCGGCAATGGTCAGACGGGCCTGCTGACCCAGAAGCTCTATGATGCCATCGTTGCCATTCAGTACGGCCAGGCGACCGATGCGCATGGCTGGACCAGCACCGTGCGGGTGCCGGCGGCGGTCTGATACGCTCGGGCCGGGCGCCAGCCCGCCCGTCCAGGATCATGGGGCGGCCTGCCCGGCCGCCCGGGCAGCCGCCCGGCAGCACCTGCCGCGCGGCTGCCTTGCCATGGCCGCCGTTTTGTGGCCATGCGCTTCCGCAGCACCAAGAAGGACGGTTCGTGGGCAAATTCCTGTGGGGCATCGAAGTCGCCCTTGCCCGCTGTGCGATAGGGCTGTCGCGCGCCGTGCCGCCGCGATGCGCCTCCTGGCTCGGCGGCACGGTGACCCGCTGGGTGGGGCCATGGCTGCCGGCCTCCCGCATCGCGCTGCGCAACCTCGCCCTGGCTTTTCCCGAGATGCCGCTTCCCGAGCGGCGGCGGATCATGCGCGCCGCCTGGGAGAACCTGGGCCGCACCGCGCTGGAGCTGCCACATGTGCAGGCGCTGGGGCGGACCGCCTCCGGCCCGGGTTGGGAACTGGAAGGCGAGCAACACCTGCCGCGCGCCGGCCGCGCCGTGCTGGTCTCGGCGCATCTGGCCAACTGGGAATTGCTGCCGAAGGCGGCCATGGCCGCCGGGCTTTCCATGGCGGGGCTGTACCGCGCCGCCAATAATCCGGGCGTGGATGCCTTGATGCGGGAGGTGCGCGGCTCCGGCCCCAGTCAGCAGCTCTTTCCCAAGGGCGCGCGCGGCACGCGGCTGGCGCTGAAGCATCTGGCCGGGGGCGGCGCGCTGGGCCTGCTGACGGACCAGAAGTTCAACGAAGGCGTTGCCCTGCCATTCTTTGGCGAGCCGGCCATGACCACCACGGCGCCGGCGGAGCTGGCCCTGCGCTTCGATTGCCCGCTGATCCCGGTGCGGGTGCTGCGGATCGGCCCCTGCCGCTTCCGCATCATCGTGGAGCCGCCGCTGACGGTGGAGAAGACCGGCGTGGCGGCCGATGACGTGCTGAACCTCACGCGCCAGATGAACGCCCGCATCGAGTCCTGGATTCGTGAGCGGCCGGAGGAATGGCTCTGGATGCACCGGCGGCTGCCGAAATCCTTCTATCAGAGGACACGCGCCGGGAAGGGGTGAGACGCCCGGCGGGCGAAAGACTTCCATCCTCCCCGCTGCGCCGCTAGGCGCGGCAGGAAAGCAGGCCTTCCAGTGCCTCGACCAGATCCGCAGGGTTGTAGGGCTTGGCCAGCACCGGCACCTCCTGGTGCGCATCAAGGTCATGGTGGGTGCCGTAGCCGGTGGCGTAGAGGAAGGGCACGCCCTGCTCCCTCAGGGCAGCGGCCAGCCTGGTGGTGCGGTGCTGACCGAGCCTGAGGTTGATCACCGCCGCGCTGACCCCGCCGTCCGCCTTGGCGGCATCCAGCAGGCCAAGGGCATCGGGCACGGAGATCACCGGGCCCAATACCATTCCGCCCGCATCGATGATGGTGTCCTCCATCATCATGGCCACCGGCACTTCGTCCTCGGCCACGAGGATGCGGTGGCCGTTCAGGGCCGCGCGGCGCTCGTCATCAGGACAATCTGTCATGGCGCCAGATATTTCGGCCTTCCCCGAGCCGTCTGTACGCCTGCGCACTCAGGTTCGGTCGGCGAGGCCCAGCTCACGCTTTTGCTATGAGGCCGCGGCCGCGATGGCGGCCCCCACATCGGCCAGGACGGCGTCACGTGCCGCGATCTCGGACGCGCCACCGGTCAGGTAGGCAGCGACCAGCATGGGCGCGCCGCCACCCGGAGGCCAGAGCAGGGCCACGTCGTTGCGGGTCCCGTTCCCGCCGGAGCCGGTCTTGTCCTCGACCACCCAGCCCTGTGGCAGCCGGGCCTTCAGGCAATTGTCACCGGTGCTGCTGGCCCGCATCCAGCCACGCAGCCGCGCGCGGGAAGCGGGGGAAAGCGCATCGCCCAAGGTCACGGCCTGCAGATGCCTCAGCATGGCCGCCGGGCTGGTGGTGTCGCGCGGGTCGCCGGGGCTGGCTTCGTTCAGGTCGGTTTCCATCCGGTCCAGCCGGCTCACCGCGTCGCCCTGCTGGCGCAGCCAGGCGGTCAGGCCCGCCGGGCCGCCCAGGACGTTCAGCAGCAGATTCCCCGCGGTATTATCGCTGAGCGTGACGGCTGCCCCGGCGATCTCGGCCAGGGTCATGCCATCGGCGCCGGCATGCTGGCCGGTGGTGGGGGAGTAGGTCACCAGATCCTCGCGCTTGAAGCGGATGCGCCGGTCCAGGTTGTCCTGCCCCGCATCCACCCGCGCCAGCACCGCCGCGGCCGCCAGCAGCTTGAAGGTGCTGGCGAGGGGGAAGCGCTCATCCTGCCGGTAGCCGGTGCCCTGGCCGCTGCCGGTGTCCAGCACCGCGACGCCCAGCCGCCCGCCCCGCGCCGCCTCGATCTGCGCGAAGGCGGCGGGCAGGCCGGCGAAGCCGCTCTGCGCCCGCACGGCCCGGGCACCGCAACCAGTTAGGGCCAGTGCCATCCCCATCGTCATCCGCCGCCTGCCAATCATGCATTCTCTCCTGTCCGGGTGGCCGGACACTGCGCGTGGAGCGGGGGCTCGGCAAACGATCATCCTTCGCAACTCGCCCTAGAAAAACTAATCCTGACGCATGACGCTTTCGCACCTCCCCCTGAATGCCCTGCGCGCCTTCGAGGCCGCCGCCCGCCAGCTCAGCTTCACCCGGGCGGGGCTGGAGCTCCGTGTGACCCAGGCGGCCGTTAGCCATCAGGTGAAGGCGCTTGAGGAAATCTTGGGTGTGCCGCTGTTCCGCCGCCTGCCGCGCGGCCTGGCGCTGACCGAGGAAGGGGAGGCGCTGCTGCCGGTGCTGACCGACGCCTTCCGCCGCATCGCCGGCACGCTCGACCGTTTCGAGGGCGGGCGGCTGCGGGAGGTGCTGACGCTGGGTGCCGTCGGCACCTTCGTCACCGGCTGGCTGCTGCCCCGGCTGCCGGAGTTCCAGGCCGCGCATCCCTTCGTGGACCTGCGGTTGCTGACCAACAACAACCGCGTGGATCTGGCCGGGGAGGGGCTGGACTACGCCATCCGCTTCGGCGATGGCGCCTGGCATGGCACGGAGGCCTTGCCGCTCCTGACCTCGCCTCTGTCGCCGCTTTGCGCCCCAGGGCTGGCGCGGCGGCTGCGGCAGCCGGCGGACCTGATGCGGGAGACCTTGCTGCGCTCCTACCGCACCGATGAATGGGCGCACTGGTTCGCGGCGGTGGAACTGCCCGCGCCGAATATCCGTGGCTTTGTCTTCGATTCCTCCCTCACCATGGCGGAAGCGGCGGTGCAGGGGCTCGGCATCGGCCTGCTGCCGGCACGGATGTTCGAGCACGATCTGCGCCAAGGCCGCCTCGCGCGGCCCTTCGCGGCGGAGGTGACACTGGGTGGATACTGGTTGGCGCGGCTGAAGTCCCGCCGGGAGACCCAGGCCATGACAGTCTTCCGGGACTGGCTGCTGGCGCAATCCCGCAGCATGCCGGATGCGCCGTGACCTGGCACCTCCGCCAAGGCTTGGCGCAACGTCAGCGCGCTTTACACTTTTAGCAAAGAACCAGGTGGGATTTCTCTAATGCCTTGAACTTTAGCGTTATTCTTGCACGGCACGAAGTTTGCTCCCGGTCTTACGCGCCGCCCGCGCGACGCGGAAGGCGCGGTGGAAATGTCCAAACTTCGGAGAAGAACATGATATCCTTGCACTTCGGCAGATCAGCACTGGCGGCAGCCGGGCTGGCCTTGGCGCTGCACTGCAATCCGGCATCTGCGGATACCATTCTTTTCGTCGGCAACAGCTTCACCTACGGCGACCCGGCCGGTGGCCCGCCGACCGTCCGGAACTACCAGACCAATACGGTCACTGACCTGAACGGCACGAATATCGGCGGCGTGCCCGCCCTGTTCAAAGCACTGACGGATCAGGCCGGCCTCGACTATACCGTCAGCCTGGAGACGGTCGGCGGCACCGGCCTCGACTACCACTACACCAACAAGCTTCCGCTGCTGGACAAGCCCTGGGACCATGTGGTGCTGCAGAGCTACAGCACGCTGGACTCGGCCGCGCCCGGCAATCCGACGAAGCTGATCCAGTACGCATCCCTCTTCGCGGATGTGCTGACGGCGCAGAACCCCGACGTGAACATCAACCTGATGGCGACGTGGTCACGCGCTGACCAGACCTACCAGCCCGGTGGGGCCTGGTACGGCCAGCCCATCAGCGCCATGCAGGCGGATGTGCAGGCCGGCTACGAAGCCGCCAAGGCGAATAACTCCAAGATCGACGCCGTCATCCCTGTCGGCGCGGCCTGGAACGCGGCGATGGAGGCGGGCATCGCCGACCCGAACCCGTATGACGGCATCGCGCCCGGCCTGATCAACCTCTGGGCCCCCGATAACTACCACGCCAGCGCCTATGGCTATTACCTGGAGGCGCTGGTGGTCTTCGGCAGCATCACCGGCATCGATCCGCTGAGCCTGGGCGAGAACGAGAGGGTGGCCAGGGATCTCGGCTTCACCTCCGAGCAGGCGCTGGCGCTGCAGCAGATCGCACATAATCAGGTCGCGGTGCCGGAACCTGCCAGCATCCTGCTGCTGGCTTCCGGCATTGCCGGGCTGGTTTGTATGCGCCGCCGCTCACGGGCCACGGCCGCTCAAGGGTGAAGCTGTTATCCGGGGCGGCACCGCTGCCCCGGCTGTTCCTCGACCTTGGGGTAAGTATGGCGGCCTTGTAGCGGCGGGGCGAAGTTATCATAACCGGTAGATTCCTGGCGGCAGGCCAGGACGCTTCAGTCTCCAAGGCACCGGTCGTGAGTCAGCAGAAGCCTGGGCGTGGCAAGGTCAGCCGACTGCGGGACGTCGCGGCCGCCGCCGGGGTGACCCCGATGACGGTCTCGAATGTCCTGAATGGCCGTCCCGGCGCCAGCGCCGAGACGAGAGCGCGGGTGCTGCGCGAGGCGGAACGGCTGAGCTACCGCCCCGACGCCAATGCGCGGCGCCTGCGGCTGGAGCGCACCGGCGCCATTGGCGTGGTGGTGCTGGACAGCGCGCCGGATTACCTGCGCGATCCCTTCATCACCAATGTCATCGCGGGCCTCGGGAATGTCGCGGCGGAACGCGCTTTCTCGCTGGTGTTGCAGGGCGTGCGGCCACAGGCGGAGAAGATGGCGCCGTTACTGGCGCAGTCGGAGACGGATGCGCTCTGCCTGCTGCTTTCCGGCCCCAGGTCTGCGCGGGAACGGCTGATGTCGCAGGTGGAGCGGCTGCGTCAGCCCGTAGTGCTGGTGCAGGAACGCGAGGCCGGCGGGCTGAAGGATATCTGCCTGATCCGGCAGGACGACCACGCCGGCGGACAGATCCTGGGCACCCATCTCCGTGGCCGCCTGCCGCAGCCGGGCACCGTCTTCTTCCTGACGCCGGAACTTGCCTGGACAGCGCAGACGGAACGGATCGAGGGGCTTCGCGAGGGGCTTGGAAAAGGCTTCCGCATCCGGACCGTTCCCTGCGGCGACGAGAGTTTCGTGGCGACCCAGGAGAGTTTGGCAAAGGCCCTGGAGCGGCACCCGAAGCCCGTCGCCATTGTTGGCGGCAATGACCAGATGGCGCTGGCCGCGGTGTCGCTTCTCCAGGCGCGCGGCATCGCGGTGCCGGAAGCCATGCCTGTCGCCGGCTTCAATGGCTTCGAGATGTTCCGTTATGTCCAGCCGGCGCTGACCACGATCGTCAGCCCGGCCTATGAAATCGGCGTGCGGGCAGGGGAGGAGATCGTCGCGCGGCTGGAGCAGGACAGTTTCCGCGAGGCGGAGATCGCGCTGCCTGTGCAGTTGCGGGAGGGAGGATCTTGTTGACAGACAGCGTCCTGTTGGGATGAGACTATAACGTTAAACAAGAACAGGCGGGGTGGTCATGGCTGAACGAATCCTGGAACACATGCAGGAGCGGCTTTTCACCGCGCTGCTGTCCGATGTGCTGGACAGCCTGGGCCATATGAATCAGGCCCTGCCATCCCGCATCCGCCCGCTGGATGAGGGCATCACCATGGCCGGCCGCGCCCGCACCGCGCTTTATCTGGACGTCTACGAGGCCACGCCAGGCGAGAATCCCTACGACCTGGAAATTGACCTGGTGGATTCCCTCGCGCCGGGGGAGATACCTGTGTTCGCCTGCGGCCAGAGCGGCCGTATCGCACCCTGGGGCGAGCTCTTGAGCACCGCCGCGCAGGTCCGGCGCAGCGCCGGCGCCCTGATGGATGGCATGGTGCGCGACGTGCGCGCCATCCGCGCCATGGGTTACCCGGTCTTCCACGGCGGCATCGGGCCGCTGGACAGCAAGGGGCGCGGCAAGATCGTCGCGGTGGACGTGCCGGTGGAATGCGGTGGCGTGCGCGTCCATCCTGGCGACTTCGTCTTCGGGGATGCCGATGGCGTGGTGGTGGTGCCGCAGGCCGTCGAGGCCGCCGTGGCGGAAGGGGCCGAGATCAAGCTGCGCGGGGAAAAGGAAACGCTGCGGGAACTACGCGCCGGAGTGCCGCTGCGGACCGTCTTCGAGAAATACGGGATCCTGTAGGCCATGATCGTCGACTGTCATGTGAATGTCTACGAAGACCGCCACCTGACACCGGTTCATGGCGAGCAGGTTGCCACGCGCAGCGGTGGCTTCGACCCGAAGGCGGACCCGGACACGGTCTTCCAGGCGATGTCGGGTGTAGACAAGGCCATCATCTTCACGCTGCGCTATGGGGACAGTGCCGGCGTCAGCGGCGATGACGAGGTCACGGCCCGCGCCGTGGCGAAGTATCCGCAGAAGTTCGTCGGCTTCGCCGCCGTCGACCCGCGCCGCCCGGATGCCATGGAACTGCTGCGCCATGCGGTGGAGGATCTCGGCCTGCGTGGCGTGAAGTTCGGGCCGATCTACAACGGCGTGCATCTGGCCGACCCACGCATGGTTCCCATCTACGAATACTGCGTGAAGCACGACCTGCCACTGACCATGCACATGGGCACGACCTATGCCCGCAATGCGCCCCTGGAAATGGGACGGCCGATCCATGTGGACGAGGTCGCGCGGCGCTACCCCGACCTCAAGATGATCATGGCGCATATGGGCCACCCCTGGGGGGAGGAATGCATCGTCGTCGCCCGCAAGCACCCCAATGTTTTCTGCGAGGTTTCGGCGCTCTTCTACCGGCCCTGGCAGTTCTACAACACGCTGGTGGCGGCGCAGGAATACAACATCGCGGGCCGCGACAAGATCTTCTGGGGCACCGACTTTCCCTATGCGGGCGTCGAGGAATCGCTGGAAGGCCTGCGGAACATCAACCATCTGGTGGAAGGCAGCCGGCTGCCGCGCGTGGCGCAGGCCACCATCGACGGCATCATCCATTCCAATCCCTTCGCGCATTGGTGGCACGGGAAAGCGCCGGCATGAGCCAGCCACCGCGCCGACTGCGCAGCCGGGACTGGTTCGGCCGGCACGACAGCCACGGCTTCGTGCATCGCGGCTGGATGAAGGGGCAGGGGCATCCGGCCCATATGTTCGATGGCCGCCCCGTCATCGGCATCTGCAACACCTGGTCCGAGCTGACGCCCTGCAATGGCCACCTCCGCCAACTGGCCGAATTCGTGAAGCGCGGCGTTTACGAAGCCGGCGGCTTTCCGCTGGAATTCCCGGTCTTCTCCCCGGGCGAGAGCATGATGCGGCCCACCGCCATGCTGTTCCGCAACCTCGCCAGCATGGATGTGGAATGCGCCTTGCGCGGCAATCCACTCGATGCCGTGGTGCTGATGGCCGGCTGCGACAAGACCACGCCCGCGCTGCTGATGGGCGCGGCCAGCGTGGACCTGCCGGCCATCGTGCTCTCCGGCGGGCCGATGCTGAATGCCTGGAGAGGGCGGGAGCGGATGGGCTCCGGCACCCATGTCTTCAAGGCCGTGGAGGCCGTGAAGGCCGGCACCATGACGCCCGCGCAGTTCGAGGCCGCCGAGGCGGAGCTGAACCGCAGCGCCGGCCATTGCATGACCATGGGCACCGCTTCCACCATGGCCAGCCTGGTGGAAGGCACGGGCCTGGCGCTGCCGGGCAATGCCGCCCTGCCGGCCGTGGACGCGCGCCGGCAGGTGCTGGCGCATCTGACCGGCATGCGCGCCGTGGCGCTGGCGCGGGAGGACCTTCGCCTTTCCCGCCTGCTGACCAAACAGCATTTCGAGAATGCCATCCTGCTGAATGGCGCGCTGGGCGGCTCCACCAATGCGGTGGTGCATCTGCTGGCGCTGGCTGGCCGTGCCGGCGTCGAACTGACGCTGGAGGATTGGGACCGCCTGGGCCGGGACATGCCCTGCCTGGTGGATCTCATGCCCTCCGGCCAGTACCTCATGGAGGATTTCTGCTACGCGGGCGGCATCCCCACCGTGCTGCGCGCGCTGGGCAGCCGGCTGCACCGGGATGCTCCCACCATCGGCGGCCAGACGCTGGGCGAGATCGCCGATGCGGCCGAGCCGCCGGATGGCGAGGTCATCCGCACGCTGGAGGCTCCCTTCAAGCCGCTCGGCGGCATCACCGTGCTGCGCGGCAATCTGGCGCCGCTGGGCGCGGTGCTGAAGCCTTCCGCCGCTTCGCCGCATCTGATGCGCCACACCGGCCCGGCGGTGGTCTTCGACAGCATCGAGGACTTCCAGGCCCGCATCGACGACCCCGCGTTGCCGGTGGAGGCCGACAGCGTGCTGGTGCTGCGCAACTGCGGGCCGCGCGGTTATCCCGGCATGGCGGAGGTCGGCAATATGCGGCTGCCGGCCAGGCTGATTCGTCAGGGCATCACCGACATGGTGCGCATCTCCGATGCCCGCATGAGCGGCACCGCCTATGGCACCGTGGTGCTGCATGTGGCGCCGGAGGCCAGTGGCGGCGGCCCGCTGGCGCTGGTGCGCGACGGAGATCGCATCGCACTGGATGTCGCCGCCCGCAGCCTGGAGCTGCTGGTGGAGGAAGCGGAGCTGGAAGGGCGGCGGCAGGCCCTGCGGCCTTTCGTCTCGCCCTACCAGCGTGGCTACGAACGCCTGTACGTGGAACACGTGATGGGGGCGGAGACAGGCGCGGATTTCGATTTCCTGGTCGGCGGCAGCGGCGCCCCACCGCTGCGCGACTCCCACTAGGAGGATGAGTGCATGCAGCGTCGCAGCTTCATCGCCGGGGCCGCGCTGGCCACGGCGGCTCTCTCCGCGCCGCGTCTGGCATCGGCCCAGAAGGCTTCCGTGCTGCGCTTCATGCCGCAGGCGGACCTGGCGCTGCTGGACCCGGTGCAGACCACCGGCCTTGTCACCCGCAACCACGGGATGATGGTCTTCGACACGCTCTATGGCGTGGACGAGCATGCGGCGCCGCATCCGCAGATGGCGGAAGGCCATGTGGTGGAGCAGGACGGACGCCTCTGGACCATCCGGCTGCGGGAAGGGCTGCGCTTTCACGACGGCACACCGGTGCTGGCGCGGGATTGCGTCGCCAGCATTCGCCGCTGGGGCTCGCGCGATGCCTTCGGCATGGCGCTGCTGGCCGCCACCGACGAACTCTGGGCGCCCGATGACCGTATCATCCGCTTCCGCCTGAAGCGGCCGTTTCCGCTGCTGCCGGATGCGCTGGGCAAGGCGGGCTCCAATATCTGCCCCATCATGCCGGAGCGCCTGGCCGCCACCCCCGGCACGCAGCCGGTGACCGAGATGGTGGGCAGCGGCCCCTATCGCTTCATGGCGGGGGAGCGTGTGCCGGGCGCCCTGGCTGTCTACCAACGCTTCGACGGCTATGTGCCGCGGCCGGACGGCACGGCGAGCATGTTGGCCGGCCCGCGCGTTGCGCATTTCGAGCGGGTGGAATGGCATACCATGCCGGATGCCGCCACCGCCGCTGCCGCGCTGCAATCCGGCCAGATGGACTGGTGGGAACAGCCGGTGATGGACCTGGTGCCGCTGCTCCGCCGCCACCGGGAGTTGCGAACCGAGGTGCTGGACACGGCTGGCGCCTATACCATGATCCGCCCCAACCATCTCCAGCCGCCCTTCGACAATCCCGCCATCCGCCGCGCGCTGATGCGCGCCATGCGGCAGCAGGACTATATGCAGGTCGTGGCCGGGGATGACCGGGGCCTCTGGAAGGACCGCACCGGCTTCTTCCTGCCCGGCGCGCCCATGGCCAGCGGGGCCGGGCTGGAGGCGCTGCCCACCGCCTACGACCCCGCGAAGGTCCGCGCCGATCTGGCCGCGGCTGGCTATGCCAATGAACGCGTGGTGCTGCTGGTGCCGTCCGACTTCCCGGTGCTGAATGCCATGAGCGAAGTGGCCGGCGACATGCTGCGCAAGGTCGGCATCAACCTGGACTACCAGTCGCTGGACTGGGGCACCGTGCTGCAGCGCCTCGCCTCGCAGGAGCCGCTGGAGAAGGGCGGCTGGAGCATGTTCTGCAACTTCAGCCTCGGTGTCGGCGTGATGAACCCGGCGGCGCATAACTACCTGCGCGGCAATGGCCGCAGGGCGACCTTCGGCTGGTATGACAGCCCGCGCATGGAAGCGCTGCGCGATGCCTGGTTCGCCGCCGCCGATGCCGCGAGCCAGCAGCGCATATGCCGCGACATGCAGCTTCTGGCCTTCGAGGAAGTGCCCTTCTACCCCACCGGCGTCTTCTACCAGCCAACCGCCTATCGCGCCGACCTGACGGGCATGCTGAAGGGCGCGCCGCTCTTCACCAATCTCCGCCGCGCCAGCTAGGGCAGGGCGCATCCGCCTCTATCGCGTAGGACGATCACGGTTTTAAGCTGACCTCCCGTCGTCCGCCGTTCCGGACAACGGCGGCTGGCCCGCGTGCCGGGCCAAGAACAGGAGCCTCCGGCGCCCATGTACCCGACCCTGCCGCGCGCGACCCTCCGGCGCTTCGCCGCGCTCCTGATCGCCACCGCGCTGGGCGCGCCGCCCGCCCTGGCGCAGTCTGCGGTCGAGATCCCGGGGCTGGAAAGCGATGCCTCCGGCTATGCCGGCGAATTGGCGCGGCGCTTCCCGGCGGGCGCCACCGCGCAGCTGCGCCAGCAGGCCGAGGCGCGGGCGGTGGAGGCCATCCAGCGCAGCGACTGGTCCGCCGCCGCCGAGGCGCTGGAGCAGCGCATCGGCATGCAGGGCGCCACGCCTGAGCATTGGCTGGCCCTGGCGCAGGCGCAGCTCTCGCGCACGCCGCCCAATCCGCAGCGCGCCCTGCAGGCCGCCTGGCAGAACTTCGGCGCCGTGCCGGCCGGGGAGGCCGAGATCCCCTCGCTGCGCCTGATGGCACGGGCCCTGCAGATGATGGACCGCTGGCCGCCCGCCATCGCGGCGCTGGAAGCCGTGGCGGAACGCGCGCCCAATGACCCGGCGGCACGGGAAGCCCTGGCAACCGCCCGCCGCGCCGCCGGCCTGCTGGTGAGCCGTACCCGCACCGCGCCGGAAGCCGACCCGCCGCGCGCCTGCATCGCCTTCACCGGAACGCTGAGCCGCGCGTCCGATCTCCAGCCCGGGGATTGGGTGCGGGCCGAGCCGCCCATCCCGGACATGGCCGTGAGCCGCGAGGACGGCCAGCTTTGCGTCGCCGGCCTGCCCTGGGGCCGCACCACGCGGCTGGTGCTGCGCGCCGGCCTGCCGGGGGAGGACGGCGCGCGGCTGCGGGCCGAGACGCCGGTGGCCATCACCATGCCGGACCGTGAGGCCCGCATCGCCTTCGATGCCACCCGCTTCCTGCTGCCGCGCGGGCAGGCGGCCAGGGTCGGCATCGCCACCGTCAATATCCCCCGCCTGAAGCTACGGCTGGTGCGGGTGACGGAACGCAACCTGCTGCCCTTCGGCCGGCAGAACCCGCTGGGCGAGGCCATCGCCGCCTATTCCACCGGTGAGGTGACGGAAAGCTGGGGCCGCACCGTCTGGCAGGGCAGCGCCGATGTGCCGGGCTTCCAGGCGAACCAGCTGGCGCGCGTCGTTCTGCCGCTGCCGGCGGAAATCGGTTCCGCCGGCCCTGGGCTGTACGTGCTGCTGGCCGAGGCCGATGAAGGGGCGACCAGCGCCGACCATGTCTCCAACACCGCCGTAGGCCTGCAGATCCTTTCCACCGACCTGGGCCTGACCGCTTGGCGCGGCACGGATGGCGTGGCGGCGCAATTGCGCAGCCTGGGGGATGCCGCGCCGCGCGCCGGGGTGAAGGTGGCGCTGATCGTCCGCAACAACGACGTGCTGGCGGAGGCCATGACCGGCGCCGACGGGTTGGTGCGCTTCGGCGCCGCGCTGCTGCGCGGGCAGGGGCCGCTGGCGCCCGTGGCGCTGCACGCCTCGGCCGGCGACGACCTGGTGGCCCTGAACCTGGAAGCCGCGTCGTTCGACCTTTCCGACCGTGGCGCCGAGGGGCTGCCGCATCCGGGACCGCTGGATGCCTTCCTCTGGCTGGACCGCGGCATCTACCGCCCCGGCGAGACGGTGAACCTGACGGCGCTGCTGCGCGACGCCGCCGGCCAGCCGCGCGACGTGCCGCTGCGCCTGCGTCTGGTGCGCCCCAATGGCCAGGTGGCCGCCGAAGCCGTGCCACCGCGCGGGCCGGATGGCGCCATCGCCTGGCCGGTGCCGCTTTCCAACGGCGCCGCCGCCGGCCAGTGGCGGCTGGAAGCACGGGTGGAGCCCGACCAGCCGCCCATCGCCACCGCCACCTTCCAGGTGGAGGCCTTCGTGCCGGAGCGTCTGGCGGTGACGCTGGGCCCGGCCCCTGGGCCGCTGGTGCCCGGCCAGCCGCTGCCGGTTCCGGTGAGCGCCCGCTTCCTCTACGGCGCCCCCGCCGCCAATCTGGAGGGCGAGGTGGAAGGGCAGCTTTCGCTCGACCCTGACCCCTTCGCCACCGATGCCGCCGATGGCACCCGGCGCCGCAGCCCCTGGGACGGCTGGCGCTTCGGCCTGGCGGAGGAGCCGCTGAACGGCGGCGCCATCCCCGGCGGCCATGTCGCCACCGATGCGCAGGGCCAGGGCACCTTCACCGCCTCGCTGGCCGAGGTGCCCGATGTCAGCCGGCCGCTGCGCGCCAGCTACACACTGTCCCTGGCCGACCCGAATGGCCGCGCCAGCCGCGGCACGCTGGAACTGCCGGTACGCGGCACCAACCCGTACCTGGCCGTCCGCCCCGCCTTTTCCGGCGGCAGCGTGGACGTGAATACCGAGGCGGCCTTCGACGTCGCCCTGGTTTCGCCGATGGGCGAGGCCCTCTCCGGCAGCCTGAATGCCCGGCTGGTGCGGGAGGTGCCGGACTGGCGCATGGTCAGCCGCGGCGGTGTCGCCCGCTACCAGACCGTGTGGCGGGAGGAGCCGGTGGATACCGCCACCCTGACCACGGCCCCCGGCCAGCCCGCCCGCTTCGCCCGCGCGCTGCCCTTCGGTCGCTACCGGCTGGAGGTGACGCAGCCCGGCTCCCTGGCCATCGCCGCCACCCGCTTCCGTTCCGGCTGGGTGGGCTCGGATAGCGCGGAAGTGCCGGACAAGGTCGATGTCTCGGCGGACCGGCAGGCCTATGCCCCCGGCGCCACCGCCCGCATCCGCATCAACCCGCCCTTCGCCGGCCGTGCCAGCCTGGCGGTGCTGACCAACCGCCTCGTCTCGCTGCGCGAGGTCGAGGTGCCGGCGGGCGGCACCGAGGTGGAGGTGCCGGTGGAGGCCGCCTGGGGCCCCGGCGCCTATGTCACCGTGACGGTCTTCCGCCCCGGGCGGGCGGCGGAAGGGCAGCCCCGGCGTGCCCTAGGCCTCGCCTGGGTGGCGCTGGACCCGGCGCCGCGCCGGCTGGCCGTGACGCTGGAGGCCCCGGACCTGCTGCGCCCGCGCCAGCGCGTGGAACTGCCGGTACGCGTGGCCAATGCCGCCGGGCCGGTGCGGCTGACCCTGGCGGCGGTGGACGAGGGCATCCTGCAGCTCACCCGCTTCAGCAGCCCGGACCCGGTGCGCCATTTCCTGGGCCGCCGCCGGCTCGGCGCCGATATCCGCGACGATTACGGCCGCCTGATCCCGCCGCCGGAAGGCGAGTTGGCCGCGCTGCGACAGGGCGGCGATGCCGATGCCGAAAGCGCGGTGCAGCCGCCGCAGCGCGTCGTCTCGCTCTTCTCCGGCATCGTGGAGGCCGGGCCGGACGGCGTGGCGCGCGTGCCGCTGGACCTGCCGGACTTCGCCGGGGAACTGCGGCTGATGGCCGTGGCCTGGTCCGGCGACCGGGTCGGCAGCGCCTCCCGCGCCGTGACGGTGCGGGAGCCGGTGGTGGCGGAAGCGCTACTGCCGCGCTTCCTGGCCCCTGGCGACACCGCGCTGCTGCCCCTGCTGCTGCACAACCTGGAACTGCCGCAGGGCGAGGTGGCGGCCGAGATCCGCCTGGAAGGACCGCTGGCGCTGGAAGGCCCGGCGCGGCTGGCCGCGATCCTGGCCACCGGTGCCCGTGCCCAGCCCACCACCGGCCTGCGCGCCACCGGGGCCGGGGAGGGCGTGCTGCGCCTCGCCGTCACCGGCCCCGGCGGCTACCGCACGGAGCGGGAGAGCCGCATCACCATCCGCTCCTCCCGGCCGCTGCTGACGGAGGTGGCCATCTCCGAACTGGCGCCGGGGGCAGAGGCACGGATCGCGCCAGACCTGGCCCGTTTCGTCCCCGGCACCGCCACGGTCCGCGCCAGCTGGGGCCAGCCGGTGCGCTATGACCCCGATGCGCTGATGCGCGCCGCCCTGGCCTTTCCGCTCTATTGCGCCGAGCAATCGGCCACCAAGGTGCTGGCGCTGTCCGTCGCCTCGGGGCTGGAGGGGCGGGACGCGCAACTGGCGGCCGCCATCGGCTCGCTGCTGGACAAGCAGCGCTGGGACGGCGCCTTCTCGCTCTGGAGCAGCCGGGGTGAGGCCGGCCCCTGGGTTTCCGCCTATGCGGTGGAGGCCCTGGCCCGCGCGGGACAGGCGGGCGCCACCATCCCGGAAGCCGCGCTGGACGCGGCGCTGCAAAATCTGGCCCGCGATGCGGAGGATGTTTCCCCCTCCTCGCCGGAGGAGCGGGCGGACCAGGCCTACCGGCTGCATGCGCTGGCCCTGGCCGGGCGCCCCCTGCCGGGAGCGACGCGCCGGCTGGCCGAGCAGCTCGACCAGTTGCCGACGCCGCTCAGCAAGGCGCAGCTCGGCGCCGCCCTGGCCCGCATCGGCGATGCACCACGCGCCGAAGCCGCCTTCACCGCCGCCCTGGCCAATGGCCCGCGCCGGGACTGGTTCCATGACTACGGCAGCCAGACACGCGACGCGCTGGCCGTGACGCTGCTGCTGCGGGAAAGCGGATTGCTGCCCCAGGCGCTGACGGCCCGGCTGGCCCGCCTTCCTGGCGGGCGGGAGGTCTCGCCCGACACCACCTCGACCCAGGAACAGGCCTGGGCGGTGACCCTGGCCGCCGCGCTGGGCCGTGACGGGCGCCCGGCCTCGGTCCGCCTCGATGGCAGGGCCCTGCCGCCGGCACCGGCCGTGGCGGCCCTGCTGCCAGCCGGTGGCGCCACGGCGCGCAACACCGGGGACCGGGCGGTGATCCAGTCGGCCACCGTCACCGGCCTGCCGGCCCAGCCGCTGCCCGCGGCCCGTGCCGGCATGCGGGTGGTGCGGCGCTTCCTGGCCATGGATGGCAACGACCTGAACCTCGACATGCTGCGGCAGAACACCTCCTTCATCCTGTTGCTGGAAGCGCGGGCGGAGGATGGGGAGGAGCATCGCGCCCTGGTGCAGCAGGGTCTGCCGGCGGGGTGGGAGGTGTCCACCCGCCTGCCGGCCGGCGCTGTCCCGGGCATGCCCTTCCTGGGCGAATTGACGGAGCCTGCCACGGTGGCCGCGCTGGACGACCGCTTCGCCGTGGCTGCCGATCTTTCGGCGCAGCAGCAGGCGGCGCGCTTCGCCGTGGTGCTGCGCGCGGTGACGCCGGGCAGCTTCGAGCTGCCGGGGGCGCAGGCGCAGGACATGTACCGCCCGGCCATCTTCGCGCGGCAGAACAGCGGCCGGATCGCGGTGCTGCCGCCGTCGTGAGGAACTGGCGGCTCCCCGTGGCCGGGTTGGGGCTGCTGGCCGGGCTGGTGGGGGCGGGGCTGGCGCTGGACCGGGCCTTCCCGCCCGATCTTTCCCGGCTGGAGCACACCGCCCGGTTGGTGACCGACCGCGCCGGGCGCCCGCTCTCGGCCCTGCCGGCGCCGGGCGGCATCTGGCGGCTGCCCACCACCAGCGCTGATGTGCCGCCGCATCTGGTGGCGCTGCTGGTGGCGGCGGAGGATGCCCGCTTCGCCTGGCACCCGGGTGTCGATCCCCTGGCAGTGGGGCGGGCGGCCTTTCAGTGGCTCCGGGCCGGGCATGTGATTTCAGGGGGCTCGACCCTGGCGATGCAGGTGGCGCGGTTGCTGGAGCCACGCCCGCGCAACCTGCGCTCCAAGGCCATCGAGGCCTTCCGCGCCCTGCAACTGCAGGCACGGCTGGGCCGGCAGGGCGTGCTGGATGCCTGGCTGACCCTGGCGCCGATGGGCGGCAATCTGGAAGGCATCCGTGCCGGTGCCCTGGCCTGGTTCGGGCGTGACGCGCGCAACCTGGACCCGGCGGAATCCGCCCTGCTGGTCGCCATTCCCCGGCGCCCGGAGGCGCTGCGGCCGGACCGGCACCCCGCCGCCGCCCGCGCGGCCCGCGATGCCCTGCTGCTGGTGCGCGCGGCGAGGGCGCCGGACATCACCGCCGCCGACCGGACCCTGCTGGCCGGCGACGTGCCCCGGGCCCGCCAGCCGATGCCGGCACTGGCGCCGCATCTCTCGCGTGAGGCCGACCGCGCCGGGGAAGGCCGCACCACGCTCGACGCGCCGCTGCAACGAGCGCTGGAAGCACTGCTGTCCGAGGCGCGGGCAGGGCTGCCACCCCGCGTTTCCACCGCCGCCGTGGTGGCGGACCTGCGCAGGCGGGAGATCCGCGCGCTGGTCGGCGGCGCCTGGGGAGACGAAACCCGTGCCGGCGCCATGGACCTGACGCGCGCCGTGCGCTCCCCGGGCTCCACGCTGAAGCCGCTGCTGTATGCACTGAGCTTCGAGGCCGGGCTGGCCCGCCCCGATACGCTGCTGGAAGATGCGCCCGCCCGCTTTGGCGCCTATGCGCCGGAGAATTTCGATCACGGCTTCGCCGGCCGCGTGACGGTCGCGCAGGCGCTGCGCCGCTCGCTGAACCTGCCGGCCGTGGCGATGCTGGACCGGTTGGGGCCGCTGCGCTTCGCCTCCGCGCTGAAGCGCCTGGGCGCCGTTCCGCGCCTGCCGGCTGGCGCGGAACCGACCTTGCCGCTGGCCCTGGGTGGCGTCGGGCTGACACTGCGCGAGCTGCTGACGCTGATGGCGCCGCTGGGCGACGCAGGCCGGGCAGGGGCATTGCACTGGCAGGCCAACGCACCAGCCCCGCCGCCGGCACCCGCCCTGGATGCACGTGCGGCGGCCGAGGTGGCGGCGATCCTGACGCGTCCGTTTCCCGATGGCGGCCCGGCGGGGGTGGCGTGGAAGACCGGCACCTCCTGGGGCGGGCGGGACAGTTGGGCGCTTGGCTTCGATGCGGCACATCTGGTGGGCATCTGGGTCGGGCGGCCGGACGGCACGCCGATGGTGGTGCATACCGGCGGCGCCACCGGCACAGGGCTGGCTCTGCCGCTGCTGGCGCGCGCCTTCACGCTGCTGCCCGCCGCGCCCCGTCCGTCGCGGGAAAGGGACCGCACCCCGGCCCAGGTGGCCCGTGCGCCGCAGGACCGGCTGCGGCTGCTGTTCCCCGTGCCGGATACCGAAATCGCGGGCGGCGAGGTGCTGCTGCGCGCCGCCGGCGGTCGCCGCCCGCTCAGCTTCCTGGTGGATGGCGCGCCCTTGCCAGGCATCCCGGCTCGGCGCGACGCGCTCTGGGGGCCGCGCGAGCCCGGCTTCTACCGTGTCACGGTACTGGACGCGGATGGGGAGGCAGCCTCGGTTTCGGTCCGGGTCCGATAGCTGAAGGAAGGGCTTTCCGTTAGCCGGGCAGCCCGGTATGGCCCGGCGATCTGCCGCAACCGCTCTGAATTGCGGCGAATTTGCGGCTGGATGGGTTACGATATCGGGCGCGCCAGCCTAGATTACATTCGAGACAGGAGTAGCGTATGCCGATCGTTAAGCTTTTTTCGACCCCAGAGGGTATTCTCACCCTGGCGCCCGGCAACAAGGCGGAACTCCTGGACCTGCTCGCCGCCGAAGCCGCCAACCGCCTGGGCCGGAAGAAGGAAGAGATCCTCCAGCCCCTGCTGGGACGCGAGAAGCTGGGCTCCACCGCCCTGGGGCGGGGCGTGGCCCTGCCGCACACGCGGCTGGAGTGGCTGGAATCTCCCCTGGCGATCCTGGCGCGGCTGACGCATCCGATCGATTTCGACGCACGCGACGACGAGCCGGTGGATCTCGTCTTTCTCGTGCTCTGGCCGGAAGCCGCTTCCGAGGGCTTCCTGCCCGCGCTTTCCGACATCTGCCGCGCGCTGCGGGACCAGCAACTGCCGCGCCAGCTGCGGCAGGCCCGCTCCGCCGAGGAAGCGCTCGCCCGTCTGCAGGCGGCGGACCAGCCGGATATCGACGCCGGGCCCTGAGGGCATGACGCGAGACCCGGACGGCCCCGGCGGGCGCCGTCCTTTCTGTTCCATCCAGTACAGGGCGCCCGATGCCTGACGCCTTCTTTCTCCTGGCCGCGGTCGGCCTGCCTTACCTTGGCGCCCTGGTGGTCGCCCTGCTGCCGAACAACAACAACCGCAACATCGAAGCCTGGCTGGCTGGCGGCGTGGCGCTGCTGACACTGGTGATGGTCTGGCTGCTCTATTACCCAGATGCCTCCACAGGCGGCGTGCTCAGGCTGGAACTGCCCTGGGTACCGGAACTGGGCCTGAACTTCGTGCTGCGGATGGACGGCTTGGCCTCGGTCTTCGCCGTAATGGTGGCGGGCATCGGCTTCCTGGTGGTGCTCTACGCCCGCTACTACATGTCGCCGGAAGACCCGATCCCGCGCTTCTTCGCCTTTCTGCTGGCCTTTATGGGCTCGATGATGGGGCTGGTGCTCTCCGGCAACCTCGTCCAGCTCGTTTTCTTCTGGGAACTGACCAGCCTCTTCTCCTTCCTGCTGATCGGCTATTGGCAGCACGCCGCCCCGGCGCGGGACGGCGCCCGCATGGCGCTGACCGTGACCTCCGCCGGCGGCCTCGCGCTGTTCGCCGGGGTGCTGGTGCTAGGCCATATCGTCGGCAGCTACGACCTCGACCGCGTGCTGGCCTCGGGCGACGTCATCCGGACGCATCCGCTCTACCTGCCGGCCCTGGTGCTGATCCTGCTGGGCGCGCTGACCAAGAGCGCGCAGTTCCCGTTCCATTTCTGGCTGCCGCACGCCATGGCGGCGCCCACGCCCGTTTCCGCCTATCTGCATTCGGCCACACTGGTGAAGGCCGGCATCTTCCTGATGATACGGCTGTGGCCTGTCCTGTCCGGCACCGAAGCCTGGTTCTGGATCGTCAGCAGCGCGGGCGTGATTACTTTACTTCTAGGCGCTTACGTCGCGATCTTCCAGCATGACCTGAAAGGCTTGCTGGCCTATTCCACCATCAGCCACCTGGGCCTGATCACGCTGCTCCTGGGCCTCAACAGCCAGTTGGCCCTGGTAGCGGCCATCTTCCACACCATGAACCACGCGACCTTCAAGGCCTCGCTCTTCATGGCCGCCGGCATCATCGACCATGAGACCGGCACGCGCGACATCCGGCGCCTGTCCGGCCTCAACCGCTCCATGCCCTTCACCGCCCGGTTGGCATTGGTGGCCGCCGCCGCCATGGCGGGCGTGCCGCTGCTGAACGGCTTCATCTCCAAGGAGATGTTCTTCACCGAGGCACTGACCGCATCCACCGCGCCCACGCTGCTGCACAGCCTGCTGCCCGTGGCGGCGACGGTGGCCGGTATCTTCGCCGTCGCCTATTCCCTCCGCTTCATCCATGGCGCCTTCTTCGGCCCCGATACCGACGACCTGCCGCGTACGCCGCATGAGCCGCCGCAATGGATGCGGCTGCCGGTGGAAGTGCTGGTCTTCGGCTGCATGATCGTCGGCATCTTGCCGGCGGCGACCATCGGGCCCTTTCTGGATGTCGCGGTGCGGTCGGTACTGGGCAATGCCACGCCGGAATACAGCCTGGCCGTCTGGCACGGCATCAACCTGCCGCTGGCCATGAGCATCTTCGCCCTGGTCATGGGCGTGCTGCTCTACCGGATGCTGCAACGCCATTTCGGCACGGGCGTGGAGGGCACCCCGCTGATCCGGGGGCTGGATGGCCGCCGCATCTTCGACCGCGCCATGGTCTTCCTTTCCTGGCGCTTCGCCCGCACGCTGGAGCGGCTGCTGGGCACCTCGCGGCTGCAGATGCAGTTGCGGCTGCTGGTCTGCGTCTCCATCCTCGCCGCCACCCTGGCGCTGCTGCCCGATGGCCTGAAACTGGGCGGGGTGACGCTGACCCAGGCGGACCCGGTGGTGGGGCTGATCTGGCTGGTGGGCGCCGGCTGCGCCATTGGCGCGGCCTATCAGGCCAAGTACCACCGCCTGGCGGCGCTGGTGCTGATGGGCGGCACCGGCCTGGCCATCTGCCTGACCTTTGTCTGGTTCTCGGCACCCGACCTGGCGCTGACGCAGTTGCTGGTGGAGGTGGTGACCACGGTGTTGCTGCTGCTGGGGCTGCGCTGGCTGCCGAAGCGGGTGGAATTCGCCGCCTCCGACATGGTGCTGCCGCGCCTGCGCCGCTACCGGGACTTCGTGATCGCCGTAGCCGCTGGCGCGGGGCTGACGGCGGTTTCCTACGCCACCATGACGCGCCCCTCGCCTGAAGGCATCTCCCGCCACTTCCTGGAGCGCGCCTATACCGAGGGCGGCGGCACCAACGTGGTGAACGTCATCCTGGTGGACTTCCGCGGCTTCGACACGCTGGGCGAGATCACGGTGCTGGGCATCGTGGCGCTGACGGTCTTCGCGCTGCTGCGCCGCTTCCGCCCGGCGCCGGAAAGCGTCGGGGTGCCGGAGCAGCAGCAGGGCGGCACCGGGGATTGGCTGCTGGTGCCCGGCGTCATCATGCGCCTGATGTTCCCGGTCATCTGCGTCGTCGCGCTGTTCCTGCTGCTGCGCGGACATGATCTGCCGGGCGGCGGCTTCGCGGCCGGGCTGATGATGTCGGTGGCCATCCTGCTGCAATACATGGCCGGCGGCACCCGCTGGGTGGAGGACCGCCTGCGTGTCCATCCTCTGCGCTGGATGGGTGTCGGGCTGCTGCTGGCGGCTGGCACCGGCAGCGCGGCCCTGCTGTTCGGGCGGCCCTTCCTGACCTCCTACTTCGCCTATGCCGACCTCGGCTGGCTGGGCAAGCTGCCGCTGGCGAGCGCGGTGCTCTTCGACCTCGGCGTCTTCAGCCTGGTCTTTGGCGCCACGGTGCTGATGCTCATCGCCATCGCGCACCAGTCGGTGCGCAGCCCCAAGCCGGCGCCGTCCGTCCCGCCCAGTCCAGCCCCTGTCGGAGGAGACGACTGATGGAACTCATCCTCGCGATCAGCATCGGCGTGCTGGGCGGCTCCGGGGTCTGGCTGCTGATGCGGCCACGCACCTTCCAGCTCATCATCGGGCTGTCGCTGCTGTCCTATGCCGTGAACCTCTTCATCTTCAGCATGGGCCGCTTCCCCGTGGGCCGGCCGCCGATCCTGGCGCCCGGCACATCGGGGGATCCGGCGGTCTTCGCTGACCCATTGCCGCAGTCGCTGGTGCTGACGGCCATCGTCATCGGCTTCGCCACCACCGCGCTGTTCCTGGTGGTGATGCTGGCCTCCCGCGGCCTGACCGGCAGCGACCACGTGGACGGCCGGGGACCCCGCGAATGACCGGCTGGATGCAGCACCTCCTCATTCTGCCGATCGCGCTGCCGCTGGCGGTGGGCGCCATCATGATCCCGATGGAGGACCAGCGCGGCCGGGTGCGCGCGACCCTCGGCATCCTCTCCACCCTGGTCATGCTGGCTGCCGCCATCGCCCTGGCGGCGCAGGCCCATTCGGGCGGCGGGGTCATCTCCGTCTATCATCTGGGCAACTGGCCGGCGACCTTCGGCATCGTGCTGGTGGCGGACCGGCTCTCGGCGCTGATGCTGGTGCTGACGGCGGTGCTGGGGCTTTGCGCGCTGGTCTACTCGCTGGCGCGCTGGCAGCGCATGGGGCCGCATTTCCACGCGCTGTTCCAGTTCCAGCTCATGGGCCTCAACGGCGCCTTCCTGACCGGCGACCTCTTCAACCTCTTCGTCTTTTTCGAGGTGCTGCTGGCCGCTTCCTATGGGCTTGCCCTGCATGGCTCGGGCGTGGCGCGGGTGAAGGCGGGGCTGCATTATATCGCCATCAACCTCGCGGCCTCGCTGCTCTTCCTGGTCGGCGTCAGCATGATCTATGGCGTGGCCGGCACGCTGAACATGGCCGATCTGGCAGTGCGCATTCCAGCCATTCCGGCGGAGGACCGGCCGCTGCTGGAAGCCGGCGCGGCGATCCTGGGCATGGCCTTCCTGGCCAAGGCGGCGATGTGGCCGATGGGCTTCTGGCTGGGCCCGACCTATGCCGCCGCCAGCCCGCCTGCCGCCGCCATCTTCTCCATGATGAGCAAGGTGGGCGTCTATGCGGTGCTGCGGCTGTCGCTGCTGCTCTTCGGCGCCGATGCCGGGGCATCCGCCGGCTTCGGCGGCACCTGGCTGCTGGCCGGTGGCATCATCACCATCGGCTTCGGCGCCGTCAGCGTGCTGGCGACGCAGGACCTGTCGCGGCTGGCCGGCGCCAGCGTGCTGATCTCCTCCGGCACGCTGCTGGCGGCAGTGGGCGCGGGGCAGGTGGCCGTCACCGGCGGCGCGTTGTTCTATCTCGCCAGCTCCGCGCTGGCGATCGGCGCGCTCTTCCTGCTGATCGAGCTGCTGGAGCGGGGCCGCGATGTCGGCGCCGACGTGCTGGCCGTGACCCTGGAAGCCTTCGGCGATGGCGAGGAGGATGACGAGGAGGATGACGAGGTCGGCGTCGCCATTCCCGCCACCATGGCGATCCTGGGCGCCTGCTTCCTGTGCTGCGCTCTGCTGCTGGCGGGGCTGCCGCCGCTGTCCGGCTTCATCGCCAAGTTCGCCATGCTGAGCGGCATCCTGAACCCCGAAGGGCTGGGGAAGGGGCCGACCGACATTTCCCCGGGCGGCTGGGCGCTGCTGGCGGCGCTGGTCCTTTCCGGGCTGGCGACCGTGCTGGCGATGATGCGCGCCGGCATCCGCAGCCTCTGGGCCACCTCTGGCCGCACGGTGCCGCGTGTGGGTGTCATCGAGATCGCGCCGGTGGTGTTGCTGCTCAGTCTCTGCATCGGACTGACAGCCGCGGCGGGGCCGGCGCTGCGCTACACCCAGGCGGCGGCGGTGTCGCTGCATTCGCCGCAGGGCTATGTGCAGAGCGTCGTGGAGCCGGCCCGATGAGGATGCTGCTGCCTCATCCGCTGCTCTCCCTGTCGCTGTTCGTGCTGTGGCTGCTGCTCAACCAGACGGTGGCGCCAGGCCCGGCGTTGCTGGGGCTGGCGGTGGCCCTGATCGGCGGCTGGATGCTGAAGCGCATCCGCTCCGCCCGGCTGCGGGTGCGGCGGCCGCTGGTGGCGCTGCGGCTCGCCGGGGTCGTGGCGGTGGATATCCTCCGCTCCAATATCGGCGTCGCGCAGGTCATCATGGGCCGCCGGAAGAAGCGTCACTCCGGCTTCATCCATATTCCGCTGTCGCTGCGGGACCCGCGCGGCCTGGCGGCCCTGGCCGTCATCCTGACCGCGACGCCCGGCACCGCCTGGGTGGAATATGACCCCGAGGAAGGCTGGCTGCTGCTGCACATCCTCGACCTGGTCGACGAGGAAGAATGGGTGCGCACCGTGAAGCACCGTTACGAACAGCCGCTGATGGAGATCTTCCCATGAGCCAGACGCTGCTGCACTGGTCCCTGCTGGCCGCGCAGCTGATGCTGGGCCTGGCCTTCCTGTGCGCTTCCTGGCGCGTGGCGCGCGGCCCCCGGGCGCAGGACCGCGTGGTGGGGCTGGATACGCTCTACGTCAACGGCATGCTGCTGCTGCTGACCTTCGGCATCCGCTCCGGCACCGACATCTATTTCGAGATCGCGCTGGTCATCGCGCTGCTGGGCTTCGTCAGTACCGCGGCTCTGGCGAAGTTCCTGATGCGCGGGGAGGTGATCGAATGAACCATGCCGCCGAACTGCCGCTGCTGGTCGCTGTTCCGGTAGCCGTGCTGCTGCTGGTTGGCGCCGCACTGGCGCTGACCGGCTCGATCGGCCTGCTGAAGCTGCGGAGCTTCTACGAGCGGCTGCATGCGCCGACCATCGGCACGTCCTGCGGCATGAGCTGCATCCTGCTGGCCTCGATGCTATTCTTCTCGGTGCTGCAAAGCCGGCTGGTGGTGCACGAGATCCTGATCGGCTTCTTGCTGATCGTCACCACGCCGGTGACGCTGATGCTGGTTGGCCGCGCCGCCCTGCACCGGGACCGGCTGGAGGGCAGCCACAAGGTGCCGCCCTCCGCGCGCCCCGAGGATCATGCGGCCGCCGCGCAGTCGGACGGATGAGGCGGCGGAGTCCAGCAACAGGAACTGGAAGAGGTATTCCAGCGCGCAGCCGCGCATGAACTGCTCCTCGCTGGTCACAGCCGCCATGTTGAACTAGCGGTCCATGATCGGCGTGCCGCCTAGCGAGTCTTTTCCGCGCCGGAAGCGTCAGGCCTTTGCCCCGATGCCGATGCCCCGCATCGGGGTGGCAGGACCTTCCTGCCCGGCATGAAGAATCCCTCGCCAGCCTTCCGCCGCCCCATTCTCAAACGGGCTCTCAGGACGACGAGATGCCACGAGGTCGTGAGAGCAAATCCTCAGGCCGCTAATCAATTAAAAGTTGTGACAGGGCAGTGACATGTGCCTAAGGCGGGGCAAGGCTCTTGCCGCTGCCGCACCTGGATCGGCTGCTCCGCTCCGCCGCAATTGTTAGCAAAGACCAAGCTTCCAGTAAAATAAACGCGATTTTTGTTCTTGACCCAATATCACGAAGGCGTGAGAACCCGCGCGCCGCGGCGCCTGGCCCCGGAGAAACTGGAGCCGCGTCGTGCCCGCCTTTACTCAGTTCCGCCTGCTGACCTTGCATTCCGCCTTGTTCGGACTCTCCTCAGCCATGGCGGGTGGCTTCGTCGGCGCATATCTGCTGAAGCTCGGCCTTGGCATGCCGCTGGCACTGACCGCCTATGCGGCGCTGCTTCTGGTACGCTTCGGCATGCGGTTCCTGGCGCTGGCAGTCGTCCGCAGGATAGGGCTCGCAAAGGCCATGAAGTTGGGGGCCGGCGTCGCCTCGCTCCAGTTCCTTCCGCTGCTGCTGGCTGAAGATCCACGCTGGCTCGCCGCTTGGATTCTGACTGTTTCGATTGCCGAATCTCTTTACTGGCCCGTCTACCACGCTTCGACGGCCGCGACCGTGGCCGAAGGCGAGGGGCTCGGCCAGCAGGTGGGCGAGCGGATGACGGTGGGCGCCCTGGTCGCCGTGGTAGGGCCGTTGCTGGGCGGTCTGCTGCTCAGCAGCTTTGGCGAGGCTTTTGACTTCGCCATTGCCGCCTGCATCTGCCTGCTGTCGGTCTGGCCGCTGGGGCGCATGGCGCCGATCATGGCTGGTGAGGTGCCGCGGGCGCGGGAGACGATGCGGGGGTTCGATCAGCGAGCCATGGCGACTTTTATGGTCGATGGCTGGATCGCCTCTGGCTTGGCGCTGGCTTGGCCCATGGTGCTGTTCAGCTCGGTCGGCGGCAGCTACGGCGCCTTCGGGCTTGCGAATGCGGCGGCGGGGCTGGTGGGTGCGGCGGTCAGCTTTGTCTGTGGCCGCGCCATCGATGGCGGCCGCCGGCAGCACTATCTGGTGGCGGTCTGCGTCATGCTGGCCTTCGGCTTCGCGCTGCGCATCGCCTCGGCCTGGTCGCCGGTGGCGGCAGCCATCGCCAATCTCACAGGAGCCATTGCCGCGGGCTTCTATGGCCCGGTGGTCATGAGCACGATCTATGAGCGGGCGAAGCAGTCCGGCGCTGCTTACAGGTTCCATTTCGCGCTGGAAGGTGGCTGGGATTTTGGCGCTGTCACGGGCTGTCTGGCGGCCGCAATCCTGGCCTGGGCGACTATGGAACCGGCGCTGGCGCTGTTGCCAGCCTCCATGGGTGTGATAGCGATCTATCTTTGCGTCAGGGTGCGGAACCAGAACAAGGAGCGCGCCCCGGAGGCTGCCGCCGTTCCGGCAGATATGCCGCAGGGACCTTTGGCGGCTGCAGCCTGAGGCTGTCACGAGGCAGCACTACGGCCAAGCTTCACACCACCGGCAGAGAAAATTTTACATAACGTTTGTTATGCAATACACGGGGCACTCGCCCCATGCTGCTGCTCAGGATGAGCCAGAAGCTCAATTGCTATTACAGAAAACGCATCCAAATAATTGATGTTGAATGATTATAGAGGGCCATGGCATGCACGGGCTTGCTCCCCTACCGGATAGGCCGGTCCACACCCTGATCCTGATTTGGCATCCACATGGCTCCAATCCGGAACGCGCCACGCGCTCCATGAACCACCATGCCGAGGCCGCGCGCTTCCGCTAAGCTAGCGTTCTGCTATCCCATGGAGCCTGAGCCTTGGACGTCGTCATCTACCACAATCCGGCCTGCGGCACCTCCCGGAACACCCTCGCCCTGATCCGCAACAACGGGATCGAGCCCGTTGTTATTGAATATTTAAAGACGCCTCCTGGCCGCGCTGACCTAGTCAGCCTGCTGGCCCGGGCCGGAATGGTCCCGCGTGAGCTGCTGCGGCAGAAAGGTACGCCTTACGCCGAACTGGGCCTCGACGATCCGAGCCTGACGGACGACCGGCTGCTTGATGCGATGATGGCGCATCCGATCCTGATCAACCGGCCCCTGGTCGCGACGCCACTGGGCGTCAAGCTTTGCCGCCCGGCTGAGCTTGTCCTCGAGATCCTGCCTGGGGTAGCTGGTGCGGCAGCAGGCGATACGCCAGGCCAGCGCACCACCTGAGCAGGCTCCCGGCCTCCCCTCGCGTGCCCTGCCCTGCTGAACCCGCCCGTCTGTCACGGGCTTAGGATGCCCGATGCTTGCTCTTGTTCTTTTCCTCGTCACCCTGGCGCTGGTCATCTGGCAGCCGCGCGGCCTCGGCATTGGCTGGAGCGCCATGGGCGGAGCTGCCCTGGCACTGCTGACAGGAGTGATCGGCTGGGCCGACGTGCCTGTGGTCTGGCATATCGTCTGGGACGCCACCTTCACCTTCGTGGCGCTGATCGTCATCTCGCTGTTGCTGGATGAGGCCGGCTTCTTCCAATGGGCCGCCCTGCATGTCGCCCGCTGGGGTGGCGGCCAGGGGCACAGGCTGTTCCCGCTGGTGGTGGTGCTGGGCGCCCTGATCGCCGCCGTCTTTGCCAATGACGGCGCGGCGCTGCTGCTGACGCCCATCGTGGTGGCAATCCTGCTGCGGCTGAACTTCACCCCGGCGGCCACCCTCGCCTTCGTCATCGCAACTGGCTTTGTGGCCGACACCACCAGCCTGCCGTTGGTGATCTCCAACCTCGTCAACATCGTCAGCGCTAACTACTTCGGCATCACCTTCAACCGTTACGCGGCGGTGATGGTGCCGGTGAACATCGTGGCCCTGCTGGCAACCCTGGGCGTGCTCTGGCTGGCTTATCGGCGACAGGTGCCGCAGCACTATCCGCTGGCGCAGCTGGAAGCCCCGGCCACTGCCCTGCGGGACCGGCTGGTCTTCCGTGCCGCCTTCCCCATGCTGGTGCTGCTGCTGCTCGGCTATTTCATCCTGGCACCTCTGGGCGTGCCGGTCGCGGCGGTGACCGGCACGGCGGCAGTGGTCCTGCTGGCGCTGGCGGGCCGCTGGCACCGGGGCGGCCGGGGCACCGAACTCTCCCCCATGAAGGTGCTGCGCGAGGCACCGTGGCAGATTGTGATCTTCAGCCTTGGCATGTACCTCGTTGTCTACGGCCTTAGAAATGCAGGATTAACAGAAGAACTCGCCCAGGTGCTGGTCTGGTTGTCGGGGCATGGACCCTGGGCTGCCACCATCGGTACCGGCTTCGGGGCCGCCCTGCTCTCCTCGGTCATGAACAACCTGCCGGGCGTGCTGGTCGGCGCTCTGTCAATCGAGCAGGCACAGGGAATTCCGCCACTGACGCGGGAGCTGATGATCTATGCCAATGTCATCGGCTGCGACCTGGGGCCGAAGTTCACCCCGATCGGCAGCCTTGCCACGCTGCTGTGGCTGCATGTGCTGGCGCGGAAAGGCATCACCATCGGCTGGGGGCAGTATATGCGGATCGGCCTCGCCATCACGCCGCCGGTGCTGCTCGTGGTGCTGGTCGCCCTGGTCGCCTGGCTCCAGTTGCTGGGGCCGGCCTGAGCACAGGAAGGACCGTCCTGCCGATGCCCAGCGACCCACCGCGCGCCGCCAGCCTCATGCAGGCCGAGATCGCCGAGATCCCCGACGCCATTGAGCGGCTGCTCATCGGCTCCGCTGGCGCCATCGCCGATGCCGGGGCCTTGCTGCGTCGCCTCTCGCCGCCGGTGGTGGCCACGGTGGCACGCGGCTCATCCGACCACGCAGCCAGCCTCTTCAAGATCGCCTGCGAGATCCTGTCCGGCGTGCCGGTGACTTCCCTCGGCCCTTCCACGGCCTCCATCTATGGCACGGTGCCGCGGCTGGCCGGCGCGGCAGCCCTCGCCGTCTCCCAATCCGGTCGCAGCCCCGATCTTGTCACGGCCTTGCAGGCGGCGCGGCAGGGCGGCGCCGCCACCATCGCCATCGTCAATGCTGAAGGCTCGCCGCTGGCTGAAGCGGCCGATATCACCATCCCACTGCGGGCGGGACCGGAGCGCAGCGTCGCCGCCACCAAAACCTTCGTTGGCTCGGCGGTTGCTGCCCTGGGCGTGCTGGCAGCGTGGCGGGAGGATGCTGCGCTCCAAGAGGCCCTTCACCGCCTGCCGGCCATTCTGCGCGCTGCGCCGCCAGCCGGTTGGTCCGGCGCCCTGGTCGAATTCGCATCCGCTTCTTCCCTTTACGTGCTGGGGCGCGGCCCCGGCCTCGCAATGGCTATGGAAGCAGCGTTGAAATTCAAGGAAACCAGCATCCTGCACGCGGAAGCTTTCTCTTCCGCTGAAGTGCAGCACGGGCCGATGTCGCTGGTACAGGCCGGCTTTCCCGTGCTGGCCTTCCTGCAGGGTGACGCAGCCCGCCCTGGCATGCTGGCGACCATGACCCAGCTGGCGGCGCAGGGTGGCCGGGTCTTCCTGGCGGGCGGAGAGGCACCTGGCGCCGTGACGCTTCCGGTGCCTGTGACGGGGCATCCGCTGACGGACTGCATCGCTGCCATCGCCGCCTTCTACCGCTTCGTGGAAGCCCTGTCCCGCGCACGCGGTCTGGATCCCGACAACCCGCCGCATCTGCGGAAGGTGACGGAAACGCTCTGAGGCGGCATTTCAGGCACCACCCCAGTTCATGGTCAACCCGCCATCCATGGTCCAGGTCTGGCCGGTCACGTAATCGCCGTCGTCCGAGGCCAGGAACAGGGCGAGGCGCGCGATCTCCTCCGGCTGGCCGGCGCGGTGCCAGGGAATCTCCTTGAAGGAGGCTTCCCGCTTCTCCGGGTCGTCCAGCCGCTCCTGGGTCATCGGCGTCTGGATCAGGCCGGGGGCGATGTTGTTCACGTTGATCTTGTCCTCCGCCACCTCCACCGCGAGGCTGCGGGTCAGCGAGCCGATGCCGGCCTTCGCCATGCCATAGGGTGCGCTGCCCGGTGTCGGCAGATGCTGGGCGACGGAGCTGATGGTGACGATCCGCCCCTTCCCGCCATGCTGCTTCCGCAGCCGGATGAAGGCGCGGCAGCAGAACAGCGGCCCCAGGAGGTCGGTGCGCAGCACGCGCTCCAGCATCTCATCCTGCATCTCGGCGACAGGCATGCCGCCCATCCCCTTGCCGGCGCAGTTCACCAGGATATCGGCCGTGCCGAGGGCAGCAGCCTCGCGGAACAAGACCTCGACATCCGTCGGCTGGCCGACATCCCCCTGCACCACCACGGCGCGCCGGCCGGCCTGCTCAACGCTGCGTTTGGTGTCCTTGGCGCCCTCGCGGTCGGTGTGATAGCCGATGCAGATATCGGCCCCCTCCCGGGCGAAAAGTTCCGCCGTGGCTTGGCCGATGCCCGAATCGGCGCCGGTGATGATCGCGATCCTGCCTTGCAGCTTCATGGGAAGCATCTCCTCTATGACGTTGCACGAACGCAGGAGACGGCTTCGGGGCGGCAGCGCCAGCACAGCTTCTACAGGATGTGAGAAGGAGCGCAGCCGAAAGGCCAAGGCAATGTTGCGTTCCTGCAAAACGCGGTAAGGCTTAGGCATGTACGACGTGATCGTGGTGGGTGCCGGTTCCGCCGGCGCCCCGCTTGCCGCCCGCCTGTCCGAAGACCCCGCGCGCCGCGTGCTGTTGCTGGAAGCCGGACGTGACTGGCGCGCCGCAGACGCACCGCATGCGCTGCGTAGCGCCAATATCATTCCCTTCATGCGCTCTGCCGCGCATCAGGCGGAATGGCAATGGCCGGGGCTGCAAACCCGCCGCACCCGCGCGCAGCCTCCGCGTTTTTACTGGAGAGGCAAAGCCCTAGGCGGTTCTTCTACAGTGAATGCTCAGATCGCCATCCGTGGCGTCCCGGCCGCTTTCGATGCCTGGGCGGAACTGGGCTGCGAAGGTTGGGCGGCGGAAGACGTGCTGCCCCTCTTCGACCTGATCGAGGATGACCCGGAGACCGGCACCGCCCCCGGCATCCGCCGCGGCGGCCCGCTGCCCATCTACCGCGCGCCGGAGAAGGACTGGGGCGCGGTGGACCGGGCACTGAAGTCAGCCGCGCTGGACCTGGGCTATCCCTGGAAAGCCGATCTGAACGCCCCGCAGGGCGAGGGCGTCTCCTGCTATCCTATCAACAGCCGCGACGGGCAGCGCGTCACCACTAATGACGGCTATCTGGAGCCGGCGCGTGGCCGCCCCAACCTGGAGATCCGCGGCGGCGCCCTGGTGGACCGCGTGCTCTTCGAAGGGCGCCGCGCCCGTGGCGTGCGGGCGCGCTTCGAGGGCGAGGCCAAATGGCAGGACATCCCGGCGCGCGAAGTGGTGCTCTGCGCCGGCGCCATCCATAGCCCCACCATCCTGATGCGCTCCGGCATCGGCCCGGCAGCGCGGCTGGCGAGCCTGGGCATCGAGGTGCTGCAGGACCTGCCCGCCGTCGGCCAGGGGCTGATGGACCATCCCATCGTGCGGGCCAGCCTCGCCCTGGCGCCGGGGCATCGGGCCACCCACCCGGATTCCCGCCACACCAACTGCTGCCTGACCTATAGCTCCGGCCTCGGCGGTGGTGGGGAGCGCGACATGATCATGATCGCCTTCAACCATACCGGCTATGCGGAGGGCGCTTCCGGCCCCGCCGCCACGGGCTCCATCGGCGTTTCGGTCTATGATGCCTTCTCGCGTGGCGAGGTGCGGCTGACTTCGGCCGATCCCTTCGCCAATCCGGAGGTGGACGAGAATATGCTGGACGACCCGCGCGACCTGCTGCGCCTGCGGGACGGTGTTCGGCGGCTGGCGCGCATCGCGGCGCATCCGGCGGTGGCCGGCATTGCTTCCGGCATCACCTTCTCCGACACCGCGTTGGCCTATGCGGATGTGGCGGCCATGCCGGATGCGGAACTGGACGCGCTGCTGCTGTCGGAAGCCAGCGACATCCAGCACGCCGCCGGCACCTGCCGCATGACGGCCTATGAAGACCAGCGCGGCGTAGTGGACCCGGACCTGAAGGTGCGTGGGGTGGAAGGGCTGCGGGTGGCGGATGCCGCCATCATGCCCACCGATTGCCGCGCCAACCTGCACTTCACCTGCGTGATGATCGGCGAGGCCCTGGCCCGGCGCATGCGCGCCGGCGCCTGAAGGCGGACGCCCCCTGCCTTCGCAGGGGGCGGACGTTCACTCGGCGGGGACCGGCACCGCCGCCTGCCGCTGCCGCCGTGCCACGGCGCGGGCGACGACATAGAAGACCGGGGTGAAGACCAGCCCGAAGACCGTCACCCCCAGCATGCCGGCGAAGACCGCCGTGCCGAGGCTCTGCCGCATCTCCGCCCCCGCCCCCGTGGCGATCGCCAGCGGCAGCACGCCCAGGATGAAGGCCAGCGAGGTCATCAGGATGGGCCGCAGACGCGTGCGGGCAGCGGCTTCGGCGGCTTGCCAGCGGGTCATGCCCTCACTTTCCGCCTGGCGGGCGAATTCCACGATCAGGATGGCGTTCTTCGCCGCCAGGCCGATCAGCACCACCAGCCCGATCTGCACCAGCACGTTGTTGTCCATGCCGCGCCAGGCCACGCCGGTCAGCGCCGCCAGCACCGACATGGGCGCGATCAGCACCACCGCCAGCGGCAGCAGCCAGCTTTCATAGAGCGCCGCCAGCAGCAGGAAGACGAAGACAACCGCCAGCCCGAAGGCGATGGGCGCGGTATTGCCCTGCGTGGTTTCCTGAAGCGCGATCTCGGTCCATTCGAAGCTGTAGCCCTGGGGCAGTTCCTTGGCCAACATCTTCTCCATGGCCGCGATGGCCTGGCCAGTGGAGACGCCCGGCGCCGCGGCGCCCTGCACTTCCGCCGCCGGGAAGAGGTTGTAGCGCGGCACGCGGTAGGGACCGGTATCCGGCTCCAATGAGGCCAGGGAACCGATGGGCACCATGTCGCCGGCATCGTTGCGGGTACGCAGCAGGCCCACGTCGCGTGGCGTGCGGCGCTGGTCCTCCTCCGCCTGGGCAGTGACGCGGAAGGTGCGGCCCAGGATGTTGAAGTCGTTCACGAAGGCCGAGCCGAGATAGACCGACAGCGTTTCCGACACGCGGGAGAGCGGCACGCCCAGCATCTCGGCCTTGCTGCGGTCCACCTCCGCCCGCAGGCTGGGCGTCGAGGTGTTGAACAGCGTGAAGGCCATGGCGACCTCCGGCAACTGGTTGGCTGCGCCGACGACGCGGTTGGTCACCGCTTCGAGTTCCCGCGCGCCACGGTCGCCGCGGTCCTGCACGTAGAGCTTGAAGCCGCCGCCGGTGCCGATGCCGGAGACCGAAGGCGGCGGGATCACCAGCGCCATGGCGTCGCGCTGCCCGGAGACTGCCTGCTGCACCGCGCCGATTATGGCGGGATAGGACAGGTGCTCGGCCTCGCGCTTCTCGAAGGAATCCAGCGTGACGAAGATCACGCCGCTGTTCGGCGCATTGGTGAAGGTGGCGCCATCGAAGCCGGTGAAGACAACCGTATTGGCCACGCCTGGCACCTTCAGCAGGTCGGCGGACGCCTGGCGCATCACCGCATCCGTGCGGCCCAGCGTGGCGCCGGGCGGAAGCTGGAAGGCGGCGATCAGGTAGCCACGGTCCAGCGGCGGAATCAGGCCGGTGGGTGTGGTGCGCACCGTCTGCCCGGTCAGGAAGAGCAGCCCGGCGAAGAGCAGCATCATCACCGCCGCGAAGCGCACCAGCCGGCGCGTCATGGCGCCATAGCCGATGGAGAGCGCGTCGAAGAGCTTGTTGAAGCCACGGAAGAACAGGCCGAAGGGCGCCCCGGCCACGGCGCGCCAGCCGGTCGGCTTGTGATGCGAATGCGGCCGCAGCAGCAGCGCCGCCAGCGCGGGCGAGAGCGTCAGCGACACCAGCGCCGAAAGCAGCGTCGCGACGGCGATGGTAACGGCGAACTGCTGATAGAAGGCGCCGGCCAGGCCTTCAATGAAGGCCGTCGGAACAAACACGGCGCAGAGCACCAGCGCGATGGCGATCAGCGCGAAGCCGACCTCGTCCATGGTGCGGCGCGTGGCCGTGACGGGGTCCATGCCATTGGCCAGGTGCCGCTCCACATTCTCCACCACCACGATGGCGTCATCGACCACGATGCCGATGGCCAGGATCAGGCCGAACATCGACAGGCTGTTCACCGAGATGCCCAGCATGCCCATGAAGGCCAGCGTGCCGATGATGGAGACCGGAATGGCCGCCAGCGGGATGATGGAGGCGCGCCAGGACTGGAGGAACAAAATCACCACCAGTACCACCAGCACGATGGCCTCGATGAAGGTATGCACCACCGCTTCCATCGACTGCTCGATGAACTGCGTGGTGTCGTAGACCACGCGGTAATCGACGCCGGGCGGGAAGCTGCGCTTCGCATCCTCCAGCGTCGTGCGCAGCGCGGCGGCGGTGGCCAGGGCATTGGAGCCGGGCCGCTGGAAGACCGGCATAGCCACCGCTTCGTCGCGGCCAAGATAGGCGTTGACGGTGTAGTCCTGGCTGCCGAGTTCCACGCGCGCGATGTCACGCAGGCGCAGCGGCGCGCCGCCCTCGCCCGTGGCCACCACGATGTCAGAGAATTCCTCGACGCTGCGGAGGCGGCCCAGGGCCTGGATGTTGAACTGGAAGGCCTCGCCCCCGGTGGCGCCGGTCGGCGGCTGGTTCAGGCCGCCGGCGGCCACCTGCACATTGGCGCGGCGCAGCGCTTCCACCACCTCGCCCGCCGTCAGCCCGCGCGCGGCGATGCGGGCGGGGTCGAGCCAGATGCGCATGGCGTAGTCGCGGCCACCGAAGACCTGGATGTCGCCGACGCCATCAAGCCGCGCCAGCCGGTCCTTGATGTTCAGCGAGGCATAGTTGGACAGGTACTGCGAATCCCGCGACCCGTCCGGCGAGATCAGATGGATCACCATCATGATGTCCGGCGAGGCCTTGCGGACCAGCAGGCCCAGGCGCCGCACTTCCTCCGGCAGCCGGGCCTCGGCCACCGCCATGCGGTTCTGCACCAGCACCTGGGCCTGATCGACGTCGGTGCCCTGGCGGAAGACCACGTTCACCGTCAGCTTGCCGTCGCCGGTGGCCTGGGAGGTGACGTAGAGCATGTTCTCAACGCCATTGATCTCCTGCTCGATCGGCGTCGCGACCGTCTCGGCGATCACGGCGGCGGAAGCGCCGGGATAGGTGGCGTTGATCGTGACCGTGGGGGGCGCGATCTCCGGATATTCGCTGATCGGCAGGCGCGTGGCGGCAATGCCGCCGATCAGCACAATGAAGATGGAGATGACGGCGGCGAAGACCGGCCGCGCGATAAAGAACTGGGCGAAGCGCATGGCACCCGCTCCTTCATTGTGCCTGGGCGAGGCGGCCGGGGGGCTGTGCCTCCGCCGTCACGCGCGTGCCCGGGCGGGCGAGATGCAGCCCGGCGACGATCACCTGGTCCTTGGGCGAAAGGCCGCTGCGCACCACGCGCAGCCCATCCACGATGGGGCCCAGCGTCACCGGCTTGGCCACCACCGTGCCATCGGCGGAGACGGTCATGACCACGCGGGCGGCCTGATCGGCGGCGATGGCGGCATCGGGTATCAGCAGCGTCTCACCCTGCCCCACCGGCAGGCGCAGGCGGGCAAAGACGCCGGGCGTCAGGAACAGATCCTGATTGGGCAGCAGCGCCCGGGCGCGGATGGTGCCGGAGCGGGCACGCAGCTCGGTGTCCAGGAAGTTCAGCTTGCCCTGGCGGTCCCAGCCAGCCTCATCGGCCAGCTTCAGGCGGATATCGGGCGCCTCGGCCCCCGCACGGGCGCCGCCGTCACGGGCGAGGCGCAGGTAATCGGCCTCGCTCATGTCGAAGGTGGCGTAGATCGGGTCCAGCGTCAGGATGGTGGTCAGCAGCGTCGTGCTGGCCTGCACCAGGTTGCCGGCATCGACGCGGCGGTCGGAGGCCCGGCCGGGCTGCGGCGCGCGCACCTCGGTCCAGGTCAGTTCCAGCTGCGCTTGCTGCAGCTTGGCGCGGGCATCGGCCAGTTGGGCCTCGGCCTCACGCTCGGCGGCGCGGCGGGTGTCGAGCTGCGCCTGCGGCGCGATGCGGTCCTGCACCAGCGGCGTGGTGCGGCGGATGTCCTGGCGCGCGAGGTCCAGGCGCGCCTGGGCACGGGCCAGTTCCGCCTCGGCACTGAGCACCGCGATCTCGAAGGGCCGCTTGTCGATGGTGAAGAGCAGGTCGCCCGCGCGGACCACCTGCCCGTCACGGAAATGCACCTGCTCCACCAAGCCGGAGACACGCGGGCGCAGTTCCACGCGGGCCGAGGGTTCCAGCCGGGCGATATGCTCCTCCCATTCCGTGATGTCGCGGCGCAGCGGCTCGGCGACGGTGACGGTGGGCGGCGCGGGTTGGGCCAGCACGGGGGCGGCTGGCAGGGCGAGGACGAAGGCCATCGAGGCCAGGGTCTTGCGGAAGGAGATGGGCATGGTCTATTTCCGGAGGCCGGATGATACCGACCGGTTCGTATCAAGGGATACATACCGATCGGTATAATTGCAAGGGGCCGCATTCCTGGCCCTGGGAACACGAGCGGGAGAGCGCCTGTGACGGATGCCATGACCACCAAGCCACGCAGCCCGGCTGCACAGAGGCTGAGAACGGTGGCGAAGGACCTGTTCTACCGACAGGGCATCCGGGCGACGGGGGTGGAGGAGCTATGCCGCATGGCCGGCACCACCAAGATCAGCCTCTACCGCGCCTATCCTTCCAAGGATGAACTAATCGCGGCCATCCTGCGTGAGGAATGCGAGGATCAGACCTGCCTGATCAGCCGCGCCTCCGACCCCGCGGTGCCGCCGCGCGAACGGCCGGCGGCCTGCATCGCTGCGGCGGTGGAAGCGCTGCGCACCCCTGGCTTCCGTGGCTGCTCAGTAGGTCTTGCCATTGCGGAATTCCCGGACCCAGAACACCCCGCCCGCAAGGTGGCCGATGCGCACAAGCTGAAGACGCGTGAAGACCTGCGGCAGATTTGCGCCGAGGCCGGTGCCGCCGACCCGGCCATGCTGGGTGACACCCTGTTGCTGCTGGTGGAGGGTGCCTTCTCCGCCGCGCCCTATCTGGGCAATGAAGAGGCTGCCAGGGTGCTGGAACGCAGCAGCGACGCATTGCTGGCCATGGCCCTTCCCGCCGCCGAGGCGTGAAGGGCGTCAGGCCTCTGCCGACGCCAGTGCCTCGGCCGGGCGGCGCCGGGTACCGCCGGGCCAACCGGCCATGGTGAGTTCCACCACCTCGCCCAGCATCTCCCGCGTCGCGCCCGCCTTGGCCTGCACGGCCAGGCCCATGGCCACCGCCATCAGGTAGCGCGCCAGGGCATCAGGGCTGGCATCGGCGGGAAGGTCGCCTTCCTCCCGCGCCCGCTCCAGCCGCCGTGCCACCACGGCCTCGGCCTCCAGGCGGCGGTGGATCAGTTCCTGCCGCACCGACTCGCTGTCCGGAGAGCAGGCGATGGCGCCGTTCAGGCCCAGGCAGCCATGCGGCATGCCCTGGCGGGTCAGCAGGTCGGCATAACCCTGCAACAGCCGCTCCACCGCCCTGCGTGTATCGGGCTCGGCCAGGGCGGCATCGGATATGGCGCGGTAGCGCGCCTCGTAGCTGTCCAGCGCCTTGCGGAAGAGTTCTTCCTTGTTGCCAAAGCAGGCGTAAAGGCTGGGCTTGGTGATGCCCATCGCCGCCGTCAGATCGGCGATGCTGGTGCCCTCATAGCCCTTCTGCCAGAACTGCATCAGTGCAGCCTGCAGGGCTTCCTCTGGGTCGAACTCGCGCGGCCGTGCCATTTCCGCTCTCGTTATTCAGTCTTATTGCCGTCACATATAGCAAGGAACGCGCGGGATTCGAGAGTGTGACAGTTGTGCGTCACAACCGGTCACGCAGCCATTCCAGCATCTGCCCGCCGAGGCCCGCCGGCTTTTCGCTCTCCGGCCCCACGGCCACGGAAGCGGTCATGCCCACCACCAGCGTCACCTCCGGCGGCACTTCCCGGATGGCCACCCGCACCGGGATGCGCTGCGCCAGACGGACCCATGTGAAGACGGGGTTCACCGCTGGCAGGCCACGGTTGTTGCTGACATCATTGGCGTCGCTGATGCCCCTCGCGATGCCTTCCACCTCGCCTTGCAGCGGCACGTCATAGCCCATCAGCCGGACGCGCGCGGGGTCGCCGGGCTTCACCTGGGCCAGCTTGGTTTCCTCGAAATATCCTTCGATCCAGAAGGAATCGGAATCCACGATGGCGATCTGCGGCGCCCCGGCGGCGACATAGCTGCCAGCCTGCAGGCGCAGATGGGTGACATAGCCGTTCACCGGCGCCACGACACGGGACCGCGCGAGGTTGAGCTTGGCGAGGTCCAGCGCCGCCTGCGCCTGGTCCAGGCTGGCGGCTGCCACCTGCACGGCATTCTCCGCCCTCTCCCGCGCTTCCTCGGAGGCATAGACGCGCAACTGCTGCTGCCGGTGGGATTCGGAGCGCGCGAAGTTCAGCTGGTTGCGCGCGCCCTCCACCTGCGCCTCAGCCTGCTCCACCGCCAGGCGGAACCGGACGGGGTCGATCTCGAAGAGCACCTCGCCGCGCTGGATGAACTGGTTGTCCCGCACCGGGACCCGCACCACCGTCCCAGCCACCTCGGGTGCGACATTGACGACCTGCGCCTGCACACGCCCGTCCCGCGTCCAGGGCGCCAGCATGTAGGAGCGCCAGAGTGCCACCACCAGCACGGCGGCGATGGCCACGGCCGCCAGGGTGACAAGGACGCGGAGGGAGGATTGAAGGAAGCGCATCGTGGGGGTTCTACCGGAGCAGGACGAGCAGGGAGACGATCGAGAGGAACAGGGCGACCTCAAAGAGCGCGGGGTGCCAGAGCCGGTGCAGCAGCCCCAACCGGCCCAGCAGGAAGCGGCAGATCAGGAAGATCGCCAGCCCCACCAGCCCCTCGACCACGATGGGCGCCAGGTAGACACCGGCGATGTTGATCTCGGAGAGCATCAGGCGGGCGCTCCCGCGCTGGCGGCGGCTGGCGGCGCGGGGCGTTCGGCCAGCCAGTCATGGCCGCGCAGGAAGAAATGCGGGCGTTCCGCCAGGATGGAGGCCGCCTCATGCAGCATGGCGGCGGCGTGTAAGGTGCTGGGGTTGGCCTCCTCCAGCGCCGCAAGATCGGCGGCGGCGCGGCGGGCCTCGGCGGCGACAGCCTCCGGCGCCTCGCGCAGTTGGCGGAAGGCACCGACGCCGCGGGCGACCAGGGCAGCGCCCGCGGGCGGCATGTCCGGCCGCATGGCGATGAGCCGCGCGCGGATCAGCGCGCGGCCGATCAGCACCGCCGCACCGCCGTCGCTGATGGCGTCGCCGCGCCGCGACGGGGCGATAGCGGCCAGGCGGCGGGACAGGCGCACCAGCTTCTGGTGCTGCAGATGTTCCCAGACCAGCCAGGGCATCAGCGGCTTCAGGGCCACGCGGCGCACCGCCTTGACCAGGGACCGCTGCAGCACCCGCGCTTCGGCCACCGGGTCCGGCGGCAGCAGCACGCGGAAGGCCAGCACGCCGCAGGCGCCGCCGATCAGGTTGGCGAAGGCGCCATCCAGGGCGGTGGCGAGATGGTAGCTCATGGGATTGCCGGGCGAGATGGTGGCCATGAAGAAGATCTGGAAGGCGGTGGCGATGCCCATGAACCTCGGCTGCTGCGCCAGGCGGATGGCCACCAGCAGGAAGGGCAGCGTACAGACCAGCAGCAGCGGGAAGCTGTTCATCATCGGCAGCAGCGCGTAGCCGACGAAGAGGCCGGTGGGCACGGCGAGGCAAAGCCCCTTGAAGAAGCCGATGCTGGCGGCGGCGGCGCTGTCCGTGGTGGCCAGCAGCGCGCACATTGGCCCCAGCATGGTCAGGATATTGGCGCCGGCGGACCAGCCGCTGACCAGCCAGAAGGCACCGCCGAGAAAGACCGCCAGCGCGGCGCGGGTGCCGTTGCGGGCGGCGGTGACGGGGTTGGAATAGACCCGCAGGCGTAGGGCCGGGCTGCTTGGTCGGTCCTCCCGCAGGTCCGCCAGGGCATCCAGGATGCGCACCATCTGGCGCAGCATGGCATCGGCGCGCTCTAAAGCCGCCAGCACGGCGAGGTCGCGGCACGCCCCGGTGGCCTGCGCGGCCTCGGCCTGAGCGGCGCGGGCATCGCGGTGGAGGTCGTCGAAGCCGGTGCCGGGGGCCAGGGCCTCCATGCGGGTGGCCAGGTCCATCAGGCGCAGCCGCATCGCCGGGATGCGTGGGTCATGCGCCAGGGCCGGGCTGGCCAGCAGCCGCCCGGTGCGCTGCCCCGCCGTCAGCATGGCGAAAAGTTCGGCGACGGCCAGGCGGATGGCATCGGCATGACGGCCGAAGCCGGTATCCTCGACCGAGACGAATTCCACCGTCTGGTCCAGCGCCGTCAGCTCGCCCGCCACCCTGCTGCGCGTCGCCCGCAGGGCGGCGACATCGCCCTGCTCCAGCGCCTGCCGGGTCAGCCCGCCAACCGCCGCCACCAGCCGGGTGATGCCGGCCGCCACCTGCCCGGCACCAGGGCCACGGTCCGTCGCCAGGAAGACCAGCGCGGTGACAAAGACGCCCAGGCTGACCACCGCGATGCGCGCCATGGCCAGGTGGAAGACATTCTCCGGGTCCTGCACCGCCGCCAGGGCGACAAGGGCGATGGTATAGCCCGCCAGCACCGCGCCATAGCTGCGGAAGTAGCGCAGCAGCGAGGCCAGGAAGGTGCAGAGCCCCAGCCAGATGGCGAAGCCGATGATGAAGAGCCAGGGCGCCTGGGCGAACCAGGCCACCAGCGCCACCGAGACGCCAGCACCCACCACCGTACCAAGCGCACGGTAAAGGCTCTTGGACAGCACCGCGCCGCGAGAGGCGCCGGCCACGATCAGAACCGTCATGCCCGCCGAGGAAGGGCTGTCCAACTCCAGCGCATAAGCGGCGTAGAGGGCGATCGTGAAGGCCAGCAGCGTCCGAAAGACCTGCCCCCACCCCACCGGCAGCACCGGCAGGCGCGGGCGGAGCCGGCGGCCAACCTCGGCGAGCGTGACCCCGGCGGTATTGCTGGTGGCAGGCCTTGCCGCCGGAGCGCTCTGCTGCGTGGCGCTCATGAACCTGGGCTCCCGGCATGGCGGGGGCATGGTGCCCGCCCGATCTGCGGCAGAACGCGCGGCTCAGGCATGAGTTCGCAACCAGGGCGTCGTAGGCGCGCCTGACCCTGCCGTGACACGGCAATGGCGGATGGGGGCGCGCCTGGAAACGGGTCAGGTAGGATAAGGCCCCGCCGGAGCGTGGCGGCCGGGACGCATGAGCCGGGATGCATGCGGCGTCAGTTAGGATCGGATTGATTGATTAGCAAACTAACTATTCGCGGCGCAGCCCTGCCATGGATGCAGGGATCATCCGCCGCGGAGGCAGCGACGCACATGGCAACAGGCCGCGGCAGGTGATGCCGCGGCACTGGTCAGCACGTCAGAAAAAAGGCCGTGCCCGGATCAGGGCGTGCGGCGGCGGATCACCATCCGATAGATCGCCAGGAGGATGACGGCGCCGACAACAGCACCGATGAAGCCGGCCCCCTGGTCCGCCCGATACCAGCCGAGAGCCTGGCCCAGATAGGTGGCGACCACGGCACCGACGATGCCCAGAAGGGTGGTGATAATGAAGCCGCCAGGATCACGGCCCGGCATGAGAAACTTCGCAATAAGCCCGGCCACGAAGCCGATGATGATGGTGATGATGATTCCCATGGTACAGGTCCCGGTAAGGTGGTGGCTGCTTAACGCAGCTTCCGCCGAAAAGTGACGCGGGGATCGGAGCTTTCTGCATGATCCCGCCGCCAGCCTCACGGCCGCCGCATCCCGCCGCTTTCCGCCCGCCTTCGGGGCCTGCCGTCAGAGGGCGCTGGCGGCCCTGCCGAAAGCGTCCCGCGCCGCCGTCATGGCTCCGACCATGCGCTGGACGTTGCGTGTCGAGACCTTGTCGTCGCTATCGATCTCGCTGGCCTGCTCTTCCGCCGCTTCCACGCCGGCTTCCAGCTGTTCCCGCACCTCGTCCAGCACGTCGCGAAGTTCGTTGCTGTCCATGGTGCCGCTGAGGCTGGCGATCACCGCCTCGGCTTCCCGCCGCAGACGGCTGGCGTCGTAGCCGCGCGCAATCAGTTCGGCGATCCGGCTCAGGGCCGCCTTGCGCGGGTCAATGGCCGCGCCACGGCTGGCTGGCGCGGAAGGCTGGCGCCGCGAGGATCGGCTCATCGGAATGCTCCTGGGAGGAGAGCCGATCCTAGCACGTCGAACACAATGAGAACAAGCGTGGCGCTAGCCCTGGCTGGCGTAGCGCCCCACCGGCCGGTGCAGGCCGAGATTCTCCCGCAGGGTGCTGCCTTCGTATTCGGTGCGGAACAGGCCGCGGCGCTGCAGCTCGGGGATCACCGTCTCGGCGAATTCGTCCAGGCCGGTGGGCAGCACGGCGGGCTGGATCAGGAAGCCATCCACCGCCCCGGCCAGGAACCATTCCTCCATCTGGTCGGCGATCTGTGTGGGCGTGCCGATCACGGTGCGCTGGCCGCGGGCGCCGCCATAGCGCTCGTACATCTGGCGCACCGTCAGCTTTTCTTTCCGTGCCATGTCGGCCACGCGCTGGAAGGTGCTCTTGCTGCTGTCCACGCTGTCGTCGATCAGGTTCTCCGGCAGAACCTCGTCCACCGGCACTTCCGAAAGGTCCACGCCGCCGAGTTCCGGCGACAGCAGCTCCCGCCCCACATCGGGGTGGATCAGGGATTGCAGGAAGGCGTGCTTCTCCCGCGCCTCCTCCTCCGTGCGGCCGATGATGGGGTTCAGGCCCGGCATGATCTTCAACTGGTCCGGGGCGCGGCCGAAGCGCGCCATGCGGCCCTTCATGTCGTCATGGAAGGCCTTGGCCTGGGCCAGCTCCGTCTGCGCGGTGAAGACGATCTCGGCCGCCTCGGCCGCGAAATCCCGCCCGGCATCCGAGGCGCCGGCCTGCACCAGTACCGGATAGCCCTGCGGCGGGCGCGCCACGTTCAGCGGGCCGCGCACGTCGAAATACTGGCCGTGATGGTCCAGCGTGTGCAGCTTGTCGGGGTCGAAATAGAGCGCCTGTTCCCGGTCCCGCAGGAAGGCATCGTCCTCCCAGCTATCCCAGAGGCCCTTCACCACCTCGACGAATTCACGGGCGCGGCCGTAGCGGTCGCCATGCGCCGGCAGCTTGTCCTGCCCGTAGTTGTAGGGCTCCGCCTTGTTGGAGGAGGTGACGACATTCCAGCCCGCGCGGCCGCCGCTGATATGGTCCAGCGAGGCATAGCGGCGGGCGAGATTATAGGGCTCATTGAAGCTGGTCGTCGCCGTGGCGACGAGGCCGATCTTCTCCGTCAGCGCGGCGAGGCCGGAAAGCAGCGTCGTCGGCTCGAAATAGGCCATGTACTGCGGCCAGCGGCGCAGCGCCTTCATGTTGCCGCCGCGCGTCGCGGCAGAATCGGCCAGGAAGACCAGGTCGAACTTCGCCCGCTCCGCCACCTGCGTCATCCGCGCGTAGTGGCGGAAGTTGGTGCCGGCGTCGATCTGCGCATCCGGGTGCAGCCAGGCGGCGACATGGTGGCCGGTGGGGTGGAAGAAGGCGCCGAGCTTCATCTGCCCCTGGCGTCGCGTCGTGTTCATGGCAGGCAAGTTCCGGTCAGAGGGGGAAGAAGGCGCAGTCGGCGGCGGACCAGCCGATCCAGCCTTCATCGCCGGGCACGAATTGTTCAAACAGCGGATGATTGGGCAGCAGCGCAGTCAGCGACAGGCCCGCGGCCTCGCAGCGATAGGCGATGCTGCCACCGAGATAGATGCGCTCCGCCACCCGGCAGGGGAAGCGGTTCGGCATCGCCGCCGGCTCGGCGCGGGAGAGCGAAAGGCGTTCCTGCTTCACCATGGCGCGGGCGGCGGCGCCGGGCAGCAGCCCTGCCCCCTGCCCGGCCAGCCGCGTGCCATTCGGCAGCACCAGCAGGCCATCGCTTTCCACGCGCCCTTCCAGCGCATTCACCTGGCCGATGAAGCCGCCGACGAAGGCGGTCGCCGGGGCCTCGTAGATCTCGGCCGGGGCCGCCATCTGCTGCAACCGCCCCTTGGCCATTACCGCCACGCGGTCGGCCATGGCCAGGGCCTCGGACTGGTCGTGCGTCACCAGCACGGCGGTGATGCCGAGGCTCTGCTGGATGCGGCGGATCTCCACCCGCATCTCTTCCCGCAACTGGGCATCGAGGTTGGACAGGGGCTCGTCCATCAGCAGCAGGCGCGGGCGGATGGCCAGGGCGCGGGCCAGCGCCACGCGCTGCTGCTGTCCGCCGGAGAGCGCGCGCGGGTAGCGCCCGCCCAGCCCGTCCAGCCGCACCAGCGCGAGCGCTTCCTCCACCGCCTTCGCGATCTCGCCCTTGGGGCGGCCGCGCATCTTCAGGCCGAAGCCGATATTCTCGGCCACCGTCTTGTGCGGAAACAGCGCGTAGCTCTGGAAGACCACGCCGATCTCGCGTTTTTCCGGCGGAAGCCGGGTGATATCGGCGCCATCCAGCGTCAGCCGGCCGGCATCGGCATGCTCGAAGCCGGCGATGATGCGCAGCGTGGTGGTCTTGCCGCAGCCGGAAGGGCCGAGCAGGCAGACGAATTCGCCGTCGCGCACCGTGAGGGAGAGGTCATCCACGGCGGTATGCCCGCTGAAGCGGCGCGTGACGTGGGAGAGGACGAGTTCGGGCATGGTTCAGTCCACAAGCCGCACGTGCAGGAAGCGGTCCAGCAGGATGGTGGCGGTACCGGCGGCCAGCACGATCAGCGAGGCGACGGCGGCGATCATCGGGTCGATCCGGGATTCGATATAGGCGAACATCACGATCGGCAGCGTCGCCGTGTCCGGCCCGGTGAGAAAGAGTGAGAGCGGCAGGTTCACGAAGGACAGGATGAAGCAGAAGGTGAAGCCGGCAACGAGGCTGGGCCGCAGCAACGGCAGCGTCACCTCCCGCCAGGTGGCCAGCCAGCCGCCGCCCAGGCTGCGGCTGGCTTCCTCCACCGCGAAGTCGAAGCGCGCGAGGCCTGTCAGGATCAGCCGCAGCGCGAAGGGCATGACATAGACGGCATGCGCCGCCACCAGGCCCCAGAAGCCGGTGCCGACGCCCCAGGCGCTGGCCAGCTGCAGGATGGCGAGGCTGATCACCACCTGCGGCACCAGCAGCGGGCTGGCCAGCAGCGTCGCCATGGCGCCGCGCCCGCCAGCGCCGCCACTACGGCGGCTGAGCGCATAGGCCGCCAGGAAGGCCACCAGCACCGCGACGGTGGAGGCCAGCGCCGCCACCAGGGCGCTGGTGCCGGCGGCGGAGAGGAATTCCGGCCGTTGCAGGATGGCGGCGTACCAGGAGAGCGTCAGCCCCTCGAAGCGCGCGGGGAAGCTGGTGGCCGGGTTGAAGGAGGTGGCGATAACAAAGAGCAGCGGCCCCGCCACGAAGAGGTAGAGCAGGACGAGGTAGAGCCCGCCCGCCAGTTTTCCGAACATCTTCATGGCCGCACGAAGCGCCCGATGACGGCGGTGATGACCACCACGCTGGCCAGCATCAGCAGCAGCAGCAATCCGGCGGCGGCGGCGGCGAGTTCCGCGTTGAACGTGGCCATGATGAATTGCGAGACCAATGTGGTCAGCGTCAGCTGCCCCGCCCCGCCGAGGTAATGCGGCGAGATGAAGCTGCTGGCGGCCAGGGAAAAGGTGATGATGGTGGCGGAAAGCACCGAAGGCAGGCTGAGCGGCAGCGTCACGTGCAGGAAGCGCGCGGTGCCGCTGGCGCCGAGGCTTTGCGCCGCCTCATGCATCTGCGGCTGGATCTGCCGCAGCCCGGTGTAGAGCGTCAGTACCGTGAAGGGCAGCACGAACTGCACCAGGCTGATGACCACGCCAGCCTCGGAACCCAGCAGGCGCGGAGGCGAGATGAGCCCCGCCTCCACCAGCGGGCCGAGGAAGGGCCCGCCATCGGCCAGCAGGGCCATCCAGCCCAGCACCACCGTCAGCGGCCCGGCCAGAATCGGGAAGGTCAGGCCCATGATGGCGAGGTTGCCGGCGCGGCCTGACAGGTTCCGCAGCAGCATGGCGGCGAGATAGCCGAGCGGGATGGCGAAGAGCGTCGTCTCGCCCGCCATGCGCAGCGTGCGCCAGATCACCTGCAGGTAATAGCCGCGGGAGAGAAGATAGCTGTAGTTGTCGAGCGCCGGGCCAGTGAAGCTCAACAGCACATTGGGCTGCAGGCTGGTGGCCAGCATGGCGGCCAGCGGCAGGCCCATCAGCAAAGCCAGCAGCAGGAGGCTGGGCAGCAACAGCAGCCAGTCCAGGGTCCGCGCGGCACTCATCGGCCACCACCCCAGCGAGACATTTGAAAGAACACTGTGATCTATCCATGGCCGGGGAAGCAGCGCAGTGCCTCCCCGGCGGTTCCGATGCTCAGCGGGCCTGCCAGTTCGGCACGACTTCCAGGTTCATCCGCTCGGTCCAGAGGGCGCGGCGCGCGGCGAAGACCTCGGGGTCGAAGAAGCGCAGCTGGTCCACGCGGGCGCCACAGGCGCAGCGGTTGCGCACGGCCTCCGGCAGCTCCGCCTTGCGGTTGGTGGTGCCGGAATAGGTGCTGGCGGCGAAGGCGGCCTGCACCTTCGGGTCCAGCATCAGGTTCAGGAAAACCTCAGCCAGTTCCTGATTCTTTGTGCCCTTGACCACGCTGACATATTCCGGGACGCCGATCCCCTTCTCCTTCGGGATGACGTATTCGAGCGGATACTTCTGGTCCTTCATCGTCTCCAGGTAATAGTCGAACTCGGTACCCATGGTGACGTCGCCGCTCTTGCTCAACGGCGCCCAGTCCGTCCAGAAGACCGTCAGCTTGTTGGGCTTCAGCTCCGCCAGCTTCTTGAAGCCGGGGTCGACGTTGTCGATGGAACCGCCTGCCATCTCCGCCGCCATGATCACGAAGGCGGGCATCTGGCTATGCACCGGGGAAGCGAAGGCCAGCTTGCCGCGGAATTCCGGCCGCCACATGTCGGCCCAGCTCGTCACCGGCTCCTTCACCTTCTCCGGGTTGTAGCCCAGCAGGTAGGAGATGAGGGTATAGGGCGCACCGGGGATAGTCTCGGCCGTGTTGCCGGCCTTCACGCTCATCGCCCAATCCTCGACATCGGCGACATTGGGCACGTTCTTGCGGCTGGCGGTGGTCAGCACGCCCGCCTTGTGGCCGGCCACCACGGCTTCGTCGGCGGAGAAGAAGACATCCGCCGGCGGGTTCGCCCGCTGTGCCAGCAGCTTGTTGTAGCGCGCGCCCTGGCCGCCGATGTCATAGGCCAGCTTCGCGCCGGTCAGCCGCTCGAATTCCGGCTGCACATAGGCCTTCAGGCCTTCCTCCGTCACGCCGCCCCAGGTCGAGACAGTCAGCGTCCGGGCCTGCGCCAGGGCGGGGCGCGCCAGGAGGCCAGCCGCGCCGATGGCCGAGAAGGCTTGCAGCGCATGACGACGGGAGAGTGACATGAGGGAACCCTTGCTGGACCGGCGGCATCCCTACTGGGCATGGCCGAGGTAGGCTGGTGTGAACGGGCTGGGCCTAAACCTAAAAGGCCCTAAGGCTCAAGCCCGCGTGAGCAGAAAAACCCGGGCTTTTGGCCATATGGCAGAACAATATGCCTATAGATGAGGCTTTTGGCGCCAATCCCGGCAGCAAGGCAGGAGAAGCCCTTCGCCTCGCACCTCGAGGCGAAGAGGCACCCTGCCCCTCTACCGGCTGGGCCAGGATTGTTCGCCCAGATCCCAGAATACGCCGGCGGCGATCTCCAGGCCTTCCCGCACCAGCGGCACCAGCGCGTGCTCGTTCGGCGCATGCTGGGAACAGCCGCTGTAGGAATGCGGAATATAGATGGTGGGCAGCCCCAGCGTGACGGCGAAGCTGTCATTGGGCAGGGAGCCGCCGGCATTGGGCACGATCATGGGCGCCTTGCCGGTGGTGCGGCGGATGCTCTCCGCCACCAGGCTGGGCCATGGGCCGTCGGGGTCCATGCGTGTCGCCTTCCATTCAGCACCGTTCTTCACCGGCTCCACGGCGACATCCTCGAAGCCCAGTGCCGTGAGATGCCGGCGGATGGCGGGCAGGAAGCTGTCCACGTCCCGGTCCACGGTGTAGCGGATCTGGCAGCGGGCGGAGGCGCGGGGCGGCACGGCATTGACCGGCGCGGCTGGGTTGCCGGTGGAGAAAGCCAGCACTTCGAAAGTATTCCAGCCAAACACTTTCTCGGCTGCTGTCAGTCCGGGCTCGCCCCACCAGGCGTTGATGTCCGGACCGGTCTCACCGCCATCGACACGGCAATCGGCCAAGGCGCGACGGACATTGTCCGGAATGCGCTCGGGCACCAGCTCCCGCAGCAGCACCTGCCCTTCCGGGCCCACAAGCGAGGCAATGGCATGGGCCAGCCGGATGCCGGGGTTGGCGAGCAACCCGCCCCAGTTGCCGGAATGGTGGCCGCCTTCCCGATAGTTCACCACGAGGTCGAAGCTCAGCGCGCCCCGGGTGCCCAGGGTCAGGGTCGGCACTTCCGGCACCAGCCGGGGGCCATCGGAGGCGATCAGCACATCGGCCTTCAGCAACTCCCGCTGCTGCTGGCAGATTTCCTCGATGCCGGGGGAGCCGACCTCCTCGCTGGTCTCCAGCAGCACCGTGACATTGTAGCCCAGCCTCCCGCCGCGAAGCTGCCGCACCGCCTCCATCGCCATCAGGTTGGCGGTGTGCTGGCCCTTGTTGTCCACGATGCCACGGCCATAGAGCCGCTCCCCCCGCTGCTCCAGCACCCAGGGGGAAAGGCCGGGCAGCCAGCCGTCATCCAGGCCCAGCACGGTGTCGCCATGGCCATAGGTCAGCAGCGTCGGCAACGCCGGGTCCTCGATCCGCCGGGCGATCAGGAAGGGGCCGCCCTTGCCGGTCGGGTTGTCGAAGATCTCGCCGGTGAAGCCCTGGGACCGCAGCTCCGGCAGCATTTCCTGCTCCAGATAGGCGCGAAGCTGCGGCCCGCTCTCCGGGTCCTGGCTGGCGGTGGGGATGGCCACGCGGCGGCGCATGACTTCCAGATAGGAACCATCCTCCAGCAAGTCGCGGGCGGCGGCGATGGCGGCGTCTCGGCTCATGACATCTCCTCAGGGTGCGGCAGCGGGGCGCCGGAGGTCTTCACACGCGCCTCCTCCGCCCGCCGCAACGACGACCTAGCATCGGGTTGCAGGCGGATGGCAAGGGCCTGCGAAGCTGCCGCTTACCACCTGGGGCGCGGCAGGGCACCGGCTAAAGGGTCTTGGAAGCCAGCCCTACCCCACCGCGGCGCGCAGGCTTGCGCGGACGGCCTCGGCCTCGCGGATGGCGGGTTCCACCCAGGCGGCGGCGGCTGCCGTCGCGGGGCGGAGGTCGAAGGCAGGGGAAAGGTCCAGCCCCGCTTCCATCACCTGCGGCATGCGCGCCAAGACCGCCTGGAGCGAGTCGCCCGTGTCCCGCACCTGACCGGCGGCCTGTTCCACCAGTGCATGCGCGGCCTCGCGTCCCAGCTTAGCCCCCAGCCGGGCGGCGGCGGCATCAGCGAAGAGCAGGCCATGCGTGATGTCGAGATTGGCGCGCATCCGTGCCGCATCGACCTCCAGCCCTTCCGCCAGCGAACGAGCCTCGCGCAGCGCGCCGGAAGCAAGGCCAAAGAGGCTGGGCAGCGCATGCCATTCCGCGTGCCAGAGGCCGGCCGGGCGCTCATGCGCCACCACCATCGCCTGCAACAGCGTGGCCGCCTGCCCTGGCGCCGCCGCCTGGGCCGCCAGGATCACCGTGCACGAAACCGGGTTGCGCTTGTGCGGCATGGCCGAGGAGCCGCCGCGCCCGGGCACATAGGCCTCCGCCACCTCCCCCACCTCGGTGGAGGCCAGATGCGCGATGTCCCCGGCCATCTTGCCCAGCGCACCGAGCAGTTGCGCCAGCCAGCTTCCAGCCTCGGCGATGCGGCCGCGCCGGGCATGCCATGCGATGGGCGCGGCAGCCAGCCCCAGTTCCTTCGCGAAGCCTTCCAGCACCGCCGGCCCCTGTGTCCCCAACCCTGCCAGCGTCCCCACCGGCCCGCTGAGCGAGGCGACCAGCAGACGGGAGCGGATCTCCGGCAGCCGCGCCGCCGCCTCCGCCACCCCGGCCAGCCAGACCGCCACCTTGTAGCCGAAGCTCAGCGGCGCACCGTGCTGGCCATAAGTGCGGCCGACGCAGGGCGTCTCCCGATGCGCCTCCGCCAGCTTGGCGAGGCCGGCCAGGATGGCATCCAGTTCGGCGGCGATGAGCGCCAGCGCCTCCCGCAGCTGCAGCACCAGCGCGGTGTCCAGGATGTCCTGTGTGGTGGCGCCCTTGTGGAAGCCGCGCTCCAGGTCCGGCGGCAGGCTGGCCTGCACCGCCTTCACGAAGGGAATGGTCGGCACGGCGGAGAGCACGGTCTTCTGCCCCAGCGCCGCCAGATCGAGCCGCTCGGGCGGCACGGCCTCGATGGCCGCCGCCAGCGCCTCCGGCACCATGCCGAGGCGCGCCTGTGCCCGCGCCAGGGCGGCTTCCACCGCCAGCATAGCGCGCAGCCTGGCCTCGTCGGAAAAGCATTCCCGCATCTCGGGCGTGACGAACAGCGGCCCCAGCAGGGCTGAATCCAAGGCCGAGAAGGTCATGCCGCTTCCCCGGCACCGAGGCCGAGCATGGATCGCGCCTCGGCGGGTGTGGCGGGGCGGCGGTCGTGGCGGGCGGCGGCCTCCAGGGCCCGTTGCACCAGTTCGGCATTGCTGGCGGCCAGGCGGTCTCGGCTGATGCGGATATTGTCCTCCAGCCCGGTGCGCAGCCCATCGCCGCCGCGCGCCAGCACCCAGTCGATCACCCGCGCCTGATTGGCGCCGATGCCGGCCGCGGTCCAGGTGGCCTGCGGCAGCACGCGCCGGGTCTCGGACAGCAGGATATCCAGCAGATGCTCCTCGGCGGGCATGGCATTGCGCACGCCCATCACGAACTGCACATGCGGGCGGGCATCCATCAACCCATCATCGACCAGCCGGCGGGCAGCGTGGATGTGGGACAGGTCGAAGACCTCGATCTCCGGCCGCACGCCGTGGCGCTGCATCTTGCCCGCCAGTTCCGTCACCAGCGAGGCCGGGTTCTCGTAGACAATGGTGGGGAAGTTGACCGAGCCGGTGGAGAGCGAGGCCATGTCCGGCCGCAGGTCCAGCGCATTGCCCCGCGCGGAAGGATCACGCCCGCGCCCGCCGGTGGAGAACTGCACGATCATGCCGGGGCAGTGCCGCCGCACCCCTTCCTGCACCTGCGCGAAGAGCGCGGGGTCCGATGAGGGACTCTCATCCGGATTCCGCACATGGATATGCACCAGGGAGGCACCGGCCTCGAAGGCGGCATGGGTGGATTCCACCTGCTCCGCCGGGCTGGTGGGCACGGCCGGGTTGTCCCGCTTGCGCGGGACGGAACCGGTGATGGCAACGGCGATGACGATGGGGGTCATGAAGCCTCACTTCCTGGCGGCAGGTTGGCGGTGCGGCGCGCCCCGCCCGATTGCGTTAACCGAGGCGCGCCACAGCCTCAATGGCCCAGCACGGCGCCGGGCTGCGCGCGCGCTGCCTGCGGATGGGCAATCTGCTTGATGATCAGCGCCGCGGCGGCGATCAGGCCCGGAATGGCCACCACCAAGAAAATACCGGATAGAGAAAGGTGCCGGCGCGACAGTTCCGCGACCAGGAAGGAGCCGGCGATACCGCCGAAGCGCCCCAGCCCCAGCATCCAGCCCACGCCCGTCGCGCGGCCTTCCGTGGGATAGAAGGTGGCGGCCAGCGCCGGCAGGGAGGACTGCGCGGTGTTCATGATGACACCGGCGAGAAAGACGGTGGCCACCAGCAGCGCGAGATGCCCCGCCACCATGCCGACCAGCGCGACAGAGACCGAGGTCAACACGAAGCCGGTGGCGATGATCTTGTTGCCGTTGTAGCGGTCCATCAGCCAGCCGAAGAACACGGCGCCGATGCCACCGAGCGGGAAGAGCGCCGAGATCAGCGCGGCACTATGCGGCGAAAGCCCGGCATCGCCGAAGAGCAGCGGCATCCAGTTGATCAGCGCGTAGAAGATCACCAGACCCATGAAATAGGCGATCCAGAGCATCATCGAACCCACCGCATAGCTGCGGGACAGCACGACGCGCGCGCCGCTGGCCTGCCCGGTGGGCGGTGCCTTTTCCAGCAGCACAAAGGATGTCGCGTTCTCCGCGCTGGCGGAAATCCGGCGCAGCACGGCGCGAATGCGCTCGGCCGGGTACTTCTTCATGACCATGTAGCGTACGGATTCCGGCAGCAGCACGAGCAGCAGCACCGCCAGCACCAGCGGCGCGATGCCGCCGAGCAGCAGCACGCTGCGCCAGCCCCAGAGCGGAATCATCCAGGCCGCCAGGAAGCCGCCGAAGGCCGCGCCCAGCGGAAAGCCGCAGAACATGGCATTGACCAGCACGGCCCGCCGCTTCTCGGCGCAGAACTCGCTCATCAGCGTCACGGCATTCGGCATGGCGGCGCCGAGGCCGAGCCCGGTGACGAAACGCCAGACCACCAGATGATCGAGCGTATCGGCCCAGGCCGAGAGCAGGCTGGCCAGGCCGAAGACCGCCACCGAGGCCGTCAGCACCAGCTTACGGCCAAAGCGGTCGGCGACAGGGCCGGAGCAGATGGCGCCTGCTGCCAGGCCGAACAGCGCGGCGCTGAGCACCGGCGCCAGCGCCGGGCGCGGCACGCCCCATTCGGTGATCAGGGAAGGCGCGATATAGCCGATGGCGGCCGTATCAAAGCCATCCAGCAGCACAATGACGAAGCACAGCGCGAAGATGATGCGCTGCATGGCGGAAAAAGGCTGCTCGTCCAGAAAGCACTGAACATCGAGGGCCCGGCTTTCCATGGATCGGTTCACTCCTCGCGCGCGGCCGGTTGTCCAGCCGCGCCTGTCCCTATGTCGTGCTCAGACCGCCATCCAGACCGTCTCGCCCTCGCCTTGCAGCCGCAGGTCCAGGTTCCAGGTGCCGGGCTCGCTCTGCCGCGCGATCAGGGTGCCGCGCCGTGCCGGCTCCACTGCCTGGAGAACGGGGTCGGTTTCGTTCAACGCCTCGCCCTCGAAATACAGGCGGGTGCAAAGGTGGCTCAGCAGCCCGCGCGCGAAGACCGCGAGCGCCACATGCGGCGCCTGCAAGGCATTGACACGCGAATGTCCGGAGGCCGGCACCGGCCCTGGCTTCAGGGTGACAAAGCGGAAGTTGCCATTGCTGTCGGTCGCGCAGCGCCCGTAGCCCTGGAACTCGTTGGCCGGGCCTTCGGGGTCCGGATACTCGCCCTTCGGGTCAGCGTGCCAGATCTCGACCATGGCATCCGTCACCGGGCTGCCGCTGCCGTCGGTGACACGGCCGGTCAGCACGATGCGCTCGCCCGGCGGCAGGGCGTCCTTGAAATGGCGCGTGGTATCGGCCCATTCCGGAAAATCCACCAGATGCCAGTAGGGCCCGGCGGTCTGGCTGGCGGAAGCGATCGCGGGGCCGGCCTCCGGGGTCGCGGCATCAGTCATGGTGGTCATCCTCCATCGGCGTGGCATCCCGCCCGCGCAGCACAACATCGAAGCGGTAGCCCAGCGCCCATTCCGGCTGCGTCAGCTCCAGGTCGAATTTGGAGATCAGCCTGTTGCGGGCGGCCTCGTCCGGCACGGTGTTGAAGATCGGGTCCAGCGCCAGCAGCGGGTCGCCGGGGAAATACATCTGCGTGATCAGCCGCTGCGCGAAGCCGGCGCCGAAGAGGCTGTAGTGGATGTGGTTCGGCCGCCAGGCGTTGTGGTGATTGCGCCAGGGATAGGCACCGGGCTTGATGGTGACGTAGCGGTACCAGCCGTTCTCGTCGGTGAAGACCCTGCCGCTGCCATGGAAGTTCGGGTCCAGCGGCGCGTCGTGCTGGTCGCCCTCATGGTTGTAGCGGCCGGCGGCATTGGCCTGCCAGACTTCCACCATGGCGTTGCGGATGGGGCGGCCGTCCTCATCCAGGATACGGCCGCCGACGATGATGCGCTCACCCATCGCATGGCCCTTGGCCCCCTCCAGCACCGTCAGATCCGCGGTTTGCGGATAACGCTCCGGCGAGAAGCGGGGGGAGCTGGTTTCCGTCAGCGTATGCGGCACCTGCAGCAGCGGCTGCTTCGGATGGCGCAGGCGGGTGCTGCCATAGTCCGGCGCGTTGTAGGGCGGCTGGTGCTCCGGCGCGGGCCGGCGGTAGCCGGTGATGATCTCGCTCACGGCTGTTCCTCCATGTCTTTCAGTGTTTGCTTCGCCAGCTTCAACGCATGGTTGGCGGCAGGCACGCCGGCATAGGCGCCGACCTGCAGCAGCACTTCCGCGATCTCTTCCGGCGTCACGCCGGTGTTGCGGGTGGCGCGGACATGCAGCACGAACTCGCCCTCACGCCCCAGCGCCGCCATGATGGCCAGCGTCAGCAGCGAGCGGGTGTGGCGCGGCAATCCGGGACGCGTCCAGACGCCGCCCCAGACATTGCGGGTGATGTATTCCTGGAAGGGCGCATCCAGCGCCGAGACGGCGGCGCTGGCGCGGGCCACATGCGCCTCCCCCAGCACCGCCTTGCGCACCGCCATGCCGGCTTCCAGCGCATCGGTGGGCGCCAGGCTGGCCAGGAAGCGGCGCATCGCGGCCATCACCTCGGCCGGGCGCTCCATGGTCGGGATATGCGCGGCGTCGGCGATGACTTCCAGCCGCGCGCCAGGGATGGCGTCGCGCAGCGCCTCGGCGCTGGCCAGGGGCGTCGCGGCATCGCCGTCGCCCACCAGCACCAGCGCCGGCTGGCGCAGCCCGCGGGTGGCTTCTGTCAGGTCCGCCGCCGCGATGGCTTCCGCCGCGCCGGCATAGCCTTCCGGGTCGGTACGGCGCAGCATGGCGCGCAGGCCCTGGGCCGCTGGGCTTTGCAACGAAGCCGCTGTCACCCAGCGGGCGACCACCGGCTCCACCAGCGGCGCCATGCCCTGCGCCCGCACCAGGGCGGCGCGGTCCCGCCAAGTCTCGGCGGGCGGGATGGCCAGGGCGGTGTCCACCAGCATCAGGCTGCGCACGCGGTCGGGCGCCAGGGCTGCCATGGCCTGCGCCACCATGCCGCCGATCGAGATGCCGGCAACATGCGCCTGCTGCACGCCCAGGGCATCCAGCAACGCGAGCATGTCCCGCGCCAGACCCTCAATGCTGTAGGGGCCCGGTGTCACCGCGCTCAGCCCATGGCCGCGCAGGTCGGGGCGGATGACACGGTAGCCGCCGCGGAAGGCTTCGGCCCCCGCATCCCAGATACGGTTGTCGGTGCCCAGGGAATGCAGCAGCAACAGGGCCTCGGCGCCCGGCGGGCCTTCGAGCTGGACGTGGAACGTGGCGTCGCCTAGCGACAGGAACATCAGCCTGCTTCTCCCATATTCGCGAATTCCGGCATGCCCTGCCGTGCCTCGGACCCCCGCGCCGAATAGGCCAGCGGCAGGCCGACATAGTTTTCCGCCAGCACCGCCTGGGCCTGCCGAGAGGCGCGGATATAGCCGAGCTCCGCAACCTGCATGTGCCGCGCGAAGTCATCCATGTCAGGGAAGCGGTGCGTCAGGCTGGTGAACCACCAGGAAAACCTCTCCGCCATCCAGACCCGGGCCAGCGCGCGGGCGGAATAGCCTTCCAGCGCCGCATCCGAATTCTCGCGGTAGTGGCTGATCAGCGCATCCGCCAGCAGCCCGACATCGGATGCCGCGAGGTTCAGGCCCTTGGCGCCGGTGGGCGGCACGATATGCGCGGCATCCCCGGCCAGGAACAGCCGGCCGTGCCGCATCGGCTCCGCCACGAAGGAACGCAGCGGGGCGATGCTTTTCTCGATGCTCGGCCCGTGCGTCATGCGCGCCGCCGCTTCCGGGCCTAGCCGTAGGGACAGCTCGTCCCAGATGCGGGTGTCGGGCCAGTCCTCCAGCTTCTCCGTCAGCGGCACCTGGATGTAGTAGCGGCTGCGCGTCAGGGAGCGCATGCTGGCCAGGGCGAAGCCGTTGCGGTGGTTGGAATAGATCAGCTCATCGTCGCAAGGCGGCACATCGGCCAGGATGCCCAGCCAGCCGAAGGGATAAACCTTTTCAAAGCTGCGCAGGATGCCCGCCGGAATGCTGGGGCGGCTGACGCCATGGTAGCCGTCGCAGCCGGCGACGTAATCGCAGTCCACATGGTGGCTTTCGCCATCGGCCTGATAGGTGACGAAGGGCGCCTTGCCTTCCAGGTCGTGCAGCGCGACATCGCTGGCCTCGAAGACCAGGGCGGCGCCGCGAGCCTGATGGACCTGGATCAGGTCATGCGTCACCTCGGTCTGGCCATAGACGGTGACGGCCCTGCCCCCGGTCAGCCCATGCAGGTCGATACGGAACAGCTCGCCGTCCAGCGCCAGTCGGATGCCATGGTGCTGTAGGCCGTCGCGATGCAGCCTGTCCGCCACGCCCGCGCGTTCCAGCAACTCGACGGTGCCCTGTTCCAGCACGCCGGCGCGGATGCGCCCTTCCACATAGGACTGGGATCTGCGTTCCAGCACGATGCTGTCGATACCGGCGACATGCAGCAGCTGCGACAGCAGCAGACCGGCCGGACCTGCCCCGATGATGGCCACCTGGGTGCGTCGCCGCATGGCCAGCCTCCCTGGAACATTCTTGTATAAGATATCTGACTGCCTCCGCGCCGGGTTTCCATGGACATTCGGCGCAGAGTCTTGGACTTTTGAAGCAATCCTTTATCAGCGACGGAGAGGCCGCTGGCGCCGCATCAGCTGCCCCGCCGCCTTTGCGATGTTTCATCCAAGGCGTAGGGCGCCATTGCCAGGCTCTGGCCAGAAGATGCCACCATGCCAAATCCGGTCACGGGCTGCGGGAGCCGCTCTCGCACCGCAGGCCCGGCGGCATGATTGATGCCGCCCCGGCTGGCTCTATGCTCCAGCAGAGAAGAAACGGGGCCTCCTCCCCGCCCCATGGAACGAATGCCTTGCCGAGCCGAACCATGCCCCGCTGGCTGATCCTGGCCGATGACCTGACCGGTGCGGCGGATTGCGCGGTGGCCTTCGCCCGCCGGGGCCATGCCGCCGCCGTCACCTGGGCCGAAAATGGGGGAGAGGCGGACGAGGCTGTGCTGGCGATCGATGCCGACAGCCGGCGCCTGATCGCGCGAGACGCCGCGGATCGCCACGCGGCATTGCTGCGGCCACGGCTGCGGCCCGGCCTCGCTCTCTACAAGAAGATCGATTCCACTTTGCGCGGCCAGCCGGCGGCGGAACTGGCCGCGACCCTCACTACGTTGGAAGAATGCAGGCCTCCGGCACTGGCGGTGGTCGCCCCCGCCTTTCCGGATACGGGCCGCACCACGGAAGGCGGCCGCATCCGCCTCAATGGTGCTCCCCTGGAGGATTCACCGCTCTGGGCCCGCGAGCACAGTTACGCCAATGCCGACCTCTACGCCGTGCTGGAGGGTGTGGGCCTGCCCACGGCCCTGTTGCCCCTGGCGGCGTTGCGTGGCGGGCCGGAGGCGGTGGCGGCCGCCATGCGACATGCGCTTTCCGCCCGCTGCAGGGCCTTGGTCTGCGATTCCGCCACCACGTCCGACCTCGAAACCATCGCCCGCGCCAGGGGCTTGCTGGAGTTCGAGCCGGTCTGGGTCGGCTCCGGCGGCCTCGCGGCGGCCTTGGCGAGTGCGGAGCAACCGGGCCAGGACCCGCCCCTGCCCCGCTTGCCGGCAGCGCGGGGCGGGCTCCTGCTGGTGGTGGGCAGCCTAGCCGAGGCTTCCCGCGCCGCCGCCGATCATGCACTGGCGCAGGGCGGATTGCGCCACTTCGGCATCCCGCCCGCGCTGCTGCACGCCGGCCCGGTCGGCTGGAATGTCATGGCGCGGGAGATCGCCGCGGCCATCGCGGCCAGGGAGGATGTGCTGGCCATGATCGAGGCCGAGCCGGGCGCCGACCTGCGCCAAGGCGCACCGCTGGCGCTGGCGCTGGCGGAACTGTTGCAGCCGGCCGCGTCACAGGCGGGCGGGCTCTTCGCCACGGGTGGTGAAACCGCCCGCGCCCTGCTGTCGCGGCTTGGCGTCCAGAGCATCCGGCTGCTGGAGGAAGTGGCGCCCGGCGTGCCATTCGGCCTGACACGCGGCGCCCGGCGGCTGCCGGTGGTGACCAAGGCGGGCGGCTTTGGCGATACAGAGATCATCAGGCATGTGCGGCACCGCCTGCATGCCTGGCTTCAGGAGGAGACAGCGGCATGAGCTCAGAGGACACCCGCCCGATCATCGCCATCACCATGGGTGATGCTTCCGGCGTCGGCCCGGAGATCATCATGAAGGCGCTGGCGCGGCCGGAGGTGCATGCGCTCTGCCGGCCGCTGGTGGTGGGTGACGCGGCGCGGCTGCGGGAGGCCGGCGCCATCCTCCGCACCGCGCTCGATGTGGCGGCGCTGGCCAGCCCTGCCGAAGCCCGCTTCGCCCCCGGCAGGGTGGATTGCATCGACCTGGGGCTGATCCCGCCAGGGCATCCCTTCGGCCAGCTTTCGCCGCTCTCGGGCGAGGCCGCCTACCGCTACATCGAGCGCGCGACGCGGCTGGTGGAGGCCGGCGAGGCCGATGCCATCTGCACGGCGCCGCTGAGCAAGGAAGCGCTGCACGCTGCCGGCCATAAGTATCCGGGCCACACCGAGTTGCTGGCGCATCTGACCGGCACGCCGGAAGTCTCGATGATGCTGGTGGCGCCGAAGCTGCGCGTCATCCATGTCACCACGCATATCGGCCTGATGGACGCCATCCGCCGGATCGAGCCAGGGCTGGTGGAGCGCGTCATCGCGCGCGGCCATGCGACACTGGTGAAAGCCGGCATCGCCGCCCCGCGCATCGGCGTCTGCGGCATCAATCCCCATGCGGGCGAGAACGGCCTCTTCGGCCAGGGCGAGGAAGAGGAAAAGATCATCCCCGCCGTGCAGGCTTGCCAGGCCCGCGGCTGGAAGGTCGATGGCCCCCTGCCCGCCGATACGCTGTTCTTCCGTGCCGCGCGGGGCGATTTCGACCTAGTAGTGGCCATGTACCACGACCAGGGCCATGCCCCCGTGAAGGTGATGGGGCTGGAGGCCGGGGTGAACATCACCGTGGGCCTGCCAGTGATCCGCACCTCCGTGGACCACGGCACCGCCTTCGACATCGCGGGCCAGGGCATCGCCGACGACGGCAGCCTGGTCGAGGCGCTGCGGCAGGCGGCGGAACTGGCGCCGAAGCGCGGCCGCGCCGCCGCCTAGGGCTCCGCCACCTTCAGCCGCAGGCGGGCCACGGTGCCGCTGCCACGCTCGCTGTCCAGCACCAGGGTGGCCTCCATGGCCTGGGCCAGCGCGCGGGCGAGGTAAAGCCCCAGGCCCGACCCGCCATAGCGGCGGGCATGGCTTGTCTCCAGCTGCACAAAGGGCTCGAAGGCACGCTCCAACTGATCGGCGGCAATGCCGATGCCGGTGTCGCTGACGGTGATCTCCAGCACACCCGGCTGCGGCAGGCTGGCGCCGAGGGTGACGCTGCCACCCGCCGGGGTGAACTTCAGCGCATTGGCGATCAGGTTCAGCAGGATCTGGCGGAGCCGCCGCTCATCGGCCCGGGCGCGCGGCAGGTTGGGCAGCGGCTCCAGGCTCAAGGAAACCTCTGCAGCCTCCGCCGCCGGGCGCATGAGCCGCAGGGCGCTTTCCAGGATGGTGGGCATGTAGAGCGGGCGCAACTCCATCTGCAGCGCGCCGGCACCGGCCTGGGCCACCGCCAGAACCTCATCGATCAGCGAGAGCAGGTGGCGGCCGGCCTCCATGATGGTTCTTGCGAATTCCTCGACATTCTGCGGGTCCACCTCATCCACCAGGGCTTCGGAGAAGCCGATCACCGCATTCAACGGCGTCCGCAGCTCGTGGCTCATGGTGGCCAGGAAGCGTGTCTTGGCGCAGCTCGCTTCCTCGGCGGCGATGCGCGCGCGCTCGATCTCCGCCAGCGCCTGCCGCTCCGCCGTCACGTCGGAATAGATGCGCACGAAGCCGCCATCCGGCGTCGGGTCGGTGCTGACTTCGATGCAGCGGCCATCGGCGGTCACGCGCGTGTAGCTTTCGAGGTTCGGTGCCACCCGCTGCGCCCGCCACCTGAAGACCTCCACCCCCGCCTGGCCGGCGCCGAACTGCCCACGCTCCAACTGAAGGCGTCGGAGATCCTCCAGCGATGCTCCAGGGGCCATTTCCTGCTCGGACAATCCGGTCAGCGCGCAAGCCAGCGGATTGACGGCCACGACCCGGCAATCCCGGTCGAACAGGCAGATGCCGTGGCGCATGTTGTCCATCATCACCTGCAGCAGACCAGCGCGGCGCTGGGCCTCGAATTCCGCTCGATGCAGGGCGGTGATGTCGGAGATGACAGAGATATGGCCGCCATCGGGCAGAGGCGCGGTGATGCCCGTCAGCACGGTGCCATCGGCGCACATGCGGATGACGGGCGGACGGCCGTAGTTGAACCGGCGGCGGAAGGTCTCCTCCGGATCGCGGCGATCCATGAAGATGCCGGCATCCTCCCGCCGGCGCAGCGTATCCAGCAGATGGTCGCCGATGGCGACATCGTCATCCTTGAAGATGCGGCGACACGCGGCATTGACCATCCGCAGCCGTGAGTCCGGCCCATAGACGCAGACGCTGTGAGGCAGCGCCGCCAGCACGGCATCCAGCAGATCCGCCCGGCGCTTGGCTTCTTCCTCGGCGGCATGGAGGGGCGTGACATCCTCCAGCACCACCAGGAAGCCGCCGTTGCTCAGCGGCTGGCTGATGGCACGCACCGCGAGTCCGTTGGGCCGCAAGTGCAGGAACTGCAGGCGCTGGCCGCGGTCCAGGTGGCGGCGTGTCTCGAAACCCGCCCGTCCCTCAGGGTCCTCGGCCATGTCGGAGACAACGCTATCCGTGACCTCATCGAAGGACATGCCGATGCGCAGGCTGCCGGGCGGCAGGTTCAGCAGGATTTCATAGGCATCGTTGTGCAGCACCAGGCGCCGCTCATGGTCATAGATGCCAATGCCGGAAGGGTTCTGGCGCAGCGCCGCGTCCGCCAGGCGCAGCCGCTCCCAGGCCGCGATCTCGGCCTGGCGGTACTGGGTGATATCGGTAGTGACCGTGGCGCGGCGACCATCAGGCAGAGGCAGATGGGCGAGTTCGAACCAGCGGCCATCGGTGGCACAGAGCAGCCGGCGGTGCGAGGAGGCAGGGTCGATCTCCAGCATCCGGCGGACCTGCGCCTCCTGCTCCCCAGGCCCGAAGAAGCCACGCGCCGCCAGCCCGCGTGTGACATCGGCGGCGGACATGCCGCTCAACGATGCCTCAGGCGGCAAGTTGAGCATGGCCACAGCGGCGGCATTGGCCAGAAGCACCTGTCCGCGCGCGTCATAGACCACCACTGCGCCCGGCATGGCCAGCACAAGTTGCAGAGCGGCCTGGGCCTGTTCCATCGCGCCGGGCATGCAGGCGGCAGCGCCGTGGCAGCAGGTGTCAGTTGCTTGGTTGAATGTCACAGAAGAGATGATCGTGCCGGTTCATGAATGAAGAACGAAAATGGTGCGGAGTCACGCAAAACCAAGCATGCCGTCTTCGCATGGCGGGCCTGCCGGCTTGCCACTCCCCCTCCAGGCCTTATCTCTGGTTACCAGGATGGAAAGGAAAGCGGAATGAAGGCCATCAGGCTGCGCGCCCCAGGCGGTCTCGACCGGCTGGAACAGGTGGAGATGCCGGACCCCGGCGCCCCCGGCCCTGGCGAAATCCGCGTGCGAGTCCATGCCAGTTCCTTGAATTATCATGATTTCTCTGTCGCCAACGGCGCCATCCCCACCGAGGATGGCCGCATCCTGATGTCCGACGGCGCTGGCGTAGTGGAGGCGGTTGGTGAAGGCGTGCGCGGTTTCGCGCCTGGGGACCATGTCGTGTCCGGCTTCTTTCCGCTCTGGCAGGACGGCCCGGCCGAGGTGGGCGACTTCCGCACTGTGCCCGGCGATGGCGTCGATGGCTATGCGCGGGAGACGGTGGTCCGCCCTGCCAGCTGGTTCACCCCGGCCCCGAAAGGCTACAGCCATGCCGAGGCGGCGACGCTCACTACCGCCGGCCTGACCGCCTGGCGCGCCCTAGTTGTGGATGGCGGGCTGAAGGCCGGAGATGTGGTGCTGGTACTGGGCACCGGCGGCGTCTCGGTCTTCGCCCTGCAGATCGCGCGGATGATGGGAGCGACGGTAGTCGCTACCTCCTCCTCCGATGCCAAGCTGGAGCGGATGCGGGCGCTCGGCGCCGCGCACACCATCAACTACCGCACCACGCCGGACTGGGGCCGCGCCGTGAAGGACTGGACCGGCGGGCGGGGGGCCGACCAGATCGTCGAGGTGGGTGGCCCCGGCACGCTGGAGCAATCCATCCGCGCCGTGCGCATCGGCGGCCATATCGCCTTGATCGGTGTCCTTACCGGCCGCTCCGGCGAAGTGCCGACGGCACTGCTGATGGCGAAGCAGGCGCGACTACAAGGGCTGATCGTCGGCAGCAACCGACACCAGCGGGAGATGATCCGGGCAATCGAGGCCAATGACATGCGGCCGGTGATCGACCGCTCCTTCGCCCTGGGCGACCTTGCCGAGGCCTTCCGCCACCAGGAGGCCGGCCGGCACTTCGGCAAGATCGTGCTGGAGTTCTGAGAGCCCATTCACCAATCGGGGTTTTCAGGTCAAGCACCGATGTGGAGGCTGTCCGCTGCCGGAGGCATGGTTCTTTCCGGGGGTCGGTGTTATCCGCCTCATGATGGGGGTCAGGGATGGGGCGCCGCGATGTTTGAGGCGGCCTGATCTGGCGGTATGCGCCTGACCGGCCAACGGGCTCT
>NZ_RFLX01000109.1 GCF_003696345.1 Teichococcus wenyumeiae | reverse complement strand
GGCCGAGGAGGTGAACAGACACGGGTCATTTCTCAGCGAAAACTCTGACCCCTCCCGGGTCAGGTCTCAGCGAAAATCAACATGGCGGGAGGAATACGACCGGCTGCTGGCAGAAGTAGCCGATGCGCTGGGCGGCGTCGCCGCCCTGGATCTGACAGCGGAGATGATCACCCACCGCTTTACCGACAAGTCGAAAGCCGTGCTGAATGGCTGGTATCCCGGCAGCGGCCTGCCGATGGAGGAGGCAGACCGGACACGCAAGCTGACCAAGTTCGGCACCGGAAAATGGGTCCTGCCGCGGGAGGAAATGGCCGCAATGCGCCGCTTCATGACGGAGGCACTGAGTAGCCGCCTGCCACGGGCGCGGTTGTTGTACTGGACCTGATCACTCGGCCGGCGCCCCGTCGCCGGCACGGCCATGTCTCACACCCGCCCTGCCCTTTCTCACTGAGGAACGCGATCTGGCTGTGTTGACCCCCTTCATACCATCCGTCATTCTTGCAGCGACAGAACAGAATCCCGCCGCAAGGGATTGGCGCGCATCACGCCGCGCGAAGGGAGGTCGATCGTGGTCCCATACAAGATTCACGTGGATGCCTGCCGGCGCGCCGGACTGCGGGCTTCCATGGAGACAGTCTGACCATGTCCTTCACAGATCGCTTCGCGGGCCGCAGGGCCATTGTTACCGGCGGAGCAGCCGGCATCGGCCAAGCGGTCGCGGCGCGCTTGCAGGCGGAAGGTGCCGCGGTGTGTTTGTGGGACATGGATAAAACAGCCCTCGCCAATGCGAAGGTCGAAACCGGTGCCACGGAAACCTGCGTCGTCGACGTCGCGGACGCGGACGCCGTCGCGGCCGGAATGGAAAGAAGCGTCGCCGCCCTGGGCGGCCTGGATATCCTGGTCTGCAGCGCCGGCATCACCGGGCCCAACACCACTGTCCGTGACTACCCTGTTGAGGCATGGAAGCGGGTCATGGATGTCAACCTCAACGGCCTGTTCTACTGCAACCGCGCCGCCATTCCGGCGATGGAGCGGGGCGGTTACGGCAGGATCGTCAACGTTGCCTCGATTGCCGGCAAGGAGGGCAACCCCAATGCATCGGCCTACAGCGCCTCCAAGGCAGGCGTGATCGGGCTGACCAAGTCGCTTGGCAAGGAGCTGGCCAGCACAGAGATCCGCGTCAATTGCGTCACACCCGCCGCGGTTCGTACCGCCATCTTCGCACAGATGACCCAGCAGCACATTGACTTCATGCTTTCCAAGATTCCCATTGGCCGTTTTGGAAAGATCGATGAGGTCGCGGCACTGATCTGCTGGCTGGCGAGCGAGGAAGCCTCGTTCAGCACCGGCGCGGTCTTCGACGCATCCGGCGGTCGCGCGACCTACTGACGCGCGGCGTTCTCGCCTAGCTGCTTCCAGCCTCCACAGGTTCTCCAGGGTGGGGGACAATATTCAGCCCTGGCTACTGCGTGGCGGCACATGTCAGCCGCGGCGGGGTCTGCGCTCCCCCACTTGTTCCGGCCGCTGCTCAGTGTCTGCGCCCTTCAATCCTGTGCGGTCGGCCGGATCACGATGCTTCCGATATCCACCTCGGGGGGCTGCTCAAGCGCGAAGGCGATGCCGCGTGCGATCGCCTCGGGTGGAATGGCTATGGCGCCCATCCGCTGCTGGACGGCGGCCTTGGCCGTCTCGTCGGTCATCGAGTCCACGAAGCCGGTGGCAATCATGCCAGGCGAGATCTCCGTGACACGCAGGTCAGGCCCCGCCTCCTGTCGCAAGGCTTCCGTGATGGTCCGAACCGCATTCTTGGTGGCGGCATAGACGCCCATGGTCGGCAGGATCTTCAGCCCAGCCGTGGAAACAACATTGACGATGTGCCCGCTCCCCTGCCTCTGGAAGATCGGAAGCGCGGCGGCGATGCCGTAGAGGACACCCTTGATGTTGATGTCGATCATCGCGTCCCAGTCATCGACCCGCAGAGCGTCGAAGCGTGAGATCGGGCCGATGCCTGCGTTGTTGATGAGAACATCCAGGCGGCCATAGTGCTCGCAGGCCAGCCCTGCCAGGGCTTGGAGGTCCCTGCGCCGGGTGACATCGGTTGGCCGGTAGATGGCCTCGCCACCTGCCTTCTTGATCTCTTCAACCACTGCCGCAAGCTGGGACTCACGCCGGCCTCCCAGCACCACCCTGGCGCCACGGGAGGCCAGCAACCGAGCTGTCGCCCGGCCAATGCCGCTGCCGCCACCGGTGATGACGACGATCTTCTCGATATTCATGGCCACGGCCTCCTCATACAGAAGGCTACGAGCGGAGCCACCGGATGATCTATGCTCAAGGCGCCATGATTCTGTCGCCATCGTCCAAAGATGCAGTCGATCCTCTTTCCGAGTTGCTTGCGGTCCTGGGGGTGCGGAGTATCCGCTGCACCCGCCTGGAAGCCGCAGGAGACTGGTCGCTTGCCTTTCCAGCGCAGGCGCGGCTGAAGTTCGTCGCCGTCCGGCGCGGACGATGCTGTGTGCTGCTGCCTGGCCAATCTGCATTCGCACTGGCCACGGGGGATGTCTTCCTGGTCGGCCACTCGCCCTACACGGTGGCGAGCAGTCCTGGAGTGGACCCGGTGGATGGCATGGCCCTTTACGCGGGCTCCGATCAGGACGTGGTCTGCTTGGGAGGGCACGAAACGGTCATGCTGGGCGGAGGCGTCGCCTTCAGCAGCGAGGAAGCGGGCTTTCTGCTCGAGGCCCTGCCAGGCTTCATGCACGTGGCCGCAGGCGCGCCTTCCGCGTCTGCTGTCAGGAGCATACTGGATCTTATGGAAAATGAAGTGGGTCAGTCTCGACCAGGGAATGCGCTCATCACGGCACGTCTGGCGGAAGTTCTGCTGGTGGAAGCGATCCGCGCCCATATCGCCGATCATGGTGAGGAAAGCTGCGGCTGGATCGGGGGGCTCGCGGATCGCCGGATCGGCAAGGCGCTTTGCCTGATGCATGGCAACATCGCCTTTCCCTGGACCGTCGGTGCCCTGGCTGCTCAGGTCGGCATGTCACGCTCGGCCTTCGCTGCTCTCTTCACACGGCGTGTCGGCCGCCCGCCTCTCGATTATCTTGCAGGCTGGCGCATGACGCTGTCACGTCACCTGCTGCTGCGGAATGAGGCTGATGTTGCCAGCGTGGCGGCCCAGGTGGGCTATGCATCTCCAAGCGCGTTCGGCCATGCCTTCAAACGCAGCTTCGGCCATTCGCCGCGCAAGGGCTGACGGATAGCTCATACCGTCGAGCGGATGAACTGACTCTGATGTGATTTCCTGCGCGGCGGAGATGGTGATTCGCTTCTGGCCTGACCTG
>NZ_RFLX01000108.1 GCF_003696345.1 Teichococcus wenyumeiae | reverse complement strand
GGCGGATGCTCTCGTGGCTGACCACCACACCCCGTTCGGCGAGGATCAGCTCAATGTCGCGCAGGCTCAGGCTGAACACATGGTAGAGCCAAGTGGCATGGTGGATGACCTCGGCCGGAAAGCGGGAGTCAGGATAAGTGGTGGGTTCGGACGGCATCCCGCCAGCCTGGCCCGGCCGCTTCATTCCGGCCAGGCCCAAACTACGTGACAATCCCATCATGCCGGTTCTGCAAAGCCGCCGATGACGTTCTACCTCATCGTGGCTGCCCAGCGTGTGCAACAGGGCCCGATCGCCCACCAGTTCTGTTCGAGGAGAGCATTCCTTGCTGCATCCCTGTCCAGACGTAGGTCGGGCGAGGCTTCGGGCACCGAGGTGGCAGGCGTGTTGTTCTGCCCCGGTATGCGCGCACTAATTGACCTGTCCATGATGAGAAACCCCGTCCGACTCTGCCCTACTGTCCGCTAGTCACGAGCGGCGCCCGACGCCCCCGCACCATCCTGCTGCCCCCCCCCGTTCGTCCCCTGAGATCCTTGCTGTGCCGGGCTCACATTGTGCTGGCCGATGCCGGCCTGCGCTTGCTGGCTTCCCTGGACCTGAATGCGGCGAACCTGCTCCTGGGGCTGGCCCTTGGGCAGGGTCACGGTGAGCACACCATTCTCGAACCTGGCCTGCACCTGGTCGGGGTTGATCGAGAAAGGCAGACGGAGTGAGCGCTGGAAGGTCCCGAAGTTGCGCTCTGTGAAGTGCACACCCTGCCGCTCCTCCTTGCGCTCCTGCTTCTTTTCACCCCGAATGGTCAGAACGTCCTGGTTGAGCGACACGTCGATGTCCTGCTCGGTCACACCGGGCATCTCGGCCTGAATACGGATCTCGCCGTCGGTCTCGCTTACATCCATGTGCGGGGCCAGCAACATCGAAGCCTGCCCACCGCCAGCACTTCCGGCCGGGACTCCCCCACCGCGAATGACGTCATCGAACAGCCGGTTCATCTCACGGTGCAAGTTGAGAAAGGGATCACCCCCGCCGAGGTCCATCAGAGCACCGGGGATGAAGATGGTGGGAACGCGGGCCATAGTTCGGTTTCCTTCGCTGCCAGCCCTTGGGCTGGGATTGGTGGAAAGGATTGAAAGGCAATGAAGCCGCGTCAGGCTGCCTCGGCAGCCCGGCTTCCCAGGCTCTGCCTGGTGGGCGTCCGCTGGCGTGGTATGGGGCACCTGCTGCGGCTCCAGGACGACGTGCTCCTGATCGCCGTCCCAGCGGGCAACCACCCGGTCGCCCTCGCGCACTTTGTCCCGAGCATCGCGCGCGCCAGTTGGGTCTCCAGTTCCGTGTGGATCTGCCGCCTCATCTCACGGGCGCCGAACTCGGGCCGGAAGCCGGTGAGCGCAAAGTTGTCGATCAGGGAGGCATCAACTACGAGGCCGATTCTCTGCTCGCGGGCGATCCGCACGACAAGCTCGAGCTGCAACTCCACGATGGACCGGATCTGCTGACGGCCAAGAGCGTGTAGGACGATGATCTCATCGACGCGGTTGATGAACTCTGGCCGGAAGTGGTCCCGCAGCACGTCCATCAGGTCGTGCTTGAGCTTTGCGTCGTCACCCTTGCCAGCCTCCTCGCGCAACTCGTGCCGGGTCAGATTAGCACCAAGGTTGCTGGTGGCGATCAGCATCAAGTTGGTGAAGTCAACCGCCCAGCCTTTGCCGTCCGTCAGGCACTCATCGTCGAAGAGCTGCAGGGGGACATTGTGGACATCCGGGTGCGCCTTCTTGATCTCGTCGTGCAAAACTACGCTGTAGGGACGACGCCGTATCCGCTCCATAAGCCTGCCGCCCTCCTCGCAGCCGACGTACCCGAGTGGAGCGCCGATCAAGTTCAGCTCACCGCTGGCGAGGGCGGGCTTAAGGGCGTTGGCTTCGTCGAGCCCACCCTCGCAACCTCCCTGCCCAGCGACCATGATCGTGTGGATCTCGCTAATGAACAGGATCAGGCGGTCCTTCTGGTCCTCAGCCTCCTTGAGGATCTGCTGGATACGTTCCTCGAACTCCCTGCGGAACCTGGATCCAGCCACCATCGAGTTGATAGAGATTTCCACCAGACGCTGGTCACGCATCGCTTCGGGCACCTCGCCAGCAATCATATGCCGCGCCAGTCCCTCAACAATTGCGGCCTTTCCCACGCCGGGCCCGCCGATGAAGACGGGATTATTCTTCTTGCGCCTCGCCAGCACCTCGATCGTGGTTTCAATTTCCTGTGCCCGCCCGAGCACCGGGTTGAGCTTGCCTTCCTGCGTCAGCTTCGTGAGATCGCGCGAGTATTTGTCGAGGTGGAGGGCGTTTGTGGGCCCATCAACGCAGCCTCCCTCAGCTCCGCGCCCCACCACCTTTACGATCTGCTGACGAAGCGCCTGGGGTGTGGCCCCGTAGCGGCGCAGCACGTCAGCCGCCATGCCTCCGCCCTCTTCAGCAAGGCCGATCAGGGGGTACTCCGGACCGTCATAGGAGTGGCCGAGATCACGCGAGGCGGCGAAGGCACGAGACAGAGCATCCTTAACCCGCAGACTGACGTCTCCATCATCAGCAAAGGCGGCACCTTTCCCATCCTGGTTCTCCTGGATCAGTTGTCGGGCCAACTCGTCAGGTGGCAGCTTGAACCGCTCAAGAACGGCGTGCACCATGTCGCTGCTGATCAACGCCATGAGCAGTTGCTCGGTGTCCACCTCACGGCGCCCCGCATCCGTCGCCTGACGTGCGGCATTCTGGAGGCTTTCTTCAGCATGGCTGCTGAGGTGCTCAGTGACAGCGCCTGACCGGCTCCGTGGGCGGCTGGTTCCAACGGCGACTTGGCGTTCTCCCCTCCCACCTTGCGCAACCTCGTCCTCGCCTTCGGGGACGCGACTGCTGCCAGGAGCACCGAAAGGGCTGCCGCCGAAGAACTCTTCGAAGAGGCTACCGCCTTGGCCGCCGAATAGGGCCCCCAGCGGGGAACTCGGCCGTCGCTGCTGACGTGCGAGGCGGCGGTAGTCGACGTCGCCGAGTTCCATGACTTCGTGCTGCCCGGTCCGGACAACCTGAGTTTGAACCGTTGCCGGTCTCACGCCGCAGATATCGCAAATGCCATTTGACATGGCGGCTACTCATATACTGTGGGTGGCGGGCAAACTGAAGAAACAGGCGTGCCTGACTCTGACTTCTATGCGCAAGCCTTAATTGTTAGAGAAGTGCAATTATCAACTAACCGTTATGTTTTCTTATCAAAAGCCAAGTCTTATGTTTAGGCTCAGGACTTGGTTCTGTCAGCGCTCGCGCCAGTGGGGTGGGTTGAGGTGGACCCTATCTGCCGGACAGATTGGCGGCTGGGATAAGCTCGGTTCTGGTTGGTGTCAGGCCGCCAGTCTCTCCATCTCGGCTGCCCCGTCTGCCTCGTCGGGAATGCACCCGGCTAGGGCAGAATGCGGCCGCTGGGCATTGTAGTAGCTGATCCAGCTGCTGAGCCCGGCTCGCAGCTCGGATCCGGTTTCGAAGGCATGCAGGTGGACGCAATCA
>NZ_RFLX01000107.1 GCF_003696345.1 Teichococcus wenyumeiae | reverse complement strand
AATTCCCTCGTGAACCGTCTCTGCTGCGTCATGGAGTTCCCCTTGCCTCAGCAGGAACCCTCCACCTTTCTGAAGCAAGTCCACATGCTGGTTGTGACGGACGCAAGGGCGGAGGTGATTTCGGAGTTCGTCGTAGCTGCGACAGAAACGCTCAGCCGAGGCGAAGCTCTTGAAGCCGCGCATACATCGGATGTGGCCTGTGATGCCGCGATGATCCTGCTCAAGTCCATTCTTCTTCGATGCGCTGTCTCGGTACTCAACCGGCTTGCCCAGATTCGCCTGGATCGCTTGCGGGTAGGACACATGCCCATCGGCGGCGACCTGGTCGGGAACAATGCCGATGGCCAACTTGGCGGAGCGGAAGAACGCCTTGGCCGCTACCATGTCCCGGTGCTCACTCAGCATGGTGTCGACGAGATTGCCGTTCCTGTCGATCGCCCAATAGAAGTAGCACCAGCGCCCACGAACCTTTCAGGTATGTTTATCAACGTGCCAGAAACGACGTCCGTGGTTGCCCTTCCCACGCCGACGCTGGCGCAGTTCACCCGTAAGAACCGGCGCGAGCCTGGCCTTCCACTCGCGAATCGCCGCGTGGCTGAACACGATGCCGCGGAGGAGGAACATATCCGCCAGATTCCGCAAGGTCAGGCGGTAGCGCAGGCGCCACAGCACCACCAGTACGATGACGTCGCTCGGGTACTGCGTCCGGTTTAGCACTCCCGAGCTGCGCTCGTTGAAGTCCCGGACGCAGGTGCTACAACGGAAGCGCCGACAGTCCACGCACTCATCCCAGGCTCCCAGCCGCCTATCTGCCCGTCAGGAGCCTATTCACACCTGCTCTACCTTGCCAATCCGGGAACCCCTGGCGCGAGAGCTGACAGAACCCGTCGGGAGCCAGCGCTCCTACACCACGGCCGGGACACGACACCACGCGCTCAACCTGCCGCAGCATAGTGTTGCTCCGGCAACGTTTCAGCGCCGCCAGCTTCCCAGCCCATTATCATTTAGAAAGTCGATGGTGAAGGCCGTCACCTTCCCTTCCTCCTGAATGAAACGGACTGAAGATAGGGATCCCTTGGGCGCATTCTCGCTATTGCCTGCCAGCGAGAAGACGTCAGCGTCCCAGTGCGACAGCGGAAACCGCATTCTGCGGGGCCCCAGGATGAGCATGACGTCGCCCTGGTCAACCGTGATTTCGGCTTGGCCGAAATAGGCATTCTCGTACCGCCCCGCATAGGATGCGGCAGGCAGAGCAGATTGCGGCGACCTGGGCGGCACGGCACTGGCAAGATCCCCTGTAAAGGCGTACATGGCCTTCATCTGCCCGTTGTAAGCTCCGAACCAGTCGCGCGTCGGGGCACCGAATTCCACCGTGTCCATCACCGTCGCCGATATGGCCTCTGCCGCACCGACCGGCCCGCCGTTGGTCAGCACAACAATGCCAAGTTCGGCCGAAGGCAGAATCTGGAAGTTTGTCCCTGCTCCAAGCAGAAAAGCGCCGGAATGGCTCATGGCTGCGCGGCCACCGGCATGCACGCCAACATTGAAGCCGTACCCGTAAAAGCTAGGCCGCGATGCCAGGGACTGCGGCGGCGCGCTGAAGGCCTGCGGCTGCAAGGCCGGCAGCAGCGCTTGCTCCGTCAGCAAAGGCTCTTGGCCCTGGCGGTGCTGCCGCAACAGCAGCTTCATCCATTCCGCCAAGTCCAGCACGTTGGAGGACACGCCGCCCGCCGGCGACTGCGCATCGGGGTCGCGGTCGTAGAGCGGTTGGAAGCGCCCATCCTCCAGCACATGCAGCACCGCCCTGTTGTCGCGGGTTAGGAAATCCGCATGCCGGGAACTTGTCAAACGCATTCCCAGCGGTCGGTAAAGCACGCGCTCTGCCAGCTTGTCCCATTTCTCCCCGGATGCCGCAGCGACGGCCTCGGCGCCGATCGTGAAGCCGAAATTGGTGTAGTGGTAGGATCGGCGGAACGGATCGAGCGGCACCAGCGCCATACGAGCGATGATGTCGCCGCGTCCGAAGCCAAGATCTTCCAACTCATCCCCGATGGCGCCTGGCAAACCGGTACGGTGGGCCAGGAAATCCCCGATGGTCGCCTGGGCGGTGACGTAGGGGTCACTCAGCCGCAGGCCAGGCAGGTGGCGCACGGCTGGGTCGTCCCAGGATACGACGCGGGCGGCAACCTGCAGTGCCACGACCGTGGCGGTAATCGGCTTGGACAGCGAGGCAACCTGGAAGACGGTGCCGGGCTCCACCGCCGGCTCCTTGCCAATTTCCCTGACACCGAAGCCGGCCGCAAAGACCGTCTGCCCGCCATGCACCACGGCTACTGCCGCGCCAGGCACGCCGCTGCGGTGCAGAATGCCGGTGACGATCTCCGGCAAGGCCTCCAGTGCCCGCTCAAGGCCTCCAGGCGCTAGGCGCACCGCGTCCTCTGGCGGTGTGGCACCCAGCTGGATGTTGGCCGGCTGCGCCAAAGTTGCTCCGGCCACGCCGGTGACGCAGAATACCACTACTGCCGGCAGGCGGCGAAGCGAGAGAGGGATGCTCATGGCTGCTTCTCCCGGGAGAGATGGCGCAACCGCGTGGATGCCACGCGCTGCTCCGCGAAGGGTGCCGGCACGGTCGCATAACTTTCACGCCGACGCATCAAGAATGCCAGTTCTGTTGCAGATCGCAGGACGGACGAAGTGAGATAGAACGACGCTCAGCGGCTGAGCGGGACTGGCATGATGGCGGCGAGACAGGACCTGCCTTTGAAGGGGCAGCACTTCACGTCCGAGGTGATCCTGTGGGCGCTGCGCTGGGACTTGGTGTTCCCGATCAGCTACCGGGACCTCGAGGCCATGCTGCCGGACCGTGGCGTGACGGTCGACCACACCACCCTGTTCCGCTGGGTGCAGGCCTACGCTGTCGAGCTTGAACAGCGGGTCCAACGTCACTTGCGCTTGCGCACCGGCTCCTGGTGGGTCGATGAGACCTCCATCAAGGCCAAGGGCGCCTGGACTTACCTGTACCGAGCAGTCGACAGCCCGGCCAAACCATAGACTTCCTGCTGTCAGCCCGGCGGGACGCCGCGGCGGCGAAGCGCTTCTTCCGCAAAGTACTGGCGCAGCCGGCATTGGCAGGTTGTTTGACGAGGAGGCGAGCTCGGCCGTGTGATTGGAGGCGCGGCAGGATCAGGTTGCTACTTGGGCACAGGTTTCCTGCCGCCAGATGTACAAGATGGACTTGATCTGACGGTCACCTGATCGGCGGTCGGGCGTGTCCGATCCGGTGCGTGTGTCTGACGCTACTGTGCCTGCAGCGTCTGCTCCTGGACAAGTGGCGAGGCAGCCAGGAAGGTCTGCATGGGCGTTTTGCCGTAGCACCACCTGCCTTGGTGTGACCGCGCCTCGTTGTGCTCGGCAAGCCAGGCGTCGCGGTCGCGTTGCAGCTCGTCGATCGCGCGGCAGAGCTTCTTACGAAAGGCTGTCTGATGGAACTCGTGCAGCATGGTCTTGTGGAGATGCGCCACGATGCCATTCGTTTGCGGGCTTTTCGTCCTGGTGCGGGAGTGATCCACGTCCTCGACAGCCAGGTAGCGTTCATATTCGTGCCGCGCGGGGCTACCGCAGAACCCAGATCCTCGATCAGTCAGGATCCGCAGCAGCGGG
>NZ_RFLX01000106.1 GCF_003696345.1 Teichococcus wenyumeiae | reverse complement strand
TTAGCCTGTGTTTCCAGGAGCGGTGAGGCACATATCCAGGAGGTCTTTGTAGAAGATTTTCTAGAAGCTCAGGCAGAAACCCCATTAACGGCACCGGGTTATCGCAACCCACGACTGACGCCCGGCGCCGTTCCCCTCTACACTTCTGCGCCGGCCGCTGAGCTGATTGTTAATGCTCACCCGCCACAAATCCTGATCAGGCCCTGCGAGACACGCGGCGATGGCGGTTCAAAAGATGAACCAGAGCACAACTGCGGTGCCGATGACGATCATGCCGACGATCGCAGCAGCGCTGACCATCAAGGCATTGAGCGGCGATCTCCACCACCCTCGATTACCATCATCGTCCGGCATTTGAATGCTCCTTTGCTGCTGTTGATCTGCCCTGCTGCCTTCGCTTCGGAGATCAGGGTTCAACGAGACGCTGTCATGTCCACCTAGCCCGATGAAGGCGGCTAGCAGGTAGCCTTGGTGGCTCGACTGATCGCGGCTACCGCCACCAGGTTGCGCCCGCCGGGCTCGCGTGAACTCGGCCGTGCCAGCAAAGAACGCTGGGCTGAACTCCGCCGCCGTCTCGAACAGCGGCGATACGCGCGGACACTACGCACCCAATCCCGCCGCCTACCTCGCCCTCCTAGAATAGCACGCTTGCCAGCTGACTTTGCCGACCTAGTAAAAAATACTTGCAGGGCTGCTGATCGGTAGATGCCGTAGTCAACACCGTGTGGCGGTTACACGGCTCGTCCACAAAGTATGCGCTTGAAACCCACCTTGAACCTGCTCGTTCAACGATCGTACGGGATCGTCTCGCATGAGGGCATTCTGTGGGCTGAACCTGGAAATATCCGGCCATGACAGGTAAAGGGATCCCGATGGCGTCATCCCGTGTGACGGTGGGCCTTGCTGCCGCAGCCGCAGCCCTGGCCGGAATGGCCCTGCAGGTTCGCGCCAATGCTCGACGGGCTGAGAGGGAGCATCCGCCGGCCGGGCGGTTCATCCATGCAGGCGGCATTCGACTGCACTACCTCGAAGCAGGAATAGGTGGCCCGCCGGTCGTGCTGCTGCATGGCAATGCAGTCCAAGCGGAAGACTATGTCGCGAGTGGCGTGTTCGGCCTGGCCGCTGAACGACACCGGGTGCTGGCCTTCGACCGGCCTGGCTATGGGTATAGTGAGCGCCCACGCGACCGGCCATGGACGGCGGAGGCTCAGGCCGCCGTTCTGGCGGAGGCTCTCGCCCGCCTCGGGATTCGGCGCGCGATCGTGGTTGGCCACTCCTGGGGCACCTTGACGGCGCTGGCCCTCGCCCTCAACCATCCCGAGGCGGTGGGAGGCCTTGTGCTGCTGTCGGGCTACTACTTCCCGACGGCTCGAGCCGACGTTGCCATGATATCACCGACTGCCCTTCCGGTGCTCGGTGACGCGATCCGCTACACCGTCGGTCCACTGGTCGGGCGCCTCATGGCGCCGATGATGGTTCGGACGATGTTCGCGCCGGCCCCGGTGCCAGCCGCGTTCACGAGCGCGGTGCCGACCGGCATGATGCTGCGGCCTTGGCAGATCAAAGCCAGCGCCGAGGATGCCGCGGCGATGATCCCAGCGGCAGTGGCCCTTGTGGAGCGTTATGGCGAACTCAGCCGGCTGCCGGTCTCCATCATTGCCGGTGCCGAGGATATGGTCGTGGACAGGGACCGGCAATCCGCCCGGCTGCACCGCGAGATAGCCGCAAGCAGTCTCCAGGTTGTTTCAGGCCTCGGTCACATGGTTCATCACGGCGCACCTGATCTGGTTGGCCAGGCCATCGAGGCGATCGCGGCACCAGGGCAACCGGTCTCTGCTGCCATGACGGCTTCGGCTGTGACCGCGGAAGAACACACGACCGATATAGGATAAGCGCCTGCGCTCTACAGCGGGTCTACCTTTCCTCTATTCAGCATGACGACCTTTCAGCCTCGTATATGGGTCCTTGCAGGTGCCAAAAGGCAGCAAGGACTGCTACTTTCTTGGCTATTCTGCAATGGATATGCTATCGCTCTAGCATCCGCAGAGTAGCATCAGAGGCATCGCGGCGGGCGCCACGGCGATGGCCCTGAATGACAGGCATCATGAGTATTCAGCGGAACATTGTTCTGGCACAGTTCGAGCATCGTGTGAGCGAAGGTGCGGAACGGCTCACGCAGCACATCATGGATGTTGAGCAGCTGCGCCATGCCGGGAAACCGATCTTGCCATGGACGCTGGAGCTGCTCCTGTCCAGCTACACGACGCAGCGCTGTCTTGAAGGTGTGTTGGATGGTCTGCGGCAGGAATAAAGCGCCGCGCCTGCACGCCAAAGCCGGACTGGTGCGCCATCAGGCCTTGATGGTGGTAGCTGTCGCGCAAATGGGCGGCCCGCATCGGCGCGTGGCTCAAGAGCGTCCAAGCGGCACCGCCATACCATCTACGCTGCTCCCTAATCCTGCACCAGCCTGAGGAGAACGCCGTGCCTGCGCAAAAGCAGTCCCGCACACGCGAGGGTCAAGCCAAGTCAGAACGCGCTGTTGTGGACCTGGCAGCCCTGGGTGGTCCCTTCGTCGAAGCCTTTGACGCCACCCGCATGCCGATGGCGATCTCGGACCCGAACGTCGCAGGCAACCCGATCGTCTACTGCAACGCCGCGTTCCTGCAGATGTGCGGCTATGACCGGAAAGAGGTGCTGGGACAGGATTACTTCTTTCTGATCGGGCGGCACGCCGACCCCAGTGTGGTGGATCGGATCAAGCAGGCCGTGGCGGCCCGCCGCGAGTTCACCGAGGATATCCTGTTTCACACCAAGGATGGCCGGGAGATCTGGGTAGCGGCCCTGGTGGATCCGATGGTGGAGGACGATCGCGTCGTCCGCCACTTCGTGTCCTTCCTGGACATCACCGACCGGGTGCAGCGGGTGCAGGGCCTGCGGGAAGCAAAAGCAACACTGGACCGGCGCGTGGCAACCCGCACGAAGCGCCTGCAAGCTGCCAAGGACAAGCTGGAGGAAGAGGTCGAGCGGCGCCGGCGCACGGAGGCGCTGCTGCGGGAGAGCCTGGCCGAAGGCGAGGTGGCGCTGAAGTTCCGCGACTTCCTGGTGCAGGAGGTCCATCACCGTACCAAGAATGCGCTGCAGCTCGCGACGGCGCTGTTGCAGCTCCAGGCCCGGCAGTCAGAACCCCCGGTACAGGCAGCGCTGGCCGTGGCCGTAGGGCGGCTCCTGCGCATCGGCGAGGTGCATGAATTGCTGGCTTATCAGAGCGAGACGCCGAATACGATCGAAGTCGCGCCCTATTTGCTGCGACTGGGCCGGAGCATGCTGGAGGGGCTGGTGACCTCGCCGGGTCAGGTCGAGGTCGAAGTCGAGGCCGACGAGGAGGCCGTCTGGGCGCCAGACGTCGTCATTCCGCTCGGGCTCATCGTCGGCGAGGCCCTGACCAACGCCTTCAAATATGCCTTTCCGGAGGGGCGCCGGGGCCGGATCCTGGTCAATCTCAGCCTTCCTGACGGTGGCTTGGCCAGGCTGAGGATCGAGGATGATGGCATTGGCCTGCCGCCGTCGCGGCGGCAGGGCGCACTGGGCCTCAAGCTGATCGAGACCCTGGCGCAGCAGATCCAAGGCAAGGTGGAGCTGGTGAGCCGGCAGGATGGCACGGGGACCGCGGTAAGCGTGACCTTCCCAGATCCCAACACCGTACCGGGCCATAGCGACCAGCTTTGAAAGGCGTGGCCCTGCCAAGCCTGAACCCATAGAAAAAGCCCCGGCTGGAGATCCAGCCGGGGCTCAAGCCCATCACAGCGCAGGCGCCGCGAT
>NZ_RFLX01000105.1 GCF_003696345.1 Teichococcus wenyumeiae | reverse complement strand
TTAGCCTGTGTTTCCAGGAGCGGTGAGGCACATATCCAGGAGGTCTTTGTAGAAGATTTTCTAGAAGCTCAGGCAGAAACCCCCATTAACGGCACCGGGTTACCGCAACCCACGACTGACGCCCGGTACCGTTCCCTACGGCACTTCTGTGCCGGCCGCTGAGCTGATTGTTGATGCTCACCCGCCGCCAATCCTGATCAGGCCCTGCGAGACACGCGGCGATGGCGGTTCAGAAGATGAACCACAGCACAACTGCGGTGCCGATGACGATCATGCCGACGATCACAGCAGCGCTGACCATCAAGGCATTGAGCGGCGATCTCCACCACCCTCGATTACCATCATCGTCCGGCATTTGAATGCTCCTTTGCTGGTGTTGATCTGCCCTGCCGCCTTCGCTGCGGAAACCAGGGTTCAACAAGACGCTGTCAGGTCCGCCCAGCCAGATGAAGGCGGTTAGCAGGTAGCCTTGGTGGCCAGGCGGTCCAAGTCCGGCGCAGAGTAGTGCGGTCCTCAAGATCAGAAGGAGCGACCGGCATGCCGAACATCATCAACGCATTCGGGGCAAGCGGCCTGCGGCCGATGTGCTGTGTCCGGCCGCCGCAGAGCACTTCGGGAGGGAAGACATCGGCGTCATTCTGAGTGGTGACATAGATGACGGTGTTGCCAGCTTTCGCGACATCAAGGCGTCTGGCGGCCTCAGCCTCGTTCAGGCTGCGCTGGCCGCGATGAGCAAAAATACTCGCAGGGTTGCTGATCGGTAGATGACGCATTCAACACCGTACGGCGGTTACACGTCCACAAGGTATGTGCTCGAAACCCTCCTTGAACCTGCTCGTTCAACGACCGTATGGGATCGTCTCGCATGAGGGCACTCTGTGGGCTGAACCTGGAGATATCCGGCCATGACAGGTAAAGGGATCCCGATGGCGTCATCCCGTGTGACGGTGGGCCTTGCTGCCGTAGCTGCAGCCCTGGCCGGAATCGCCCTGCAGGTTCGCGCCAATGCTCGACGGGCTGAGAGGGAGCATCCGCCGGCCGGGCGGTTCATCCATGCAGGCGGCATTCGACTGCACTACCTCGAAGCAGGAATGGGTGGCCCGCCGGTCGTGCTGCTGCATGGCAATGCAGTCCAAGCGGAGGACTATGTTGCGAGTGGCGTGTTCGGCCTGGTCGCTGAGCGACACCGGGTGCTGGCCTTTGACCGGCCTGGCTATGGGTATAGTGAGCGCCCACGCGACCGGCCATGGACGGCGGAGGCTCAGGCTGCCGTTCTGGCGGAGGCTCTCGCCCGCCTCGGGATTCGGCGCGCGATCGTGGTTGGCCACTCCTGGGGCACCTTGACGGCGCTGGCCCTCGCCCTCAACCATCCCGAGGCGGTGGGAGGCCTTGTGCTGCTGTCGGGCTACTACTTCCCGACGGCTCGAGCCGACGTTGCCATGATATCACCGACTGCCCTTCCGGTGCTCGGCGACGCGATCCGCTACACCGTCGGCCCACTGGTCGGGCGCCTCATGGCGCCGATGATGGTGCGGACGATGTTCGCGCCTGCGCCGGTGCCAGCCGCGTTCACGAGCGCGGTGCCGACCGGCATGATGCTGCGGCCTTGGCAGATCAAAGCCAGCGCCGAGGATGCCGCGGCGATGATCCCAGCGGCAGCGGCCCTTGTGGAGCGTTATGGCGAGCTCAGCCGGCTGCCGGTCTCCATCATGGCCGGTGCCGAGGATATGATCGTGGACAGGGACCGGCAATCAGCCCGGCTGCACCGCGAGATAGCCGCCAGCAGTCTCCAGGTTGTTTCAGGCCTCGGTCACATGGTTCATCACGGCGCACCTGATCTGGTCGTCCAGGCCATCGAGGCGATCGCGGCACCAGGGCAACCGGTCTCTGCTGCCATGACGACTTCGGCTGTGGCCGCGGAAGAACACACGACCGATATAGGATAAGCGCCTGCGCTCTACAGCGGGTCTACCGTTCTTCTATTCAGCACGACGGCCTTTCAGCCTCGTATATGGGTCCTTGCAGGTGCCGAAAGGCAGCAAGGACTGCTACTTTCTTGGCTATTCCGCACTGGATATGCTATCGCTCTAGCATCCGCACAGTAGCATCAGAGTCATCGCGGCGGGTGCCGCGGCGATGGCACCGGAACAATGAGCATCATGAGTATTCAGCGGAACATTGTTCTGGCACAGTTCGAGCATCGTCTGAGCGAAGGTGCGGAACGGCTCACGCAGCAGATCATGGATGTTGAGCAGCTGCGCCATGCCGGGAAACCGATCTTGCCATGGACGCTGGAGCTGCTTCTATCCAGCTACACGACGCAGCGCTGTCTTGAAGGTGTGTTGGATGGTCTGCGGCAGGAATAAAGCGCCGCGCCTGCACGCCAACGCCGGACTGGTGCGCCATCAGGCCTTGATGGTGGTAGCTGTCGCGCAAATGGACGGCCCGCATCAGCGCGTGGCTCAAGAGCGTCCAAGCGGCACCGCCATACCATCTACGCTGCTCCCTAATCCTGCACCAGCCTGAGGAGAACGTCGTGCCTGCGCAAAAGCAGTCCCGCACACGCGAGGGTCAAGCCAAGTCAGAACGCGCTGTTGTGGACCTGGCAGCCCTGGGTGGTCCCTTCGTCGAAGCCTTTGACGCCACCCGCATGCCGATGGCGATCTCGGACCCGAATGTCGCAGGTAACCCAATCATCTACTGCAACGCCGCGTTCCTGCAGATGTGCGGCTATGACCGGAAAGAGGTGCTGGGACAGGATTACTTCTTTCTGATCGGGCGGCACGCCGACCCCAGTGTGGTGGATCGGATCAAGCAGGCCGTGGCGGCCCGCCGCGAGTTCACCGAGGATATCCTGTTCCACACCAAGGATGGGCGGGAGATCTGGGTAGCGGCCCTGGTGGATCCGATGGTGGAGGACGATCGCGTCGTCCGCCACTTCGTGTCCTTCCTGGACATCACCGACCGGGTGCAGCGGGTGCAGGGCCTGCGGGAAGCGAAAGCAACACTGGACCGGCGCGTGGCAACTCGCACGAAGCGCCTGCAAGCTGCCAAGGACAAGCTGGAGGAAGAGGTCGAGCGGCGCCGGCGCACGGAGGCGCTGCTGCGGGAGAGCCTGGCCGAAGGCGAGGTGGCGCTGAAGTTCCGCGACTTCCTGGTGCAGGAGGTGCATCACCGCACAAAGAACGCGCTGCAGCTCGCGACGGCGCTGTTGCAGCTCCAGGCCCGGCAGTCAGAACCGGCGGTGCAGGCGGCGCTGGCCGTGGCCGTGGGGCGGCTCCTGCGCATCGGCGAGGTGCATGAATTGCTGGCTTATCAGAGCGAGACGCCGAATACGATCGAGGTCGCACCCTATTTGCTGCGACTGGGCCAAAGCATGCTGGAGGGGCTGGTGACCTCGCCGGGTCAGGTCGAGGTCGAAGTCGAGGCCGACGAGGAGGCCGTCTGGGCGCCAGACGTCGTCATTCCGCTCGGGCTCATTGTCGGCGAGGCCCTGACCAACGCCTTCAAATATGCCTTTCCGGAGGGGCGCCGGGGCCGGATCCTGGTCAATCTCAGCCTTCCTGACGGTGGCTTGGCCAGGTTGAGGATCGAGGATGATGGCATTGGCCTGCCGCCGTCGCGGCGACAGGGCGCACTGGGCCTCAAGCTGATCGAGACCCTGGCGCAGCAGATCCAAGGCCAGGTGGAACTGGTGAGCCGGCAGGATGGCACGGGGACCGCGGTAAGCGTGACCTTCCCAGATCCCAACACCGCACCGGGCCATAGCAACCAGCTTTGAAAGGCGCGGTCCTGCCAAGCCTGAACCCATAGAAAAAGCCCCGGCTGGAGATCCAGCCGGGGCTCAAGCCCATCACAGCGCAGGCGCCGCGAT
>NZ_RFLX01000104.1 GCF_003696345.1 Teichococcus wenyumeiae | reverse complement strand
ATTTGGGATCTGCCGCGGCCTTGCCCTCGAACACCACGGCCTCCGCAACGTCGATCACGCGGACGCTGATCTCCTTGAGCGAGGCATCCAGCGCGACATACTGCTCCATGGCGGCTCTCTCGATGCCATTATTGCGAGACGCAATCCTAATGCCTTCGAGCAGGGAAGCAGCCAAAGACGCGTCCAAGGTATAGCATGTAACCAGCGCCTTAGCTTCGCTTTGGAACCTTGCTGCGGCATGCAACCTAGTTGTGATTTCACAATATGGTGGCTGAACTCGGTATCATTGGGCTTCAGTGTCGTGCTGTGCTCCTGATGGCAAGAGACACTGACAGCAGGGGGCATCCTTTGGCACCGAGGGGCCAGTATATCATGGCAGGGAATGGTAACCGGATGCTCCGCCCGCCCCACCAGCGCCGAGAGGATGAGATGTGGAACTGGCCGGTGCATTGCAGCATCACCAGCTGCAGCCCGACGCTGTCCGAGAGCAGATGCTCTGTCATCAGCATGCAGCACCATCCGACACTCTCCTCGCCAGAACTGTTGACCATTCACAGCAGTCGGTATTGGCGGAAGGATAGGTTAGGAATCCGTCTGCTTCTCGGATCGCGCCAAGGCGCGCCGAACCTCAGGGTCGGTGCAGAGCACAAGGATGTGGCCGGTTTCCTAGCCTAAGCATCACGCGCTCCTTGGTACCCGGGTGACGCTGCTTACTGGATCGTTCCTGGCTCATGTGCATGGTGTCTCGTGACGATTAGGCCGATCGGCTGCCGCTCAGCGCCCAGCCTACCGTATCATAAGTTGCTGGTGACAATCATCCGTTGACGCGAATCAGGACCATTCAGAAACGTGAATACGGGTGATGCACTATTAGTCTTTCGGGTTATGCCTACTTGTACGAAGCGTGGTTTTCCGGAGTAGCGGCGAGACGATGATGTGCTGACACTCCCATCGCTCAGCCCCAGAAGGGAGTAGATCCATGCAAAGCTCTACGCTGGACGGCCGTCTGCTTCCTGGCCTTACCTCATCCTTTCCCTTCATGGTTGCTCCAGAGTGGAGCGGCTTGGCCATTCCTGGCCAGCCGAGCCGCTTCCTTTGCAGTGCCGAGATCTACGCTGAGGGCTCCAAGATACGGCAGTTCCATAAGGTGGTGTCAGGTACCGTGCGTGTGTGCCGCGTGCTCCCAGGCGGGCGACGCTTCATTGCGCAGTTTGCGCTACCGGGTGAGCTTCTCGGCCTTGATGGCGTTGAGGAACACCGCTTCTCTGCCGAAGCAGTAACGGAGGTCGTTCTGGTCACATTCGCGCGCAAAGACCTCGACACTTATATGGATCAGGAACCGCTGGCGGCACAATCTTGGCGGATTTTCACACTGGAAAGGCTGGCAGCAGCACCAGACCGTTTCATTCTGCTGGGTTGCCGGAGCCCAACCGAGCACGTGGCTCACTTCCTGCTCGACTTGGTAACCCGCAGCCGCCCTGTCTGCCATTTACTGGAGCTAAACATGTCGCGCTACGACATTTCCGATTATCTTGGGCTCACGGCAGAAACGGTCAGTCGCGTCCTCACGGTGCTGCGGAAGGCCGGCATGATCGCCATTGAGGACAACCATACTCTGCATCTCCTCGACTGCGGCAGGCTGACGGAGGTTGCCAGCGTTAGTAGCATCCCAGCCGGGCGCTAGTGTACGGCAGATCCATTTCTGCTGTTTCACTTCGCTTCCACACCAACAGTCAAGCGTGACTTGCCTTCCGTGGCAGCCCGTATTTCCGCCGGATGGCTACTTCTCCGGCAGGTCCTAACCTCGTTGCAATACAGGTGGCCTGGGCATGCCGGTCGCCGTGATCCGGAGGAAAGCGATGTCTCTGAAAGACATTCTGGTGTACTTGCCGAGTGCTGAGACAGCTCCCGGCATCCTGAATGCGGCCATCTCGCTGGCGCAGCGTCACGAAGCCCACTTGGCTGCTCTGCACGTCTACGATCTAGAATGGCCAATGATGGCTGCTGTGGATGGTTACGTCGGTCCAGCCACATGGCAGCTGGTCATCGACGAAGCCGAGCAGGCTGCCAGGGCGAAAGCGGCGCAGATCCGCAAAAATTTTGAGGAGGTAACCCAGCACGAGAACATCCAGGCGGAATGGCGCCTGGTGGAGGGGATAGTGGGCTCAGTTTTGGTGCAGCACGCCCGCTATGCCGATGTCACAATCCTAGGTCGCTCCGGCCAAAACGGTACCGAGGCTGATTTAGCCGAAGAGGTCCTGTTCGACTCGGGCCGGCCAGTGCTGCTGCTGCCGCTGAGCCCTCCATGCGATTTCGCGGCCCGCCGCGTGCTGGTAGGTTGGGACGGGCGGCGGGAAGCTGCGCGCGCAGTCGGCGACGCCTTGCCGCTGATCCGCGCGGCGGAAGCGGTGCAGATCCTTTCGGTATTCACCCAGGCGGTCGAGCAGGAAAGCTGCCAGGTACAGACCGAAGATATTGCGCGTCACTTGGCCCGGCATGGAGCGACTGTATCCGCCTCCACGACCATGACCGGCGGCGATCTGAAGGTTGAGGACGTGCTGCTCAACGCAGCGGCGGATCTTGGAACGGAACTGTTGGTGGTCGGCGGCTACGGCCACGGCCGAATGCGGGAGATGGTGTTAGGCGGCGTGACACGTAGCCTGCTGCAAGGGTCGACTATTCCTGTGCTGCTGTCGCACTGATCGTGGCCAATTCATGACTTGGCGACAGTCAGGGTGGTGCGGAAGCGCAGCAGAGCCACCGCTAGCGCCACCAAACCGGCAGCGGCTGTCGTGACGGAAGCCGCCAGACTGTAGCCCAGCCGGGGCCACGATGCAGGATGTCTTGGGCCCAAGAGTATAAAAGCGCAGATTGGAAGAGCATCATCACCGCATTCGGCGCGCGCGGCATGCTCTCGAACGGCGTATTACGGCCGGAGAGTAAGGTTGAGGTGCACGATCAGGATGAAGATCAGACTAGGTTCAGACCTCATCGATCCAAGAGATGGCGGTGGCTGCGAGGCAGATGGCGAACATGAACGTGTGGGCGCATCGGCCATAGCGCATGGCGATGCGGCGGTCCGAGGCAGTGCCTCGAACCCTTGAGCCTGCCGAGCATGTTCTCGATGCGGTGCCGCTGGCGGTAAAGCTTCTTGTCATGCGGGATGCGCCGCTTGCGGCCACGGCGTGACCGCATGCAGGGTTCGATGCCGCGGGCGGCCAGGGCTTGGCGGAAGCGGTCGCTGTTATGGCCTTTGTCGCCGATCAGGATGCGGGCGTACGGCAGGGCGTTGCGCATCAGGGCTGCCCCTTGTGGTCGCTCATCTGGCCTTCGGTGAGCAGCAGGACCACGGGAGGCCCTTTTCGTCGCAGGCCGCGTGAAGCTTGGAATTCAGGCCGCCCCTGGTGCGCCCGCCACGGCGGGGATCAGCCCCTTCTCGAGCAGGCTGGCCGCCGTGCGGTGGGCCTTGCGCTGCGTGGCGTCGATCATCAGCCGCTCCGGCTGCCCCTTGCGCCCGGCCAGCCCCACGAAGATGCGGTTGAAGATGCCCATGCGGCGCCAGCGGATGAAGCGGTTGCAGAGGGTCTTGTGCCGCCCGCACTCGGCAGGCGCCTCGCGCCAGCGAAGGCCATTGCGGATAACATGGATGATGCCGCTGAAGACGCGTCGGTCGTCCACCCGCGGCCCGCCATGCGAGAGCGGGAACGAGCGCGGGATCTGCTCGATCTGCGCCTTCGTCAGCCAGAACAGGTCGGCCATGGCAGCACCTCCGGCCACCATGGCATCACAGCGCAAGAGGATCGTTAATAGGTCCTGAGCCTAGGCTCAGGACTCCTTGATCCAGAAGAGGACGGTGGCGGCGAGGCAGATGGCGGACATGAAGGTGTGGGCGCAGCGGT
>NZ_RFLX01000103.1 GCF_003696345.1 Teichococcus wenyumeiae | reverse complement strand
CCCCATCAGCAGGGGCGGGTCATGACCTGAGGCGGCGATCCTGCTCGCGGAGGCTGCGCCGCACCGGGTACTTCGAGGTGTCCGAGTACCGCGCCGCAAGGACGCGGGCGTTCAGGGTCTGGTCCGAAGTCAGCGGGGGCGCCGCGCCGGCCTGATTGCCCTTGATCCGGCTGCCCATCCGTCCGCCTCCCGCGCCGAGGTCAGCAAGTTGACGGTGCCCTCTTGCCAGCGCACCTCACACGAATAAGTCAGCAGTTCGTGGGGAGGGCATTACAGGTTCGAATGCAATTCGTCTCAAGAGGAAACCGAGTTTCCGACTATCTTCCGGATCAGTACCAAGATCAGACGGAGAAAAAATATTGCTCAAAGAGAGCCGAACTTGAACAATACGACGCCTCGCTGCGTTATCAAATTCAACTTCGTATGTCACGCAGTCTGCAGTATTGACGGAGAATTCGGCAACCGACTCGGTACTCCCATTAGAAACCACAATTGCAAGAGAAGCATTCCGTGTTCTCACTGGTTCATAGGTACGTCCCTCCACTAGCATTCTCACCTTGCTGCCAAGGTCACTGGAAAATGGCACTACAACAGTTGCTTCAGCCTGGTTAGACCAGACGCCACTCTCTTCCGGTTCATTCCAGCACGATGCTGGCAACTCTGAACCGAATTTTCCTGTGCCGAATATAAACTCAGTAGCGACGAACTCTTCTGTTTCAGTCTCATGTGTAATGACCCTATTCTGCTCTAAGTTGAGTATAGGTTGAGTCTGAGTTCGAGTGGGTTCATCTGCAGGCGAAATCTTGCCCTCGATCCGCTCGAGGCGGAGCAACCGCGGCACTTCGCCTTCAAGCAGAGAAGTCGGTGTGAGTACTTCAATCGAAAGATGATTCACCCGATCGTTGATGCTCGGTGGCACCGAGCCGACCACTAATTCGCACTGGCGATTTGCTCGTACCTTAGATGTTCCTAAAACTTCACCATTCAGCCGGAGCTGCACCTCGACGCTTTCTGCCGCGCCGAAGGCGCTGCCACTGCGGAAAAGCATCTTTAATTCTGAGAGGCGCTGCCCGTCTTGAATAGGTAGTAATACCATAGCGGAAGGGGCAAACTGCCACGCTCCCTTGCTCTCCGGACTATCCCAACCCTCGCGCAGATAGCGCCGAGCCCCCTTCTCACTGCGCCCAAAAGCGATTGCGAAGTCATTCCGAAGCGGAAAACACATTTCCCAGCTGATGTGCTCACCAAACGCCCGCCACGACCAATCCGCTGACCCGTGCGTAACATCACCCTTAAACTGCAGGGCAGCACGGATAGCATTTATGATTTCTGTAATAGGAGCATCAGTCTCCAATAAAAATCCATTCTTTCCATGTGTAACAAGTTCCTCGCAGAAGCCAGTTCGCGTAACTACAGGAACTACATTTGCCATCAGAGCTTCAATTAGTGGAATTGGTCCACCTTCGAGATTTGAAAGAGAGACGTAAACGTCTGCTCTTGCGAACTGAGCCGGATACTGGCTATAATCAACTTCTGCTATTTCTAGATTCTTTAAATTCTGAAGTTCAGTATATCTGCTATAATTTGCCCAGAGCAGCCCCTTATTTTCAACAGACTCTGGTGATGGTCCGAGCAGAAGAAACGATGTTTCAGGCATTGCTTGCATCACCTGAAGCATTCGGTCTGGCTGCTTACGCTCATAGTAGGCACCAACAAATGCAACCTTACCCCGACCGCGGGAGTGAGGCCGGAAATTTTGCGGGTCAGCTCCTCCGTAGAAAGTGCGGATGTTTTTCTTCGAAATTCCAATTACGGAGAGCGCCGCTCCGTGCCCTGAGTTCGCTGTAAAGATCAGATCAGCCTGCTGCAGAGCAAATACGAGATCATCAATGCCAATGCCCTTGCTGAAGTCGGGATGCGTAAACCATACAAACAGGGAGGCAGAGTGAAGCTCAGGATGCTTAGCAAGGGCATGTGTGTAGAGCGCATAATGCGCAAAAAAGTAAGCCCGCGCTCGTGGAATAGTTGAGGTGATACTGTCATTTCGCTCACTGTACACGAATGTGAACGTACCACCACTTTCTTCAGCAATTTCGCGGCAGATCTTTTCTAGGATCCAACCTCGCGCGCTGATATGCATAACAAAAGCAATATCGAATGCAGCTTCTTGGTCAACCACCGAAGGCTGACGCGATATCGTCCGCACAATGTCATCTCGTAGAGTCACGGCTATCTCCAGAAGGATATCAATATGTCAACTTCACCGGCACGTGGCCGACAAATTCAAGCAAGCGGCGTTGGCGCTCCTGCCAAACATAGGGATGTCCTGCTCGGATATTTTCCTCGTACCCTCCTTGCTTAAAGGGAAAGGAGTTCGCAATTTTTTTCAAAGCGGCAGCGATACTCGCTGGCTTTGCCGGCTGGTAGAACTGCACAGCAATGTCGTGCTTAGCCCAACGTGTGGTAGCAGGGATATCAGCAGCCACTATCGGAGTACCTGATAAGAGATACTCGAACATTTTCAATGGCGAGGTGATGTCCCCCCGCCCCTCTGCCGCACGCGAAAATATTAGCACGTCAGCCGCCTGCTGCAGCTCGCAGACTACCTCATGGTTCTGATACCCGAATAGCCGAATGTTTGAGAGGCCGCGAGCCATCATTACGCGCTTGCACTCGGCAATATCCGATTTGTGGCCGCCTGAAAGCACGAACAGAGTGCTGGTAAGTTCTGCTGCGGCCGTCATAATATCATGGATGCCTCTCTCGGCTTGCAGGCCGCCAGTGTAAACCACAAGCTGCTTGTAAGGGAGCTTCAGTAGAGATTGTCGCCATCTCGTTGCCGCTGCCGTTCGACGTAGGGCCGCCGTCGCGTTGACGCCACTATCAAGAATGATTATTTTTTGTTCTGGCACACCTTGCCTCGCAAGGCGGATGCCGATCTCTTCTGTGATAGCAACAACTGCCAAGCAAAGAGGGCTCGATAGCTTCAAGTCACTCCAATTTTCGAAGTTGTTCTGGTAATCTTCATCGTGATGTTCCAGTATGTAAGGCGTGTTCCTCTTCACGCATGATAATGCTATTCGTGGATCACGGGTGTGAACTACAGCAGCTCCTGGCATCACATAACGTCGGAAATCTCCCTCGGCGGTCCAGGTAGATGCCTTTGCGTCATGGTGAAGAAGTGCCACGTCGAAGCTTGATCTGACCCCATAGAGAGTTTCAAGCGCCCGATATGCTGCGAATTTCCCTGCAGCACTTTCGATGCGGAATGTAAATGCATCTATACCGCCCGCCAGGAGGCTTGGGACGCCCAATAAAGACGTGGCCTCGGCGGTATTTGCTGCCCAAATCAAGCGTGCCCGCGCCGGGCGGCATAGAGGATCTCCCTCTTTCGTCACGACGACATATTTTGTCGTCGGTGGTAATAATATCATGGCTCTTCTCTGATAACAGTCAGTTGGGCGATCTTACGTTCCCAATTCTGTGATGCCAAGCTTAGATCTTGAACTCAAGCAAGGATGCGAAACGCTGGGTGACTATACTGGTTCTAGGCTCAGGACCTATCAACGAGCCTCTTGCGCTTTGATCCTGCTGTGATTCCATGGCGGCGGAGGTGCTGCCATGGCTGACCTGTTCTGGCTCACGGAGACAAAGATCGAGCGGATCGCGCGCTACTTCCGGCTCTCGGATGGCGTGCCGCGGGTGGACGATCAGCGGGTCGTCAGCGGCATCATCCACGTCATCCGCAACGGGCTGCGGTGGCGCGATGCGCCTGCCGGGTGCGGCCCACACAAGACCCTGTAGATAGTTTGTTCGCAATTGCCAAAATGGCAGCCCTTCTCCGTTGAGGCCGGTTGGGACGACACAGCGGATTTCGACGTGGCCACTGGTAACGATGACCCTGTCGATCAACAGTTCCAGGAGGGCACCGTCAAGTTGGCCGGCCGCCAGCCTTCCCGAGCGTTCCACCTCCGGGTAGTCGGGTGGATAACAGTACCTGCCTGCCCTAGCACTACTTGGGCATTTTGGCGGGTGGTGGCAGGAACCTGCGTCGACAGTGCGGGCATCGGAGAGGCGCCACGAGGTGGG
>NZ_RFLX01000102.1 GCF_003696345.1 Teichococcus wenyumeiae | reverse complement strand
TTTGGACCCGATCTGCGAACTCCCATACGGGCCCGCGGCACTGGATGGCCGCATCAGAGGCCGAACAGAAGTCAGCACCCAACGCGTGCCATCCATCCCGCCGATTTCCCTTGCGTTCACGGGGGCGCCCACAGAAGAGAACGGACACTCAGAGGCTGGCTGGAAACGGGAGCGGAATGAGGGTTGGCTGGCCGGGGCGGGCGTGATTCCACCAGGTTGTGGAGACCAAGTTGGAGTGCCTGATGTGGACCCGGACCAGCCGAGCGCAGCATAGCCGAGCCGGGCTGCGCATCGCCAGCGACCTGACGGACGCGGAATGGGCAGTGCTGGAGCCGATGATGCCGCAGGCCAAGCGGACGGGGCGGCACCGGACCTGGCCGTCTCGGCTGGTGCTGGAGGCGATCTTCTTTGTTCTGCGCAGCGGCTGCCCCTGGCGCATGCTGCCGGAACGGTTCCCGCCCAGGCAAACCGTCTATGGTTGGTTCCTACTCTGGCGAGACCGCGGCCTGTTTGAGGCGCTGGCCCACCGCCTGGTTCTGCTGGAGCGTGAAAGGTCAGGCCGAGAAGCCAGCCCCAGTGCCGCCGTGATCGACAGCCAGAGCGTCAGGACCACGGAGGCAGGTGGCCCGCGCGGCTATGATGCGGGCAAGAAGATCAAAGGCCGCAAGCGGCACATCATGGTCGACACCGCAGGACGGCCTCTGGTGCTGCGCAGCCACTCCGCGGGGATCCAGGACAGGGACGGTGCAGTGCCACCCTGCAGGCCTCGCGCAAGCGCTTCCCCTTCATCGAAAAGGTCTTCCGACAGCGCCTATGCCGGTGAGCGGGTCGCGCAGGCGACCTGCATCACGCCCGAGATCATCCGCAAGCCCAAGGGTCAGATCGGCTTCGCCGTGCAGCCGAGGCGGTGGGTTGTTGAAAGAACCTTTGCCTGGCTTAACCGTAACCGCAGTCGCGCCCGCGACTTTGAGCGCACCATCGCTTCCGCAGAGGCCTTCCTCTACGCCGCTTCCGTCATGCTCCTCGTCAGGCGCCTTGGTCGTTCCGCATGAGTTTCCAGCCAGACACTCAGTGTCGCCGATGGCCGGGTTCCTGATGTTGCTTGATAGGGCTTCCATATGTAGCGTGATAAGATAAAGTACACTCATACGCGACGCCTCAGGATTTGATAAGATAATGAACTCAAACGACAGTCTAATGAAAGCAAGTCACAACCAGACTGGTGTGATTGATGATATATACGGCCATGACTTATCTATACATTTGGAACATCTCAGATGTCTTGCAGACGAATGCGATGATCCTCAAGCCATCGCGAAAACTCAGGAATATCTACGCGCAAAGTTTATGCCGCTCCTTAGGAGCTTCATCAACGGAGGCGCGCCTGAAGAGCAAAATAAAAATGTAATACTGTCCCTATCAAACTACGCGTTCAGAATGAGCAAAGCCTCGTTTTGTAATAGTCTGCCGCTTTTATCAAAGATTTGCGCATTAATCTCGGCAAGAAGTAGTTGGCTGAATGTTGGGAAAGACACCTTAATATTACGCTCTAAGGTGAGAGAGGCTAAAGTAATGCTAAACCTCTATGAGGAATCTGGCGCAAATCGAGATTTTTACTACTTTATTGCGAAAGCAATTATATCCAGCTGTGACGGCGATCTCGAGCTTGCCCAAAGCCAGTTTGAAGAAGGGGCACAGATTTTTCTGATTTCCGGACTCGATCCAGCGAAGCACCTCATTTCTGACTTTAGAGGCGCGTTCAACATCTTGCGGTCTAAGGAGGTGCTCGATTTGTGCGGAGAGAGTGCTGAGGAATTGCCTATTAATGTTGTAAAGACCGCCGCCTCTAGCGTAGGCTATCTGAATTTTTCAGCAGTAGATGTTGTGTATTTTAAACGTTTTGTGAAGCATAGTTGCGGTTCATTTTTCGAGAAGTGTACTAACGGTAGCTACCATGTCCATCTGGTCGCCCAGTCCCCAGAAGAAGTAGAGGACGCATTCAACTCGTTAGGGGAACTGCGCGATCATCCTAACCTAGGACTTAGCTTTTCAGACGACCTTGGTGGGAAGGGTAACAATGCTTATTACACTATGATAAGGTATTTTTTCCTGACGCAGATCCGAAGTCTATATAACTTGCCCATTTTTGTATCCGATGTTGACTTAGTATTCAAAGATGATTTGAATGTGTTCGTAAATGAGTTCGCGAAACGAGGCTACCATGTCGGAATTTATTCTAAACCTCGTTTGGCTCGATGCATTCCCTGGTTCGCGCTTAGCGCGACCTTACTCTACGTTAGCAACGATCAGACTGGGAATTTTTTCTCTAGATCACTTACTGCAATTTCTCAACGGAAGTTCAATGCTTCTGGAAAAATCAAATACAATATGGATCAGAATATAATATTTTCCTTGATGCAAAGCCTTCAAATTCAGATGCCCACTTTTATGAGATGTAATCTATTCTCACTTTTCCCGTCTCCGTACGTTGGGCTTGATAAAAGCCTCTACACGTTAAGTAATGAGTAGCACGCGGATACCTCGAAGAACCTGTTGCTGCGCTGTGCTAGCGGGCCTGATGAGACCTGTGCGCGGAAGGGCTGGAATCTGCTGATCTGCTGTGTGTTGAGTTTTGCTGAGATCTGACCCGGGGAGTGGAGTGAACCCCTGCGGCTGGACCGCCCTGGGTCAGAACTAAGCCACGTGTGGTCTTGACCCCAACTTTGGTCCAAGGCCTACGTAAGTTCTCGGGCTGGTTGAGCTTGGTTGGCAAAAGCCTTCGGGGTCAAGTTCCCCAAGGCTGAGTGGGGTCGCTCCTCATTGTAGTGGCACCTCCATTCCTCAATGCGGGCCCGGGCATCGGCCAGGCACAGGAACCACGAGGCATTCAGACATTCGGCACGGAGCCGGGCGTTGAAGGCCTCGATGAACGCGTTGTCCGTGGGTTTTCCAGGACGTGAGAAATCGATCTCGACACCATTGAGGTAAGCCCAATGGTCGAGCAGGCGACCGGCGAACTCCGGCCCGTTGTCCACCCTCAGGCTCTTCGGTTTGCCCCGGAGGCGGACGAGTTGATCCAAGACCTCGACCACCTGCGCCGCCCGGAAGTTGGCTCTCGGATGCGTCGAGAGCCCCTCTCGCGTATGGATATCCACCACGGTCAGGATCCTGATCGGGCGGCCATCGAACAGCTGGTCCGACATGAAGTCCATTGCCCAGATCTCGTTCGGTGCTGCTGCTCCAGGGCGCCCCTGCCGGTAGCGCCAGGCCCGCTTGCGCTTGGGCAGCTTGGTCCGGATCGACAACCCTTCCTCGGCGTAGAGCCGGTAGGTTCGTTTGTGGTTCACGGGCCATCCTTCGCGTCGAAGCAGCACGTGCAGGCGCCGGTAGCCGTACCGCACCCTGGCCGCGGCCAAGTCTCGTAGTCGCATCCTCAGCTCGATCTGCGGGTCCCGCCGCGAGCGGTAGCGCTGGGAAGAGCGATGGAAGCCCGTGGCATGGCAGGCCCGCCGTTCGCCAATGCCGTAGGCGCCTTGTAGGTGGCGCACCACGTCGCGGCGCAGAGCGGGCCTCACCATTTTCTACGCAGCACGTCCTGTAGCATGGTCTTGTCCAGGCTCAGGTCGGCGACCAAACGCTTGAGTTTGGTATTCTCCTCCTCCAGCTGCTTCAGCCGCCGGATCTCGGCCGTCCCCATTCCGGCGAACTGCTTCTTCCAGCGATAGAAGGTTGGCTCGGACACGCCGAGTTTGCGGCAAATCTCGGCCACCGCCGTCCCGCTCTCCGCCTGCCGCAGGGCAAAGGCAGTCTGCTCATCCGTGTAGCGCTTCTGCTTCATGGCACCACCCCTCCTCAGGGTTCATGGTGCCCGAAAAACTTGCGCTCCTAATGGATCAGTTTCGCGGGTCAGGACCACGTGCCGGACCAGTTGACGTTCGAACTCTTCGGGTGACCGGTAGCCAAGCGCCGAGTGGAGGCGCCTGGCGTTGTAGACCTCCTCGATGAACCGCGGCAAACGCTCCGCGACATCCTGGAACGTCTCGTAGCCACCGATATAGATGTCCTCGACCTTCAGCGTCTTCATGAAGCTCTCGGCCTGCGCAT
>NZ_RFLX01000101.1 GCF_003696345.1 Teichococcus wenyumeiae | reverse complement strand
TGACCTTCACCCCCGGCAGGATGCGGATGGATTTGCGGAGGCGGAAGCCCATGGCGTCCTCTTCGTGTGCGGTAAGGCTTATTATCGCGGGCAATCCACAGCCCGACTAGGGATAGAAAAAGGGGCAGAGGAAATCCCCTGCCCTGCCTCAGTGGCACAGTTTCTATACAAAGTGTGCCAGTTGGCGCCTGAGCCCCAGCCTGCCTCTGTCAACCAAACATCACGGGCGGCTCGTCCCCCCGTTACTCCTCGAATGAGGATCACATTCCGCAGGCCGTGTAACGGGTTTGCCAGGCCGCCGGGTAACGGCTTTCCCAGGTCGTGCAACACATTTGCCAAGGTCGAAATGTCTGGAACCTGCGGCCTGCCTCCGCCATATGGGGGCCGGTTCCCGCCGTCTCGCCGGCCGTAAAGGCCGGAGTGGGCTTTGCCCTGGGGCTGCGGCAGCAGTCGTTGACTCCGGCGGGGGCCACCTCCCTAACTGGCATACTATGACCAGAAAGTATGCCAGTTCGGCGGATGTCGGCGGCCGAGCCAACTTGCCAACTGGCAAGTTTGCCAGCTGGCAAGGTACCTTGGTACCAAGGTACCAAGTTGGCAGGACCGGCTTTTAGAGGCGTTCAGCGGCGAGTTCAGCCCGCACTTGCTCCATCAGGTAGCGCGCCACCTTCAGCCGCACCTCTTGCCACCAGACGCGCAGTTCCCAGCCGAGGTGGGTCATGCCTGCCCTCCGCCACGGCGGCCAAGCACGTCATCCCACACCTTCTCCAGGGCGTCAGAACCCAGCTTCCTGAACTGGTCCTGCGCGTCGATCAGGAAATGCAGGTAGCCGTGGAAAGGACTGTCACCAGGCAGGTCGCTCATGACCTGGTATATGAGGCTGGTGCCTTCCCCGATGCGGCGGAGGGCTTTATCCACCTCTTCAAGGCCGTCTCTCATCTCCTGGCTGATCATGCCGCGCTCTCCCCCGGGTCATAGCCCAGCAGGTCGCGGCAGAGGGACCACATGGGCTGGTCGCTCTCCATGACGGAGCCAGTGGCCCAGGTCTGGACGCGGCTCATGCAGACTTTGGCCTTGGCTCTTACCCCCCCGACGGTGCGCGCCGGCGTGTCCACGATCTGGGCCAGCAGATCCTGCTGATATTCGACGGCGCGGCGGATCAGGTCGCCAATCCGTGCCTCGCGCTCTTTCTGCCCGGCTTCCTGGGCAATCTCCTCTTGGTCGCACAGGAAGGTGTATCTTCTCTCGGCCGTCATGTAGCGGCGGCACAGGGCCAGCAGCTCGGCATCGGTCTCGGCCGCCGGCGGTGCGGCCTGGGCAGGCACCGGCAGCGCATGCAGCGCCACGAAGCCGACCGGGAGCGCGATCACGGAGCGGGTCAGGTCTCTTCTGTTCACTGGACAATCCCCCGGCCGATGAGCACGCCCAGCGCGAAGCAGGCGGTGGTGGAGATGGTGAAGCTCAGCAGGCCATCGAGGACGATGGCGGGGACGTGCGGCAGAGGCGGCAGGCTGCCCGTGGCGACATAGGCCAGGGCACGCTGCAGGCCGGTGGGGGCGCAGGGCTGCGCAGTGGCGCGGATCATGCGGGCATCTCGCCGCGGGCGATCTTTACCTCGGTCTCGGTGAGCTGGAAGCCGCCGAGGTAGGCCAGGTCATAGCCGCAGTGGCGGGCGATCACGGCCAGGCTCCACACCGAGTTCTGCAGTTGCGCGGCCACCTCGCGCTCGGTGCCGTCGTCGGCATTGATGACGGAGGTGTAGATGGCGGCGTGGATCATGGTGAGCTGCGCGACAGCATCGCGGAGGGTCGTCGGCCGCACCTGCGTGCCGAGTTCTTCCAGGGTGCGGAGCTGGCGGTAGGTGTCATCGGCCGCGGCATGATGCGCGTCAGCCTGGCGCTGGTCGCCAGCCTTGCTGAAAGCTGTGGCCTTGCGGTCCAACTCGCCATGCATCTCCCAGAGTTCCGCCACCTTCAGGTGAATGGCCGCCGGGCTGAGGTCGCTGGTGGTCGTCGGAGCCGGCGGGACGGGGGGCTTCACCGCCGGCTTGCGCACTCTTCTAGGCTTGGGCGCACCCGTCTGGGGCAGCGCCGCCGGGGTGGCCGGCAGTCTTCTTCTGGATGCGGCTTCGGGTGTAGAGACGCGAGTAGCCATGGCCTGTTCTCCTACGGAACGGGTGGTGGTCAGGCCGGGGGACGGTGTTCCAGCACCACCCTCGGCCGCTTCAGGGCACCGCCCCTCTGCTGGTATTTGCTATAATGACATCACTACATCACCGCAACAGGAAAATGCTATAATGCATCGGTGATTTGGTGATGCAGTGATGCCGTGATATACCGAGCCCACGATGTCATGGGCCTAAGTGCATGAAGGTGCTGGGGATGCTCTCCCGGAAGGGAGGGGCAGGTAAGACGACAATCGCGGCGCACTTGGCCGTCGCGGCTGAGCAGGCTGGGAAACGCACGCTGATCCTGGATGCTGACCCCCAGCGATCAGCGGCTTCTTGGTGGCAGGCGCGGGAAGCGACCACGCCTCAGATGGAGGCGGCAGAGCCGGCGAAGTTGGCGGCGCTGATCGAAGCAGCACGAACCGCCGGCATGGACCTGGTTGTCATCGACACCCGCCCCAGCGTCGAGGCCGATGCCGTCGAGGTGGCGAAGCTCTCTGACTTCCTACTGATCCCGACGCGCCCGGCCATTCTGGACCTGCGCGCCATCCTCGGCACCCTGGACATCGTGAAGGGCAGCTCGCGCAAGGCGGCCATTGTCCTGAACGCCTGCCCATCTGGACGCGGCATCTTCGAGGCTGGGGTGACGGCCGACGCCAGAAAGGCGCTGAAGGCATTTGGCGTACCCGTGGCGCCCGCCGTCCTGACCCAGCGCGCCGCCTTCTCCCATGCCCTCGTCTCCGGCCAGACTGTCACTGAGGCCGAGCCCAAGGGGAAGGCCGCGGCTGAAGTGAACGCCCTTTGGAAATTCGTAGAGCGAGAGATCTCCCGATGAAGAAGCCGACCTTCTCCCAGGCCCTCGCGGCCGAGACTGCCCCTGTGATCGAGGACACGCCATTGCCGCCGGCCAAGGTCAAAAAGAGCGATGGCCGGGTCACAACCACCATTCGCATCCCCGAAACATGGCTGGATGAGCTCAAGCAGGTCGCGCTGAATGAGAAGACCAAGCTGAATGACCTGCTGCTTTCAGGCGCTAAGCATGAGTTGGAGGTACGGGGACGCCTTCCAAAGAAGTGATGCTGTGATATAATGATGCACTGCATTCAGCGCATCATATGAATGGTGGGGACCAATGACCGGCCAGTGGCGTGAGCACCAGCCCGAGACCCTTCCTCGCTTCCTGTATGTCCTGCGCAGCCGCCGCACCGGCTCGGTTAAGTTCGGCATCAGCAACAACTGGCGGCGGCGCCTGGACGAGCACCGTGCTTCCAGGGGTGACGCCAGCATAGAGCTGGTGGAGTCCTATGAGGACAACGACTGGTTGGCGGTGAAGGCGGCAGAGCGAACCATTCTGCGGCGCCTGAGATCCGTGCGAGCTAAGCCGACACACGGCCTAGAATGGTTTCCCGAAGACCATCCGGAGGTGTTGTCCATCATGCGTGACCTGGAAGGCTGCGCAGCCTAGACCCGCCACCACGATATCGCTTCTGGCGCGGCTCAGGAGAGGAACCAGACCACCACTCCTGAGCCGATAACAACCATGGCTATGATTGCGATGCTGCCGATTACTAGGACATCCAGCAGCGGGCTGAACCAGCCTTGATAGCCATCATCGTCGGGCATTTCCGTGCCCTTCCACGATGTGAAGCTACACGGGGCGCCTTTATGGCTTCAAAGTCCACACCTATCGGGCCGGCCGATTAGCCTTCGATAATCTCACTTATCAGGCGCTATCGGAACCGGAGCCTCGGCTACCTATATCCAGGCCGTTCACCACACGGATGACTGAGAGCATGAGCACCGCTGACTGGGATCGTGACTGGGACGCCATCATTCAGACCATCGGCGCTATCCGTCGCGTCCATGACCATTACGCCAGTAGCGCTGGGGGCACCCCTCTCCTGCAGGAGCATCTGAAGATGCTGAAGGCGGCGACACGGATGCACCCGAACCACTCGCCTGCTGCGCATGTGGCGGAGGCGCTGTCGAAGGCGCTGAATATCCCGATCGACTAAGCAGCCTTTCGGTCCCGGCGCTCGCGGTCCTCCATCACCGCCGCCGCC
>NZ_RFLX01000100.1 GCF_003696345.1 Teichococcus wenyumeiae | reverse complement strand
CGCATCGCCATGCGCTATGACCGCTGCGTCCACACCTTCATGTCCGCCATCTGCCTCGCCGCCACCGTCCTCTTCTGGATCAATGAGTCCTGAGCCTAGTACGATGCCGCACCTCGGGCAGCAGATCGCGATGCGCCGCACCGTAGCTCCGCAGGCCATCGATGATGAGCCGCCGCGGCTTGTACTTGAGGCCCGCCAGCAGGCGCTTGAAGAAGCGTTTGGCGGCCGTGGCATTCCGCCGATCCTGGACCAGGATGTCGAGTACGTCGCCGTTCTGATCAACGGGGCGCCAGAGATACTGCAGATCCCGTTAATCTTCAGGAACACCTCATCGAGGTGCCAAACGTCGCCTGGCCTCGGCCGGCACTTGCGCAGCTTGGCCGCGAAATCAGCTCCGAAGCGCAGGCACCAGCGCTGGCCCACACCGCGGCTGTCTTGATCGACCCTCCTAATCGAGAACGGGCAGTTAAGCTCTGCGGCGCCGCCCGTCAGAGCTGCGGCAGCTGCAAGCCGTCCTTGTGGAAGGCTGTCGCGACCGCCGGGCGCTCCAGCAGGCGGTGGGTGGCTGCGGTCCACGCCGGATAGTTCGACATCGCTGCGTCGATCATCGTCCCCCAGCGATAGAAGACCAGCAGGAAGACATCAGCGACCGTGTAGGTGTCCGGCACGGCCCAGCGACGGCCGTCGCCCCATAGCGCTTCGATCGCGGCAAAGGCGTCCAAGACGTTCGCGCGCCCTCGCGATGCGATACCGACCTGCGCCAGTGTGTCGTCGGTGAACCGGGAGGGCCGCCAAAGGCCTCCGAACGCGACTGCATGGACATGACTCGACAGCCAGTTGGTCCATTCGATCGTGCGCGCCTCCCGCGCCGGATCGGTGGGCACAAGGCCGAGTGTCGGGCGCAGTCTTGACAAATAGGTCATGATCGCTGGGACCTCGGTGAGCAGCAGCGGCTCGCCGGCAGTGCGCCCCACAACGGGCGACAGCGCAGGTACGCGCCCCTTGGGATTGCGCGCACGCCATGCCGATCGGGACGCCTCGTCGTCTGCCGCTCGCGCCGACACGCGATGCGCGGAGTAGGGAATGCCGAGCTCCTCCAGCACGATCCGAACGGCTAGCGAGCAGGAACCGGCATCGTAGAAAAAGTCCAACGACGGCGACATGTTCAAAAGCGATCTTTCGCCAGGGCATTTCGGACCACGTCGCGAAGGCTGACAGTGGGTCGGCCGAGCAGACGCCCGAGCGCGCCCGAGCTGTCTTCCAGTATCCCACCTGCCGCGCCGGCGCTGAAGCCTGCCAGCATCGCCGCGACGGGCGCAGGCATGCCGCCCGCTTCCAACGCCCGCGCGTAGTCGGCTTCGGGCAGGTCACGGTAGATCACCGGGTTGCCGGATGCTTCAGAGAGCGCCGCTGCGACGTCGGACAGGGTGAACGCTGTGTCACCGGCCAGTTCGTGGACGCCGGCCGCCTCTGGTCCAGCGACGAGTACCGTGGCGGCCGCCTCGGCATAGTCTGCCCGCGCGGCGCCCGAGATGCGCCCATCGCCGGTGCTGCCGAGCAACACGCCGTGCGCCATGGCCGCGTCGACGCCGATCAAGTAGTTCTCGATGTACCAGCCGTTGCGCAAAGCGGCGTGCGGCAGCACGCTTTCCGCCAGCATCGCTTCCGTCGCCTGGTGGGAGGGCGCCACGCCGAGGGGGTTGCGGTCGGCGCGAAGGACGCTGGTATAGGCGATGAAGCCCACCTCGGCAGCTACCGCGGCATCGATCACGGCGCGATGCTGCTCGATGCGGCGGGCGAGGTCATCGGACGAGATCAGCAGCAGCCGATCGACACCGGAGAGGGCGTCGGCGAGATCGGCCGGCTCATCATAATCGAAGCGGCGCACCGCGACTCCGCGCGCCGCGAGGTCGTCCGCCCGGTCGGGATCGCGGGCGAGCGCCACGATCTGGTCGGGTGTCGTTCTCTCGAGCAACGCGTCTATCGTCAGCCTGCCGAGCCGGCCGGTGGCTCCAGTGATCGCGAACATGGTCGGCTCCTTTGATCTTGAGCGACCTGACTTATTGATTTAGCTATCAGATAGTAAGTACGCACATGAAGGTAAGTGTCGAATGACGATCGACGGACACCTGGCGTCCCAGATGCTGCGCGGCGATGCGTTCGACGCCGACTGTCGATCACGCGAGGTGCTGGTCGCCATCACCGGCAAGTGGAGCGTGCTGATCTTGGTAGCGCTAGGCGGCGGCACGATGCGGTTCGCTGAGCTGCGCCGCCGCGTGAACGGGGTCAGCGAGCGGATGCTGGCCGAGAGCCTGCGTCAGCTCGCGCGATATCGCCTCATCGAGCGGCGCAGCTTCCCGGTTGTGCCGCCGCACGTGGAATATACGCTGACCTCCCTCGGTCACGAGGCGGCCGGTCAGCTGACCCGCCTGACCGACTGGATCGAGGGCAACGTCACGCAGCTGATCGCCGATGATCCGTCTCAGCCTCAACAAACCGAGGTTCCGTCCTCGAACCTGTCAGGAGACTGAGTTTGAGAACGGCCTAGCTTGCCTGATACCCGATGGAAAGTGTAACGATTGGGCTGATACACTCACCTCGGCCGCTTCTAGAAGAAGGCACGAGGATCGAAGCTTATCGTGCTCAATAGGCTCCGTACCGGGCCAGAATGGGGCGGTATGCTGTGGTCGCCGCCCGACCTGGGGAGGTGGGCGGCTTACGCCGCCCCCTGCGCCTTCCGCACCCCGTTCAGCACCGCCTCATGCGTCGCCAAGATCCGCCGCAACGTGGGCTTCCCCTTGTCGCTCGCCTCGGCGATGCCCTCGTGCATTTCCTCGATCCCCATCGCCATCTGCTCGGCCAAGCCAGAGAGCCGCTCTTGGAGTTGCTCGTCGTCGTCCTTCAGTTCGGCCGTCCAGATCGCCAGGACGCGAGCGAGTTCGGCGGCGGCGCGCTCGGGGGGGACACCCGCTTGCAGCAGCTTGATGAGGGGCGCCAGGTCGGCAGCAGGGGAGCGGGGCATGCGCGGGAAGATAGGGAGGCGGACCATGGATGGCTAGGCGACGAGGGGCCGCTGTGTGGCAACGGCCGCCCTGCCGCGCGTCCAGCATGGGATGCGAGAATTATGATGCAGAGAAGGCCAAGAGGCTGCGGCACCAGTCCAGGAGCGCGAAGCCCTTTGGTGAGGAAGGCGTCTGGAGAACCTTGCTCTCCCTGCGTGGACCTATACCGTGAACGGTTCACAGAGGAATCGGCATGAAGCTTCCTGTCGCCCTGACCATTGCCATGATACCCACCCTGTCCATGGCGAACTGCATTCCCCCCTGGCAGACGCAGTTCGCCTGCGACATTCCCGAGCGTAACGCGAGGGTGGAATTCTGCCGCATCGCCGAGCCACGGCTGCACCCAGGCAGGGCAGAACTCTACTATACATTCGTGACAGGAACCCGGCCCGCAGAACTGTACTTCGAAGCCGAATCCTACATATTCTCCACGAAGGAGATGGATGCTGACCGTCCATCCGAGATCACCAGCGGCATCGGCTACCCGCGCGGGAACTACGTCTACGCCTTCTTCATCACTGAAGACCGGCGGAGACCCGGCAACGTGAGAGATGCCGAGGTCCGGGCATACAGCTCGGTCGACGCCTTCTCGAATAGCAAGAGGAGCAACGACATCATCAAACTCCGCTGTGAACGTTCGTCGATCGTCGCAGATTTTGACAGCATTCGGCCCTGAAATTCTGCCTTGTTCGGCATTTTCTCAGTGTGATCCACTCTTCGAGATGCCCCGCCGAACCCTGTCATGGGCCGTATTGCGGCATCCCGCGCTCAGCTATCCATGTGACACCGGGTGCACGCGTTATCGTGCTGCATGGGCGGTAGCAGATGTCGCACATAGGTAGAAAGCGGCCGGCGGGCGGCCCATGCGCATGACCGCGACTGCCGCAGCCGTCTCATGTGGTCAGTCCGGCGCACCCGGCACGTCCGCAGCGTGAAGGCGCGGGAATTCCCGCATCGATACCAGGACGGGCATGAGGCTCGCCCCCGTGTGTGTGAGCCCGTACTCGACATGCGGCGGCTGCCGGCCGAAATCCCGTCTCGCGACCAAGCCGTCCCGCTCAAGCTCCCTCAGGTGCTGTGTGAGACCTTCTGCGACAGGCCCGGGATGTCCCGCAGCAACCGTGACGTCCGCATCGTGGGTTCGGCAAACAGACGGAACAGGATCGGGAGCTTCCACCGCCCGCTGATCATGCTGAGCACGCGGGTAACATGCGCGACGGAGCCTTCCGGGCCGAGGCAGGCGCTTCTCCGTTCCTGATCTATGGGCACTTTCAGGTGCGTAATGGACCCGCCCATCGCTCTCTCTCCATAACGCCAGCCGCAGCGCGAGGAGGATGTCATGGATCTGAAGATTGACGGAAGGGTGGCGTTGGTCACCGGCAGCAGCAAAGGCATTGGCGAGGGGATCGCCCGCGGTCTCGCGAGGGAGGGGGCCGT
>NZ_RFLX01000010.1 GCF_003696345.1 Teichococcus wenyumeiae | reverse complement strand
AACAGCACAGACAAACAACACACACACATACACCCACGCGGGGTGGAGCAGCCCGGTAGCTCGTCAGGCTCATAACCTGAAGGCCGGGACGCTTTCTCCACATATGGTGGATTTCTGCACCGCAACAATTTAGCTTGTTGTTGTAAAGCCAAGCTGAAGTTGCTCGGGGCTATTTCTCTTCCACTCGCCCGGAACTGTCCTGCTAGTCTCCTGTTGATTCTTATCCAACAGGATCGCAGGAGGGCGTTGCATGACTGAGCCGTCGCAGAAATCCATCCTCACGACCCGGCAGGGCCACCCGGTCCGGGATAACCAGAGCTTGCGCAGCGTGGGCGAGCGTGGTCCTGCCACGCTCGAGAATTACCAGTTTATCGAAAAGATCACTCATTTCGATCGAGAGAGAATTCCGGAGCGGGTGGTGCATGCCCGAGGCACCGGTGCTCACGGGTATTTCGAGGCCTATGGCACCATCGGTGGCGAGCCCGCGACGAAATACACCCGTGCCAAGGTGCTGACCCAGGCTGGCAAGAAGACACCGCTCTTCGTCCGCTTCTCTACCGTCATCGGCAGCAAGGACAGCCCCGAAACAGCGCGTGATCCGCGCGGCTTCGCTGTGAAGTTCTATACCGAGGAGGGCAACTGGGACCTCGTAGGCAACAACCTCCGGATCTTCTTCATCCGCGACGCCATCAAGTTCCCGGACATGATCCATGCCTTCAAGCCGGACCCGGTGACGAACCGCCAGGAGGCTTGGCGCTTCTATGACTTCGTGCAGCACCATCCGGAAGCGCTGCACATGGTCACCTGGGTCAAAAGCCCCTGGGGCATTCCGGCAAACTACCGCCACATGGAAGGCTCCAGCGTCAACACCTACAAGCTGGTGAATGACGAAGGCGAGGCCGTTCTGGCCAAGTTCTCCTGGGTGCCGAAGCAGGGCGTAAAGAACCTGACCTCGCCTGAGGCCGCCAAGATTCAGGCCGAGGAAGTCGGCCACGCCACCAAGGACCTCTACGAGGCCATTGAGCGCGGCGATTACCCGGAATGGGAATTCTGCGTCCAGGTCATGGCGGATGGCGAGCATCCTGAACTTGACTTCGACCCGCTGGACGACACCAAGCGCTGGCCCGAGGACCAGTTCCCGCTGCTGCCGATCGGCCGCATGGTGCTGAACCGCAACGTGGACAACTTCTTCGCGGAGATCGAACAATCCGCCTTCGGTACCGGCGTGCTGGTGGATGGCATCGACTTCTCGGACGACAAGATGCTGCAGGGAAGAACCCTGTCCTATTCGGACACGCAGCGCTACCGCGTCGGCCCCAATTATCTGCAACTGCCGATCAATGCGCCCAAGGTGAAGGCGCATACCAACCAGCGGGACGGGCAGATGGCCTATCGCGTGGATGAGGCGGGCAGCAACAAGCACGTCAATTACGAGCCCAGTTCCCAGGGCGGCTTGCATGAGGCGCCGCAGCCCGGGAAGGACTACCACCAGTATGTCGAGGGCCATCTGGGCCGCTACCAGACCACCTACACGCAGTCGGACTACAAGCAGGCCGGCGACCGCTACCGCTCCTTCGAGGATTGGGAGCGCGACGACCTGATCAACAACATGGTCGCCGACATGAAGGCCTGTCCGGAGGACATCGCCCTCCGCATGGTCTGGCACTGGTGGCACTGCGATGAGGACTACGGCAGCCGCGTCGCCGAAGGCGCCGGCATCGACCTGAAGAAGGCCCTGGCCCTGCCGCCACTGCCGGGCAAGCCTGCTCCGGGCGAGCGCCGCAGCGGCCCCACCTATACCAGCGGCCAGCGCGAGGAAGGCACCCAGCAGGGTGCTGACCGCATGAGTCTGGCGAAGTAACATCCCTGCCGGCCGCGAAGCGCATCCTTCGCGGCCGGTCTGGTTCTGGCATTGACCGATAAACCGCCTTAAATCCTGGAACTCACCGGCACCTAGGGTGCCAGCGATGTTCTTGGGGCCATGCCATGACCGACAAAGCTGCCAATACCCGGGGCGCGGAGGCTGAGTACCGTCCCCATACCTCCCACTGGGGCGTCTTCGATGCCCGTTGGCAGGATGGCACGCTGGAAGTCCGCCCCTATGCGGGCGACCCGGACCCCAACGGCATCATCGACAATTTCCCCGCCGCCCTGCGCCATCAGGCCCGCATCGCGCAGCCGATGGTCCGGCGTGGCTGGCTGGAGCGCGGCCCCGGTCCTGACGACCGCCGCGGGCGGGACGAATTCGTCCCCATGTCCTGGGACGCGGTGCTGGACCTGCTGGGTGGTGAGCTGCGCCGCGTGCGCGATACCCATGGCCCCGGCGCCGTCTTCGGCGGCTCCTATGGCTGGGCCAGCGCCGGGCGCTTCCACCATGCGCAGAGCCAGGTGCATCGCTTCCTGAACATGGCCATGGGCGGTTATGTGCGCTCGGTCAACAGCTACAGCTCGGGCGCTTCCTCTGTGCTGGTGCCCCATATCCTCGGCAACTACGAGGAGCTGACCAAGAACAACGTCAGCTGGGAACAGATCGCCGAGCATACCGATATCGTGCTGGCCTTCGGCGGCATGGCGCTGAAGAACAGCATGGTGGCCGGCGGCAGCGTCAGCCAGCATGTGGAGCGCGGCTGCATGGCCCGCGCCAAGGCGCGCGGCTGCGACTTCGTGCTGGTCGGCCCGCTGCGCTCCGACCTGCCGGAGGAAGCCGGCGCCGAGTGGATCAGCAATATCCCCGGCACCGACACGGCGCTGATGCTGGCGCTGATGCATACCCTGGTCACCGAGGGTCTGCACGACCGTGTCTACCTGGACCGCTTCACCGCCGGTTGGCCGGTCTTCGAGCGCTACCTGCTGGGCGAGGCCGACGGCCAGCCGAAGACCGCCGCCTGGGCCGCGCCCATCACCGGTGTCCCGGCCGAGGAGATCGTGGCCCTGGCCCGCCGCCTGCACGGCAAGCGGGCGCTGATCGTGGTGGCGCATTCGCTGCAGCGGGCCGAGCATGGCGAGCAGCCGGTCTGGGCCGGCGCCGCGCTGGCGGCCGCCCTGGGCCAGATCGGCCTGCCCGGCGGCGGTTATGGCTATGCGCTGGGTGCCATCGCCTATTACGGCCGGCGGGCCAATGCGGTGCCGCTGCCCACCCTGGCCCAGGGCCGCAACCGGGTGACGGATTTCATTCCCGTCGCCCGCATCGCCGATATGCTGCTGAACCCCGGCGGGCCCTATCGCTACAACGGCCAGACCCGCGCCTATCCGGATATCAAGCTGGTCTACTGGGCCGGCGGCAACCCATTCCACCACCACCAGGACCTCAACCGCCTGCGCCACGCCTTCGCGCAGGTGGATACGCTGGTGGTGCATGAACTGGCCTGGACCGCCACGGCCCGCCACGCCGACATCGTCCTGCCCTGCACCATGACGCTGGAGCGCGAGGATATCGGCGCCAATTCCCACGACCCGCTGATGGTGGCCATGCACAAGCTGGCGGAACCTTTCGGCGAGGCGCGCGATGACTACGATATCTTCGCCGGCCTGGCCGAGCGGCTGGGTGCGGGCGAAGTCTTCACCGAGGGCCGCACCTCCCGCCAGTGGCTGGAGCATCTGTACGAGCGCACCCGCACCGCATTGGCCGAGAAGGGCCTGCCGGCGCCGGACTTCAACACCTTCTGGCAGCTTGGCCGCCTGGAACTGCCCCAGGCGCCGGATGATGGCGGCGAGCAGCGCCGCTTCCGCAACGACCCTGAAGGCCAGCCGCTGCCGACCCCCAGCGGCAAGATCGAGATCTTCTCGGAAACCATCGCCAGCTACGCGGAGCCGGATTGCCCCGGCCACGCCACCTGGCTCGCGCCCCAGCACGTGCCGACGCCCGAAGCGCCGCTCTTCGTGGTGGCCAACCAGCCTGCCACGCGCCTGCACAGCCAGCTCGACTTCGGCGGCCACAGCGCCGGCGCCAAGCGCCGCGGGCGCGAAGTCGCCAGCCTGCACCCCGATGACGCTGCGGCGCGCGGCATCGCGGATGGCGACATCATCCGCATCTTCAACGAGCGTGGCGCCTGCCTCGCCGCCGCGCGGGTCACCGAGGATGTCCGCCCCGGCGTCATTCAGCTTCCCACCGGCGCCTGGTACGACCCGGTGGACCCGGAGGAGGAGAAGCCCCTCTGCGTCCATGGCAACCCGAATGTGCTGACGCGCGATGTCGGCACCTCCGGCCTCGCCCAGGGCTGCACCGGCCAGCTGACGGTTGCGGAGGTGGAGCTTTTCACCGGCAACCTGCCGCCGGTGCGCGCCTTCGAGCCGCCCGTTCCCGCCCGTGCCGAGGCCGAGCCGGCCGGCAACTGACTTCATACGATCTTTCGGAGAGACTCGATGCTGCGCCGTGACCTCACTCGTCTGGCCTTGCTTTCACCCCTGGCGGCGCCCTTCCTGGCCCGTGGCGCGCAGGCCCAGGGTGCCGCTGGCGATACGCTGAACATCGCGATCGGCGGCGGCATTACCTCCGTCGACCCGCATTTCTTCGCGGCCTCGCCCAACCACACCGCCGCCTTCCATCTCTTCGACCGGCTGGTGAACCGCACGGCCAATGCCGGCATCGAGCCGGGCCTCGCGGAATCCTGGCGCGCGGTCTCGGACACGGTCTGGGAATTCAAGCTGCGGCCCAATGTCACCTGGCACGACGGCAAGCCTTTCACAGCCGATGACGTGGTCTTCACCTATACCCGTGCCCGCAACGTGCCCAACAGCCCGGGCGGCTTCGGCTCCTACCTCGCCTCCATCAAGACGGCGGAGGCGGTGGACCCGCTGACGCTGCGCCTGACCACCTTCACCGCCGCGCCGGTGCTGCCGCGCCAGCTCACCTCGGTGCATATCGTCTCCCGCCACGTGGGCGAGAATGCCACCACGGCCGACTATAACAGCGGCAAGGCGGCCATCGGCACGGGTCCCTACAAGTTCGTCCGCTACGTGCCCGGCGACCGCTTCGAGGTCACCCGCAACGACAACTGGTGGGGCCCGAAGCAGGAATGGCGACAGGTGGTGATCCGCCACATCGCCGCGCCGCCGGCCCGCACCGCCGCCCTGCTTTCGGGTGAGGTCGCGGTGATCGACAACCCGCCGGCCAGCGACCTGCCACGCTTGCGCGCCGCGCCGAACCTGGAACTGGTGCAGACCCAGGGCCTGCGCGTCATCTATCTCGGCCCCGATTTCAGCCATGCCGAGAACCCGCCCGAGGTGACGGACAACGAAGGCAAGCCCTTCGCCAAGAGCCCGCTGCTGGACAAGCGCGTGCGCCAGGCGCTGAGCGTCGCCATCAACCGCCCGGCGCTGGCGGAGCGGGTGATGCAGGGCATGGCCAGCCCGACCACGCAATGGATGGCGCCCGGCATGTTCGGTTATGCGCCGGATGTGAAGGTGCCCGCCTTCGACCCCGACCGCGCCAAGGCGTTGCTGGCCGAGGCCGGCTTCCCGCAGGGCTTCCGCATCACCATCCGCACGCCCAACGACCGCTACCCCAACGATGCCGCGACCGCCCAGGCCGTGGCGCAGATGTGGACGCGCGCCGGCGTGCAGACGCGGGTGGAGGCCATGCCCTGGAGCGCCTATGTGCCGCGCGCGGCGGGCCAGGAATATTCCATGTGCCTCTGGGGCTGGGGCAGCGGCACGGGCGAGGGCAGCAACGTGCTGAGCGGCGTGCTGGCCACCTTCGACAAGGCCAAGGGCCGCGGCGCCAGCAATGACGGCCGCTATTCCAACCCCGAGCTGGATGCGCTGACCGACCGCGTGCTCTCCACCATCGACGATGCGCAGCGCGAGAAGCTGATCCAGCAGGGCGTGGCCATGGTGGCCGATGACCTGCCGATCATCCCGCTTGTCATGCTGACCAATGCCTGGGCGGTGCAGAAGGGCCTGCGCTATGAGGCGCGGGCGGACGAGCTGACGCTCGCCATGGGTATCCACCGCGTCTGAGGCGGCGGGCTGGCGCGGCGCCTTTGAAGACGCCGCGCCGGTTCCTCAGTGGCCGCCGGCCATGTCGAAGGGCGGCTGGACCCCCTTCGGGATCGGGAAGACGCTCGGCGAATCCGCCGTGCGGGCGGCATGTTCCGCCTTGGCCTTCTCCACCAGCGCCGGGTCCTTGAAGAGGTCGGCGGCGGTGCCGGCCATCACCTTGGCCACATGTTCCAGCCCCTTGTGCGCCGCGCCGGCCTTGCCCTGCGCCACGATCTGCCAGGAATGCCCCGGCGTGCCCACTGCATGGGTGGCGCCGCGCGCCTGCACCGTCGGCACCTTCCAGGAGACCGAGCCGACGTCCGTGGAGCCGATGCCCTCGCTCAGCGGCCGGTCCAGCGGCATCAGGCGCTCGGCCAGGGCCTCATCCTTCATCGGCGGGATGCCGGCGCGCTTGTAGGCGGCGGAGATATCCTCGGGCGAAAGCGTCGCCTGGATCTGCCGGGCGAAGTCATGGTCGGCTGGGTCGAAGCGCGGCGGGCCGAGGCGCTGGAAATTGGCTTCCATCACTTCCTCCAGCGGCCGGTTGCCGACCAGCTCGGCATCGGCGGACAGCACGCGCTCCTCCACCTGCGTCTCGCTCATCAGTGCGGCGCCCTGGGCGATCTTCTTCACCCGCTCCAGCAGCCCCAGCACCTCGGTCATGGTATGGGCGCGGATCAGGTAGCGCACCCGCGCCTTGCCCTGCACCACGTTGGGCGCGATGCCGCCGGCATCCTGGATGGCGTAGTGGATGCGGGCATGGCTCGGCATATGCTCGCGCATGTAGTTCACGCCGACATTCATCAGCTCCACCGCATCCAGCGCGGAACGGCCCAGATGCGGCGCTGCCGCGGCATGGGAGGAACGGCCAGTGAAGGCGAAATCCACTTCCATGCAGGCCAGGGAATAAGCCTGGTTGACGCCCGAGAAATGCGCCGGGTGCCAGCAGATGGCGACATCCACGTCATCGAAGGCGCCATCGCGCACCATGAAGCCCTTGGCGGAACCGCCTTCCTCGGCGGGGCAGCCGTAGTAGCGCACGCGGCCCTTCAGCCCATTGGCCGCCAGCCAGTTCTTCACCGCCGTGGCCGACAGCAGGGAGGCGGAGCCCAGGATGTTATGGCCGCAGCCATGCCCGCTGCCGCCGGCCTCCAGCGGCCGGTGCTCGGCCAGGCCGGCTTCCTGCGACAGGCCGGGCAGGGCGTCGTATTCGCCGAGGATGGCGATCACCGGCCCGTCCTCGCCTGCCTCGCCCATCACGGCGGTGGGGATGCCGGCGACATTCTCCGTCACGCGGAAGCCTTCCTGCTCCAGCATCTGCCGGTGCTCGGCGGCGGAACGGTGCTCCGCGTAGTTCAGCTCCGGCATGCCCCAGACACGGTCGCTGAGAGCGAAATAGTCTTCCCGCCGCGCCTCGACCTCGTGCCAGACCTGCGCGGTGTTGCTTTGGCTCGCCATGGGCCAGCTCCTCCTGATCCTACCGACGTTCTAGGCCAGGGCAGACGATGGGAGAACAGGGGGGAGGGCTCCGGCCCTCGCTTTCGCGTGCGGCTGGAAACCCGGCCTTGGCCTCTGGCTTTTGCTCCACAGCGGCGCGGCATCCTGACCATGCGGCGCGGCGCAGGAGGGACGCGGCCCATGCCAGAGCAACACGCCAGCGAAGCCGGGCCGGATGCGGCCTGGCTAGCGGCGCGGCAGGCTGAATTCCGGGCAGCGCTGGCGCAGTTCGACCGGGCAAGACCCTTGCTGGTGCTGGGCCACCATGACGCCGATGGCCTCTCCGCCATGGCCATACTGGCGCGTGCGCTGGGGCAGGCCGGGTGGCAGGTCAAAACCCGCATCATCGGGCGCGGCGAGAATGCCTGGACGCCCGAAATGGCCGCCGAATTGCAAGCGCAGGAGATGGGCGGGCTGATCGTGGCGGATCTCGGCAGCCGAGCGGCGCTGCTGCGCCCCGGCACGCCCACCGTGGTGCTGGACCACCACGTGCCCACCGGCAGGCCGGAGGCGGCCTTGCTGATCAGCGGCCATGGATTGCATCCGGTGCCCACCACCTCGTTGCTGGCCTGGTGGTGCGCCGCCGCGGTGACGGAGGCCGAGGATCTGCTCTGGCTCGCCGCACTGGGCATCATCGGTGACCCGGAGGAGAAGGCAGGCTTCGTGGAACTGGCCCGGGCACGGGAACGCTGGGGCATCACCGCGTTGCGCGACGCGACCTCGCTCGTGAACGCGCCGCGCCGGGCGGGCGCAGGTGACGCCGGCCCTGCGCTGGCGCTGCTGCTGAAGGCGGATGGCCCCAAGGCCGTGCTCTCAGGCGACTACCCGGAGATCGCAGTGCTGCGCGCCGCCAAGGCGGAGGTGCAGGAAGCCCTGGCCGAAGGGCGCCGTGTCGCGCCACGGATGCAGGGCGAGGTGGCGCTGATCCCGCTGCATTCGGCCTGCCAGATTCACCCGCTGGTGGCGCAGCAATGGAAAACCCGGCTGAAAGGCAAGATCGTGATCGCGGCGAATACCGGCTACCGCCCCGGCTGGGTGCATTTCGCTGCCCGCGCCGCGCAGGGCACCGACCTGATCGCATTCCTGCGCGAGCATCGGCCGGATGGCGCGGACCCTGAGCAATATGGCAATGGCCATGCGCGGGCCTCGGGCGGCGCCCTGCCGCCGGAAGCCTGGAACCGCTTCGTTTCGGACCTCGGCTTCGGCGCCGATGTGCGGGTGCCGGCATGACCCGCCGCACGCCGCGCCAGCAGGCCCCCGTACACGCGGAAGGCGCGGCGCCGCTGCGCCTGGGCTTTCCCGTGAAGTTCATGGGCGACCCGGAGATCAAGAGCAACGACACCCGCCGCTGGCAGCAGAACCCGCATCTGAAGGTGTCGCTGGAATATATCGACCGGGGGCTGGACTACCTCGACAAGCACGACATCCGCATGTACCGGATGTCCTCCGACCTCGCGCCCTATGCCACGCATCCGGACATGCCGCAGTTCCATTCCATGGTGCGCGACAGCGATGCGGAGTTGCGTGCACTGGGTGCCAAGGCGAAGCGGCTGGGCATCAGGTTGAGCTTCCACCCTTCCCAGTATGTCGTGCTCAACAGCCCTGACGAGGCGCTGGTGAAGAAGAGCATCTGGGATCTCTCCTCCCAGGCGGAAATGCTGGACCGCATGGAACTGGGGCCGGAAGCGGTGATGGTGATCCATGTCGGCGGCACCTATGGCGACCGCCCCAGCGCCAATGCCCGGTGGGTGGAAACCTGGAAGCGCAAGCTGCCCGAGCATGTAAAGCGTCGGCTGGTGCTGGAGCATGACGACCTGCGCTTCTCGGTCTCCGACATTCTCTGGATTCACGAACATACCGGTATGCGCTTGATCTTCGACCACCAGCATTTCTGGTGCCTGAATCCCGACCGGCTGGATATGCGGCAGTCGCTGGAGCGCGTGCTGCGCACCTGGCCGGATGGGCAGCGGCCGAAAGTGCATTTCTCCTCTCCCCGTACCGAGATGCGGGAGGTGAAGCGGAAGGAGAAGGGCACGCGGAAGCTGAAGACCGTATTCGTCGCGCCGGTGAACACCGGCCATGCGGATTTCTGCAACCCCTTCGAGTTCATCACCTTCATGCGGATCGCTGAAGGGTTGGAGTTCGACGTGATGCTGGAAGCCAAGGTGAAGGACCTTGCCCTGATCCGCCTGCGGCCGGACCTGTTGCGTTATGCCCCGGATGTGGCCTCCCGCTTTGGGCTGCAGCCCTCGTCCGTCACAGCGCTGGAGGCTGAGGAAGATGCGGTGCTAGAGGAAGAGGCCGACGCCGGCGCCTGACAGAATACCCGGCATGTTCCACCGGCTTGCGAGGCTTCTGAGCGTGATGGCCTGCCTGGCGCTGGCGCCCGCCGGCGTCGTTTGGGCCAGTGACGGCGGCACGGCGCCGGAGGCCCAGCCGGGCTTCAGCACGCTGGACCAGCTCACGCCAGCCAATGTCGGCGGGCTGCAACCCGTGGCCAGCCTTCCCACCGGCAGCCGGGGCGCGCATGGCGCAGCGCCTGTTATCGCCGGTGACACAGCCTTCATCCTGACGCCTTTCCCGCACGAACTGCTGGCGCTGGACCTCCGCGCGCCCGGCCTGCCGGTGAAGTGGCGCTACCGTCCCGCCGCCGACAGCATGGCGGCCGGGCAGGGCGGCGGCGGGCGTAACGCCCCGGTGGCGGAAGGCGGCCGTGTTTTCTTCACCACCCTGGACGGGCATGCCATCGCACTGGATGCCGCGACCGGCGTGGTCCTGTGGGACATGCGGGTTGCCGACCTGGCGCAGGGCGAGACCTTGCGCGCGCCGCCGCTGGTCGCGCGTGGCACTGTGCTGCTGGGCAATGGCGGCGACGATTTCGGCGCGCGGGGGTGGATCGCCGCACTCTCCGCCGAGACTGGCGCGCTGCTCTGGAAGCGCTACAGCACCGGGCCGGATGAGGCGGTGGGCATCGGCCCTGGTTTCGCCTCCGCGGGGCAGGAGGCCAATCTCGGCGTCACCACCTGGTCGCCCTCAGCCTGGCAGCATGGCGGCGGCGGTGTCTCCGGCCCCATCCTCTGGGATGCGGCGGCGGGTCTGGTCTTTCACGGCACCGGCTATCCAGCCCCCTGGAACCCGGATCAGCGCCGTGGCGACAACCGCTGGACCTCCGGCCTCTTTGCCCGTGCGCTGGAAGACGGCGCGGCCCGCTGGTTCCTGCCGGTCAGCCCGCATGACCTCTATGCCCTGGGCAGCACCACGCCCAACCTGCTGCTGGACCGCGAATGGCAGGGGCGCCAGCGCCCGCTGCTGGTGCATCCGGATGCCAATGGGCATGTCTATGTGTTGGACCGCCTCAGCGGCGCGCTGCTCTCGGCGGAAGCCTTCCTGCCGGTGAATGCCACCGAGGGACTGGACCCAGCGCAAGGCGTGCTGCGGCGGAACCCGGCGAAGCAGGTCCGCTCCGGCGGCACCACCACCGGCATCTGCCCTGCCCATCCAGGGGCGGTCGGGGGCGCCGCGGCTTACTCGCCCCGCACCGGCCTGCTCTACATCCCGGCCCGGCGGCTCTGCATGGATCTCGAAGCGCGGGATACGACCTTCATACCGGGCACGCCCTTCACCGGCGCCAACCTGCGGCAGATGCCGGCGCCCGGCCTTTACCCCGGGGCGCTGGTGGCCTGGGACCTGGGCGCCGCACGCGTGGCCTGGACAAAGGACGAAGCCCTGCCGCTGGAAGGCGGTGCGCTGGCCACGGCGGGTGGGCTGGTTTTCTATGGCACCGCGGAAGGCGTGCTGAAGGCGTTGGATGCCAACACCGGCGCCGAGCTCTGGCGTTTCCAGGCGGCCTCGGGGATCATCGCGCCGCCGGTCAGCTACCAGGGGCCGGATGGGCGGCAATTTGTCGCGGTCCTAGCCGGGACAGGTGGCTTTCCCGGCGCCGCGGCGGGGAGGGAGATCGACATCCGCGACGCAACCGCCGCTGAGGGCCGGGCCCTCGCCATGCGCCGCCTGCCGCAGCCGCCGGAGGCCGGCGGCATGCTCTACGTCTTTGCCCTGCCATGACGGCGAAGGCACGCGCCGCCACGCTGATCCTGCTCGCGCTGACCCTGGCCGCCTGCAAGCGGGAGGAGCGCGCCACCCGCCTGGACCCGCCAGTGGCCGAGGCGCTGGACAAGGTGGCGGTGCTGCCCGTCGGCATCGGCGGCCGCCCGCCCGAGGTTTACCCCGCGCTGGGCAGCCCTTATCGCAGCAATGCCTATCAACTGAGCCAGGGGAAGCGGCTCTATGAATGGTTCAACTGCCGGGGCTGCCATGCCGATGGCGGCGGCAATACCGGCCCCGCCCTTCTCGACGGCTGGTGGCGCTACGGCCCCGATGCGGTCTCCATCTTTGTCTCCATCCGTGACGGACGTCCCAACGGCATGCCCGCCTTCCGCGACCGCCTGACCACCGAGCAGATCTGGCAGCTCACCGGCTACATCCAGTCCATGGGCGCGACCGCGATCTCGGTGGCGGCACCCTCGCGCAGCGACCGCATGCAGTCCCGCCCGGCGGAAAACCGCGCCCCGGCCACCTTCCCGGCACCGCGCTAGTCATGCCTCGCCCCTGGCTTTTGGCGATCGGCCTGCTCTGCACCGGCTGCTCCTCCAACTGGCAGTCGGCGCTGGAGCCGCAAGGCGATGTGGCGCGGCATCTGGACGGGCTCTTCTGGCTCTTCACCATCACCGCCGTGGTGATCTGGCTGGCGGTGATGCTGGTGCTGCTGCTGGGGCTGTGGCGGCGGGCGCGGCTGCCGCAGGCGGTGGCCGACCGCCGCGCCGGCATCGCCGTGGGCGCCGCCGTCGCCGCGACCGTGGTGATCATCAGTGGCCTGACACTGGCCAGCTATCTCGCCACCCGCCCGCTGGCCAGCGACGCGCCGGATGCGCTGGTCATCCGCCTGCGTGGCTTTCAGTGGTGGTGGGAAGCGACCTACCAGGACGAGGCACCGGACCGCGGCTTCCTGACCGCCAACGAGATCCATATCCCCGTCGGACGCCCGGTGCGGATCGAGCTGGCCGCCGCCGATGTCATCCATTCCTTCTGGGTGCCCAATCTCGCCGGCAAGCAGGACATGATCCCGGGCCGCGACAACGCCATCACCTTCACCGCGCAGCAGCCCGGCATCTGGCGCGGCCAGTGCGCCGAGTTCTGCGGCTTGCAGCACGCCCATATGGCACTGCTGGTGGTGGCCGAACCGCCCGAGGCCTTCGACCGCTGGCGCGAGGCGCAGATCGCCGAGGCCCGCCCGCCGGCCGACGAGGTGGAGGCGGAAGGCCAGCGGCTGCTGGAGGCCAAGGCCTGCTCCGCCTGCCATACCGTGCGCGGCACGACGGCGGCTGGCACATTGGGGCCGGACCTGACGCATCTGGGCTCTCGTCAATATCTCGCCGCAGGAATGCTGCCGATGACGCGTGGCGCGATGGCAGCCTGGATCGCGGACCCGCAGGGCGTGAAGCCCGGCAACAACATGCCCATGGTGCCGCTGACGGCGGACGAGTTGCAGGCCCTCTCGGCCTATCTGGTGAGCCTGAAATGAGCGACGAACGCCCGCCGCACGACCTGCGCGACACGATGCTGGCGGAGGCATCGCTGGCGCACGGGCTGACGCGCACCTGGCGGACACCGGCCGGGCTGCTGGGCGCGCTCTCCACGGTGGACCACAAGATCATTGGCCGCCGCTATATCGCGACGGCCTTTGTCTTCCTGGCGCTGGGCGGCATCCTCGGGCTGCTGATGCGCTGGCAGTTGGCGCGGCCGGAGGCACGGGTGATCGGGCCCGACCTCTACAATCAGATCTTCACCGTCCATGGCACGAACATGATGTTCCTCTTCGCCGTGCCGGTGATGGAGGCCTTCGCCGTCTACCTGGTGCCCCTGATGGTGGGCACGCGCAACATCGCCTTCCCGCGCCTGAATGCCTTCTCCTACTGGGTCTATCTGGCGGGCGGCATCCTGCTCTGGGTGGCCTTCATCCTCGATACCGGGCCGGATGTCGGCTGGTTCGCCTATGTGCCGCTCTCCGGCCCGCAATACGCCGCTGGCAAGCGCGCCGATATCTGGGCGCAGATGATCACCTTCACCGAGATATCGGCCCTGGCGGTGGCGGTGGAAATCGTGGTGACGGTGCTGAAGCAGCGCGCGCCGGGCATGTCGCTGAACCGTGTCCCGCTCTTTGTCTGGTCGATGCTGGTGACATCCTTTGTCATCATCCTCGCCATGCCGGCTGTCATGGTGGCCAGCACCGCGCTGATCCTGGACCGGCTCGTGGGCACGCATTTCTTCAACCCGGCGGAAGGCGGGGATGTGCTGCTCTGGCAGCACCTCTTCTGGTTCTTCGGGCACCCGGAGGTCTACATCATCTTCATCCCGGCGGTGGGGATGATCTCCTCCATGCTGCCCACTTTCTGCCGGCGGCCGATTTTCGGCTACCTGCCGCTGGTGCTGGCGGTGGTGGGCACGGGCATTCTGGCCTTCGGGCTCTGGGTGCATCACATGTTCACCACGGGCCTGCCGCGGATGGGGGAGAGCTTCTTCACCGCATCCTCCATGGCCATCGCGGTGCCGAACGGCATCCAGATCTTCTGCTGGCTGGCGACCATCTGGTACGGCCGCCCGGTGCTGAAGACGCCGATGCTGATGATCCTGGCTTTCTTCTTCACCTTCATCCCCGGCGGCCTCACCGGCGTGATGGTGGCCTCGGTGCCGCTGGATACGCAGGTGCACGACACCTATTTCGTCGTGGCGCACTTCCATTACGTGCTGGTCGGCGGCGCCGTCTTCCCGCTGATCGGCGCCGTCTATTACTGGTACCCCAAGTTCGTCGGGCGGATGATGAGCGAGCGCATCGGCCGCTGGGTGGCCGGGCTGCTGCTGGTGGGCTTCAACCTGACCTTCTTCCCCATGCATATCCTGGGGCTGCAGGGCATGACCCGGCGCATCTACGCCTATCCGGAGGAAATGGGGTGGGGCGGCATGAACCTCTTCGTCAGCCTCAGCGCCGTGGTGCTGGCGGCGGGCTTCCTGCTGTTCTTTATCGACGTGTTCCGCGCCGCACGCCACGGGCCCGAGGCCGGCGAGAACCCCTGGGGCGCCGCGACGCTGGAATGGGCCACCGCTTCTCCGCCGCCGCCTTATAACTTCGCGCGCATTCCCGTGGTCCGCAGCGCCAACCCGCTGTGGGATTCGCCGGACAGCCTGCCCGTGGCCACGGGGTTGCGCGTGGACCGGCGTGAGCTGCTGGTGACCAGCGTCACCGAGGCCAGGCCTGAGGCGCGGGAAGCCTCCCCCAGCGATTCCATCTGGCCGCTGATCGCCGCGATCTGCACCTGCTCCATGCTGCTGGCCTCCATCTTCACGCCCTGGGCGGTAGTCTGGGGCATGATCCCTGTCGCGGCCGCGCTGACCGCCTGGTTCTGGCCCAAGGGCAGCCCGGAGGAGGAGGCATGAGGCAGCATATCGTCGCCGACCTCGGCGACCTTCCCCTGCATGGCCAGAAGAGCGCCAGCATGACCTGGTGGGGCACGCTGGCCTTCATGCTGATCGAAGGCACCGGCTTCGCGCTGATGATCGGCGTCTATCTCTATTTCGCCAGCCTGGCGCCGGAATGGCCGATCAACGCCCCGCCGCCGGACCTCGGGCCGGGCACCGGCGTCACGCTGCTGCTGCTGGCCAGCCTGGTGCCCAACTGGCTGCTCGGCCGCTGGGCGGCGGCGGAGGATCTGCGGCGGGTGCGGATCGGCCTGCTGCTGATGGCCGCCTTCGGCATCGCGCTGATGGTGCTGCGGATCTGGGAATTCGCCGCCCTTAACGTGAGCTGGGATGCCAATGCCTATGGTTCCACGGTCTGGGTGCTGCTGGGCCTGCATACCACCCACATCGTCACCGACCTGGGCGAGACCTTCGTGCTCTGCGCGATGATGTTCAGCCGCCATGCCAACAATCCCCGCCGCTTCGGCGATGTGCAGGATGGCGTGCTCTACTGGTATTTCGTGGTGCTGACCTGGCTGCCGATCTATGCCTGTCTCTACGGGATACCACGGCTATGACGGCACGGCATGATCCCTGGCGGCTTCTGGCACTGCTGGCGGGCCTGGCCGTGGGGCCAGGCATCTGGGCGCTCAGCACCCAGTTGGGCCAGATCCTGCCTTATGCGGAATGCGGCGCCAGCATCCGCCCCAGCACCATCTTCGCCGGGCTGGGCGCCCTGTTGTCGCTGGGTTCGGCCTGGCTGTCATGGCGCGGTGCCGCGGGCCTGCGGAAGGAGGAGGCGATGCGCTTCACCGGCCAGATGGCCGCGTTGATGGGGCTGCTCTTCGCCTTCGCGCTGCTGTTGCAGGCGGCGGCCACCCTGGTGCTCTCCGGATGCGAGCGCTAGCCCCCGCACTGCCGGCGGCCTTGCTGCTGGCGCCTGCCGCCGCGCTGGCCCATGGCGCCGACCCGCACGGCGAGGTCCCGGTCTGGACCTTCGACCCCTGGGTGGTGCTGCCCTTGCTGGCGGCACTGGCCCTCTATCTCGGCGGGCTGGCGGCGCTGTGGCGGCGAGCGGGTCTGGGGCATGGCATCCGCTTCTGGCGGGCGGGCTGCTACCTGGCCGGCTGGCTTGCCCTGGCCGGTGCCCTTCTTTCGCCGCTGCACTGGTGGGGGGAGCATCTCTTCACCGTCCATATGATCGAGCATGAGGTGGCGATGATCGTCGCTGCCCCGTTGCTGGTTCTGGGGCGGCCGCTGGGGGCGGGGCTCTGGGCCTGGCCGGCCACGCCGCGCCGGTGGCTGGGCCAGATGGCCCAGGGAGGAGGGGCAGCCGGCCTGCCCTGGCGGCTGCTGACACGGCCGGCGGTGGCATCGCTGCTGCATGCCGTCGCCATCTGGGCCTGGCATGTGCCGGCGCTATTCGACGCCACGGTCACCAGCACCGGGCTGCACCGGCTGCAACACCTCAGCTTCCTGCTCAGCGCGCTGTTGTTCTGGTGGGCCATGCTGCAAAGGGCGCATCCCGGCACGGCGGCCGCGCATCTCTTCGTCACCATGGTGCATACCGGCATCCTGGGCGCCGTGCTTTGCTTCGCGCCGCGTGTGCTGTTCCGCGCCCAGACGGCGCAGGCCGGCCTCTGGGGCCTGACGCCGCTGGAGGACCAGCAACTGGCGGGGCTGGTGATGTGGGTGCCCGGCGGCATCGTTTATGTCGGCGCGGCGCTGGCTTTCGTCGCGCTCTGGGTCCGCCGCAGTGGCGGTTGGAAGGATGGTGGCGATGCCCTCCATGCTTCTTAGCCTGTTGCGGCTGCTGGCGGTGCTGCTGCCTGTCAGCTGGGCGCTGGACCGCTGGCTGCGCGGGCACCGCCCCGCCATGGCGCCGGCGCGGGAGGGTTCCACGCCGCTGCCCCTGCGCCAGCGCCGGCGCTGGTTGCTCGGCCTGAGCGGCGCACTGGGCCTGGCGGTGGCCGCCGCGGCCTTCGCGCAATGGAGCGCGGGGAGGGAGGCCGAGCGTATCGCCCGCGCCCTGACGGGGGGAGAGCCCGCCCGCGCCCCGGTGCTGATCACCCGCTATGGCTGCGGCGGCTGCCATGCCATTCCCGGCGCGCCCGGCGCAGATGGCCGCGTGGCCGGGCCGCTGGCTGGCCTGCGGGAGCGGGTTTATCTCGGCGGCGTGCTCCGCAACACGCCGGAGAACCTGGTGGCGTGGATGGTGAATCCGCGCGCCTTCTCACCCCGCACCGCCATGCCGGCGACCGGCATCACCGAGGCCGAGGCGCGCGATGTTGCCGCCTGGCTCTACGCCCACTGAGCCTCAGGGCTTCGGCGTCGGCCGGGGCGGCTGGGACAGGATATAGGCGGCAATCGCCTCACGCTCCTCGCGCGGCACGCTGGCGGTATTGACCACCACATCGGCCATCGAGGAAGCGACCTTGCGCCCATCCGGCGTCCAGCCGGTGGTCAGCAGCGTCACCATGTCCTCGCGCGACCAGCCTTCCAGCTTCGCCTGCGTGATATTGGGCACGAAGCCGACACCCTCCTGGTCAGGCCCGCCGGCAAAGCGGGTTTCCGGCTTGATGGCGTTGAGGATGTTGCGGGAGGAATGGCACTCGGCGCAGTGCGTCACCGCTTCCACCAGGTAGTGGCCGCGGTTCCAGGCAGCATCCTTCGACGGGTCCTCGACGATGGGTTCGCGTTCGAGGAACAGCAGCTTCCAGAAGCCGATGGCGCGGCGCAACTTGAAGATCAGCGGCAATTCATGCGGGGGCACGCGGCCCTGGACCGGCGGCAGGGTGCGCAGGTAGGCCCAGAGATCTGCCACGTCCTCCGGCCGCATCCGCGCGTAGCTGGTATAGGGCAGCGCCGGGTAATAGTGCTGCCCGGCCGGCGAGACGCCGGATACGAGCGCATTCGCCAGATCGATGCCACGCCAGCGGCCGATGCCATCCTGCGGATCGGGCGAGATGTTGGGTGGCCGGAAGGTGCCGAAGGGCGAAGTGAGCGCCATGCCGCCACCCAGCCGAAGCCGGTCCTGCTGCCCCGGCGTGGAATGGCATGAGGCGCAGTCGCCCAGCGCGAAGATCACCTGGCCGCGTGTGGCATCGCCATGCTCGAAGCGCTCCGCATCGGCTTCTTCGAAGGCCTTGACGGGTGCGGAAAGAGCATAGGCCCCCAGGCCGATGGCCACGACAGCCGCCGCAAGCACCCACCACCAGCGGCGGCGCGGGGCGAGGAAGCCCGGCCGTCGTGGCAATTTCGCTTTCGGTCTGCGCATGGGCACATGATATCGGGCGAACCGACACCTGCTCAAGCCATGCTGCCCACCACCGCTGGCCACGGCCGCGTGATGGCTGCTTGAGAAAGGTTCACCAACCCACGACGAGGAGGGATGCGGCGCCTCGCGCTCCCGCACTTCTCCACACCGCAGCCCAAGAAGAGGGCAAAGAGCCGCCCGAAAGCGGCATGTTTAGGCTGATTCCGAACAAACAGCCTGAATTGCCGTGAAAACTCTCATCCCGGCTGCCTTTGGCACGCCGCGTGCTGAGTTTCGGGAGCCGCCCGGCTGCCGGGCGCATGGTCGGATCACGGAGGAGCGGATATGGATATCGGCGTCTTCATTCCCATCGGCAACAACGGCTGGCTGATCTCGGAGACGGCGCCGCAATACAAGCCCAGCTTCGATCTCAATCGTGCCATCGTGGAGAAGGCGGAGCGCTACGGCTTCGATTTCGCGCTCTCCATGATCAAGTTGCGCGGCTTCGGCGGAAAGACCGAGTTCTGGGACCACAACCTCGAGACCTTCACGCTGATGGCGGGGCTGGCGGCGGTCACGTCCCGCATCAAGCTTTATGCCACGGCGGCGACGCTGGTGATGCCGCCCGCCATCGTCGCGCGCATGGCATCGACCATCGACAGCATCTCCCATGGCCGTTTCGGGCTGAATGTCATCACCGGCTGGCAGAAGCCGGAATACAGCCAGATGGGCCTCTGGCCAGGGGACGAGTTCTTCCGGACGCGCTACCAGTATTTGGCCGAATATGTGCAGGTTCTGCGCGACCTGTGGGAAACCGGCCGCAGCGACCTGAAGGGCGAATTCTTCCAGATGGAAGATTGCCGCCTCAGCCCCCGGCCACAGGCGGATATGAAGATCATCTGCGCCGGCACCAGCGAAGCGGGGCTGGCATTCACCGCCAGATATGCCGACTACAACTTCTGCTTTGGGCTGGGCCTGAACACGCCCAAGGCTTTCGCCGCCACGACCGAACGCCTGCGCGCCGCTACCGCGAAGGAGGGGCGCGAGGTGCCTGCCTTCCCGCTGTTCATGGTTATCGCCGACGAGACGGACGAGGCCGCGATGGCGAAGTGGGAGCGCTACAAGGCCGGTGCCGATACCGAGGCGCTGCAATGGATGGTGTCGCAGACGGAAGCCGACAAGAATGCCGGAAAAGACGCCAACGTACGCAACATGGCGCGGGCGGATTCGGCGGTGAACCTCAACATGGGAACCGTGGTCGGGTCCTATGCCACCTGCGCGCGGCTGCTGGACGAGATCGCGGAAGTGCCAGGCGCCGGCGGCGTGATGCTGACCTTCGACGACTTCCTGGAAGGGATCGAGGCCTTCGGGCAGCATATCCAGCCGCTTATGCAAAGCCGCCGGCATGTGATGGAGCTGGCCTGATGCCGCAAGCCGCCGCCGGCTTCGCGCCGGAGAGTGTCCTCCGCCCCGCCGTGACCCTGCCGGCGCGGCCGGAACCGCTGCGCCTGCGGGCTTCCGAGACGGCGCTGATCATCGTGGACATGCAGAATGCCTATGCTTCGGCAGGGGGCTACCTCGACCTCGCGGGCTTCGATGTTTCCGGCGCGGAAGCCGCCATCGCCGCCATCGCCAAAGCGGCGGAAGCGGCCCGGGCGGCCGGTATTCCGGTCTTCTATCTCCAGAACGGCTGGGACGCTGACTATGCCGAGGCGGGTGGACCAGGCTCACCCAACTGGCACAAGTCGAACGCGCTGAAGACCATGCGCAGGCGCCCGGAACTGGAAGGCCGGTTCCTGGCCAAGGGCGGCTGGGACTACGCCCTGGTGGATGCCCTGGCACCGCAGCCTGGTGACTTCGTGGTGCCGAAGACGCGCTACAGCGGCTTCTTCAACACGAACATGGATAGCCTGTTGCGCGCACGCGGCATCCGGAACCTGATCTTCACCGGCATCGCCACGAATGTCTGCGTCGAATCCTCGCTGCGCGACGCCTTCCACCTGGAATACTTCCCGGTGATGCTGGAGGACGCGACGCACCACGCGGGGCCCGACTACATCCAGAAGGCCACGGTCTACAACGTGGAGACCTTCTTCGGCTGGGTGTCCACCGTGGCCGATTTCTGCGGCGCCATCGGCCAGCAGCCATCGGCCTGAAGGAAAAGCCTCCATGCCCATGAAGCCCATCGTTCCTCCTGGCAGCGGCAAGCCCATCGCGCCCTTCTCCCCCGGCGTGATGGCGGACAACGTCCTCTATGTTTCCCGCACGCTGCCTTTCGACCACGACAACAACGTGGTGCATGCCGGCGATGCCGCGGCACAGACACGCCATGTGCTGGAGACCATCAAGGGTGTTGTCGAAGCCGCCGGCGGCAGCATGGCGGATGTCACCTTCAACTCCATCTTCATCACCGACTGGGCGAACTACGCCGCTATCAACAGTGTTTATGCCGAATACTTTCCGGGCGATAAGCCGGCGCGCTACTGCATCCAGTGCGGCTTGGTGAAGCCGGAGGCGCTGGTCGAGATCGCCAGCTTCGCGCATCTGCCCCGCGCATGAAGTACCAGGTGCTGGGCCGAACCGATGCGGCCGAGACGGTGCTGCTCTCGGCAGGCCTTGGCGGTGCCGGCAGCTTCTGGGCTCCGCAGGTCGAGGCGCTATCGCGTGACTATCGTGTGGTGCTCTACGACCATCGCGGCACCGGCGCCAATGCCGGGCCGTTGCCGGGCGGCTATACCATCGGCCACATGGCCGAGGATGTGATCGAGATTCTCAATGCGCTCGGCGCCCCGCGGGCGCATCTGCTTGGCCATGCGCTGGGTGGGCTGGTGGCGCTGGAAGTAGCCCTGCGGCACCCTGGGCGCGTCGGCCGCGTCGTTGTGGTCAATGGCTGGCTGAAGGCGGACAGCCACACCCGCCGCTGCTTCGACACGCGCTTGGCCGCGCTGCGGGGCGGCGGCCCGGGCGCCTATGTCCGGGCACAGCCGATCTTCCTTTATCCCGCCGCCTGGCTCTCGGCCCATGCGTTGCGGGTGGAGGCCGAGGAAGCGCACGGTCTCGCGCACTTCCAGGGCGAGGCCAATCTGTTGGCGCGCATTGGCGCCTTGCTGGCCTATGATGCCAGCGGCACCGCCGGCGGAGTTGCCACGCCCGTGCTGGTTGCTGCCGCGCGGGATGACGTGCTGGTGCCCTGGACAGCCTCCGAGGCCATGGCCAGAGCCTTGCCAAAGGCCAGGCTCTGGCTTGTGCCGGAAGGAGGGCATGCTTTCACCGTGGTGGAGCCGGCGCCCTTCAATGCCGAGCTCCTCCGCTTCCTCGCGGAACCAGCCTAGCCGCTTCGCGCCTTCCCGGTTGATCGGTACGCTTCCGGCAGCGACAATGCCGCCGCGTAATCAACACAGCTGGGCAGGTCCCATGACGTCGATTTCCCGCCGTGCCTTGCTGTTGAGCGGCGCCGCTCTTCCGCTGGCGCTTTCCCGTGCGCCCGTGGCCCATGCTCAGAATCCTGCCAAGCTGAAGCTGCGGCTGCTGGAAACCACTGATCTGCACGTCAATGCTTATCCCTATGATTACTACCGGGACCGGGCGGACGATACGGTTGGGCTGGCCAAGACCGCGTCGCTGATCGCTGCGGCGCGGGCGGAGGTTCCAAATGCATTGCTGTTTGATAACGGCGATGTCATCCAGGGCAGCCCGCTGGGCGACTACATGGCTTATTCACATGGGCTGAAGCCGGGGCAGGTGCACCCGATCATCGCGGCTATGAACGAGCTAGGTTATGTCTGCGGCACGCTTGGCAACCATGAGTTCAATTACGGGCTGGACTATCTCGGAACCTCGCTGGCCGGGCAGAACTTCCCCAGCGTCTGCGCCAATGCTTTGAAGCCGGATGGCACCACGCTGGTGCCGCCCACCCGCGTCTTCACGCGGGAGATGGTGGATGAGGCGGGGCAGAAGCACAGCCTGCGGATCGGCGTCATCGGCTTCGTGCCACCGCAGATCGTGCGGTGGGACCAGGCCAACCTGAACGGCAGGCTGACCACCATCGACATCGTGGAGGCCGCGCGCCAGCATCTGCCGAAGCTGCGGGCGGAAGCGGATGTGGTCGTGGCGCTGTGCCACTCCGGCATCGCCGGGGGCGAGCCGAAGGCGGGCGCCGAGAATGCCGCGCTCTATCTGGCGCAGGTGCCGGGAATCGACGCCATCCTGACCGGCCATCAGCACCTGGTTTTTCCTGGCAGTGACTTCGCCAATATCGCTGGCGTGGATGCCAAGCGCGGCACGCTGCACGGTGTGCCGGCGGTCATGGCCGGCTTCTGGGGCAGCCACCTTGGCGTGATCGACTTAGAGTTGGAACGCCAGGGCAGCGCCTGGAAGGTCGTCGGCTTCCGCACCGAGGCACGCCCGATCTACGAACGCACGCCGGACCGCAAGATCGTCTCGAAGGTCGATGCCACCGCCGCCGTGCTGGCTGCCGCGCGCACCGCACATGAGGCGACGCTGGCCTATGTGCGCCAGCCGGTGGGCGAGACCAAGGGCTTCATCAACAGCTACTGGGCGCTGGTGGCGGATGATCCTTCGGTGCAGATCGTTTCCAATGCGCAGACCTGGTACGTCAAGGAACTGGCCCGGAATGCCGGCCTGGGCCACTTGCCGCTGCTTTCCGCCGCCGCGCCTTTCAAGGCAGGCGGGCGCGGTGGGCCGGACTACTTCACGGACGTGAAGCCCGGGCCGATCGCCATCAAGGATGTCGCGGATATCTACCTTTATCCAAATACCGTGCGCGTGGTGAAGGTGACGGGCGCGCAGGTGCGGGAATGGCTGGAGCGTTCCGCGGGCCTGTTCAACCATATCGATCCGGCTTCGAAGGCTGAGCAGGCGCTGATCAACGGCAAGTTCCCTTCCTATAATTTCGATGTCATCGACGGCATCAGCTACAAGATCGACGTCACCCAGCCCGCACGATACGACAACGAGGGCAAGGTGGCGGCGCCTGAGGCACATCGCATCCGCGACCTCGCTTTCAATGGCCAGCCGGTCGATGAGGCGCAGGAGTTCCTTGTTGCCACCAACAACTACCGAGCCGGTGGCGGCGGCAACTTCCCGGGAGCGGATGGCAAGACCATCGTGATGGAGGCGCCCGACCTCAACCGCGACGTGGTGGTACGCTACATCATCGCACAGAAGAGCATCGACCCCACGGCCGACAGCAACTGGTCGCTGGCGCCCTGGCCGAAGGATGCCGTAGTCAGCTATGTCACGGGGCCGGGGGCCGCGGCCTTCCGCCCCGCCGGGCTGAGCGTGGAGGAGATGGGCCACACGCCGGAAGGCTTCACCAAGTATCGCCTCGGCCATGCCGGCTGACGCGGCGCAGCACAGAGAACGGAGCTCCACCATGAAGAAGATGCTCGCCACGGCGATGGCCGCCGCCCTGCTGACCATCGGTGCCGCGCAGGCCGCCGAGATCTCCCCCGCCGTTGTTTTCGACATGGGCGGCAAGTTTGACAAGTCCTTCAACGAGGGCGTGCATGACGGCGCGGAATCCTTCACCAAGGAAACCGGCATCGCGGTACGGGAATTCGAGCCGCAGAACGACACGCAGCGTGAGCAGGCGCTGCGCAACTTCGCCCGCCGTGGCCAGACGCCGATCATCGCCGTGGGCTTCAACCAGGCCAGCGCGGTGAAGACCGTGGCCGCCGAATTCCCGAAGCTGCGATTCGTCATCATCGATTCGGTGGTGGAGGCGCCCAATGTGCAGTCCATCGTCTTCCGGGAAGAGCAGGGCTCCTATCTTGCCGGCATGCTCGCGGCGCTGAAGAGCACGACGGGCAAGGTCGGCTTTGTCGGCGGCATGGACGTGCCGCTGATCCGCAAGTTCGCCTGTGGCTACGTGCAGGGCGCGAAGGCCGGCAAGCCGGGCATCGAGGTGCTGCAGAACATGACCGGCTCCACGCCCTCCGCCTGGAACGACCCGGTACGTGGCGGCGAGCTGGCGCGGTCGCAGATCGAGCGTGGCGCGGATGTGATCTTCCACGCGGCGGGCGCGACCGGCATCGGCGTTCTCCAGGCGGCGTCGGATGCCGGCAAGTTCGGCATCGGCGTCGATTCCAACCAGAACCACCTGCATCCAGGCCATGTGCTGACCAGCATGGTGAAGCAGCTCGATGTCGCCACCTACAGGACGCTGATGGAGGCGCGTGACGGCAGCTGGAAACCGGGCACCCAGGTGCTGGGGCTGGCGGAAGATGGCGTGGGCCTGGCCTTCGACAGCAACAACGCCTCCATCGTCACGGCCGAGACGCGCGCGAAGATCGATCAGGCCAAGGCCGATATCATCGCCGGCAAGGTGTAGGTGCATGACTACATGAGCAACAATTCCTGCCCGAACTGATGGCCGCTTCGGACGCGGCGGCTCCCGCCATCGAGTTGGTCGGCATCGACAAGCGCTTCGGCGCCGTCCATGCCAATCGCGCGGTGGACCTTGTGGTCCGCCGCGGCCATATCCACGGCATCATCGGCGAGAATGGCGCCGGCAAGTCGACACTGATGGCCATCCTGCATGGCTTCTATCAGGCCGATGCCGGCACCATCCGTGTGAACGGGCATGAGGCCACGATCCGCGACAGCCGCGACGCCATCCGCCTCGGGATTGAGATGGTGCACCAGCACTTCATGCTGGTGGAGCGTTTCACGGTGCTGGAAAATGTCATGCTCGGCGCCGAGGGCGGCGCCAGGCTGGCTCCCGGTGCAGCCAGGGCGCGGGCGGAACTCAGCCGCCTCGGCGAGGCTTACGGGCTGACGGTGGACCCCGATGCGCGCATCGAGGACCTACCCGTCGGCGCGCAGCAGCGCGTGGAGATCCTGAAGGCGCTGTATCGCGGCGCCGAGGTATTGATTTTGGACGAGCCCACCGGCGTGCTGACGCCGCAGGAGGCGGATGACCTGTTCCGCGTGCTGCGCGCGCTGCGGGACCAGGGCCGCACGGTGCTGCTGATCACGCACAAGCTGCGCGAGATCATGGCCATCACGGACCGGGTTTCCGTGATGCGTGCCGGGCAGATGGTGGCGCACCGGAACACGGCGGAAACCTCCATCGCCGAACTGGGGGAGCTAATGATCGGCCGCCGCCTTTCCGCCCCGGCCCCCCGCCCGGCGCCACGGCTGGGTGAGACGCTGCTGGAAGCTCGTGGCCTTTCCCTGCGTGACGCCGCGGGGGTGGAGCGGGTGAAGGGTGTCGATCTGGCACTGCGAGGCGGTGAGATACTCGGCATCGCTGGCGTGGCCGGGAACGGGCAGGGGGAGCTGCTGGAGGCCCTTGCCGGCATGCGAACCCCTTCGGCCGGCGAGATCCGACTGAACGGCCGCACCGTCTTCCCGGGCCGCGACTTCAATGCCGCCAGCCTGCGCCGCCAGCGCCTGGGCCATGTGCCAGAGGACCGGCTGCGCAGCGGGTTGGTGCGTACCGCGCGCGCGGCGGAGACCGCCATTTTGGGCTACCAGCACGACCCTGCCTATCGCACCGGGCTCGGCCTGCTGTCGCACGACAAGATCCTGGCGCATGGCGCGCGGCTGATGCGGGATTACGACGTGCGGCCGGCCGACCCCTCGCTGCGTTCCTCCCTCTTCTCCGGCGGCAACCAGCAGAAGCTGATCCTGGGGCGGGAAATTGAGCGCGACCCGGCGGTGCTGCTGGTGGGGCAGCCCACGCGCGGTGTCGACATCGGCGGCATCGACGCCATTCATCAGCGCCTGCTGGCCTGCCGCGCGGCGGGCAAGGCGGTGCTGGTGGTCTCGGTGGAACTCGACGAGATCCTGGCGCTGGCTGACCGTATTCTGGTGATGTTCGATGGACGGATCATGGGTGAGCTGACGGCGGCCGAGGCCACGGAGCAGCGCCTGGGCCTGCTGATGGCCGGCGTGCAGGACGTGGCAGCATGAACGCGGCCTTGCCCCGCTGGGCCGACCTGATCCTGCTGCCGCTGATCAACCTGCTGCTGGCCCTCGGGCTAACGGCGCTGATCGTGCTGGCCACCGGCTCCGACCCCGTGGCGGCGCTGACGGCGCTGGCGGTGGGCAGCCTCGGTTCCGCCGATGCCATCGGCTATACGCTCTACTACGCCACCAACATGGCTTTCACCGGCCTCGCGGTGGCTGTGGCTTTTCAGGGTGGGCTGTTCAATATCGGCGCGGAAGGGCAGGCCTATCTGGCCGGGCTCGGCGTCGCACTGGCGGCGCTGAACCTGGAGTTCCTGCCGCCGGCGCTGCTGGTGCCGCTGGCCATTCTGGCCGGCGCGGGCTTCGGCGCCTTCTGGGCTGCCATCCCGGGCTGGCTGCAGGCGAAGCGCGGCAGCCACATCGTCATCACCACCATCATGTTCAACTTCCTGGCCGCGTCGCTGATGGTCTACCTGATCGTCAATGTGCTGATCGCACCGGGCTCCATGTCGCCTGAGACGCGGCGCTTCACCACCGCGGCGGACCTGCCGGGGCTGGCATCCTTCGGCTTCCCCTCCTCGGCGCCGGTGAACCTTGCACTGGTGCTGGCACTGCTGGCGGCCGGCGGCGTCTGGCTGCTGATCTGGCGAACGCCCTGGGGCTATGCCCTGCGCGTGATGGGCGAAAGCCCGGAGGTCGCCCGCTACGCCGGCATCGACCAAGGGCGGATGACGGTGCTGGTCATGGCGCTTTCCGGCGCCCTGGCCGGGGGCGTGGCGGTGAACGAGCTGCTGGGCGCGCAGCACAAGCTGCTGCTGGGCTTCACAGGTGGCTATGGCTTCACAGGCATCGCGGTGGCGCTGATGGGGCGCAACCATCCCGGCGGCGTGCTGCTGTCGGCGCTGCTCTTCGGCGCGCTGACCCAGGGCGGCGCCGAGATGGCCTTCGAGGTACCGGACGTGCCTTCCGAGATCGTGGTGCTGATCCAGGGGCTGGTGATCCTCTTCGCCGGGGCGCTCGGCAATATGCTGCGCCCGGGCCTCTCCCGCCTGCTGCAGCGAAAGCCGGCGTGATGGAGGGCTTCGACCTCATCCCCATCCTGGCCGCCACGCTGCGCGTCGCCACGCCGCTGCTGCTGGCGGCGCTGGCCGGGTTGTTCTCGGAACGCTCCGGCATCATCGACGTGGGGCTGGAAGGCAAGATGCTGGTGGCGGCCTTCGCCGCTGCGGCGGCGGCCTCCGTCAGCGGCAATGTCTTCCTGGGCCTGCTGGCGGGTATCGGCGCTTCCTGCCTGCTGGGGCTGGTGCATGCCTATGCCTGCGTCACGCTGCGTGGCTCCCAGGTCGTGTCCGGCATGGCCATCAACATCGTCGCCTCGGGTCTGACGGCGACGCTGGCGCTGGCCTGGTTCTCCATGGGCGGGCAGACGCCGCCGCTGCCTGCCAGCGCGCGCTTCCTGCCCATCACCCTGCCGGGCAGCGAGGCGCTGGCGGGCGTGCCGGTGCTGGGCCGCGTTTATGCCGCGCTGATCGGCGGGCAGACGGCACTGGTCTATCTGGCGCTGCTGCTGGTGCCGCTCTCCGCCTGGGTGCTCTACCGCAGCCGCTTCGGGCTGCGCCTGCGCGCCTGTGGCGAACACCCGGCGGCCATCGACACCGCCGGCATCTCCGTGGCCCGGTTGCGCTATGCGGGGGTGCTGATTGCTTCCGTGCTCTGCGGCGTGGCGGGGGCCTATATCGCCACGGCCCAGGGTGCCGGCTTCCAGCGGGACATGATCGCCGGGCGCGGCTATATCGCGCTGGCGGCCATGATCCTGGGCGGCTGGCGCCCCTGGCCGATCCTGCTGGCCTGCCTGGCCTTCGGGCTGCTGGATGCGGTGGCCATCCGCCTGCAAGGCGTGGTGCTGCCTGGCATCGGCGCCTTCCCGGTGCAGGCCATCCAGGCCCTGCCTTACCTGCTGACGGTGGTGCTGCTGGCCGGCTTCGTCGGCCGGGCCATTCCGCCCAAGGCAAGCGGCACCCCATACGTAAAGGAACGCTGATGCCCGACGCGATCGTCGAAGCCGCACTGGCCGCCCGCTCCCGCGCCTATGCCCCTTACTCCCGCTTCCTGGTGGGCGCCGCATTGCGGACGGAGGAGGGGGCCATCCATGCCGGCTGCAATGTCGAGAATGCCGCCTATCCCGAGGGCACCTGCGCCGAGGCTGGCGCCATCGCCGCCATGGTGCTGGCCGGCGGCCGACGTATCGCCGAGATCGTGGTGGCGGGCGGCGGCGAGATGCCCTGCACGCCCTGCGGCGGCTGCCGCCAGAAGATCCGCGAGTTCGCTGGGCCGGGCATGCCGGTACGGATGGTGGACCCCTCCGGCCAGCTGCTGCTGACCACAACGCTGGAGGCGCTGCTGCCACATTCCTTCGGCCCCGATAATCTGGCAGGGAGCGGCGCATGAAAGCCTATCTCGCCGGGCCGGATGTCTTCCTGCCGAATGCCGTCGAACATGCCCGCCGCAAGGTGGAGATCTGCGCCCGCCTGGGCTTCGAAGGCCAGCCGCCCTTGAACGAGGATGTCGCCGCCCTCTCCAGCATGGCCGAGGAGGAGGCCTGGCAGACCATCTACCGCAAGGATGTGGCGATGATGGAGGCCTGCGACATCGTCATCGCCAACCTCACGCCCTTCCGAGGCATTTCCGCCGACAGCGGCACGTTGGTCGAGATCGGCTGGTTCCTGGGGCGCGGGAAGCCGGTTTTCGGCTATTCCAACAGTGCCGCCTCCTTCGCCGAGCGCTGCCGCGCCTATGCAGCCGCCTTGCCGGACCCGATCCCCGGTCTCAGCGTCGAAGGCTTCGGCCTGCCGGACAACCTGATGATTCCTGGTGCCGTGTTGCAGGCCGGCGGCCACCCGATGGTGGTGCCCGCCGATGGGCAGGACCGCCCTTTCGATTCACTGGAGATGTTCGAGGCCTGCGCCATCCTGGCGGCGCGCCACCTGGGGAAGGCTGGCTGATGCGCCGGATCATCATCGACACCGATCCCGGCAAGGACGATGCTGTGGCCATCCTGCTGGCGCTGGCGGCGCCGGAAGAATTGGAACTGGTCTCCGTCACCACCGTAGCCGGCAATGTGCCGCTCTCCCGCACCACGGCCAATGCCCTGGCGCTGCTGGAACTGGGCGGGCGACCCGGCGTGCCGGTCTTCCCCGGCTGCGCGCGTCCGATGATCCGCCCGCCCGTCACCGCCGAGCATGTGCATGGCGAAACCGGATTGCAGGGCCTGGTGCTGCCGGATGCCCAGGCGCCCGCACAACGACAGCACGCGGTGGACCATCTGATCGAGGTGCTGCTGCGCGAGCCCGCCGGCAGCATCACCCTTTGCCTGCTGGGCCCCGCCACCAACTTCGCCATGGCGCTGGTGAAGGCGCCGGAGATCGCGCCGCGTATTGGCGAGGTGGTGTGGATGGCCGGCGCGCGCAGCGAGGGCGGCAATGTCAGCCCCGCCGCTGAATACAACGTTTACGCGGACCCGGAAGCCGCCGCCGTGCTGCTGGACAGCGGCGTGCTGCTGACCATGCTGCCGCTGGACCTGACGCATCAGGTACTGATGACACGCGACCGCCTGCTGGCGCTGCGAAAGGTCGGCACCGCGGCCGCCCGTGCCGTAGCTGTGATGTTCGGCGACGCCGATGGCAATCCGCAGCGGGAACGCGAGAAGGACGGCATCCCGCTGCACGACCCCTGCGTCATCGCACATCTGCTGGACCCCGAGCTCTTTAAGGGGCGCCGGATCAATGTGGCGGTGGAAACGGCCAGCCCCATCTCGCTGGGCATGAGCGTGGCTGACTGGTTCCATGTCACCGGCCGGCCGCAGAACGCGCTCTGGCTGAACGAGGCGGATGCGGACCGCTTCTTCAACCTGCTCTTCACGCGGCTGGCCCGGCTGCCTTAGCGCCGGGCCGCCGCGCGGCGCCGGTCAGGCGGCCGGCGCTTCCGCATTCTCCTTGCACCAGGCTGCAACTTCGGCATGGGTGGCGAACCAGCAGTCGCCCTTGGCCTTGGCGGCGGCGATCACCTTTTCCAGCACCGGCATGCGGCTGCGGTGGCCGATATGATGCGGGTGCATCGTCAGCAGGAAGAGCCCGCCCTCGGCATGGGCGCCTTCCAGCTCCCCCAGGAAGACCTCGGCCACGCTGGAGGGCGGCGTATAGGGACGCAGCCCACCAAAGCGGTTCATGTTGAAGTAGACAGCGTCGTCACGAATCCATTCTGGCGGCAGCTCGACAATGCCGGTCGGCGTGCCGCCCGAGTTCAGCTCGTAGGGATCGTCATCGGCCATCAGGCTGCTGTCGTAGAGCAGGCCCATTTCCCGGATGATGTCCAGCGTGCGCAGGGAAAAATCCCAGCTCGCCGTGCGCATGCCAACGGGGCGCTGGCCCGTCACCTTCTCCAGCGTCTCGGCGGCACGGAAGGCGAGGTCGCGCTCGACCTCATAGGGCAGCACCGTGTTGCGCTCATGAATCCAGGAATGGATGCCGATCTCGTGGCCTTCCTCGGCCACGCCGCGCGCTTCATCCGGATGCAGCAGGGCGGCGACGGCGGGGTAGAAGAAGGTGGCCTTCACGCCTTCCCGCGCCAGAAGCTGGCGGATGCGGGGCACACCCTGGCGCGCGCCATACTGCCCCTGGCTGATGCGCATGGGGCTCTCATCGGAATCACGCAGCGGGATGGTCTCGTGATCCGCGTCAAAGGAGAGCGCGACGGCGCAGCGCGCGCCGTTCGGCCAGGCGCGCGGGCGCAGGCTGCGGCCGGCCCGGGCGCGCTCGACCACACCACGCCAGGTGGGCTCGGGCCAGTCCCAGGGATCGCCGGCGGGGTGCTTCTTGCCTTCGGACATTGGTGTCCTTCCTCTTACTGCTGCTGGGCGACGCGGGTGAGCACGTCGGCGGCATCCTGCCCGATGGCACGGCGCCCCTGTTCAATCTCGCCGATCAGCTCCACCAGCTTGTCGGCGATGGGCGTGCCCAGGCCATGGGCGCGGGCGGCGGCACGCACCGGCGCGAGCTGCGCCGCCACGTCGGTCTGCCGCTTGCGCACGGCCAGGTCGCGCCAGATGCCGCTGCGGGGCTTGGCGGAGCCGCGGTTGAAGGCCACCATCTGCTGCATCGAGGCCTCGATGGCCACCTCGTCGCGCTTCATGAATGCGATGGGGTCGAAGCCATCGAAGCCCAGCGGCGTCACGCCCTTGGCCGCCGCGACAGCCAGGATCTCCTGCACCAGCCGCAGGATCAGCACGCGGCGGGCCGGGGCGGCGATGAAGTCGGCAATGGTGTCGTCTGTCAGCGCCGAGGCCTTCAGGATGGCGCCATAGCCTGCCTTGCCCCAGAGATAGCCGAAGACATTATCGCTCAGCACGGCATCTTCGTCGAAGTCCTGCAGCATGCGGTGCAGCGCTTCCAGGCGCGGCGTCCGGCTGCCATCCAGCTCGCCCACCACCACGGCGCCGCGCTTGGCGTAGCTGATGTGGCCGGGGCCCATGTAGTCGGCATAGAAGTTCACGAAGGCGCCGATCGTGCGCTGCCGGCCGGCGATCTCGGCGATGGTCAGCTCGTTCAGCCCGTTCTGGCAAGACACCACGGCACCGTCCTCGGCCAGGTGCGGCAGCAGCGCGCGCGTCGCCGCCTCGGTGTGATGCGCCTTCACGGCCAGGATGATCAGCTTGTGCTGGCCCTGGACCTGCTCCGGCAGCAGCGCCGGCCCGCCGATGGTGAAATCGACCACGGGGCCTTCGATGTGCAGCCGGCCGGCGGCGATGGCCTCCACATGTTCCGGCACCACGTCCACGAAGAGCACCTCGTGCCCCGCGCGGCGCAGGCAGGCACCGATCGTGCCGCCGATCGCCCCCGAACCCCAGATGACCACCGGTTCCGCCATGGCTGATTCCCCCTTCGGCTGAATGCCGCCCTGTCATCTGCCAGCCCGCCGGGGGCGTCAACCCGATTGACGGATTGTCTGACAATCTTTAACACTTCACGTTATGGATACCGCCAGCCTCCAGGTCGCCACACAGGTCGTGACGCTGCGCTCCGCGCTGGGCGACACGCTGCGCGCCGCGATCCTGTCCGGGCATTTCACGCCCGGGCAGCGGCTGGTGGAGCGTGAACTGTGCGAGCTGACCGGCGCCAGCCGCGCCTCAGTCCGCGAGACGCTGCGGCAGCTCGAGGCGGAAGGGCTGGTGGTGATGCGGCCGCATCGCGGCCCCTCCGTCACCGCTATCAGCGCCGAGGATGCCCGCCACCTCTTCGGTGTGCGCGGCGTGCTGCAGGGCTATGCCGCGAGGCTCTGCGCCGAGCTGCGCCCGCCGGCTGCCCTCGAAGCCATCAGCGATGCCACGGCGGAGCTTGAGGCGGCCGCCGCTGCGGCTGATACGCGCCGCATCGTCGCGGCGGGCGATGCCTTCCACCATGCCATCGCCGAAGGCAGCGGCAATCCGGTACTGCAGGGGATGTTCGTCTCCGTGCACAACCGCCTGGCGCTGCTGCGCAACCTGTCCATGGCGCGGCCGGCACGGGTGCGGGACGGCATCACCGCCTACCAGGCCATCCGCGATGCCATCCATGACGGCGATGCCCCGCGGGCCGAGGCACTTTGCATCCGCCACAACGATGCCGGGCTGACTACCGCGCTCCGCATCCTGGCGGAATCCGAGTCCAAGAATATAGGGGAGGCGAAAGCCGGATGACATTGGATTTCGAGGGGCGCGTCGTCGCCGTCACAGGTGCCGCCATGGGCTTTGGCCGCGCTATCGCCCGCAGCTTCGCGGTGCGGGGCGCGGAGGTCTATGCCACCGATATCGACGTCGCCGGCCTGGATGAGACGGCGCGGGAGCATGCCATCCGCACTGCCGTTGTGGACCTGACCGACCGCGCCGCCGCCGGCGCCTGGATCGGTGAGGTGGAGCGCCAGGCCGGCCGCGCCATCGACATCCTGGTCAACAATGCTGGCGGCATGATGGGCCAGCACCACCGCCCGGTGGAGGAAGTGCCCGATGCGGACTGGGACGCCATCATGGCGCTCAACGTCAATGCCAGCTTCGCCACCGTGCGCGCGGCCGCGCCGGGCATGAAGCGCGTGGGCGCCGGGCGCATCATCAATATCAGTTCCGGCGCCGCCTTCCGCCCCTCGCGCACCCGCATCCAGGCCTATGCCACGGCGAAGCACGCGGTGCTGGGGCTGACGCGGCAGCTGGCCATGGAGCTGGGCCCCTTCGGCATCACGGTGAACACCGTGGCACCCGGCCTGGTGCTGACCGATGCCGACAAGCAGGGCGGCTGGGACAGCATGGGCGAGGAGCGCCGCAAGGCCGCCCTGACCGGCATCGCCCTCGGCCGCCTGGGCGACGCGCAGGACATCGCGGATGCGACGATGTTCTTCGCCTCCGACCTCGCCAAATTCGTCAGCGGGCAGATCCTGCCCGTGAATGGCGGATCTTTCTGAATGCCACGCCGGCCGCAAGAGCCGGCGGGAACGCCTGACGCACCGCGACCTTGAGCAGGAGTGGATAGCATGACGAATACCTTCGCCGGCCGCCGCCTCGCGGCCACCACGCGCCGCGGGCTGATGGGCCTGACCGCCGCGACCCTGATGACGCCCGCCGTGTTGCGCGCGCAGACCGGCAACTGGCCGAACCGGCCCATCCGCGTCATCGTGCCTTTCGGCCCGGGCGGCGGCACCGATATCACGATGCGCCTGCTGACGCCGAAGCTGTCGGAGATCCTGGGCCAGACCATCGTGGTCGAGAACCGCCCCGGTGCCGGCAGCACGCTGGGTACCGACTTCGTGGCGAAGTCTGCGCCCGATGGCTACAACTTCGTGCTGGCGACCCTTTCCTCCACGGGTGTCGCCGCCGGCCTCTACAGCAAGCTGCCCTATGATCCGGTGAAGGATCTGACGGCGGTGGTGCCGACGAACTTCATTCCCATCTGCCACAGCGTCACCACCACGGGCCTCAAGGTGCGCGACACGGCGGACTGGATCGCGCAGCTGAAGGCGAACCCGAACAAGTTCTCCTATGGCAGCAGCGGCGTCGGCTCCACCGGCCATCTCGCCTCCGCCAGCTTCCTGCAGCGCATCGGCGCGCAGGCGGTGCACATTCCCTATCGCGGCGGCGGGCAGGTCTTCTCGGCCATGCTGGCTGGCGAGGTGCAGTTCAACAGCGACATTCCCAGCCTGATGCTGCCCTTCAACAAGGAAGGCCAGGTCAAGACGCTGTTCGTCGCGACGGATGAGCGTTCCAACCTGATGCCGGACGTGCCGACGGCGGCGGAAGTGGGCCTGCCCGGCTACAAGGCCTATTCCTGGTACGGCATCTTCGGGCCCGCCGGCCTGCCTTCCAACATCGTCGAGCGCATGAACGCCGCCGTCAACGAGGCGCTGGGCGATGCCACCGTGCAGCAGCGCCTGAACGAGATGGGCACCCCGGCCATGCGCGGCTACACGCCGGAACGCTTCGCCCAGTACGTGAAAAACGAAGTGGATGTCTGGGTGCCGATCGTGAAGGCTTCGGGCGCCACGGCGGACTGAGCCGCCGGCAGCGCCGCGCGGCGGGCCTCGACGTCCCCGCGCGGCGGTGCCATCTCTGCCGCCAGTCAATCCTGTGGAGGGTCGCTTGGCGCAGCAGCTTGAGATGGGGCTGGACAGCTTCGGCGATGTGACGGCGGGCGTGGATGGCCGGCTGCTGCCGCACGCCCAGGTCATCCGTGACGTGATCGCCGAGGCGGTGCTGGCCGATGAGGTCGGCGTCGACTTCATTGGGCTTGGCGAGCATCACCGCGAGGATTTCGCCATCTCCGCGCCGGAGGTGGTGCTGGCGGCCATCGCCGGCCGCACACGGCGCATCCGGCTGGGCTCGGCGGTGACGGTGCTCAGCTCCGATGACCCCGTGCGGGTCTTCCAGCGCTTCTCCACCCTTGATGCCGCCTCCGGCGGGCGGGCCGAGGTCATCCTGGGGCGCGGCTCCTTCACGGAATCCTTTCCGCTCTTCGGCTACGACCTGCAGCAGTATGAGACGCTGTTCGAGGAGAAGCTGGATCTCTTCGCCGCGCTGCTGACGCAGCAGCCGGTGACCTGGAGCGGCAGCACCCGCGCGGCCCTGACGGAGCAGCGCGTTTTCCCGCTGGTGGAGCAGGCGCCGCTGCGCACCTGGGTCGGCGTCGGCGGCAGCCCGAAATCGGTGGTGCGGGCGGCGCGCTACGGCCTGCCCTTGATGCTGGCCATCATTGGCGGCGACCCGGTGCGCTTCCGGCCTTTCGTGGACCTCTTCCACAAGGCCTGCGCCCAGTTCGGCGGGCCGGTGCCGCCTATCGGTGTCCATTCACACGGCTTCGTGGCGGAAAGCGATGCAGCGGCACGCGAGATCCTCTGGCCGCACTACAAGGCCATGCGCGACCGCATCGGCGCCGAGCGGGGGTGGCCGCCGCTGCAACCGGCGGAATTCGAGCGCGAGATCGAAGGCGGCTCGCTCTACCTCGGCGCGCCGGAGACGGTGGCCCGCAAGATCGTAAAGACGGCGCGGACGCTGGGGCTCTCCCGCTTCGACATGAAGTACAGCGCCGGGCCGCTGCCGCATGCGGCGATGATGCGCAGCATCGAACTCTACGGCAACAAGGTGATGCCGCTGGTGCGGGAGATGCTGGCCTAGGACAACTCGCCGAACTGCAGGGTGGCAAGGCGGGCATAAAGGCCGCCCTGCTGCACCAAGTCGTCATGCGTGCCGGTGGCGACGACGCGCCCGCCATCCAGCACCACGATGCGGTCGGCGCGGCGCACGGTGGCCAGGCGGTGCGCCACCACCAGCGTGGTGCGGCCGCGGGAGAGGGTGGCCAGCGCCTGCTGCACCGCCTGCTCCGATTCCGCGTCCAGCGCGCTGGTGGCTTCGTCCAGCAGCAGGATGGCAGGGTCGCGCAGGATGGCGCGGGCGATGGCCATGCGCTGCCGCTGCCCGCCGGAAAGCGTGACCCCCTTGGCGCCCAGATGCGTCGCCATGCCTTGCGGCAAGGCCTCGATGAAGCCTAGCGCGGCGGCGGCCTCGGCGGCGGCGCGGATCTCGGCAGGCGTGGCATCGGGGCGGCCATAGGCGATGTTGCTGGCGGCATCCGCGCTGAAGATCACCGGGTCCTGCGGCACGGCGCCGATGCAGGCGCGCAGCGCCGCCGGGTGCAGTTGCGCGATGTCGACGCCATCCACCAGGATGCGTCCTTGCTGCGGGTCGTAGAACCGTACCAGCAGTTGCAGCAACGTGGTCTTGCCGGCGCCGGAGGGGCCGACCAGCGCCACGGTCTCCCCCGGCTCCACCACCAGGGAGAAGTCGTCCAATGCCGGGTGGTCAGGCCGGGTGGGGTAGGTGAAGCGGATATTCTGGAACTCGATGCGGCCGCGCAGCGGGCTGGGCAGCGCCTGCGGCTGCTGGGGCGCGGTGATGGCGGGTGGCACCGCCAGCAGTTCCCGCAGCCGCTCCGCCGCGCCGGCGGCGCGCTGCACCTCGCCCCACAGCTCGCTGGCACTGGCGCCGGAGGAAGCCAGCAGCACCGCGTAGAAGACAAAGGCGGACAGGTCGCCCCCCGACATCTGCCCCGCCACCACATCCCGCCCACCGACCCAGAGGCTGAGGGTGATGGCACCGACACCCAGCAGGATCACCACCAGGATCTGCACGGCCCGGGTGCGGATGCGGCGCAGGGTGGCGGCGACGGCGGCCTCGCTTTCCTGCGCGAAGCGCGCCTGCTCCCGCGCCTCATGCGTGAAGACCTGCACGGTGCGGATGGCGTTGATCACTTCCTCCGCCCGGGCGCCGAGGTCCGCGACACGTTCCTGCGCCAGGCGGGAGAGCGCCTTCTCCCGCCGGCCGAAGAGGATGAGCGGCGCCACCACGAAGGGCACCACCACCGCCACCAGTCCTGCCAGCTTGGGGCTGGTATGCACCAGCAGGGCGAAGGCGCCCGCCACCATCAGCACGCTGCGCAGCCCCTGGGAGATCGCGGTGCCCACCAGGGTTTGCAGGATGCCGATATCGGCGGTGAGGCGGGAAAGGATGTCGCCGGTACGCGCCGTCTCGAAAAAGGCTGGCGAGAGGGTGAGGACGTGGTTGAAGACCGCGCGGCGGATATCGGCGGCAACCCGCTCCCCCAGCCAGGAGATGAGGAAGAAGCGCAGCGCCGTGGCCCCCGCCAGCCCGGCCACCACCGCGAACATGCCCAGCGCCGCCCGGTCCAGCGCCCCGGGGCCGGCATCGCCGAAGCCGGAATCGATCAGGTGCCGCAGCCCCTGGCCCAGCCCCAGCGTCAGCCCGGCCGCCGTCATCATGGCCAGCGCCGCGCCCAGTACCCGCCAGCGGTAGGGCCGCAGGAAGGGCAGCATCAGCCGCAGGGACAGCAGACCGGCCGGAATGGCGGGAGAGGCGGCGGGGCGGCGCACCGGCAGCTAGCGCCCGGGGGGCTGCGATACGAGCGGCACGAAGGTCCTCAGCAGTTCCGGCATCTCCGTCGCCGGGACCGGCAGTTGCCCGGCTTCCAGCGAGAGTTCATCCAGGAAGCGGCCGGCGCGGGTATAAAGCGCCAGCTGCAGCCGCTCTCCCTCCACCGTGGCGTGGCAGACCACTTCCTCGCCCAGCGCCTCGCTTCGCGCCATGTCCACGAAATCGCGGATCTCGGCCAGGCCGCTGGTCTGGTCGCTGGCCTCTTGCAGGAAGTCGGCGATCTCGGCCGTGGCTTCGGAGAAGGGCACCAGCGCCAGGGGCACGCAGCCATCGCCGGCCTCATAGGCGGCGGCGCGCCAGCGTTCGAAGACCTGGGCGCGGGCGGCCTCCTCGGGCGTTTCCTTGCCTTCCTCGGGCGGCTCGGGCAGGCCCTGGGCGACGATCTCCTCCCAGCTCGGGATGGCCCAGTCATATTGCAGGCCGACCAGCACGCCGAAGCCGCTCTCCTGCAACTGCGTAGGCTTGGCCGGGGGCAGGGCGGTCGGTTCCTCGCCCGCCACCATCTCGACCAGCACGCGGCGCAGCGCAGCGGGGGGCAGGGCGTCCAGCGCTTCCGGCGCGCGCCATTCCGGCAGGAAGCGCAGCTCCAGCTCCTCCGCCAGCGCGCCGGAGGTGATCAGGCTTTCGCCCAGGAAGACCGGGTCGGGCGGCGTGCCGGGCGGCAGCGCGACCGGCAAGGCCACCAGCGTCGCCCAGCCGGAAGGGCCGATACGGGCGCCCTCGGCCATCGCCAAAAGGTCGTGCGCCAGGTCCTGCGCCGCTTCCTCACCAAAGCGCGCACCGACCTTGCGGATGGCCTGGTCCAGCACGCCGTCGCGACCCGTGGCGATCAGCTCCTCCGCCAGTTCGTCGAACTCCTGCCCCTCCTCATCCGCGAAGGCGCGCATCAGCCGGTCGGCGAGGGTGCCGGAGGCCTTGCCGCGCCGGGGGGGCTTGGTGGGCTCGGGGGCCAGTCCAAGCGCCTGGAAGGCCGCGGGCCCTTGCAGCAGCCCCCGGTGGTTGCGCCAGGCGAGCCGGGCCTGCGGCGTATCGGCGCGCCCGTCCATCCAGCGGCGGAAGGCGGCACGGTCCGCCACCTGCACCAGAACCTCCACGCCTTCCTGCGCCAACTCGGCCGCCAGGGCGCGGTTGGTGGCAGCAATGGTCTCCAGAGGCCCGGCGCCGGGCCGCATGAGGTCCAGGGTATCGGCATCGGGGAAATGGGTGAGCACCACGGCGGCCATCCGGGGCGCCAGATCCCGCGCCAGGGCCAGGGCGTCTTCAATGGCCTGGGAGGCGGCGGCAGGGGACATGATGCGGAAACTCCAGCGCCGGCAAGGCGGTTGCCCCGCCTGTCTAGCCGGTTGCCGGTGCCGGCACCATGGCGGCCCGCTCCGTCACGGGGCCCGCGCCGCTTCCGCCCGCATGCCGGTGGAGAGCATCAAGGTCTCCCGCCCCGTGTTCAGATGCGCGCGGCAGCTGCGCTCCACCGCATCCAGATCCCGGCTGTGCAGCGCATCGATATAATCGAGATGCTGCAGGATCGCGAAACGGTTGCGCGCTTTCTCATCCACCTTGTTCCACTGATAGTGGTAATGAAAGATGATCGAGATGATGTGGTAGAATTCCATGACAAAGCGGTTTTCGGAGGCGTCATAGATCAGCCGGTGCAGCCGCTCGTCCAGCGCTGAGAAATCCCGGAAGCGTCCCTCGATATCCTGCAGCAGCGCGAGATGCTCGGCACGGATTTGCCGCAGTTCCACCCAGGCCGGCGCGCCGGGCTCCAGCGTGGCAAGGTGGCGCGCGGATCGAAGCTCGAAGATCTCGCGGATCTCGCAAAGCTCGGTGGCGAAGGCGCTGGTGATGCCGCGGAAGATCCAGGTGCTGTTGGGCCTCGCCTCCAGCAGGCCGTAATGCCGCAGACGTTGCAGGTAGCCACGAATGACCGTGGCCGAGACGCCGAACTGCCGCGACAGCTGCGTAACATTGACCGGCTGCCCTGGCCGGATGTCGGAATGCAGAATCCAGTTCATGAAGCGGAGCTCGACCAGCGCGGCAGCGGACTGGGTCTCGCCGGACGGGAAGAAATCCGCAGGCGCCGGTCGACGCAGGATGTGGCGGCCTTCCAGGAACCCGGCCTGTTGCAGGGCGGCGAGAACGGCGCGGATCGTGGTCCGGCTGCTCCTGAATTCCTGTGCCAATGCGGCTTCTGACCCCCTCAGTTCTTCAAGCATCGGGTCCTTCAGCCGCGCCAGCATGGCATTGTGGACCTGCTTGTAGACAGCCCTCGTCCGCATCGGCACTCCAGGGAGGGTTTATTAACACTGAAAAACCATTTGACCCGCACCTAAGGCGGCCACATCGTCAGGGTCAACAAAGCAAGAATTTTTATGCAGCGCGCCCCATGTCGCCGGCGGCTGGACAAGAGGCACTGCGGCACAGCGCGGTGAACGGATGGGCCCTTGCAGCGACAAGCTCGACAAGATCCACAAGGCACCCACTGGTGCCAGCCTGCCGCTGGGATGCTGCGACGACATGAGTGAGCCAGCCTTCGTGTAGGCGCCGCAATGACCGAGACGGGATGACGATGAAAGCCTTGATGATCGAGCAGGAGGGCCGCACGCGGTTCCACGACGTGGCCGTACCCGTGGCCGGGCCGGAGGATGTGCGGATCGCCGTGCGTCATGTCGGCCTTTGCGGCAGCGACCTGAATACCTTCCGTGGCCTGAACCCACTGGTGCAGCTGCCGCGCATTCCGGGCCACGAGATCGGGGGCGAGGTCATCGCGGCGGGCGCTTCGGTCTCGCCGGAGTTCAGGCCGGGCCGCCGCGTGATCGTCATGCCCTATACCAGCTGCGGGCACTGCGCCTCCTGCCGCAAGGGGCGCACCAATGCCTGCCGCTACAACCGCACCCTTGGCGTGCAGCAGGATGGCGGCCTGGCTGAGGAGATCGTGCTGCCGGCCAGCAAGCTGATCCTGAACGACACGCTGGCACCGCAGCATCTCGCGCTGGTGGAGCCGCTGTCCGTCGGCTTCCATGCCGTGGCGCGTGGCCGCGTGCAGAAGGGCGAGCGGATCGTGGTGCTGGGCTGCGGAATGATCGGCATGGGCGTTCTGATCGGCGCCGTGGCACGCGGCGCGGACGTCATCGCCGTGGATATGAGCCCGGAGAAGCTGGCGCTGGCCCGCCGCTTCGGCGCCGCGCATACCTTCGAGGCCGGCAAGGAAGACATCGTCGCCAAGGTCAGCGAGTTGACGGCGGATGACGGCGTGGACGTGGCCTTCGAGGCTGTGGGCACGCCGGCCACCTTCACGCAATGCGTGACGCTGGCCGGCTTTGCCGGGCGGGTGGTCTATGTCGGCTATTCCAAGGCGCCGGTGACCTATGAAACCCAGATGTTCAACCTGAAGGAGTTGGACATCATGGGCTCCCGCAACGCGACGCTGGAGGATTTCCATGCCGTCATCGCCTATCTGGAGCAGATCGGCGACAAGGCGGATGCGCTGATCTCCCGCATCATGCCCTTCGCGGAAGCCGAGGAAGCGCTGCCCTTCTGGGACAGCAACCGCGACACCCTGAAGGTGGTGGTGGCGCGGTGAGCAGGTTACGCCCGCGCCTGCGCGGCAGCTGAAAAGGTGAAGGGCGCGTTCTACGCGTCCTTCTTCACGTTCCAGAATACGGAATAACCCGGCACAATATCCTTCAAGCGCGTGCTATAGGCCGTGGCCTGGAAGAACTGCCCGGCAGGGATATAGGGCAGGTCCTCGAAGGCCTGCTGCTGGATCTGCCGCGCCAGGCGCTGCTGGCTGGCAAGGTCCGGCGCCATGAACCATTCATCCCGCAGCGCTTCCAGCTTCGGCAGGTCCGGCCAGCCGAACAGCGCGGCGGCACCATTGCCGCGGATCACGGACTGCACGGCCGGCGTTGCCATATCCAGGCCCGACAGCGCCGTCATGGCAGCGCTCCAGCCACCCCGCTCCACAGGCTCCTTGCTGGCGCGGCGGCTGATGAAGCTGCCCCAGTCCATGACCTGCGCATCCACATTCATGCCGGCGCGGCGCAGCATATCCGCTGCTACCTCGCCCAGGGTGCCGACAAAGGCAGGATCGGTGGCAAGCAGCAGCACCACGCGCTCGCCCTTGTAGCCAGCCGCCGCCAGGTCGCGCTTTACCTTGTCGTAGTCGCGCGGCCCCGTCAGCACCTCCAGCCCCGCATCATTCGCCATGGGCGTATCGGGCGTGAAGAAGCCGGTCGGCACATGCCACATGGCGGGGTCCGACCCCGCGACGGGGATGACGAAATCCTCCTGGTTCATGGCACCCAGCAGCGCCCGCCGGATGGCCGGGTTGTTGAAGGGCGGCTGCAGGTGATTCATGCGGAGGGCATTCAGGATGCCGGTGGATTCCTGCATCGCGACCTTGACGTTGCGCGCGCGGCGCAGCACCGGCACCAGGTCGTTCGCCACGTATTCCCACCAGTCCTGCTCGCCGCTCTGCAGGGCGGCCGCGGCGGTGGCGGGGTCGGTGATGGTGGTCCATTCCACCCGGTCCAGATGCACGACCTTGGGCCCGGCTGTCCATTCCGGCCTGCCGCCGGAACGCGGAACGTAATCGGCGTTCCGCGCATAGGCGGCGCGGGCACCGGAGACACGCTCATCCGCCAGGGAGCGGAAGGGGCCGGAGCCCACCATCTCCGTCACCTGGGTAAAGGCATCCGTGCGGGCCAGCCGTTCCGGCATCATCACCGGCAGCAGCGTCGGCAGTTTGCCCAATGCATCCGGCAGCAGCGGGAAGCGGCGCTTCAGGCGGAAGCGGATGGTCTTGTCGTCACCCGCCACCAGTTCGTCAGTGGCCGCCATCAGCGATTGCCCGAAGGGGTCACGCTTGCCCCAGCGCTGGATGCTGGCCACGCAGTCCCGCGCCAGCACAGGCTCCCCGTCGTGCCACTTCAGCCCGTCCCGCAGCGTCAGGCGCCAGGTCAGGCCATCATCCTCGGTGACATGACCTTCCACCATCTGCGGCGAGGCGCGGAAGCTGCCATCCTGGCCATAGAGCGTGTCGAAGACCATCAGCGCATGCGTGCGCGTTGCATAGACGGCGGCAAAGATCGGGTCGAGCACCGAAAGGTCATTCTGCGGAATGAACTTCAGCACGCGGCTACCCTGCGCCTGGGCGAGGGACGGCGCGGTGAGCCCCGCCGCGGAAACCCTCAGGAAATCACGACGGTTCATGGCAGAGAGCTTTCGGGTCAGGCGTTCTTGCGCACGTTCCAGAAGAGGGCATAGCCGCGCGGCACATCGCTCAGCTTGCGGCTATAGGCCGTGAGCTGGGAGAACTGGCCCACGGGCAGGTAGGGCACATCCTGGAAGGCCTGGAGCTGGATCTGCCGCGCGGCTTCCTGCTGCGCCTCCAGCGTCGGCGCCTGGAACCACTCGCCGCGCAACTGCTCGATACGCGGGCTGTCGGGCCAGCCGATCCAGGAATTCGCGCCGTTGCCGCGCAGCTGCGCCTGCACCGCCGGGTTCAGCATGTCGATGCCGGCCAGCGCGGTCATGAAGGCGCTCCAGCCGCCCTGTTCCACCGGGGCGCGGGTGGTGCGGCGGGTGATCATGGTGCCGAAGTCGCTGACCTGATAATCGACATTCATGCCGGCCCTTTGCAGCATGTCGGCACCGACATCGGCCAGGGACTTGACGAAGCTTGGGTCGGTGGCCGCCAGAAAGACGACCTTCTCGCCCTTGTAGCCGGCGGCTTTCAGGTCGCGCTTCACCTTGTCGTAGTCCGGGCTGGCGCTGATGGCGCCCATGCCGGCATCGCTGGCCAGCGGCGTGCCATGGGGAAAGAAGCCAGTCGGCACCTGGTACATCGACGGGTCATCCGTCGCGACCGCCGTCATGAAGTCCGTCTGGTTGATGGCGCCGAAGAGCGCGCGGCGGATGGCGGGGTTGTTGAAGGGTGGCTGCAGGTGGTTCAGCCGCATCAGGCAGAAGAGGCCGGAGGGGTCGAGCACCTCCACCTTCAGGTTCGGCGCCCGCTTCAGCAGCGGAATGAGGTCGGAGACCGCGTAGTTCCACCAATCCTGCTCGCCACTTTGCAGGGCGGCCGCGGCGGTGGCGGGATCGTTGATCACCGTCCATTCCACCCGGTCCACATGCACGACCTTGGGCCCGGCGGTCCAGTCCGAGGTGCCGCTGGGGCGCGGCACGTAATCCGCGAAACGCCCGTAGGCGACACGGGCGCCGGAGATCCGCTCATCCGGCAGGAAGCGGAAGGGGCCGGAGCCCACCATTTCCGTGACCTGTGTGAAGGCATCTGTCTTCGCCAGCCGCTCCGGCATCATCGCCGGGATCAGCGAGGGCAGCTTGCCCAGCGCCGCCGGCAGCATCGGGAAGGGGCGTTTCAGGCGGAACTGGATGGTCCTGTCATCTGGCGCCGAAAGCTCGTCCGTGGCGTCCAGCAGCGCCTGCCCGAACGGGTCGCGCTTGGCCCAGCGCTGGATGCTCGCCACGCAGTCCCGCGCCAGCACGCGCTCCCCATCATGCCACTTCAGCCCTTCGCGCAGCGTCAGCTTCCAGAGCTTGCCGTCGTTCTCGACGACATGCCCATCCACCATCTGCGGCGAAGCGCGGTACTGGCTGTCGGTGCCATAGAGCGTGTCGAACACCATGTTGGCGTGTTCGCGCGTGGCGTAGACGGTGGTCCAGATCGGGTCCAGCACCGTCAGGTCGGTCTGCGGAATGAAGCGCAGCACCCGGCTGCCCTGCGCGCGCCCGATCCGGGGCGCGGCGATGGCGGCGGAAAGTCCTGTCAGCAGCGTACGGCGCTTCATGACGATGCCTTTGCGTCAGAGGGAGGGGGGCTTCAGCGGTGCGTCCAGGGGCGGTCGAAAGGCGTCAGGAACTTGTAATGGACAACATAGTTCTTCAGGCGCCAGCCGGCGGGCGTGCGGATGTAGTCATCCTCGCTGACGGCCGACATCCACATGGCGGTGTTGGTGTCCACGGCCGTGCAGGGCTCCCAGAGCATCCAGCGGGCATGGGCGCGGTCGCCGTCGACCTCGATCACCGGGTTGACGTAGTAGTGCATGGCGAAGGTCCAGGTGCTGATGCGCAGCCGCTGGAAAATGGCCTCGCGTCCCTGGATCGGCGGCTCGCCATTGGGGGAACCACCCCAGACCGCGTCCTCGGCGAAGACGCGCTCCACCATCGGGCGCACGGCGGCGTCGATCTCCTCCTGCGGCCTGGCCACATGGTCCTTGGTGAACTTATCGTCGCAGACCTGCGCGTAATAGGCCTTCATCCAGCGGATCTCTTCCGCGTCCTCCAGCATCTGCAGTCGCCGGGCGGGGTCGAGCTGCTTGCGGGCTGCGAAGTCCATGGCGGCATTCACCGTGCGTAGGAGGGGATGTCGGCGCGGGTGGCGGCGCGCGAATAGGGGAAGGGCACCTCGATCCTCACGCCCAGTTCCTCGGCCGCGTGCCAGGGCCAGCGCGGATCGTTGAGGAAGCCGCGCCCGATGGCCACCATATCGGCCTGGCCGGAGGCGATGATGGCCTCCGCATGCGCGGGCTCGCGGATCAGCCCGACGGCCATGGTGGGCATCACCGCGCCATCCTTGACCCTGCTGGCGAAGCGCACCTGATAGCCCGGGCCGCTAGGGATCTTCGCGAAGCCATTGCCGCCTGAGGAGATATCCGCATAGTCGCAGCCGCGCGCCGCCAGCGCCTGGCCGAAGAGCACGGCTTCCTCGGTGCTGATGCCGCGCTCGTCCCAGTCGGTGCCGTTGAAGCGCACGCCCAGGGGCTTGTGCTCCGGCCATGCAGCGCGGACCGCCTCGAACACCTCCAGCGGGAAGCGCATGCGGTTCTCGAGGCTGCCGCCATAGGAATCGTGGCGCTGGTTGGCGAGCGGGGAAAGGAAGCTGCTGATCAGGTAGCCGTGCGCGCCATGGATCTCCAACAGGTCGATGCCCAGCCTCTCGCAACGCACCGTGGCCTGGACAAAGGCGGCGCTGACCTCGTCCATGTCCTGCCGGTCCATTTCCTTTGGCGCGGGCCAATCGGCCGCGAAGGGCAGGGGCGAGGGGCCGATGGTCTGCCAGCCGCCCTCGGCTTCCGTGGCATGGCCGCGCCCCTGGCCATCGGCCGGGTTGCGCAGGGAGCCCTTGCGGCCGGCATGGCCAAGCTGCAGCCCGATCGGCATCTTGCTGTATTTGCGCGCCACCTCCAGCACGCGGGCCAGTGCTGCCTCGTTCTCGTCATTGTAAAGGCCGAGGCATTCCGGGGTGATGCGGCCGCGCGGCTCCACGCCCGTCGCCTCGATGATCAGCAGGCCGGCGCCGGAGAGTGCCAGATGGCCCAGATGGATCAGGTGCCAGTCCGTGGCATTGCCGTTCTCGGCGCTGAACTCGCACATGGGCGCGATGACGATGCGGTTGGGCAGCGTCAGCCCGCGCAACTGGATGGGAGAGAAAAGCTGGCTGGCCATGGTCATCAACGTCCCGCTGCTGCGACGCGGCGGGCGACTTCCGCCTTAAGCGCCGGGTTATTCGCCCAAGGGTAGAGGCGGCATCCTGTGAAGCCCTGCGCCGTGTCGATATCCGCGCGCAGCCAGTCGGGCAGGGCGTTCAGCAAGGCCTGCTCCTCTGGCGGCCGGTCTGGCCATTCCAGCACCAGCGCCAGCGGTGGGCGGAAGGACGTGCCGGTCGGCGCATCCTTGCCCCGGTGCAGCAACCGCACCTGCGCCGCACCCAGGGCCGCCGCGCCGGATTCCTCCAGCCACGCGGCGAGCCTCGCTTCGCTGCCCTCATCCCCGGCGAAGCGCCAGATCGTGATCCAGTCGGCATCCAGGGGGGCATCCGGGGCGCGGGAGGGCAATGGAGTCCGCGCGTGGTGGACGTAGACGGTGCGGGTATTCTCCACCTCCGCCAGCACCTTGGGGCGGTAGGGCTCGGTGAAGACGATGCCGCGGTAGCGTTCGAAGGCCGGGGCCTCGAACATGCTCCAGTCGTCCGCCTGATAGATATCGACCACCGACATGCCGCCGGAGACGGCGAGATAGGAGGTGCAGTTGTTGAAGCCGGCCTGGAACAGGTGCGGTGCATGCACCGTCGCGTACCATTCCGCGAATTCGGGAAGGTCCTTGTCGGGAAGCGATACTTCGACGACGTAGAAAATGCTCTCGGCCACACCACCCCCTTGGCGCCGGCCTCGCCGGCATGGCGCAGGGCGGTCGCGCGAAAGATATCCGTCAAGCCTGGCTTCAGTGTCGCGCTCGTATCCTTCATCTGATACAAGGCGTGCTGACGCTGATAATGTGATAACAAAATGCCTGCAAGTGCAATCACGGATGTCACAGAATCCGCACCTTCGCTGGAGGAGCGCGCCTATGACAGCATCCGCCGCGCGCTGATGGGCGGGACCTTCGTGCCCGGGGACCGGCTCTCCATACGGCAGGTGGCGGCGGCACTGGGCACCAGCCCCATGCCGGCGCGCGCGGCACTGCAACGCCTGGTGGCGGAGCAGGTGCTGGAAGTGCTGCCCTCCGGCACCGCGGTGGTGCCGCTGCTGACCCGCACCTCCTTTATCGAGCTGCGGGCCATCCGCGCGCAGCTCGAGCCTTTGGCCGCCAGCCTCGCCGCCCCGAACATGGACAAGCCGGGCCTGCGGCGGCTGGAGACATGGATCGATTCGCTGGAAGCCTCGCTGGCGCGCGGCGACATGGAAGCGGTGCTGACGCAGAACCAGCACTTCATGTTCGATATCTACCGGGCTGCGCGCGCACCGATGCTGCTGGGCATCATCGAGACGCTCTGGCTGCGGCGCGGGCCGATGTACTGGGGCGCGCGCGCCGCACTGCTGCGCTGGAAGGCGCCTTTCACCCGCCACAAGGCCGCCGTGGCGGCGCTGCGCGCGGGCGACGGCGTGGCGGCCGGTGCCGCCATCCGCGACGAGATCGAGAGCACCACCGATTTTCTCCTGGCGGAGATCCAGTTCGCCGACGATCCGCCGCAGCCGAGCGGCGTGTCACAGCTTGAGGCGTTGAAGCGCGGGCCGGCCAGGGCCGGCAAGCCCCGGGCCGCCGCCAAGCGCGGCGCCCGCAACAGGAGCGATGCATGAGTTCTGCGGATCTGATCCTGACCGGCGGCCGTATCTTCCGCGGCCTCGCGGTGGGCTTCACGGAGGCGCTGGCCATCTCCGGCGGAAAGGTGCTGGCGGCCGGCAGCGCCGCCGAGATCGCGACCCTGGCCGGGCCAGGCACCCGGACCATCGACCTCGCGGGACGCCTGGCGGTGCCGGGGCTGAACGACGCCCATATGCATCTGGTGCCGCTGGGCCTCGGCATGCTGGAGGTTGGGCTGCGCGCGGATACCGGCGCCAACAGCATCGCAGTGATCCTGGAGCGCATCGCCACCGCCGCGCGGCAGGTGCCGCCTGGAAGCTGGATCGTCGCCAGTGGCTATGACCACAACGAGCTGGCGGAGAAGCGCCACCCCACTGTGCGGGAACTGGACGCCGTGGCGCCGGACCATCCTGTCTATGTGAAGCGCACCTGCTCCCATATCGCCATCACCAATAGCCGCGCCTTGCAGGCGGCCGGCATCGACCTCGAGACGCCGGTGCCCGAGGGCGGGCTCATCGAGCGGCGCGACGGCGCCCTGACCGGCCTGCTGGCGGAAGGCGCCATGCGGCTGGTCTCCCGCGTCATGCCGGAGCCGGGGCGGGAGCAACTGGTCGCCGCCATCGAGCGTGCCGGCACCAGCATGCTGGCCCAGGGCATCACCAGCACCATGGAAGCCGCCGCCGGCATGAATGGCGGCATGGAGGAGATCGCGGCCTTCGAGGAAGCTGCCGGCACCGGCCGCCTGCCGCTGCGCACCTGGACCTGCCTCTACGGCAATCCGGATGGCATTGCCGAGGAAGCGCATGCCGCCGGCTACCGCTTCGGGCGGGAGGTGGGGCTGCTGCGCTACGGCGCCATAAAGGTCTTCGCCGATGGCAGCGCCGGCGGCCTCACCGCCGCCATGAGCCAGCCCTATCTGGTGGGCGAGGCTGGCAACCACGGCGTGCTCTGCCTGCCGGAGCGGGAGATGCACCAGTATCTCGCCCATTACCATGCCATGGGCTACCAGCTCGCCATCCACGCCATCGGTGACGCGGCGATCGAGCAGGTGCTTTCGGGCATCGAGCGCGCCGGCACGGCAGAACAGCCGGTGCTGGGCCGGCGCCACCGCATCGAGCATTGCGGCTTCCTCAACGACAGCCAGCTTCGCCGCATGGTGGCGGCGGGCATCGACCCGGTGCCGCAGCCGGTCTTCCTCTATGACTTCGGTGACCTTTACCTCCGCAACCTGGGCGCGGACCGCACGGACGCCTCGCACCCCATGCGCCGCTGGCTGGAGGCCGGGCTGCATCCGGCCGCCAGCACCGATGCGCCGGTCTGCGCCACGGATCCCTTCAAGAACCTTTATGCCATGACCACGCGCCGCAGCCGCGCCGGCACACTGCTGGGGCCGGAGCAGCGCCTTTCGATGGCCGAGGCGCTGCACACCTATACCGCCTGCGGCGCCTATACCCAGTTCGCCGAGGACCGGATGGGCCGGCTGGTGCCCGGCCATTTCGCCGATATCGCCGTGATGTCGCACGACCTTTTCACGATTGACCCCGAGCAACTGCGCTCGGAGGCCCACTGCGACATCACGATCCGGGGCGGCGAAGTGGTCTTCGACCGCCTCGGGCAGTGCTGAACTAGGCGCCGGGCTCCTCCGGCGGGCCGGTCAGGAAGTCGAAGTCGCAGCCCTGGTCGGCCTGCAAGACAGTGTCGTGGAAGAGCTTGGCATAGCCACGACGCGGCGCCGGGCGGGGCGGCGGTGCCTCGGTGGCGCGGCGGGCGAGCTCCTCCGCCTCCACCAGCAGTTCCAGGCTGCGTGCCTCCACATCCAGCGCGATGCGGTCCCCGGTACGGACCAGCGCAAGCGGCCCGCCGATGGCGGACTCGGGCGTGATGTGCAGCACGATGGTGCCGAAGGCGGTGCCGGACATGCGGGCGTCGGAGATCCGCACCATGTCCTTCACGCCCTGCTGCGCCAGCTTCCTCGGAATGGGCAGGTAGCCCGCTTCCGGCATGCCCGGCGCACCCTTGGGTCCGGCATTGCGCAGCACCAGCACATCCTCCGCCGAGACTTCCAGGTCCGGGTCGTCGATGCGGTCGGTCATGTCCTCGACACTGTCGAAGACCACGGCGCGGCCGGTATGGCGCAGCAGGGCAGGGGTGGCGGCGGCATGCTTGATGACGGCGCCACCGGGGCAGAGATTGCCGCGCAGCACCGCCATGCCGCCGGTGGATTTCAGCGGATTGCTGCGCGGGCGGATCACGGTCTGTCCCGGCACGTCCTCGGCCAGGGCGAGGTAGTCGCGCAGCGTGCCGCCCAGCACCGTGGGGGCATCCAGGTCCAGATGCGGCTCCAGTTCCTGCAACAGGCGCGGTACGGCGCCGGCATGGTGCAGGTGTTCCATGTAGTGGTCGCCGCTGGGCTTCAGGTCCACCAGCACTGGCACCTCGCGGCCGATGCGGTCGAATTCCTCCAGGTCCAGCGCCAGCCCCAGCCGCCCGGCGATGGCGGCCAGATGCACCAGCCCGTTGGTGGAGCCGCCAATCGCCTGCAACACCACCATGGCATTGCGGAGCGAGCCCTTGGTCAGCAGCTTCCCGGGGGCCGGGCCGCCGCGCCGGGCCATCTCCACCGCCACGCGGCCGGTGGCCTCGGCGCAGCGCAGGCGCTCGGCATGGGGGGCTGGAATGGCGGCGCTATGGGGCAGGGAAAGGCCCATGGCCTCCAGCATGCAGGCCATGGTGCTGGCCGTGCCCATCACCATGCAGGTGCCGACGGAGGGGGCGAGGCGGCCGCTGATCACCTCGATCTCCGCCTCGTCGATCTTGCCGGCGCGGTGCTGGCCCCAGAGGCGGCGGCAATCGGTGCAGGCGCCCAGCACCTCGCCACGGTGGTGGCCAACCACCATCGGCCCCACCGGCAGCACCACGGCGGGGATGCCGGCGCTGGCGGCGCCCATCACCTGCGCCGGCAGCGTCTTGTCGCAGCCGCCGATCAGCACCACGGCATCCATCGGCTGGGCACGGATCATCTCCTCCGTATCCATGGCCATCAGGTTGCGCAGGTACATGCTGGTCGGATGGGCGAAGGACTCGTGGATGCTGATGGTCGGGAAGGCCATCGGCAGCCCGCCCGAGAGCATCACGCCGCGCCGCACCGCTTCCACCAGCTGCGGCGCATTGCCGTGGCAGGGGTTGAAGTCACTGGCCGTATCCGCGATGCCGATGATGGGCCGGTCCAGCGCGTCGTCCGAATAGCCGGCGGCCTTGATGAAGGCCTTCCGCAGGAAGAGCGAGAAGCCGGCATCGCCGTAGCTGGTAAGTCCCTTGCGCAGCCCGTTTGACATCGGTGCTTTTCCCCGTTTCCTCGTTGCGGCCGCCCTTCGGCGCATTCAGGGACAGCCTAGCCAGGATCGCGCCAGGAACAAACTCCCTGCCGGAGGCTGATATCAGGGCCGCCATTCCGCGGGCTTGCCTCCGCTCACTTCGCGGTCGAGGTAAACGGCGGCACTGATCAGCGCCAGATGGGTGAAGGCCTGCGGGAAATTGCCCAGGAATGTGCCGCGCATGGAGAATTGTTCAGCATAAAGCCCGACGTGGTTGGCGTGGTGCAGGATCTTCTCGAAGCAGAAGCGCGCCTCGGCGATCCGCCCCGCCCGGGCCAGGCATTCCACGTACCAGAAGGAACAGGCGGCGAAGGCGCCTTCCTCCCCATCCAGCCCATCGGGCTCGCGGTAGCGGTAGATCAGGCCCTCGTCGCCCAGTTGTTCGCCGATGGCGTCCAGCGTCGCCAGCCAGCGCGGGTCGGTGGCGGCGACGAAGCGCACCAGGGGCATCATCAGCATGGACCCGTCCAGGGTCGTGCCACCCTTGCTGCGGACGAAATGGCCGCGCTCCTCGTTCCAGAAATTCGTCCAGATATCGTCCTGGATGGCATTGCGGACGGCGATCCAGCGGTCGAAAGGCGCGGCCAGGGAGCGCTTGAGCGCCAGCCGCACGGCGCGGTCCACCGCCACCCAGCACATCAGGCGGGAATGAAGGAATTCACGCGGCTTGTCACGGATCTCCCAGATGCCGGCATCGGGCAGGTGCCAGCTTTCGCAGACATGGTCGATGACGCGCCGCACGCCCTGCCAGTCATCGTAGGAAATGGCGCGGCCGTATTTGTTGCTCAGGTAGATGGAGTCCATCAGCTCGCCATAGATATCGAGCTGCTCCTGCTCGAAGGCCTCGTTGCCGATGCGGACGGGACGGGCGCCGCCATAGCCGGCCAAGTGGTCCAGCTCCTGCTCCTCCAGCCGGGTATGGCCGTTGACGCCGTACATGATGCGCAGGCGCCCATCCGGCCCGGCTTCCCGCGCCCGGTCATTCACCCAGTGGTTGAAGGCATCCGCCTCCCGCGCATAGCCCAGGCGCATCAATGCATAGACGGTGAAGGAGGCATCGCGGATCCAGCAGGCGCGGTAATCCCAGTTGCGGCTGCCGCCTGGTGCCTCCGGCAGGCCGAAGGTGGCCGCCGCCAGCACCGAGCCGTCCTTGCGCGAGGTCAGCAGCTTCAGCACCAGCGCCGAGCGGATGACCATGTCCCGCCAGCGGCCGCGATAGGTGGAATGGTCCACCCAGGCCTGCCAATGCTCGATGGTGCGGCGCAGCAGCTCGCTGATCTCGTCTGTGCTGGCCAGGGTGGCCCCGCTGCTGTCCAGCACGAAGTCGGCCTGCTGCCCGGCTTCCAGCACGATCTCCGCCACTAGGTCGCCGCCCTCGGCCCGGAAGGTGGCGGGGCCGCTCAGGCGCAGGGGGTCGCCCTGCTCCGGGCGCATCCAGCCATGCCCGTCCTCGACGGAGGCGGTGGAAGCCACGCGGCCGTAGTCGAAACGCGGCGCGCAGCGCAGGCGGAAGGTGACACGGCCGCGGGTGGCGCGGATGCGCCGGACCAGCCGGGTGCCGGCGGCGCAATCCTCCTCAACCACCGGCATCAGGTCCAGCAGCTCGGCGCTGGCCGTCTCGCCCAGCCAGCGGGTCAGCAGCACATTGGTGTCCGGCAGGTACATCTGCCGGATGGTGGCGTCGGGGATATCCGGCGCCAGGGCGAAATGGCCGCCGCGCTCCGGGTCCAGCAGCGCCGCGAAGATGCTGGGGCTATCGAAGCAGGGCCAGCACAGGAAGTCGATCGTGCCATCCAGCCCGACCAGCGCGACCGTGGAAAGGTCGCCGATGGCCGAGTGATCCTCGATCCGCCGGGGGATCTCAGCCCTGGTCCCGGCCATCTCGGGCGCCGATGCTGCTTCGGAGCCCGCCTTCATCCCACCATCAGCCATTGTCGCGGAAGCCAGGATAGAGCGTCATGCCGCCATCCACGAAGAGCGTGGCCCCCACCACGTAATCCGCCATGTCGGAGACCAGGAAGAGCGCCGCGCGCGCCACATCCTCCGGGTCGCCGACGCGATGGTAGGGGATCAGCTTCAGCACTTCCTTTTCGCCTTCGCCCTGCAGCGCATCGGCATTGATGGCGGTTCGGATGGCACCGGGGGCGATGCCGTTCACGCGAATGCCTTCCTCCGCCACCTCCTGCGCCAGGGTCCGCATCAGCAGTGAGACCCCGCCCTTGGAGGCCGCGTAATTCGCATGCCCGGCCCAGGGGATGGCCTCATGCACCGAGCTCATGTGCAGGATCTTGCCGCGTGCCCGGGAAACCCCCCGGTCGCCCTGCTTCCGGAACTGCCGCACGGCGGTCTGGGCGCAGAGGAACTGGCCGGTGAGATTGGTGTCGATCACCTTCCGCCACTCGTCCAGCGTCAGGTCGGTGAAGGCGGCGTCTTTCTGGATGCCGGAGTTGGCCACCAGGATGTCCACGGCGCCGAACTGCTCCACCGCCCTGGCGAAGAGGGCATTCACCTCCTCCTGCTGGGCGACATCGGCCTTCACGGCGATGGCGCGGCCACCGCCGGACTCGATCTCCCGCACGACCTCCTTCGCCTTCTCCTCGCCGCTGAAATAATTCACCACCACCGAGGCTCCGGCCTGCCCGAATTGCAGCGCGATGCCCCGTCCCAACCCCGAGCTGCCGCCCGTTACCACCGCCACCTGACCGTCCAGCCTGCACTGCATGCCGCGCACTCCTGCCAATCCTCCCCCATAAAAGCCGCAACCGTGGAGAGAGTTTTCACCCGCCCGGGCGCCTCCATGGTCTCTGGCGCCGCCCGCCCAGGGCTGGCACACAGAAAGCAGCCGAACCCGCCGGAGATGATCCCATGGCCCCCAGCCGACCCATCATGCTGCTGACCGGCGCCAGCCGCGGCATCGGGCATGCCACGGTGAAGCGCTTCCAGGCGGAGGGCTGGCGCATCCTCACCGTCTCCCGCCAGCCCTTCTCGGAGGAGTGCCGCTGGCCGGAGGCGCGGGAGAGCCACCTTCAGGCCGACCTGGCCGACCCTGTCTCCATCGCCCCGCTGGTGGAGGAGGTGAAGCGCCGCCTGCCGGATGGCCGGCTGCACGCGCTGGTGAACAACGCCGGCATCTCCCCCAAGCTGCCCGGCGGCGGCCGCATGGGGCTGCTGGACACCGACCCCTCGACCTGGATGAGCGTCTTCAACGTCAACCTCTTCTCCACCGCCGCGCTGGCCAAGGGGCTGTTCGGGCCGCTGAAGGAGGCAGGGGGGACCATCGTGAACGTCACCTCCATCGTCGGCTCCCGCGTCCATCCCTTCGCCGGGCCGGCCTATGCCTGCTCCAAGGCCGCGCTGGCGGCGCTGACACGGGAGATGGCGCATGAATTCGGCCCGCACGGCATCCGGGTGAACGCGATCGCGCCCGGCGAGATCGACACCGCCATCCTGTCCCCCGGCACCGAGGACATCATCCAGCGCCTGATCCCGCTGCACCGGCTGGGGGAGCCGGCGGAGGTGGCCAATACCATCCTCTTCCTCTGCTCCGCGCAGTCGTCCTACATCAACGGCGCCGAGATCCACATCAATGGCGGCCAGCACGTCTGAGGTTGCATCGCCGGGCCTGACGTCCCGGATCTGTCATACGGCCGTCATTCGCCTGTCGCGCTGCGCCGCTAATCGGCCAGCAGACAAGCGAGGGCCGGATGAGCGTGGCGCAAAGACGTAATGTCCTTCTGATCGTGGTGGACCAGTGGCGGGCCGACTTCGTGCCCGCGCTTGGCGCGGATTTCCTCAAGACCCCGAACCTCGACCGGCTGTGCCGGGAGGGCGTGACTTTCCGCAACCACGTCACCACCGCCGTGCCCTGCGGCCCGGCCCGCGCCAGCCTGTTGACCGGCCTCTACCTGATGAACCACCGCGCGGTGCAGAACACCGTGCCGCTGGATTCCCGACATATGAACCTAGGCAAGGCGCTGCGGGGTATCGGCTACGACCCGGCGCTGATCGGCTACACCACCACCACGCCGGACCCGCGCGGCACCACGGACAAGGACTTCCGCTTCACCCTGCTGGGCGACCTGATGGAAGGCTTCCGCAGCGTCGGCGCCTTCGAGCCCAGCATGGACGGCTATTTCGGCTGGCTGGCGCAGAAGGGTTTCGATCTGCCGGAGAACCGCGAGGATATCTGGCTGCCGGAAGGCGAGGATTCCGTCCCCGGCGCCACGCAGCGCCCCAGCCGCATCCCGGCGGAACTCTCCGACACCGCCTATTTCACCGAGCGCGCCCTGACCTACCTGAAGGGCAAGGGCGAGAAGCCCTGGTTCCTGCATCTGGGCTATTGGCGGCCGCACCCGCCCTTCATCGCGCCAGCGCCCTTCAACACCATGTACGACCCGGCGGAGATGCCGAAGCTGGTGCGCGGCCCGACCTGGCAGGAGGAAGCCAAGCAGCACCCGCTGCATTCCTTCTACCTCAACGGTATCAGCCAGGGTTCCTTCTTCCACGGCGCCGGCGGTGCGGCCTCCGAGCTGGATGAGGCCACCGTGGCGCAGATGCGCGCCACCTATGCCGGCATGATCTCGGAAGTCGACCAGGCGCTGGGTGAGGTCTTCGACTATCTGGACGAGACCGACCAGTGGAAGAACACGCTGGTGATCTTCACCAGCGACCATGGCGAGCAGCTGGGCGACCATTACCTGCTCGGCAAGATCGGCTATCACGACGAAAGCTTTCGCATCCCGCTGGTCATCAAGGACCCCGACGCGCCAGACTCCGCCGGACAGATCGAGGATTGCTTCACCGAAAGCGTGGACGTGCTGCCCACCATCCTGGACTGGCTGGGCGGCACGCCGCCGCGCGCCTGCGACGGCCGCTCGATGCTGCCGGTGGTGCGGGACGGCGCCCCGGACGATTGGCGGAAGCACCTGTTCTATGAATACGATTTCCGCGACGTGCATTATTCCAAGCCGGAAGGCGTGCTCGGTCTCGGCATGGACGACAGCTCGCTCTGCGTCGTGCAGGACGCGCAGTGGAAATACGTGCACTTCGCGGCGCTGCCGCCGCTGCTCTTCAACCTGGAAGCAGACCCGGCGCAGCTTCAAAACCTGGCGGAAGACCCGGCCTATGCCGAGATCGTCGCCCGCTACGCGCAGCGTGCCCTGTCACACCGTATGAAGCACGCGGAGCGCACGCTGACCCATTTCCGCTCCACGCCACAAGGCCTTGAGGAGAGACAGCCATGATGAACCTGTCCCGCCGCGCGCTGCTGGGCGCCGGTGCCGGCGCGGCCCTGCTGCCGCGCTTCGCCATCGCGCAGGCCGACAACCGGCCCACCATCAGCATCGCCGTGCAGAAGATCAGCAACTCCAACACCCTGGAAGTGCTGCGCGAACAGTCCAATGTGGGCGAGCGGATCTTCTTTTCCTCGCTCTGGGAAGGGCTGATCGGCCGCGCCTGGCTGGATGAGTTGAAATCCATCCCGCTGCTATCCACCGAATGGAAGCGCGTTAGCGACAGCGTCATCGAGCTGAAGCTGCGCGAGGGCGTGAAGTTCCACAATGGCGATGAGATGACGGCCGAGGACGTCGCCTTCTCCTTCGGTTCCGGCCGCATGTTCGGGGACACGCCGGCCACGGCCCAGGGCCGCACCATTCCCGTGCGGGGCGATGGCATTCCCACCCGCGCCGGGCGGGAACTGCCGCCGGAGATACCCGCCGTCGCCCGCCGCTCCTGGCCGGCGCTGGCGCGGGTGGAGGTCGTGGACAAGTACACGGTGCGCTTCCACAACGCGACGCCGGACGTGACGCTGGAAGGCCGCCTCGCGCGCTATGGCAGCGAGATCATCAGCCGCCGCGCCTTCACCGAAGCCGAGACCTGGTTCGATTGGGCGCGCAAGCCCGTCACCACCGGCCCCTACAAGGTAGTGGAATTCCGCCCGGACCAACTTCTGGTGCTGGAAGCGCATGACGAATACTGGGGCGGCCGCCCGCCGCTGAAGCGCATCCGCTTCATCGAGGTGCCGGAAGTGCCGGCGCGCATCAACATGCTGCGCTCCGGCGAAGTGCAATTCGCCTGCGACATCCCGCCCGACCAGATCGGCGCCATCGAGGGTGACGCGAAATACGAGGTACAGGGCGGCACGATCCTGAACCACCGCATCAGCGTCTTCAACCAGAGCCACGCGGTGCTGAGGGATGCGCGGGTGCGCCGCGCCATGACCCATGCCCTCGACCGGCAGGCGATCGTGGAGAGCCTCTGGGCCGGCCGCACCTTGGTGCCGAAGGGCCTTCAGTGGGACTACTACGGCGATATGATGGTCGCCGACTGGGCCGCGCCGAAGTATGACCCGAAGGAAGCGCAGAACCTGCTGAAGCAGGCCGGCTACAAGGGCGACCCGATCCCCTACCGCCTGCTGAACAACTACTACACCAACCAGACGCCGACGGCGCAGGTGCTGGTGGAGATGTGGAAGGCCGTGGGCCTGAACGTCCAGATCGAGATGAAGGAGAACTGGACGCAGATCCTCGACCGCAATGGCGAGCGCGGCGTCTACGACTGGTCGGCCAGCGCGCCCTTCAACGATCCTGTCTCCTGCATCGTCAATCAGTTCGGCGCCAATGGGCAGGTGCAGCAGGTCGGGCTCTGGAGCAACGAGGAAAGCAACCGCATGGCGGTGGTGCTGGAAACCAGCACCGACCACGCCCAGCGCAAGCAGGCCTTCCGCCGCATGCTGGAGATCTGCGAGCGCGAGGACCCCGTGTATCAGGTGCTGCACCAGAACGCGACCTTCACCGCCAAGCGGCGCGACATCAAGTGGAAGGCCGCGCCCGCCTTCGCGATGGAATTCCGCGCCAACAACTGGGGCGGCTGAGCATGGCCGGCGCCGCGCTGGTCGAGATCCGCGACCTCGCCGTCGCTTTCGACGGGACGCCGGCCTTGCGCGGCGTCTCGCTCTCCATCGGCAAGGGTGAATCACTCGGGCTGGTGGGGGAGAGCGGCTGCGGCAAGTCCGTCACCTGGCTGGCGGCGCTGGGGCTGCTGCCGCGCAAGGCCCGCGTCACCGGCAGCGTGCAACTGGCGGGGCAGGAGATCCTGCACGCCCCGCCCGCCACGCTGGACCGCGTGCGCGGCGGCCGTGTCGCCATGATCTTCCAGGACCCCGCCAGCAGCCTGAACCCGGTGCACCGCATCGGCCGCCAGATCACCGAGGCGCTGCAACTGCATCGTGGCCTCTCCGGCGCCGCGGCGCGGGAGGAAGCGCGGCGGCTGCTGGAGCAGGTCGGCATGCCCGATGCGCTCCGGCGGCTGGATGCCTATCCGCATGAACTCTCGGGCGGGCAGAACCAGCGGGTGATGATCGCCATCGCCCTGGCCGGCCAGCCCGAGCTGCTGGTGGCGGATGAGCCCACCACGGCGCTGGATGTCACCATCCAGGCGCAGATCCTGACGCTGCTGGCTGAGATCCGGCGGGATACCGGCATGGCCCTGGTGCTGATCTCGCACGACCTTGGCGTCATCGCCGAGACCTGCGAGCGGGTCTGCGTCATGTATGCCGGCCGCATCGTCGAGGAAACGCGGACGGAGCGGCTCTTCGCGGCGCCCTCCCATCCCTATGCCCAGGGCCTGATGGCCGCGCTGCCGCCGATCCACGGGCCACGCCGCCCGCTGGCCGCCATCCCAGGCTCGGTGCCGGAGCCCTGGGCCATGCCGCCCGGCTGCGCCTTCGCCCCGCGCTGCCCGCGCCATGTCGCCGCCTGCGATGCCGCGCCGCCGCCGCTGGTGGCGGTCACGCCTGGCCATTGCGCCGCCTGCATCCGCCCCGGCGCGGCTTCCGCCCGCGCGCCCCTCTCGCCGGAGCTGCTGCCCGCATGACGCCCTTGTTGGAAGCCCGCGACCTGGTGCGCCGCTACTCCATGCGGCGGGGCATGCTGGGCCGCCCGGTCGAGGTGCGCGCCGTGGATGGCGTGACGCTGCGGCTGGAGGCCGGCAAGACGCTGGGACTGGTCGGTGAATCCGGCTGCGGCAAATCCACCACCGGCCGCATGGTGCTGGGCCTGGAAGCGCCGGATGAGGGCGACGTGCAGTTCGAGGGCGCGCCGATGCCGCCCCCCGGCAGCCTGCCCTGGCGCCGCCAGCGCGCGCGGATGCAGATGGTCTACCAGGACCCGCTTGGTGCGCTGGACCGCCGCCTGACCATCGGCGCCCAGGTGGCCGAGCCGTTGCAGATCCATGGCCTTCCGGCCGACGATGCCCGGGTGCACGCCCTGCTGCGCCAGGTCGGTTTGCGACCGGACCAGGCGGAGCGTTATCCGCACGAACTCTCCGGCGGCCAGCGGCAGCGCTCCGTGCTGGCCCGCGCCCTGGCCACCGACCCGGTGCTGCTGGTCTGTGATGAGCCGATCAGCGCGCTGGATGTGTCCATCCAGGCGCAGGTGATGAACCTGCTGGTGGATTTGCAGCAGCAGCGCGGCATCGCCCTGCTGTTCATCAGCCACGATCTGCGCGCCGTGCGGCAGATGAGCCACCGCGTCGCCGTCATGTATCTCGGCCGCATCGTCGAGGAAGGGGAGCCGGACGCCGTGCTGCACGAGCCCGCGCATCCCTATGCCCAGGCGCTGGTTTCCGCCATTCCCGACCCCTCCCGGCGCGGCAACCGCATCGTGCTGCAGGGCGACCCGCCCAACCCCGCCGCGCGGCCTTCCGGCTGCGCCTTCCACCCGCGTTGCCCGCTGGCCGTGCCGCTCTGCGCGCAACAGGCGCCGGCGCTGAAGCCGCGCCCCGGCGATGGCCGCATGGTCGCCTGCCACGTCGCCCAGGGCGATGTCGCGCCGATGCGAAAGGCTGCCTGACATGCTGCGTTTCCTTGGCACCCGCCTGGCGCGCGCGCTGCTGACGCTGGTGCTGGTCGTCACCTTCGCCTTCGTGGTGCTTCGCCTGTCCGGCGACCCGGCGTTGCTGATCATGTCCGCCGACGCGCCGCCGGAAGCCATCGCCGCCTTCCGCCGCGCCTGGGGGCTGGATGATCCGCTCTGGGTGCAATACCTGCGCTATTTCGGCGCCATCCTGCATGGCGACCTCGGCCAATCCATGCGCGACGGCCGCAGCGCCATCGACCTGGTGGCGGAGCGTGTGCCCGCCACCCTGGCGCTGACCATCCCTGCGCTGCTGATCAAGGTCGGCCTCGGCATCCCGGCCGGCGTGCAGGCGGCGCTGCACCGCAATTCCTGGATCGACCGCGCCGTGATGTTCCTGGCCGTGGCGGGCTTCACCGTGCCCTCCTTCGTGCTTGGCCTGCTGCTGGTGCTGCTGTTTGCGGTGCAACTGGGTTGGCTGCCGTCTGGCGGGCAGGAAAGCTGGCGGCATGCGGTGCTGCCGGTCATCACCCTGGGCATGGGCGGTGCCGCCGTGCTGGCGCGCTTCACCCGTTCCGCCATGCTGGAAGTGCTGGGGCAGCCCTATATGCGTACCGCGCTGGCCAAGGGCGTGCCCTGGCATGTCGCGGTGCGCCGGCACGCGCTGCCGAATGCCGCCATCCCCACCGTCACCATCGTCGGCTTCATGGTGGGCTCTCTGCTGGCGGGCGCGGTGGTGGTGGAGAGCGTCTTCTCCTGGCCCGGCGTCGGGCGCCTGCTGGTGGTGGCCGTGGCCAACCGCGACCTCGCGGTGGTGCAATGCATCCTGCTGCTGGTGGCCGCCACCATGGTCACCGCCAACCTGCTGGTTGATCTGCTCTACGGCGTGCTCGACCCGCGCCTTCGCATCTCGGCGGGGAAAGCCTGATGTCCGATATCACCATCGAGGCCGCCGCGCCCGCCGTCGCCGCGCCGAAGCGCAAGCGCGCCAGGGTGCCGCTGGCCATCATCCTGGCGCTGGGCTGGGTGGGTCTGATGCTCTTCGTTGCCCTGGCGGCGGACTGGATCAATCCCTACGCCTATACCGCCATGGACCTGCGCAACCGCCTGGCGGTGCCGGTCTTCATGGGCGGGCCCTGGTCGCATCCGCTGGGCACCGACGAACTTGGGCGCGATGTGCTGAGCCGGCTGATCGTCTCCATCCGCATGTCGCTGCTGATCGCCTTCGGCGCCACGGTGATCTCGGCGGTGCTGGGCGTGACGCTCGGCTTCCTGGCCGCGCATTTCCGCGGCTTCGTGGAACAGGCGGTGATGGCGCTGGTGGATTTCCAGGCCGCCATGCCCTTCCTGATCCTGGCGCTGGCGGTGCTGGCCTTCTTCGGCAATTCGCTGCTGCTGTTTGTCTGCCTGCTCGGCCTCAATGGCTGGGAACGCTATGCCCGCATCGCGCGCGGCCTGGCCATCAGTGCCGCCGCGCAGGGCTATGCGGCGGCGGTGCAACAGCTCGGCGCCTCGCCCTGGCGGGTCTATGGGCGGCATGTGCTGCCGAATATCGCTTCCACCCTGATCGTCTCAATGACGTTGGCCTTCCCGGAAATAATCCTGCTAGAAAGCGGGCTGTCCTTCCTGGGCCTGGGCGTGCAGCCGCCGGGCACCTCGCTGGGCAACATGGTCGGCTATGGGCGGGAATACCTGACGCGCGCGCCCTGGATCCTGCTGGCGCCTTCGGTCGTCATCGTGCTGACGACGCTGGCGGTCTCGATGCTGGGCGACTGGCTGCGGGACCGGCTGGACCCGACGCTGCGCTGAGGGCGCATCCCATAGCGGGATGCGCCCCGGCCAGCGGCCCGCTCAGTGCGGCGGGCGGGTCTCGGTCTCGGAAAGGCCGGAGACCACGCCCACCGGCTCCCGCCGCCCGATGCCGAGCAACTGGTAGAGCCCGATGGCCGCGATCGTCGCCGTGCCGATGCCCGCGATGGAGAAGCCGCCGATGGTGACGGAGAAGTTGCCCGCGCCCATCACCAGCGCCACGCCCACCGTCAGCAGGTTGCGCGGGTCCGAGAAGTCCACGCGGTTATCGACCCAGAGCCGGATCATGGCCGAGGCGATCAGCCCGAAGACCACCACGGCCAGCCCGCCCAGCACCGGGCCGGGGATGGTGCGCAGCAACGCGCCGAACTTGGGCGAGAAGCCCAGCGCGATGGCGGCCACCGCCGCCACCACGAAGATCAGCGTGGAATAGACGCGCGTGACGGCCATCACGCCCATGTTCTCGACATAGGTGGTGACGCCGGTGCCGCCGCCGGCGCCCGAGATCATGGTGGCGATGCCATCGCCCAGGAAGCCGCGCCCCACATAGGGGTCGAGGTTGCGGCCCGTCATGGCGCCGATGGCCTTGATGTGGCCGAGGTTCTCCGCGACCAGGATGAAGGCGACGGGGGCGATCAGCAGCATCGCGCCGGTCTCGAAGGTCGGCGTATGGAACTGCGGCAGGCCAAGCCAGGGCGCGGCCGAGATTTCCACGAAGGAGATCGGCGGCAGCAGCCCGAAGCCATTGCCCAGCAGCAGATAGATGAAATAGCCCGCCGCGATGCCCACCAGGATGGAGACGCGGCGGATGCGCAGCGGCGCATAGACCGCGATCAGCGCCGTCGCCAGCAGGGTACCCAGCGCCACCAGCAGATGCGGCCCGGTGCCCTCGATGCCGCGCACCGCCACGGGGGCGAGGTTGAGGCCGATGGAGGCGCCCACCGCGCCGGTAACCGCCGGCGGCATCAGCCGCTCGATCCAGCCGGAGCCGGTGAACATCACCAGCACGCCGATGGCGGCGTAGAGCGCGCCGCAGGCGATGATGCCGCCCAGCGCCGGCCCGATATTGGGGTTGGCCCCTGACCCGGCATAGCCGGTGACGGCGATGACCACCGCGATGAAGGAGAAGGAGGAGCCGAGATAGCTCGGCACCCGCCCGCCGGTCAGCAGAAAGAAGACCAGCGTGCCGATGCCGGAGAACAGGATGGCCAGGTTGGGGTCGAAGCCCATCAGCAGCGGGCCGAGGATGGTGGAGCCCGACATGGCCACCAGGTGCTGCACCCCCATGACCCCCGTGGTGCCCCAGGGCAGGCGCTCATCGGGCGCGACAACGCCGCCGCGGGAGAGCGGCCAGCTTGGGAAGAAGGATGGCATGGGGTGGTGGCTCCGTGTTGATGCGCCGCGGGGTGGCTTGGCGGCGCCATGTAGCAACGTTCCGCCCCCAGGGGCAGTCAGGCCGGCAGGGGCAGCGCGGATTCCAGGCTTTGCAGGTGCAGCGCGCCGGGCGGCAGGGTGGCGGCGGCCAGTTCCGCCAGGTGCCGGTGGTGGCTCAGCAGGATGATCTGGGTAGTCCCGCTGAAGTCCAGCAGCGTGCGGAAGGCGGCGGCGGCGCGGCCGTCGTCGAAGCTTTGCAGGACGTCGTCGCCCAGGAAGGGCAGGGTGGTGCCCCCGGCCACCTGGTCTTCGATCGCCACCAGCCGCAGCGCCAGGAAGAGCTGGTCCCGCGTGCCTTCGGAGAGGGCTTCCACCGCCGTATCCTCCTCCGGAAAGTCCCGGCGGCGGATGACCAGATGGGCAAGCCCCTTCTCATCCTCGCGCGACTGCACGGCGGGATAGGCGCCTTCCGTCAGCGCCGCGAAAACGGCGCCGATGCGGCGCAGCAGCGCGTCGTCTCCCGCTTCCTGCAACTGGCCCATGGCGGCATCCAGCAGGCTGGCGGCCACCTGTGCCAGCAGCGCATCCTCCAGCGTCTGGCCAAGCTGGGCCATGGCGGCCTGCTGGTCCTGTGCCGCCTGGGCCACGCCGTCATCGGCATGCAGCGCGTCCCGCTCGGCGCGCAGGCGCGCGGCCTCGGTGGCGGCCTCGGAAATCTGCTGCGTCATCGCCTGCTGCTCCGCCCGGGCTTCCGCCAGCGCGGCTTCCAGGGATTCGGCGGGGTAGCTGGCGGCCTCGGCGCGAAGGTTTTCCAGCCTCAGGCCATCACCCTCCTGTGCCAGCGCCTGCGCGGCGGCGGCGGCCTCGGCCTCCTGCCGGTGGCGCTCGGCAGCCAGGGCCAGACGCTCATCGGCTTCGGCCACGGTGGCAGCGCCGGCTTCGGCAAGCGTGGCGCGTAGCGCGGCGGCGGCGGTGGCGGCGGCCTGCTGGGCCTCGGCCACCTGCTGCGCCGCCTGTTCCGCCTGCTGCCGCAGCAGGCGGAGGCGGGATTGCTCCTGCGCCTCCCGCTCCAGCCGCTGGGCCAGGGCGCGGGCCGCGACGAAGGTGTCCTCCACCTGGGCATCCACCCCTAGCGACTGGCACAGGCCAAGGCAGGCAGTGCCGAAGCCGGCGATTTCCGCCCGCATCGCTTCCAGGCGTTCCCGCGCCTCGCCTGACTGGGCAACCAGCCCCCGCAGGGACTCGTAAAGCTCCAGCAGCGCCAGGCCGTCTTCCGCCGAGGGCGCGGCATCATGGCCCAGGGCCTGCCAGGCCCCCCGCCACTCGGCCTGCCAGGCGCCGAGGCGTTCCTCCGCCTGTTGCTGGTCCCGCCGGGCTTCCTCCAGCGCCCGGGCAGCCGCATCGCGGCGGGCGGTGAGGTCGGCCCGCGCCGTCAGGTCGCGGCGGGCGGCCCGCTGGCGGGCTTCGGCCATGTCCAGCAGGGCGCGCAGATCGGCGCCGACGGCATCCTCCAGCCGCATGGCCCGCGCCAGCCGCTCCGCCTCAGCCCGCTGGCGGGCTTCGACCTGGGCCACCTCCGCCGCGGCATTCTCCACCGACAGGGCGGCTTCCAGCACTGTCTCCCGGTGGGCAAGAAGGGCTTCCACCTCCGGCCAGCGGGTCCCGGCGCCGAGGCCAGCGGGGCGAATAGTGGCTTCCCAGCGCGCAGCACCTTCGGCAGCGGCACGGCGGGCAGCCTCGGCGGCGGTGGCGGTGATTTCCGCTTCGGCACGATGGCGGGCGATGGCGCGATCCATCTCTGCCGCCCGTGCCAGCCGCGCGGTTTCCAGCAGCCGTTGGTCGGCCAGGGCATCGGCCTCGGCCACCGCGCGGGCATAGGCCAGGGGCAAGGGCTCCGCCCCCGCGAAGGCGCGTTCCGCCGCTTCGTCCGCCGCGCCCGGCATGAAGGCGCGGCGATAAACCAGATGCCAGCCCTCATCCCGCCGGGCGCGGGCGCGCTGCAAGGCCGCTTCGTCCGGCAGGGCGCCTTGTCCTTCCAGCGCCGCGCGCTCACCCATCACCTGCCGGCCATCGGCTTCCAGGCGGGAGCATTCGGCCTCGGCGCGCCGCGCCGCTTCCACCGCCGCGTCGCGCGCCTGGGAAAGCCGTTCCAGTTCCGCCCGCCCAGGCAGCGAAAGGGCGCGCAGGGTCGCCGGATCCCGCAGCGGCGCTGGCAGCCGCGCCACCTCCGCATCCAGCTTTGCCCGTGCCTGGGCCAGTCGTGTCGCGGCGGCGGTGGTGAGGCGCACCGGGTCGCCTTCAGCCATGATGGCGGTGAGCAGGACGGAAAGGTCCTCCGCCGCACCCAGCGGGGGCAGTTGCTCCAGCTCCCGCAGGGCGGTGGCCAGCACGGCTTCCTGCGATGCGATGCGGCCCGGGAGTTCCGCCAGCAGCGCCGCGTGGCGGGCATGGGCTTCCGCCAGCCGCCTGGCCTGCTGCAACGGCAGCGGCGCAGGCAGCCGGGCAGCGGCCCCGGCAGTGGGGCCGGGCAGGCCAAGGGCGGCGAGATGTTCCTCGACCCGCGCCTCGACCGCCCGCAGCGCGGCCTCGGCCCCCGGCAGATCCTTCTGCGCCCGGGCCGCGGCGCCGGCGGTTTCCTGCAAGGCGCGGATGGCCTCGGCTGCCGCCAGAAGCGCCGCGTCGGGCCGCAGGGCGGAAGCCTGTTGCAGCAGGTCCGCATGCCGCCGCTGCAGGCCATTCAGCGCCTCGGCGGCCTGCTCGGCGCTACGGAGCGCGGCCGAAAGCCTGTCCCGCAGGTCCGCCGGCAGGTGCGGTGCGCCCGGATGCGCGGCCAGCCAGGCCTGGGCCATGTCCAGCCGGGCCAGCAGCGGGCGGATGCGGCGGGCGCGCTCCATGCGGTGGATGGCGGCGGCGGCGTCGCGCGATGCCTGATGCGCCGCCTCGTGCCGCCGGGTGGCTTCGGCCAGGGCTTCGTCCCGTTGCAGCCAGGCCTCGGGCCGCACCAGCTTCTCCTTCAGCAGCCGGCGGCTGGCGGCGAGGCGGTCCAGCGCCAGATAGAAAGGCCGCTGCGCCGATTTGCGGCGCGGGGCGAGGCGGTCCCGCTCACCCTCCAGCGCCTGCCGCAGGTCGCGCGCCTGCCGCATGCCGCCCGCCGCCTGCAACAGCGCCTCGGCCAGCGCGCCGCCGGAAGCCAGCAATGCCTGCCCGCCGGCGCGCAGCTTCTCGGTGTCCAGGGCAAACAGCCGGTCCAGCAGCGCCCGGTCGGCGGGGCCTGTCAGCCGCGTCAGGGATGCTGGGGGCAGGGGCTGGCCGTCGGCGCCCAGCAGCGCGGCGGCGCCGACCTTCTTGCGGCGGTCCAGCACAAAGGAGGCGCCATCCGGCCCGATGCCTTCCGCCAGCACCTGCATGCCGGAATAGCCATGGCGGAAGGCCATGGGCGTCTGCCCGCCGATGCCGAAGAACAGGTCGCCGAAGGCCTGGCGCAGCACCGACTTGCCGGCGCCATTGGGTGCCAGCACCAGGTTGATCCGCCCCGGCGCCGGGTCGAGCCGCAGCGAGGCATCGGCGAAGCTGCCATATTGGCGCAGCGTCAGGCGGGTAAGGCGCATCAGCCTTCCGCCAGCCGGGCCAGCAGCAGGGCCCGGGCACGCTCCAGCAGCTCGGGCGGGATGGCGCCGCCGGCCGCCAGCGTGGCGTGGTGGTCGGCGGGCAGGGCATCGCGCGGGGCGCGGTTCAGCATCTCGGTGGCATAATCGCGGATGGCGGCGGAGAGCGGCGCATCCGGCTGGGCGGCCAGGGCCTCGATGGCGCCGACCAGCTTGCCCACCGCATCGGCGCGGCTGCGCAGCGCTTCGGGCGCCAGGGCCGGGCGGGTGTCGATCCGCACCGCCTCGATCCAGAGGTCGTCCTCCGTCAGCTCCAGCCCGGTGGCGCGGATATTCTCGCGCGTCGCGGCGCGGTCGCGGCTGAGTTCGGCATGGGCGGGGCAGGCGCCTTCCAGCACCACGCGCAGCACCAGCAGCCGGCCGTCGGCGGCATCCAGGGCGGCGCCCATGGCATCCCGCGCGCGGTCCAGCACGGCGGGCAGGTCGGCGGCGCCGCTGCAATCCACCGTCAGCCGCGCCCAGCGCACGGCATCCAGCGGCTGGTGCGCCACATCCGCCACCCGGCCGCCCCGCACCGTGACCAGCGAGGCACCCTTGGCGCCGGGCTCGTTGATATGGCGCCCCTGCAGATTGCCGGGAAAGACGATCCAGGGTTCCCGGTGCAGCACCGCGCGCTCATGCACATGGCCGAGCGCCCAGTAGTCGTAGCCATGTCCGGCCAGTTGCTCGACCGAGCAGGGGGCGTAGGTCTCGTGCGCCGCATGGCCGGCGGCCGCCGTGTGCAGCAGGCCGATATTGAACAGGCCCGGCAGCGGCGCGGGATAATCCCGGGCGATATTCTCCACCACCGCCCGCTGGGCGAAGCTCTGCCCATGGAAGGCGACGCCCAGATCCTCGAAGCGCAGCGTTTCCGCCTTCCGGTGGGAGAGCAGGGTGGCGCCCTCGGGCAGCCGCAGGTTGCGGGTCAGGACGCTGTCGGCATCGTGGTTGCCGCGGATGGCGACGATGCGGATGCCCGCCCGCGTCAGCCGCGCGAAGGCGGCCACCAGGGCCTGTCCGGTGCGGAAGTCCTGCCAGTCCCCGTCGTAGAGGTCGCCGGCTACCACCACGAAATCCACCTGCTCCGCCAGCGCCAGCCCGACCAGCCGGTCCAGCGCGTCCCGGCTCGCCTGCCGGATGCGGCGGGCGGGGGCGGTGGCATCGGCGTCCAGCCCGCGCAGGGGGCTGTCGAGATGCAGGTCGGCGGCGTGCAGGAAGCGGAAGCTGGGCAAGATGGTCTCTACGGTCAGGCCGCCAGGATGCCACGGGCACGGCCCGCGGGACAGGGGGCGGGCGCCCGCGGTTGTGGCGGCGCGGCATCGGGGACATAACGCCCCGCCGCAGCCAGCCAGGATATGTCATGAGCCAGACCTTGCCCCTCCTCGTTACCCATAGCGGCAGCTTCCACTGCGACGAGGCCTTCGCCTATGTCGTGCTGCGGCAGGCACTGGGCCTGAAGGCGCCGGGGCAGGACCACCGGCTGGTCCGCACGCGGGATGCTGATACCATCAAGCAGGGTGACTATGTCTGGGATGTCGGCCTGACCTTCGACCCTGGCGCCAACCGCTTCGACCACCACCAGCGTGGCGCGCCGGTGCGGGACGACGGCACGCCCTTTTCCTCCGCTGGCCTGGTCTGGCAGCAGTTCGGCGAGGCCGCCGTGCGCGCCCTGGGCGGCGGCGAGATGTCCGCCACCATCGCCGCCGACCTCGACCGGGCCGTGATCCGCCGCATCGACGAGATCGACAATGGCGTGGCCGGCAGCCGAGAGCCGCTGGACCTCGCTGCCCTGGTCGGCGACTGCAACCTGACCTGGGATACCCCCGCCGAGGGCCGGCAACAGGCCGAGGACGCCGCCTTCCTGGAGGCCGTGGCGCTGCTGGAAGGCGTGCTGCGCCGCCGGGTGGACGTGCTGCGCTCCCGTCACGCGGCGGATGCCATGGTGGTGGCGGCGCACCAGGCCTCGGCCGACCCGCGCGTGCTGGAGCTGGAGCGCGGCATGCCCTGGAAGAACGCCGTCTTCGCGCATGAGCTGCCGGTGATCTACGCCGTCTACCCCGTGCCCAACGGCAACTGGATGGTGGATGCCATGCCGCCGGAGCCGCATTCCTTCGCCCAGCGCCTGCCGCTGCCGGAAGCCTGGGCGGGCCTGCAGGAAGGCGCGCTGGCGGAGGCCTCCAAGGTGCCGGACGCGGTCTTCGTGCATGTGCGCCGCTTCGTCGGCGCCGCCCGCTCCCGCGCCGGCGCGGTGGCCATGGCGCGGGAGGCGCTGCGGATCGGCGGCCTGCCGCCGGCCTGAGGAATCTGCAAAGATCTGGCCTGGGCGGGGCGCCGGCCCTATAGTGGGCCCTTCATCCCGCGCTGCGGCAACTCGCAACGGCGGCGGGCGTATTCCGAGGCATGGGCGCGCCGCGACCGCCGCCCATGGCCCCGACGCGGGTAAGCCATCGTGACAGCATCTTCAGGCGGGGACAGCCTTTCCTCCGCCGCCAGCATCGACACCATCACGCGCCGCCTGTTGCGCAATGCCGGCACCATGCTGGGCGGCAAGGCGGCCATGGGGCTCATCAACCTCGCGGCCACCGGCGTGGCCTTCCGGTCGCTCGGCATCGAGGCCTTCGGCGTGCTGGTGCTGATGCATGCCTTCGCGCAGACGGCTTCCTCCATCACCAAGTTCCAGTCCTGGCAGGCGGTGCTGCGCTATGGCGCCGCCAGCCTGGAGCATGGGCAGCGTGCCGAGTTCCGCTCCCTGGTCCGCTTCACCGCCGGGCTGGATGCCGGTGCCGCGCTGGGCGGCATGTTCATCTGCGCCGCCGTGGCCTGGTGGCTGGGCGCGCTCTTCGAGATCCCGTCCGAGATGGCGGGCATGGCGGCGCTCTACGCCACCTCCTCCGCCTTCATGGTGATGGCGACGCCCACCGGGCTGCTGCGGCTGTTCAACCGCTTCGATGTGCTCGCGACTCGGGACACCATGGGTGCCCTGGTGCGGCTGGCTGGCGCCGGGCTCGCCGCACTGCTGGGCGGCGGGCTGCCGGCCTTCCTGGCGGTCTGGTACCTGGCCACGGCCGTGGGCGGCCTTTCCCTGGCCTTCGCCGCCTGGCGGGAACTGCACCGGCGCGGGCTGATCGGGGACAAGGGGGAAGGGCGGCTGCCGCGTGCCTCGGCGGTGCATCTCGGCATCTGGTCCTTTGTCTGGACCACCAACCTGACATCGACGCTGTCCCTGGCTTCCGGCCATCTCGGTGCCCTCTGCGCCGGCGCGGTGCTGGGGCCGGCGGAGGCCGCGCTCTTCGCCATCGCCCGCCAGATCGGCGAGGCGGCGCTGAAGCCCGGCCGCTTCCTCAGCCCGGCGATCTACCCGGAGCTGACCCGGTTGGCGGCATCGCGGAACCGCCACGCCATCAGCGCCCTGATGCGGCGCGCCCTGCTGGCTTCCACCGGCGGCTCGGCGCTCCTGCTGGTGGTGCTGGCGCTGCTGGGCCATCCGCTGCTGCGCGCCGTGGGCGGGGCGGAGGCGGTGCCAGCCTATCCGGTGATGCTGCTGCTCGGCGTCGCCTCGGCGATCGGCTTCGCGTCCTTCGCGCTGGAGCCGCTGCTGATGTCCCTCGACCGCCAGGGCGCGGCCCTGCGGGCGCGGCTGGCGGGGGCAGTGCTGTACGTGCCCGCCGCACTGGCTGGAATGCACTGGCTGGGGCTCTGGGGCGCCGGGCTGGCGGCCATCGCAATGGCCATGCTTATGGCGGTGTTGCAGGCCGGTACCGCTGTGGCCGTATTGCGAGGCGGGAATAACAGCCTGAACAATCCGCCGCCTGACAATGCTGCCGAAGTGGATTAATTCTTCCTACTCTGTTTTGTCATGAAAAGGTGCCCGGGGGCACCAACAGCACCTGGGGGCATAGTTCATTGCAAGAGGATGAAATTTACAGAAACGTGGTGGCCGCCATACAATCGGTGGTCGGCGTGTCCCGTCCCATCACGGCGGAAACCAATATCCTGCAGGATCTGAACCTCGACTCCGTCGCGGTGATGGATTTCATCATGCAGGTCGAGACTCAGTTCGACACCGTGATCCCCATGAACCAGATGGCGGAGATCGAGACGGTGGGCGATCTTGTCCGTATCCTGAACGCATCCAAGGTGGCCTGAGCGTGCTCGCCAAGTACCGTAAGCTGCGTGAAGCGCATGCCGCTGTGGCCTCCGCTGGCCAGGACCCCTTCGGCGTGGTCTTTGACCGCGTCATCTCGGCCACCGAGGCGCTGATCGGCGACCACCGGGTGCTGCTGCTGGGCACCAACAACTACCTGGGCCTGACCTTCGAGGAGAGCTGCATCGCCGCCGGTGTCGAGGCCCTGCAGACCGAGGGCACCGGCACCACCGGCTCCCGCATCGCCAATGGCTCCTATGGCGGGCATTCCGGGCTGGAGCGGCGCCTGGCCGCCTTCCTGAAGCGCCGCTCCGCCATGGTCTTCTCCACCGGCTACCAGGCCAACCTGGGCATGCTGGCGGCGCTGGCCGGGCCCAAGGACCACCTGCTGCTGGATGCCGACAGCCATGCCAGCATCTATGACGGCGCCAAGCTGGCCGGGGCGCAGGTGACGCGCTTCCGCCACAACGACCCCGAGGACCTGCGCCGCCGCCTGCGGCACCTTTCCTCCCAGCCCGGCGAGAAGCTGGTGGTGGTCGAGGGCATCTATTCCATGCTGGGCGACACCGCGCCCCTGCGCGACTTCGTCGAGGTCAAGCGCGAGGCCGGCGCCTGGCTGATGGTCGACGAGGCCCATTCCCTGGGCGTGCTGGGCGAGAACGGCCGTGGCCTGGCGGAAGCCGAGGGCTGCGAGGACGGCGTGGACTATGTCGTCGGCACCTTCAGCAAGAGCCTGGGCGCTGTGGGCGGCTTCTGCGCCTCGGATGTCGAGGACTTCGACCTGCTGCGCCTGACCTCGCGGCCTTATATGTTCACCGCCTCGCTGCCGCCTTCCGTGATCGCCTCGGTGACGCGGGCGATCGAGGTGATGGAAAGCCAGCCGCTGCGCCGAGTGCGGCTGCAGCGCAACGTGCGCCACTTCCATTCCGGCCTGCAGGCGGCGGGCTTCAGCCTTGGCCCCGTGGCCAGCCCGGTGGCCTCTATCCGCTGCCCGGACCAGGAGACCGCCATCCTCTTCTGGAACCGCCTGCTGGCGGAGGGTGTCTACGTCAACCTGGCGCTGGGGCAGGCGACGCCGGAAGGCAAGCCGCTGCTGCGTACCAGCATGTGCGCCGAGCACACGCCGGAGCAGATCGACCACGCCCTGGCGACCATCACCGCCGTGGGCCAGTCGCTTGGCATGCTGGACACCTTCGCCGCCGGTACCGCCGCCGAGTAAGCCTCAGCGCACCGCACCCCGCCGCAGCAGCCGCCACAACAGGCGGGGCGCGGCGAGGATGGGGTGGCGGCGCTGCCAGTCGGTCAGCGCCAGCGCCTCCCCGGAATGGCGCTCGATCTTCCAGGCCAGATAGTCGGCGCCGCCCTCGAAGGTGAAGGCGGCCTTGACCAGCCGCGCCACGTTCAGCGGCTTGCCCAGCCAGCGCCGCAGGGCCCAGCCGGCACCATGGCGCCAGGACGGCGCCAGCCCCGGCGTCAACCGGCCCTCGGCATCCGGGGTGGCGTCCAGCCCCTGCGCGGCGAAAGCCAGCGGCAGGTTGCCGTCGAACCACTCCGGCGCCGCCTCATGGATGCTGTTGCCGCGCCCCTGGCGTTCGGTGCGCAGCTCGGCGCCATAGGTCTTGGCGAAGAGCGCCTGCCAGAAGCCCGCTGGTGCCGCGCGGCGCGGCCCCAGCCGCACGGCCCAGAGCGCGGCGGTGGCGAAGGCCCGCGCCCCGGCATCAGCGGCCCAGGCTGCGGCCTCGGCATCGCGGGCGTAAACCAGGGTCGTGGGCTGGCAGAAGCGGGCCCAGATGGTGGTGTCCAGCGTGCCCGGCCGCAGCCGGCGCTCGAACTGCCGGCGGGAGAGCACGGCGACCTTGGCACGGACTTCCCCCATGCCTTCCGCCCGCCCGACGCGCTGCATGACATTGGGCGGCAGGGCGGCATTCAGCAGCGCCGGCAGCCAGCGGCGGTGGAAGGCGCGCTGGCCGTCATGCACCACGTAAAGGTCCAGCAGCCCGGAGGCATCCCCGGTGCGGCGGCAGGAGCCATAGAAGAGCACCGCCCGCACGGCCCCGCCATGCTCCGCCACGATATCCCGCGCGAGCGCCAGGGCACCGGCCATGGCGGGGGAAGGGGCTTCCGGCACCGCCATCTCGGCCGCCACCCGTGCCGCCAGCGCGGCCTGTGCCGTGCCGCTCATGCCGCGACGAAGGTCAGCGGCGCGGTGGCCGAGAGGCGGATGCCATCCGGTCCGGGCTGGAAGGTCTCGCCATCCAGCACGAAGCCATCCCGCAGGCCGATGTGCAGCGTATCGGCGCGGCCGCTGCGCCAGCCGGGCAGGGCCGGCGACCGGCCGCGTAGCAGGGACCAGAGCCCGGCGCCCAGCCGCTGCGGCGGCGCCGCCACGTCCAGCACGCGGATGGCGCCCTCACCGTTGCCCCAGAAAGGCCAGAGGCCCAGCATCAGCCGGTCCAGCGTGGTGGCCAGCAGGATGAAGCGCTGCCCACCCACGGCGGCACCGCCGTCTCGGGCCACCTGCATGGCGGTGCCCTGCCGTAGCGCGCGGCCGAAGGCGCCGCGCCCGGCCAGGGCCTGCACCGCCATCATCACGCCGGTCATGCCCACTACCGCGTTGTCCATCAGCCCGTGGCGGTGCAGCCGGCCCTCGGCCAGGCCAACGGCGCGGGTGAAGGCGGCGGCGCCGAAAAGCAACCCGCGCATCGGCGCCGCGTCGGCACCCGAGACTTCCAGCACCGGCCGGGATTGCCGCCGCAGCCGCCCGGCCCCGGCCGCCGCCAGCAGGCGCCGCAGGTCGGTGGGGTCCTCCCGCCGCCCGGCGGCGGGGTATCCGAGGGTATGGGCGGCCAGGTTGGTGCGGCCGGCGGGCAGGGGGGCGATGGCCGGCATGGGCCCGGCCCAGGCCTGGGGCAGGGCGCTCAGCACCTCGCGCAGCGTGCCGTCGCCGCCATGCACCGCCAGCACCTCCACACCATCCGCCGCGAATCCGGCCAGGGCGGCACGCAGGGCCTCACGGCTTTCGGGCGCGGCATGGGGCAACCGGGCGGCGGCCTCGGCCAGCCCGGCCTGGCCGGCGCGGTGGCTGCTGCTGCGCGGGTTGCTGATGATGCCGATGCGCGGCGCCATCAGGCATCCAGCCAGGAGCGCAGCGGCCCGCGGCGCCGGGCCAGCATCGCCTGGATCGTGACCACCAGCTGCTCGACACAGCAGAGCGCCGTCCAGATCGCCACCAGCAGGATGCCGATATCGGGCCGGCCGACCAACGCCAGCGGGGTCAGCAGGATCAGGTTGGGGTTCCGCCGCGCCAGGATCAGCCGGAAGAAGCTGTCGAAGTGCCGCCAGACATGGATATGCATGCCGAAGGCGCGGATGAAGATGCCTTCCTGGATGCGCTGCAGCACATAGCCGCCGAAAATGACGATGCCCACCAGCCAGGGGTCGGCCAGCGGCATGCCGGCGGCGCTGCAGCCGGCGATCCAGGCCAGCCACCAGAAGGGCGGGTGGATCAGGTCCGTCAGGTGGTCGAAGTAATTGCCGAACTTGGTGGAGGTCAGCGTCACCCGCGCCAGCTTGCCGTCCACGGTGTCGAGGAAGGTCATCAGCCAGCCGGCGATCAGGCCCGGGATGAAGTCGCCCTGGTAGAACCACCACAAGGCCGCGAAGACCAGCAGCAGGCTGAAGCCGGTCACCTGGTTGGGCGTGATGCCCAGCGCGGCGCAGGCGCGGGTGACATGGAAGGCCGGCACCGGCCACCAGTACTTGGTCACCACATCCGTCACGCCTTTGTAGGCGCCGCCGAACATCCGCCATTCCACCGCGCGGCGGCTCTCGGCCGTCAGCTCCAGCACATAGGCGGAGCCGCGCTTGCGCAGCGCCTGGTCATAGGCGCCCACCATTTCCGCCGGGGCGGCGGCGGCAAGGCCGGCGAAGGCCGGGTCGGTGGTGGGGGCGCCGGCCAGCAGCGCCTGGGCCACGGCCTCGGCCTGGGCGGCACCGGCCCCGGTGGGCAGATGCGCGGCAACGGGCCGCCGGTCCTCGGGCCGCAGCAGCAGGGTGCCGGGGGAGCGGGCCATCTGGCCCACCAGCGCGGCGTCATAGACATGGTCGGCGCGCAGCAGCAGGGCGGCACTCTCGCCTGCCCCGGCCACCGGCACCTTGGCGCGGGTCAACGCGCGGCGCAGCAATTCGGAGGAAGGCATGCTCCAGACCGGCACCGGCCCCTCGCCCAGCAGCCGTGCCGCCACTGGTGCGGAGGCATTCGCCGCCGGCGTGGCAGCCGCTATGGTCGCGCCCCTATGACCCTGGTCCTGGCCCATCTTTCCGATCTCCACCTGCCACCCGAGGCTGGGCCGACGCTTCGGCAGCTCTTTGGCAAGCGCTTGCTGTCCTACCTTGCGTGGCAACGCAAGCGTCCGCGGCGCAAGGAACTGCCTTTGCCCCACCTGCTGGAGGATCTGGCGGGCTTCGCGCCGGACGCGATCGCCGTCACCGGCGACCTGACGCATTTCGCCCTGCCGGACGAGTTCCGGGCTGGCCGTGCCTTCCTGGCGCGGCTGGGTCCGCCGGGCAAGGTGCTGGCCATTCCCGGCAATCACGACGCGCTGGTGCCGGTGCCCTGGGCGGCGGGACTGGGCCAATGGGCCGAGTGGATGCGTGGAGACACGGAAGCCTTCGCCGGCTTCCCCTTTCTGCGCCGCATGGGCGATGTGGCCATCATCGGCCTTTCCTCCGCCGTGCCGACGGCGCCGGGCCTCGCCTCCGGCCGTCTGGGGCGGGAGCAACTGGACAGGCTGGCAACGCTGCTGGCGGAGACGGGGCGCCAGGGCCTCTGCCGTGTGGTGCTGATCCACCACCCGCCTTTGGGCGAGAACCGCCGGCGGGGGCTGGATGACCGCGCGGCGCTCATGCAGGTGCTGGCGCGGCATGGGGCGGAGATGCTGCTGCATGGCCACAGCCACCGGCCGGCGCTGCTGCCGGTCGCGGGCCCGGCCGGGCAGGTGCTGCCGAGCATCGGGGTACCCCAGGCGCTGGCGGGGGCTGGGCACCGTCACCTCGCGCGCTGGCATCTCTACCGCATCGGGCCGGAAGGGGGTGGCTGGGCGCTGGAGACCCTGGTGCGCGGCTACGACCCCGCCGTCGACCGCTTCCGCAGCCTGGGCCGATGGCGCCTGAGGCTCGGCCGCGCCGTGGGGGAAGCTGCGGTCAGTATCGCAGCCTGATGGGCACGCGGGCGCCTTCCGGCCCCACCTGGAAGCGCACGGACTCGAAGCTCGGCAGGCCGATCACGGTCGGCGCGTCATTGGAGAAGCCATAGCCTTCGGCCGGCATGCCCAGCAGCGTGCGGTTGAAGTCATGGTCATTGTTCTCATCGTGATAGACCGCGACGGCATAGACGCCGGGGGCGGAGACGGCGAAGCAGGCCTCCGCCTGCGTGCCGCGCATCGGCACGCGCTGCCGGGCCAGCTTGCCGTTGCGGGCCAGGAAGCCCTCGGGCCGGCTGCCGTAGAGCGTGATGGTCATGTTGCCCGCCACCTTGCGCGCGCCGGTGACCACCACCTCGATCCGCGGCCCCGACGGGGCGCCAGGTTCGCCGCAGGTCCCCGCCACCTGTTCCGCCGCGCGGGCAGGCGTCAGCGGCGCCAGGGCCAGCATGGCGAGCAGCACAGGCCAGCCACGCCTGAGCCGCCGCAGCCGCCCCTCGTCGTCGGAGGCCGGAGAGACTATGTTGACCGCCGGAAGCACCCTTCGTCCCCTCTGTTTTTTGAGACGCGGCATGCCAAGTGCGACACTGAACAAGTTCGGTTATCCCATGACACTGGTGGCGGAGACGACGCACTGGGCGGTGCTTGTGCGCCCGGAGCAGCCGACACTCGGCAGCCTGGTACTGATCTGCCGGGAGCCTGTCACGGCCTTCGGCGAGGTCAGCCCGGCCGCCTTCGCCGAGATGGGCGGTGTGGTCGCCCGGATCGAGGCCCTGCTGCGGGATTTCACCGGCTACGCCAAGATCAACTACCTCATGCTGATGATGGTGGACCCCGACGTACATTTCCACGTCATCCCCCGCTACGAGGGCAGCCGCGAGCATAACGGCCTTTCGGTGCCGGATGCCGGCTGGCCCGGCCCCCCGGCGCTGGGCACCGCCGTGAAGCCGGATGAGGCGGCGCTGAAAGACCTGGTTGCCACGCTGCGCGCGCGCTGGGCCGGCCTGCCGGCCTGATGGATACCGCCCCCGCCACGCTGGAGGCGCGGCCGCGTGCAACCAGGGGCGCCGGCAGCCCGCTGGTGACGCGCTACCTGCTGCGCCTGCTGGGGCGGCCATTGGTGGCGACCCTGCTGGTGGTGCTGCCGGCGCTGCTGCTGGAGCGGCTGCTGCGGCTGTTCGATCTTGTCGCCACCAGCGCCGGCGCGGTGGGGCCGGTGATCCAGCTGGTGCTCTTCCTGGTGCCGCATTACATCGGCCTGGCGCTGCCGGCGGCCTTCTTTGTCAGCGTCTTCACCGTCATCACCCAGCTCAGCGAATATCATGAGCTGGATGCCCTCCAGGGCACCGGCATGTCCCTGTCGCGGCTGTCGCGGCCCTTCCTGGCGGTGGGCGTGGCGCTGACGCTGCTGGGGCTGGCGCTGCATGGCTACATGCAGCCGCTCGGCCGCTACAACTACCGCGCCGCCTTCAATGCCGTGACCCATGCTGGCTGGAACGCCAAGGTCGGCGCGGGGGACTTCATCCGCCTCGGCAGCCGCCTGACCGTGACCGCCGATTCAGTGGATCCCAGGACCGGCCAGCTCACCGGCGTCTTCATCGAGCAGCGGCGCGCCGATGGCACCGAGGTCACCACCACCGCCCGGCGCGGCTGGCTGGTGCGCCAGCCCGACGAGGGCACGCTGGTGCTGCAACTGGAGGGCGGCTCGCAGATCGAGGTTTCCCCCGATGGCGAGGTGCATACCCTGCGCTTCGGCGATTCCTCCATCACGCGCCCCTTCAGCCTCACCATCCCGCCCTTCCGCGCCCGTGGCGACGACGAGCGCGAGATGACGCTGGACGAACTCTGGAAGGCGACGGCCGGCCCGCCGCCTGTCCCGACCGGCGGCGGCGATCCGATCCCGCCCCAGCGCCTGGTGGGCGAGCTGCATGGGCGGCTGGTGCGCTCCTTCTCCTTCGCGCTGCTGCCGCTGCTGGCGGTGCCGATGGGCCTGGGTGCCAAGCGCACGCGGCGCTGGCAGGGCGTGGCGCTCTCGGCACTCATCCTGGTGATCTACCACCACGGCGTGCAGCTGGCGGAATCGCTCGGCGATGTCGGGCTGATCGACCCGCGCCCGGCGCTCTGGGGCCTGTTCGGCGCCTTTGCCATCTTCTCGCTGCTGGCCTTCCGCCATGCCAACCGCAATCCCTACGAAGGCCCCTTCGACGCCGTGCTGGAACGGCTGGAGGGCATGACCGCCGCCATCCGCAGCCGCCTGCCGCGCCGCCGCCGCCGTGCCGCCACTGAGACTTCCTCCGAGGCCATGCGGCCATGATCCGCCGCCGCTACCTGTCCCGGATGTTCCTCGGGCGGCTGCTGGCGGCGCTGCTCGGGCTGGCGGCGCTGATCCAGTTGCTGGACCTGCTGGACCGCGCCAGCGAGGTGCTGCACCGCGGCGGGCTGCTGGACCTCGTCCGCTATGCCGGGCTGCGGCTGCCCAGCGTGCTGGGCCAGATGGTGCCGCTGGCGGTGCTGATCGCCGGGATGCTGACGCTGCGGCGGCTGGCCATGACGCTGGAGATGACCGCCCTGCGCGCGGCCGGCATTCCTGTCCGCCGCGTGCTGGTGATGCTGCTGCCCGCCTGCGCCATGGCGGCGGTGGCGCAGGCGCTGCTGCTGGGGGTCGTGGCGCCGCGCACGGAACGCGCCCTGGCCGCTTGGTGGGCGCGCACCGAAAGCCGCGCCCTGGTGCCTGACAAGAAGACGCAGCGGGTCTGGCTGCGGGCAGGCTCGCAGATCATCGGCATCGATCGCGTTTCGCTGGACGGCACGCAGTTGCAGGGCGTGCTGCTGGTGCCCCGCAGCGCCGATGCCCTGGCCCTGGCCCGCATCGAGGCCGAGAGCGCCGAGCATACCTCCGCCGGCTGGATGCTGCGCGGCGTGCGCGTGGCGGAGCCTAGCGGCGCCGTGCTGGCCCGGCAGGCGCTGCGCCCCTGGCCCGAGGGCCCGCCGCCAGCCGAGATCCTGGACGTGGCGCGGCCCACCGATGCGCAGGAGCCCTGGTGGCTGCTGCGCGCCCTGCGGCGGGAGAAGGCCGTGGACCGTGGCCCCGCCTTCTACCAGACGCGCCTGCACACCATGGCGGCCCGGCTGCTGGGCCCCTTCGTGATGCTGCTGCTGGCGGCCGTGGTGGCCTTCGATGTACCGCGCCGCGGCAGCAGCATGGCGCGGTCGCTGCTGGCGCTGTCCCTGGGGCTGGGCTTCATGCTGCTCAGTGGCCTGCTGGGGGCGCTGGGCGAGGCCGGGGTGATGCCCGCCGCCCTGGCCGTCTGGACGGCGCCTATCCTCTTCGCCGCGATTGGCGGCAGCCTGCTGATCCGCTTCGAGGAACAATGATGACTGAGCACAGCCGGGCGGCGGTGGAGATCGTCCCGGTCTCCGGCGCCGCCGCCATGGAGCATTTCATCCGGCTGCCGGAGCAGTTGCTGCGTGGCGACCCGCGTTTCGTGCCGCCGTTGCGGATGGAGCGGCGGATGGCCTTCTCGCCGCGCAAGAACCCCTATTTCCGCCATGCCGCGGCCGCCTTCTGGCTGGCGAAGCGCGGCGGGCGGGTGGTCGGGCGCATCAGCGCGCAGCAGGACCGGCTTTCCCCGCCCATGCCCGATGGCAGCCCCGCCGGCCATTTTGGCCTGCTGCTGGCCGAGGACGACGCCGAGGTCCATGCCGCCCTGCTGCGCGCCGCCGAGGGTTGGTGCGCCGCGCGCGGGGTGAAGCGCATCACCGGCCCCTTCAGCCTCTCCATCAATGAGGAAAGCGGGCTGCTGGTGGCGGGTTTCGACACGCCGCCCATGCTGATGATGCCCCATGACCCGCCTCATACCGCCCGGCACCTGGAAGCGCTGGGCTATGGGCGGGAAAAGGACCTGCTGGCCTACCGGGTGGAAACCGCCGCGCCGCCTTCCGCCGCCGCCGCGCAGCTTGTCGGGCGCGGGCTGCCGCCGGGCGTGGTGCTACGGCCCATCCGCATGGGCGAGATGCGGCAGGAGGTCGCGCGGCTGGTGGGCATCTTCAACGATGCCTGGGCCGGCAACTGGGGCTTCGTGCCCATCACCCAGGACGAGGTGGACGCCATGGCCACCGCCCTGAAGCCGTTGCTGCGGGAGAAGCTGGTCTGGTTCGCGGAGGTGGAGGGGGAGGCTGTGGCCTTCGCCGTCTGCCTGCCCAACCTGAACGAGGCCATCCGCGACCTGGACGGCAAGCTGCTGCCGCTGGGTTGGGCCAAGCTGCTCTGGCGGCTGAAGGGCCACCGCATCCACACCGCGCGGGTGCCGCTGATGGGCGTGAAGCGCAGCCTGGCCAAGGGGATGCTGGGCCGGGTGCTGCCCTTGTTCATCGTGGATGCGCTGCGGCGGGAAGCGCGGGCGCAGGGCATCCGCACCATCGAGATGTCCTGGGTGCTGGACGACAACCTCCCGATGCGCCGGCTGGCGGAGGCGGTGGGCGGCGAGGCCTACAAGACTTATCGCGTCTTCGGCAAGGACCTGGCGGCGTGAGCGGCGTCACCGCCCTGGTGCTGGCCGGCAGCCGTGCCGGCGCGGCCGACCCCATGGCCATGGCCGCTGGCGTCTCGCACAAGGCGCTGCTGCCGGTGGGCGGCGTGCCCATGCTGGCGCGGGTGCTGGAAGCACTGCGGGACAGCCCCCGTATTGCCCGCACCGTGGTGATGATCGAGACGCCGGAGCGCAGCCTCGACGGCTTTCCGCTGGAGCCCGATGTGCTGCTGCGCCCGGCGCAGCCCTCGCCGAGCCGCAGCGTCGCGGCCGCGCTGGAGGAATTTGGCGCGCCGCTGCTGGTCACCACCGCCGACCACGCGCTGCTGACCCCCGCCATGGTGGCGGAGTTCATGGCCGACCTGCCGCCCGGCGTGGACGTGGCGGCGGGTTTGGCGCGGTCCGAGGTGGTGCTGGCCGCCTGGCCGGATGCACGCCGCACCTGGATGCGCTTCCGCGGCGGGCGGTTCAGCGGCTGCAACCTGTTCTGGATGGGCACGCCGCGCGCCGCCCGGGTGGTGGAGTTCTGGCGGCGGGTGGAGCAGCAGCGCAAGAAGCCGCTGGCCATGGTGCGGATGCTGGGCCCCTGGGTGCTGCTGCGCTTCGCGCTGGGCCTGCTCAGCCTGCCGCAGGCCCTGGCAGCCCTGGGCGCCCACACCGGCGCACGGCTGGCGGCGGTGGAGATGCGTTTCGCCGAGGCCGCCGTGGACGTGGACAAGCCCGCCGACCTGGAACTGGCCGAAGCCGTCCTGGCGCGGCGGGGCTGAGGGCAGGGGCTACTCGGCCGCCGCGGGCGCGAGGCCATCCTGGCGCCAGCGCTGGCCCAGCAGTTCCGCGCGCATCACGTCGGCGGGAAAGTCGATCTCGCCCCAGGAGAGGCCCTCGATGGAGGCGACGCGCACCTCGGTCTCGGCCGAAAGGGCGTCGATGACAGAAAGGTACCAGCGCTTCAGCCCGTCCGGCTGGCGCATCATCGCCTCCACTCCGGCCGCGAAGCGGGCGCCGCCTTCCTCGCGGAACAGCAGCATGCCGATCGACTCGCCGTGGGTGCGCTCCGGCGGCAGGGTCTTGCCGACGGCGCGCAGCCGCATGCCCTCCAGCGAGACCTTCATGTCGTCGTCGTCGTAACTCGGCTTACGGTCGATGGTGACCGTGATCGGGGCCGGCGGCGCCTGCAGCAGGCGGGCGAGAATGGCGGGCTCGAAGAGCGTGTCGCCGTTCAGCAGGATACAGCCGCCCTCCCGGCTGCCGTTTTCCAGCACGTCCCGCGCCAGGAAGCAGCTGCCGATATTGTCGGCCACGGCGAAGAAGGGATTGAACCGCGTCCGCACCCCGGCGGCGAAGGCGCCAAGCCCCGCCAGCATCTCATCGACCCGGTCGGCACCGAAGCCGGTCACAACTGTGACATCGGTGACGCCGTTGGCGGCCAGCGCCCGGAGCTGCCATTCCAGCACGGGCATGCCGGCAACGGGCAGGAGGCACTTGGGGCGGGTTTCGGTCAGGGGCATGAGGCGCCGGCCCTGGCCGGCGCAGAGAATAACAGCACGCAAGATATTCTGGTCCTCATCGGCCGGGGCTGCGGCAGTGCCGCGGAGCCCGGTGCCTGAGCTCCGGGTCAAGGGGGTTAAACTAGCATCTGGCCTGCTCTTACGCCACGGCAGGGCAGCCCTGCGCTTGCCTTTGTCATCCAATCGCAAGATTGACGTGGTGGAAGCGAGTCTCTAGGCAGGCGGGGCGTGCTCCCGCTCTGCGGAGCCGTCTCCATGCCCGCCGGAGCTCTAGGCGGGCTGTGTTCGTTTCCGGCAAGGCCGGAGCATCAGGGCGGAGATAGCTCTACATGCCGCTTCCGATCCCGACCTTGAGCGGCCTTCCGCTGCGCCGGGGTGAGTTCGAGACGTTGCCACAGGCCCTGGACTACGCCGCCGGCGGGGCCACCGGGCTGGCTTTCCATTCTATTCGTGGCGGCCATGTCGCCAGCCTTCCTTACCGCGAGTTGCGGCAGGATGCCCTGGACCTGGCGGCACGGCTGCTCGGCGCTGGCCTGCAGCGAGGGCAGCGGGTGGCCATGCTGGCGGATACCTCGCCGGACTTCGTGCGGGCCTTCTTCGCTGCCCAATATGCCGGGCTGGTGCCGGCCCCGCTGCCGCTGCCGCCGCCCTTCGGCGGGCGCGACACCTATGTGGCGCAGGTCGAGCGGCTGTTGCGCGAGTCGCATGCCGCGGCGCTGTTTGCCCCCGGTGAGATCCTGCCCTGGCTCTCCCCCGTGGCGGAGCAGCTGGGCCTGAAGCTCTTCGGCACGGTGGAGCAGATGCGCGGCGTGCAGCCGGGCGCCGAGGCGCCGGTGCCGAGCGGGCCCGACGACATCGCCTACCTCCAGTTCTCCTCCGGCAGCACGCGCCACCCGGCGGGCGTCGCGGTGCGGCAGCGGGCGGTGATGGCCAATACCTCCGGCATCATGCAGCACGGGCTGAAGATGCGGATGGGCGACCGCACCACCTCCTGGCTGCCCTTCTACCATGACATGGGGCTGGTCGGCTTCCTGCTGACCCCGATGGCCGGGCAGCTTTCGATCGACCTGATGCCGACGGCGGATTTCGCGCGGCGGCCGATGATGTGGCTGTCGATCCTGTCCGAGTACAAGGGCACGCTCTCCTTCAGCCCCTCCTTCGGCTACGAGCTTTGTGTCCGCCGCCGCGCCGCCGTGCCGGAAGGGCTGGACCTGTCCTCCTGGCGTGGCGCGGGCCTGGGCGGCGACATGATCCGGCCGCATGTGCTGGCCAGCTTCGTGGAAACCTTCGCGCCCTACGGCTTCCGGGCCGAGGCGCTGGTGCCCAGCTACGGCATGGCGGAGGCGACGCTCGCCATTTCCTTCGCGGAGCTGGACCGTGGCATCCGCACGGACGAGATCGACCTGACACGCCTGGAGACCGACGGCCGCGCCGAGCCGGCCACCGAGGCCACCGAGCGGCGCCGCCAGTTCGTCGCCTGCGGTGCCGTGCTGCCGGGGCATGAGCTGGATATCCGCGATGCCGAGGGCCACAGCCTGCCGGACCGGCAGGTGGGCAGCATCCTGGTGCGCGGCCCTTCCATCATGCTGGGCTACGACGGCCAGCCGGAGCGCACCGCCGAGGTTCTGTCCGCCGATGGCTGGCTGGATACCGGCGACCTCGGCTACCGCCTGGATGGTGAGGTGGTGATCACCGGCCGCGCCAAGGACGTGATCCTGGTCAAGGGCCGCAACATCTGGCCGCAGGACCTGGAATGGTCGGTGGAACAGGCGGTGCAGGGCCTGCGCACCGGCGATGTCGCCGCCTTCTCGGTGGATGAGGAAGGCGAGGAGACGGTGGTGGTGCTGGTGGAAGCCCGCGGCGCCCCGGACCCCACGGCGCGGGAACGGCTGATCGCCGATGTTGGCGGCGTGCTGCGTTCCCGCCACGGGCTGGAAAGCCGGGTGGTGCTGGTGCCGCCGGGCGGGCTGGTGCAGACCTCTTCCGGCAAGTTGAGCCGGGCCTGGACGCGGCGGAAGTACCTGGAAGGCGCCTACGGCCCGGTCGCGAGCGCGAATTCGGAAGCCGCCTGACGCATGGGGCTGGTGGCCGTCACCGGCGGCACCGGCTTCGTCGGCCGCTATGCCGTCGCGGCGCTGGCGCGGGCGGGGTGGTCGGTTCGCCTGCTGGTGCGGCGGGACCCGGTGCACCCGCTGCTGCGGGACGTGGTGCCGGAACTGGTGCTGGGCGACCTTGGTGACGAGGCCGCGCTGGCCCGGCTGGTGCGTGGCGCCGATGCCGTGGTGCATATCGCCGGCCTGACCAAGGCGCCCGATCTCGAAGGTTTCCTGCGCGTCAACCGCGACGGCACCGCCCGCATCGTCGCCGCCGCGGCGCGCGAGGCACCGGGAGCACGGCGGCTGCTGGTTTCCTCGCTTGCGGCGCGGGAACCGGCCCTGTCGCATTACGCCGCCAGCAAGCGGGCAGGGGAAGAAGCGGCACGCGCCGCGCCGGGTGGCGAGGGCTGGACCATCCTGCGCCCCGGCGTCGTCTATGGCCCGGGCGACGAGGAAGGAAAGGCGCTGCGTGGCCTGGCCACCGCGCCGCTGGCCGCCATGCCGGGCCCGCCGGAACCGCGCCTCGCCATGGTCCACGCCGCCGATGTGGCGGAATCCATCGCCGCTTTCTGCGGCGCCGGAATGGCAGGCGGGCTCTACGAACTCTGCGACGAGCGGCCCGATGGCTATGGCTTCGCCGAGGTGCTGGCCGTCACCGCCGCCGCCCTGGGCCGCAAGCCGCCGCGCATGTTGCGGCTGCCGGATGCCGTATTCCTCGGCGCCGGCACGGCGGCGGATCTCTGGGCCGGCCTCAGCGGTCGGCGCGGCATCTTCGGCCGTGGCAAGGCACGCGAGTTGCTGCACCGCGACTGGAGCGCCAACCCGGCGCTGCTGCCGCCCGCCACGCTCTGGGCACCGCGTATTTCCCTGGCGCGGGGCATGGAAGGCGTGGCGAAATGGTGGGCGGATGGCTCCGCCGAGGTCACGCTTGCTGGCGCCCATCTACCCGGCGTCGACAATTCGGATTAGTGTCTCGGCCCCTGCTCCAAGACGCAGGCCGGGACCACTTCATCATAGCTGCGGCCGGGCTTCCGCCGATGGCGCAAAACAACCACCGTGGGGAACAACGATGAACGACATGGTACAGGGCAGCCAGGCACAATCCGGCAAGAAGCTGCAGCCGGGCGTGGTGACCGGCGCCGACTACCTCACGCTGCTCGAGGCCTGCCGCGAAGGCGGCTACGCCCTGCCCGCGGTGAACGTGGTCGGCACCAACAGCATCAATGCAGTGCTGGAAGCGGCCGCGAAGAACAAGTCCGACGTCATCATCCAGCTTTCCAACGGCGGCGCGCGCTTCTTCGCCGGCGAGGGCTGCCCCGATGCCGCCGCCGCCCGCGTGCTGGGCGCTGTCTCCGCCGCGCAGCATGTGCATACCGTGGCCAAGGCCTATGGCATCTGCGTGGTGCTGCACACCGACCACGCCGACCGCTCCCTGCTCGGCTGGGTCAATGACATGATCGACCATGGCGAGGAGCACATGAAGCGGACCGGCAAGCCGCTCTTCTCCTCCCACATGATCGACCTTTCGGCCGAGCCGCTCGATGTGAACATCGAGGAATGCGCCAAGGTCCTGAAGCGCATGGCGCCGCTGGGCATGAGCCTGGAGATCGAGCTGGGCGTGACGGGCGGCGAGGAAGACGGCATCGGCCATGATGTCGAGGAAAGCGCCGACAACGCCCACCTCTACACGCAGCCCGAGGACGTGCTGAAGGCCTGGGAAGTGCTCTCCCCAATCGGCCACGTCACCATGGCGGCCTCCTTCGGCAACGTCCACGGCGTCTATGCGCCGGGCAACGTGAAGCTGCGCCCTGAGATCCTGAAGGCCTCGCAGGAAGCGGTGTCCAAGAAGTTCGGCGGCGGCGACAAGCCGATGGCGCTGGTCTTCCACGGTGGCTCGGGCTCGGAGAAGGACAAGATCACCGAGGCCGTGTCCTATGGCGTGTTCAAGATGAACATCGACACCGACACGCAGTTCGCCTTCGCCGAGCCGGTGGGCGCCTATGTCGATGCCAACCCGGTGGCCTTCAAGCACCAGATCGACCCGGCCACGGGCAAGCCGCAGAAGAAGCTCTACGACCCCCGCAAGTGGCTGCGCGCGGGCGAGAAGGGCATCGTGAAGCGCCTGGACGAGGCCTTCGCCGACCTGGGCTCCGCCGGCCGCTCGCTGGCGCAGTAAGCGACGTCGGCCCGGCGCGTCACGGCGCGCCGGGCCAACCCTCGGCCTGGCTGAGGGCACGGGCCGCCTCGACGGCCAAGGCCGGACGCGGCGGCGGAAAGTTTCCACCTCCCATTCCGCCAGCGATGCCGCGACATGGATCGTGGCCACCGGCTGCCCCTCCTGGTTCCGCACCGCGGCGGCCAGCACGAGCTCTCCCAGAAGTGTTTCCTCCGCCGCCAGGGCGAAGCGCACCGCATAGATCACGCTGGTACCGTCAAACAGGCTGAGGTCTACCCGTTCCTGCACCAGGGAGTGGCGCCCTGTACCAGCAGGTTCATTCGCAAGGCATCGAACGAGCGGTCCGGCAGCCGCTTGCCCGGCACCAGCCCCGCGCCGCGTTCCAGATAGCCCAGCACCTGCAAGGTATGCGCGATGCGCCGCGCCGCGCCTGCTGCCCGAAGGCTTCCAGCACGCGCATGGCGCGTTCCACCGATTGCAGGAACAGCCGGTCGTCCGCGCCCTCCGGTAAGGCGGACGCTCTCCCTTTGACAGCTTCACCGCCGCTTCTTAGACTCGTTTTCCAATGTAACCGTATTGCTGGGAGATACGGTTCTTGTCCAGCATTCTTTCGGCATTCGGGGTTGCGGCATGGGTGGACGTTTTGATGGACGGGTGGCGGCGGTCACTGGCGCCGCCTCCGGCCTAGGCCGCGCGGTGGCGGAGGCGCTGGCGCGCGAGGGGGCCCGGCTGCTGCTGATGGACCGCGACGCGGCGGGGCTGGAGGCATTGGCTGCGGCCTGCCCTGGCTCCCATGCCGTCGCGGTGGATGTTTCCAGTGCGGCCGACATGGCGCGCGCGGCGGCGGAAGGGCTGGAACGCCTGGGGCCCGCCAGCCTGCTGGTCACCGCCGCCGGGATGCTCGGCCCCACCGTGCCGGCGGTGGAGGCGGAGGAAGCAGACTGGGATCGCGTCTTCGCCGTCAATGTGAAGGGCACCTGGCTGACCGCGCGCGCCTTCATTCCGCAGATCCGGCAGGCGGGCGGCGGCGCGGTGGTCACCATGGCCTCCACCGCCGGACTGGCGGGGTCGCTGGCGTTGCCGGCTTACTCGGCCAGCAAGGGTGCGGTGGTGATGTTCACCCGCTCCCTGGCGCTGGCGCATGCGCCGGAGGGTATCCGCGTCAATTGCGTCTGCCCCGGCTCTATTGAGACGCCGATGCTGGAAGCCACCTTCGCCGCCGCCGGGGATGAAGCGGCGGTGGCCGCGCGCATTGCCGCCTTCCGTGCCCGCCATCCGATGGGCCGCTTCGGCAAGGCGGGGGAGGTGGCGGACACCGTGTTGTTCCTGCTGAGCGAGGGCGCCGGCTTCGTCACCGGTGTCGCCCTGCCTGTCGATGGAGGCCGCCTTGCCTGATCCCACCCGCTTTGCCGGAAAGGCTGCCATCGTCACCGGCGCGGCCGGCGGCATCGGCGCGGCCACGGCCGCCCGCCTCGCTGCCGAGGGCGCCCAGGTCCTGCTGGCCGACCGCGAGCCCGGCTTCGCCGCCCCGCCCGGCGCCGCCACCTGCGTCGTGGACATCACCGCGCCCGATGCCGGCAAGCGCCTGGCCCAGGCGGCGCTGGATGCCTTCGGCCGCATCGACATCCTGGTGAACAATGCCGGCATCGGCGGCTCCCGCCCTTTGCTGGAAAGCGACGATGCGCTGATCTCGCGCTTTGTCGATACCAACCTCAGCGCCGTGCTGCGCGTCACGCGCGACGTGCTGCCGCATCTGACGCTGCCGGGCGGCTGCGTGGTGAACCTGTCCTCCGTGTTCGGCCTGGCGGGCTATCCGGGCAGCACGGCCTATGCGGTGGCCAAGGCGGGCATCGCGCAATTCACCCGGCAACTCGCGGCTGAGCAGGGGCCGCGCGGGCTGCGCGTCAATGCCGTGGCGCCCGGCGTGATCGAGACGGCGATGACCAAGGGCCATTTGCAGAATCCGCACTACCAGCAAGCCATGTTGGCCACCACGCCGCTGCGGCGCAGCGCGAAGCCGGAGGAGATCGCCGGCGTCATCGCCTTCCTGGCCTCGGAGGATGCTTCCTTCGTGACGGGGCAGGTGATCGTGGCCGATGGTGGTTGGCTGGACGGGCGCCACCCGCCGCGCGACGACGAACACTGAGAACAGGAACGACCATGATCGACATGAAGGTGAACTGGCCGAGCGGCGCCCGCATCGCGGTGATGCTGACCTTCGATTTCGATGCCGAGACGCTGTGGCTCTCCCGCGACCCGGCCAATGCGCGCCGCCCGGGTATCCTGAGCCAGGGCGTCTATGGCGCCCGTGTCGCCGTGCCGAAGATCCTGGAGACGCTGGCGGAGGAAGAGGTCAAGGCCACCTTCTTCGTGCCGGGCTGGACCGCCGAGCACCATGCCAGCCGTGGCGAGATGATCCTGAAGGGCGGGCATGAAATCGCCCACCATTCCTATTCCCACAACTGGATCGACCCCGATTTCCCCGAAAAGGAAGTGGAGGAGATGGAGAAGGGGCTGGAGGCGCTGAAGCGCGTGCTGGGCGTGGTGCCGAAGGGCTATCGCTCGCCCGCCGGCGAAAGCAGCGACAACATGGTCTCGCTGCTGCAGAAGCATGGCTTCCTGTACGACAGCTCGCTGATGTCCGACATCAATCCCTACCGGCTGGAGCTGCCGGATGGCAGCCGCGGGCCGATCGAACTGCCCTGGCACTGGAGCCTGGACGACGCGCCGCATGCGCTGTTCTCCATCAAGAGCCCGCGCCCGATCTTTCCCAACAGCCACCTGCGCGAGATCTTCCAGGACGAGTTCCGCGAGATCTACCGCTGGGGCGGCCTTTATAACCTCGTGATGCATCCGCAGATCAGCGGCCGCCCGAGCCGCGTGGCGCTGCTGCGCGAGATGATCCAGTGGATGAAGACCTTCCCTGGCGTCTGGTTCGCCACGGGGGCCGAGGTGGCGCAGGCCTGGTCCGCCGCGCATGAGGCTGGCTGAGCGCGGTGGGCAACGGGAAAGATAAGAGCATGCAGCTTCGGAATTGGCTTCGCAGGACAGTCCTCGCCTCGGCGCTGCTGGCAGCGGCTGGGGCGGCCGCACCGGTCATCGCGCAGCCGGCGGAAAAGCCGCTGCGGCTGGTGATCAATGTCGGTTTGCAGGTACTGGACCCGATCGTCGGCACCTCCTTCGTCACGCGCAACTTCGCCTACATGGTCTTCGACACGCTGGTGGCGATGGACAGCAAGGGCGACATCAAGCCGCAGATGCTGGAGGGCTGGCAGGTCAGCGATGACGGCCTGACCTATACCTTCACCCTGCGCCCCGGGCTGGAGTGGCATGACGGCAAGCCGGTGACGGCGGAGGATTGCGTCGCCTCCATCAAGCGCTGGGGCGGGCGCGATTCCACCGGCCGGCGCCTGATGGCCGCCACCAAGGAGTTGCGGGCGGAAGGCGAGAACCGCTTCGTGCTGCAACTGGCACGGCCTTTCGGCGGCGTCATCGACGCGCTGGCCAAGCCCAGCGTGCATGTGCCCTTCATGATGCCCGCGCGCATCGCCGGCAGCACGCCGCCGACCGAGGCGGTGAAGGAGATCGTGGGTTCCGGCCCCTTCCTCTTCGTCAAGGACGAGTGGGTGCCGGGCGAGAAGGCCATCTTCCGCCGCAACCCGCGCTACCAGCCGCGCAGCGAGCCCGCCGATGGCCTGGCCGGCGGCAAGGTGGTGCATATCGAGCGCGCCGAGTTCGTCAACATCAACGACCCGGCCACCCGCGCCGCCGCCTTGCAGAATGGCGAGGTGGATTACCTCGAATACGCGCCGCTGGATTTCCTGCCGGTGCTGAGCCGCGACCGCAAGCTGACCATCGCCAAGCCCGGCGGCATCGCGCAGATCATGGGCGGGCTGGCGCTGAACCATGCCCAGCCGCCCTTCAACAACCTGAAGGTGCGCCAGGCCTTGCAGATGGCGCTGGACCAGAGCGAGACGGTGGCCGTGCATGGCCTGCCGGATGGCATGTTCATGCCCATCTGCCAGTCCATGACCATGTGCGGCACGCGCTACAGCAGCGAGGCCGGCAGCGAGGGCCTGCGGCAGCCCAGCATCGAACGCGCCAAGCAGATGCTGAAGGAATCCGGCTACAGGAATGAGCGGGTGGTTCTGCTGCACCCGGCGGATTCGGCGCTGATCAACCCGATGGCCATGGTGGTGGCCGACCGCATGAAGCAGATCGGGCTGAATGTCGATCAGCAGACGCTGGACTGGGCCACCGCCGCGCAGCGCTGGTTGAGCCGGGAGCCGGTGGAAAAGGGCGGCTGGAGCGCCGTGCCCGTGGTCTATACCGGCTTCGACCTTTCCGACCCACTGAGCAACCTGGGCATCGGCTACAACTGCACCGGCACCGCGCCCTGGCTCTATTGCGACGAGCAGCTGACGCCGCTGTTGCAGCAGTTCGAGGCGGAGGCGGATCTCGGCAAGCGCAGGCAGATCATGGCCGAGATCAACCGCCATGCCCTGGCCAATGTGAACTTCCCGCTCACTGGCCAGTTCTCCAGCCCGGCGGTCTGGCGCTCTGAGTTGCAAGGCGTGATCGATTTCGGCTTTCCGGTGCTCTGGAACATCCGCCGCGCGGCACGCTGACCCGGCGGGGGGGTGGGAGAGCCGCCGCCGGCTTTCCCCACTCCTGAGCGGACAGCATGGCAGATCCGGTTAGGAGAACTCCTGCCGCTGGTCTATTGATGCACCATCAGTGGCAGCGCCCAGGCTGAGGCAGAGGCTGGTTGAACCATGTGCCTGCGCGCTGCATCCTCGGCGCGACGGAGACCAAGCATGGTGATCGCCAGGAACAATGTGCGCATCCTGGGGCACGGGCGGCAGTCCGTTGTCTTCGCGCATGGCTATGGCTGCGACCAGGAGGTCTGGCAGCTTCTGACACCCGCCTTCCTGGCCGATTACCGCGTTGTGCTCTTCGACCATGTCGGCTCCGGTGGCTCCGACCTTTCCGCCTATAACCCTGAGCGTTACTCCAGCCTGCACGCCTATGCCGAGGATGTGCTGGATGTCTGCGAGGCCAGTTGCGGCGATGCGCCGATCTTCATCGGCCATTCCGTCGGCGCCATCATCGGCGCATTGGCGGCGGCCAGGCAGCCAGGCTACTTCGCCCGGTTGGTGATGCTGACGCCGTCCCCCTGCTACCTCAACGATGGCGACTATCCCGGGGGCTTCAGCCGGCAGGACATCGAGGACCTGCTGGGGCTGCTGGACCGCAACAGGCTGAGCTGGGCCCGGCTGATGGCGGAAACCATCATGGGAAACCCCGACCGGCCCGACTTGGCGGAGGATCTGGCGGAGCGCTTCTGCCGCACCGACCCGGTGGTCGCGCGGCAATTCGCCCGCGTCACCTTCCTGTCCGATCACCGTGCCGTGCTGCCGGCGGTGAGCACCGAGACCCTGGTGCTGCAATGCGCCCATGATGCCATCGCGCCCGATGCCGTGGGCGCTTACGTGCAGGCGCATCTGCCGCGCGGGCACCTGGTGCGGCTGAAGGCCAGCGGCCACTGCCCACATCTCAGCGCGCCCCTGGAAACGGCGGCGGCCATCCGGTCCTGGCTGGCGGATAATCACTTCTCCCGGGCCAGGGCGTGACCGGCACGCCGGTACCAGGCGGCGTCACCCCAATGGATCTGGATGGCGATTCCCCTGGCGGGCGGATCTCGACGCGGCCGGACGGCAGCATCCTGCAGGTCAACCGCACCTTCCTGAGCTGGACGGGGCATGATGAGGCCAGTCTGACGGGCCACCGCTTCCAGGACCTCCTACCGCCGGCCGGGCGCGTCTTCCACGACCTGCGCTACCTGCCGGCACTGCTGCTGGGCGGGGTGGTGGAGGAGATGGACCTCGACCTGCTGCGGGTGGATGGGCAACGCCTGCCGGTCCTGGCCAGCGCGCGGCTGCTGCGGGATGCTGAAAGCCAGCCGGAGCGCATCCTGCTCAGCTTCACCCTGGCAACGGAGCGCCGCCACTACGAGCGGGAGCTCCTGCAGGCGCGTCACCGCGCCGAGGCGGCGGAGGCCGAATTGCGGCAGGCGCTGGGCGCCGCCCAGGCCGCCGATGCCGCCAAGGGCCGCTTCCTTTCAGCGATGCAGCATGAGTTCCGCACGCCGATCGGGCTGATCATGGGTTACGGTGAATTGCTGGCCATGGGTGCGGCGCCTGCCCAGCAGCGGGATTATCTGGCCGCCATCCAGGATGCCGCCGGGCGGCTGCTGCACCTGGTCGATGACGCGGCGCTTTATACCGAGGTCTTCGCCGCCAGCACGCCATTGCGGCTGACCAGCATGTCGGTCGGCCTGCTGACACGGCAGGCGACGCAGATGGCCGCGGTACGGCTGGCCGATGCGGGGATGCGGGTCTCGACGACAGAGGTGCCGGATCTCTCGGCCCAGGTGGAGCCGAAACTGATGCGCGACGGCATTGCCAGCCTGATGCGTGAACTGGCCGGCCGCGCACCCGCAGGGGCACGTCTGGAGATCGGCTGGGCGGCTGGGAAGGCAGGGCTGGAACTGACCCTGCGCTGCGACGCATTGGCGCTGCCGCCTGAAATAGCGGCGCGGCTCAAGGAACCCCTGGGGATGGAAAACCTGCATAGGCGGTCGCTGGAGGGCGCCGGGCTCGGCGTGGCCATCGCCACCCAGGTGATGCAACTGCATCAAGGCAGTCTCAGGCTGGAGAGCACCACGGGCGGTGGCACGCTCTTCCGCCTGACGCTGCCTTGAGGCGGCTGACTACAGCCGCCGCGTAATGCCGCGCCCTCGCTTCGCCGCAGCAATGACCTGACGGGCGAAAGTGTCAGAAGGGGCGGTAGGAGCCCATCAGGAAGCCATTCTTCTCGCCCCAGCTGTTCCAGCTGCCATTCATTTCGGCCAGCTCGGCATAGGCGGCGCTCTCGCGCTCGCGGCGAGCGGCGGCGACCGCGTCTTCCCGGGTCTTCTTGGCGCTGCGGATCTCGACCAGCTTGCTGTCCATCATCGGTCTCCTGCTCTGCTTTAGGAATTAGGGCAGGCGGCTGCCACATTCCAGCCCCAATTTGGGCAAAGGAGGTCACGTTTTTGCCATTTTTGGCCCTGATTTTGCGTGGAAATTAAAACGATTCAGGAACGCGACAGGCAGAAAGAGGCAGGCAGCGGCCAGATTATGGCAGGGAATCGCGGGCAGGGAGGGTGGGATGCCGCCGTTCGACAGCGGTATTCAGGCGCTTTGGCCTTGGCCGCCACAAAGCGGCCAGGAACGTCAGCAGCAACTGCGCGAGCAAGAGACCCAGCATCAAGCCAGCAAGGCCATAGATCGCGCCAGCCGTGCTGATCACCACCTGCGGCACATGCGTCGCCCAGGCGATGCGCAGCACCTCCCGCGTTTCGGTCCCGGCATCCTCAACCAGTTCCCACCCGGCCTTCAATGGCCGCAGCAGCTCCGGTGCGGCCATCAGCCTCCTGTAGCTGTCCCGCAGCAGTCCCTCCCGGGCGATGGAGGCGGAAAGGCCTTCGGCATTGGCGGGTTCAAGCGGGCGAAGGGCATCCACGGCGGCGGCATCGGCCATGGTGTCACTCCAACGGTAATACTGGCTGGCGACTTCCTTGCGCTGGTTGATGTCACGCCTGGTGCCTTCGGCCACCTGCAACAGCGCGGTGGTATAGGCATGAGTCAGGGCCGGCAGTTGCAACGCTGCCAGGGCAAACATCAAGCCCAGCCCGAACCGGATGCTGTCTGAAAGCCAACCCGCGATGAAGCGCCGCATCGGCCATATATCCCTGGCTGCCTTGGTCAGAGAAGCGGTGCAGGGGCCACGGGGTTGCGGTCAGACATGCCGCCAGTCGAAATTGCAGGTACTTCAAAGCAGCAAGAATGACGGCTGCATGATCACGTTATGCAAGCAAATAAATCGGTGCTGATGCGCGCGGGGCCATCAACAGGCCTCTGCTCTCCTGAGACAGAACGATCAGCACGACACCGGCCTCTACTTTGCACGCAGTCCGAAAATCTTGTCTGCAATTCAGACAAGAAAGGAAAGCAAGAGATTGCAGGAAATTGCTGCCGCCAGAGCGTGCCAGTGAAAAGGGTGGACGAAAGGTGAGGCAGGCTTTCTTTTTGTCCTCCTCCGCAGGTACTAACCCTTCCGGAGCTTCTTCGCATTTGCCCGCACCCGAACGCGGGCAGGCGCCATGGCAGCGTTCACGATGCTGTTCGGCTTCGCTCCGCGTAGCGTAGCGAGACTGGCCTTCATGCTGCCCTCGGCGAAGGCCTTTTGTTTTTCGGCTCCCAAGGCAGCGAGGCGTGCGGTGGCTTTGGCTGGGTTGGCCCAAAGCTGGGCGCTGTGCATAGCGAAAACCCAGCCGGCTTCCGCCAGCCACGCATAGGCAGCAAAGGGATGGGCGGTGTTTCTGCGGGCCATGTCCTGCACCTGGGGATGACCCTGCCGTAAAACGAGGGGCGCGTGGTCATCAACGATTGCTCAAGAGCCGCCCTTAACCCTGTGGATTCGGAGGTCCGAAGCGGTTTCTCGGGATAGCCAAGCTTCAACCTCGGCCGCTGGCCAGTCGTGTCGCCGCCTTGCTGCGGCCAAGGCGCAGCATCGCGATGCATCCCAGTGCGGGGCCGATCGCCAGCGAGGCGAAGGCGCCGCCCCAGCCTATGCTGCCGACCAGCACTGGCATGAGATGGATGGTGACCAGTGTCAGCGCGAAGCCAAGGCAGTTCTGCACCGTCAGCATGGTGCCGGTCAGCCTGGGGTCCGAGAGTTCCGCCACGCTCGCGGAGAACTGGGCGGAGTCGGCTATCACCGCGACGCCCCAGACAAAGCAGAGCCCGATGGTCAGCGCCGGGTGCAGTCCGAAAGCCGGCCCGGCCAGGAGGCAGCACGCGCCAGAGGTGGCCATTGCCCATACCGTCACACGAACCCGGCCAAGACGGTCGGCCAGGAGGCCGGCGGCCACGCAGCCGATCGTGCCGGCGGCGACCACGGCGAAGGTTGCCATCGCCGCTCCTCCGGATGCGGCCCCGCCGCCACCGCGCCATGCCGCGAAGCTGGCGGCGAGATAGGCCCCGACCCAGGCCCACATGGCGTAGAGTTCCCACATGTGGCCGAGATAGCCGAGGGTCGTGAGCCGCGTGCCACGGTTGCGCCAAAGCTCCAGCGCGGCGGCAGGCTTGAAGGGGGCCGCTGGCGCATGCCGCGGCCCGAGCTTCACCAGGCCGATGAGGCCAGCCCCAAGGACTGCTGCCAGCGAGGCTGTCGTCAGCGTGAGCCGCCAGTCCAGGCCACCTAGCGCATTTGCCAGATGCGGCGAGGCCGAGCCGAGTGTCAGCCCGCCCACGAGGATGCCGATGACCAGCCCGGTGTCGCCCCGGTCAGCCCAGCCGACGGCGAGCTTCATGCCGACCGGATAAACGCCCGCCAGGGCGGCACCGGTCAGGAAGCGCGCGGCGATGGCCATGGCCGATCCGGCTGGAAAGACCAGGATCGCAGCATTTACGGCTGCCCCGAGCAGCGCCGCCGTGATGAAGAAGCGGCGAGGGTCGTAGCGGTCGGCCAGGGTCAGCACGGCGCTGATGAGAGTGCCCAGGACAAAGCCGGCCTGCACGGCGCCGGTCAGAAGCGCCTGGAAGGTCGAGCCCACCGCGATGCCGGCTTCGCGGGCCATCCCGGGTCCGGCCGCCGTGCCCGAAAACCAGAGCGAGAGCGCCAGCACCTGCGCAATGGTAATCAGCGCAAGGTTGGTAGCCTTACCGTTCAAGGAGCATCCCCTTCTTGCTTGCTTGGCACTGCCTCTGTGGGGAGGGAACACATCATGCGGCTTCGCGTCAGGTTTTGCTCAATGTGGCCCTCAATGCGCCGTGCGGTCAAAGCTGGGGCGTGGCGGCCGGGCCAGAAGCAGGTCGGGGATGGAATGGGCGGTCCTGCGGCCACGCCTTCGGCGCGGCGGTAGGGCAGCCGGAAGGCGGCGGAGCATCATGGGCTGCATGCTCCGCTTCCCCCGCGCCAGCTCGGGAAGGGGCAGGCGATGCCACCCTCAAGGGGCGGCGGCCGCAGGCGCGAATGGTCAGCGCCTCAAAGGGGATTGTAGCCGGGCTTTTTATAGAGCGTGTCAGGCTTGGAGAGGATATCCGGACGATAGACTGCCTCGACCCATTCTTCTGGCTGAACATCCTCGATGCTGACGGACACGGCGGCGTCTTTATGGCCGGTGGCGCCCATGACGGCCTTGGTCACTTCCTCAGCGATCCGCGCCTTCTGCTGCTCGGTTTGCCCCGTGTAAATCTTGACGATGACATGCGGCATCAGCCGTTCCTTTTCTGTGCGGGAAACCAGTGTGCGGTGAAGCCGGCAGCGGCGGCAACACCGTGTCTCAGCAACTGATTCAGGGCTGGTACTGCTCGTCCGTCACCTGTTCCAGCCAATCCACGGGGGAGCCGTTGAGCTTTTCCTGAATGGCGATATGGGTCATGGCCGTGGTCGGCGTGGCACCATGCCAGTGTTTTTCACCCGGCGGGAACCAGACCACGTCACCCGGCCGAATTTCCTCCACAGGGCCACCCTCGCGCTGCGCCCAGCCGCAGCCGGCGGTGACCACCAGCGTCTGCCCAAGCGGATGCGTGTGCCAGGCGGTACGGGCACCGGGCTCAAAGGTCACCAGCGCGCCGGCAACGCGGGCCGGATCGGGCGGGCTGAACAAGGGATCAATGCGAACCGTGCCGGTGAAGTAGTCGGGCGGCCCCTTGCCGGAGGGCTGTGTGCCCGGGCGCTTGATGTCCATTCACGCTCTCCATCATGTCTGCCAATGAGCACCTTAACAGGCACCCGCGATATTCCTGCCAGCAACTGGTGGAGGGATGCGGGCGGAACTGGAGCATGAACCGAAAGGGTCTGTGAGAGGCTCTTCTGAATAAAGAAGCCGGGCTCAAGAATCTCGAGGCTTTCCGGGCGCGGCGCGTGCCGACCAGGAATTCCGCCTCAGACAGTGGAGCCAGCGGTGAGCCTGATGCCGGCTGCCGCCAAGCATCAGGGGGACCCCCCGTTGCAGGTCTCCAGGGAGTGGTCTAGGCTTTATGCATACGTATGCAACATGCCTGGGGGAGAGTGATCCATGGCGCAGTGGCTCAAGCGCGGAACCGATGTGGAAGCCGCCAAGTCGGCAGACCGGCAGGTGCGGGAGACGGTGGAAGCCATCCTGCTGGATATCGAGGCGCGCGGCGACACGGCGGTGCGTGAACTCTCCATCCGCTTCGATAAATGGGACCGGGACGGCTACCGCCTCAGCCCCTCGGAGATTCAGGACTGCATGGCCCAGTTGAAGGACCGCGACCTGGACGACATCGCCTTCGCCCAGACCCAGGTCCGCAACTTCGCCCAGGCCCAGCGCGACGCGCTGAAGGATATCGAGGTGGAGACGCTGCCGGGCGTGGTGCTCGGCCACAAGAACATCCCGGTGAACTCGGTGGGCTGCTATGTGCCCGGCGGCAAGTATCCGCTGTTGGCCTCGGCCCATATGTCGGTCATCACCGCCAAGGTGGCGGGCGTGCCGCGCATCATCACCTGCGCGCCGCCGTATCAGGGCAAGCCGGCGCCGGCCATCGTCGCCGCGCAGCACATGGCGGGCGCGGACGAGATCTATTGCCTCGGCGGCATCCAGGCCATCGGCGCCATGGCGCTGGGCACGCAGAGCATCGAGAGCGTGGACATGCTGGTCGGCCCCGGCAATGCCTTTGTCGCCGAGGCCAAGCGGCAGCTCTATGGCCGTGTCGGCATCGACCTCTTCGCCGGCCCGACCGAGACGCTGGTGATCGCCGATGAGGCCGTGGACGGCGAGATGTGCGCCACCGACCTGCTGGGCCAGGCCGAGCATGGCCCTGATTCGCCCGCCATCCTGCTGACCACTTCCGAGAAGCTGGCGCGGGAAACCATGGCGGAGGTGGAGCGCCTGTTGAAGATCCTGCCCACCGCCGAGATCGCGCGGAAGGCCTGGGAAAGCCATGGCGCCGTCATCGTCGCGGAAGACGATGCGGAAATGCTGAAGATCGCCGACCAGATCGCTTCCGAGCATGTGCAGGTCATGACCAGTGACCCCGACTGGTTCCTGGACCGCATGACGAACTACGGCGCGCTCTTCCTCGGCCCGCGCACCAACGTGGCCTATGGCGACAAGGTCATCGGCACCAACCACACGCTGCCCACCAAGAAGGCGGCGCGCTACACGGGTGGCCTCTGGGTCGGCAAGTTCCTCAAGACCTGCACCTATCAGCGCGTGCTGACGGATGAGGCCTCGGCCAGCATTGGCGAATACTGCTCCCGCCTTTGCGCGCTGGAAGGCTTCACGGGCCACGGGGAACAGGCCAACCTGCGGGTGCGGCGCTACGGCGGCAAGAACGTGCCCTACGGCGCCGCCGCCGAATAAGAAGACGAGAGGGAGGAACGCACCCAATGGCCGAGAAGATCGCCATCATCGGCACAGGACTGGTCGGCAGCGGCTGGGCCGTGGTCTTCGCCCGCGCGGGCTGCGACGTCGCCATGTACGACGCCGCGCCCGGCGGGGCGGAGCAGGGGCGGGAGGTGGTGGCGCAGCAGCTCAACGACCTCGCCGCCTATGGGCTGGTGGAGGATGAGCCCTCGGCCATCCTGGCCCGTGTCTCCGTCGCCACGACGCTGAAGGAGGCACTGGACGGCGCCGTCTACGCGCAGGAAAGCACCTTCGAGCGCACCGACGTGAAGCGCGAGGTCTTCAGCGCCATCGACGCGGTGATCGGTCCCGACACCCTGGTGGGCTCCTCCTCCTCCGGCATCCCGGCCTCGGCATATACCGACCACGTGGCCTGCAAGGCCCGCTGCCTGGTGGCGCATCCGGTCAACCCGCCCTCGCTGGCCCCGGTGGTGGAACTGGTGCCCGCCCCCTGGACGGCGCCGGAGACGGTGAAGGCGGTGCGCGCCCTGATGGAGCGTGTCGGCCAGGCGCCGGTGGAGATGACGCGGGAGATTGAGGGCTTCATCCTCAACCGCCTTCAGGGCGTGCTGCTGATGGAGGCCTGGCGGCTGGTGGAAGCCGGGCTCGCCACGGCCGAGGACGTGGACAAGACGGTTTCCAAGGGCCTCGGCCTCCGCTGGGCCTTCATGGGGCCCTTCGAGACCATCGACCTCAATGCCCCTGGCGGCGTGGCGGATTACGCGCGGCGCCTGGGCCCGCTCTACCACAGCATCGCTGCTTCCACGGATGAGCACCGCGTCTGGGACGAGGCGCTGATCGGTGCGGTGGAGGCGCAGCGGCGGGAGGTGCTGCCGGCTTCCGACCTCGCCACCCGCCGCGCCTGGCGCGACCGCCGCCTGATGGCGCTGGCCCGCCACCTGAAGAACGCGGAGGCCTCGTGATGCTGCCCCGCACGCCATCCTTCCGCCTGGACGGGCGGCGCGCGCTGGTGACCGGGGCGGGGCGGGGCATCGGCCTCGCCGCCGCCGCGGCGCTGGCCGAGGCGGGGGCGCATGTCACCCTCGCCGCCCGCACGGCGAATGAGATCACGGAAGGCGCCGAGGCCATCCGCGCCGCCGGTGGCAGTGCCGATACGCTCTGCCTGGACGTGGGCGATACCAGGGCCACCGCTGCCGCGCTGGCGGCGCGGGAGCCTTACGGCATCCTGGTCAACAATGCCGGCACCAACCGCCCGGCGCCCTTCACCGAGGTGACGGTGGAGGATTTCGACGCGGTGATGAACCTGAACCTGCGCGGCGCCTTCTTCGCCGCCCAGGCGGTGGCGAAGCGGCTGGTGGAAGCCGGGCAGCCCGGCTCCATCATCCATATCTCCTCCCAGATGGGGCATGTGGGCGGGCCACGCCGCACCGTCTATTGCGCCAGCAAGCACGCCATCGAGGGCCTGACCAAGGCCATGGCCATCGACCTGGCGCCGCATGGCATCCGGGTGAACAGCATCGGCCCCACATTCATCGAGACGCCGATGACGCGGCCCTTCTTCGAGGACCCGGCCTTCAAGGAGCATGTGCTGGGCAAGATCAAGCTGGGCCGCATCGGGCAGGTGGAGGACCTGATGGGGGCGGTGCTCTTCCTGGCCTCCGATGCCTCGGCGCTGATGACCGGGTCGGCCATGCTGGTGGATGGCGGCTGGACGGCGGAGTAGGGAGACCCCATCTCTCTGCCACGATGAACCTCTGGCCGTTTTCCCGCCGGACTTCCACGGAGCCCCGCGCCATGGACACCCATACCCGCCAATACCCCGTCACCTTCACGGATGCCGAGTGGCGCCAGCGGCTGACGCCCGAGCAGTACCAGGTGATGCGCCAGCACGGCACGGAGCGCCCGGGCACCTGCGCCCTGCTGCATGAGAAGCGCCAGGGCACCTTCTCCTGCGCCGGCTGCGGCCAGCCGCTTTTCACCAACAGCCGCAAGTTCGAGAGCGGCACCGGCTGGCCCTCCTTCGACGAGCCGCTGGAGGGCGCGGTGGAGACCACGACCGACCGCAGCTACGGCATGGTGCGGACCGAGGTGCATTGCTCCCGCTGCGGCAGCCACCTCGGCCATGTCTTCCCGGACGGCCCGCCGCCCAGCCACAACCGCTACTGCATCAACGGCGTGGCAATGGATTTCACCCCCGCCTGACTCCCTGGCCCGCGCCCGATTCCGGGCGCGGGCCAAGCCCGAGGCATGACTCAGCGGCATGTGAGCCGCCCGCTGCGTCCTGTCATGCCCTGGCGCGGACGGCGCTATCGTGTTTCCTCAGGCACCCGCGCAGGAGGAAACCAGCCGTCATGACATTCCTGATATCCACCGCCCGGCTGGAAGCGATGTTGCGGGAAGACGCCCCTTACGGCGACCTGACCACGCAGGCCCTGGATATCGGCGACACGCGGGGCCAGGCGGTGCTGCGCGCCGGCGCCACCATGATGCTGTGCTGCGCCGAGGAAGCCGAGGCGCTGTTCCGCCTCGCCGGCTGCACCGATGCGCACCGCGTCGCCGCCTCCGGTGGCCTGCTGGAGGAGGGCGGCACCATCCTGACCGCGGAAGGCCCGGTCTCCGGGCTTTACCTAGCCGCCCGGGCGGCGCAGGCGCTGATGGAGACCGCCTCCGGCGTCGCCAGCCGTGCTGCCCGCATCCGCAGCGAGGCCCGCAGCGCGCGGCCGGATATCGTGGTGGCCTGCACGCGCAGGCACCTGCCGGGCATCAAGGACGTGATGCTGAAGGCCATCATGACCGCCGGCTGCATCCCGAACCGTCTGGGCCTTTCGGACAGCCTGCTGGTATCCGCGCAGCACCGTGCCTTCCTGGGCCGGGAGCCGGCGCATCGCTGGGTGTCCCGCGTGCGGGCCGTGCAGCCGGCGCGCCGGCTGGTGGTCGAGGCATTCAGCGTGGATGAGGCGGTGCTGCTGGCCCATGCCGGCGTCGATACCGTGCAATGCGACGGGCTCTCGCCCGAGCAGTTCGCCGAGGTATCCCGCGCCCTGGCCGACCATGGCAGCCGCCCCGTGCTGGCCGCCGCCGGCGACATCCATGAAGGCAATGCCGCCGCCTATGCGCGGGCGGGGGCCGATGTGCTCGTCACCTCCGCGCCCTTCGCGGCGGCGCCGCTGGACGTGAAGGTGACGATGGACCGGCTGGGCTAGGGCCCAGCCGTCAGGCGGTATGGCGGGGACGGAACAGCCGCCCGCCCTCGGCGAAGAGCACCACCGCCAGCGCGGCGATGCCGCAGGTGGCGAAGCCCAGCATCAGCGGCCCCGTGGTGCCGTTGAACTGCTGGCCGATGAAGAAGCCGATCAGCGCCCCGCCCACGGTGGTGATGAAGCCCTGCACCGCCGAGGCCGTGCCGGCGATATGCCCCAGCGGCTCCATGGCCATGGAACCGAAGTTCGGGCCGGTCAGGCCGAAGCAGAACATCATGCCCGCCTGCAGCAGCGCGAAGCTCCAGAGGTTCTCATGCCCGGAGAGCGCCACGCCCGCATGCACCACCGCGAAGGCGATGTAGCCCAGCAGCGCGGTGTGGGAGATGCGGCGCGTGCCGAAGCGCCCCACCAGCTTGGCGTTCAGCACCGAGGCGACCGCCATGGCAATGGCGACGGCCGCGAAGATGGTGGTGAAGAGTTCCGGCGCCTGGAAGGTATCCGCGAAGACCTGCTGCGCGGAGTTGATGAAGCCGAAGAGGCTGCCCAGCATCAGCGTCATGGCCAGCATGTAGCCCACCGCCACGCGGTCGCTGAGCACGAAGCGGAAGGCCGCCAGGATGCGGCCGGCATCGATGGGCAGGCGGTCTTCCGGGTGCAGTGTCTCCGGCAGGCGGCTGAGCGCCCAGAGGCTGACCGCCCCGCCGAAGACCGCCAGGAAGAGGAAGATGAAGCGCCAGGGCGCCACCAGCATGATCAGCTGGCCCAGGGTCGGCGCCACCACCGGCACCGCCAGGAAGACGATGAAGGCCAGCGACATCACCTGCGCCATCTTCCGCCCGGCATAGCAGTCCCGCACGATGGAAACCGCCAGCACACGCGTGCTGGCCGCGCCGATACCCTGCAGCACGCGGGCGGCGAGCATGGTCTCGAAGCTGCCGCTGAACATCGCGAGCAGGCTGGCCAGCGTATAGATGCCGAAGCCCGCCAGCAGCACCGGCTTGCGGCCGTAGCGGTCCGCCAGCGGCCCATAGAAGATCTGCGCCGCGCCAAAGCCCAGGAGATAGGCGGTGATGATCCACTGCCGCTGGTTGTCGGTGGCGACCCCCAGCGCATGGCCGATCTCGGGCAGCGCCGGCAGCATGGAATCGATGGCCAGCGCATTGGTCATCATCATGGCGGCGATGATTGTCACGAATTCCCGGAAGCCCATGCCGGGGTGGGGCGCCGGGGTCTTGAGCCTGGGGGGCGCGGTGGCTCCGTCCGTTGTTGCCATCTGCCTGTTCCTGTTCTGTCGCCGCCGTCTCTACTGCACCTGCGAAGATGAGGTAAGCAGCCGGAGGGCGGGGCAGGGCTGCTGCCGGGCCCGGGGCCTGTCACATCATGGCGCGCTGTCCAGCCGGTTCTCGAAGACCACGAAGAAGGGCGCCTTGTCCCAGGGCGGCGGCAGGGCATGGCCGGCCCGGTCGGCCGGGAAGCGGCGCAGCACCACCGCATCCAGCACATTGCCGCCGATGGCCTGCACCAGCCCGCCGCCGGCAGCCACCACCACGTCGCAATGCATGGGGCGGAACTGCCCGGCCTCCGCCAGCTTGTCCTGCCAATGGTAGAGCGGCGCCGCCGAGCGGTCGGCGCAGATCAGGTCGCCCGGCCGGGGCGCGTATTCCGAGGGGGCGTGGGGACGGAAGGCTGCATTCTCCGGGGAGCTTGCCCAGCTCGCCAGCAATGCGTCGATATAGGCGGAATGCGCGGCCGAGGGCGGGAAGACAAAGCCCGGCACCTGCGCCCGCTGCATCACATAACTGATGAAGGCGGCCGACCAGGCCGGATAGGCCCAGAGCGAGATGGAGGGCAGGGCAGGCGGTGGCGCGCCTTCAGGCAAAATCTCCGTCAGCCCCGCCAGCAGCGCGTCATGGGTGTCCTGGTGGCGGCGGATGACGCCGGGGCCTTCCGGCACCGCTTCCCAGTAGGTGAGCACATTGGAATAGTTTTCCGGCGCCGCCGCCGCCGGCAGGGCCTCGGGCCATCCATCCACCGTCAGCCGGCCCCAGCGTTCCCATTCCGTCAGGGCCGCGCGCACCAGGGCGGCGCTCTGCGTCGCCGGTAGGTTGGAGCCCGAGGGCACCGTGGGTGGAGGAGGTGGCGAGGCGCAGCCCGCCAGAAGCGCCGCCCCGGCCATCGCCAGGGTCAGCCCCTTCCTCATCCATCCACGCATCAGATCCGCTCCGCCTCGGTTGCGGAAGCTTCAACGCGGCAGAGAGCTTTAGGTCACACAGGATGTCCATCCTGTTGCAGGGCATCGCGCTCGGCGGCCTCCTGGATCACCGCCTCCGTTTCCCGGCTCAGCGCCTGGCCGGGCTGGCGGGGGCGGGTCAGCGGCTTCGGCACCATGCGGTTGCCATGCATCAGCGCACGGGCGGCCTCCCGCTCTCCCAGCCCTTCCAGCTCCAGCCGGGCGCGGTCACGGCGGCGGATATCGGCTTCGATCTCGCCCAGGGCCTCTTCCGCCTCGCCAAGCTGGCGCAGGGCGGCGGTGCCGAAGGCAAGGGCGGATTCCAGGGTCTCCCGCAGATGGAAATCGACACCCGCCTTCAGCAGCGCCAGTACATGCGGGCGGTCATAGGCGCGGGCCATCACCGGCGTCAGGGGGAACTCGGCCTTGAGCAGCCGTACTATGGCGGTGGTGGTCTCCGGCCGGTCGGTGCAGACCAGCACGGCGCGGGCATGGCCGGCGCCGCTGGCATGCAGCACATCCAGCCGCCGCCCGTCACCATAATAAACCTTGAAGCCGAAGCCGGCGGCGGCGCGGATCATCTCGGTATCGGATTCGATGATGGTGATGTCGATGCCCCGCGCCAGCAGCCCCTGGCTGGCTACCTGCCCGAAGCGGCCGAAGCCGATCATCAGCACATGGTCATGCACGGCGCCGATCTGCTCGGCCCCTTCCACACCATCGAGGTCCGGTGGCGCGGCGGGTTCCGGCAGCAGGCGCATGGCCGCCACCACCAGCGGCGTCAACGCCATGGAGAGCACCACCACCGCCGTCAGCACCGCATTGATCCGTGGCTCGAAGATCCCGGCGGCGGTGGCGGCGGCATAAAGCACGAAGGCGAATTCGCCGCCCTGGCCCATCAGCGCGGCGCGGTGCAGGGCTTCCCGCAGGCCGGCGCAGGTCATGCGCGCGACGATCAGGATGCCGGCGGATTTCACCGCCATCATCACCACCACGCTGGCCAGGATGATCTGCCAGTCCCGCCCCACCAGCGCCACGTCCAGCGACATGCCGACGCCCATGAAGAACAGGCCGAGCAGGATGCCGCGGAAGGGCTCGATATCCGCCTCCAGCTGCCGCCGGAATGGGCTTTCCGACAGCATGACCCCGGCGGCGAAGGCGCCCATGGCCATGGACAGCCCGCCCGCCTGCATGGCCAGGGCCGCGCCCAGCACCACCAGCAGGGCGGCGGCGGTCATCACCTCCCGCGCCCCGGCATTGGCCAGCAGGGAGAAGAGCGGCGTCAGCAGCCAGCGGCTGACCGCTACCAGCGTGGCGATGGCCGCGACCGCGATGCCCGCCGTCACCCATTGCGAGGTATCGCTGCCGCCCGAGGGCACCGGTGCCAGCACCGCCACGACCGCCAGCAGCGGCACGATGGCCAGGTCCTCCAGCAGCAGGATGGAGACGATGCGCTGGCCGGCCAGGGTGCTGGTCTCGCCGCGTTCCTCCAGGATCTGCATGACGATGGCGGTGGAGGAGAGCACGAAGCCCATGGCTGCCAGAAAGGCCGTGGGCAGCGGGAAGCCCAGCAGCCAGCCCAGCCCGGTCAACAGCCCGCCGCAGACCGCCACCTGCGTCAGGCCCGAGCCAAAGATATCCCGCCGCATGCCCCAGAGCCGTGAGGGCTGCATCTCGAGCCCGATGACGAAGAGGAACATGACCACGCCCAGTTCCGCCACATGCAGCACCGCCTGGGGGTCCTGGAAGAAGCGCAGCCCAAAGGGGCCGATGGCCAGCCCCGCCGCCAGGTAGCCCAGCACCGAGCCCAGCCCCAGCCGGCGGAACAGCGGCACCGCCACCACGCCGGCGGCGAGCACCACCACTACCTGCACCAGATCGCTGCCATGCTCGGCTGCCATGCCGTCTTTGCTCCTGTCCGCGTGGTCAGGATAGCGGCCGCCTCCCCGAGGCCCGCCTCACGGTGGCTTGAGCATTACGGCCAGGACAACCCTTGGCCCCTGGCGACGTTGGATGGCTGACAAACATGGAGGACCGCCGTGGCGAACCATCGTACGCGCAGGTGGCTGCTCTGGCTCGGCACCCCGGTGCTGGCCATCGGGCTCTTCCTGCTGCTGTTCCGGTGGGACTGGCTGATTCCCATCGTTGAGTCGCGCGCTTCCGCCGCCCTGGGGCGGGAGGTGACGTTGGAGCATCTGCATGTGAAGCTGGGCCGCACGGTGGTGGTCACGGCCAATAACGTTGTGGTCGGCAACCCGGAGGGCTTCACCGACCCCACGCCCTTCGCGCGGGTCGAAAAGCTCTCCGCGGCTATCAATGTGTGGGACTGGTGGAAGGGCAGGGGTCTGGTCCTGCCCTGGGTCGAGGCCGAGAAGCCCATCCTGAACGTGCGCGCCATGCCCGACGGCCGCGCCAATTACCTCTTCGATACGGGCAGCAGCGACACGCCGGCCGACCCCAATGCCCCGGCGGCGCAGGAGCCGCAGATCGGCGCGCTGCGCATCCATGACGGCCAGGGCAAGGTGGTGCTGCCGCAGCTTCGCGCCGATTTCGACCTGCGCATCGCCACCGAGGGAGAGGAGAAGCCGGGGGCGGAACAACCGGCGGAGGCCGAGCCCGAGCCTGCCTCCACCATGGTCATCGCCGAGAACGGCCTGCCGCTGCCCGCTCCGCCCGCGCCGGAGGCAGCGGATGCCGCGATGCCGGACATGCTGCCCCAGCTCGTGGCCGAGCCTTCCCGCATCATTGTCAGCGCCGAGGGTACCTATGCCGACCAGCCCATCAAGGCGCGGCTGGTCGGCGGCGGCCTGCTCTCGCTGCGGGAGGCGGAGAAGCCCTGGCCGGTGCAGCTGCGGGTGGATAACGGCCCGACCAACGTGTCCCTGCAGGGAACGCTGCAGGATCCCATCCACTTCAAGGGCGCGGCGCTGCAACTGGTGTTCGCCGGGCCGGACATGGGCCTGCTGACGCCGCTGACGGGCGTGCCCATCCCCAAGACGCCGCGCTACCGCGTGGCCGGCGCTCTGGACTACACGGCGGAGCGGGTCCGCTTCAGCGACATCAAGGGCACCGTGGGTAGCAGTGACCTCAATGGCGAGGTGGCCGTGCTGCCGCGCCGGGAGCGGCCGGACGTCACGGTGAACCTCAACTCCCGCCTGGTGGACCTGGATGACCTCGCCGGCTTCGTTGGTGAGGAGCCGGGCGACAAGGCCCCGGCCAAGCCGAGCGAGCGGGTGCTGCCGGATACGCCGGTGAACATGCCGAAGCTGACCGCCGCCGACGTGCATGTGAAATACCGCGCCAGTTCCATCCGCGGCGGGCGCCGGCAGCCGCTGGACAACCTGCGGGCCGATTTCGACATCGTCGAGGGCAATGTGGACCTGCACCCGATCTCCTTCGGCATCGGGCGCGGGCAGATGCTCTTCAGCGGCAAGCTGTCCCCGGTGAATGGCGGCGGGCTGCGGGCGGATGTGAAGGCGGAGTTCCAGCGCCTCGACATCTCCAAGCTGATGCAGGCGGCGGGCTCGGAAGGCGGTGGCGCGCTGAGCGGGCGTGCGGAGCTGCGGGGCACCGGCAAATCCGTGGCGCAACTGCTGGGCACCGGGGATGGGCGGATCACGCTGAGCACGTCCGGCGGCAATCTCTCGGCGCTGCTGGTGGACCTGTCCGGGCTGCGGATCGCCAATGCCATTCTCTCGGCCCTCGGCATCCCGAGCCGCACCGATCTGCAATGCTTCATCGCGGATTTCCGCCTGCAGGACGGCACGCTGAACACGCAGTCGGCGATCATCGATACCGATGAGGCGATCATTATCGGCGATGGCAGCATCAATCTGGCGCGGGAACAGATCGCCTACCGCCTGCGGACCCAGTCGCGCGATTTCACCATCGGCGCGCTTTCCACCGATATCCGCATCGGCGGCACCTTCCGTGACCCGAGCGTGCTGCCGGACCCGGTGGAGCTCGGTGCGCGGGGTGGCGCCGCCGTGGCGCTGGGCTTCCTGAACCCGCTGCTGGCCATCCTGCCCACCATCCAGTTCGGTACGGATGAGGACAGTGGCTGCAAGTCCCTCGCCAACCGCGCCGGCAGCCGGCGGCGGTAAGGGGCGCCCCGGGGCCGAGGCCCCGGGGCAGTCCGGTTATTCCACCTGGATCTTCGCGTTGCGCGCCACATCGCCCCAGCGCTTCGTCTCGCTGGCGATGAAGGTGCGGAATTCCTCTGGCGTATTGCCGATGGGCGTGATGCCCAGCTCGCGGAAGCGGGCGGTCACGGTGTCAGACTTCAGCGCCGCCACGGCTTCCTTGTTCAGCCGCGCCACGATCTCGGGCGGCGTGCCGGCGGGGGCGAAGAAGCCGTGCCAGGACAGGCTCTCGAAGCCCGGCACGGTTTCCGCGATGGCGGGAATATCGGGCGCCGTCTGGCTGCGCGTGGCGGAGGTCACGCCCAGGATGCGGATCTTGCCTTCCTTGGCGAAGGGCCAGGCGGAGGAGAAGTTGTCGAAGGCCAGCGGCAGCTCGCCGGTCAGCAGCGCCGTCATGATCTGGCCGCTGCCGCGATAGGGCACATGCTCCATCTCCGTCCCCGTAAGCTGGGAAAAGAGCGCGCCGGCCAGATGGATGGAGGTGCCGACGCCGGAGGAGCCGTAATTGTACTTGCCCGGGTTCGCCTTCAGCAGCGCGATCAGCTCCTGGATGTTCTTCGCGGGCAGGTCGTTGGTCACGGCCAGCGCATTCGGCTGCGCCGCGAGCTGCGTGATCGGCGCGAAGTCCTTCAGGTTGTCATAAGGCATCTTCACGAAGATCGAAGGATTGATCGCGTGGCTGCTGATGGTGCCGAGGCAGATGGTATAGCCATCCGGCGTGGCGCGGGCGCAGGCCTCGCTGCCGATATTGCCGCCGGCACCCGGGCGGCTTTCCACCACCAGCGGCTGGCCCAGCGTCTCGCTCATCTTCTGGCCGACAAGGCGCGCCACGGTGTCCGAGGTGCCGGCGGAGAAGGGCACGATCACGCGGATCGGCTGGGTCGGGTAGGCGCGGTTCTGCGCCGCCGCGGGCGAGGCGGCCCAGGGCGCCGCCAGCGTCAGCATCGCCGCGGCGAAGGCAGCGCGCGGGAAGAGCTTGCTCATTCCATTCCTCCTTATGGCAGGGCGTTGGCCGCCCGCCGATTGGGTTACTCAGGCACGTCATCCGGCGGCGCCGCCACTGGCACGTCTCAGCCGCGCAGTTCCTCGGGAAAGGCCACGGCCAGGGACCGGAGGGCATGCGCGCGCATCAGAGCTTCCGCCGCCTCGGCCTCGCCATCCGCGATGGCCTTGAGGATGGCGGCGTGCTCGTCCAGGGCCTGTGGCGGCTCATTCGCCGCCGCCAGCGCCCGGGCACGGCCGATATGGTCATAGGCGCCCAGCGCGTTCAGGCTGCGGATCAGGAAGCTGTTGCCGCAGATGGCGTGCAGGGTGTCGTGGAAGCCCTCATTCGCCCGCCGCAGCACCGCCGGGTCGCCGAGCGCCGTGGCCGCGCGCATGGCGGAGAGGCGGGATTGCAGCGCCGCGATATCGGCCGGCTTGGCCCGCCGCGCGGCAAGCCCGGCGGCGGCGCCTTCCAGCGCGGCCCGGATACGGCCCATCTCCACCAGCCGCGCGGTGTCCAGCGGCGCGACGAAGGAGCCGCTGCGGGGGCGGGTTTCCACCATGCCCTCGGCTTCCAACTGGCGCAGCGCTTCACGGACCGGCTGGGCCGAGATGCCGAGGGCGGCGGCCAGGCCACGTTCCGACAGCTTGGTGCCGGAGGTCAGCATCCCGTCGACGATGGCTTCCCGCAGCCGCTCGTAGGCGCGGTCGGCCAGCGGGCGGAGGTCGTCTTCCGCCGGCAATGGGTTCAGCGCGGACGGGGCTGGGACATGGGCCATTCCATCTGCCATAGCAGAGCCCCCGCCGGGGCGGCAAGCGCTTAGCCGAGCCCGAAACCCAGCCGCCCCAGCCCCGGCAGTTTCAGTGCCGGCCGCCGCAGGTCCAGCCCCGCCACGGCGCCAAGGATATTGATCTCGATGCCCTCCACCCAGGCCAGGGTCAGCCCGCCATAGCCCCCCAGCGTCAGCCGCAACCCGGTGCCGGAGGGCGTGCCGCGCAGCCAGCGGCCGTCATAGGGATAGTCCTTGCCAATGGCATTGGGCGGCAGCGCCAGCGTCACTTCCGGCAGGCCGTCCAGCACGGCGGCGACGAAGGTATTGGAATTGGGCCCGGGCCAAGCCTGATAATCGCCCCGGTTGCGGAAGGCATATTCCGCGATGGCCTGCTTCACGCGCGGGATCAGTGCCTCCGCCGCTGCGCCATCGGCTGAGAAGACAGTCTCCGGCAGGTGGCCGAACCAGCGGCCATCGGGCTCGAAGCCATTCATGCGGATCGGCTCGCCCCAGGCGGTATAGTCGTAGCGCGTGTAGTGCGCCGCCCCTTCCGGCTTGAAGGCGATCCAGCAGTGCACGGCGAAGATGCCACGCCAGCGCACCGTCTGCGCCGCGAAGACGCGCAGCACCGCCGGGCGATGCGCCGCCGGTGCCGGCAGCAAGCCGGCGGAGGTGCGGTCGGCGGTCTGCCAGCCGGCGCCCTGGCCTTTCTGCCAATAAAGGGCGGCGGAGATGCAGAGTGGGAGGATGAAGAACAGCAGGAAGAGCCCGAGGGCATATTTGAGCAGGATCGGCATCGAGCAGAGATTGTTCCGCTTTCGCCAAAGGCAATGATGACGCAGATCAAGGAAGGCCCCGGCCAAGCTTTCTATGACCCCTTTCAGGCGGCCCAGGCTGCCTGAAAGAGAGAGTTTTCCGTGAACCAGATTCTTCGTAGCCTTTCCGCCGCCGCGGCCTTCTCCTGCCTCGCGGCGCTTCCCCTGGCCAACACCGCCACGGCGCAGGAGCCGGTGCGCGGCAAGCTGGCCGGCGACCTCGTGCTCGGCATCGGCGTCATCGGCGTGCTGCCGGATTCAGGTGGGCGGGTGGATGCCATCGGCGGCAAGCCCCATGCGAGCGACAGTGCCTCGCCGCAGCTGGACCTCACCTGGTTCGCCACGCCCAACCTGTCCCTCAACCTGATCGCCGCCACCACGCGCCATGATGTGCATGTGAATGGCTCGGCGCTGGGTGAGGTGGACCTCGGCCGGGTCTGGGCGCTGCCGCCGACCTTGACGCTGCAATTCCATCCTTTCCCGCAGGCGCGCGTCAGCCCCTATGTGGGCGCGGGCATCAACTACACCTTCTTCTATTCCGAAGGTGGCCGCCGCACGCCGCCGGTGGAGAAGGTGGATGTGAAGAACGGCTGGGGCTGGGCGCTGAATGCCGGCGTGGATATCGAGGTGGCGCCGCGCTGGGCGGTGAATTTCGACGTCAAGAAGCTGTTCCTGCGGCCGGATGTCTCGGTCAACAGTGGTGCCATCGGGGCGCGGGCCGATCTGGACCCCTGGATCGTCGGCGCGGGCGTGCGTTACCGCTTCTGACTTGACCTGGCTCAAGGCGCGGGGCGCGGCACCGGCGAGAATGCCGGCATGACCGACACCCCGATGCCCTCCTGCGATCTGCTCGCCCTGGCCGAGGCCAGGGTGCCTCGCTACACCAGCTATCCCACCGCCGCGCAGTTCGGTGCGCTGGAAGAGGCCACTTACCGCGAGTGGCTCCAGCGGGGCATCGGCGCGGCGGACCCGCTTTCGCTCTACCTGCATGTGCCCTTCTGCCGCGACCTCTGCTGGTATTGCGCCTGCCATGCCAAGCCGACGCGCTCCGATGCACGCGTCACTGCCTATGGCGCCGCACTGCGGGCGGAACTGGAGCTGCTGGCGGCGGCGCTGCCGGCGCATGGCGGCATCTCCCACCTGCATTTCGGCGGCGGCACCCCTTCCATCCTGAAGGCGGAGGGGCTGGGCCTGCTGCTGGCCGCCATCCGCGCCCGCATCGGCATCCGCCCCGGTGCCGAACTGGCCATCGAGTTGGACCCGCGCCTGATGGACGAGGCCCTGGTGGAGGGGCTGGGCGCGCTGGGCTTCAACCGCGCCAGCCTGGGCGTGCAGGACATCGCGCCTGAGGTGCAGGCGCGCATCGGCCGCCCGCAGCCCGCCGAGATGGTGCGCGTGGGGGTGGAGCGGCTGCGGCGCGTGGGCATCACCGGCATCAACCTGGACCTGATGTATGGGCTGCCGGCGCAGACCGTGGCGCATGTGGAGGCCAGCGCGCGCTTCGCGGCGGAACTGCGGGTGCCGCGCATCGCCGTGTTTGGCTATGCCCATGTGGCCTGGATGAAGCCGCACCAGAAGGCCATCGACTCCAGCCTGCTGCCCGATGCCTCCGCGCGCATGGGCCAGGCGGATGCCGCCGAGGCGGTGCTGCGCGCCGCCGGCTATGTGGCCCTGGGCCTGGACCATTTTGCGCTGCCCCAGGACCCACTGGCCGTCGCGGCCGATGAAGGCCGGCTGCGCCGCAACTTCCAGGGCTACACGACCGATACGGCGCCGGCCCTGCTGGGGCTGGGAGCTTCCTCCATCGGCGTGCTGCGCGGCGGCTTCGCGCAGAACATCGCCGATGAGCGCCGCTATGCCGAGACCGTGGCGGCCGGCCGCCTGCCGGTGGCGCGCGGCATCGCCACCACGGAGGAGGACCGGCTGCGCGCCGGGCTGATCGAGCGGCTGATGTGCGACTTCGCGCTGGATCTCTGCGCCGTGCCGGATGCCATGCTGGTGGATGCCATGGCACGCCTGGGGCCGCTGGAGCGGGACGGGCTGGTGCGGCTGGATGGCGCGCATCTGCTGGTGCCGCCGGCCCGGCGGCGCTTCGTGCGGCAGGTGGCGGCCTGCTTCGATGCCTATTGGCGGCCGGCGGCGCAGCGCCACTCGGCGGCGGTCTAGCCCGCGGCGATGATCCGGTGCACGGCCGCGATGTGGTCGTGCATCCGTGCCTGCGCCGCCGCAGCCTCGCCACCCGCGATGGCGGCGACGATGCCTTCATGCTCCGCGAAGGAGGGGTGGCCAGGCGGCGGGCCCTCCGGCTGCGGGCGCGGGCGGTTCCAGGTCAGCACGCGGCGGATGGCGGCGAGCTGGTCAAACAGATGCAGCAGCAGCGGATTGCCGGCGGCGGCGGCGATCTCCCGGTGCAGCCGGGCATCCTGGCCCTCGTAGCCGCGCCAGGAGAGGCCGGGGCGGCGGGAAGCCTCCATGGCGGCCCGCATGGCCTCCACCTGCTCCGGGGTGGCGTGGCGCGCGGCCAGCGCCGCCAGTTGCGGCTCCAGCACCAGCCGTGCCCGCAGCGTGTCCTCCGCCCCGGCCTGCCGCGCCAGTTGCGCCACGTCGCCAATGGCGGCCAGCGGCCGGGCGCCCAGGAAGGTGCCCTTTCCGACATGGCGCCAGAGCTGCCCTTCCGCCTCCAGCGTTGCCAGCGCCTTGCGGAGTTCGGCACGGGATACGCCCAGCGCCTCCGCCAGCTCACGCTCCGGCGGCAGGCGACCGGAATCGGGCAGGGGGGTGCTGGCGAGATAGGCCTGCAGCAGCGTCAGCACCGGCGTGCCGTCCAGGCCGGGTTCAGGTTCCATGACGCATTGCCATAGGCGGCCTTCCGGCGTCACGCCAGCGGCTTGACGGCTTCCGGGCACAGGCGTAACCAATTTGTCGATTGGTTCAGGAGAAGACCGCCATGCGCTACGTCATCGAGCCCGCGCCCGAGACCACCATCCCCGTCGCTGGCGAGGAAGGCGTCTTCCCGGTTCGGCGCATCTGGTGCGTCGGCCGCAACTACGCCGACCATGCGCGCGAGATGGGCCATGACCCGGACCGCGAACCGCCCTTCTTCTTCTCCAAGCCCGCCAATGCCGCCGTGCCCGGTGGCACCTTGCCTTTCCCCGGCCAGACCAAGGACCTGCACCACGAGGTCGAGCTGGTGGCGGCCATCGGCAAGGGCGGCAAGGACATCCCGGCCGAGCGCGCGCTGGAGCATGTCTATGGTTATGCTATCGGCCTGGACATGACGCGCCGCGACATCCAGGCCGAAGCCAAGAAGCTTGGTCGTCCCTGGGAACTTTCCAAGGGCTTCGACCAGTCCTGCCCGATCAGCCCGATCGTGCCGGCCGCGCGCATCGGCCACCCGACCCAGGGCAAGATCGAGATCACGGTCAACGGCAAGGTGCAGCAGACCGGCGACATGAACCAGATGATCTGGTCACTGCCGGAGGCCATCGCCTATCTCTCCCGCTACGTGGAGCTGCTGCCGGGCGACCTGATCATGACCGGCACCCCGGCCGGTGTCAGCGCCGTGAAGCCGGGCGACACCATGCACGGCACCTGCGAGGGCGTGGGCGAGGTGACGGTCACCTACGCCGCCTGAGGCTCGCACCCTTCGCAAGGCTGGCCGGTTGCATTGTGCGTTGCAGCATCGGCCAGCCGGAGGGAACCTGAGGGTCCTTGCGCTGTAGGGACCCTTGCCATGTCCATCTTCATCACCGCGTGCCGGCCATGACCGGCGCGATCACTGCCCTGTTGGTCTGCCAGCTGATCGGCGAGGTCCTGGCACGCGTGCTGCACCTGCCCGTTCCTGGGCCGGTGATCGGCATGGTCCTGCTGTTCCTGGCGCTGCTGCTGCGCTACCCGGAAGGTGAACCGCCGGAAGCCCTGGGCAAGGTGGCGGATACGCTGCTGGGCAACCTGGGCCTGCTCTTTGTTCCGGCGGGCGTCGGCGTGGTGGTGCTGCTGCATACCCTGGCGCAGAACTGGCTGTCCCTGATGCTGGCCATCGTGGGGGGCACGCTGCTCGCCATGGTCATCACCGGGCGGCTGGCGCAGGCTTTGCTGCGGCGCTGGGGCTGAACCGCCATGCCCGCCGATATCGCGGCCATCTGGGTTTACCTGGCACGGGAGCCGCTCTCCGCCCTGACCTTCACGCTGCTGGCCTGGCTGGCGGCGGTGCGGCTGCACCGGCTGGCGCATTACCACCCGCTGGCCAATCCAGTGCTGATCGCGGTGCTGATCCTGGCGGCTGGGCTGATGGCGGCCGGCATCGACTACCGCGCCTATTTCCAGGGCGCGCAATTCGTCCATTTCCTGCTCGGCCCGGCCACGGTGGCGCTGGCCATCCCGCTGCACCGGCAATGGCACGGGCTGCGCAGCGCCATGGTGCCGGCGGTGCTGTCCATCCTCCTCGGCGGCATGCTGGCGGCGGCGCTTGGCGTCGGCATCGCGGCGGCCCTGGGTTCCCCGGCGGAGATCGTCGCTTCCCTGGGGCCTCGTTCGGTCACCACACCCGTCGCCATGGGCATCGCGGAGCGGCTGGGCGGGCTGCCTTCGCTGACCGCCGTGGTGGTGCTCTGCTCCGGCGCCGTGGGCGCCGTGCTGGGACCGATGGCCATGGACTGGGCCGGAATCCGCGACTGGCGGGCAAGGGGGCTGGCCATCGGTACGGCCGCCCATGGCATCGGCACGGCGCGGGCGCTTTCGGTGAACATGCAGGCAGGGGTGTTCAGCGGGCTCGCAATGGGGCTGAATGCGGTACTGACGGCGCTCTGGCTGCCTTTCCTGTGGAGCCTGCTGCGTTCGCTCGGTTGAAAGACAGGTACCGATGCGCATCGCCTTCTTCAGCACCAAGACCTATGACCGCAACAGCTTCGATGAAGCCAACCGCGATTACGGTCACGAGATCGGTTACTTCGAGCCGCGCCTGGATGCGGTGACGGCCACGCTCGCCGCCGGCTGGCCCGCCGTCTGCGCCTTCGTCAACGACCGCCTGGATGCCTCGGCTCTGGCCGCGCTGGCCGAAGGCGGCACGCGGCTGGTGGCGCTGCGCTGCGCCGGCTTCAACAATGTCGATCTTGCGGCGGCGGAGCGGCTCGGCATCGCGGTGGTGCGGGTGCCGGCCTATTCGCCGGAGGCGGTTTCCGAATTCACCATCGGCCTGTTGCTGGCGCTGGACCGCAAGATCCACCGTGCCTGGGCCCGCGTGCGGGAGAACAACTTCTCCCTGGACGGGCTGCTGGGCCTCGGGCTGCATGGGCGCGTGGCGGGGGTGGTCGGCACCGGCCGCATCGGCGGGCTGGTGGCGCGGGCGCTGCGGCTGGGCTTCGGCTGCGAGGTGCTGGCGTCCGACCATGTGCAGGACCCCGCGCTGATCGCCGCCGGTATCCGCTATGTGCCGGTGGAGCAACTGCTGGCGGAGGCCGATATCGTCACCCTGCACTGTCCCCTGACGCCGGAGACGCATCATCTGGTCAATGCCGCCAGCCTCGCGGCGGCGCGGCCGGGCTTCCAGTTGGTCAATACCAGCCGGGGCGCGCTGGTGGATGCCGATGCGCTGATCGACGCGCTGAAATCCGGCCGCGTCGGCGGCGTGGCGCTGGATGTCTACGAGCAGGAAGGCGACCTGTTCTTCGAGGACCTGTCCAATGAAATCATCCAGGACGACGTGTTCCAGCGCCTGCTGACCTTTCCCAACGTGCTGGTCACCGGCCACCAGGCCTTCCTGACCCGCCCGGCCTTGCAGGCCATCGCGCGCACTACCCTGCAATCGGCCACGGATTTCGCCGCCGGCCGGCCGCTGCCCAACCGCCTCGGCACCTCGGGCTGAGCCATGCAACCCGGACCCCTGGCAGCCGTTGCTTCGCCGGCCACCAAATGGTCACGATGCGGCCTTGGCGCCGCCAGGGACGGGAGTGAAACCAGCAGGCATGGACCAATCCGCCCCCCTTCGCGCGGCATCTCCGCTGCTGCGGCCGGGCGAGAACTGCTGGCGCATCGCCCGGGCCGACCGCGCAGCGGTGATCGTCGATGCCGATGATTATTTCCGCGTCGCCCGCGCCGCCATGCTCGCCGCCCGGCACCGCATCATGCTGGTGGGCTGGGATTTCGATGCGCGCATCCGGTTGGGGCAGGCAGATGCCGGCGATGACGCTCCCGAGCAGCTAGGCGATTTCATTCTCTGGCTGGTGAAGCGGCGGCCGGAGCTGGAAGTCTTCCTGCTGCGCTGGGACCTGGGCGCGGTGAACACGCTGTTCCGCGGCACCACCATCCTGACCCTGGCGCGCTGGATGTGGCACAAGCGCATCACCGCGCGGCTGGATGGCATGCATCCCGCCGGCGCCTCGCATCACCAGAAGATCGTGGTGCTGGATGACAGCCTCGCTTTCTGCGGCGGCATCGACATGACTTCGGACCGCTGGGACACCCGGCAGCACCTGGACTCGGACCCCGGCCGCCGCCGCCCCAACGGCAGCCCCTACAAGCCCTGGCACGATGCCACCATGGCGCTGGAGGGAGAGGCCGCCCGTGCCATCGGGCAGGTGGCGCGCGACCGCTGGCGCGCCGCGGGCGGGCGTGAGCTGAAGCCGGTGGAAAGCTGCACCGATTGCTGGCCCGAGACGCTGGCGCCGCAGTTCGGGAACGTGGATGTCGCCATCGCCCGCACCTATCCGCAGATGCCGGATGTGGAACCGGTCCATGAGATCGAGCGCCTTTACCTCGACCTGATCGGCAGCGCGCGGCGCTTCATCTATGCGGAAAGCCAGTATTTCGCGTCCCGCCGCATCGCCGAGGCCATCGCGAAGCGGCTGGCTGAGCCGGATGGGCCGGAGATCGTCCTGGTGAACCCGGTCACCGCCCAGGGATGGCTGGAGCCGATCGCCATGGACACCGCCCGTGCCCGGCTGCATGAGGCGCTGCGGCGGGCCGACAAGCATGGCCGCTTCCGGCTCTACCACCCCTTCACGGCGGGGGGCGAGCCGATCTACGTCCATGCCAAGATCATGATCGTGGATGACCGCGTGCTGCGCGTCGGCTCCTCCAACATGAACAACCGGTCGCTGCGGCTCGACACCGAATGCGACGTGGCCGTCGATGCCGGCGCGCCCTGCGACCCCGACCTTTCCGACCGCATCCGCCGCTTCCGGGATTCTCTGCTGGCCGAGCATCTCGGCGCGGAGGAAGCCGAGGTCGCGCGGCGGATGGAGCAGGAGGGGTCGCTGATCCGCACCATCGAGAAGCTGCGCGGCCCGGGGCGCTCCCTGCGCCCTTACGAGGAGCCGGACCTCAATGCCGTCGAGCAATGGCTGGCGGATAACGAGGTGCTGGACCCGGAAGGGCCAGAGGAGATGTTCGAATCCCTCAGCCGCCGCGGCCTGTTCCGCGGCGGCCGGCTGCGGCGCCTGCTGCGCCGCAAGCCCTGAGGCGCGGCCTCAGAAGTCGGAAAGCAGCCGGCCGAAGCCCTGCATCTGGTCCTTGATGCCGTTGGCGCGCAGGGCGTGCCAGTAGGTCGCGGTATTGATGGCCACGACAGGCTTGCCCAGCCACATCTCCGCCGCCGCCGCCAGCCGCACCATGGACAGGTTGGTGCCGACCTGCACGATGGCGTCCACGTCGTCGCCGTCCAGCTCGCGCAGCACGCCGCGCAGGGTGTCTTCCGTCACCTCGGCGATGGCGGTCCAGGACTTGCACTGCAGGCAGGTCTCGCGCACCGTCTCGAAGCCCATGTCGCCGAAATACCGCTTCACCTCGGCATTGATCACCGGCCAGTAGGGTGAAAGGAAGGCGATGCGCTTGACGCCGCCATAGGCGTTCAGCGCGGCGGCGCAGGCATGGCTGCCGACGCTGATCTTCACGCCCGCCTCGTCCTCCACCTTCTTCACGAAGGCATCGGCGCCCTTGGCGCCATCGAAGAAGGTGACGGCCGACATGCCCATGACCAGATAGTCGGGCTTGCAGGTCATGACGCTGCGCACCGCGTCCAGCACATTGCCGGCGATCACCTCGGTGCCGGCGCGGGAGCTTTCGTTGCTGACCGCGTTGGCATTGGGCGTGAAGATGCGGGAATAGTGGTTGGTGACGCCCATCGGACGCATTGCGTCGAAGTCGGGCTGGACGATGGTATTGGTGGAAGGGCCAAGCACGCCGAACTTCGCGCGCCAGCCTTGGACGTCAGGCATCACCGGTTCCTTCACTTGCGTCTCCGGCTGGCCAAACCAGCCGGTGGCCGGCATGGTGGCGCATCACGCCGCAGTGGGGAAGCCATTCCATGAACGACGCGTTTCATGCCGTGAAACCGGATGATGTCGGCCTCAGCGGCGAAAGGCTGGCCCGTGTCGATGCCTGGCGGGAGGCGCTGATCCGCGACGGAAAGCTGGCTGGCGCCACCACGCTGGTCATGCGACGCGGGCAGGTAGCGCATCTGGGCTGCTCGGGCCTCGCGGACATGGAGCGCGGCGTGGCCATGACGCCGGACAGCATCCTGCGCATCTATTCCATGACCAAGCCGCTCACCAGCGTCGCCATCATGATGCTCTACGAGGAAGGCCGCTTCCAGCTGGACGACCCGGTCACGCGCTTCCTGCCCTGTTTCCGCGACATGCGGGTCTTCACCGGCGGCAGCCGCGGCTCCTTCGAATCAGTGCCGGCGGAGCGCGACATCACCTTCCGGGACCTGCTGACGCATACCGCCGGCCTGACCTATGGCTTCATGCAATCCACGCTGGTGGATGCGATGTACCGCGAGCAGGGCGTCGACTTCCAGACCTCTGACCGCAGCCTGGGCGAGGTGGTGGAACTGGCGGCCTCCCTGCCGCTGCTGGCGCAGCCGGGGCGTGCCTGGAACTATTCCATCGCCACCGATGTGCTGGGGCATCTCGTCGCCGTCATCTCCGGCCAGGATTTCGGGGATTTCATGCGGCAGCGGATCATCGCGCCGCTGGGTATGGCGGATACGGATTTCCATGTGCCGGAGCACAAGCTGCCGCGCTTCGCTGCCTGCTACGCGCGGGGGCAGGATGGGCGGCCCGTGCTGATCGACGACCCGCGCGAAGGTCGCTTCAGCGCGCCACGTGCCATCTGCTCCGGGGGAGGCGGCCTGGTCTCCACCGTATGGGACTATGCGCGCTTCTGCCGCTTCCTGCTGAACAAAGGGGAGCTTGAAGGCGTGCGGCTGCTCGGCCGCAAGACGGTGGAATTGATGATGAGCAACCACCTGGACGGCGACATGGCCGCCATGGGCCAGGCCCGCTTTTCTGAAAGCACCTATACGGGCATCGGCTTTGGCCTGGGCTTCTCCGTCATGCTAGACCCGGCACGCGCGCAGATCCTCGGCACGCCGGGTGAATGCGCCTGGGGCGGTGCCGCGAGCACGGCCTTCTGGGTGGACCCGGTGGAAGACATGGCGGTGATCCTGCTGACGCAGCTCATGCCATCCTCGACCTACCCGCTGCGCCGTGAATTGCGGGTGCTGACGTATCAGGCCATCACGGACTGATGCGGAAGACGGAAGTTCCACTCAGCGGAACTTTCGCTTTTTGGAAAGACATTGTTGCGACAAGCAAGAAGTCGAATGGCTACGGCGGAAGAATGATCGCATTGCGGAACATTGCCGGCAACCATACAAAAGCTCTAGCGGCACAATAAACTTTAGGTAACATCCGTAAGGAAACGTTGAGGGAACAGTACATTGATGCAGTACCGTAATGCAGCTCTTCCGGCTGTGGCACTTCTCGCGGCCCTTGCCGCGGCGCCGGCTGTCGCCGAAACGACGCTGACCATTGCGGCTATGACATCTCCAAGCGCCCTCGACCCACATTACCATTCCACCAACAACAACAACATGGCGCTGCAGCAGATCTTCGACTCCCTGGTTGAGGAGGCGAATTCCGGCGAGTTGAAGCCCAGGCTCGCGGCATCCTGGCGGGTGGTCGATGACCTGACCTGGGAATTCAAGCTGCGCCAGGGCGTGCAGTTCCATGACGGCACGCCCTTCGAGGCCGAGGATATCGCCTTCACGCTGGAGCGTATTCCGAATGTCCCCAATAGCCCGGGGCCCTTCACGCCTTATGCGCGCTCGATCAAATCGGTGGAGGTGGTCGATCCGCTGACGGTGCGCATCCATACGCACCAGCCCAATCCTTTCCTGGATTACGACCTGACGCGCGTGCTGATCCTGTCGCGCAAGATCCATATGGATGCGACGACATCTGGCTTCACCTCCGGCAAGCTGGCGATCGGCACCGGCCCTTACCGCTACCGCTCCTTCGTGCTGAACGAGCGTCTGTCGCTGGAAGCCAATCCGAATTTCTATGGCGCGAAGCCGGCCTGGGATCGGGTCGAGACGCGCTATGTCTCCAGCGCCGGCTCCCGCGTCGCGGCCATTCTGGCGGGTGAGGTCGATCTGATCGACACGGTGCCCGTGCAGGATGTGAAGCGGCTGCAGGCGGATTCCCGCATCACCATCAGCGGCACCGACAGCTACGGCACCGCCTATCTCTTTCCGGACAGCGGCCGGGATCAGGTGCCCTTCATCACGGATAAGCAGGGCAAGCCGCTGGCGCGCAACCCCTTGCAGGACCGGCGGGTGCGGGAGGCATTGTCGCTGGCCATCAACCGGCAGGGCATCGTGGACCGGCTGCTGGCCGGGCAGGGCACGCCGGCCGAGCAGTTCGCGCCGCCGCCGGTGCAGGACCGTGCGCGCGGCCTGCCGCCGCTGGCCACCGATATCGAGCGCGCGCGGAAGCTGCTGGCGGAAGCCGGCTATGCCGAGGGCTTCCGCATGACCGTGCATGGCCCGAATGGCTTCTTCGCCAGTGACTCGGATGTGCTGCAGGCCATCGCGCAGGGCTTCAACCGCATCGGCGTGGAGACCCAGGTGGAGGTGCTGCCGCCGGCGAATTTCTTCACCCGCGCCACGAACCGCGACTTCGCGATGTTCCTGACGACCTATACCGCGAACCTGGCGGCCAACACGCTGCGCCAGGTGGCGATGACCAGGAAGACGGAGACCGGCGCCGGTCCCTTCAACCGGCAGCATTACTCCAACCCGGCGGTGGATGGGCCGCTGGAGGAAGCGCTGCGCACCATGGACCCCGCCCGCCGCCTGCAACTGACGGGGCAGTCCATGACGGCGCTGGTGGAGGACAAGGGCGTGATCCCGGTCTTCTACCTGCGCGTGAACTGGGCGGCCCGCAAGGACCGCATCACCTACGATGCTAGCCCCAACTGGTACACTTCGGCGCTCTATGCCGCACCTGTGCAGCGCTGAGACGGAGAGGAAAGCCCATGCCTGACAACACTGTTCTTGAGCGCCTGCGCAAAGCGGTCGACGCCAATTTCGATGGGGAAGTCGAGTTCCTGTCGGAGATGGTGCGCTTCCCCAGCCTGCGTGGGAACGAGGCGCCGATCCAGGACTGGCTCGCGCGGCAGTTCAGCACGCGCGGCTATGCCGTGGACCGCTTCACCATCGCCGATACCCCGCTGGCCTCGCATCCCAAGGCCAGCCCGATGGTGGATGCCGACCCGGCCAAGTCGGTGCAGGTGGTGGCCAGCCACCGCGCCAAGGACCCGACCGGCCGCAGCCTGATCATGCAGGGCCATATCGACGTGGTGCCGGAAGGCCCCACCGAGATGTGGACACACCCGCCCTATGCCGCCGTGATCCGCGACGGCTGGATGTATGGCCGCGGCGCCAATGACATGAAGGCCGGCGTCGCCTGCATGATCTACGCCATGGATGCCATCCGCGCCGCTGGCTTCGAGCCCGCCGCCGATGTGCATCTGCAGACGGTGACGGAGGAGGAAAGCACCGGCAACGGCGCGCTCGCCACGCTGGCGCGCGGCTACCGGGCCGATGCCTGCCTGATTCCGGAGCCGACCAACCACACCATCACCCGTGCCCATACCGGCACGCTGTGGTTCCGCATCCGCGTGCGCGGCGTGCCGGTGCATGTCGCCTACGCGCAGACCGGCACCAATGCCATCCTCTCCGCCATGCACCTGATCCAGGCGCTGCAGGAACATACCAAGGCGGTGAACGTCGAGGCGCGCTCGCACGCCTGGTATGCCGATATCCAGGACCCCATCAAGTTCAACCCCGGCATCATCCGCGGCGGCGACTGGGCCAGCTCCACGCCGGCCTGGTGCGAGGTGGACTGCCGCATCGGCGTGCTGCCCGGCACCGAGGTCAAGGACGCCATGGCGGCGGTGGAGGCCTGCGTGCGCTCCGCACAGGGCGGCGACAACTTCCTGTCCAACAACCCGCCGGAGATCATCTGGCATGGCTTCCAGGCCGACGGCTTCGTGCTGGAGCCGGGCAGCGAGGCGGAGAAGGTGCTGGCGGGCGCGCATCAGCAGGTCTTCGCCAAGCCGATGGAGGAGCGGCGCTCGACCGGCGTGAACGACACGCGCTTCTATGGCCTGTATTACGACATGCCGGCGCTCTGCTACGGCCCGGCGGGCGAGGGCTCGCATGCCTTCGACGAGCGGACCAACCTGGACAGCATCCGCAAGACGACGCTGTCCATGGCCGCCTTCATCGCCGATTGGTGCGGGCTGCGCGAGATCCGCTGAGGCGCCCGGGGGTGCCTCAGGGCGCCCCCAGAGCCGGCTCAAGGCTGTCGTCGGCCTCCCGCGTTTCCGGCATCGCGAAAGCGGCGAGCAGGAAGCCCAGGAAACCGGCCGCTGTCAGCACCGCGAAGGCCGCGCCCACGCTGACCCAGGTGGCGATGGCGCCGGCCAGGGTGCTGCTGATGGTGCCGCCAAGCCCCATCGAGAGGCCGAACAACGCCATGCAGAGGTTGAAGCGGTTGCTGCCCCGCGTCAGGTCGGCGGCCAGCAGCGGCACCAGCACGCCAAGCGCGGCGGCGCTGATGCCATCCAGCGCCTGCGCCGCCACGATCAGGTAAGGGTCGTTGATCACGCTCATCAGCAGCCCGCGCAGGGGCAGGGCGCCCAGCCCGGCCAGCAGCACCAGCCGCCGCCCACGGGTTTCCGTCAGCCGGCCGACCCAGGGCGCGATGGCGCACATCACCAGCTGCGGCACCACGATGCAGGCGGCGATCACGACATTGGCGTAGTCGCCGGCATTGCGCGTGATCTCGGTGCCCACCAGCTGCAGCAGCGCCGCGTTGGACAAGGTGAAGAGCATGCCACAGGCGGCGAACACCAGCACGCGCCTGTCCGTCAGCAGCGAGCGCAGCCCGCCTTCCGGAGCGGTGACGCCGGCGACGACCGGCTGCACCGGCGGCGGATGCAGCGCCGTGCCCCTGATGGCCGACAGCGCGATCAGGCCGGGAATGGTCAGCGCGGCTGTCAGCCAGAAGACCGATCCTGCGGAGAACCATGAGCCCACCACACCCATCACCGCCGCCGCGATGCCGCTGCCCAGCGCGCCGAAGCGGGCATTGCGCCCCAGCCGCTCCCCCAGATGCGCCCGCCCGACCAGCGCCAGGCTGATGGCGGCGATGGCCGGCGTCAGCACGCACGACGCGACGCCATGCAGCACCTGGGAGCCCAGCACCGGCAGGTAGGAGGGCCAGACCACCATCAGCAGGGCGCTGAAGGCGATGCACAGGATGGCGACCAGCGCCGCCAGCCGCTTGCGCGGCGTGGCATCCACCAACATGCCGGCGGGCACCTGGCACAGCATCATGGTCGCGGTGCCGATGCTGAGCACCAGGCCTGTCTGCACCTCGGTCCAGGACTGGGTGGTCAGATAGACGACAACAAAGGGACCGAAGCCGGTCTGCACATTCGCGGTGAAGAAGTTGAGCCAGTCGAGCGCCCGTCCGCTCCGTCCGCCTGTCATGAACCCGCCTTCTATTGGTCCGCGGGTGGTTCTCCCGCGGGGGCCTCTGCCTCAGCTGGCGCAGGAGGCGCGGCCAGAACGGCACCCTCACCGTCCTTAAAGTCAGGGATGCTGCGAAGTTGCTCCCGGCCCAGGCTCAGTTTGATGCCGGAAGGACCGATGCTCAGCACTTCCCAGGCCACCGCCAGCCGCCGTTTGCCGACGCCCAGGAAGCCGCCGTAGTCCAGCACCGCGCCCACCGGCTGGGCCTGCGCGTCCACCAGCACGTTCACCAGTTGCGCCACGACCATGTCGCTGGGCCCCTTCACGTCCTGGCCCAGCAGGCGGAAGAAGGTGCCCTTCTCCAGCTTGCGGCCGGAAGCGGGGGGCAGCGGGGGCGGCGCCTCGGCCGCCGGGGGGGCGGCGGGCGGCGCGGGTGCCTCTTCGGCAGCGGCCAGGACCACCGAGGGCGACAACAGGACCAAGCCTGTCAGTGCGAGGGCGGGAAGCTTGAAGCAATGCTGCGGACCCATGCTTCTGTAACTGCGCTTACTCGGGGCGCGGAGCAAGTCCTCTCCCCACCACGCGGTGCCGCTGCGCGGATTGGTGAAGACCAAGCCGACCGACCTCAGGCGTGCGCGGGCTCCGGCCGCCGCAGCGCTCCTTCCAGCAGCTCGATCTGCCGGGCGATGCGGGCCAGCGGGTCCAGCAGCGCCTCGCCCTGCGGCAGCGGCGGGCGGGGCGGCAAGGGGCCGTTGCCTGTTGTCAGGCCGCCCATGGAGGCGGTGATCCAGTCCCGCCACGCATCGCCCTCGGCGGCCGTCAGCGCGGCATGGGCCATGGGGTCGTGCCGCAGGGCGGAGAGCCGGCCGGCGATGCGGCGCAGCGTGGCATCCACCAGCGTGGCGCTGCCGACCGCCAGCCGCCCGCCGCCGCGCGGTTCCTGCAAGGCGCGGGAGATGCTCGCTTCCAGGTTGTTGGTGGCCATGCCGGCGGCGCGGCGGGTGGCCTCGGCGCTGCCGGCGGGGCTTTCGCCGATGATCTCGGACAGCACCGCCCGCGCGTAATCGGCATGGGCGGCAATGGCGTCGCGCTGTTCCTGAACCAGCCGCATCGGTTCCCAGCTCGGCCACAGGAAGAGGCAGCCGAAGATGGCCAGCAACCCGCCGCCCAGCGTCAGGAGGGCCCGCAGCCCCGCGATCTCCCAGGAACTGTGGCCGGGATGGAGCAACTCCATCAGCACCACCACGATGGGCGTGATGCCGGTGATCCAGGCGGTGAAGGAGACCTGCCGCGCGGCGAAGGCCACCGTGCAGAGCGGAAACAGCACCAGCGCGAGGTCCAGCGGCGCGCGAATGAAATAGGCGATGACGGCGCCGATCAGCCCGCCCAGCACCGTGCCGCCAATGCGTTCCAGCGCCCGCTGCCAGGTGGTGGCGAAGAAGGGCTGCAGCGTCACGATGGCGGTGATGGGCAGCCATTGGGCGAACTGCTGCCCGTAGTCCAGCGTCAGCGCCAGGGCCGGCGCGCCGATGACGGCGACGCGCAGCGCGTGCCGCAGCGTCGCCGATTCCCAGTTCAGGTTGGCGCGCAGCGGCACCAGCACGCGGTCGCGCCAGGGCTGCGCCCGGGCCGCGCCGACCGGCCCGCCGGGCAGGTAGCCGCCCGGGGTGCTGAGCCGAGCGGCGATGCGCAGGCGCTCGGCCATGGCCTCGGCCAGCGGGTGCAGCAGCGGGTCGGCGGCGGTGGCCGCCAGGGCGCGGCTGGTGGCGCGCTCCAGCACCTCGGCGCGCACATTGGTATCGGCGGCAATGGCATCGGCCAGCACCACCAGCATCGGGCGCAGCAGGCGCAGCAGCGTCTCGGCGGCCGCCAGGCGGGCCGGGTCGCGCTCGCCGTCCAGCAGGTCCGACAACGCGATCAGCGAGCCGAAGATCTGGTCGCAGGCCTCCAGCCGCAGCAGCGCCTGCCCGCCGCGCAGCGACAGGCGCCCGCGCATCCTGACCAGGTCCAGCACGATGGTGCGGGCATGTTCCAGCTCCTCCCGCACCGCGCGGCGATGGGCGCGGCCATGCGCGTCCCAGGCCTCGGTGCCGGCGCCGTCCAGCAGCAGGAGGCGCTGGTCGGCGGCGAGCTCCGCCAGCCGGCGCCAGCAACCGGCCACAGCGTTGCGGGCGGGGCGGTAGGGATGCAGGCGCCAGACCACCATGGTCAGCAGCGTCGCCCAAAGCCCGCCGCAGACGAACATGATGCCGGCCTCGAAAGCTTCATGCATCGCCAGGGGCTGGCCCACCGAGACCACCAGCACGATGCAGAGGATATTGCCCACCGCCGCCGCGCCGGCGCCCCAGACCCGCGCCATGCCGAGGCAGAAGAGCCCGACGAAGGCCAGTGGCAGCACCACCGGCAGCCCAGGGTCCCGCAACAGCCCGAAGCAGACCCAGACCAAGGCGCCCGAGACCGTGAAGGCCAGCAGCGCCGGCACGCGGAAGCGGATGGGGCCGCCGATGTCGCAGAGGCAGGTGAAGAAGGCCGCCAGGGCCATGTAGACCAGCGGCGGCCAGCCCAGCCATTCATTGGCCAGCAGCACCACCCCGCAGGCCAGCGCGGCGCGGACGCCCTCGGCCACCCGCACCGCGCCGAGGTCCAGGCCCCAGGGCAGGCGGGACAGGTCGGCGCCCGGATTGCGGGGTGTGCCGGCGCGCGGGCGCTGGCCGGTGCGGGAGGCGTCGTTGCGTCTGGGAGGCATGGCCGTTCCGCTGTTGATCTGGCGGGCGAGAAAAGGGACGCGCTTCTAGCGCCTGCCAGGGAGCCGCACCAAGCCGGCCCGGCAGGCGCGCGGCAGGGTTGCGGCGCATACCGGCCGGTAGAGCCCAGGCTTATGTCGGCATCATGGCGGCAGAGCCACCATCAGCGCGGAATTGCCGAGGCCGATGCGCTGGCCTGGGCCGAACTGCGAGAAGGATGGCGGTGCAGGACCGGTTACAGCGGCGCCTGGGCCGGTAGGTTGCCCACCAGCCCATCCAGCGCCTCCATCACCTCCGCCAGGAAACGCCGCGCGGTTTGCGAGATCGGCTTGCGGGCGGACCAGAAGGCATAGGCGACGGAAGGGATCGCAGGCTCGAAGGGCCGCGCCGCGAGGCTGTGGTCCCGGGTGGGGGAGAAGGGGTCCACCACCGCCGCTCCCAGCCCGGCGGCCGCCAGCACGCAGGCTGTGTCGCAATAGCGGACCTCGGCGCGGAAGCCGAAGGGCTGGCGCTCGGCCAGGAAGGCGTCGCGGACCGCGATGCCCATGCGTGTACCGGCCTCCAGCGCGATGAAGGGGTGGGCCACCAGGTCGCGCGGCGTCACGCTGGGCAGGCGCGCCAGCGGGTGGTCGCGGCGCGCGACGCAGACCATGCGGCCGGTAAAGAGCGGCTGCACCTGCAAGGATTCGTGGTGCCCCAGGCTGAGGCCGAAGCCGAGGTCGGTGGTGCCGGCCTCGACGCTGCGCACCACCTCCGACAGGTTGCGCACATCGAAGAAGATCCGCAGGCGTGGATGGCGGCGCAGGAAGCTCTCCAGCGCCGCGGGAATGGCGGAATGGCCCAGCGGCGGCGTGCTGAGGATGCGCAGCCGGCTGATCTTGTCCTCCCGCAGGTCCTGCAGCTTCAGTTCCAGCGCGGCATGGATGGCGAAGAGTGGCTCGGCATCCTCATGCAGCACGCGGGCGGCCTCGGTCGGGAAGAGGCGGTTGTTGACCCGCTCGAACAACGGGAAGCCGAGCTGGCCTTCCATGTGGCGGATGGCGCTGCTGACGGCGGGTTGCGACATCCCCAACGCCCGCGCCGCCGCCATGGTGGTCTGGCAGCGGATGGTGGCGCGGAGGATTTCCAACTGGCGTAAGGTCAATCCTTGGGCACCCTATAAGCGTGACGAATGAAACTACGCGATTTCGTATAGCGAAACCAATTGATCTGCCAGACAGTTATGCGATGTTCGGCGCCAAGACTGAACGGAAGAGCGCCACCATGCCCCGTATGCTTCATATCGCCGCCGCCCAGATGGGCCCCACCCAGCGGGCCGAGCCGCGTGAGACAACCCTGGCGCGCATGATCGCGCTGCTGGAAGAGGCCGCCGCCAAGGGCGCGCAACTGGTGGTCTTTCCCGAACTGGCCTTCACCACCTTCTTCCCGCGCTGGCTGCTGAGCGGCGAGGAAGTGGAAAGCTACTTCGAGCCGGCCATGCCGAACCCGCAGGTGCAGCCGCTGTTCGACCGCGCCAAGGAACTCGGCGTCGGCTTCTATGTCGGCTATGCCGAACTGACGCCGGAAGGCCAGCACTTCAACAGCGCCATTACCGTGGGTCCTGACGGCATCATCCTGGGCAAGTACCGCAAGGTGCACCTGCCAGGCAGTGTCGAGCCGCGCGAGGGCGCGCGCTTCCAGCAGCTCGAGAAGCGCTATTTCGAATATGGCGACCTCGGATTCCCCGCCTTCCGCGGCGCGGAATCCTGGCACCGCCCGGTCATGGGCATGCTGGTCTGCAACGACCGCCGCTGGCCGGAAGCCTGGCGCGTCTATGGCCTGCAGGACGTTGAGCTGATGGTGATGGGCTACAACTCCGCCGCCTATGACCCCAATGGCGGCAGCACCGAGAACGAATCCATCCGCACCTTCCATTCCACCCTGGCGGCGCAGGCCAATGCCTACATGAACGCCACCTGGGCGGTCAGCGTCGCCAAGGCCGGCAACGAGGATGGCTCGGGCCTGATCGGCGGCTCCTGCATCGTGGACCCCAATGGCGTCGTGGTGGCGGAAGCCAAGTCGCTGGCCGATGAAGTGGTGGTGGCGGAGATCGACCTCGATGCCTGCCGCCAGGGCAAGGAAAAGATGTTCCACTTCGCCAGCCATCGCCGGCCAGAACATTACCGGCGTATCGTGGACCAGGTTGGCGCCCAGGCGCCGGCCTGACACAGCGCCAGAGCCGGGAAGCCCTGTCCATGTCACACCCCGCCTCCGCCTTGCCGGATATTTCCGGCTACCGGATCATTCCAACGCGACACTGGGGGCGCTGGCTGGCGGTCGCTGTTATCGCCGTCCTGCTGGCGCTGCTGGCCCGGGCCTTCGCGGTCGGCCAGATCGAATGGGACTATGTCGGCCAGTTCCTGACCGCCCCTGCCATCATGCAGGGGCTGGTCAACACCATCTGGATGTCCATCGCCGCCATGGCGCTGGGCATTGCGCTGGGCATCGGCACCGCCGTGATGCGCATGTCGCCCAACCCCGTGCTGCGCGGCGTGGCCATGGGCTACACCTGGTTGTTCCGCGGCACGCCGATCATCCTGCAGTTGCTGCTGTGGTTCAACCTGGCGCTCGTCTTCCCCCGGCTGGGCTGGGGGGACTGGTCGATGCGCACGGTGGATGTCATGACGCCGATGCTGGCCGCGCTGCTCGGCCTCGGCATCAACCAGGGCGCCTATACCTCCGAGGTGGTGCGCGCCGGCATGCTCTCGGTTGATGCCGGGCAGTATGAAGCGGCGAAGTCCATCGGCATGACGCGGCTGGTGGCGCTGCGCCGCATCGTCTTCCCGCAGGCGATGCGCGTGATCATTCCGCCGCTGGGCAACGAGTTCATCGGCATGGTGAAGCTGACCTCGCTGGCCAGCGTCATCCAGTTCGCCGAGATCCTGCACGCGGCGCAGAACGTCTACTACGCCAACTCGCGTGTCATCGAGCTGCTGATCGTCGCCGCCATCTGGTATCTGGTTGTGGTCTCGCTGCTGACGCCGGCGCAGATGCTGCTGGAGCGCCGTTTCTCCCGTGGCGCGGGGAGCACCCGATGAGCAAGATTCCCCTGGTTTCCATTGTTGATGTGCAGAAGCATTTCGGCAGCTTTCACGCGCTGAAGGGCGTCTCCCTGGATGTCGCGGCGGGCGAGGTGCTCTGCATCATCGGCGCCTCCGGCTCCGGCAAGACCACGCTTCTGCGCTGCATCAACCAGCTCGTGGAGCCGGACAGCGGCGCCATCTGGGTGGACGGCGAGTTGACCGGGCATCGTATCCGGGGGCACAGCCTGCACCCCTTGAGCGAGAGCGAGATCGCCCGGCAGCGCCTGGCTACCGGCATGGTCTTCCAGCGCTTCAACCTTTTCCCGCACATGACGGCGCTGGAAAACATCATCGAAGGCCCGGTGCGCGTGCTGAACCGCCCGCGCCGCGAATGCGAGGCCGAGGCGCGCGCGCTGCTGGAACGCGTTGGCCTGGCGCACAAGGCCGATGCTTATCCCGCCAATCTTTCCGGCGGGCAGCAGCAGCGCGTGGCCATCGCCCGCGCCCTGGCCATGAAGCCGAAGCTGATGCTCTTCGATGAGCCGACCAGCGCGCTCGACCCCGAGCTGGTGGGCGAAGTGCTGGCGGTGATGAAGGAACTCGCCCGTTCCGGCATGACCATGATTGTGGTGACGCATGAGCTGGGCTTCGCCCGTGAGGTCGCCGACCGCGTGGTCTTCATGGACCATGGCAGCATCGTTGAATCCGGCCCCGCATCCGAGGTCCTGGGCAACCCGCGCGAAGCGCGGACCCAGGCCTTCCTTTCCGCTGTGATTTCCTGAAGGACACGCCATGAAAAAGGCCCTGATGCTTTCGGTCGCGCTGCTGGCGACCACCGTCGCGGCGCAGGCGGCCGAGCTGCCCGCGCGCATCAAGTCGCGCGGCACCATCATCTCCGCCATCGTGCCGAACTATCCGCCGCTGGACCTGCGCGACCCCAAGACCAACGAGCTGACCGGCTTCGATGTCGAGCTGGGCAATGCGCTGGCCGCCAAGCTGGGCGTGAAGATGCAGTGGCAGGAAACCAGCTTCGACCAGATGCTGGCCTCGGTGCGCACCGGCCGCGTGGACATCATCCTCTCCGGCATGAGCGACCTGAAGACGCGGCAGGATACCGCCACCTTCATCGACTACCTGCGCTCCGGCTCGCAGTTCTTCACGCAGGCCGACCGCGCGGCGGAATTCAAGACGCCCGAGGCGCTCTGCGGCAAGGCCGTCGGCGCCAGCCGCCGCACCGCGCTGGTGAACGACATCAAGGTCTTCAGCGATGCCGAATGCGTCGCCAAGGGCCGCCCGGAGATCCGCGTTGTCGGCACCGAGGGCTCGGCGGATGCGCGCACGCAGCTGCGCCAGGGCCGCATCGACGCCGCGATGCAGGGCGGCGAGACGCTGCCCTACATCATGGCGCAGGAGCCGAACACCTACGCCCTGGTGGGCGAGCCGGTGCGCTACACGCTGATGGGCATTGCCGTGGGCAAGGAAGAAACGGAACTGCAGAACGCGCTGGCCGATGGCCTGCGCGGCCTGATCGCCGATGGCACCTATGCCAAGCTGCTGGAGAAGTGGTCGCTGACGCCGAGCGCCATCCCCGAGGTGCAGGTCAATGGCGGCAATTGATTCGGCGGCGCTGAACGCGATCCCGCTGGCGCCAGCCAACCGGGCGCCGCTGGCCCCCGAGTACCCCTGGCCGCAGGGGTACAAGGCGGCGATGTTCCTGTCCTTCGACGTCGATGCCGAGACGGCCTGGACGGCGAAGGACCCCGCCCGCTACGGCGAGCTGGTGACCATGTCCTATGGCGGCTTCGAGGTGCGCGTCGGCGTGCCCAAGCTGCTGGAGATGCTGCGGCAGCAGGAACTGAAGGCCACCTTCTTCATCACCGGCTGGTCGGTCGAGGCGCATCCTGCGATGTGCGAGGCCATCCTGAAGGACGGGCATGAGGTCGGCCACCACGGTTTCCACCACGTCATGCCCATCCCCGGGGACCCGATGCTGGTGGAAGAGGTGGACCGTGGCCTGGAAGTGCTGAAACGCCGCCTGGGCGTGGTGCCCAAGGGCTATCGCGCGCCTTCCGGCGAAAGCTGCGAGGAGCTGCGCGTGCTGCTGAAGGAGCGGGGGCTGATCTATTCCTCCTCCTGGCGCGACGACGTGCGGCCGTACCGGCACCTGCTGGCCGATGGCCGGCCTGGGTTGATCGAGCTGCCGGTGACCATGACCTATGACGACTGGCTGTTCGGCCTCTCGCACCGCTACAGCCCGCGCCCGATGTTCGAGCGTGAGCACGTTCTCTCCATCTGGAAGGACGAGCTGGAGGAAACGCGCGAATGGGGCGGCATGGTCACCACCGTGCTGCACCCGCAATGCAGCGGCCGCCCGATGCGGCTGAAGCTGCTGCGCGAGTTCCTGGAGCATGCCCGCGCCTATAACGATGTCTGGATCGCCACGGGCGAGCAGATCGCGGCGCATTTCGCAAGCTGCGAGGCTGCTGGCTAAACCACTGCAACAACGAAGGTAGGTGCTATGAGGATGAAGTTTCTCTCCGCCGGTATCGTCGCCATGGTCTTCATGGCACCCGCCTTCGCCCAGGAACTGCCGGAGGCCGTGCGAAAGCAGGGCCACCTGCGGGTGGGCATCGAAGCCACCTATCCGCCAATGGCCTACAAGGACCCCGCCACCAATGAGCGGCGCGGCGTCAATGTCGACCTGGTCACCGCCATCGGCAAGGAACTGGGCATCGAGCTGCGCTGGGAGGAAATGGCCTTCGCGCAGCTCATTCCCGCCATCGCCACCAACCGGGTGGATTTCAGCGGCAGTTCCATGACCGACCTGCCCTCGCGGCGGGAGAAGCTGAGCTTCGTGGATTACATCTCCACCGGCGCGCAGATCTTCACCACCGTGCAGCAGCAGAAGGGCGCGCAGCAGCCCATCGATTTCTGTGGCCGCAGCATCGCCACGCCGCGCACCACCAACTACTTCCCGCAGGCCCAGGCCTGGAGCGAGAAGAACTGCGTCGCCGCCGGCAAGCCGCCGATCCGCGTGATCGGTACCGAAGGCGCCGCCGCCGCCCGCACAGACCTGCAGCAGGGCCGCGCCGATGGCGCCATCCTCGGCGCCGAATATGTCGTGTACCTGTCGCAGCAGAACCCGGGCACCTTCGTCACCATCGGCGAGCCGATCTCGCGCAACCTCTCCGGCATGGCCTTCGCCAAGGAGCAGGCGCCGCTGCGGGATGCCGTGGCCGGCGCGTTGAACCGCATGATCTCCAACGGCACCTACATGGAGATCCTGAAGAAGCACGGGCTGGAGAAGCAGGCGCTTTCCGCCATCACCATCGACGCGGGCGAATAACGCCGCGCCCTGGTGGCCGCCGGGGGCGGCCGCCGACCCTTCCTGGAGTATCTTGATGCATCGTCGTTCTCTGCTGCGCGCCGCCGCGGCAACGTCTCTGGCTGGCCTTTCGGCACCGCGCTTCGCCCGCGCTGCCTCGGCCACCACGCTGCGCTTCATTCCGGTGATCGACCTCGCCTTCGTGGACCCGATCTATTCCACGGCGCAAGTCTCGCGGAACCATGGCTTCATGGTCTTCGACACGCTCTACGGCATGAACAGCAAGCTGGAGGTCTCGCCGCAGATGGTGGAAGGCCATCGGGTGGAGGACGACGGCAAGCGCTGGGACCTGACGCTGCGCGAGGGCCTGACCTGGCACGATGGCGAGAAGGTGCTGGCGCGAGACTGCGTCGCCAGCATCAAGCGCTGGGCGAAACGCGACCCCTTTGGCGATGCGCTGATGGCGGCGACGGACGAGCTTTCGGCGCCGGACGACCGCACCATCCGCTTCCGCCTGAAGCGGCCTTTCCCCTTCCTGCCGATGGCGCTGGGCAAGGCCGCCGTGCCGGCCTGCTTCATGATGCCGGAGCGGCTGGCGAATACCGACCCGTTCAAGGTCATCCCCGAGGTCATCGGCAGCGGCCCCTTCCGCTTCGTGGCCAACGAGCGCATCCCTGGCGCCCGCAACGTCTATGAACGCTTCGCGGGCTACAAGCCGCGCGAGGGCGGCGTGAGCGACTGGACCGCCGGGCCGAAGGTGGTGCACTACGACCGCGTGGAATGGACCACCATGCCGGATGCGGCGACCGGCGCCGCCTCCCTGCAATCGGGCGAGCAGGACTGGCAGGAAACCACTCCGCACGACCTGCTGCCGCTGCTGCGCCGCACGGGCAACATCAAGATCGATGTGCTGGACCCTCTGGGCTTCACCTGCCTGCTGCGCATCAACCATCTCCAGCCGCCCTTCAACAACCCGGCCATCCGCCGCGCGCTGCTGGGTGCCATCGACCAGAGTGACTTCATGTCCGCCGTGGCGGGCGATGACCCGGCCTTCCAGCACACGCCCATCGGCTTCTTCTGCCCGGGCACGCCGATGGCCAGCGATGTGGGCCTCGATGTCTTCAAGGGTCCGCGCGACTACGACAAGGTGAGGCGTGACCTCGCCGCCGCGGGCTACAAGGGAGAGAAGGTGGTGGTGCTGGTGCCGGCGGACTCGCTGGCGCAGAAGCCGCTGGGCGATGTCGCCTTCGGCATGATGCAGCAGGCTGGCATGAACGTGGAATATGTCGGCATCGACTTCGGCTCGGTGCTGACGCGGCGCAACCGCAAGACGCCGGTGGAGGAGGGGGGCTGGAGCGCCTTCGTCGCCAACTGGCAGGGCATGGACTGGCTGAACCCGGCCGGGCACCTGACCCTACGCGGCAATGCCAGCTATCCCGGCTGGTCCAGCAGCGAGCGGACGGAAGCCCTGCGCGACCGCTGGCTCTCCGCCGCCTCGCTGGAGGAGCAGCAGCAGATCTGCGCCGAGATCCAGCGCATCAGCTTCGAGGAAGTGCCCTACTATCCGCTCGGCCAGTACAAGCAGCCGACGGCCTACCGCAGCGCCATCACCGGCATCGGCAAGGGCACGGCCACCTTCTGGAACGTGAGGCCGGCGTGAGAGGAATGACGGACATGCCCATGACCGAGCCTGGCACCACCGCCATCTTCGGCAGCTATGTGCTGACGGAGCGCGATGGGGAGCAGGTGGTGCTGCGGGACCACTGGGTGCTGACGGAGGGGCGGCGCATCGCCGCCTTCACCACCACCCGCCCGCAGGCCGATATCGTGCTGGACCAGCCGGGCCGCTTCGTGCTGCCCGGCCTGATGAACCTGCACAACCATTGCTTCAGCGAGGCCGTGGCCCGGACGCATTCCGAGGACGGGGCGGGGCGTAAGAACAACGCCAGCATCGTCTATACGGTGCTGCTGCCGCTGACCAAGCGCGGCATCGAGATCCTGTCGCCGCAGGAGCGGCTGGCCGTGGCGCGGCTGGGCATCCTGCAGTTGCTGAAGGGCGGCGCCACCACGGTGATGGAGCCCTTCCGCAACGGCATCCCGGAGATGTTCGACGCGGCGCTGGACATGGGGCTGCGCTTCTATGGCGCGCCCTATCTCTTCTCCACCGCCGATGCCAAGGCGGATGCCTCCGGCCAGGTGACCTATGCCGGGGATGACGGCGCGGTGGATCTGGCCGCCTGGAACGCGCTGCACGCGCGCTGGGAAGGCGCCGACCATGGCCGTATCCGCATGGCGATGAGCCCGCATGCGACGGATACCTGCGCCCCCGATCTGCTGCGCACCGCCGCCGCGCGGGCGCGGGAGCTGGGCGTGCCTATCACCACCCACCTGGCGCAGAGCCCGGGGGAGGTCGCGACCATCGGCCAGCGCTATGACGGCCGCACCCCGGCGGAATACCTGGACTGGCTGGGCGTGCTCGGCCCCGACCTGCTGGCGGCGCATTGCATCAACTCCACCGGGGACGACCTGCGGCTGATGGCGGCGCGCGGCAGCACGGTGCTGAACTGCCCGCGCGTCTTTGCCCGCGCCGGCACCACCGCCTCCTACGCGCATTTCGCCTCCCACGGCGTGCGCACCGTCATCGGCACCGATGGCTACAACATGGACCTGCTGGGGGAGGTGAATGCCGCCGCCATGATCTCCAAGGTCACCGCCGGGCAGGCGGATGTGGCCACGGCGCCGGAACTGATCGGCGCCGTGACGCGGGACGCCGCGGCGGCGATCGGGCGTGAAGACCTGGGCGCCATCCGCATCGGCGCCACGGCGGACCTGACGGTGGTGGACCTCAACCACCCGCATCTGCAGCCCCTGTTCGAGCCGCGCCGGGCGCTGGTCTGGCTGGCCAACCGCGCCAATATCGACGGCGTCATGGTCGATGGCCGGCTGCTGCTGCACAATGGCGCGCTGCTGGCCGGGGATGAGCACGCCATCACCGCCGCAGGGGCCGCCGCCATCCAGCGTATCTGGGACCTGCCGGAAGCCCGCGCCGCCTTCGCCGGCTGAGGCAGGACCAAAAATGGTGGCGGCGGGGCACAACCGATCCGGCATGCATACGTTGAGCCTTTGTCCTGACCGTTCCGTCAGTGCCTCCTGGGCGCCGGCGGGCACAGCACAAGGAGAGAAGACCATGCGGACGATTACCCTGGGTGTCCTGGGCCTCGGCCTGCTTGTCGCCGCCTGCGCGCCGTCGTCTGGGAACCAGAACAGCCCGGCCTCTGGCGAGGTCGTGCGCGAGGGCGGCCGCCCGGCCGAAGCGCGTGCCACCGCCCCGCCGCCCCCGGGCGTGCCCATCATGAATACGCTGCCGGGGACCGGTTCCCCCCGCTGAGTGAGTGGCTGGACGGGCGGGGGGAGAGATCCCTCCGCCCGTTCCCATGTCTGGCCCAAGGCGGGCATCGACTGTCCGGCAGACCATCTGCCTGACTCAGGCTGCCAGGCTCGCGCTCTCGTAGCTGCCGAGCTGGGGCCCGCACGTCCCGGTTGCCTGCCTCGTGACAAGCTCGCCTGGCGCGGCATCCTCTTGCGCTTTGTGCAAAATTCCCATTTGAAAATCTGCCGTTCGACGCAAACTGCCAGAACGGCTTAGGCAGGCCATCAACCTTGCTGAACAAGGGGGTGGGGCTGGAATGACACAGTGCGTGGCTTACGTTGCCTGCAATACGGGTTACGCTTTTCAAAAGCCTTCGCCCGTTGATAAATTGCGACGGCGGCGATCCACCAGGATGGCTTGGCTGGTTCAGCGGCGCGTCCTGGCCTGATGTCCAGGCCTGCCGCGGCTTTGGATGGCGCGTTGAGTTGCCTGTTGGTGGATCGGACGATCGGATGACACAGCCTTCGCAGCAGCGCGACCGCCGGTCGCACTCCGATGCCACCGGGCGCGGGCGAGGGATGCCGGCCGTGGGGGCCGTGCTGGGCGGTCTTCTGCTGAGCGGCGGCGCCCTGGCCCAGGACCCCGCGCCTGCGGCGAATCCCCCTGCCGCAGCGGCACCGGCCAGTGGTCCGGAACAGAGCTCCGCTCTCTCGACCCTGGCGGAGCAGGTGGATTACTGGCGCGCACAGAACCGGCCGGAACTGGCCTTTGCAGCCGTGGAGCGCCTGCTGGCCGCCAATCCGCGCGACCCGGAGGTGCTGGCCAGCGCCGCCGAGATCGCTGCCCAGATGGGCCGCAAGGATGCCGCCGACGGCTATCTGGCCACGCTGCGCCGTGTGGCGCCCAATGACCCGCGGATCGCGGTGGTGGAGCGCCAGCGGAACTTCGGCGAATCGGACCGCGCGGCGCTGGAGGAAGCCCGGGCCCTGGCGCAGTCTGGCCGGGCGGCGGAAGCCATCGCGCGCTACAAGAGCTTCTTTCTCAACGGCAATGTGCCGGACAACCTGGTGCCCGAATACTACCAGACGATGGCGGGCATCGATTACCAGAACTTCCGGGACGCCACGGCGGCACTGCGCCAGCGGCTGGAGCGCGACCCGGACAACACCCGGCTGCGCCTGACCCTGGCGCAGATCCAGACCTATCGCGAAACCACGCGCTACAGCGGCATCGATACGCTGCGCTCCTTGACCGGCAATTCCTCCGTGGGCGCATCGGCCCGTGCCGCCTGGCGGCAGGCGCTGCTGTGGGAAGGGCCGAGCGGCGAGCTGATCAGCGCCATCGAGACCTACCTGGCCTCCAACCCCTCCGACCCGCAGATCGAGGCCAAGCTGCGGGAAGCGCGCGGCACGCTGCCCGATGCCGCGACCCAGGCGCGCATCGACGGCTACCAGTCGGTCGAGGGCGGGCAACTCGCGCAGGCGGAGCAGCAGTTCCGCACCTCCCTGCAATCCGTGCCGGATGATCCGGGTGCCCTGGCCGGGCTGGGACTGGTGCGCTGGCGGCAGGGCCATGCGGCCGAGGCGCGCGACCTGCGGGACCGTGCCATCGCCGCCGCGCCCCAGCGGCGCGACGAGTTCATGACCATGTTCACCGGGCTCGATGCCGCCTTGCAGCCTGCCCGGAGTGGCGGCGGCCAGGCGGCGCGGGTGCCGCCCAGCCCCTCGGTGCAGGCGCGGCAGGCACTGGCGCGCGGCAATTTGGACCAGGCGGATGACTTCGCCCGCCGGGCCGCCAGCAGCAACGCCAATGAGCAGGTGCAGGCGGAGATCATTCTCGGCCTGATCGCGCTGCGCCGGGACGACGTGGGCACTGCCGAGGCGCGCTTCCGCGCCGCCCTGGCCCGCCGCCCCGGCCTGCCGGAGGCCCTGGGTGGCCTTTACGACGTGCTGCAACGGCAGAACCGCTTCGCGGAAGCCGAGGCTCTGCAACAGGAAACCGGCTTCCGGCCCAGTTCGGCCGCCGGGCTGGCCACGCAGCGTGCCTATACCTTGCGCGACGAAGCCAGCCGGAGCGAGCCCGCCCAGGCCGCCGCGCTGCTGGCCCAGGCCAAGGCGGTGGACCCGCAGAACCCCTGGGTCCGGCTGGACCTCGTGCGCCTGCTGCGCGCCCAGGGCCAGGAGGCCGATGCGGCGCGGGAGGAACAGGAACTCGCCGCACTGGGCAACAACGATGCCGCCTATGCCGCAGCCCTGCTGGCGCAGGACCAGGAACGCTATGGCGAGGTGGTGGCGCGGCTGGAGGCCATCCCCACCCGCGTCCGCAATGCCGATGCCAACCGCCTGCTGACCCAGGCGCGGCAGGAGCAGGAAATCGGCCGGCTGGAAGCCCAGGCCCGTGAGATGCCGCGGTCCGGCGCCATCCAGCAACTGATGGCGCTGGCGTCGCGGCCCGATCCTTCCGGCACCATGGCCGCTGGGGTGGTACGCGCCCTGGGCCGGCTGCAACAGCCGGAAGCCGCCGCCCAGGCGGCCCGCACCGCACTGACGGTCAACCGCAATGCCACGCCGGATGCCCGCATCCAGCTCGCCGGCGCACTGCTCTCCGCCCGCCGGGTGGAGGATGCGCAGGCCATCACCGCCAGCCTGCTGGCTGGGGGGCGGCTGACGGAGGAGCAACGCCGGCAGATCGCCTCGCTCTCCGCCGGTTCCGCCATGGTGCAGGCGGGGCAGCTGAGCGCCGAAGGCAACCAACGCGCCGCCCTGGCGCAGTTGCAGCCGGCGCTGCGGGAGATGCCGGACAACCCCGCCGTGAACCTGGCACTGGCACGGGTCTATCTGGCCAGCAGCCGCGCGGCGGAAGCGCAGGGTATCGCGGACACGGTGCTGGCGCGGAACCCCGGCAGCCTGGAGGCGCTGACGGTCGCGGCTGATGCGGCGATGGCGCGGCAGGACTGGCGGCGCGCCGATGCGCTGTTGCAGGAGGGCCGCAGCCGCTACCCGGCCGATCCGCAGATCATGCTGCTGGAAGCCCGCCGGGCCCGCGCCCAGGGCGACCATTACCGCGCGCTGCGGGCGCTCGAGAGCGCCGGTGTGCGCCGCTACGCGCAGTTGCAGGCCGGCGGCGGCAGCCGCGCCAATGATGCGGAACGGCTGGCCGAGCGGCTGCGCGGCGGCACCGGGGAAGCGACGGGGCAGGCGGCGGAGATTTCCGACCCCGTGGCCTCCCAGATTGCCAGTGAGCTGGCGGCGGCGCGGCAGGAGACGGTGACCTGGCTGCAGGCCGGGGTGGGCATGCGCGGCCGCTCCGGCCAGGGCGGGCTCAGCAAGCTGACCGAAGTGACGGCACCGGTCGAGGTCTCGGCGGCGGTGCCTGGCATCGGCGGCCGTGTGACGGCGAAGGCGGAGGCGGTTTCGCTGAACACCGGCTCCATCGGCGGCGATCTCAATACGCTTCGGCAGTTCGGCAGCAATGTGCTGGGCGGCGGCAACGCGGCCGGCCTCAGGGGCGCCAAGGGCACCGCGACTGGCGTGGCCCTGAATGTCGGCTATGCCTATGGCGATCTGCGGGCCGATGTGGGCTCCACGCCACTGGGCTTCCGCATCGCCAATGCGGTGGGCGGCATCGAATATGCACCCTCGCTGACGGACCGGCTGCGCCTGCGCATTACCGGCGAGCGCCGGGCGGTGACGGACAGCCTGCTGTCCTATGCCGGCCTGCGCGATGGGCGCACCGGCGCCAGCTGGGGCGGCGTGACCACCGCAGGCGGCCGGGCGCAGTTGGAATACACGGTGGGCGATGCGGTGCTGTATGGCGGCGGCGGCTATGCCGCCATCGACGGCCGCCATGTCGCCAACAACAGCCGCTTCGACCTGGGTGGCGGCATCGCCTGGACGGTGCTGCGGCAGCCCGACCAGTCCCTGGTGCTGGGCTTCGACGCCCGTTACTCCGCCTACGAGAAGAACCTGCGCTACTTCACCCTCGGCCATGGCGGCTATTTCAGCCCGCAGTCCCAGGTGGCGGCGGTGGTGCAGGCGGATTGGCGCAGGCGCATCGGCGATCTGCGCCTGCGGCTGGGCGGTGCCGTGGGCTACCAGACCTACCGCGAAGACGACACCCCGGTCTTCCCCAACAACCCCGACCTGCAGGCCCAGCTTGCCGCCGCCGCCGCGGGCGATTCCACCCTCAGTGCCCGCTACGTCGGGCGAGACGGTAGCGGCGTGATCGGCAACCTGCGGGCCGAGGCCGAGTATGACATCACGCCGCAACTGCGCATCGGTGCCTACGCCACTTATGACCGCAGCGGGGATTGGAAGCAGGCCACCGGCATGGTGCGCCTCCGCTATGCCTTCGAGCAGCCAGGCCCGGATCTCAACCCCATCATGCCGCTGCCCCGCTGACCGCCGTGCCGCAACCCTGTTCCGATCCATCGGGCTTTCCACCCGGAACCGCCGATGACCGCCCCGCCGACCTGGAGAGCCTGATGAGCCACCCTGCCCAGACCCGCCAAGCCCGCCGTATCCTGCTAGGGGCAATCCTGCTGGCCGGGTTGGGTTCTCTGCCGGCCCAGGCCCAGGCGCCGATGCTTTACGAGCAGCGCCTACCGGACGATACGGCGTTTGTCCGTGTTATCAATGCTCTGCCCGGCGAAGTTTCGGTGAAGTCTGACTTCTCTCCGGCCTTCACCCAGAGCAGCGACGATGCCGACCGCGTCGGCCCCTATGTTCCTGCCGAGAAGGCGGTAGGCAAGGAACAGGCGCTGGAGATCACCCAGGGCGGCGAGACGGCCAAGGCCAGTGTCAGCTTCAAGCAGGGCTACAACACCGTCATCCTGCAACGGCAGGACGGGAAGCTGGTGGCAACGAACCTGTCGGATAGCTTGGAATTCAATCAGTTGCGGGCACGTCTTGCCTTCTACAATCTGATCCCCGGCTGCGCCGATGGCAGCCTGACGTTGCAGGGCTCCAACCAGGCGGTCTTCACCGGCGTGGCGCCGAATACCACCAAGTCCCGCAGCGTGAACCCCACCACGGCCAGCGTACAGGCGGCCTGCGGCGGCAAGCCGGCGCCGGTGCAGGACCTGGGCAAGCTGGATGCCGGCGGGCAGTACAGCGTCTGGCTGATGGCGCCGGAGGGCAAGCCGGTCACCTTGCTGGCCCGGGACCGGATCGCCCCGCGCCGATGAGCCGCGCGGCATTCCTAGCACTTCTGGCCGGCTTGGCCGCCGGCCCGGCGCTGGCGCAGGCGGCTTGCCCCAGCTTGCCGCCCCGCGCCAACCCGCCGCCCGAGGCACTGCCCGCCCAGGTGCCAGGACCCTGGTGGCAGCCGCGAGTGCAGGAACTGGACCGCGTCCTGGCCAGCACCGACCTCTCGCGCGTGCGGCTGCTCTTCTTGGGTGACTCTATAACACAGGCTTGGTTCCCGCTGATTTTTCAGCAATTCTACGGGATGCGCGCTGCGCTGAACCTGGGTGTGGGCACCGATACCACGCAGGGCTTGCTTTGGCGCCTGAACCGCCTGCCGCTCGGCGCTGCCTTGAAGCCGGAACTGGTGGTGCTGCTGATCGGCACCAACAACGCGCATAATCCGCGAGCGGAGGATGTGGCGCTCGGCGTGGCGGAGAATATCCGGCTGATCCGCCAGCGTTCGCCGCAGAGCCGCATCCTGCTGGTCGGGGTGCTGCCGCGTGGCGAGACGGCGCAGGACCCGTTCCGCGCTTCCATCACGGCCATCAATGCCATGATCGCCCGCTGCGCCGACAACAAGCACGTCTTCTACGCCGATCCTGGCCCAATGCTGCTGGATGGCGCCGGGAACCTGTCGGACCAGATCGCCTATGACCGGCTGCATCCGACCATGGTGGGCTACGCCATCCTCTCCACGGCCCTGGAGCCGCAGATCCGCACGCTGCTGGGCAAGTAGCTCACCAGCGGTCGAGGAAGCGCTGCTCCGCCGGCTCGATCGGCTGGCCGATGACGCGCTCAGGAATTTCCCAGACCACCAGCTTCGGCGGCGTCTCACGGAAGGCCTCGCCGGCGAAATAGTCGCTGGCGGCGCGGAAGAAGCCGCCGCCCGCCTGGGCGAAATTGCCGGTGGTGACGCCCAGCGCCTGTTGCAGCTGCCCGTGGAAATTCGCGTTCACAGAATAGGATGAGCCGATCAGCGTCACCGGCGGCGCTGGCGTCTCGTCCAGCAGGCCACCGCCGCCGGATTCCACCGGCTGCTCCGCCTCGGTGGTTTCCTTGTGCTGCCGGTCCGGGGTGGGGCGCAGCCAGTCCGGCACCTTGTCCAGGCTCATCAGCCGCAGCAGGTCGCCGGGGCCATTGGATTCGGTGGCCTCGGCGGTGGTGCGGAAGCGCTCGGCGGGCTCGATGCCCATCTGGCGCACCATGGGGGCGATGGCCTCGGCGGCCGTGGCGGCACCCGCCTGGCTCCAGTGGGTATCGGTGCGGTAGAAGACGGGGCCATTCGCCTTGGCGTCCCGCAGCGCCGGCAGCAGGCTGACATGGCGCAGGCCCGCTTCCTGAAGCGCCGCCACGAAGCCGTCGTAGCGCGCCTGGGACTGTGTGGACCAAGGGGCGCCGCAGAGTTCCTCCGAATACACGCGCGCCTTGTCCGGCACCACGGCGACAAGCAGTTGGATCTGCTGCTCCGCCAGCTTCGCCGCCGCGCGGCGGAGGGCGGCGACGCGGGTGGCCTGATGCGCGGCGGCATCCGGCCAGGGGCGCAGCTCCTCCGTCAGGAAGAGCCAGTCGTCACAGCCGGCGCGCACCTGCGGGCCGGCGGAGCCGAAGATCTTCCAGCGCAGCACGCCACCCGTGGCGCGGAAGAGCGGGTCCACTGGCAGGTTATGCGCCATGGCATGGTTCACCGCCGCGGCGGTTTCGCCCTTCAGCAAGGACTGGAAGGAGAAGGTCTGCCGGATGCGTTCCTGCGCTTCCGGCGCGGTCATGGCGGTGATGCCCTGCCAGAACCCCCAGCCGAGCAGCGCGATGACGGCGACGCCCTGGCCAACGGAGGCAGCCCGACGAAAACGGCTGGTGGGTGGGATCATCGCGGCCACCTCAGAACTGGAAATACAGGAAGGGGACGGCGGCGCGGCTATAGAGCAGCACCAGGCTCAGCACGAAGCCGATGAAGGGCGCGGCGGCCCAGGCGGCGCGCCAGACGGGGCCATTCTGCTCCGGTGGGCGGAAGAGGGGCGTGCGCGCGGCCAGCACCGGCAGATAAACCACGACAGCGGCGATCACCATCGTCCACCACTGGTCCAGCGTGATCTGCCAGGCGACGGCATCGGTCAGCCCGGTGCCATTGAGGCCCAGCATGCCGCGATACATGCCGAAGGTGCCGTGGATATCCGGTGCGCGGAACGTGACCCAGCCGATGATGACGCAGAGCATCAGGACGATGTTGCCGATGATCAGCGGCATCCGGAAGCCGGCGCGGCTCCACCAGCGGTGTGCCGCCAGCATCCCGCCGTGCCAGACGCCCCAGAGGATGAAGGTCCAGTTGGCACCGTGCCAGAGGCCGCCGATCACCATGGTCAGGAAGAGGTTGACGTAGGTGCGGACCTTGCCTTTCCGGTTGCCGCCCAGCGCGATGTAGAGATAGTCGCGCAGGAAGCGGCCCAGCGTCATGTGCCAGCGCTGCCAGAATTCCTGGATATTGCCGGAAAGGTAGGGGTGGGCGAAGTTCTCCGGGAAGTGGAAGCCGCACATCAGCGCCAGCCCGATGGCCATGGCGGAATAGCCGGCGAAGTCGAAGAACAATTGCAGCGTATAGGCGATGGCGCCGGCCCAGGACTCCGCCAGCGTCGGCGCGGGCAGGGCGAAGATGGCATCCACCATCGGGCTCAGCGTATCCGCCAGCGCCACCTTCATGATGAAGCCGATCATGAAGCGCCGCGCGCCGGCGCCGAAGATCGCCAGCGAATGCTTGCGGTGCTTCAGATCCTGCTCGATCTCGGCGTAGCGGACGATGGGGCCGGCAATGAGCTGGCTGAAGATCGCCTTGTAGGTGGCATAGGCGATGAAGTTGCGGCTGACCGGCACGGTGCCCCGGCGCAGGTCGATCAGGTAGCTGACCGATTGCAGCACATAGAAGGACAGGCCGATGGGCAGCAGGATCTCGTTCCAGGCCACCGGCGTGAAGCCGAGGCCGGTGACGAGGTCGTTGAAGGTCTGCACGCCGAAATTGGCATACTTGAAGTAGCCCAGCACGCCGAGGTTGCCGAGGATGCCGAGCACGAAGAGCCGTTTGCCGCGCGGGCTGTCCACGCCCGAGGCATGCATCAGCCGCGCCACGACGAAGGTGAAGACCGTGACGCCGATCAGCAGCGCCAGGAAGTCCACCCGCCACCAGGCATAGAAGAACCAGGAGAGGATCAGCACCGGCCAGTTCCGCCACCGGGCCGGTGTCAGGAAGTAGAGCGCGAAATAGACCGGCAGGAAGAGGAAGATGAACTCGAACGAGGCGAAGATCATGCGGTCACGCCTGCGGCCTTAGGCAAGGGGCGGGGAAGGCACGCCCCCGCCACGCGGGGCGCGGCAGCCGGACGGTGCGCAGGGGGTTAAAGGCCGGTGCGGCTCGGCTGGCCGCACCGGCCGGGGCGTCAGCGCTTCGCCGACGCCTGGACCTCGGGCATCTTGGCGATCTGATCCGCCAGGGCCGCGCCATAGGCCTTGTAGCCGTCCACCGTGTAGTGCTGGCCGTCGAAGGTCGGCCAGGCGCCTGGCTTGCTCAGCTTGGTGCTGTCCACATAGGTGCAAGGGCTGACCACGGTGGCCATGTACTTGTTCAGCTCATCCACCCGGGCGAAGGTCTTCATGAAGGGACCGCCCTCGGTGCCCCAGCTTGGGCCAACCCAGAGGCAGGGGATGTTCATGCTGCGGATCTTATCCGTCAGCGCCGTCACCTGCTCCTGGATCTCCTCCTTTGGCATCTGCGGCTTGGTGTAGCCGCCGATGGTGTCGGCCATGGCCACCACGATCATGTTGGGCTTGTTCTGCGACACCAGCTGGTCGATCGGAGTGGTCTTGGCATTGGCCCCGGTCTGCTGCGTGATGGCACCGGATTGGACGCGCTGCGCCGTGCCGCAGGAAGCCACGCGCACTGTCAGCCAGATGCTGGGGGGCGAGCCGCAGGCGGAATAGGAGGCGACCTTGGCACCCCGGCGGATCAATTCATCCTGCAAGGTGGTGATCAGGTAGTTCTGCATCCCGAAATGGCTGTCGCCAAGGATGAGGAGGCTGAGCCCCATCAGGACCGATTGCATGCGTCGAAAGCTCCACTGCTAGGCGACCCCGCCAAGGATCGCCTCTGTTATAATTTACTTACTAAGAAAAAGGAGCATCACGACGCGATAATTTTACGCTTGGCCATAACCTATGGTGCAACCGCCGGTTTATTTTGAGCGGCGGAGCGGCGCAGGCGGCGCGCAATCCAGCCTTCCAGTCCATCCATGTAGGAATAAGCGACCGGGACAAAGACCAGGCTGAGCAGGGTGGAGGTGATCAGGCCGCCGATCACCACCAGGGCCATCGGCGACCGGAACTCGGAATCCGCCCCGATGCCCATCGCGATATGCGCCATGCCGGCGCACATGGCGATCGTGGTCATGATGATGGGCCGGGCACGCTTCCGGGCCGCTTCCAGAATGGCGGCGTCACGGTCCAACCCAAGCTGGCTTCGCGCCAGGATGGCGTATTCCACCAGCAGGATGGAGTTCTTGGCCACGATGCCCATCAGCATCAGCACGCCGATGACGGCCGAGACGCCCAGCGACTTCTGCGCGATCACCAGTGCCATCAGCGCGCCGCCCAGGGACAGCGGCAGGGCGGACATGATGGTCAGCGGCTGCAGGAAGCCGCCGAAAAGCAGCACCAGCACCAGATAGACCATCAGCACGCCGGCCCCCAGCGCCATGGCGAAGCCGGAGAACAACTCCTTCATGGTCTCGGCATCGCCGACTTCCTGCTGGCGGATGCCGGCCGGCAGGTCGCGCAGGATGGGCAGGGCGTTCACCAGCTTGGTGGCCTCGCCCAGCGGCATGCCGTTCAGTTCGGCCTCGACGGTGGCTTTGCGCACGCGGTCCAGCCGGTCGATCTGCGCCGGGCCGGCACCGTGCTGGATGCTGGCGACGCTGCCCAGCGGCAACGCGCCGCCGCGTCCCTGCACCCGCAGGGCGCGTAGCTGCTCCAGGTCGTTGCGGGCTTCCTCGTCCAGCATGACGCGGATGGGGATTTGCCGGTCTGGGAGGTTGAAGCGCGCCAGGTTCTGGTCGATGTCGCCGGTGGTGGCGATGCGCGCCGTTGCCGCGATGGCATTGGCCGAGATGCCAGCATCCGCCGCCCGTCCTTCCAACGGCATGATCTGGATCTCCGGCCGCGAGAGGCTGGCGGTGGAGCGGGCGCCGGCCAGTTGCGGCAGGCCGCGCATCTGCCGCTCCAGCTCCCGCGCCGCAGCGGAAAGGGCGGCGCCGTCGTCGCCCACCAGGGTGATCTGCAGCTTGGAGCCGCTCTGGTTGTCGGCGCCGAAGCGCAGGCGGGCGCCGGGCAGCTTCTCCAGCTCCGGCCGCACGGCGGCCTCGAACTTCTGCTGGCTCAGCGCGCGCTCGCTGCGCGGCACGAGGTTGACGATCAGGTTCGCCTGGCGCGGGTCGCCGGCATGGGTGGTGCTGCCGATGGCCATGGCACCGCTGTTGCTGGTGCCGAGGGAGGCGAAGACGGACTGCACCTCCGGCCGCGCCTTCAGGATGCGGGTTGCGGCCTGCACCACCTGCTCGGTCTCCGACAGGGTGGAGCCGGGCGCCAGTTCGATGGAGAGGGCGGAGCGGCTGCGGTCGCTGGCCGGCATGAAGTCGCGCGGGATATAGGGCGTCAATGCCACCGAGGCCGCCAGGAAGCCCACCCCCGCCAGCACCGTCAGCAGCCGGTGGCGCAGGCACCAGCGCAGCAAGGGCATGTAGCGGCGGCCAAAGAAGCCGGTGGCGTCCTCATCATGCGGGCGCGCGCTGGCCTTCAGGAAATGCGCGCCCAGCAGTGGTGTCAGCAGCCGCGCCACCACCAGGGAGAAGGCGACCGCCGCCGCGACCGTCAGGCCGAATTCGCGGAAGAACTGGCCGGGAATTCCGGGCATGAAGGCCACGGGCACGAAGACCGCCAGGATGGTGGCGGTGGTGGCCACAACGGCCAGACCGATCTCCGCCGAGGCATCCAGCGCCGCGCGCATGGTGCCAGCGGCAGGATTGGCGCGCAGGTGGCGGACGATGTTCTCGATCTCGACGATCGCGTCATCCACCAGCACGCCCACCACCAGGGTCAGGCCCAGCAGCGTGACGTTGTTCAGCGAGAAGCCGAAGACCCACATCACGAAGAAGGTGGGGATCAGCGAGAAAGGCATGGCGATGGAGGCGATCCAGGTCGCGCGCCAGTCCCGCAGGAAGATCCAGACCACCAGCATGGCCAGCACGGCACCGACGATCAGCGCCTCCAGCGCCGCATGGTAGCCAGCCACCACGAAGGTGACGGTGGAGGCGACGAGCCTGATCTCCACGCCCGGATGCTCGGCCACCAGCCGCTGCACCCGCGCCGCCACGCCCTCGGCCACTGAAACCTCGGAGGAGCCCTTGGTGCGCAGCACCTCGAAGGCCACCACGGGGCGGCCGTCCAGGCGCGCGGCGGTACGGACCTCCGCCGTGGCATCAGTGACATCGGCCAGTTCGGAAAGCCGCGCGGTGCGGCCGTTGGGCAGCACGATGCTGCGTGCCCGCAGCGTCTCCACGCTCTCCGCCGAGCCGAGGGTGCGGATGGCCTGTTCCGCGCCGCCCAGCGTGCCGCGGCCGCCGGGCAGGTCGATGTTCAGCGCGCGCAACTGGTCGTTCACCTGGGCGGCGGTGATGCCCAGCGCCAGCATCCGGTCCGGCCGCAGGGCCACGCGGATCTCGCGCTCTACGCCGCCGACGCGGTTGATCTCGGCCACGCCGCGCACGGAGAGCAGGCTGCGGGAGATGGTGTCGTCGACAAACCAGCTCAGCTCCGTCGGCGTCATGGCCGGCGCGGCGACGGTGTAAGTCAGGATGGCACCGCCGGTGGCTTCCACACGGGTGATGCTGGGGTCGCGGATATCGGCCGGCAGGTCCGTGCGGATGCGCGCGATGCGGTCCCGCACGTCATTCGTTGCCTGCTCGACATTCTTGCCCAGGGCGAATTCCAGGACGGTGGTGGAAGTGCCATCCACCACGGTGGAGGTGATATGGCGCACGTCGCCCAGGCCGGCGACCGCATCCTCGACGCGCCGCGTCACCTGCGTCTCCAGTTCCGAAGGCGCGGCGCCGGGCTGCATCACCGTGACGACCACCACCGGCAGATCGAGGTCCGGCATGTTGTTGATGCGCAGCATCGGATAGCTGGCGAGGCCGGCCACCGTCAGCAGCAGAAACAGCACGATCGTGGCCACCGGGTTGCGGATGGCCCAGGCCGAGATATTGCGGTGCTCAGTCATGGCGCGTCACTCCGCCGCCGGGGCGAGGCGGACATGATCGCCATCCGCCAGGAAGCCGGCGCCGGTGCGCACCACACGCTCCCCGGCGGCGAGGCCGTCCAGCACCTCCACCATGCCGTCCCGGCGCGTGCCGGTGGTCAGGCGGCGCAGGCGCACCTGCTGGCCTTCCAGCACGAAAGCGCCGGCGGCGCCGTCCCGGAAGACCACCGCTTCCTGCGGCACGACAATGCCGGGCGAGGCCTCGGCATGAATTTCGGCGCGGGCGAACATGCCCGGGCGCAGGCCCGAATCGGCGGGCAGGGCGACATGCACCGTGCCCAGCCGGTTATCCGGCGTCACATTCGGGGCCACGGCACGCACCGTGGCGGCAATTTCCCGCGTACCATGCCAGACCTTGACCGGCTGGCCGGGCGCGACGGCGCCGAGGTCCAGCTCCGGCACCCGGGCATCCAGTTCCAGCCGACCATCGCGCAGCAGGCGCACCATCTCCTGGCCCACGCCCGTCACCGCGCCGGGCAGCACGTTCCGGCGCAGCACCACGCCATCATAGGGGGCCTCGATGCGCGTCTGGCTCAGCCGGGCACGTGCCTCATCCCGCGCGGCGCGGGCGGAAGCGATGCGGGCCTCGGCCTGCCGTGCGGCGGATTGCCGCTGCTCCAGCACCTGGCGCGGCGTGTTCTGGCTGCGGGAGAGTTCCACGGCACGGTTCAGGTCGGCGCGCGCGATGCTGAGGGCAGCCTCGGCCTCCGCCAGCCCGGCCTCGGCCTGGGCCAGCTGCGCGGCAGGCACGGAATCCTCCAGCCGCACCAGGACCTGGCCCTGGCGCACATGGTCGCCTTCCTCCACCGCCACCTCGGCGACGCGTAGCCCACCAGCCTCGGCGCCGAGCACCAGCTCCTGCCAGGCCACCACCGAGCCATCGCCCAGGACGGCGCGGGCCAGGGGGCGGGATTGGGCCGTCACCACCGCCACAGCCAGGGCCGGAGGCGGCTCCGCACTGGCAGCGGTTGGTGGCGCTGTGGTGGGTCGGTTGGGCAGCAGTTGCCATGCCGCCACGCCACCCGCCGCTAGCAGTGCGAGCACCACCAGTGGCCAGACCCAGGCGCGGCGGCGCGATGGGGCCGGGGCCCTGGAGGAGGCAGTGAATTGCGGAGCGGGGTGGTCAAGCATGAACGCTGTGGGCCTTCCTGCCGGGCCGGCGAAAGGACCGGCGGCCGTTCCTATATGATGCTATTGACTAAACGGTCAATAAGGCCGCATAGAACAACCACGGACCATGAGCGACACCGAACCCGAAGACCCCACCCCCCGTGCGGCTCGCCTGCCCACGGCTGAGCGGCACGCGCAGATCCTCGACGCAGCCATGGAGGAATTTGCCGACCGCGGCTTTGCCGGCGCCCGCATGGCCGCCGTGGCCAGCCGTGCCGGCGTGACGAAGGGGCTGCTGTACCACTACTTCCCGGGCGGCAAGACCGACCTGTTCCAGGCGGTGGTGGCGGCCTGCGTCGAGCCGACGCTGACGGAGGCGCGGGAGGTGGCCGGCAGCTTCAAGGGCTCCGCGCGGGCATTGCTGCAGGCGTTGATCGAGTTGGGTTACGCCCGCCTGGAAGCAGCGCCGCCACGCGAGGAGGTCTTGATGAAGCTGCTGCTGATCGAGGCGGACCGCTTCCCGGAACTCGCCCGCTTCTATCGCGACCGCGTGCTGCAACCGGCGCTACGGCTGGCAGCCACCGTGTTGCAGGCAGGGGTGGAGAGCGGCGAATTCCGCGAGGACCTGGTGCGTCAGCCCGGGCTTACGCATGTCCTGTTGGCGCCGATTCTGATGGGTTCGATCTGGCGCATGATGCTGGGGCCGCGCGAGGCCCCAGATCTGCGGGTGATGCGGGATGCACATCTGAATCTCGCATTGCGTGCGCTGGATCTTTGAAAGATGCAGCGCGTGGCTTTAGCCGCCGCCAGCCGCCTTGTCCGGACGGGCAGCCGGATTCACTTCACGATTCTCGAGCGAGGGCGCTTCGGTGGTGGTGCCGTTGGGGCCGGTCTTCAGCCCCTGCTGGGGCTCGGGGCGGGAGGCGCTGTTGCCGGCATTGCCGCCGGGCCGTGTCACGCCAGAACTCGTATTGGGGGTGCCACTGGACGGATTGGGCACAGTGGCCGTCGGCGGCTGGGTGATGAAGCGGTTAGGCTCGCCCTGGGCCAGCATGGGTCCGGCCAGTGCCAGCAAGGTGCCTGCGGTTGCCAACGACAGCAAGAATTGCCGCATCACGAAGAGTCCTCCAGGTCAGGCGCCAGGCGGCGCGCTCTTGCTGAAAGAACAACGGGATGGCCCAAGAGGTTTCGCGCTGAGGGCTGCGTGAGGGACAGGAAGCTGTCACAGCGGTGCCTGTGCAGATGAGGCATAGAGAACATTGGCAGTAGAACAGCCTGCTCCACGCCAACGGCCGATATTTTCGCATATTTACGTTAAACGTAAGAAATTGTCCTAGCGAGATATTGATTTTCACAGCACTAAACAGGATTGAAGCCGAGCGGTAGCGCTGCCTTCAATATTATTGCCATGCCTGTGGTTGTGTGCCGCTGTTGCATGGACTTGCATGTCGAGACCTGAGAATGCCTTTCGCCGCAGCGGTCAGCAGTTCGGAAGCCAAAGCCACCTTCATCCATGGGGAAGGCGGCATGGCCAGACTCATTCAGGATTTCGACTGGGCCGCGACATCGCTGGGGCCGATCGCAAAATGGTCCGGCACGCTGAAATCCACCATCAGCTTCGTCATCCAGGCGCCGCTGCCGCTGGCGCTGCTTTGGGGTGAGCAGGGTATCCTGATCTACAACGAGGCCTATGCCCGCTTCGCCGCCGATCGGCATCCGGACATTCTCGGCCGCCCCGCCGCCGAGGCCTGGCCGGAGGCCGCAGTTTTCGTCCAGGAGGTGCTGCGGCGCTGCCTGGATGGCGGCCAGCTCTCCTACGTCGAGCAGCCTTTCATGCTGCAGCGTGGCGGCATGTGCGAGCAGATCTGGCTGGACCTGCATTACAGCCCGGTGCGCAACCGGCGGAACGAGGTGGTCGGCATCATGCAGGTGCTGATCGACACCACCGAGCGGCTGCAACTGGAGCGCCAGCGGCAATCGGCCGGCCGTGCCCTGCGCAACAGCGAGGCACAGCTCCAGGCTTTGACCGCCGCCCTGCCGCAGCTGATCTGGACCGCCGACGCCAGCGGCCGCTACGACTATTTCAACGAGCGCTGGCGTGAGTTCACCGGCCTCCAGGCGGAAACGACGGATGTCGCCGCCTGGCTTGGCGTGGTGCACCCCGAGGACCGTGAGGTGGCGGACCTGAACTGGCGCCACGCGGTGGAAACCGGCCAGGAGTATCAGGCAGAGTACCGGCTGCGGCGCGCCGATGGCAGCTGGCGCTGGTTCCTGCGCCGCGCCCTGCCGGTGCGGGACGAGATGACCGGGGAGGTGATCCGCTGGCTCGGCACCTGCACCGATATCGAGCATACGGTGCGCGCCCGCGACATGCTGCGGCAAAGCGCCATCGACCTGGAAGCGCGGGTGCAGGAGCGCACGCGGGAGCTGGAGGCGGAGCAGCGGGAGCGCCAGCGCGCCGAGAGCCAGCTGCGCCAGGCGCAGAAGATGGAAGCGCTGGGCAACCTCACCGGCGGCGTCGCGCATGACTTCAACAACCTGCTGCAGGTCATCCACGGCAACCTGGAGCTGCTGGCGCGTGATGTGGCCGGCCAGCCGGAGCCGGCGCGGCGGGTGGAGCATGCCCTGGACGCCGTGGACCGTGGTGCCCGGCTGGCCTCGCAGCTACTGGCCTTCGCGCGGCGCCAGCCCTTGCAGCCGCGCGTGGTGAATATCGCTCGCTTCCTGCACGGGCTGGACGACATGCTCAACCGCAGCCTGGGCGAGCAGATCGAGATCGACACCATGATCGGCCCGGGCCTCTGGAACACGCTGGTGGACCCGGGGCAGGTGGAAAACGCGCTGCTGAACCTGGCCATCAATGCCCGCGATGCGATGGAAGGCCATGGCCGCCTGACCATCGAGGCCAGCAACGTGACGCTGGATGCCGCCTATGCACGGCTGCACCCGGAAGCCGTGCCTGGCGAATACGTCATGCTCTCCGTCACCGATACAGGCTCCGGCATGTCGCCCGAGGTGATGGAGAAGGTCTTCGAGCCCTTCTTCACCACCAAGCCGGAAGGAAAGGGGACGGGGCTCGGCCTTTCCATGGTCTATGGCTTCGTGCGGCAATCCGGCGGCGATGTGCGGATCGACAGCGAGCTGGGCCGCGGCACCACCATCCGCCTCTACCTGCCGCGCTGCGAAAGCCAGGTGGATCAGGAGGAGAAGGGCGGCACCAGCCCCATGCTGGGCGGCAAGGAAACCGTGCTGGTGGTGGAGGATGACGCGGCGGTGCGGGAGGTGGTGGTCGATACCCTGACCAGCCTCGGCTATACCGTGCTGCGCGCCCGCGACGCGCAGAGCGCCATGGCGATCATCGACAGCGGCATGACGGTGGACCTGCTCTTCACGGACGTGGTCATGCCCGGCCCGATGCGCAGCACCGAGCTGGTGGAGCGCGCGCGGAGCATGCAGCCGCGCATGGCGGTGCTCTTCACCTCCGGCTACGCGGAGAATGCCATCGTGCATGGCGGCCGCCTGGATGCCGGGGTGGAGCTGCTGACCAAGCCCTATTCGCAGAAAGCCCTGGCGCGGAAGCTGCGCGACGTGCTGGCCAATCAGGCGCAACGGAACGCCGCTGCTGCCCCCATTGCCCCTGCGCCTGCCGCGCCGCCGGTGTTCTCGGTGCTGCTGGTGGAGGATGATATGCTGATCCGCGAAAGCGCGCGCGACCTGCTGGCCAAGGCCGGGCACCGCGTGGAGGCGGCGGCCGATGCCCAGCAGGCGCTGGCCCTGCTGGAGCAGGAACCTTGTGACGTGCTGATCACCGATATCGGACTGCCGGGCATGACGGGCGGTGAACTGGCCGTGCGCGCCGATGCCATCGTGCCCGGCATCGGGCTTGTCTTCGCCACAGGCTACCATCAGGCCCCGGACCTGCCCGAGGCGCTGGCAGGGCGCGCCGTGATGCTGCACAAGCCCTATGACACGCGCCAGATGCTGCAATGCCTGGAGCGGGCGGCACGTTCCAGCCGTGACTGACACGCCGCCCCTTTGACCCGCCGGCCCATTCGGTGCAGGAATGGGCGGATTCATTCTGGGCGGCAGTCGCCGCCTGTCTATCGTTTTGCTGGGGCTCGACGGATCTTGGAACATCTCGCAAGGCTGGAAAGTGGGATCCAGGGTCTCGACATGCTGCTGCAAGGCGGCTTGGTGGCCGGCTCATCCTATATTGTCCAGGGCCGCCCCGGCTCGGGCAAGACCATCTTCGCCAACCAGATCGCCTTCCACCATGCCCGGAAGGGCGGCCGCGTGCTCTTCGCGACGCTGCTGTCCGAATCGCATGAGAGGCTGTTCCAGTTCCTCTCCACCCTCAGTTTTTTCGACCGCGAGCGGATCGGCGACGAAATTCAGTTCGTCAGTGCCTTCGACACGCTGGAAGGCGAGGGGCTGGAAGAGGTGGTGAAGTTGCTGCGGCGTGAGATCACGCGCCAGAAGGCGACGGTTCTGGTGGTGGACGGCGTGCTGAACGCCCGCTCCCGCGCCGAACATGCCATCGACACCAAGAAATTCATTGCCGAGCTGCAGGGTCATGCCGCCTTCGCCGGCTGTACCGCGCTGTTCCTGACCAGTGCCCGGCTGGACGATTCCAGCCCGGAGCACACCATGGTCGATGGCGTGATCGAACTGGGCGAGGAACTGATCGGCAATCGTTCGATCCGGCGGCTGCACCTGCGCAAGACCCGCGGCAGCGGCGCCGTTTCTGGCCTGCATGAATTCCAGATCACTTCCCAGGGCATCGTCGTCTACCCGCGGCTGGAAGCGGTGCTAGGCAGCCGGCCCGGCTCCAATGACCCGGTCGAGGAGAAGATCCCGACCGGCGTGCCGGACCTGGACGCCATGATCGGCGGCGGGATGCAGCGCGTTTCCGCCACGCTGATGATCGGCGCTTCCGGCACGGGCAAGACCAGCCTGGGGCTGAGCTTCCTGTCCTGCTGCACGCCGGAAGAGCCCGGCCTGATCTTCGGCTTCTACGAGACGGAGGGGCGCCTGAAGTCCAAGGCCGATAACATTGGCCTGAACCTGCGGGGCCAGATACGGGACGGTGCGGTGCGGGTGATCTGGCAGCCGACCACCGAGCAGTTCATGGACGTGCTCGCCTACCGCCTGCTGGATGCCGTCCGCCAGGGCGGATATCGCCGTGTGCTGATCGACAGCCTGGGCGCCATCGCGCGCGCTTCCGCCGAGCCGGCACGGCGAATTGAGTTCTTCACGGCGCTGATCAACGAACTGCGCGCCATGGGCACGACCGTGATGGCGACGTGGGAGATCCGTGATGTCTTCGACAGCAATGCTCATACGCCGGCGATGGAGCTGTCCAGCCTCTTCGACAACATGCTGATGACGCGGTTCGTGGAGGTGCGTGCCGAGGTGCGGCGTGTCTTCACCATCCTCAAGATCAGGGACAGCGGCTTCGATGCCTCCCTTCGGGAGCTCCTGATCACGCAGAACGGTATTCGCCTGGCGAAGGCCTACGAAAACCTGCCGAACGCGGTCAGCACGGGCGGCTCCGCCGCCGGATCGGGGAATTGATCGCGGCAGCGTTTGGAGGCAGGCCGGCAGATGACGACGATCCTTGTGGTCGATGATGAGTTCCTGATTGCCGACGTGCTCGCCTTCGCGCTGGAGGACGAGGGGTACATGGTTGTCCGCGCCAGCAATGGGCGGAAGGGGCTGGATGTCTTCCAGCGCGACCGGCCGGCCCTGGTGATCACGGATTTCATGATGCCGGTGATGAACGGGCTGGAATTCGCGCGGGCGATCCGCGAGCGGGGGGATGGCGCCTCCCTTCCCATCATCCTGATGAGTGGCGCCCAGGCCGAGATCGCCCGCCAGAACGGTGACCTTTTCGCCGCCGTTTTCGACAAGCCCTTCCGGGTTGCGGAGATCGTGCAGGCTGTCGTGGGTCTGGTGGGCCCGCCTGAGTAGGACCACAGCAGGCGCAGCCGATTCAGGAACTTCGGCAGCCACGGCTTTCCGCGCGGTAGCCCAACGCCAGGGCCCTGTTCAGGCCCCTGCATGGCGCCGTGAAGCGCCATGCATGCCGCCTCAGGCGGCGGCCGGCTCTTCCAATGCCGGGACGGGGTGGTCCATCTCATTTTTCCACATCATGATCATGCTGGCCGCGCAGGTGAAGGCGGCGACCATGTGCCCCCAGTGCGCCACGGCCGAAAGCACCGCCACGGCAACACAGATCAGGGCACAGGTGTAGGGGTGGCGGCCGATTGCCAGCCCCAGCGGGCTGAGCAATTTTCCCAAGGCTTCCATCTTGATGACGCTCCTGCGCGAGGCCCGTTTCCATCTGGAAACATTCTGCCCGGCCTCGCCTTCGTGCCTGACGCGGGAGCGCCGCGACAAGCGCCGGCTTCATTCATGGCGCAGTTGTCACGAAGCCGAGAGGAAAGTGTCAGGCAGCATCCGCCCGCAGCAGGCCCACCTGGCGCAGCACATGTGCGACAGCCTGTGCCACGCGCTCGATGTCGGCATCCTCATGGCGCGGGGTGGGGGTGAAGCGCAGCCGCTCCGTGCCGCGCGGCACCGTGGGATAGTTGATGGGCGTGACGTAGAGGCCATGCTCCTCCAGCAGCAGGCGGCTGACCTCCCGGCAAAGGGCGGCGTCCCCCACGGGTACCGGCACGATATGACTGACGGAGGGCATGGGCTCCACGCCCACCTCCCGGAAGGCGGCCTTCAGCCGCGCGGCGCGTTCGGCATGGCGGGCCCGCAGCGCCGTGGCGCCCTTCACATGCCTCACGCTGGCCAGCGCCGCCGCTGCCAGTGCCGGCGGCAGCGAGGTGGTGAAGATGAAGCCGGCGGCGGCGGAGCGGAGATAGTCGATCACCTCGGCCCTGGCGGCGACATACCCGCCATGGCAGCCGAAGGCCTTGGCCAGGGTGCCCTGGATGATGTCGATCTGATCGGAAACGCCGTCCCGCTCGGCCACGCCGGCGCCGGTCGCGCCATACATGCCGACGGCATGCACCTCGTCCAGATAGCTCAGCGCGCCATGCCTGCGGCAGACCGCCGCCAGTTCCGCCAGGGGGCCGATATCGCCGTCCATGGAATAGACGGATTCGAAGGCCACCAGCTTGTTGACCGCCGGGTCGGCGGCAGCCAGCAGCTCTTCCAGATGCGCCACGTCGTTGTGGCGGAAGATGCTCTTGGCCCGGGCATTCTTCATGCCGGCGATCATGGAATTGTGGTTCTTCTCGTCCGAGAAGACCTGCCAGTTGCCGCCCATGCTGGCCAGGATGGTACCCAGCGCCGCCTGGTTGGCGACATAGCCGGAGGTGAAGACCAGCGCCGCTTCCTTGCCGTGCAGCAGCGCCAGTTCCCGCTCCAGCGCCTCATGCGCCGGGGTGTTGCCGGAAATGTTGCGCGTGCCGCCGGAACCCACGCCATGCGCCTCGATGGCCTGCCTCGCGGCTTCAGCCAGCACATCGGAGCCGCCGAGACCCAGATAGTCGTTGGAGGACCAGACCGTGATCTCCCGGCCGCCCGCATCGGTATAACGGGGAAAGCCACGGCGGGACTTGGTGAGGGCGGCGAAGCTGCGGTAGCGGCCTTCCGTCTTCATGCGGTCCAGCTCGTCGCGGCAATATTGCTGGAACGGGTGCAAGGCGGCCTCCGGCTTTACTCAGGAATCGCGGGTAGATAGGCACCCGCGCCGGCCCTGTCATCCCGCAACTGGCCCTGTGGCGCGGGCGGTGCAGGGCAGCCACACCCGCAGGGCAGGGCTGTTTCGCTTGCGATCAGCACTTCGGGCTTTTAGTTAGCATGCTAACATTTAGCTTGCTATAGGAACCGGCATTGGGTGTGCGTGAAGCCTTCGGGGCCGAGTTGCGGCGCGTCTTCTTCCGCTGGCGCAGCTGCTTCGATGCGGAGCTGCGTGCCTCCGGCCAGACCCTGGCCCGCGCGCGGGTGCTGGCGCTGCTGGCACAGGAGGAGGATGGGCTGCTGCAGCGGGAGCTGGCTTTGCAGCTCTCGATCGAGAACCCGACCCTGGTGCGCCTGCTGGACGGACTGGAGCGCCAGGGGCTTGTCGCCCGTGTGCCTGAGGCCGGGGACCGCCGGGCCAACCGCGTTGCGCTGACCAGCCAGGCCTCTCCGGTGGCGGCCGAGGTCACCGGCATCTCCGGCCGGTTGCGCGACCGCGTGCTGCAGGGGGTGGACGAGGCGGACCTGGCCACCGCGCTGCGGGTCCTGCGCTCCATCAGCGCCAATCTGGACGCCGTGGCGGGCGAGGGCGGACGATGAGCGGCACCGCACCGCCGGCACCGCCACCCGCTGGCTTCCTGCGCACCTTCGGGTATTTCCTGGCCTCAATGCTCTTCGGGCTGACCTCGGGGCTCAGCAATAATCTGGTGGCGGTCAATACCCAGGCGGCGCAGGCCCAGTTCGCCGCCACCACCAATGAGGCGCTGTGGCTGATGGCGGCCTATAGCGCCACCAGCGCCACGGCCACGCTGCTGCTGTGGAAGTTCCGCACGCAGTATGGCATCCGCATCTTCGCCAAGCTCGGGCTCGGCTTCTTCGTGCTGGTGTCGCTGGCGCATATCTTCACCAACGACCTCAATCAGGCGGTGGTGCTGCGGGCGGTCGCCGGCTTCGCCACAGCCCCGCTGGGCACCCTGGCCTTCCTCTATATCCTGGAGCCGCTGCCGCCGGCCAAGCGTCTCACGGTTGGTGTCTGCTTCGGCCTGATGGGCAGCCAGGTGGCCACGCCGCTGGCGCGCGCCATCTCACCGGAGCTGCTGCAACTGGGGCTCTGGCACGGCCTCAATGTGCTTGAGATGGGGCTGGCGCTGTTGAGCTTCGCGGTGGTGCACCTGGTGCCCATCACGCCGCCGCCCCACGCCAAGGTCTTTGACCGCATGGATATCATCAGCCTGCCGCTGCTGATGCTGGGCTGCGGGCTGCTCTCGGTGGCGCTGACCCTGGGCCGCTACTACTGGTGGACAGAGGCACCGTGGCTGGGGCTGACGCTGGCCGGTGGCATCGCGGCCCTGACCCTGCTGCTGGTGGTCGAGCTGAACCGTGCGCAGCCGCTGCTGCACATGCGTTTCCTGTCCTCCGGCGCCATGATCGGCTTCGGCGGCTCCATGCTGATCCTGCGCTTCATCCTGGCGGAGCAGACCACCGGCGTGGTCAGCTTCTTCCAGAACCTCGGCTTCATGAACGACCAGCTTTCCGGGCTGTTCTGGGTGATCACGGCGGCGACGGTCGCGGGCTATCTTCTGGTTGCCCTCATGAATGAGCCGCAGAGGGCCGAGGGCATTCACCTGGTCGCGCTGGCGCTGATCGCGGTGGGTGCCTGGATGGACAGCCAGTCCACCAGCCTGACACGGCCGCATGACCTGTATCTGTCGCAGGCCATGGTAGCCTTCGGCGGTGCCATCTTCCTGCCGGCCGCGATGTCCTGGAGCTTCGCGCATCTGGTGCGGACTGGGCTGAACTTCATCTCCAGCTATCTCGCGATCTTCCTGGCCTCGCAGACCTTTGGGGGTCTGCTGGGCTCAGCCGGCCTCGGCACATTGCTGATCTACCGGGAGAAATTCCATTCCAGCCATGTGGTGGAGGCCATGACGCTGCAGAACCCGATGGTGGCGCAACGCGTGCAGCAATACAGCGGCGCCCATGCCGGCACCCTGGGCGACCCGGCACTCCGTGCCGCTGAAGGCACGGTCATGCTCGGGCAGGTGGCCAGCCGTGAATCCTACGTGCTGGCCTACAATGATGTCTTTCTGGCCGTTGCGGTGGCCGCCGCCGCCGCCGCCGTGATGCTGCTCTGCCACATGGCCTACAAGCGGCTGCGCAGCCGCCAGACACTGGCCGCCTGACCCGGCCGACACAGGACCACCATGCCTCTTCCTTCCTTCCTCAAATCAGGCGCCACCATTCCGGTGCTGGCGCTCGGCGCCGCCGGCGTGCTGCTGGTGCTCTATGCTTGGCGCCTGCCGCCCTTCACCACCACGGAGCAGGTGACGGACAATGCCTATGTGCGCGGCCTCGTCACCACCATCAGCCCGCAGGTTTCCGGCTACATCACCGAGATCCCCGTGCAGGACTACATGGATGTCAAGGCCGGCGCGCTGCTGGTGAAGATCGATGAGCGCATCTACCGGCAGCGGCTGGAACAGGCGCGCGCATCGCTGGCCTCCGCCCGCGCCAATCTGGCGAGCCTGGCGGTGACGCGGGAGACGCGGGAAGCCAGCATCGCCGTCGCCCGCGCGCAGGTGCAGAATGCGGAGGCCGTGCTCACCAAGGCGGATGCGGATTACGATCGCATCTCGCCACTGGTGGCCTCCAATATCCAGTCCCGCGCCACGCTGGTCACCACCGAGGCGGCGCTGCACCAGGCACAGGCGGCGCTGGCGCAGGCGCGTGCCTCCGTCACGGTGGCGGAGCAGAACCTGGCCGAGACGCTGGCGACCCGCCCGGCACTGGAAGCCGCCGTGCACAGTGCCGAGGCGGCGGTGCGGATGGCCGAAATCGACCTGCAGAACACCGAGATCCACGCGCCAGAGGATGGGCGGTTGGGCGAGGTCGGCGCGCGTGTCGGCCAGTATGTCCAGGCTGGCACACAGTTGACGACGCTGGTGCCGCCGCACCGCTGGGTCGTGGCCAATTACAAGGAAACGCAGGTGGCGGGCATGAAGGTCGGCCAGCCCGTGCGCTTCGCCGTGGATGCCTTGAACGGCGCCGAACTGACCGGGCGCATCGAGCGCTTCTCACCCGCCACGGGTTCGGAGTTCAGCGTCATCCGCGCCGACAATGCCACCGGAAACTTCACGAAGGTGGCGCAGCGCCTGCCGGTGCGGATCGCGGTGGATAACAATCAGCCCCTGGCGGAGAAGCTGCGCCCCGGCCTTTCCGTGGTGGTGCGGATCGACACGGCGGCCGAACCGGTTCACTGACGCCGGGCTGCCGGCAGGTCTATCCTGCAGGCTTGGCACGGATGGGCACAGCGGCCAGGCACTTGGCCGCTCCGCCGCCGACGCACCCGCGCCGATGACTGACATCGCCTGGCAAGGGTCCGCCTGGCCGCGCCACTGGTGGCAGATGCAGCATCACAGCTCCTCATATGCCCTGTCGCGCGCTTGTCATCGTCAATCGAACTTCCCTGCGGCCGCCGCCTCATTCACAGTCGTGCGGGCGCTGATGGATTCCGAAGAAGAATCGGCAGGGCATGTACCTGGGATGGGCGCCGCACGGTGCCCGGGCGGGGAGGAACATCATGGCACGGGCATCCACACTCGGCCGCCTGGATAAACCGCTGGAGCAGGAGGGTGTCCTGGCAGGTGTGCCAGCCTTTTGCGCCATGGCCGATACGCCTGGCCTGCTCACGAACTTCGATCCCGACATCTTCGTCCCGCAGCCTTCGTGACCCGCCGCGTCGTCACCGCATCCGCCACGGCTTCGACATGCAGGCAGCGGCAAGGCCGTCACAGACGCGGTCAACGAGATCCTCAAACCAGAACACGGGAAACAGAATGTCCGACGATCAAGCACTTTTCGACAAGGGTTTGCCGATCCGCCGGGAAGTACTCGGCGCCGATTACGTCGATGCCTCCATGGCCAAGGCCGATGACTTCATGATGGCCTTCCAGCGCGCCACCACGGCCTGGGCCTGGGGTTGGGCCTGGGGCGACCCGACGCTGGACCGGCAAACGCGCTCCATGCTGAACCTGGCGATGCTGACCGCGCTTGGCCGCACCCCGGAGATCAAGCTGCATGTGAAAGGCGCGCTGCACAACGGCCTGACGGTGGAGCAGATCAAGGCCGTTCTGCTGCATGCCACCGCCTACTGCGGCATTCCCGCCGGGCTGGATGCCTTCAAGGCGGCGCATGAAGTGCTGGTGGCGGAGGGCGCCTTGCCGAAGAAGCCGGATGGGGCAGCGGAATGAGCACCGCCAACCCCATCCGCCGCATCGGTTTCATCGGCATCGGCAATATGGGCTGGCCCATGGCGGCGCGCCTGCATGCGGCGGGCTTCGAACTGGCCATCTGCGATGCGGTGCCTGACCGTGCGGCGCGCTTCGCCAGCGAGGTCGGCGGCACCGCTGCCGCAAATGGCGCGGAGGCCGCGCGGGGCGCCGATGCCGTGATCACCATCCTGCCCACCAGCAAGCAGGTGGCGGAAGTGGTGGCAGGTATCCGCGAGGCCCTGGCGCCCGGTGCGCTGCTGATCGAGATGAGCTCCGGCGCCCCCGGCGTGACCCGCCATCTGGCCGAGGAACTGGCGGGGCAGGGTGTCACGCTGGTCGATGCCCCGGTTTCCGGCGGCGTGCCGCGTGCCAGGACAGGAGAACTGGCGATCATGGCCGGTGGCGAGGCAGCGGCGCTGGACCGGGCCGAGCCGGTGCTGCGGGCCATGAGCACCAGCATCCACCGCTGCGGCGGCGTCGGCGCCGGGCAGGCCATGAAGGCGCTGAACAATCTGGTCAGCGCCGGCGGCTTCCTGATCGGCATCGAGGCCTTGCTGATCGGCCAGCGCTTCGGCCTCGACCCGGCGCTGATGGTGGATGTGCTGAATGCCTCCACCGGCATGAACAACAGCACGCAGAAGAAGTTCAAGCAGTTCGTGCTGTCCCGCCGCTTCGATTCCGGCTTCGGCCTGGACCTGATGATCAAGGACCTGACCATCGCGCTGGAGGTGGGGCGTGAAGGCGGCACGCCGACGCCTTTCTCCGCGCTCTGCCGGGAAATGGCGGCCAGCGCCGGCGCCGTGCTGGGCCCGGGCGAGGACCACACGGCCTTCGCCCGCTTCTCGGAGCAACTGGCGGGGGAGGCTCTGGGGACGCAGAACCGCGCTTCAGGCGTTCCGGCCGGCGGCCGTTAGGACGCCTTGTCCGGCGCGGCCTCGTCGCCGCCCGGCTTGGCAGCGGCGCCCTGCGCCAGCCGCGCGACGCAGCCATACCAGTCGCGGCCGGAAACGCCGGCATCCGGCACGCTGAGGGCGGGGGCGGAGACACCGGAACCACTCGCCTTCACGGTGCCGCCGCCCAGCAGGTCGCGGATGCGTGCTTCCCCTGTCTGGTTGAGCGGCATGGAGGCCGAGGCCACGCGGCCACGGCTGGTGCGCCCCGGGATCTGCCAGTTGCCGCCATCGCCGCGGAATTCGATGCGCAGCGGCCGGTTGACGGGCAAGCCACGGCTTGGCGCGGTGAGCGAGAGGTTGGCCTGCTGGCCCGGCCCGGCGGTCACGGCCAGTGTCATCTCCCGGTGCGCGACCCGGGCGTTGCAGCGGTCTCCGAGCACGCTGAAGGACCAGGCGCCCTCCACCTCGCTCGGCACCGGCGGCGCGGGCCGCGCGGGGGCGCGCGAGACCACGCGCGGCGGCGGCGGCGGCGCGGACTGGCAGGCGGCGAGGCCGAGCGCGAGCAGCAGCAGGGGTGAGGCGATCCGGATCATGGTGTGCTTTCCCCTACCAGGAAGTGCCGCCACGGGCTTGCCGTGTAGCGTTGGGCGGTGCGAGAGACGGTCAGGATGCGCCAGGCATACTGGCCAGGGCGGCTGAGGCGCACGGTCTGCTGCTCGGCCGCCTCGGCATAGGCGGCGAAGACGGCGCGGCGGTTGGTATTGCCGCCGAGCGGCACGACCTCGACGAAGCAGCAGCCCGGCTGCGCCTCCGCCGTCGTGCGCCAGGACAGCACCACGCCCCGCTGCGCCGCCGCCAGCGGCAGCGTGGCGCCATTCGCGGGCTCGGCGAGTTCGGCGGCTTCGGGGCCTGGCGCCTCAGCCTCTTCGGGGGCGGGCGAGGGACTGCCGGTGCTGGTATCGGTGGCGGAAAGCTCCACCTCGATGGCACCGGGGCGCGGCAAGGCGCCCTCCACGGTGCCGAGCCTGGGCACCGCCTGGCTGAGGCGCTCACCGGCCAGTTCCTGCACCCGCAGCGCCGCCGCGCGGTCTTCCCGGAAGAAATAGCTGAGGCTGGAAGCCGTGACGGGGCGGGACAGCGGGAAAGGCGCACCGGCGGAAAGCCCGGCCTGCTCCAGTTCCGCGCTCAACGCCGCCGCGCGCTCGGTCGCGCCCGCCGCGCCGCGCGGATAGGTGATGACCACCCGCACCATGGCGCCCGAGGGCAGGTTTTCGGTGGCCCCGGCCGGTGCCTCCGAGGGGGGCTGTGCGGGCGCGGCCTCCTGCGCCGGTGCCGCAGGGTTCTCGGCTGCGTTTGGCGGTGCCATGGCGGCCACCGTTGGCGCCGCTGACGTGGCAGGAGAGGCGGGGGCTGTCTCCGCCGGGTTGCGCGCCTTCTGCGTCGCCACCCAGGCGAGGCCGCCGCCAGCCAGCAGCACGGCGGCCACCAGGACGGCGCGGCCCTTCGCCGCCGGCTTCGGGGCGGGGGCGGGCGGCAGGGGGACCGGGAGCGTCGTGCGGGGCGTTGCCACGGGCTCCGCCACGGGCGGCGGGGCGGGAGGCGCTTCCTCGCTGCGCGGCGCCTCCGGCGCGGCGGTGGGCGCGGGTTCCGGCGCGGGGCTTTCCTCGAAGGGCGCCATGTCGTCGCGCAGCGCGGCGGCCTCGCGGACATGATCGGGCGTCACTTGCGGCGAGGCCACCATGTCGGCCATCAGGAAGCTGGTGCCCAGCAACAGGTTCAGCAGGCTTGGCAGGTTGCCGGAGGCCTCGGACAGTGCGGCCACGGAACCCTCGGCGAGGCGCGAGCTGTCGAGGCCTGTGGCGGCGAGCCGCGCGGCGACATAGGCCGGCACATCCTCCGCCCGCAGCGGCCCAAGCTGCACGACGCGATGCGGCAGGGAGCCCAGCCGCTCCACCAAGGATGGTAGCCCTACCAGCAGCGTGAAGCTGTCCTGGCGCCGCACCAGCTGCTCCAGCGTGGCATCGTCCATCCGGCTGGCTTCATCCACCAGCAGCCGGGGCGGTGCGGTCTGCAGATCCACCCATTCGCCGCTCTCCAGCCGCAGCACATGGGGGTCGAGGGCGCGGAGACTCTCCTCGATCTCGCGCAGCAGCCGGCTCTTGCCGACACCGGGTGGGCCGATGAGCAGAAGCAGGGGCTCGCCGGCCTTGAAGGCGTCGAGGATGGCGCGCTGCGCCTCCGTCCAGGCGTGATGCGGCACCGCGGCCGCATTGCCGGCGAATTGGGACATGGAGATGGACCCAGCTACCATCCCGCCCTATGTGGCCGAAGGTTGCGTCCGCTGCAATGGCCAGGGCCTGGATTACTGCTGCCGCCACCGGCCGGACAGGCTTCGCGAGGCCGGAACTCCTCAGATGAAACGGGCGGCGAGGTTCTCCAGCGCCTCCTGGCGGCCGCTGCGCGGCTTCGGCCCGGCGCCGGCGGCCTCGGCATGCGCCGCCAGGGCATCGAGGTCCATGCGCCCGGCCAGGATGTCCTGGCCGAAGGGCTGGCGCCAGCCGGCGTAGCGTTCCGCCCGCGCGCGGTCCAGGGCGCCGTCCTGCACCATTCGCTCCGCGATCAGCAGGGCACGGGCGGTGGTGTCCAGGCCGCCGATATGGGCATGCAGCAGATCCTCTGGCTCTATGCTCTGGCGGCGGATCTTGGCGTCGAAATTCATGCCGCCCTGGCCCAGCCCACCGGCACGCACCACCTCCAGCATGGCCAGCGAGAGGTCCTGGGCATTGTTGGGGAACTGGTCGGTGTCCCAGCCGTTCTGCGGGTCCCCGCGGTTCATGTCGAGCGAGCCCAGGATGCCCAGCGCCGCCGCCGTGGCGATCTCATGCTCGAAGGAATGCCCGGCCAGGGTTGCATGGTTGGCCTCGATATTGACCTTCACCTCGCCCAGCAGCCCATGGCGCGAGAGGAAGCCATAGACGGTGGCGACATCACGGTCGTACTGGTGCTTGGTGGGCTCCATCGGCTTGGGCTCCACCAGGATGGTGCCGGTGAAGCCGATGCGGTGCTTGTGCTCGACCACCAGGTTCAGGAAGCGGCCGAGCTGCGCATCCTCCTGCCGCAGGTCGGTGTTCAGCAGCGTGTCATAGCCCTCGCGCCCGCCCCAGAGCACATAGTTGGCGCCACCGAGCCGGTGCGTCGCTTCCAGCACATGCTTCACCTGCGCGGCGGCGAAGGCGAAGACCTCCGGGTCCGGGTTGGTCGCGGCGCCCGCCATGTAGCGCGGATGGCTGAACAGATTGGCCGTGCCCCAAAGAAGCCCGATGCCGGTGCGCTGCATCTGCGCCTCCACCACATCCAGCACGCGGTCCAGCCGCGCATGGCTTTCCCGCAGCGTCTCGCCCTCCGGCGCCACGTCGCGGTCATGGAAGCAGAAGAAGGGCAGGCCGAGGCGTTCCAGGAAGGCGAAGGCGGCCTCGGCCTTGGTGACCGCCGCCTGCATCGGGTCGCCCGAGAACCAGGGGCGCTCATGCGTCGGCGCGCCGAAAGGGTCGAGGCCATTGCCCACGAAGGAATGCCAATAGGCGACCGCGGGGCGCAGCCATTCCTCCATCCGCCGGCCGAGGACCATGCGCCCGGCATCGTAGAAGCGCAGGGCGAAGGGATCGGTGGCCTCGGGGCCGCCGTAACGGACGACGGGGAGGTTGTCGAAGAAGCTGCTCATGCGAGGGGTTCCGGATCGACCGTCTCGGCGAAGAGGGTCTGGAGCGTGGGATAAAGCCGGCGATAGGCCGCCCGGCGCGGTGCCAGGGCGGCAGCGAGGCCGGCTTCGGGTTCGTATTGCACCGCGACCGGCGGCTTGGTGCAGACCTCGGCAATGCTGCCGTCGCCAGCGGCGATGCGGGCCAGCCGGGCGGCGCCCAGCGCCGGCCCCGCTTCCCCGCCGATGACAGAGCGGATCGGCCGCGCCGTGGCGGCGGAGAGGATGCGCAGCCAGGCGGTGCTACGGGCCCCGCCGCCGATGGCCGTCAAGGCCTCGATGCGGCCGCCCAGTGCTTCCAGTGCCTCCAGCCCATCGGCCAGTGCGAAGGCCACGCCCTCCAGCACCGCGCGGGCGAGGTCGGCCCGCTCGTCGGTGCCGGACAGGCCGAAGAAGACACCGGCTGCCCGAGGGTCGTTATGCGGCGTGCGCTCGCCAGAGAGATAAGGCAGGAAGGCCAGCCGGCCCGGCTTCGCGAGCCCTGCCTGCTCCACCTCCGCCAGAAGCGCGGCCTCGCTCCCGGCCCCGGTCACGCGGGTGACCCAGCTCAAGGCCGCCGCGGCGGAGAGGATGACCGACATGCGGTGCCAGGTTCCCGGCAGGCAATGGCAGAAGGCATGCACCGTCCGCGCCGGGTCCGGCAGGAAGCCGGGATCGCTGACAAAGACGACGCCGGAGGTGCCGAGGGAGAGAAAGGCATCACCCGGCGAGACGCAGCCGATCCCCACGGCCCCGGCGGCATTGTCGCCCGCGCCGCCGGCCAGCGGGATGCCGGCGGGCAGGCCAAGCAGCGCCGCCATCTCCGCCCGCAGCCGGCCAGCCGGGGCGGTGCCCTCGACCAGTGCCGGCATCTGCGCCTCCGACAGTCCCGTGGCCTCCAGCATGGCGCCCGACCAGCGGCGCGCCGCCACATCCAGCCAGAGGGTGCCGGAGGCATCCGACATCTCCGACACCGCTTCCCCGGTCAGGCGCAGGCGCAGCCAGTCCTTGGGCAGCAGCACGCGGCGGGTGCGGGCGAAGATCTCCGGTTCATGCCGCCGTACCCAGAGCAGCTTGGGGGCGGTGAAGCCCGGCATGGCCAGATTGCCGGTGATGCCGCGCGAGGCAGGCTGGGCCTGCTCCAGCGCCGCGCATTCGGCCCCGCTGCGCCCGTCGTTCCAGAGGATGGCGGGGCGCAGCACCTGGTCCGAGGCATCCAGCAGCACCGCCCCGTGCATCTGGCCGGCGAGGCCCAGGGCCCGTACCCCCGAAAGATCCCGCGAGGCGCGCAGCGAGGCGAGGGCGGCCTGCGTCGCCCGCAACCAGTCCTCCGGGTCCTGCTCGCTCCAGAGCGGGCGCGGGCTGGAAAGGGCCAGCGGCGCAGTGGCCTGGGCCAGCACCTCGCCCGCCGGGCCGGTCAGCACCGCCTTGACGCCGGAGGTGCCGAGATCGATGCCGAGATGCATCAGTGCCCGATCTCGGTCCAGGCCGCATTGTTGCGGCCGGACTCCACGGCGGCGGCGATGAAGCGCATGCCGCGCAACCCGGCCTCAAGCCCCGGCACCAGCAGGCAGGCGGGGTCCGGCTGCCGGCTTTCCATGCGGGCGGTGATCTGCTCGGCGAGGTCGCGGTAGATCTGCGCAAAAGCTTCCAGATAGCCCTCCGGATGCCCGGCCGGGATGCGGCTGGCATGGGCGGCGGCGAGCGAGGCACCCGCGCCGGCGCGGCTGATTATGCGCGGCGGCTCGCCGAACGGCGTGTGCAGCAGCAGGTTCGGCTGCTCCTGCGCCCATTCCAGCCCGCCCTTCTCGCCATAGACGCGCAGGCGCAGCGCATTCTCGTTGCCGGGCGCGACCTGGGAGGACCAGAGCATGCCCCGCGCACCGCCGCCGAAGCGCAGCAGCATCTGCGCGTTGTCGTCCAGCGGCCGGCCCGGCACGAAGGCGGTCAGCTCCGCCGCCAGGCTCTCGCAGCGCAGCCCCGTGACGAATTCCGCCAGGTTGAAGGCATGCGTGCCGATGTCGCCCACGCTGCCGGCGGCGCCGGAGCGCGCGGGGTCGGTGCGCCAGGCGGCCTGCTTCTGGCCGCTCTCCTCCAGCCGCGTTGTCAGCCAATCCTGCGGATATTCCACCTGCACCACCCGCAGCGTGCCCAGCTCGCCAGCGGCGACCATCTCGCGTGCCTGCCGCACCATCGGATGGCCGGTATAGTTATGGGTCAGGCCAAAGACGATGCCGGCGCGCCGCACCACCTCCACCAGTTCCAGTGCATCCTCCAGCCTGTGCGTCAGCGGCTTGTCGCAGATCACATGGATGCCGCGCTCCGCGAAGGCGCGCACGGGCGCCGCGTGCATGTGGTTGGGCGTGACCACGGCCACCACATCGATGCCGTCCTCGCGTGCCGCCTCGCGTTCGGCCATCTCGGCGAAGCTGCCATAGGCGCGGTCCGGCGCGATATGCAGTTCCGCCGCGCTGGCACGCGCGCGTTCCGCATCAGAGGAGAGGGCGCCGGCCACCAGCTCATACCGGTCGTCGAGCCGCGCCGCGATGCGATGGACGGCGCCGATGAAGGCGCCCTGGCCACCGCCCACCATGCCAAGGCGCAGCCGCCGCCGCGCCGCGCCGCCGGTCGCTGCCTCGATGGTCATCTCAGGCGATCCCCAGCAGCTTGCGGTTGGTAGCCTGATCGACACCGCTGGCGGCGAAGTCATCGAAGGCGCGGGAGGCGACGCGGATGATATGGTCGGCGATGAAGGGCGCGCCCTCGGCGGCGCCTTGCTCGCTGTCCTTGATGCAGCATTCCCATTCCAGCACGGCCCAGCCGTCAAAACCGTATTGCGACAGCTTGGAGAAGATGGCGCCGAAATCGACCTGCCCGTCGCCCAGGGAGCGGAAGCGCCCCGCGCGCTGCGCCCAGGGCTGGAAGCCGGAATAAACCCCCTGACGGCCAGTGGGATTGAACTCCGCGTCCTTCACATGGAACATGCGGATGCGCTGGTGATAGATGTCGATGAAATCGAGATAGTCCAGTTGCTGCAGCAGGAAGTGGCTGGGATCGTAGAGGATGTTGCAGCGCGGATGGTTGCCAGTGCGTTCGAGGAATATCTCGAAGGTGACGCCATCGTGCAGGTCTTCGCCCGGATGGATCTCGTAGCAGAGATCGACACCCGCCTCATCGAAAGCATCCAGAATGGGCTGCCAGCGGCGCGCCAGCTCGTCAAAGGCGGTTTCCACCAGCCCCGCCGGCCGCTGCGGCCAGGGATAGACGAAAGGCCAGGCGAGGCCGCCCGAGAAGGTAACATGCGCTGTCAGGCCGAGGTTCCTGGAAGCCCTGGCCGCCAGCATCATCTGCCGCACCGCCCATTCCTGCCGCGCCGCCGGGTTGTTGCGCACCTCCGGCACCGCGAAGCCGTCGAAGGCCAGGTCGTAGGCCGGATGCACCGCCACCAACTGGCCTTGGAGGTGCGTGGAGAGTTCCGTGAGCGCCACGCCGGCACTGGCCAGGATGCCCTTCACCTCATCGCAATAGGTCTTGCTTTCGGCAGCGCGCTCGAGGTCGAAGAGCCGCGCGTCCCAACTGGGGATCTGCACGCCCTTGTAGCCATGGCCGGCGGCCCAGCTGGCAATCTCCGGCAGGTTGTTATGCGGCGCCGTATCGGCCGCGAACTGGGCAAGGAATATCGCCGGCCCCTTGATGGTGCGCATCGACATGCGTCACGTTCCTTCCGTTTCTCTGTGTTCAGCCCTTCACGGCGCCGCTGGTGAGGCCAGCGACAATCTGCTTCTGCGCCACCAGGAAGAAGATGATGGCGGGCACGAGAGTCAGGGTGATGAAGGCCAGGATACCCGGCCAGTCCGTGGAATATTCGCCGGAATAATCCATGATGGTCAGCGTCCACGGATAAGTGCCGGGCGAGTTCAGCAAGGTCAGCGGCAGCAGGTAGCTGTTCCAGCTATGCACCAGGGCGAAGACCGAAACCGTGGCCAGGATGGGACGGGAGAGCGGCAGCACCACATACCACAGGAAGCGGCCATAGCTGCATCCGTCGATCACCGCCGCATCCCAGAGCGCTTCCGGCAACTGCTTGAAGAAGCCCCAGAGCAGCAGGATGGCCATGCCCAGCCCGAAGGCCGCCTGCGGCAGAATGACGCCCCAGGGCGTATCCAGCAGCCCCAGGTTCCGCACGCGGATGAAGAGCGGCAGGATGGCCGTGGCGGCCGGGAACAGCAGGCCCATCAGGAAGTAGGAGAAGATCATCCGCTTGCCGAAGAAGTGGATCTGCGCAAAGGCGAAGGCCGCCATGGTGCCGACCACCAGCGTCAGAAACACGGTACCGAAGGACAGCAGCACCGAATTGCCGAGCGAGAGCCAGAGCCTGCGGCCCGTCAGCGCCGAAAGGTAGTTCTCCCAGTGCCACTGGACCGGCAGGCCAAAAGGATTGGCCTCCAGCTCACCCATGGTCTTGAAGCCGCCGAGTGCCACCGTCACCAGCGGCACCAGCACGATGCCGGCCACCAGCACCAGGACCAGCAGGCGCGAATAGGAGGACATGCTGCGCATCAGCCGGCATCCCGCATGACGAAGCGACGGTAGAGAAGCGTGAAGGTCACGCAGATCAGGAAGATCACCACGCCCATGGCGCTACCGAAGCCGATGTTCATCCGCGTGATGCCGAAGGTGTACTGGAAGGTGACGAAGGTATGGGTGGCATTGGAGGGGCCACCGCCCGTCAACGGCATCACCACATCGAAGAGCTGCAGCGCGCCCACTACCGAGAAGAAGATGGAGATGCGGATGGCCGGCCAGAGCATCGGCAGGATGACGTAGCGCAGGGACTGCCAGCGGCTGGCGCCGTCGATCTCCGCGGCCTCGCGCATCTCGCGCGGGATATCCTGCAGGCCGGCGATGTAGATCATCATGTGGAAGCCGAAATACTTCCAGACCACCACCGTCAGCACGGCATAGATGGCGAGGTCCGGATCGGCCAGGATGAAGGGCGCCTCGATGCCGATCTTGCGGGCCGCGGCGGCCATGAGGCCGACATTGCCGTCGAAGACGAAGCGCCAGATCAACCCGGCCGCGACTTCACCCAGCACGTAGGGAAGGAAGAAGATGGTGCGGAAGATCATGCTGCTGCGGGAATTGCGTGCTACCATCAGGGCCAGTGCCAGCCCCAGCGGCAATTGCACCAGCAGCGAGACCGCGACCACCAGCGCCGTGTTCCAGGCAGCCGAGGCGAAGACGCTGTTGTTGAACAGCGTCAGGTAGTTGCGCCAGCCCACCCAGTCGGTCGGGATGCCATAGCCGTTCCAGCGATAGAAGCTGTACCACGCGGCCTCGACTACCGGCAGCACCACAAAGACCGTGAAGAGGATGGTGGCCGGTGCCAGGAAGCCGCCCGCCGCCAGATTGCGGCCCAGGGCGAGCCGCCGCTTGTCGGAGCGCCGGGTCGGGCTTCCGACAGGGATGGCGATGTTGATGGCCCCGGTGCCGCTCATCCCGCTCGCCTCCCGGTCTCTATTGCTCAAGTTCCCAGGCTTCCTGGATCTGCTGCCCCACCTGCTTCGGCGTGGTGCGGCCGGTCGCCAGATCCGCGGAGGTGTCGTTCACCACGCGCCCGACCGATGGGCCAAGCATCTGGTCATAGAAGTTCTGCACGTAGTGGGCCTGCTGCAGATTCGTGGCGACCTGGCGGAAGAACGCGTTCTGCAACTGCTCCGCCGTACCCTTGGCCGCCGGGATGGTGAAGCCGCGCTGCGCCGCCTCGCGTTGGACCTCGGTGCCGGTGTAGAAGCGCAGGAAATCGGCGGCCTCGGGCGGCGAGCCGCGCGTCACCAGAAAACCGTTGATGCCGCCGACAACATCGCTGGGGTCTCCCTTGCCGCCGGATACCTGGGGGAAGGGGACAAAGCCGAGATCCTCATCCGGCACGCCCTGCTGGTTGCTGCTCTGCGACTTCTGGATGTTGTAGAACCAGTTGCCCATCAGGTGCAGCGCGGCCTTGCCGTCGCCGAACTGGCCTGCGGCCTTGGGGGCCGTGTCCGCCAGGAAGCCACGCTGGAAGGGGTTGAGGTCCACCAACTGCTTGAACATCTCGCTGGCACGCTGGAAGACCGGGCCGTCGAAGCCCGGCCCGCTGCGGTTCATCGCGGCCTCGAAGGCTTCCTTGCCGCCGACCCGCAGCGCCAGGCCGGACCAGAACATGTTCAGCGGCCATTTGTCCGAGCCGCCTGCCGTGAAAGGCTGGATATTGGCGGCCTGCAGCTTCTTCACCGCGCCCAGCATGCCGTCCCAGGTCGCCAGTTCCGATACCTCAACGCCTGCCTGCTTCAGCAGGCGACGATTATACCAGAGCACTACCTGCGTCAGATGCGTGGGCGCGCCATAGATCTTGCCCTTGTAGCTCATCGCCTCCAGGGCGGCGGGATTCAGCTCGTTGGCCCAGGCGCCCTGCACCCTGCTGGTGATATCCTCCAGCAGCCCGGCCCGCGCCTGCGCAAAGAGCACGCCGCCGCCCCAGGTATAGATGAGGTGCGGCCGGTCGTTGGACTGCAGCATGGTGGTGAGCTTCGCCTTGTAAGGCTCGCCCGACATCACCAGGACCTCGATGCGGGTCCCGGGATGACCTTCCTCGTAACGGCGTGCGACCTCCTTCTGCCAGGCTGTCATGGCGGGCGAGGTTTCCGAGATGAACCAGCGGACGGTGGTGTCCGCCCAGGCCGCGGCCGTGCTGCACGCAAGCAGTGTCAGCACAGCGCCCACGCGAAAGACTGCGCGCATCGCTCCTCCCTGCGTCGTCTGGGACGCTTTTTTTTCGGTTCTCGGAGAAAGGATGCGAAGGCCCTACGGCAGCCGTCAAGCAAAAAGGGCGTTCGATGAGGAAAGGGACGGCATTAAATTCTGCGCCCAAACTTAATCGCTTGACCTGCCGGCGCTTGTGGCCAGAATTCCAGGCGTTGATGGAGAACAGACGCCAGCGATGAAGACGGCCGATCCGGAGCTGATGCGGGCCATCAACCGCTACCATGTGATCGATGCCATCCGTCGTGATGGCCCCATCGCACGTGTCGAGATTGTTGAGCGCACTGAGCTGAGCCCCGCGACCGTCTCCGCCATCACCGGCGCCCTGATCGAGGAAGGGCTGGTGGATGTGCTGCGCGTGGCGGCGGGGGAGAATGGTGCCCGTGGCCGGCCCCGTGTGCTGCTTGGCCTGAATGGGGCGGCATTTCATGTCGTCGGCGTGAAGCTTTCGGCGCAGCGCATCAGCATCACCATCACGGATGCACGGGGGGAGGCGCTGGCCTCGCTGGTGCTGCCGGTGCAGTTGGCGCGGCAATCCACGGAGGTCATTGCCGACCTCATTGAGGATGGCGTGCGCGGCTGCGTGCAGGATGCCAGGCTGTCCATGAGCCAGATCTCCGGCATTGGCATCGGCCTGCCCGGTGTCATCGATGGCGTCAGCGGCATCTCGCACTGGAGCCCGGTCCTGGGCCCGCGCGCGGAGCCCTTCGGGCAGGCGGTGGAGCGGCGCCTCGGCATTCGCACGCTGATCGAGAATGACGCGAATCTGGTGGCCTTGGCTGAGCACTGGTTCGGCTATGGCCGCGGGCTGGATAGCTTTGCCGTGGTGACGGTGGAAAACACGATTGGCATGGGCCTGATCGTGGACGGCCGGCTTTATCGCGGCGCCCATGGTGTTGGCCCTGAACTGGGGCATGTGAAGATGGAGGCCGGTGGCGCGCCCTGCCGCTGCGGCCAAACGGGCTGCCTCGAAGCCTATGCCTCGGATTGGGGCGTCCTGCAGATGGCGGAACAACTGGGCCTGGCGGATGGTGCGATGGGCGACCCAGGGCGGCGCATGGCGCAACTGGTGCGGCAGGCCCAGCAGGGCGACGCGGCCCTGGCGCAGCTCTTTGAGCGTGCCGGTGGGATGCTCGGGCTCGCCATCGCCAATATCGCCAATCTCCTGAACCCGCCAAGGATCATCCTGACGGGCGAGGGGCTGCGCGCCGGCGACTTGCTGCGGCGGCCGTTGCTGGCGGCTGTCGAGGCCAATGTGCTGCCGACGCTGCGCGAGGCGATGCAGATCACCTTTCACCCTTGGGGCGACGAAATGTGGGCCCGGGGTGCAGCCGTCATCGTGCTGCGTCGAATCTATGAAGCGCCGTGGAATGAAGCGCTCAAGAACCGTCCGGAGGAAGATGTATGGATGCGGTCAAGGTCGGGCTGATCGGCTGCGGGAATATCAGCGCGGCTTACCTGCGCGCTGCGGCCTTTTTCCCGGAGCTGCAGATCACCTGCTGCGCGGACCTGAATGAAAGCCAGGCACGTGCGCGCGCGGAGGAGTTCGGTCTCCGCGCCGTTCCTATCGACGCGCTGCTGTCGGACCCTGAGATCGAGGTGGTGCTGAACCTCACCACGCCGCAGGCGCATGTGCCGGTGGGGCTGGATGCCATTGCCCATGGCAAGCATGTGCATGGCGAGAAGCCGCTGGCCACCAGCACGGCCGAGGGCCGCAAGCTGATCGAGGCGGCGGCAAAGGCCGGGCTGCGCGTCGGCTCGGCGCCCGATACCTTCCTGGGCGGCGCGCATCAGACAGCGCGAAAGCTGATCGACGACGGCGCCATCGGCAAGCCGCTCTCCGGCACCGCCTTCATGATGAACCATGGCCACGAACACTGGCATCCCGACCCGCGCTTCTATTATGCCCGTGGCGGTGGCCCGATGCTCGACATGGGCCCGTATTATCTGACCAACCTGGTGAATCTGCTCGGGCCGGTGGCGAAGGTGATGGGCTCGGCAAACGCCGGCTTCACCGGGCGGACCGTCGGCAGCGGGCCGCGCAGTGGCGAGACCATCACGGTCGAAACCGCCACCCATGTCACCGGCCTGCTGCATTTCGTCAGCGGGGCCGTCATCGCCGTGACCACCAGCTTCGATGTCTGGCAGCACCGGCACGGTAATATGGAAATTTACGGCAGCCAGGGCTCACTCGTGGTGCCGGACCCGAACCGCTTCGGCGGCACCGTCTCGATCGCGCGGCAGCGGGAGGCCTGGGCGGATGTGCCGCTGTCGCACGGCATCGCGGATGGCAATTTCCGCATCATCGGGCTGGCCGATATGGCAAGGGCGATCCGCGCCGGGCGTCCGCACCGGTGCAGCGGCGAGTTGGCCTTCCACGTCCTGGAAGTCATGGAGGCCTTCCAGCGCTCCAGCGACGAGGAACGCACCGTCACGATCGAAAGCCGTTGCGAACGGCCGGCGCCGCTGCCCGCCCGCCCTGTGCTGGGCGACCTCGGCTGAAGCGACAAGGAGGAAACCATGAAGCAGGCTCTGATCGTCTGGGGTGGCTGGACCGGCCATCAACCGCAGGAATGTGCCGAGGTCGTCGGGCGGATGCTGCGGGAGGAAGGCTTCGAAGTGGTCACGGAAAAGACCACGGAGGCCTTCGCAGATCCCAACCTCCATGAATTCGACCTGATCGTCCCGATCGTCACGATGTCGACGATCGAGAAGGAGGAGATTGAGGGGCTCTACAAGGCCGTGCAGGACGGCGTGGGCTTCGCGGGGTTCCATGGCGGCATGGGCGACAGCTTCCGCAACGAGGTGAAGTACCAGTTCATGGTGGGCGGCCAGTGGGTGGCGCATCCAGGCAACATCATCGACTACGTGGTCAATGTGACGAAACCTGATGACGGGGTCATGGAAGGAATCCGCGATTTCCCGTACCGGTCCGAGCAGTACTACATGCATGTGGACCCGAACAACGAAGTCCTGGCAACCACGACCTTCCGCGGGGATCACTGCGCCTGGATCGACGGGCATGTCATCCCGGTTGTCTGGAAGCGGCGGCACGGCAGTGGGCGGGTCTTCTACAGCTCCCTCGGCCACCATGCTGTCGAGTTCGAGGTGCCTGAAATGGCGACCATAGTCCGGCGCGGCATGCTCTGGGCCGCGCGGGGCTGAGGGTGCGCACTGCGGCGTGACGCTGCGCCCATTGCGGAAGCGGCTGTTACATTGGCGGAAATGCCGCTACTCCGTGCTTTGAAGCCGTGCCAGGCACCTGGCCGGCTTCCAATCGGAAGCACAGGAGGAGGCTGACATGAGAACCCTGACGCGCCGCGCGGCGCTGGCTGCCGCTGGCCTGTCTCTCGCCGCACCCGCCACCCTGCGGGCGCAGCGTGCCTGGCCGGATGGCCCCATCCGCATCGTTGTGCCCTTTCCGCCCGGAGGCAGCGCCGATCTGCTCTGCCGCCTGCTGCAGAACCCGCTGACCCAATCCCTTGGCGTGCCGATCGTGATCGAGAATCGGCCGGGCGCGGGCGGCGCCATGGGCACCGCCACTGTGGCCCGCGCGGCGCCGGATGGGCAGAGCTTCGTGGTGGTTTTCGACACCCATGTGGTGAACCCGCTGCTGATCAAGCCGCTGGGCTATGAGGAGAAGGACCTCAGGCCGGTCTGCCTGCTTGCCACGGCGCCCATGCTGGCGGCGACGCCGGTGAAGCGCCCCTGGACCAGGATGGAAGAGGTCATCGCTCAGGCGAAGAAGCAGCCGGACACCATCACCTACGGCACCATCGGCGTTGGCAGCCTGGCGCACCTGACCATGGAACGCTTGCAGGACGCGGCGGGCTGCAAGATGGTGCATGTGCCCTATCGTGGCGGCGGCCCGATGAGCGCGGCGGCTTCGGCCGGCGAGATCGACTTGGCCGTTGCCAGCGTGGTGGGGCTGGGCGGCCAGGTCGGCAGCACCCTGCGGGCCCTGGCCCAAACCGGTGAGACGCGCTCTCCCCTTCGCCCTAATATCCCGACGCTGATAGAAAGCGGCGTGCCCGGCGTGGCGGCCAAGGCCTTCTGGGGCATCCTTGGGCCGGCGGGCGTGCCGGAGCCGGTGATGCAGCGCATGGAGGCGGCCCTGCAGCAGGCCCTGCAACAGCCGGCGGTGCGCAAGCCGCTGGAGGATCAGGGTGTCGATGTCGTCGGCTCCACCGGAAAGGCCTTCGCGGCGTTTCTGGAGGAGCAGGAGGCGATCTCCAGCCGTGTGGTGCAGGAGAAGAAGATCTCCATGAGTTCGGACTGAGGTAGCAGCCCGGCTCCGCGCCTGTTGCGGAGCCGGCCTTGTGACGGCGGCACTGAGGCGACGAACCCCAAGCGGCAGCGGGCAGTAAGAGCCTATCCCGGTAGGGCATGACGCCATGTGATGATGCCGCAGGCAAGGTGAAGCAGGGCGAGGTCGTTGGCAGGCTTCCTGGTCCAGCGGATCAGGATGGAGCGGAAGCGGTTCAGCCAAGAGTGCGTGCGTTCAACGACCCAGCGCCTTGCCTTGGCTCTGGCGTGCCGCCTGGCCCTGACCTCCTCGCCACGTGTGCGCAGGTGCAGGGTGAAGCCGAACTCGGCTGCCAGTGCGCGCGGCTCGTCATAGTCGAAGCCTTTGTCGAGGCAGAGGTGCTGGGGTTGGCGGCGCGTCGGCTTGGGCCGCTTAACAGGGATGGCCTGCAGGGTCTGGCGCATCAGCTTGTGGTCGTTGCGGTTCGCCCCCTCGACCACTGCACCCAGAGGGACGCCGCGTCCGTCGGTCAGCACCGAGCGCTTGACCCCGCGCTTGCCGCGGTCCGTTGGATTGGAGCCGGTTTTTTCCCCCGCCCAGCGGCGCCTTGCCCATGGCGCCGTCGAGTGCGAGCCAACTCCAGTCGATGCCTCGCAGGCCGTCATAGGCCAGCAATCCCTTGCGCCAGAACGCCTCGAACACTCCGGCCTTTGCCCATTCCTGAAAGCGCCGGTGCGCTGAGGAGGACGAGCAGAGCTTGGTCTCCCGCAGCGCATTCCACTGACAGCCGGTGCGCAGCACAAAGAAGATGGCGTCCATCGCCGCCCGGTCCGGCACACGTGGGTTGTGGCAGCCCAGCGGGTGTTTAGGCCGCGGTGGCAGCAACGGCTCCATCTCAGCCCAGAGCGCATCCGGCAGGCGCCAGCCGTCATCTCGAATGCGCCGCTTCGTCGCCCGAATAGATCTCCTCATCATGAACGATGAGCTAGGAAGCCTCGCAGCCAGCGTCTAGTGGGATAGGTTCTAATTCTACAGTTGAGTTTTCATGCGAGCGAGACGCTGGCTGCGGCGCCAGTAGCATGTTCTGGCGATCGCCTGATGTAGGCGTCG
>NZ_RFLX01000001.1 GCF_003696345.1 Teichococcus wenyumeiae | reverse complement strand
AACTGCTCAGCAGCGGGAGGCCGTAAATATCTACCCCAGACCCCAGGGTCAACACCCGATCATAAAAAAATCCGCCAGCACCACCAACCCAACGCAACCTTCAGGAAGATGGCAGCCACACCCGGAAAGTCGCGCCCGAGCCTTCCTCGCTCTCGATCACCAACTGCCCGCGGTGCCGGTTGACGATGTGCTTCACGATCGCCAGCCCCAGGCCGGTGCCGCCCGCGCTGCGGGAGCGGCCCTTGTCCACGCGGTAGAAACGCTCCGTCAGGCGCGGGATATGCTCGCGCGGGATGCCGGGGCCGTCATCGCTCACTTCCAGCACCACGCCGGGCCGGGCGCCTTCCGCCCGCAGCACCGTCAGGCGCACCCTGCCGCCCTGCCGCCCGTGACGCACCGCGTTCTCCAGCAGGTTGCGCAGCACCTGGCCCAACTGCCCGGGGTCCGCCGGGGCGGCGAGCGCCGCGTCATCCAGGGACAGGTCCAGCGATACCTGCCGCGCCGCCAGGATGGGCCCCAGGGCCTCGGCCTCGGAACGCGCCAGGGCCGCCAGCGGCACCTCACCGGTCGGGGCCTGATGCTCCTGCAGCTCGATGCGCGACAGACCCAGCAGATCGTCGATCAGCCGCCGCATCCGCTCGGACTGCTCGGCCATGATGCCCAGGAAGCGGCGGCGCGCATCCGGGTCGTCCTCCGCCGGGCCGCGCAGGGTCTCGATGAAGCCGATCAGGCTGGCCAGGGGGGTGCGCAGCTCGTGGCTGGCATTGGCCACGAAATCGGCGCGCATCCGCTCCACCGCTCGCTCCCGCGTCCGGTCCACCAGCTGCACGATCAGCCGGCCGCCATCGGCCAGCGGCGGGTCGAGCGGGATGACCTGCACCGCCAGCTCCCGCGCGATGGGCACGGGCAGCACCAGATCGGCGGTCTGCACGCTGCCTTCGGCCAGGGCGCGGTCCACCGCGCCGGCCAGGGCGGGGTGGCGCAGCAGCGCGCCGGTGTCTCCGGATAAAGGCCGCGCATCCGCCTCCGGCACACCAAAGAGCCGCCGCGCCGCGCGGTTGGCGCGCAATGCGGTGCGGTCCTCGGCCAGCACCAGCAGGGGGTCGGGCAGGCTTTCCAGGATGGCGGCATCGGCGCGACGCAGGCGGCCCACCAGGGCGCCGCGCTCATCCAGGCTGCGGGCCAGCCGCGCCGTGGTCTCGGCCATGTCGCGCATCGCCGGCAGCAGGGGCAGGCTGGCGGGCACCGGTTCCTCGCCCCGGCCGTCCAGCGCCCGGCGCAGCACGGCGGAAAGCCGCGCCAGGCTGCTCAGCCACAGCGCCGAGACAGCCAGCGCCGCCAGCGCGGACAGCCCCGCCCCCAGCAGCGCCAGCGCCGGCCTCAGCGCCCCGGCGGCACCGAAGCCCAGGAAAACCAGCACCGGCACCCCGCCCATCAGGGTGGCGGAGGCCAGAACACGCCCCCAGGACAATGGCGGCGTCTCACTCTGAGGCATGCGGAACCCTATTCCTCCCCTGGCGCGCCCAGGACTCCAGGCGGCGCGCCAGCAAAGCGGGTCACGCCGCCGCTTTCGCGTGTCCGTTTTGTGACATCAGAAGCCGACGGAGCCCGGCATGTCGGCTGGCTGCACCACCTGCCCCTCCACGCCCGGCGTCAGCGCGAAGACGGCCAGCGCCCGCTGCACCTCGCCATTCTGGCCCAGCCGCAGCGCGCCATCGGCGCCCAGGACCAGTTCGCCCACCGGCATCGGCGGCACCGCATCCGGCTGGCCGCGCATCGCCCGCGCGGCAATGGCCGCCGCGTCATAGGCCACGCCCACCACGCGGCTCGGCGTGGTGCCGAAGGCGGCTTGGAAGCGGCTCTCGAACTGCGCATGGGCCGCGGGGTCGGGGCCCGGATACCAGGCGCCGGCCAGCGCCGGCACCTGGGCCAGCGAGGGGTCGGTGGCCCAGAGGATAGTGCCGGCCAGCTTCGGCACCGGCATGCCGGACTCGGCCAGCCCGGCGGCGAAGTCCCGCGCCCGCGCGCCGCTCTCGCCCAGGATCAGCAGGTCCGCCGCGGCGCCGCCCTGCGGCGCGATGGGAGAGGCCGTGGCCTCGGAAGGCGCCAGCTTCTGTGCCACGTCCCGGGCCGCGAGGCTTGCCGCCGCCGCCGCCGGATAGGTGATGATGGTGGGCGGCGGCAGGCCGAGGTCGGAGGCCGCGCTCCGCAGCCCATCCGCCAGCTGCTGTCCGAAGGCGCCGGAGGGCGCGGCCAGGGCAAAGCGCTGCGCCCCCTGGGCATGCGCGCCCGCCACCAGCCGGCGCATCTGCTGCCGCGGCGTGATGCCCAGCGGCCAGACGGAGGCCGAGGCCTGGTTGGCGTCATTGGTGAAAGGCAGCATCGGCACCCCGGCGGCGCGCGCCGGTGCGGCGGCGGCGGCGGTCTCGCCCGCCGTCAGCGGCCCCACCAGCACCCGCGCCCCGCCGGCGATGGCGGCGCGCGCGGCCTCGGCGGCGCCCTGCGCCGTGCTGCCGGTATCGCGGGGGACGAATTCAAAGCCCGGCGAGCCCTGCTCGAAAAGCGCGAGCTGCGCCGCGTTCAGCATCGCCTGGCCAAGCTGGGCATTGCTGCCGGTCAGCGGCAGCAGCAGCGCCACCTTGGCGCGCTGCGGCTCCGGCGGCAGCGCCTGGCCCTGCGGCAGCGGCGCCACGCCACCATAGTAAGGTGCGGGGACTTGCTGCGCGCAGGCGGACAGCGCCACAAGGGCACCGAATGACAGCAGGAGGCGGCGCGTCCGCCTCCAGGTCCCCGAGGGAGTACCACGACGTGCCACAGGACGATCCCCCAAAGGACCAGCCGACCACTGGAAGCGCAACGCCAACCTCCCCTCCACCGGATGCCCCGCCAGGGGGCTCATCCGGCCTGAATGACCCGTCCGGCCGCAGCCGGCCCGGACTTATCCTGGTCTCGACGCCGATCGGCAACCTCGGCGACCTCTCGCCCCGCGCCGTGGCCACCTTGCGGGAAGCCGACGCGATCCTGTGCGAGGACACCAGGGTTACCGCCCCCCTGCTGGCAAGGCACGGAATTTCAGCCCCCCTGACGCCGCTGCATGATCACAACGAAGACCAGGCCACCCCCCGCCTGCTGGCGCGGATGGCGGAAGGTAAACGCCTCGCTCTGGTTTCGGATGCAGGCACGCCGCTGATGAGCGACCCCGGCTACCGCCTGGTGCGCGCCGCCATCGCGGCGGGGGTGGAGATCTCCGCCATCCCCGGCCCCAATGCGGCGGTGATGGCGCTGACCCTCTCCGGCCTGCCGCCGCACCCCTTCCTGTTCCTGGGCTTCCTGCCGCCCCGCGCCGCCGCCCGCGCCGCCGAGCTGGCCAAGCTGCGCGCCGCCGAACGCGCCGGGCTTTCCGCCACGCTGGTCTTCTACGAGGCACCGCACCGGCTGGCGGAAACCCTCGCCGCCCTGGCCGAGGCCCTCGGCCCCCGCCCCGCCGCCGTGACGCGGGAACTGACCAAGCGCTTCGAGGAAGTGCGGCGCGGCCCGCTGCCGGAACTGGCCACCTATTACGCCGAACACGCGCCGCGCGGCGAGATCGCCCTGGTGGTGGGACCGCCGGAGGAAGACGCCACCGCCGGCGAGGACGAGTTGGACACCCGCCTGCGCGCGGCACTCGCCACCGGGGAAAGCCTGCGGGACGCGGCGGCCCTGGTGGCGGCGGCGACCGGCCTGCCGCGCAAGCAGGTCTATGCGCGGGCGCTGGAACTGCGGGAAGAACAAGGATAACAGGCCAGGGCCAGAAGGGGCGCCGCCCCTTCTGGACTTCCCCGCCGGGGTGACAGGGTCACCCCGGACCCCGCCATCAGTTTAGCGGCAGGCCGGTTCCGCCGGAGGTCATGGACCTCCGGCGACTGCGGCCCCAGCCCGCGTGGCCTTTTCTATGAAAACTTGAAGCGGGGTCCGGGGTGGACTTTCCACCCCGGCGGGGTCCAGGGGCAGCGCCCCTGGCCCGTCCTCACCGCCTGACGAGACAGCCTTCCGCCAGCATCGCGAAGGCCCGTGCCCGGTGGCTGATGCGGTGCTTCTCCGCCGGGTCCATTTCCGCGAAGGTCTGTGTCATCCCCTCCGGCTGGAACATCGGGTCGTAGCCGAAGCCGGCCTCGCCGCGCGGTGGCCAGACCCAGGTGCCGGGGCAGCGGCCCTCGAAGCCTTCCGTGTGGCCATCGGGCCAGGCCAGCACCAGGGCGCAGGTGAACCAGGCGCCGCGGTCGGTGCCGTGGCGGGCCAGCTTCTCCACCTTGGCCATGGCGGCGGCATAGTCGCGGCCACCGCCCGGCTGCTCGGCCCAGTCGGCGGTATGGACGCCGGGGGCGCCGTCCAGCGCCGCGACGGAAAAGCCGCTGTCATCGGCCAGGGCCACCATGCCGGAGGCACGGGCGGCGGCCAGGGCCTTCAGCGTGGCATTGCCAAGGAAGGTGGTCTCCGTCTCCTCCGGCACCGGCAGGCCGAGGTCGCCGGCGCTGATGATGGTCACGCCGTATTCCGCCAGCAGGGCGGCGTTCTCCCGCACCTTGCCGGCATTGTGGCTGGCCAGGACGACGGTTTCCTCGGTCAGCTTGCGATGCGTGCTCATGCGCCGATGGCCTCCCTCTGCGCGGCGAAGAGTTCCGCCGTGCCTTTCTTCGCCAGGGCCATCAGGCCCAACAGTTGCGCCTCGGAAAAGGGCGTGCCCTCGGCGGTGGCCTGGACTTCCACGATGCCGCCGGCGCCGGTCAGGACGAAATTGGCATCGGCCTGGGCGGCGCTGTCCTCGGCATAGTCGAGGTCCAGCACCGGCTCGTTGTCCCACAGCCCGCAGGAGACGGCGGCGACCTGGCCGGTGATGGGGTTGCGGGCCAGCACGCGCTTGCTGATGCAATGCTCGAAGGCCAGGTGCAGCGCCACCCAGGCGCCGGTGATGGCGGCGCAGCGGGTGCCGCCATCGGCGGTCAGCACGTCGCAGTCGAGCGTGATGGTCATCTCGCCCATGGCCTTGCGGTCCACCACGGCGCGCAGGCTGCGGCCGATCAGGCGCTGGATCTCCTGGGTGCGGCCGGATTGCCGGCCGCGGGCGGCCTCGCGCTCCCCACGCTTGTGGGTGGCGCGGGGCAGCATGCCGTATTCGGCCGTCACCCAGCCCTCGCCCTTGCCGCGCAGGAAGCCGGGGACGCGGCCCTCGACGCTGGCGGTGCAGAGCACTTCCGTCAGGCCCATGCGGATGCGGCAGGAGCCCTCGGCATGGCGGGCGGCGCCGGGTTCCAGGATAACAGTGCGCAGCGCGTCGGCGGCGCGGCCCGAGGGACGCATGGCAGCTCCAGTGTCTGGCCGTGAAGGGGCGGAGGAATGCCCCTCGGGCGCCGCCGCTGTCAAACCAGGGACGGTCAGACCTTCACCTCGCCGCCATCGGCGCCGTTCCAGTAGTGGATGCGGGTGGCATGGACCTTGATCATCGCCAGGCCCGGCGTGTCGATGCCCTGGGGGAACCACTTGTCGATGTCGGGCGTCCAATGCGCCTTGAACGCCGCCTTGTCCTGGATGATCTCGCCCATGCCTTCCACGGCGACGGAAAAGGCCTGGCTGCCCTGGAAGGTCAGCGACACCTTCGGGTTGCGGCGGATCTCGCCCACCGTGTGGGTGTCCTCCATGGCGAAGTAATAGGAGTCACCCTGGTACTCCACTTGGCCGTTGTTGCTCATCGGCCGGCTGGCGATGGAGCCGTCCTCGGCATGGGTGGAGAGCATGGCGATGTCGATGTCACGCATCTTCTCCGACAGGTCGGAAAGGCTCAGCTGGGTCATGGCGACGGCTCCGGTGATAGGGTGCCGTTGCAACGTCAGGCGTGGCGGCCGGGTTTATCGGCCGCCGTCAGGGCAGGCGCCAGTCGATCAGGTCGTTGCGGCCCTGGGCGCGCAGGAAGTCGTTGGTGCGGCTGAAGGGGCGGGAGCCGGCGAAGGGACAGGGGCTCACCGCCGCGCGGGCTGCCGCGAGCGGCGAGGGATGGTCCGATTCCAGCACCAGATGCCGGCCGGCATCCAGCATCGGCGCCTTCTTCCGCGCATGCCCGCCCCAGAGCAGGAAGGCCACCGGGCTGGGTTGGGCATTGACGGCCTGGATCACCCGGTCCGTGAAGCTGTGCCAGCCCGCCCTGGCGTGGCTGCCCGCCTTGCCCTGCTCCACCGTGAGCGCGGTGTTGAGCAGCAGCACCCCTCCATCCGCCCAGTGGGTCAGGCAGCCATGGTCCGGCGCCGGGATGCCGCAATCACCCGCCAGCTCCTTGTGGATGTTGCGCAGCGAGGGCGGGATGCGCACGCCCTTCGGCACGGAAAAGGACAGGCCCATGGCCTGGCCGGGCTGGTGATAAGGGTCCTGGCCCAGGATCACCGCCCTCACCTGTTGCAGCGGCGTGCGCATCAGGGCGGCGAAGACCAGCGGCTCGGGCGGGAAGATGGTCTTGCCCGCCGCCCGCTCCGCCAGCAGGAATTCCGCCAGGGCATCCATGTAGGGCGCGCCGAATTCGTCGCCGATCGCCTCCCGCCAGCAGGACGGCAGGGCGGCGAGGGCCGCGCCCCAGGCCGGATGCGTCATGCGCCGGGCGCCTCAGCGCGCGTTGGCGCTGGCCTCGGAGCGCGTGGCGCCGACGCGGCTGGCCAGGGCGGCGGCCATGAAGTCGTCCAGCTCGCCGTCCAGCACCGCGTCCGGGTTGCCCTTCTCGACGTTGGTGCGGAGGTCCTTCACCAGCTGGTAGGGCGCCAGCACGTAGGAGCGGATCTGGTGGCCCCAGCCGATGTCGGTCTTGCCGGCCTCGATGCCCGCGGAGACTTCCTCCCGCTTGCGCAGCTCCAGCTCGTAGAGGCGCGCCTTCAGCATATCCATGGCGATGACGCGGTTGCGGTGCTGAGAGCGGTCCTGGGTGGAGGCCGCGACGATGCCGGTCGGGATATGCGTGAAGCGCACGCCCGATTCCGTTTTGTTCACGTGCTGGCCGCCGGCGCCGGAGGCGCGGAAGGTATCGGTCTTGATGTCCGCCGGGTTGATCTCGATCTCGATCTTGTCGTCGATCACCGGGAAGACATAGACGCTGGCGAAGCTCGTCTGGCGCCGGGCGGCGGCATCGAAGGGGCTGATGCGCACCAGCCGGTGCACGCCGCTTTCCGTCTTCAGCCAGCCGAAGGCATTGGGGCCGGAGACCTGGAGGGTGGCCGACTTGATGCCGGCCTGCTCGCCCTCGGATTCCTCCGTCAGCTGCACCTTGTAGCCGCGCTTCTCGGCCCAGCGGGTGTACATGCGCAGCAGCATCTGGGCCCAGTCCTGGGCCTCGGTGCCGCCGGCGCCGGCATTCACTTCCAGGAAGGCGTCGCGCATATCGGCCTCGCCCGAGAGCAGGCTCTCGATCTCGCGGCGCTTGGCCTCGGCGGCGAAGTCCTTCAGGTCGGCGACGGCGGCATTGGCCGTGGCTTCATCGCCCTCGGCCTCCGCCATCTCGATCAGTTCCAGCGCGTCGCGGACATTCTGCTCCAGCTTCTGGACGCCCTCGATCTGGTCGGCCAGCCGGCCGCGCTCGCGCATCACTTCCTGCGCCAGGTCGGGCTTGTCCCACAGCGTGGGGTCCTCGGCGCGCGCGTTCACCTCATCCAACCGCCGCAGCGCCACATCCCAGTCGAGATGGCGCCGCAGCAGGGCGATGGAATCCTGGATCTGCCCGTTCAGGGCCTCGGCATCTGCGCGCATGGAGCGGTTCCTACAGCAACTGGGCCTTGCCATGAAAGAGGCTGGGCACGCCCCCGGTTGACGCTCCCCCCGCCGCTGGGCAGAACCGGGAGCGGACCGATCCTTGGCGGCACCGGCAACGCGGCGCGGGCAGGGCCTTTCAGCGAGCGGAGCCGGAATGACCAACTACCGGGCGGATATTGATGGCCTCCGCGCCATCGCCGTGGGGCTTGTTCTTCTCTACCACGCCTTTCCCCAGGCGGTGCCCTCCGGCTTCATCGGGGTGGACGTCTTCTTTGTGATCTCCGGCTACCTGATCTCGGGCATTATCGCCCGCGACCTCGCGGCCGGGCGCTTCAGCATCCTGGACTTCTACATCCGCCGCATCCGCCGCATCTTCCCGGCCCTGCTGCTGGTGATGGCCTGCACCCTGGCCTATGGCTGGCTGGTGCTGCTGCCGGCGGAACTGGCGGCGCTGGGGCGGGACCTGCTGGCCGGCGCCGGCTTTCTCTCCAATATCGCGCTGTGGCTGGAGACCGGCTATTTCGACCGGCTCGCGGCGCTGAAGCCGCTACTGCACCTCTGGTCGCTCGGCGTCGAGGAACAGTTCTACCTCGCCTGGCCCTTCCTGCTGGCCCTGGCCTTCCGCGCCCGCTGGCGGCCGGGCCTGTTCATGGCGCTGCTGCTGGGGCTCTCCTTCGCCCTCAACCTCCTCCTCACCGCCAGCCACCCTTCCGCCGCCTTCTTCCTGCCCTTCCCCCGCTTCTGGGAACTGCTGGCCGGTGCCCTGCTGGCCTGGCTGACGCGGGATGCCCCCTCCCCCCTCCCACCCCGCTGGCGCGGCGCTGCCTCCGCCGGCGGGCTGGCACTGATCCTGGGCGGCGCCTGGGCGATCGGCCATGGCACCCCCTTCCCCGGCTGGGCGGCGCTGCTGCCGGTGGCGGGCGCCGTGGCGGTGATCGCGGCGGGGCCGGGCGCCTGGGCCAACCGCCGGCTGCTGTCCAGCCGCCCGGCGGTCTTCATCGGGCTGATCAGCTACCCGCTCTATCTCTGGCACTGGCCGCTGCTCTCCTATGCCACCATCCTGCGGCTCGGCCAGGCACCCACGCCGCTGCTGGCCGCCGCCCTGCTGCTGGCCGCGCTGCTGCTGGCCTGGCTGACCTGGCGGCTGGTGGAAAAGCCACTGCGCTTCGGCACTGGCGCCCCGCGCAAGGCCCTGGCGCTGCTGGCGCTGGTGGCGGCCGTGGGCCTGACCGGCGGCGCGGCCCGCTGGGCGGAAGGCTTCCCCGCCCGCTTCCCAGACCTGCCCGAGCTCAGCATCGCCCGCATCAACCTCGCCTTCCGCGACGGCATCTTCCGCCCCACGCCCGGCATGCGTGCCACCACCGAGGGGCAGGTGACCCTGGCCGAGATCGGCACCGGCGGCGAGGCCGTGCTGCTGACCGGCGACAGCGTGGTCTTCCACTACGGCCCGCGTGCCCAGGCGCTGCTGGAGGCTGGGCAACTGCGCCGCCGCGCCATCTTCGCCGTGGGGCCGAGCTGCGCACCCATGCCGGGCGTGCTGCGCGGCGGCGCCTTCGCCGGCTGCGCCGCCCTGCCGCAGAAAGCCGCCGCGCTGGCCGCCGGCCAGGAGATCCGCGACGTGGTGATCGGCGCCTTCTGGCAGGGCTATGCCACCGGCGATGCCCAGGTGGAACGGAACGGCACCCGCCTGCCCGCCGCCACGCCCGCGGGGCAGGAGCTGCTCTACGCCAACCTGGAGGAGCAGGTGGCGGCGCTGATCCGCGCCGGGCACCGGGTACACCTGCTGCTGCCGGTGCCGACCCACCCGCGCTTCGACCCGCAGGGCATGGTCACGCGCTCCTGGCACGGCTTCCGCGTCGATCCCGGCATCCTGCAGGGCGTGCCGGTGGCGGAGCTGCGAGAGGGCATGGCCGATGCCACCCGGCGCCTGCGCGCCATCGCGGCGCGGACCGGCGCCGGGCTGATCGACCCGCTGCCCGATCTCTGCGGCCCCGGCCCGGCCTGCTCCCCCTTCTTCGGGGAAGGCGAGCCGAAATTCGCCGATGACAAGCACCTGCGCCCGGTCTTCGCGAGGGACCATGTGACGATGCTGGACGCGTTGCTGAGTGAATAAATAAAAAGGCCGGGGGAATGAATTCCCCCGGACCCCCATCTTCTTTCTTCGAGTATCGGGTTCAGGCGGACTGCGGGGCCGCCAGAGGAGCAAGCCTTCAAGGGTGGAGGGTGTCGCCGCAGGCGCACCCGTGAACCCGAAAAAGAAAGATGGGGTCTGGGGAATTCATTCCCCAGCCTGCCTTCTCAGTACAGCCCGCCCAGCGCGGAATCGCCGCCGCCGCCACCGGCGGAACGGGCCATGCCATCCCCGCCCTCGCCGCCACCGCCGCCGCCGATCGGCGCCCGGGCGGCATTCTCGGTGCCGGGGCGGAAGGGCTCCAGAATGGTTTCGCCGTTGCTGGCCTGCACGCGCACCAGGGCGATGCCCGGCGGCGCGCGGAAGGGCACCGGCGGGCTGTCCTTCAGCGCCGCCTCCAGCACGTCATGCACGATGGGGGCCGCGTTGCCGCCACCCGTCTCGCCATCGCCCAGGCTGCGCGGGTCGTCGAAGCCGACCCAGACGGCCACCACGATCTCGGGCGTGAAGCCGACGAACCAGTTGTCCATGTAGTCGTTGGTGGTGCCGCTCTTGCCGCCGATGGGGCGGTTGAGGCCCTTGCCGGCGGCGGTGCCGGTTCCGCGCTGCACCACGCCCTGCAGCAGCGAGACCATCTGATAGGCCGAAATCGGGTCCGTCACCTGCTTGCGGTCGTCCAGCAGCTTCGGCGGCTCGGCCTGCGGGCCATTGGCGCAGCCGTCGCAATGGCGGTTGTCGGCGCGCCAGACCAGGCGGCCGAAGCGGTCCTGCACCGTGTCGATCAGCGTCGGCGTCACCTGCTTGCCGCCCGCGACAAAGGAGGCATAGCCGGCGGCCATGCGCAGCACCGTGGTCTCGCCGGCGCCCAGCGACATCGACAGCACCTTCGGCATGTGGGGAATGACGCCGAAGCGCGCGGCGGCATCCGCCACCTTGTCGATGCCGATCTCCTGCGCCAGCCGGATGGTGACGAGGTTGAGCGACTTCTCCAGCGCCGTCCGCATGGTCACCCAGCCATTGGTGTTGCGGCTGTAGTTGCCCGGGCGCCAGAGGCCCTGGGGCGTCATGATCTCGATCGGCGCGTCCAGCAGCCGCTGGTTGGGCGGGATGCCCATCTCCAGCGCCGGCAGATAGACGAAGGGCTTGAAGGAGGAGCCGGGCTGGCGCATCGCCTGCGTCGCGCGGTTGAACCAGCTCTGCTCAAAGGAGAAGCCGCCGGCCATGGCCAGCACGCGGCCGGTCTGCGGGTCCAGCGCCACGGCGGCGCCCTGCACCTGCGGGATCTGCCGCAGGGTGACGCGGTCGGCCTTTTCGTTGGTGGGCTCCACCAGGATCACGTCGCCGGCGGCAACCACATCCTGCATGCGGCGCGGCGCGCCGCCCAGGCGGCCGTTGCGGTTGGGCCGGGCCCAGGACAGGCCTTCCAGCGGCAGCGTCGCCAGGCGGGGCTGGGCGGGGCGGCCATCGGTGGGCTTTTCCAGCCAGGCGACCTTGGCGGCGCGGGCATCGACATCCCGCACCACCGCCAGCTTCCATTCCGGCAGGGCACCGGCCGGGCGGGCGGTGGCCTCCAGCGCCGGCATCCATTCGGTATCCCTGGCGGAGATCTTGGCCGCCGGGCCGCGCCAGCCGCCGCGGCGGTGGTCGTAGCCGATCAGCCCGTCGCGCAGCGCCTTCTCGGTCGCCGTCTGCAGCTGCGGCTCCATGGAGGTGCGGACCACGAGGCCGCCCATGGTGGTCTGGTCCTGGCCGAAGCGGGCCACCAGCTCGCGCCGCACTTCCTCGGTGAAGTACTGGCCTGTCGCCACCGTGTCGGGGCGGGTGCGGCCGCGAATGACGATAGGGTCCTGCTTCGCAGCCTGCGCCTCGGCCGCCTTGATGGCGCCGTCGTCGACCATGCGGTCCAGCACATAGTCGCGGCGGGCGCGGGCGGCCTCGGGGTAGCGGTTGGGGTTCAGGTTGTTCGGCGCCTTGGGCAGCGCGGCCAGGAAGGCCGTCTCGCTCAGGGTCAGCTCGTCCAGGCCCTTGTTGAAGTAGTTCATGGCGGCCGAGGCCACGCCATAGGCCTGCTGCCCCAGGAAGATCTCGTTGAGATAGATCTCCAGGATCCGCTGCTTGCTCATCGCGGATTCCAGCCGGAAGGCCAGGATCGCCTCCCGCACCTTGCGCATGAGGGTGCGGTCATTGCCCACCAGCATGTTCTTGGCGACCTGCTGGGTGATGGTGGAGGCGCCGATGGCGCGGCGGCCGGTGGCCATGCCTTCCACATTGGTCATCACCGCCCGCGCCAGGCCCAGCGGGTCGACGCCATGGTGGTCCCAGAAGCGCTGGTCCTCGGCGGCGACGAAGGCGTCCTGCACCCGCTTCGGAATTGCCTCGATGGGCAGGAAGACGCGGCGCTCCAGCGCCATCTCGGCCATCAGCTGGCTGTCCGCCGCATACATGCGGCTCATCTGCGGCGGCTGGTAATCGGCCAGCCAGGCATGGTCCGGCAGGTCGCCGATGCCCTGGCGGTAGAGGCCATAGAGCGCGATGCAGGCCACCACGGCGATGGCCAGCCCCATCGAGAAGCCCCAGCCCACCAGCCGCCGCATCCAGCGCCCGAAGCCGCCGCCGCCGGGGCCGCCGGAGCGCGGCGGGCGTGGCGGCTTGCCGCCCGGCGGTGGGCCGCCGGGGGCGGGCCGCTGCACGACAGGGGGGGTGGAGCGGGCACGGTCCCCAACCAGGGGGCGGTCGGCGCGGAGTTCATTGGATGCCATGGCGCGTTCCCCTTACACCCTGGAAGCGCCGGGAGCGAAGCACCGTTTCGTTTGGTCTCATGCCTCCTGAGGACAGGCCGGCCGCGGGGGAGGGCAGCCCCGCGGCCCCGCCTATGTCCACGCGGGACGCCTTTCCCCGCCCCTTTCCCCGCGCCGGGCGGGCGGCGGCCGAAAATCCGCCGGGGTGCCGCCTCGGGGGCCGGTCCCGGCCGCAACACCCATTGCCGTGGCGGGGTTGGCGCGGCAGGCTCCGCCCGCAGAACCGTTCGGCACGAAGGGAAGTCGGGACATGATCGAAAGGCGCAAACTGCTGGGCTCCGCCGCCGCGCTGGCGGCGGCGCCGCTGCTGGCGCGGCCGGCGCTGGCCCAGGGCGCGGCGCTGAAGATCGGCATGATCACCAGCCTTTCCGGCCCTGGCGCCTACCTGGGCCAGGATATCCGCGACGGCTTCGCCCTGGCCATGGAGGTCGACAGCGGCAAGCTGGGCGGCACCCCGGTCCAGCTGCTGGTGGAGGACGACGCGCTGAAGCCCGGCCAGGGCAAGCAGATCGCCGAGCGCTTCATGAAGAACGAGAAGGTCCGGCTGCTGACCGGCATCGTCTTCTCCAACGTGCTGGGCGCCGCGGTGCCGGATGTGCTGGACGCGGGCGGCATCTATGTCAGCCCCAATGCCTCGCCCTCCAACATGGCGGGCAAGGAATGCCACCCGAACTTCTGGTCCGTCGCCTGGCAGAACGACAGCCTGCACGAGGCCGCCGGCCAGGCCGCGCGCAACCTCGGCTACAAGAAGGTCTTCGTTCTCGCCCCCAACTACCAGGCGGGCAAGGACGCCATCACCGGCTTCAAGCGGAAGTACGCCCTGCCGGTGGCGGGCGAGATCTATACCCGCCTGGACCAGACCGACTACGCGGCCGAGATGGCGCAGATCCGCGCGGCGCAGCCGGATGCGATCTACCAGTTCCACCCCGGCGGGCTCGGCATCGCCTTCCTGAAGCAGTATGTGCAGGCGGGGCTGTCGCAGAGCATCCCGATGGTGCTGTCCTCGCCTTCCATGGACTACAACACCATGATGGCGGTGGGCGAGGCGGCGGTGGGCATCACCGTCACCGCGCATTGGAACTCGGATTTCGACAATGCGGCCAATCGCGGTTTCCTGGCCGCCTTTCAGGCCAAGTACAACCGCATGCCGACCTATTACGCCGAGCAGGGCTATGACACCGCGCTCGCCATCGGCGCGGCGCTGCGCGGCACCAAGGGCCAGGTGGACGACACCGAAGCCTTCCGGAAGGCCATGATGCCGGCGAAGTTCGAATCGCCGCGTGGCCGCTTCGCCTTCGGCCCCAACCAGCACCCGGTCTGCGACTGGTTCATGCTGAAGGTGCAGAAGAACGGCGACGGCAAGCTCGCGCTGGTGACGCAGCCCGGCAAGGTGCTGGAGAATTACGGCGACGCCCATTCGGCGCAGTGCAAGTTCTGAGACCCTGATGGCCTTGCTGCTGGAACAGCTGCTCAATGGTGTGCAGCTCGGGGTCATGCTGTTCCTGCTGGCGGCGGGGCTGACTTTGGTCTTCGGCATCATGGGCGTGATCAACCTCGCCCATGGTTCGCTCTACATGGTGGGCGCCTTCGCCTCGGCCTTCGTGGCAGCGCAGACGGGCTCCTTCCTGCTGGCGCTGCTGGCCGGGCTGGCGGCGGCGGCACTCTGCGGCATGGCTGTGGAATATGTGGTGCTGCGCCGGCTCTACGCGCGGGACCACCTGGACCAGGTGCTGGCCACCTTCGGGCTGATCCTCTTCTTCAACCAGGGCATGGTGCTGCTCTTCGGGCGGCAGCCCTTGTTCGTGGATATCCCGCCGCTGCTGCAGGGCGCGGTGGAGATCATCCCCGGCGTGCCCTACCCCGCCTATCGCATCGCCATCATCGGCGTCGGGCTGCTGGTGGGGCTCGGCCTCTGGTTCCTGTTGCAGAAGACGCGCGTGGGCATGCTGGTCCGCGCTGGCGCCACACATAGAGACATGGTGCGGGCGCTGGGGGTGGATGTGCGGCTGCTCTACACCCTGGTCTTCGGGCTCGGCGCGCTGCTGGCGGGCCTGGCAGGGCTGATGGCGGGGCCGATCTTCTCCGTGCAGGTCGGCATGGGGGAGCAGATCCTGATCCAGACCTTCGTGGTCATCGTCATCGGCGGCCTTGGCTCGGTGCGCGGTGCGGTGGCGGGCGCGCTGCTGGTCGGGCTGGTGGATACGCTGCTGCGCGCCTTCCTGCCCGCCACCCTGCGCAGCGTCATGCAGGGGGCGGATGCCGATGCCCTGGCCTCCGGCCTCGCCTCCATGGGCATCTATGTGCTGATGGCGCTGGTGCTGCTGGTCCGGCCTCGCGGGTTGTTTCCCGCCCATGCGTGACCGCCTTCTGCTGGGGCTGGCGCTGCTGCTCGCCATCGCCCTGCCCTGGCTGGCCGAGGCCGCCGGCAGCCCCGCCACCGTCAGCCTCGCCACCCGCATGGCAATCTATGCCATCGCCGCCGCCTCGCTGAACCTCGTGCTGGGCTATGGCGGCCTCGTCTCCTTCGGCCATGCCGCCTATTTCGGGCTGGGTGGCTATGCCGTCGGCATCCTCTACGCGCATTGGCGCTCGGAAGAGCTGTTGCTCGGCCTGATCCCCGGCAGCATCGGCCTGCTGCCGACGCTGGGGGCGGCGATGCTGCTGGGCGGCGCCTCGGCCGCCGTCCTGGGCGCGCTGTCGCTGCGCACGCGCGGGGTGCAGTTCATCATGATCACCCTGGCTTTCGCGCAGATGCTGTTCTTCCTGTTCGTCTCGCTGAAGGCCTATGGCGGGGACGACGGGCTTTCCATCCGCCGGCGCGGCGAGTTCCCCGGCCTCGACCTGCGCGCCCCCGCCCAGCTCTACTGGCTCTGCCTGGGCCTGCTGGTCGGCTGGCTGCTGCTGCTGTGGCGCGTCACCCGCTCCCGCTTCGGGCAGGTGCTGGCCGGCGCCCGGCAGAGCGAGCGGCGCATGGCCGCCCTCGGCGTCTCCGTCTATCCCTACCGGCTGGTCGCCTTCGTCATCTCCGGCATGGGCACGGCGCTGGCGGGCGGGCTGATGGCCAATGCGCTGCGCTTCGTCAGCCCGGACATGATGCACTGGGCCAAGTCGGGCGAGCTGATGATCATGGTGATCCTCGGCGGCCTCGGCACGCTGCTGGGGCCGGTGCTGGGCGCCATCGCGCTGGTGGGGCTGGAGAACTGGCTCTCCGCCTGGACGGAACACTGGCAGTTCATCCTGGGCCCCATCCTGCTGGCCGTGGTGCTCTTCGGGCGCGGCGGGCTGATGGCTCTGCTGCGCCGGGTGCTGCCGGCATGAGCGGTGGCGCGCTACTGCGGATCGAGGGCCTCGAAAAACGCTTCGGCGGGCTGCGGGCCAGTGATGGGCTGGACCTCGATGTCCTACCCGGAGAGCTGCATGCGCTGATTGGCCCCAATGGCGCCGGGAAATCCACCGCCATCGGCCAGATCACCGGCGAGATCCCGCCCGATGCCGGGCGCATCCTCTTCGAAGGAGAGGACATCACCCGCCTGCCCCCGGCGCGGCGGGTGCGGCGTGGCCTGTCCCGCTCCTTCCAGATCGTGCAGTTGCTGGATGACGAGACGGCGGAGGCCAATGCCGCGCTGGCGGTGCAGGCGGCGCAGGGCCATTCCTTCCGCTTCTGGCGCGATGCCACGCGGGACGAAGGGCTGCGCGCCCCCGCCCGCGCCCTGCTGCGCCGCGCCGGGCTGCCGGATGCCCGCCACCGCGTGCTGGCGGCCGACCTCGCGGCGGGGGAGCGCAAGCAGGTGGAGCTGGCCCTGGCCCTCGCCGCCTCCCCCCGCCTGCTGCTGCTGGACGAGCCGATGGCCGGCCTCGGCGCCAGCGAATCCCGCGCCATGACGGAGACGCTGCGCGGGCTGAAGGGGCAGGTCGCCATCCTGCTGGTGGAGCATGACATGGAAGCCGTCTTCGCCCTCGCCGACCGGATTTCCGTGCTCGTCTATGGCCGCGTCATCGCCACCGGCACGGCAGCCGAGGTGCGCGCCAATGCCGAGGTGCGCGCCGCCTATCTGACCGAGGAGGAAGGCGTCTGATGCTGGAGGTCCGGGGCCTCCAGGCCGGCTATGGCCACAGCCAGGTGCTGTTCGACGTGGCGCTGGAAGTGCGGGCGGGCGAGGTGGTGACGCTGCTGGGCCGCAACGGCATGGGCAAGACCACCACGGTGCGCGCCATCATGGGGCTGAACCCGCCGCGCGGCGGCGCCATCGGCTTTCGCGGCGCGGCCCTGGCCGGACTGCCGCCGGAAGCCATCGCCCGGCGCGGCATCGGGCTGGTGCCGGAAGGGCGGCAGGTTTTTCCTACGCTGAGCGTGCGGGAGAACCTGGTGGCCACCGCCGCCAACCGCACCGGCCAGGCCGAGCCCTGGACGCTGGAGCGCATCTACGCCCTGTTTCCCCGGCTGCGGGAACGCGCGGGGCAATCCGCCCGCACCCTCTCGGGCGGGGAGCAGCAGATGCTGGCCATCGGCCGGGCGCTGATGACCAACCCGCACCTGCTGATCCTGGACGAGGCCACCGAGGGGCTGGCCCCGGTGATCCGCGCCGAGATCTGGGCGACGCTGGCCAGCCTGAAGCAGCGCGGCCAGGCGATCCTGGTGATCGACAAGAACCTGACGGCCCTGGGCCGGCTGGCCGACCGCCATTACGTGCTGGAAAAGGGCCGCACCGTGTGGTCCGGGGACGGCGTGGCGCTGGCGAGGGATGCGGAGCGGGTGCGGAACTGGATCGGGGTCTAGCAAGCCGGGCCTTGGGTTCATGACGCGGCCCGGGAGTGTCTGGCGCCGACGCTGTGCAAAGCCCCCTGTGCAGGCCTTTAGCGACGGGCTGGATGCCAGACCGGGACAGCCCATTGGCCGCCAGTGCAACACTGAAGCAAACCGGCGTTCAACAAACCTACGCGGGACTGTCAATATTATGCAACATAACGGACTTATGGTGGGCTTCAGGACGTTATCTTAGGAGCAACCAATGGTTCGTGTTGCAGTATCTGGCATACCTAATCACTGGCACCGGGCCATTACGGGTTCTCAGTTTCCCGCCACCATCTACCGGGAAATGTTTCCTGAGGCTAAAACCAAGAAGGACATCGACAGCCAGCTTGGCAAGATTGCGAATACCGGCAATTACCTGATCGGCGAAGGCGTTTCGCGGGCACTGTCGAGCTGCCAGCAGCAACATATCCCTTTTCCCTGGCTCACCGGCCCGGATGGCGAGAAGTGGATCGACTACATCAACACCGCCTTCGACTTCTTTGTCTTCGGCACCGCCAACATCTTCCATCCCCGCTTCAATCCGTCCGGTGAGGGGGAAGTGATCAGCAAGATCAATATCCCCATCATCCTGATGAGCGCGGGCATTCAGGATGCATCCTCCTTTGGCTCCTCCTACCCGGCGCAGTTCAAGTCCTTCCTGGATGTGCTGAAGGACAAGAACTGCCATGTCTTCACCCGCGGCGACATCACGGCCGACTTCCTGCGGCGGCAAGGCCTGAGCCGTGTCGAGCCCACGGGATGCCCATCCCTCTTCGCCTATCCCGGCAAAGTCGTTGAATCGCTGCGGCGCCTCAAGGAGATCGACTGGCGGAAGCCGCTGGAGATCGTGCATGCCGGCTACCTGGGCTCGGTCGCCGATGCGATTGTCGACATCAATGCACTGGGGGGTGCACACCCTTCCGCGGCCTATGTGCTTCAGGACGAAACAAAGCTGTTCGATTTCAACATCAACTGCGCCGAACATGACATTGCCTATGACGAGACCAACGGCAGGATCGTGGCGCCGGTCAGTTACCGTGGCCAGGAGCACCTGAAGAAGGAAGTCAGCCACCACATGTTCTTCAGCACGGAGCAGTGGCGGGCCTGGATGGGAAGGTTCGACTTCTCCTTCGGCCGCCGCTTCCACGGCGGGGTCATGGCTGCCCAGGCCGGCGTGCCATTCGTCGTGCTGGCTGTCGACGACAGAACGCGAGAGATGCTGAGCTTCGCCAAGCTTCCACACATGGAGGCCAAGGCCTGGAATCTGCTTCCCGACAAGGCCCAGGCCCTGGAGAAGTTCGTCGCGGACCTCGATGTGGACGCCACCATAGCGCATTACAGGGCGCTGGAGACGCGCTTCCGGGAACTGCTGGGCAACATCGGCATCACGGCGCCCAAGGCCCGCAAGCCTGTCATGCAAGCCGCTGACGTTCGTTGAGGCATCAACATGATTTGGCAGGCGATCTGCCACGGAACGACTGACGGGGCCACTCGCCGGAGGGGTTCTCGGACCCCTCCCGCCCCTTGCACGGCAAGGCATCCACGGCGCCCGTGACCACCGCTGCCTATCACGGCCGCAGCGAGGCTGCCCGGCGCCTGGCAGCCCCGTGCCGCACCAGATGAAACCTACCCTATTGCCACGCCTGCGGTGCGGGATGCTGCCCGGAAGGCGGCGTACTGCCTGGCAAAACATGGCCCTGCCTCACAACGGAAGCCAAGCTTTGCGGAGCGGGTGGTCCATGCCGGCGCAAGGTCAAGGGAGTGGTTGACACCTTAGCCAAGTTCTTGCGACACACCCTCAATGGTTCATGATCGGCCGTGGGTAATGGCGGCGCAACTGTAAGGTCCGAATGAATGTCAGCTCCGCAGACACGCGTGATTACATTTGGGACTTACGATCTGTTCCACATCGGCCATCTCAATATCCTGAAGCGCGCCGCCGCCCTGGGTAACCACTTGATTGTCGGTGTCTCTACGGATGCCCTGAACTTTTCCAAGAAGGGGCTGAAGCCGGTCTTCCCGCAGCACGAGCGGCTGGCCATCGTCGAGGCCCTGCGCTGCGTGAACGAGGCTTTCTACGAGGAAAGCCTGGAGCTGAAGGCCGAGTACATCAAGCACTACAAGGCCGATGTGCTGGTGATGGGCGATGACTGGGCCGGGCGCTTCGATCAGTTCAAGAGCCTTTGCGACGTGGTCTATCTGCCGCGGACGGAAGGCATTTCGACCACCGACATCAAGCAGGGCCTGGCCACGCCGCCCGTTGTGTCGGCCTCCTAGCCTCTCGCGGCTATCCATCCTGCTTCGCTGAGAATGGCGCCGGCTGCGTTGCGGCGGCGCCATGATGCCGCTGATCGCCTGCCCGGCGAATCATAAAAATACGAAGGCATCTGCCTGTCCGTGGCACGGAATGTGAGGTGGGTTAGGCCACGCCTCCGCTGCCGCTGAAGCGGCGCCCTCAGCCAGTCGGCGCCACAGTTCCCAGGAGCGCGCTGACCACCGGCGTTCGAGCGCAAGCTGCGCGCTGTGTTCCAACGCATCATGAGAAACAGCATGGAGCCAGGCGTGGCGCAGCAACCATCTGCGGGGCCGGCCATGCCTTCAGGAGGAAGCCGCGTCCAGAAACGATCCGAAATCCTCGCGGAGGCAATCCAGAACAACCTCGACAATATCGCCGGGAATAACAGGAATTTTCTTGCCCATGTAGTTCAGGATAACAGGGCACGCCAGATTATTGGAGTATTGTATTCCGGAACGCAGCGCCTCCAGCAGGCTCTTGCCGGAAGCGCAATGGACATCAACCGCCTGGAGCATGACCACTCTTCTTCCATCTCTCCTGCTGGCATCCTACGGGTTTCCAGTGACGGGGTTATGGACGTTAGGCTTCAGCTCCATGACAGTCTGATGCCAGGGCGGAGTTCTTCCACCCGGAGATGCCGCGTCGCGAACAATGCCGGCAGAATCCCGCTGCTTCCGGCTGGCATGATCAGGATATCGCTCCGGCGGCACACAGCTTCTCGGCAACACAGGGGTCTCGCCTGCCAAGATCTAGACATGGCCTGCCCTGTTTTGAGCCACGCCTCCGGTACGCGCCGCACTCTGGGCGGCCTCCACGGAGGATCAAACGAGCTTTCGTTTTTCTGTGGCCTAGTTTCACCCAGTCTCGATCTGCTCTAATTTGTCAGGAGTTGCATCCCGCGATGTTTGAAAGGTGAGTTAATGTCAGGCAGGCTGTCCGGGCGAGGGCTGAGCAACACAGCAAAGAAGGCAGCCAAGCCTCAGCCACTTATCAGCTCTTCACTGGCCATCTTTGTCCCGGCAGAGGAAGTGCGGCACTTCTCCGCGCTGCTTCCACGCGAGATCAGCGTCTTCGGCGTCATCAGCGTCTCCACCCAATCCGTGGTGGTCACGAACGAGGTCGGGCGCCGCTTCCAACTTACCACAGCACACATGATGACGGTCGGTTTCGCGGTACGAGACCGTCGCGCTCTCGGTCTGCTGGAACGTGTCAGGGCGATCTTCATGCTCTGGTCCGGCAGCCACTTCCCCACCGTGGCCGTGCTGGCGGAAGACGATTCCAGCCCTTCCCTCAACCTGCTTCTGGCCGGCGCCCTGCCGGAGCGCCTGAGGATAGCGGCGGAACAGTCCACGCGCCTGTGGCGGGAACTGTATCAGCTCCGCCAGGCGCACGAGAACCTGCAGGACCAGTTCAACGCCCTTGAGGGGTTCCTGTCCCGGAAGAACCTGCAGCCGACCGAGCTGATTTTCGAGAACCCGGTTATCGAGGACCAGGGCGGGCGCCATCAGGCCGGCGCCATGACGCGGCTGACGCAGATCCTGCCCGTCTCCAGCCTGGGACTGAGCGCGATCGAGATCTGCGTGCTCGGCGACGGCCACGAAGAGAAGATCGCCTCCGATATCAGTGTTCAACTGAGAACCCTGGAAGACGGCGCCGTGCGGGGCGAGTGGCGCCTGCCCCGGAAGATGCTGACCCCGGGCTGGATCACGCTCGGCCTGCCGAAGACCTTGAGCGGCATGCGCAGGACGCCGGAGCTGGTCATCTCCTGCGGCCCTGATTCGGACCTCTCCGCCTTCGGCCTCGGGCCGGTCCAGCCGATCCATGAGTTCTGCGTGGCCTGTGATGGCGGGCGCACGCTTCCCCACAGCCTCGCCTTCAAGGCCTGGTCTGGCCTGCCGGGCTTCCGGCCGGTGCAGGCCGGCCGGCTGGTCGAGCCGCTGTCGCCTGAGCCGGAGCAGCTGGTGCGGGATACCGCGCTGCCGCTCTCGGCCCTCATGGCCGCGGAAGACCTGAGCGAGCTGGGCTATCCGCTCGAATACGAGCTGGTGCGGTACGAGAACAACAAGGCCGGCGTGCTGTGCCATCCGCCGCCGGAGGGCACGACCCTGGCCCGCCTGGGCAAGATCGACACGACCGACCTGATCGGGATCAGCTGCATGGTCGCGCTGGACCATGAGATGGCCGCGCCCGTCAGCTTCGCCCTGATCGTGTCGGATGCCGATGAGCAGGTGGTCCGGGACCGGCTGGCAGGCCAGGTGAGCGAGGATGCCGCCGAAAGGCTCTTTGAATGGACCGGGTGGCAGTCCCTCTCCGCCACCCAGCAATCCCACCTGCATGTCATGGGCAACTTCGCCGAGCGGGAGGATGTGAGGATCTTCGTGGCGACGTCGATGACCGGAAGCGACCCGAACTACTACGCCTGGGCGATGTTCAGCAGCTTCTCGGCCTTGCGCATGAAGCGCCTCCCGAAGCCCGAGACGCGGGCGGCGCTCGAACTGGGGACAGGTCTGGCATAATGGGCATGATATCCATGGACCGGATCAGTGGCGCCGAGTTGGCGCCGCAGATCGTTGTCATCGTTCCGATCTACAAGCATTCCGCCTTGGTGGCCGAAGCCATCGAATCGGTCCTGGATCAGCATGGCTCCCATACCATCGCGATGCTGCTGGTGAGCGATGGCTGCCCGCATCCCGAGACGGATACGGTGGCCTCGACCTATGCCACCGTCCATCCGAACATCTTCTACTTCCGCAACGTCAATGGCGGCCCAAGCGCCGCGCGGAACTTCGGGATCGACTATGCGTTGGCGGCCTGGCCCAGCCTGGACGCGATCTACTTCCTCGATGCCGACAACCGGCTGTCTTCCACCGCGATGGCCACGGCCTATGCCTGCCTGAAGCAGACCACCGACGTGTCCTGGGTTTATCCCAACATCGACAGCTTCGGCATCGGCTGGTCGGGCAGCTATTCCCCGCCCTATTCGCGGCTTCTCCACGTCATCCATGACAATATCTGCGACACTGGCAGCCTGGTGTCGCGGGAAGTCTTCGAGAGCGGCGTCCGGTTCGATACCGACTCGAAATCTGGTTACGAGGACTGGGACTTCTGGCTCCAGTGCATTGCTCATGGCTTCCGCGGCAAGCATTGCAGCTTCGGCTTCGAGTACCGGCAGCGGGCGGAAAGCCGCTTCCGCGAGGTCAACCGCGACCGCGCGGCGACGCTGGCCCACCTGCGGCGCCGGCACAAAGGCATCGCCCGGCCCGAGAAGCTGTTGCAATGGGAACATGAGGAAAGCCCGCGATACGCGGTCATCTGCCCCACCACCCGCAGGTGCCATGAGGTCACGGACCCGACGCTGCGGGAAGGCGGCTTCTCCCTGACCGATCTGCTGACCAGGTTCTGGCAAGGCGTCCATCTGCCCGACGAGAAGCACATCGCGCCGTTCTTCTGCTGGGCGGGCTCGGAGATCCTCGCCGCCCTGGAAAGCCATGGCGTCATCTTCAATGTCTTCTGGCTCATGGAGCGCCTGACGCGCGAGAACAACTTCGTCGCGCTGTCCCTCGCATCCTCCCCCGGCAAGATCGGCGTCCAGATCCGGACGCATGCGGAGTTGCGCGAAAGCCAGTCCGGCGCCATCGGCGCCCGCGCCGTGGCCTGGATGGCGCGCAGCCGGATCGTGCAGGAGATCTGCGAGGACCCGGGCGGGGAAGGCTGGGTCAATTCGCTGGCGGCTGACGTGCCGGGCCCGACGGTCGCCGAGATCGTGCTGTCGCTCCCGGCCGTTGGACCCCTGGCCGAGAATGCGGCCGGCACCGTCGCTGGCCTGCTGGAGACCTTCGCGCTGCTGCGGTCCAGCCGCTCCCGTGACGTGCCGAAGAAGCGCTGGCGCTGGCGGCCGCAGCAATTGCCCGACCGGCGCGACTATTACAGGATCCTGTGCGAATCCCTCGACGTGAACGGCCTGATGCCGCGGGTTTCCGACGGCAGGCCGGATGCGGGCTTCGTGGTTCCCTTCGCGTCCTTCGGAGGCGCCGAGAAGGTGGGCTACGCGCTGGCGCGCACCCTGAGGGCGGCCGGCTTCCGGACGCATCTCTTCATCGTCGGGACGCCGGTCTACAACATCATCGACGAATACAAGTCTGCCTTCGATACCGTGAACTTCCTGGCCGACGAAACCTTCCCCGTCTGGGGCGGCCCGTCGAACTTCTATGGGCACGACATCTTCCTGCCTGGCAGCCCGGAGGTGAAGGAAAGCACCCTCAAGGGGCTCATGGCGAATCTCGACGTGCTGGTGAACTGCCAGTCGGCGCCGCTGAATTCGGTTATGGGTTCCATCCGCTCGATGGGCACCCTCACCGCGTCCTACCTGCATGTCGTTGATGCCACGGCGGTCGGGCGCGTGGTGGGCCACCCCTATATCACCGTGGGGTTCGAGCACGCCTACGACTTGGTTCTGACCTGCTCGAACAAGCTGGAGGAATACCTGCATTCGCTGGGCATCCCGGCGGACAAGATCATGCATGTGCCGAATGCGGCCGGCTTCACGGCCCCCGCCTCGGCACGGGCCGAGATGGTCGAGGCCCGGCCCAAGGCACGGGGCAAGCGTCCGCTTCGCGCGCTCTATATCGGCCGCCTGGATCGCCAGAAGGGCGTCGAACGGCTGTATTCGGCGATCGACACGATCCGGCAGCAGGAACTTCCCATCGACTTCCGGGTCATCGGCGCGCAGCTGGTCGAGGGCAACGACAAGAATCCCTGGAACAAGAAGTTCCAGGAGCTGAACGTTCTCCTGGAACCGCCGGTCTTCTCGAGTGACGAGCTTTCCGCCGCCTTCAGGTGGGCCGATTGCCTGATCCTGCCGTCACGCTGGGAAGGGGCGCCGCTGGTGATCCCTGAGGCGCAGCAGCTGGGCTGCATTCCCATCTGCACCGATGTGGGCGCGGTCTCGGAGCTGCTGTCGGATGGGGAGGATGGCCTCCTGGTCGAGGACGGCGCCGACGATGATGTGGCCGAGAGCATCGCCGAATGCCTGCAGCAGCTTGTCGGTTCGGAGAAGCTGCGCGTCGCTCTTGCGCTCGGGGCCCTGAAGCGGAGCGAGAACAATCACTGGGAGGCCAACTTCCGCCCCCTGGTCCAGAAGCTTCTTACGCGTCTGCCGCAGTAGCACGCCACCGTTCCGCCAATCCTGCCCGCCCGTCCCGAGGCGGCAGGATATGGGTGGGCAAACTGGCCATGACGCCCATGGTGGAGATGGGATGCGCCCGTCTGGTCCAGAAGGCCTGCAGAATTCAGGGCCGGATCGCGGTGCAGAAGACGCAACCGCCCTGCCGCTGCGGCAAGGCGGCGCCAGCCCTGCGGCGGGCTGGATGTTGGGGTTAACAGGTATGGCCAGAGGCTGGCTCATCCACCGCCGCTAATTGACCGCATGGCATAACAGGCACGGTTGCGGTCCTGCTCATGCAGGCCCTCACCGACGACCCCGGTCGGCCGAAGCAGGCACATACACAGGCCAGTTGAGAGAGGCCCCACACAAAATCTCTTTTTCAGTTTTATTTCTATTTTTTGATATACAATGCGGCGGACGACAACTATAACCGACGCGAACGTTTCACAAAACCCACAACCTGTTGATCACGATATACCACTTAAATATAGTGCCAACCCGGTGGGGCGGCTCCTATCTAAGAAAGATCTTGCGAGGATGGTTTTGGCCGAAGTGGCTGGTGCCGCAGGATCGGGGGTCTTAACCGCAGCTGAAGATGATCCACTATATGCAAGATACCCCCGACAGCCAGAAACGTCGTTGCCTGATAGTGCTGAGTCACTCGTTGAATGAAGTTACACTCGCCAGATTCCGGCAATGTCAGGCAGAACTGGCTTCCACATTCGATGTCTTCCTGGTGCTGTCGGAACCTCTTCAGGACGAGGCGAAAAAGCACGGGCTGCAGAATGTGGTATGCCCGACGCGCGCCCAGATCTTTTCGCCTGAATATGGACGCAAGTCAGCAACGTTCAGCATCAAGCCGGGAAATGCCGATCTCATCTTGCTGGCATTTTGGCGGCAGCATCCAGGGTATGAATATTACTGGGTGATGGAGTTCGACGTCTATACGCCGCGCGGCCTGTCGCAGCTTGCGGAACTCGACCGTGGCAGTGACGCTGACCTTCTTGGCACCTATATCCGGCTGCGGCGGCATCATGCGAGCTGGGATAACTGGGGGAGCCTGGAAACAGGGCCATCGCAGGTGGAAGGCGTGGATGTCGACATGGTGGCGACCGCCTGCTTCCTGCCCCTGTCCCGCTATTCGGCACGGCTGCTGGCTGCCCTGGACTGGAGCTACCAGCGGGGCTGGATCGGCCACCATGAGGCCACCATCGCGACCGTGGCCGCCTGCAATGGAATGAAGCTGCAAGACCTGAATACTCTCGCGCACCGCGTGCTGGGCAGGCATGTCTATAGTGCGACCAGCTTCAACCATGAGAAGTCTGTGGCCGCCGATGCTCTCTTCTTCCACCACCCCATCAAGCACCTTTCGCAGGTAGAGGCGCTGGACAGGGCATTCGGCAGCACTGCGGCGGCCATGTCGCCGCAGTGATCGCGGCCGGGCGCATGACTTGGGGCCGCCCCCCCAAGTCAGTCGGTCACGCTGCCTGAGGCGGCACCCAGCCGAAGGGGTTGGCATGCCGCAGGGGGTTCAGATCCAGCCCCATCGGCCGGTCGTCGTAATCGAATTCCTTGAGCAGCAAATCCAGGGTGATGTTGCTTTTCGCCAGATCCACCGCTCTCGGGTCACGCGGCTTCTGGACGGTCAGGAAATAGTCCCAGAACTTGAATTCCAGCCCGCGTGGTGAGCCGGAGGCCAGCCAGGCGTTCGGAATGCCATAGGCATCGGCGATGATCAGCCCGTGGAGGGAAGACGAGATGATGCGCTTGCAGGAGCAGATGTCATTGATCACCCCTTCGATGTCATCGCTCTTGAGGCTGATGGTCTTCACGCCATCGATCTTGAGGTCCTTGTTCCACCAGGGTTCGGACCACCGGACCACCACGCCGATCTCGTGCGTCTTCTCGACATCGGGCTTGTAGAAGTCGGGCACCAGAAGGGCCGGGTCGCCGTAGATGCGCGGGCACTTGATGCCGGCGATGGCAAGCTTGTTGCGCGTCAAGGGGCCACGGACAGCCAGATACTGTGCCGACTTGTTGAGCTGGTTGTTGGTCTCGTCGCCGAAGGCCCCAGGGCCCCACACGATCGAGGCATCCCGCGCGTGGCTGACAATAGATCCAATGACAAGATAGTTGGGATTATTCGTCCGGTCTTTTTCGGCATAGGGCTTTTTGCCGGACATCTTCTCCACGAGCCACGGCGCCAGTAGGTCGCCGAAATTTGGCGCGTCGGACCACCACTCCATTGGAACCATATCATTAACAAGATGCATTCTGTTTTCCTGATAAACGGCACACTGGCCAGACACTGCCGGGCTGCTTGCTTCCTAATGAACTCATGCTTTAAGCAAAAGCTCTGTTCAAGCGCTTTCCACTAATCATTACCTTGAGGGCCACACGGGCCTCTTCAGCGTGCAGCGGCAATGTTGGATCGCGAGGCGCCTTCCCGCTCTGATGCCGCAGGGGATTCAGGACATGCCTGGCCAGACGCGGAATGGTCGCGTGGAGCGCGCCACGCTCCACCGCGACAAGGCGTGCCAGCCAAGCCGATCGCCGTTGATATCGACCGGGACCGCAGCTCGGCCCCCTCGCCCGTCACGCCCGATGCGGTCGTGGCATGGAGGGCCGAGGCGCAATCCCTCTCGCCTGCGCCCTTGCTCCGGAACAGGCCGGCCTGAGCAGCGAGGTCGGAACGGCCTGTCGCGCGGCAGGGCAAGCCCCGGCGGCAGCCGCCGGGCTGCCCTTAGTTGAGCCGGGGCGAGATGGCCAGCTGGCCGCTCTCGGTCAGCCCGCCGCAGCGATAGATGCTCAGGGAGCTGGGCTCCTTGGCCCATGGCTCGGAATCCCAGGCGAAGTAGGTGATGCCGACCAGCCGCCCTTCCGCGGCCGCCCTGGCGAATTCGGCCCGCGCCTCCCGCACCAGCTGGGCCCGCGGGGCATCGTCGCTGGGACAGGTGCGGTCCTGGTTGCGGAAACCCCATTCAGTGATCCAGCAGGGTTTGCGGCCGCTACTGGCGGTGCCGCATTGCGACAGGTCCACCTCCCGCAGCCGGGCCGAGCGCCTCGCCCTCGCTGCCGGATCGCCGGGCTGGGCATTGGATGGATAGGTATGGATGCCATAGGCATCGACCAGCGTATCCAGCCCATGCTCGCGCAGGAAGCCGATCGTCGCCGGCAGGCTGACGGCATCCAGCTTCGGGTTGAAGGGCTTGCCGCCTTCTGGCGCCGCCACCAGCCCCGCCGAGATGATTGGCGTGGCGCGGTTGAGGCGGGAGCGGTCCCGCTCCTCCTTCAGCGCCGCCAGTACCTTCATGTATTGCAGGAAGCCCTTGGCGATCTGCTGGCCCTCCGGCGTGTCGCGCAGGTCCTGGCGGCTCAGGATCTTGCCCATGCCGGGCAGCGGGATATCGCGGTTGAAGGCGGCCCAGTTGATCTCGTTGCCGAGCTCCAACCCGGCGAGAGTGATCCCCGCGGCATCCAGCGCCGTGAAGAGCGCCCGGTATGCCGTGCGAGACAGTTCCGGATCGGCCGAGGACAGCAGGGGGCCGCCCCACATCCTGGGGAAGCGGTCGGGCATATAGGGGCGGGTGGGCGCGTCCGGCGGATATTCCGGGGCAACGATCAGCTGGACACGGATGCCCTGCGCCGCCGCGCGCCGCAGGAAATCGATGCCCTTGTCGAGGTCACCCTTGATGTCGTTGCGGATGACCTGAACGCCGGCCGCCTTGAGCTGCGCGAAGGTGTCATCCTGCTGGGCGACGCTCGCCCGCAGCGGGTTGTCGAGATTGACACCCACTACCAGTTCCGCCGCCCGGGCCGGCGCCAGCGGCGCCTGGGCCAGGAAGAGCCCCAGGAGGAGCGATGAAGCCAAGCTTCTGAGCCGTATCATCTTCATGGACATCTCTAATGCGGTTCTGACCCGAGTAGCGTTCCATCCGGATCATGTGCTGCGAGCGGGCCAGGAGGTGCCAACCTGCCCCCTCTGCGACTGCCGTCGTGGAAGGTAAGGATTGTTCAGCCAGGCCCGGTGGGAAAAGGGGCGTTCACAGGTTCGAGAGGGCAGTACCTCCGGTTGAGGCGCCGCATCGGCCCCCATGGGACTGAAGACCGTGGGGCCTGGAGCCATACCCCGCAAGCGCGTCATTGATGAACCCGTTTATTCATCAAGATCTCGTCTTGACCCAGGTTCCGTTTCCTGCGCCATTATTGTCCCGCTGAAGGCGATTTTCTGCCCGCATACTTTGCATGGCCCATGGCCCGATGGACACCGCGCCGGACCGTCCTTGCCCCCGGTTCTTGGCCAAGGCGCGGCATGTCCCGGATCGTACCGCCGGCGACACTGTTGCCGTGTTTCCAAGCTTTACTTGTTCTTCTGGATAAGGGCTAAGGGGGGCTGGTAGCTGAGCTTGGTGGAGAATGGTAGGCTATACTCAAACCGTGTGGGCGGGCTTTCGGCTACTCCTGGCGGTCGTACTAGGTCAGTTGGTGTCAGGCGGAGCAGATTGGTGCATAAAGACCTTAATCCCGAAGACGAAGTTGGTGCGCTTGCCGCGCGTGCATTCCCATCTTTTGGCTTTTTTGGCGATTCGAAAAGAAATGCACTCACCATCCCTGTGGAACAGGTAGTCGATAAGGTCGTATTCCGGATCGAGGCTCCAGCGGCCGAGATATTGAATCTCGGTGCGATCAGGTTCTTTTCAAAGGACGCGAAGGAGATCAAGCGTCCCGACCTGACGGCGCATGTGGAAGCGAGTTCCATCTATGGCGACAAGCCGAAGGAACATCTGACAGCATGCTTCCTGGGTGGATCGCAGATCCACACCAAGAAAGAAATCGCGCCTTCCCTGACCGTATCGTTCAAGTCTCCCGCCCATGTCTCCAAGCTGGTTGTCGCCAATCGCGGAAGCGAATGGGGCGTCCGTTCGATGTTCCTCTGCGTGGAAGCCTATGCCGGGGAGAAGCTGCTCTGCCGCTGGGAGAACAACAACGCCGAGCGCCGCAAGCAGTGCTTCGTCAACCTGGCCGAGGGCATCACGCAAATCCTGGGCAAGGACCACGATCCTCGCCACACGTCGCCTGAGACGGTGAATCTCCAGCTCCGCAAGGGGCTGGCGGAGGTGATCTCCAGCGGCAAGGCGCGGCAGGGGAACATCGACTGGGCGCAGGCCATCGCCGTGCTGGATTTCTACAACAGCGACTACCAGCTTCAGGATGAGGATCTCACGATCATCGCCCACTACATCCTGTATCTGATGGGCGATACCAGCATCCTCGGGACCAGCCAGCTCGCCCCGTTCAGCCGCGTGCTGCGCTCCAAGGACGTGATCCGCAAGGTCATGCAGCGCCTGAACGAGATTGCGCCCCAGTACCGGACCAACGAACAGAACTTCATTATCTCCAAGCACCAGATCAACAATTCTGTCCTGCATTCCAGGCGGGAGCTGTTCCTGAACGGCCTGGATCAGGTGATCCAGCAACTGCGGGAATGGAATCTGCGCGGCCTCCTCTGCTACGGCTCCCTGCTCGGCGCCGTGCGGGAGAACGACTTCATCGCCCATGACGACGACGTCGACGTTCTGTATGTCGATCACTCCACCACCAGGGCGGAAGCCGAGCGGGGCAGCCACGCGCTGGAACAGCGCTTCAGGGCCGCCGGCTACTCCTCCTGGCGCCCCTCGGGCTCGCTCAACTTCAACGTCTCGAAGGACGGGGTATCGGTGGACCTGTTCCCCTGCTGGTTCGAGGGCGACCAGATACAGGTCATGATGGAGAAGTTTCAGTACAGGCCGATCCAGACGAACCTCGTGCTTCCCCCCGGAGAGGTCGAGCTCTGCGGCCGCAAGTACCCGGCCCCCGCGGACCCCGCCGGCTTCCTGGCCGAGCGTTACGGCGAGAACTGGAAGAAGCCGGACCAGTTCTACGAATGGCCCTGGCAACTGGAAGACTGAAGCCGCCACGCATTGTCAGGCGGGCGAGGCCAGCCCCGCCCGACAGGGCCTGAACCGGACGGCCCCCGGGCGGTGTTCCACCGCCTGCAGGCGCCGGGTCCCACAGGGAGATGCCTTCGGCACCGACATGCCCTATGAACTGGACTCGCTGACCACGTCGTGTTCCCGCGGTATCGCGGGGCCGCGGCAAAGCCTCACCGCCGGAGAAGCCTGATGCCGAATTCCAAACCTGCGATCGCTGTGCTCGGCGGTGGATCCTTCGGCACGGCGATCGGCGTGGCAGCCACGCGCTCCGGTCACAAGGTCTCGCTGATCTGCCGGACGGAACAGCAGGCGGAGGTGATCCGCTCCACCGGGAAGAACTCGGCCTATTTCCCGGACATCACGATCCCGGCGTTGGTTGTCGCTTCCAGCGACATCCAGATCTGCCTGGAAGCCGACATCGTCTTCATCGCCATTCCGGCCCGCTTCATCGACCAGTATCTTGAGGTCATCGTCAAGAACATGAAGCCGGGCTCCATGGTGGTGAACCTGGTGAAGGGCCTGGACAGCAAGTACCTGACCTTCGCGGAGCATTTCCAGGCGAATGCCAGCGCGGTGGAATATGTGGCGCTGAAGGGCCCCACCTTCGCCCGGCCGCTTCTGCTGGGCGAGTTGTCGGGCCTGACGATCGGCGCGCGCAACCGCGACGCGGAACAGCGCCTGCGTTCCGTCTTTGCCAAGGCCTCGCTGGACTTCGACACGTCCTATTCGCCGGCCTCGGTGGACATGGTCAGCGCGCTGAAGAATGTCTACGCCATCATTCTCGGCGTCGCCGCCTCCCTCAACATGAGCGACAACACCCGCTTCATGATCATCACCCGCATCATCGCCGAGGCACGGCAGGTGCTGGAGAGCCTCGGCATGGATGGCTCGGTCATCAACATGTATTGCGGCATCGGCGACATCCTGCTGACCGGCATGTGCGACACCAGCCGCAACCGCACCCTGGGCGTCATGATCGGCAAGGGCATCCCGGTTGACGCGAACCGCCCGGACTTCCTGGCCGAGGGCGTGCGCTCGGTGCGGATCATCCTGCAGCACCTGGAGCCGGGCGTGGCGCCGCTGATCGAGCACATGGCGCAGGTGCTGGATGCCAAGAGCACGCCGGGCATGATGATCGAGGAAATCATCCACCGCCACTAAGCGGCAGCGCCTGGCCACGGGCCGGGCGGCCTCAGGCATGGCGCCGTTGAAGAAGAGGCTGTGATGCTTTATCGCGACATGGACCGCGCGGCGCTGGACCGCGAGTACAATGCCCGCGCCACGGTGCCGGATATCGCGCCCATCATGGCCGAATACCGCGCCCGCACGGAAGCCGCCCGGCGCGCCCTGCCCTGCGTGTTGAACATCCCCTATGGCCCCAGCGAGGCGGAGCGGCTGGATATCTTCCCTGCCGCCGGCACGGGCGGCTTGGCGCCGGTCTTCGTCTTCATCCATGGCGGCTACTGGCGGCTGCTGGACGCCGCCGATTCCGGCTTCATGGCCCCGGCCCTGACGGCGGCGGGCTGCTGCGTGGTGGCGGTGAACTACGCCCTCGCCCCTGGCGCCACGCTGGACGAGATCACGCAACAATGCCGCGCCGCCCTGGCCTGGCTGCACGGGAACATCGCCCGCCATGGCGGCGACCCGGCGCGCATCCATGTCGGCGGCAGCTCGGCCGGCGGGCATCTGGCGGCCATGCTGGCGGCGGGCGGCGACTGGCCGGCCGGCTTCGGCCTGCCGCCGCATCCGGTAGCCGGCGGCACGCTGCTCTCCGGCCTGTTCGAGCTGGAGCCGGTGCGGCTCTGCCATGTCAACGACTGGCTGGCGCTGGACGCGGCGGCGGCGGCGCGCAATTCGCCCGCCCTGCTGCCGCCGCCGCGCCCCGGCCTGCCGGTGGTGCTGAGCGTCGCCGAGACGGAAACCGCCGAATTCAAGCGCCAGACACAGGACCAGGCCGAGCGCTACCGGCAGGCCGGCTGCGCGGTGACGCTGGTGCCGGCGCCGCCGGCCTCCAACCATTTCGATATTGTTTTCCAGCTTTGCGACAGCACCACGCCGCTCTGCCGCGCCGTGCTGGGCGCCATGCGGGGCTGAGCCGTCTCACCCGCAGGTGCTGCGCGCCATCCGGCAGGTGCCGCGGAAGCGCCGGCGGTAGGCGGCCATGGCCTCCCCCTCCGCGAGCGCGGCGGTGGCACCGGCGCCGGCCGTGGCGACCATGACCTGGAAGGTGCTGGGGTCCTGCGTCAGTGCCAGCCCACGGGGCACCACCCCCTGCGCCACCGCCGCGCAGCGGTCATGGAATTCCAGCGCCAGCCGGCAGGCGGCCCCCTGCTGCCCGATGCATTGCAGCTCGGCCACGCGATGCGCCGTGTTGCGGTCCGGCATATTCGCCGCCAGCCCTATGCCGGGTGAAGGCGCGGGCGCCAGATAAACGGCGCCATGGGGGCCGGCTTCCGGGGCAGCGAGCGGGGGCGGCGCTGGTGCCGCCACCTCGCGGCGTGCCTGCGGCTTCGCTGGGGCGGCGGGACGGCCGGCTGTGCTGGCGGCGGGCGGCTGCAGCCGCTCCAGCGCCTGGCAGCGGCCCAGGCAGGATTGCACCTCGCGCGGGTTGTCGATGCGCCGGGGCAGCACGGCACCGCATTGCTGCTGGCAGCGTGGGCTGTCCAAGGGCGCCTCCTGCCCCCATGCCAGGGTCGTGGCCAGCAGGCCCAGCCCTATCGCCATGGCCGCGTGCAGTGTCATCCGTCGCTCCTGAACCGCCTTCAAGCACTCTTCCCAGGCACCGGTTCCAGTGCAGCCCTTCAAAAATTACAATTTTTGCAACCGCACCCGTCATGCGGAGCGTCATACGGTGGTAGGATACCGCATGCGCCGCATCTCGGCCCATGCTCAACCCGGCATGGCGCCTTCCGCCATGCCTGCCACCCCATCCAAGGCCCCGCGCACCCCGCCTCGGCGCGGCGGGTTGCTGCGCCTGTTCCGCCTGCTGGTGCTGCTGGTGGTCTGGGGCGGGCTCGCGCTCGGGCTGGCGCTGATCTTCTTCACCTGGGACCTGCCTCGCCCGGAAGCGGCGCTGGTGGCCACCCGCCGCCCTTCCGTGACCCTGGAAGCCGCCGATGGCCGCCTGCTGGCCACCAGCGGCGACCTTTATGGCGAGCGCGTGCGGCTGGCTGACCTGCCCGCCTATGTACCTGGCGCGCTGATGGCGGTGGAGGACCGGCGCTTCCGCAGCCATTTCGGCCTGGACCCGATCGGGCTGGCGCGGGCCGCCGTCACCAACTGGCGCGCCGGCCGCGTGGTGCAGGGCGGCTCCACCCTCACGCAGCAGCTGGCGAAGAACCTGTTCCTGACGCCGGAGCGCAACATGCGCCGCAAGGTGCAGGAAGCCCTGCTGGCGCTCTGGCTGGAAAGCCGCTTCACCAAGGACCAGCTGCTGGAGATCTACCTCAACCGCGTCTATCTCGGCGCCGGGGCCTATGGGGTGGATGCGGCGGCGCGGCTGTATTTCGGCGTGCCGGCGCGCCGCGTCACGCTCTGGCAGGCGGCGATTCTGGCCGGGCTGCCCAAGGCACCCTCCCGCTACAACCCGCGCGCCGCCCCCGATGCCGCCATCCGCCGCGGCACCGATGTGCTGGAGGCCATGGCTGCCGCCGGGCTGATCACTGAGGGCCGCGCGCGCCAGGAAGCCGAGAAGATGACCCTGCCGCCGCGCCCCTCGGGCGATGCCGGCTGGTTCGCCGACTGGGTGCAGGACGACCTGGCCGAGAGCTTCCCCGGCAGCGGCGACCTGGAGCTGCGCACCACGCTGGACCTGAAGCTGCAGGCGGTGGTGGAGAAGCGCCTCGATGCCCTGCTCTCCGGCCCCGGCGCGGCGGCGCATGCCAGCCAGGGCGCGGTGCTGGTGCTGCAAGCCAGCGACGGCGCCGTGCGCGCCATGGTGGGCGGCCGCGACTACCGGCAGAGCCCTTTCAACCGCGCCACCACCGCGCGCAGGCAACCCGGGTCGGCCTTCAAGCCTTTTGTCTGGCTGACGGCACTGGAACAAGGGCTGAGCCCGGCCAGCACCGTCTCGGACCTGCCGCTGAACCTGGGCGGCTGGTCCCCGGGCAATGGCCGGTGGCGGGCCCGGGGCGAATTGTCGCTGGAGGATGCGCTGGCGCACAGCATCAACACCGCCGCCGTGCGGGTGCTGCTGGCGGCGGGTGGCGCGAAGCCGGTGGCGGCGGTGGCGGAGCGGCTGGGGGTGCATGGGCGGTTTTCCAACGACGCCTCCCTGGCGCTGGGCACGGCGGAGGTGACGTTGCTGGACCTCGTCACCGGCTATGCCGCCTTCGCGAATGGGGGGCTGCGGGTGACGCCCTACGGCATCGCGCGGGCGGAGGGTTCCGGCCGCGTGCTGGCGGTGCCGCTGACGGCGCCCCAGCGGGTGATCTCGGCCGGGCATGCGGGTGAGATGCGCCGCATGCTGAACGCGGTGGTGGAGCGTGGCACCGGCCATGCGGCGGCGGTGCGCGGTCAGCGCATCGGCGGCAAGACCGGCACCACGCAGGATTTCCGCGATGCCTGGTTCGTCGGCATCGCGGGGCGCTGGGTGATCGGGGTCTGGCTCGGCAACGACAATGCCAGTCCGATGGATGAGGTGCAGGGCGGCGGGCTACCGGCCAAGCTGTTCAAGGACATCGTGGAGGAGATGAGCGGTTGAAGGAAGCAGGCGACGTCATGGCAGGTCTGGCCCGGCCGATGCAGCACGCCGTGAACAACATGGTGATGGTGATGCAGGCCAACATGGACAGCGTGCTGGCCAGCCTGCCACCGGAGGACAAGGCCGCCGTCCGGCTGACCCGCGCTGCCCAGGCCGCCCGCGACATGGAGGGGCTGGTGCGCGCCTTTCTGCGCCTGGGCCGACCGGAAGAGCGTTCGGCGGTGGATTCCGGCCGCTTCTTCGGCACGGTGCAGCCCTTGCTGGCCCTGGTGGTCGGCCGGCCGCTGACGGTGGAAAGCGCCGCCACCGCCACCGTGGCGCCGCGCCGCCCGGCGGTGGACCTGGCGCTGGTAGAGGCCTTCGCCGGCGCCAAGGCGCTGCCGCGCAGCACCCCGCCCAAGGCACGGCTGGATGGCACCGTGCTGGAGGTCAACTGGCCGCTGCCCGAGGGCAGCGCGGCGGCGCTGGCCGAGGCCGGGATCGGCGCTGAAAGCGCCGGCGAGGTCACCCGGCTGCTGCTGCCAGCGGCCTGAAAGCCCTGCCGCCTCAGTTCTCCGCGAGGCCGCGGCGGGCGATGGCGGCTTCCAGCGTATTCTCCAGCAGGCAGGCGATGGTCATGGGGCCGACGCCGCCCGGCACCGGGGTGATGGCGCCGGCATGGGCGGAGGCCTCGGCGAAGGCCACGTCGCCCACCAGCTTGCCCGTGGGCAGGCGGTTGATGCCGACGTCGATCACGGTGGCGCCTTCCGCCACCCAGTCGCCGCGCACCATCTCCGGCCGGCCCACGGCGGCCACCAGGATCTCCGCCCGGCGGCATTCGGCGGCGAGGTTCTGGGTGCGGGAATGCACCACCGTCACCGTCGCATCCGCCGCCAGCAGCAGCGCCGCCATCGGCTTGCCCACGATGTTGGAGCGGCCCAGCACCACCGCCCGCGCCCCGCGCGGCGCCGTGCCGGCGGCGCGCAGCAGGTGCATCACGCCCTTGGGCGTGCAGGGCACCAGCCCGGGCTGGCCGGTGGCCAGCAGGCCGGCATTCACCGGGTGGAAGCCATCCACGTCCTTGGCCGGGTCGATGGCGCGCAGCACCGCATCGGCCCGGATCTGCTGCGGCAGCGGCAGTTGCACCAGGATGCCGTCCACCTCCGGGTCGGCATTCAGCTCGGCCACCACGGCCAGCAGCTCGGCCTCGCTGGTGGTCTCGGGCAGCTGCAGCGTGGCGCTGTTGAAGCCGGCCTGCTGCGCCGCGCGGTCCTTGTTGCGGACATAAACGCCGCTGGCCGGGTCATCCCCCACCCGCACCACGCGCAGGCCGGGGGCGAAGCCGAGGACGCGCACGCGCTCCGCCAGCCGGGCGCGCAGGTCGGCCGCCACCGCCTTGCCGTCGATGATGCGTGCGCTCATGCCAGATTCTCCAGTGTTTTCAGCAATGCGGCGGGGTCGCCGGCGATGTGGCAGGTCTTTTCCCGCGAGGCCGCCCCCTGCACCACCGCGATCCGCGAAGGGGGGACATGCAGCGCCCCGGCCAGCAGGGCGCAGATGGCGCGGTTGGCCCGCCCATCCTCCGGCGCCTCGTTGACGGCCAGCTTCAGGCGCGGGCCATCGGCCGAATCGACCAGGCCCTGCAGGCCGGGGCGGCGGGCGCGGGGCTGCGCCTTGACGCGCAGCTCCACCCCATCCGCCACCGCCCGCCAGGCCTGGGTGGCATTCAGCCGGCCAGCAGCGGCCACACGCTCTGCCACAGGAAGATCCGCAGCGCGTAGAGCAGCAGGATCAGGATCATCGGCGACAGGTCGATGCCGCCGAGATCAGGCATGAAGCGGCGGATCGGGCGCAGCGCCGGCTCCGTCACCTTGTAGAGGAAGTCCCCCACGGTCCAGACGAAACGGTTGCGGGTATCCAGCACGTTGAAGGACACCAGCAGGCTGAACACCGCGGCGATGATCAACGCCCATACGTAGAGCCCGATGAGCTGGTCGATCAGCCAGAACAGTGCGTACATTGCCTCTCCTTCATCCCGCAGTCCGCCTTCATCTACGGAGCCGGGGCGGTCGCGGCAAGCACCGCTTGACAGGTCGTGTGCCACAGGCAATAAGCCGGGCCTCGCGAGAGTGCGGGGCCGTAGCTCAGTTGGTAGAGCGCCTCGTTCGCAATGAGGAGGTCAGGGGTTCGATTCCCCTCGGCTCCACCACCGCACCCGCTATCCACAGAGATATCCACAGATTTCCGCCAGGCCGCCCCGCTGGCAGCATGACCTTTGCCGTCCTGCGGCAACTCATGCCCCGCCGGCCTGTTCTGCACACACCGCAACAGGAGTGAGGCGGAATGGCGGACAGGCTTGGCAGCCCGGTGGTGGTGATCACCGGCGCCTCCAGCGGCATCGGACAGGCCACGGCGGAGGCTTTCGCCCGCGACGGCGCCCGGCTGGTGCTGGCGGCACGGGGCGAGCATGCGCTGGAAGAGGTCGCGGCCCGCTGCCGGTCCCTGGGCGCCGATGCCATTGCCGTGCCCACCGACGTGACCGACCCTGACGCGGTGGAGCGGCTGGCGGTGCGGGCGCGCGGCTTCGGCGGGCGGATCGATGTCTGGGTCAGCAATGTCGGCGTCGGCGCCGTGGGCCGCTACCACGACACGCCGATGCGGGCGCATGAGCAGGTGATCCGCGCCAACCTGCTTGGCCACATGCATGACGCCCATGCCGTCCTGCCGCATTTCCTGCGCCAGGGGCGGGGCATCTTCATCAACATGATCTCGCTGGGCGGCTTCGCGGCGGCACCCTTTGCCGCCGCCTATTCGGCCAGCAAGTTCGGCCTGCGCGGCTTTTCGGAGGCCCTGCGCGCAGAGCTGGCGGACCATCCGGGCATCCATGTCTGCGATGTCTATCCCGCCTTCATCGACACGCCCGGCCTGCGGCATGGCGCCAATTACACCGGGCGCGCCCTGTCCGCCCCGCCGCCGGTCTATGACGCCCGGCGGGTGGCCGCGGCCATCGTGCGGCTCTCGCACGCGCCGAGGCCCACCACCACGGTGGGCTGGGTGGCCGATGCCACGCGGCTGGCGCATCTGCTGGCCCCCGGCTGGACCACGCGGCTGATGGCGCGCTTCATGGCCGCCTATTTCCGCCGGGCACGCGGCGCCCCCGTCACCGACGGCAATCTCTTCGCCCCGCCGCCGGACGGCGGGCGGATCGATGGCGGGCTGCGGTCCTCGCGCCAGCGCATGCTCGGGCTGGGCGTGCTGGCCTGCTGCGCGCTGGCGCTGGTCAGCCTGGACCGCCGCTACGGCCGCCGTTAACCGAGGCTGGCGCAGGGGGTGTTGAACGCCCGGCTCCAGGCTCGTCTTGCCACCAACCTGGCTCTGCACCATGCTTCCCGCAGGGCCCAGACCCCAACCCGTTCCCAGGAGCGTTCAATGGCTGCGAAATCGGCAGGACAGGACAAGAAGGCCACCGTCAAGCCGGCCAAGCCGGGCAACAAGCCCAATGCGCTGCAGACGCCGCTGAAGCCCTCTGCGGAGCTGGCGGCGGTGGTGGGCGAAGGCCCCCTGCCGCGTGGCGAGGTCGTCAGCAAGGTGTGGGAATACATCAAGTCCAAGGATCTGCAGAACCCGGAGAACCGGCGTGAGATCCTGGCCGACGACAAGCTGAAGAAGGTCTTCGGCAAGGACAAGGTGACCATGTTCGAGATGAACAAGCACCTGGCGGCCCATCTGAAGTAAGCATCCCGCCGGCGGCGCGGCGGGCAACCCCCGCCACCTGCCGGCGTTGGGACGTGGTCGCAACCCGTCCCCCCTCCTCCGTGCCCGGCGCCCCCTCGCGCCGGGGCGGGCGTTCCGGCCCGGCGGGTTGCTCACCCTGCCGCCCGGACCCATGACACTCCTTCCACGCCCTGCCCCTTCTCCTCCTCCCGCCACGCGTACCGGCACCCTGTTGCTGGGCGCGGCGGCGGCATTGGGCGCCATGGCGCTGTTCAACCATGCCGCCAGCCGCGCGGCGGAACGGCGCCACCCGCCCCGGGGGCGCTTCCTCCGGGTCCATGGTCTCGACCTGCATTACCTTGAGCAGGGCGACTCCGCCGCGCCGGTGGTGGTGCTGATCCATGGCAATGGCGCCATGGCCGAGGATTTCGCCGCCAGCGGGCTGCTGGACCGCCTGGCGGCGCGGCACCGCGTCCTTGCCTTCGACCGCCCCGGCTTCGGCCATACCCGGCGCCCGCGTGGCCGCGTCTGGAGCGCCAGCGCCCAGGCGGCGCTGCTGCTGGAAGCGCTGCGGCGCCTGGGCGTCACGAAGCCGGTGCTGGTGGGGCATTCCTGGGGCGTGCTGGTGGCGCTGGCCATGGCGCTGCGTGGCGGTGCCGGCGCGCTGGTGCTGCTGGGCGGCTATATGCTGCCCCGTCCCCGTCTGGATGTGCTGCCGCCTTCCCTGCTGGCCCTGCCGCTGCTGGGCAGCCTGCTGAGCCATACTGTGGCGCCGCTGCTCAGCCGGCCCATGCTGCCGGCGCTGCTGCGCCGCATCTTCGCCCCCCGGCCGGTCACCCAGGGTTTCCGCACCGGCTTTCCCACCGAACTGGTGCTGCGGCCCGGCGCCCTGCGTGCCAGTGGCGGCGACACCGCGCTGATGATCCCGAGCGCCGCCACCCTGGCCCCGCATTACGGCGGGCTGGACCTGCCCATCACCATCCTGGCCGGCACCGGGGACCGCATGGTGGATACCGCCAGCCAGTCGGCGGCCTTCCACCGGCACCTGCCCCACAGCCGCTTCCTGCCGCTGGAGGATGCCGGCCACATGATCCACCACACCCATACCGAGGTCGTGGCCGAGGCCATCGAATCCGCCGCCGCGCCACCGCCGCCCGGCTGAGGGCGGGCCGACAGGCAGCAGGGCCACGCATTGCCCTGGCGGCTCCCGAGGCACAGTCTGTGCGGCCCCGTCACAGCCAGGAAGATGATGCCGCATGAGGCCGGACCGCTCCTCCTTCAACCGCCACCGGCTGCGCCGCTTGCCGCTGCTCTCGCCGCGCCAATGGCGGCGGCGGCTGGTCTTCTGGCTGGGCGCGGTGCTGGTGGGGGTGGTGGCGATGGGCTTCGCCGTGGCGGCCGAGCAGGCGAAGCTGCTGGTGGAAGGCCAACCCGGCGTGCCGGAAAGCTTCGCCTTCTGGAAGCTGCTGGCCACCGTGGTTTCCTACCTGAGCGGCATTCCCGGCGGCATCTTCGCGCCTTCCCTGTCCGTGGGGGCGGGCATTGGGCACTGGCTGGGGGCGCTGCTGCCCGGCGCGCCGGCGGATGCCGTGGTGCTGTTGGGCATGGTGGCCTATTTTGCCGGCGTGGTGCAGGCGCCCATCACCGCCGGCGTCATCGTGCTGGAAATGACTGGCAACCATGGCATGGCCGTGCCCCTGATGGGCACGGCGCTGATCGGCTTCGCGGCCTCCCGCCTTGTCTGCCGCCGGCCGCTTTATGCCACCATGGCGCGGCGCTTCATGGCCGGGCCGCATTGAAGATGCAGCCGGGGAAGATGCAGCCGGGCGTTGAAGCCGGCCCCATTAAACTGCTATAGCAGATTTGCGGCGGCGCCCGGCGCTGCCCAGGGACATCCTCCCGGAGGAAACAGAATTATGACCGCCCTTCCCGAACGCGCGCGGAAAGCCCTCTCCGGCATTTCCGGCATCCTGGTCACGCCGCTCGATGCCAGCGATACGCCGCAGCCGCAGCGCCTGAAGCCCATCATCGACCGCTGCGCCCAGGCCGGTGTCGATGGCCTGACCATCAATGGCAATACCAGCGAATTCTACGGCCTGACCATGGCCGAGGCCGAGCGGATGCAGGCTGAGGTGCCGGCGCTGATCGGCGGCCGGACGCTGACGATCGCGGGCGTCGGCCGCTCCATCAAGGATGCGGTGCACCTGGCCTCCCGCGCCAAGGCCGATGGCTGCGACGCCATCATGATCCACCAGCCGCCCGATCCCTTCGTGGCGCCACGCGGCGTGGTGGAATACGTGCGGCGCGTGGCCGATGCCGCCGGCCTGCCGGTGGTGCTCTACCTGCGCAACGACGGCATTGGCCTGCCGGCCATCGAGCAGCTCTGCCGCATCCCCGGCGTCGCCGGCGTGAAATGGGCCACGCCCAATATCATGACCCTGGCCAAGGCCATCCACCGCGTCGGGCCCGACATCAACTTCGTCTGCGGCCTGGCCGAGCCCTGGGCGCCGCCGATGACCGCGGTCGGCGCCAAGGGCTTCACCTCCGGCCTGATCAACCTGCTGCCGGAACGCTCCGTCACCATCCGCGATGCGCTCGCGCGCGGCGACTACGCCACCGCCAACAGCACCATCGCCGGCATCGAGACCTTCGAGGCCCTGCGCTCGGAAGAGCAGAACGGCACCAATGTCTCCGTGGTGAAGTCGGCGCTGACGCTGACCGGCATCGATGTCGGCCATGCCCGGCCGCCGGCCGCCTGGCCGCTGGCGCCGGAAGCCGCCGCCAAGCTGGAGGCGCTGCTGAAGGAATGGGGCATGATGGCGGGCGCCGCCGCCTGACGGTAAGGCCAGGGGCGCCGCCCCTGGACCCCGCCGGGGTGGCAAGGCCACCCCGGACCCCGCTGCGGGTTTTCCGCCGGAGCTGAACGCGGCTCCCGCCGCGCCTGCCACCACCATCAAGATGATGCCGATCCAGCCAGGCTTGGGTTTGGCCTCCGCGCCTTATTGGTATAGATGCGACGCATTCGCATTATCACCGATGACGCAGAGGCAGCGTGGCATGGCAAGAACTTCATGGAGAATGGCGCCACGGCGGCGTGACTTGGCGCTGGCGACCACGGCGCTGAGCAGCCTGCTGCTTGCTCTCCCCGCCTCGGCCCAGGACAGCACGGCCGCGCCGCTGACCCTGCCGGAAGAAACGCCCGCCGGCACCATCGTGCTGCCCGAGGTGAATGTGCAGGCCACCGCTTGGCGCGCCTGGCAGCCGGTGCAAGGCTATGTGGCGCCGCTGACCACCACCGGCACCAAGACCGACACGCCGCTGATCGAGACGCCGCAATCCGTGGGCGTGGTGACGCGCGACCAGATCGACGACCAGGGCGCGCTCAATGTCTCCCAGGCGCTGCGCTACACCGCCGGCGTGCTGCCGGAAGTGCGGCCCACCTCGCGCTACGACAGCGTCTTCGTGCGCGGCTTCGGCGGCCAGGGCACCAGCGCGGCCTATGTGAACTTCCTCGATGGGCTGCGGCAGCAGCGTGGCATCTCCTATGCCATCCCGACCGTCGATCCCTGGCTGCTGGAGCGGATCGAGGTGCTGCGCGGCCCCGCCTCGGTGCTCTATGGCCAGACCGGCTCGGGCGGCATCGTCAACCTCGTCAGCCGCCGCCCGACCGAGGAAGCGGTGCATGAGGTGCGGCTGGAAGCCGGCAGCCACGCCCTGCTGCAGACCGCCTTCGACTTCGGCGGCAAGCTGACCGAGGATGGCGAGTTCCTGTATCGCCTGACCGGCATCGGCCGCATCGCCGACACGCAATACGACTACAACAAGGAAAGCCGCATCGCCGTCGCCCCCGCCATCACCTGGCGGCCCACGGCCGATACCACGCTGACGGTGCTGGGCAATTACCAGTACGAGCCCGATGGCGGCTTCTACAACTTCGCCCCCGCCGTCGGCACCGTGCTGCCCAACCGCTACGGCCGGCTGCCCAGCAGCTTCTTCTCCGGCGATCCCAACTACAATCTGTTCCAGCGCCGCCTGGCCTCGATCGGCTACCAGCTGGAGCACCGCCTCGACGAGACCTGGACCTTCCGGCAGAACTTCCGCTACCAGCACATCGACGCCGAGTTCAAGGCGATCAGCGGCCGCGCGCTGGCGGCCAACCAGCGCACCCTCTCGCGCTCCATCGTCCATTCCATCGAGCATGCCGATACCTTCGCGCTGGACAACCAGGCGCAGGCCACCTTCAGCACGGGCCCGCTGGACCACACGCTGCTCTTCGGCGTGGACTGGGGCCGCTCCTCCGCCAAGCGGCGGCTGGGCAATGCCGCCCTGTCCCCCGCCTATGCGCTCGATATCTTCGCGCCCAGCTATGACCTGAACTTCCCGGAGCCCACGCTCGCCACCACCTCGCAGATCCAGGACCAGCTCGGCTTCTACGCGCAGGACCAGATCGCGCTGGGCAAGCTGCGGCTGACGCTCGGCCTGCGGCAGGATTTCGCCACCAGCGAGACGGTGACGCGCGCCACCAGCCGCAGCACCAGCCAGGAAGACAGCGCCTTCACCTGGCGCGTCGGCGCGCTCTACCTCTTCGACAACGGTCTGGCGCCCTATGCCAGCTACGCCACATCCTTCCTGCCCAACAGCGGCACCTATTCCCCCGCACGCGGCGGCGCGCCCTTCGACCCTACCACGGGCGAGCAGTACGAGGCCGGCATCAAGTTCCAGCCAAACGGCCTCAACAGCTACATCCAGCTCGCCGCCTTCCAGATCCGGCAGCAGGACGTGCTGACGCCGGACCCGGTGAGCGTCACCTATTCCATCCAGACCGGCGAGATCCGCTCCCGCGGCATCGAGCTGGAAGGCCGCGCCAGCCTCAACGATAATCTCGACCTCATCGCCGCCTATGCCTACACCGATGCCGAGGTGACGGAGAGCACCATCGCCAATGTCACCGGCAAGGCGGTGCCGCAGGTGCCGAAGCACTCCGCCAGCGCCTGGGCCGAGTACCGCTTCACCGACGGCCCGCTGCGCGGCCTCGGGATCGGCGCGGGTGTGCGCTACATCGGTAAGACGCCAGGGGACGACACCAACAGCTTCGACGTCTCCTCCTTCACCCTCTTCGACGCCGCCATTCGCTACGACCTCGGCGCACTGCGGGAAGACCTGAAGGGCGCGCAGCTCACGCTCAATGTCTCCAACATCGGGGACAAGGATTACGTCGCCTCCTGCTCCTCCGCCGATGCCTGCTACTTCGGCAACCGGCGCCTGGTGCTGGCGGGCCTGCGCTACAAGTGGTGAAGCCCCTGGCCCGGCGCTGCCTTGCGGCGCCGGGCCGGCGCGATAGATTGACCCCGCAGCCAGGAGCATCAGCGGCATGACCGAGACCAAAGCCGGCCATCCCGGCCGCCGCGCCCTGCTGACGGCGCTGCTGGCCTCCCCCCTCGCCATGCCCGCCATCGCGCGCGCCCAGGGCAGCGTCGGCGCGCAGGACCTGCTGGGCCGCACCGTCACCCTGCCCCGCCCGGCCCAGCGCATCATCTGCATGCCCGGCCGGCAACTGGCCGTGCTGAACCTGCTGCACCCCGACCCCGCTAGCCTTCTCGCCGGCTGGACCGGCGACATGCGCACCGGCGCCGTGGCGGAATACGCCGCCTGGCGCCGCCGCTTCCCGGCGCTGGAGGGCGTGCCCGTGCTCGGCGCCGCCACGGTGCCCGACCCCGGCACGGTGGAAAAGATCCTGTCCCTTGGCGCCGATCTCGTGCTGCTCAGCCGCAACGCGGTGCAGGCCAGCGGCGGGCCGGACAGTGCCATCCTCCGCAGCCTTTCCGATGCCGGGCTGCCCTTCGCGGTGGTGGATTTCTTCGCAAGCCCCCTGCGCGACACCATCCCCAGCCTGACCACCCTCGGCCGCCTGCTGGGGCGGGAGGAACAGGCCAGCGCCTTCACCGCCTTCTATGCCGAGACGCTGGAGCGCGTGCGCGCCCGCACCGCCGGGCTGAACGCCACCCCGCGCGTGATGATGCATGCCCATGCCGGCGGCACCGCCTGCTGCAATTCCCCCGGCCAGGGCACCTTCAACGACTTCATCCGCATGGCCGGCGGCCACAATATCGGCGCCGACGTGCTGCCCGGCGCCATCGGGCCGCTGACGCTGGAATATGTGCTGGACCAGGACCCGAAGGTCTATGTCGCCACCGGCGGTTCCTACAACGGCCGCGGCGGCGTGCTGCTGGGCGCCGGTGTCCAGCCCGGCCCCGCCCGCGCCAGCCTCCAGGAGGTGCTCGAGGGCGCCCACCTCCAGGCCCTGACGGCGGTGCGGGAAGGCCGCGCCCATGCCATCTGGCACGGCTGCAACGACAACCCGACCCATATGATCGCCATCGAGGCCCTGCTGCGCTGGATCCATCCGGAGCGCGCGGAAGGCATCGACCCGGCGCGGACGCTGGAGAGCATGAACAAGCGCTTCGCGGCCGTGCCGATGGAAGGGACCTACTGGGTCGATCTCTGACCGGGCACGGCCAGAAGGGGCGCCGCCCCTTCCGGACCTTCCCCGCTGGGGTGACAGGGTCACCCCAGACCCCGCCATCCGTTCAGCGGCGGATGGGGTCCAGGCCGGTCGCGGCGATCATCGGCGCGGCCTCGGGGGAAGACAGGAAGGCCATCAGTTGCCGCGCGGCCTCGGGCTGCCGCGCCTTCCCGCCCAGCGCGGCGGAAGCGAAGGAGACCTTCTGCACCTCCTCCGGGATGCGGATCACCTCGATGCCGGGGATCGGCAGCAGTTCCGAGATCTGCTGCAGCCCCATGGCCGCATCGCCCCGCGCCACCACGGCGCCGATGCGGTCCGGGAACCAGCGGCGGGACTTCGGCATCACCTGCTCCGCGATGCCGAGGCGCTGCACCAGTTCCGTCTCATAGAAGCGGCCGGAACCGCTGGGGGAATAAGCGATGCTCGGCGCCGCCAGCAGCGCGGCGCGCATGGCGTCCACCGTGGACATGTCCGGCTTCGGCGCGCCGGTGCGCACCGCGAAGGCGACACGGGTCTCCGCCAGCCGCGTGACGCTGCCGGCATCCAGGTGCCCGGCACCGGCCAGGGCCTCCAGCGCATCCTCCAGCGCCAGCACCACATCCGCCGGCTCGCCGCGCCCCAGGCGCTGCGGCAGCGCATCCGGCGCCGGGCCGAAGGAAGCCCCGAAGGCGCTGACCAGACGGTGGCCGCTGCGGCGCTCGAATTCCGGCGCCAGCCGCTGGTAGGCGGCGGTGAAGCTGCCGGAGGAGAGCACATGGATCTCCACCCCCGCCGCCCGCGCGGCGCGCGACACAACCGGGGCCGCCAAGCCTGCCAGCAGCAGGCGGCGCGATAGCTTGGCCATGAACGTCTTCCCTCCCGCCGGTCTCATGCCGGCGCGGCGGGGAGGATATCGGGGCTTTTGTTCAGCGAGCTATCGCTTCTTCCGCCCCAGCTATAACCATTCGAAGCGGGGTCCGGGGTGGAGTTTCCACCCCGGCGGGGTTCCAGGGGCAGCGCCCCTGGCCTTCACTCCGCCGCGCGGAACCGCGCCATGAAGAACCCGTCCATCCCGCCATGCTCTTCCCAGAGGTCCGGCCGCGTCCGCAGCCAGCCTTCCGGCGTGATGGCGCCTTCGAGCCCCGGCACTTCCTCGGCGCGGATGGGGTCCGGCAACAGCCCGGCGGGCGGGTTGGCGGCCTGGGCCTCGCCTTCCTCCGGCTGCAGGGAGCAGGTGGCGAAGACCAGCCGCCCGCCCGGCGCCAGCAGCTTCGCCGCATGGGCCAGCATCGGCCCCTGCAGCCCGGCCAGCGTCGGGATATCGGTCGGGCGCTTCAGGTAGGGCACGTCCGGGTGGCGGCGGATGGTGCCGGTGGCCGAGCAGGGCGCATCCAGCAGGATGGCGTCGAAGCGGTGGCCGGGGTCCCATTCCGTCGCATCCCCCTGCACCACCCGGGCATCAAGGCCGAGGCGCGCGAGGTTCTCCCGCAGGCGCAGGATGCGGGTGGGGTCGCGTTCCACCGCCACCACCTCGGCGCCCGTGGCGGCGAGCTGGGCGGTCTTGCCGCCGGGGGCGGCGCAGAGGTCGGCCACGCGCTCACCGGCGCGGGCGGCCAGCAGGCGGGCCGGCAGGGCGGCAGCGGCATCCTGGGCCCAGGCGGCGCCCTCGATAAAGGCGGGCAGCTCGGTGATGCGGGTGCCGGCAGGCAGACGCACGGTGCCGGTGGGCAGCAGGACCGCGCCTTCCGGCAGGGCGGTGCCGGCCTTCAGCGAAAGGTCCAGCGGCGCCGGCAGGCGGTGGGCACGGGCAATGGCGCGCACGCCGGGACCATAGGCCTTGTGCCAGGCGGTCCAGAGCCAGCCGGGGGTGTCCAGCCGCTCGCCATCCAGGTCTTCCAGGGCGGCGGCGCCCTCGGCCCCCACCTTGCGCAGCACGGCATTCACCAGCCCGGCGAAGGGGCGCGGCACCAGGTCCACGCAGCTCGCCACCGCCGCATGCGGGGGCGTGGCCAGCAGCAGCAGCTCGGCGGCGCCGATGCGCAGCACCTGCCGCACTTCCGGCGGCGGCTCCCGGCGCAGGAAGGGCTCCAGCACCGCGTCCAGGCTGCCCAGGCGGCGCAGCACGGCGGCGGCGATGCGGTGGGCGGCGGCACGGTCCCGCGGGTCGGAGGGCGGCAGGGCGTCCAGCGCCTCCTCCATCGGGCGGTGGCGCTCCAGCACGGCGGTCAGCAGCGCCAGCGCGGCCACGCGGGTGGGGTTGCGCGCGGGCGGCTTGCCAGGGCGGGCACCATCGGCGCGGCGGGGGTCGGGGCGGCGGCCCTGGGGGGAATGGCTGGGGGACTTCATCTCAGCGCAGCTATGTCGCCTTCCGCGCCCGCGTGCTAGGGGGAAGTCGGGCCTCGCATGGCCCGGACCCGCATGTCTGTCCTTCGCCGGACGCCATTCCCGCGTCCGACGCCCTCCCCGAGTTCCTGCTCATGTCCCTGCGCGACGCCCTCGACCGGCTGCCGGAGACGCGCTGGCCGCGCCTCTGCCTGTGCCTGCTCTGCCTGCTGCTCTGGCTGCCCGGCTTCTTCACCCTGCCCCCGGGCGACCGCGACGAAAGCCGCTTCGCCCAGGCCAGCCGGCAGATGGTGGAAAGCGGCGACTACGTCCGCATCCGCTATGGCGAGGAAGACCGCAACAAGAAGCCGGTGGGCATCCACTGGGCGCAATCGGCCTCCGTCCATGTGGCCGAGGCCTTGGGCATCGGCAGCCGCGACCAGATCTGGCCCTACCGCGTGCCCTCGCTGCTGGGCGCCCTGCTGGGGGTGCTGGCCACCTTCCACTGGGGCCGGGCGCTGGTGGGGCGGCGGGCCGCCTTCCTGGGCGCGGCTATGCTGGCCTCCTGCCTGGTGCTGGTGGTCGAGACGCATATCGCCAAGACCGATGCCGCGCTCTTTGCAACCGTCGCCGCCGCCATGGGGCTGCTGGGGCGGGCCTATCTGACGCCGGGCCATTTCTCGGCGCGGCAGGCGGCGGGCTTCTGGCTGGTCCTCGGCCTTTCCATCCTGCTGAAGGGGCCGATCGGGCCCATGGTGGTGGCGCTGGCGGTGGTGACGCTCTGCATCGCCGACCGCGCCGGGCGCTGGCTGCGGGTGCTGCGCCCCGCCTGGGGCATTCCCCTGACCCTGCTGGTGGTGCTGCCCTGGTTCGTGGCCATCGGCATCGCCACCGAGGGCCGCTTCTTCGCGGAAGCCGTGGGCGGCGACATGCTGGCCAAGGTCAATTCGGGCGAGGAAGCCCACTGGGGCCCGCCCGGCTACTACATCCTCACCTTCCTGATCGCCGCCTTCCCCGCCGCCTTCCTGGTGCTGCGGGGGCTGCCGGGCGCCTGGCGGGACCGGATGCATCCCGGCACGCGCTTCCTGCTGGCCTGGATCATCCCCTCCTGGCTCGTCTTCGAGGCCGTGGCGACCAAGCTTCCCCACTACAGCCTGCCCATGTACCCGCCACTGATGCTCCTGGGCGCCGCCTGGGCCATGGACCCGCTGCGCCGCCCCGCGCCCGCCTGGCTGCGCTGGATCGGCATCTTCGCCCTGGTGCTGGGCGCGGCCGGCCTCAGCATCGCCAGCGCCCTGCTGCCGTATCTCGCCGACCGCCGCATCGACCTCGTGGCGCTGCTGGGCCTCCCCGCCGCCGCGCTGTTCCTGTGGGTGGTGCTGGGGGAGATCCGGCGCGGCAGGCCGGCCCGGGCCGGGCTGGCGGCGGCGGTGCTGGCCATCCCGCTCTATGCCGTGGCGCTGGAAGGCGTGCTGCCGCGCCTGACCGCCCCCTGGGTCGGCCCGCGCGTCGCCGCCCTGCTGGCCGAGCGCGCGCCCGGCCTGCCGCCGGCGCAATTCGGCGTCGCCGGCTACCACGAACCCTCCCAGATGTTCGCCACCGGCACCGGCACCGTGCTGCTGCGCAACGGCACGGCGGCGGCCGCGTTCCTGGCGGAAGCCCCCGGCCGCTACGCCGCGGTGGGCGACCGTGACCTCGCGGCCTTCCAGGCCGAGGCGCAGCGCCGGGGGCTGACGGCACAGGAGGAGGGCTCGGTGGAAGGCTACAACTACACGCGCGGGCGGCACATCGTGCTGCGGCTCTTCCGGGCCGCCGCGCCGTGATCGAATGGGTCACGGGCGTGGTGGAAAGCGCCGGCCTGCCTGGCGTCTTCGCCCTGATGTTCCTGGAGAACCTCTTTCCGCCTATCCCCTCCGAGCTGATCATGCCGCTCGCCGGCTTCGTGGCGGCGGAAGGCGGCATGTCGCTGGTGCTGGCCATCATCTGCGGCACCGCCGGCAGCGTGGTCGGCAACGGCGTCTGGTACGAGGTTGCGCGGCGCATCGGCAGCACGCGCATCCGCCGTCTGGTGGGGCGCTACGGCCGCTGGCTGGCCGTCTCCACCGAGGACCTGGACAAGGCCGAGGACAAGCTGCGCCGCCACGGCCCGGTGGCGCTCTTCTTCGGCCGGCTGCTGCCGGCGGTGCGGACGCTGATCTCCATCCCCGCCGGCCTCGCCGGCATCCCGCGCGCCGTCTTCTACCTCTGGACCCTGGTAGGCTCGGCGCTCTGGGTCACGGTGCTGACCGTGGCGGGCTACCTGCTGCGGGACCAGTACAAGAAGGTCGAAGGCGCCATCGAGCCGCTGAGCTACGTGGTGCTGGCCGGGCTGATCGGCGCCTATCTCTGGCACGTTGTGCGGGCGCGGCGGCGGGCGTGAAGGCCAAGGGGCGCTGCCCCTTGGAACCCCGCCGGGGTGGTTGAACCACCCCGGACCCCGACATTCACGGCTTTGACGACCGGGTCACGCCGGAGGTCATGGACCTCCGGCGACTTCCGCCTCAGCCCATGTGGCCCTTTGAAAATGAATGCGGGGGCCTGGGGGAACTCAGTTCCCCCAGCGGGGTGGGTCCGGGAGGGGCAGAGCCCCTCCTGGCCTTAGATCTCCGCCCGCAGCGCTTCCAGCGCCACCATCATCCGCTCCAGCATCGTGTCGATCTCGGCCTCCGAGATGATCAGCGGCGGAGAGATGGCGGCGCTTTCGTTCACCAGCACGCGCATCATCACGCCATGCTCCTGCCCCAGCGCCTGCCAGCGGGTGCCCAGCTTGCGGGCGGGGTCGAAGGTGGCGCGGCTGGCCTTGTCGGGGCTGAGCTGGATGGCGCCGATCATGCCGACGCCACGCACCTCGCCCACCAGCGGATGGTCCGCGAAGCGCTCGCGCATCGCGCGCTGGAGGTAGGCGCCGCGCTCCGCCACCAGCTTCGGCATATCTATCTCGTCATAGATCTTCAGCGTCTCGATCGCGACGGCGGCGGGGACCGGGTGGCCGGAGTAAGTAAAGCCGTGGGCCCAGGTGCCGGCCTTGTCCGAACCCTCGGCGATGCCCTGGTAGAGCCGGTCGCTGATCATCACCGCCGAGATCGGCAGGAAGGCCGAGGACAATTGCTTGGCGCAGGTCAGGATATCAGGCTGGATATTGAAGGTCTGGCAGCCCCAGTAGCTGCCGGTGCGGCCGAAGCCGCAGATCACCTCATCCGCCACGAAGAGCACGTCGTGCTTCCGCAGCACGGCCTGCACCTTCTCGTAATAGGTGGCGGGCGGGATGATGACACCGCCGGCGCCCATCACGGGTTCGGCGAAGAAGGCGGCGACGGTGTCGGGGCCTTCGCGCAGGATCAGGTCCTCCAGTTCCTGCGCCAAGCGGGTAGCGAAGGCTTCCTCGCTCTCGCCCGGCTGCGCATAGCCGTAGTGGTGCGGCGTGGAGACATGGTGGAAGCCGGCGATGGGCAGGTCGAACATGGCATGGTTCGCCGGCTGGCCGGTGACGGAGCCGGAGGCCACCGTGATGCCGTGGTAGCCGCGAACACGGCCGATGATCTTCTTCTTCGCCGGGCGTCCGATGGCGTTGTTGAAGAACCAGATCATCTTGATGGCGCTGTCATTCGCCTCGGAACCCGAATTGGCGAAGAACACTTTTGAGAATGGCTTGCCGCCGGAGGAAAGCGGGGCGCGCCCGATCAGCATCTCCGACAGGTCGATCAGCGGGTCGTGGCTGCGCGCGCCGAAGGCGTGGTAGAAAGGCAGCTTCTGCATCTGCCGGTAGGCGGCATCGGCCAGCCGCTGGTTGGCGAAGCCCAGCGAGGCGCACCACAGCCCGGCCACGGATTCGATGTAGTCGCGGCCCGCGTCGTCGAAGACCCGGATGCCCTCGCCCCGCTGGATGATCAGCGGGCCGCTCTCCCGGAAGGCCTTGTGGTTGGTATAGGGATGCAGGGCGTATTCGATGTCCCGCGCGGCGGCGGAATTGAAACGCGGGGCATCATCGGGCGGGGTCATAGCGGCGATCCTTCGCTGGCCATGGCCAGTCTGCGCCGAACGGCGCGATGCCGGAAGATGCCGTGACACCGGGTTTGCATGCGTGAAATCCTGCTGGACGAAACATCCGTCTCAACCGTCTCGCCCACCGGGCCGGGGGCGCGGTCTTGAACCTTGCCTGATGTTGCGGATGCAGACAGGCTCGTGACCTTCCCTGGAAGGTGCCGGCATGACCAGTGACATCCATGACGAGGCAAGGCACGCGGCCATCGGCCGCCGCGCGATGCTGCTGGGCGCGGCGGGCGGCATCCTGCTGGCGGGCGGTGCCCCGGCCCGCATCGCCGCCGCCGCCAATGGCCTGCTGCGCGTCGGCTTGGTGAATTTCCCGCCGAATATCCGCCCGCTGGAGAATACCGGCTCCTCCCAGGCGGCGGTGAAGATGATGATCTACCGCAGCCTGCTCTCCTACGACCATGCCGGCCAGTTGCGGAACGAGATGGCGGAACTGTGGGAGGCGGAAAGCCCCAGCGCCTACCGCTTCCGCCTGCGCCCCGGCCTGCGCTTCCATGACGGCGAGCCCGTCACGGCCGAGGATGTGCGCTTCACACTGACAGAAATCCTGGCGGAGAATTCCACCGCCTACATGAAGCCCTTCCTCTCCGTGGTGGAGAAGGTGGAGGTGCTGGGGCCGCTGGAAGGGCGCATCCTGCTGAAGGAGCCTTCCATCCCCTTCCCGCACCTGATGGCCAGCTACCACGCGCCCATCCTGTCGGCGAAGAAGGGGCAGGTGAACGGCCTGCCCGCCGGCACCGGCCCCTTCAAACTCGCGGCCATCGAGCGTGGTTCCGCCATCGAGGTCGAGCGTTTCGAGGGCTTCTACAAGCCCGGCCTGCCCAAGGTCGCCCGCATCCGCTTCCAGGGCTACACGGACGAGAACCTGCGCGTCTCCGCCCTTCAGGCCGGCGATGTCGATGTGATCGAGGGCGTGCCCTGGCAGAGCATGGCGGCCATCGACAGCAATCCCCGGCTGAAGATGGAAAGCACGGTCGGGCCCTTCATGAACCTGCTGTTCAATACCCGCACCGGCCCCTTCACCGATGCGCGGGTGCGCCGCGCCGTCGCCTATGCCATCAAGCGGGACGAGGTGGTGCGCGCCGCCCATTACGGTCGCGGCACGCCGCTCTTCGGCCTGCCCTACCCGGCGCCCTATGACGACCTGCCGAGCGCCGGCATCTTCTCCTACGACCCCGCGCGGGCAAGGCAGCTGTTGCAGGAAGCCGGCATCGGCAACGGCTTCGCGGCCACGCTGCTGGCGACCTCCAGCCCCACGCTGCACCAGTCCACGGCGGAAGTGATCCAGCAGAACCTGAAGGAGATCGGCATCGAGGTCACGCTGCGCCTGCCGGAATGGGGCACGCGCGTCACCATGGGCAACCGGGGCCAGTACGACTTCGCCGTCTTCGGCACCGTCGCCGCCTGGCCGGACCCTGACGCGCTGTCGGTCTATCTCAGCGGCAGCAATGCCTATACCCGCTCCCACGGCTTCAGCAGCGAGAAGATCGACGCCCTGCTGCAGGCCGGCCGCCAGGAAGCCGACCCCGCGAAGCGCCGCGCCATCTATGACGAGTTGCAGAAGCAGGCGGCGGAGGAATGCCCCATCGTCTGGCTGACGCTGCGCTCACAGGCCTTCGCCATGCAGGTGGCCGTACAGGGCTTCCGCAACCTGCCCGGCAGCCTGACCTTCTATGCACCGGTCACGCTGGAAGAAACCTCCGTCAGCTGAGGCCCCCCATGCGCCGCTACCGCAAGCATGACTACCCCGTCTCCCAGATCCGCCGCCTGCTGGAGCCGGGGCCCATCGTGCTGGTCAGCAGCGCCTGGAAAGGCCGGCGCAATGTCATGACCATGGGCTGGCATACCGTGATGGAATTCACGCCATCCCTGGTTGGCTGCGTCATCGCCGCCGGCAACCACAGCTTCGAGATGATCCGCCGCTCCCGCCAATGCGTCATCAACATCCCGGAGGTGGAGATGGCCGAGGTGGTGACGCGCATCGGCAACTGCTCCGGCGCCGAGGTGGACAAGTTCGCCGAATTCAACCTGACGGCGGAAGCGGCGGCACAGGTGGAGGCACCATTGATCGCCGAATGCCACAGCAGCCTGGAATGCCGGCTGCACGACGCCTCGCTGGTGGGCAAATACAACTTCTTCATCTGGGAAGTGGTGCAGGCGCATGTGGCCCGCACGCCGAAGCGCCCGCGCACCATCCATTACCGCGGCGAAGGCTCCTTCATGGTCTCGGGCGAAAGCCTCAGCCTGAAGCGGCTGTTCCGGCCGGAGTATCTGTAAGCCAGGAAAGGCTGGGGAATGAATTCCCCAGACCCCTTCTTTCTTTTTTCGGGTTTCAGGGCGCGCCCGGCGGCAACCATGGCCCGGAGTGTTTCATGTGAAATCATCCCCTCCCCGCCCCGCACTCATACTCGAAGAAAGAAGATGGGGGTCCGGGGGAATTCCTTCCCCCGGCCTTACGGCCAGCCGACACCCCCGGTCTCGCCATAGATCTGCCCCGTGGTGTAGCTGGAGGAAGCCGCCGCCAGTTCCACATAGACCGAGGCGAGTTCCACCGGCTGCCCCGGCCGCTTCATCGGCGTGGCACTGCCGAAGGTCTTGAGCCCTTCCTCCGTCTGGCCGCCGGAGACCTGCAGCGGCGTCCAGAAAGGCCCGGGCGCGACGCCGTTGACGCGGATACCCTTGTCGATCACCTGCTTCGCCAGCCCGCGCACGAAGATCATGATCGCGCCCTTGGTGCAGGCATAATCCAGGATCTGCGGCCCCGGCGTCTGCGCATTGATGGAACTGGTACAGATGATGGACGAGCCGGGCGGCAACTGCGGCAGCGCCGCCTTCACGATCCAGAACATGGCATAGACATTCGTCTTCATGGTCTGGTCGAGCTGCTCGGTCGAGATCTCCATGATGGAGGTCTGCGCGTGCTGGTAGGCGGCATTGCTGACCAGGATGTCGAGCCCGCCCAGGTCCCGCATCGCCTGCTGCATCATGCTGTTGCAGAAGTTCTCGTCGCGGATATCGCCGGGGATCAGCACCGCCTTGCGGCCAGCCTGGCGGATCAACTCCGCCACCTCCCGCGCATCGGGTTCCTCGCTGGGGTAGTAGTTGATGGCGACATCGGCGCCCTCGCGCGCATAGGCGATGGCGGCGGCGCGGCCGATGCCGGAATCGCCGCCGGTGATCAGCGCCTTGCGTCCCGCCAGGCGGCCGGAGCCCTTGTAGCTCGTCTCGCCGCAATCCGGCACCGGCGTCATCTTGGATTGCAGGCCGGGCCAGGGCTGGGACTGCACCTGGAAGGGCGGCTTCGGGTAGCGGTCCTGCGGATTGGCCAGCGGCGGCGGCGCGGCTGGCGCGTTCTGGGCCAGGGCTGGCGTGGCCATGGCGGAGGCGATGCCGCCGGCGGCCATGCCGCGGACCATGTCGCGGCGGGAAGTGGAGGAATCATCAGCCATCGGGCGGCTCCGCGCTGTTGCAGGTGCAGAGCCTGAACCACCGAGAGGCCGATGGGTTGACGCGCGGCTGGCCTCGCCCGCCCGCCGCGCTGGGGCGCGCCACGCCGATGTGAAGCCCCGCCCCCGGGGATGGGCTCCCGAGGGCAGGCGCGCTTCAGCCGACGCGGTTCTCGATCAGCTCCTCCACCACGGTCGGATCGGCGAGGGTCGAGGTATCGCCCAGCGCCTCCGTCTCGTTGGCGGCGATCTTGCGCAGGATGCGGCGCATGATCTTGCCCGAGCGGGTCTTGGGCAGGCCCGGCGCCCATTGGATGGCGTCGGGGGAGGCGATCGGCCCGATCTCCCGCCGCACCCAGGCCACCAACTCCTTCTTCAGCGCGTCCGAAGGTTCCTCGCCGGCATTGAGCGTGACATAGGCGTAGATGCCCTGGCCCTTGATGTCATGCGGCATGCCGACCACGGCGGCCTCGGCCACCTTGGGGTGGGCCACCAGCGCGCTCTCGATCTCGGCGGTGCCCATGCGGTGGCCGGAGACGTTCAGCACGTCATCAACGCGGCCGGTGATCCAGTAGTAGCCATCCGCGTCCCGCCGCGCGCCGTCGCCCGAGAAATACTTGCCGGGGAAGGTGGCGAAGTAGGTCTGGATGAAGCGCTCGTGGTCCTTGTAGACGGTGCGCATCTGGCCCGGCCAGGAATCCAGGATCACGAGGTTGCCCTCGGCCTCGCCTTCCAGCAGCTTGCCCTCGCCATCTACCAGCCCGGCCTGCACGCCCGGCAGCGGCAGGGTGGCGGAGCCCGGCTTCAGCACGGTGGCGCCCGGCAGCGGCGTGATGACATGGCCGCCGGTCTCGGTCTGCCACCAGGTATCCACGATGGGGCAGCGCTCCTCGCCCACCACGCGGTAGTACCAGAGCCAGGCTTCCGGGTTGATCGGCTCGCCGACGGTGCCGAGGATGCGCAGCGACTTGCGCGAGGTCTTCTTCACCGGCGCGTCGCCGTCGCGCATCAGGGCGCGGATGGCCGTGGGCGCGGTGTAGAAGATATTGACCTTGTGCTTGTCCACCACCTGCCAGAAGCGGCTGTTGTCGGGGTAGTTGGGCACGCCCTCGAACATCAGGCTGGTGGCGCCATTGGCCAGCGGGCCATAGACGATGTAGCTGTGGCCGGTGACCCAGCCGACATCGGCGGTGCACCAGTAGATCTCGCCCTCGCGGTAGTCGAAGACATACTGGTGGGTATAGCTGGCCCAGACCATGTAGCCGCCGGTGGTGTGCAGCACGCCCTTCGGCTTGCCGGTGGAGCCCGAGGTATAGAGGATGAAGAGCGGGTCTTCCGCGTTCATCGGCTCCGGCTCGCAGTTGCGCGGCGCGGCTTCCGTGATCTCGTGGTACCAGAGGTCGCGGCCCTCCTGCATCGGCACCTCGCCGCCGGTGTTCCTCACCACGATGACGTTCTTCACGCCCGGGGCGGATTTCAGCGCCTCGTCGGCATTGGTCTTGAGCGCCACCTTGCGGCCGCCGCGGCGGCCCTCGTCGGCGGTGATCAGCAGCGTGCTCTCACAATCCACCAAACGGCTGGCGAGGCTGTCGGGGGAGAAGCCGCCGAAGACCACCGAATGCACCGCGCCGATGCGCGCGCAGGCCAGCATGGCCACGGCGGATTCGATGATCATGGGCAGGTAGAGGGTGACACGGTCGCCCTTCTTCACGCCCAGCGCCTTCATGGCATTGGCCAGGCGGCAGACGCGGGCATGCAGGTCGCGGTAGGTGACCTTGGCGTCGGAATTCGGGTCGTCGCCTTCCCAGATCAGCGCCACCTGGTCCCCACGCTTCTCCAGGTGCCGGTCGAGGCAGGAGACAGAGGCATTCAGCACGCCGTCCTCGAACCACTTGATCTGGACATCGCCCTCGAAGGAGGTGTTCTTGATCCGGGTCGGCGGCTTCATCCAGGCAATGCGCTGGGCTTCCTTTTTCCAGAAGCCATCCGGGTCGCGCGCCGCCTCTTCGGTCATGGCCTGGAAGCGGGCGGCATCCACCCAGGTGCCCTTGGCGATCTCCGGCTTGACCGGGATCCGGGTGTCGTCCGTCATGCTGCGCCCTCCTCAGACGTCGTGTCTTTGGCCTCTATTGGGCCAATGCACCCCCATCGCCGTCAAGAGACGGCGCCGGGGGCAGTCTTATGCGACGTGATCGCAAATAGTTGCGGCATTTGGCAAAAATATATCCTGTGCCCGAGACACCCGTCCCCCCTACTCCTGCACGGACCACGGCCTAGAATCAGCTTCAACACGAGTGTTTTGACCGGATTCGCGCCGAACCGGACGCGTAACAGGAAACCGCCAAGAATGTCGCCGCTCCCAAGCCCCGCACCACTTGCCCGCCATGCCATGGCTTATGTGCTGGCTGGTGGCCGCGGTACCCGCCTCATGGAACTCACGGAACGCCGCGTGAAGCCGGCGGTCTTCTTTGGCGCCAAGTCCCGCATCATCGACTTCGCGCTCTCCAACGCCATCAATTCCGGCATCCGGCGCATCGGCGTCGCCACGCAGTACAAGGCGCATAGCCTGATCCGCCACATGCAGCGCGGCTGGAGCTTCATGCGCGCCGAGCGCAACGAGAGCTTCGACATCCTGCCCGCCAGCCAGCGGGTGGAAGAGGCCGGCTGGTATTCCGGCACGGCGGACGCGGTCTACCAGAACCTCGACATCATCGAGTCCTACGGCCCGCGCCACATGGTCATCCTGGCTGGCGACCACGTGTACAAGATGGACTACGAGCTGATGCTGCAGCAGCACGAGAATTCGGGCGCCGACGTCACCGTCGGCTGCATCGAGGTGCCGCGCATGGAGGCCACCGGCTTCGGCGTCATGCATGTGGATGCCGAGGACCGCATCACCGCCTTCCTGGAGAAGCCGGCCGACCCGCCGGGCATGCCGGACAAGCCCGAGATGGCGCTGGCCAGCATGGGCATCTATGTCTTCAACACCGAGTTCCTGGCGCGCGAGCTGCGCCGCGATGCCGCTGACCCGAACTCCTCCCACGACTTCGGCAAGGACCTGGTGCCCTATATCGTGCAGCACGGCCGCGCCGTAGCGCACCGCTTCACCGATTCCTGCGTCACCTCGGGCGTCGAGGAGGAAGCCTATTGGCGCGATGTCGGCACCGTGGACGCCTATTGGCAGGCCAATATCGACCTGACCGACGTGGTGCCCTCGCTCAACCTCTATGACCGCGACTGGCCGATCTGGACCTATAGCGAACTGACGCCCCCGGCCAAGTTCGTCTTCGACGACGAAGGGCGGCGCGGCATGGCGGTGGATTCGCTGGTCTCGGGCGGCTGCATCATCTCCGGCTCGCATGTCGCGCGCTCGGTGCTGGCGCACAACATCCGGGTGCATTCCTTCTGCGACATCCAGGGCGCGGTGCTGCTGCCCGGCGTCATCGTCAACCGCCATGCCCGGCTGAAGAACGTGGTGGTGGACAGCGGCGTGAAGCTGCCCGAGGGGCTGGTGGTGGGCGAGGACCCGGAGGAGGATGCCCGCCGCTTCCGCCGCTCCGCCAAGGGCGTTACCCTGATCACCCAGCCGATGATCGATGCCCTGACCGCATGAGCCTTTCTGTTCTGTCCGTCGCCTCGGAACTCTTCCCGCTGATCAAGACCGGCGGGCTGGCCGATGTGGCGGGCGCCCTGCCCGGCGCGCTGGCGGCGCAGGGCATCGCCACCCGCAGCCTGATCCCCGGCTACCCGCGCGTGCTGCGGGCACTGGAAGCGGCGGAGCCGGTGCTGGACCTCGGCCCCCTCTTCGGCGGGCCGGCGCGGCTGCTAGCCGCCACCGCCGCCGGGCTGGACCTGCTGGTGCTGGACGCGCCGCATCTCTTCGACCGCGACGGCGGCCCCTATGCCGGCCTGGATGGCCAGGACTGGCCGGACAACCCGCAACGCTTCGCGGCGCTGGCGCAGGTGGCGGCGCGGCTGGGCCAGGGCGCCCTGCCCGGCTTCCTGCCGGATGTCATCCATGCGCATGACTGGCAGGCCGGGCTGGTGCCCGCCTATGTGCATTACTGGGAAGGGCGGAAGCCCGGCACGATCTTCACCGTCCATAACCTGGCCTTCCAGGGCCAGTGCGACGCCTCCCTGCTGGCCGAGTTGTCGCTGCCGCCGCAGGCCTATTCCATCCATGGCGTCGAGTATTACGGCGCCATCGGCTTCCTGAAGGCCGGGCTGAAGCTGGCCGACCGCATCACCACCGTCTCCCCCACCTATGCCGCCGAGATCCGCACGCGGGAAGGCGGCATGGGCCTCGACGGGCTGCTGCGGGACCGGGCCGGGGCGCTTTCCGGCATCCTCAACGGCATCGACACCGATGTCTGGGACCCGGCCAACGATCCCGCCCTGCCCGCCCCCTACACGGCCGAGACCCTGCATGCGCGGGAGGCCAGCCGCCGCGCCCTGCGCGCCCGCCTCGGCCTGCACGAGGGGCGGGAGGCGCCGCTGCTCGGCATCGTCAGCCGCCTGTCCTGGCAGAAGGGCATGGATGCGGTGCTGGAGGCGCTGCCCGCCCTGCTCGGCCACGGCATGCAACTGGCGGTGCTGGGCGCCGGCGACCGTGGGCTGGAGGAGGGTTTCGAACGCGCGGCGGCCGCCCATCAGGGCCGCGTCGGGCTGCATCTCGGCTATAACGAGGGGCTGGCGCATCTGATCCAGGGCGGCTGCGATGCGCTGCTGGTGCCCTCCCGTTTCGAGCCCTGCGGCCTGACCCAGCTTTGCGCCCTGCGCTATGGCGCGCTGCCGGTGGTGGCCCGCGTCGGCGGGCTGGCCGATACCGTGATCGATGCCAATGAGATGGCGCTGGCCGCCGGCGTCGGCACCGGCATCCAGTTCTCCCATGCCTCGCGCGATGCGCTGGAGGCGGCGCTGGCGCGGCTTGCCGCCCTGTGGCAGGACCGCCCGGCCTGGGAGAAGGTGCAGCGCAACGGCATGGCCACCGATGTCAGCTGGGCGCGCCCGGCGCGGCATTATGCCGCCCTTTACCGCGCCGTGGCGCCAGGCCGGGTGCCGCGGGTGTGAGCCCGCGGTTCTCGCCATAGTCTGGACACGCGCCGATTGCAGGTTGATGAAAATATCTCCCTGCTCCGACTGAGAGGACATGGCTGCGTGACTGATAACGGCATGACGATGGAAGCCGAGGCCGAAATGCTTCGCCAGGACATCCTGTCCAAGCTGGCTTATCAGGTTGGCGCCAGGGCGGAGCGGGCCAGCCCGCGCGACTGGTTCCTGGCCGCCACCCTGGCCACCCGCGACCGGATCGTGGACCGCTGGCGCACCTCCGCCGACGAGGTGGTGGCGCAGGGCCACAAGCAGGTCTGCTACCTGTCCATGGAATTCCTGATCGGCCGGCTGCTGTCGGACGCGCTGGGCAACATGGGCCTGACGGAGCCGATGCGGCTGGCGCTGGACGGGCTCGGCGTGGACCTCGAAGCCGTCTTCGCGCAGGAGCCGGACGCGGCGCTGGGCAATGGCGGCCTGGGGCGGCTGGCGGCCTGCTTCATGGAAAGCATGGCCTCCATCGGCATTCCCGCCACCGGCTACGGCATCCGCTACGAGAACGGGCTGTTCCGCCAGCTCATCCAGGACGGCCGCCAGCTGGAAGTGCCGGAGGACTGGCTCTCCCTCGGCAATCCCTGGGAATTCGAGCGTTCCAGCCTCACCTACGATATCGGCTTCGGCGGCACCGTGACCCAGGACGACGGCGGCCGCATGGTCTGGCACCCGGGCGAGGTGGTGCGCGCCATCGCCTACGACACCCCGGTGGTCGGCTGGCGTGGCCACTGGGTGAACACGCTGCGCCTCTGGTCCGCCCGCGCCACCGACCCGCTGCACCTCGATGCCTTCAACAGCGGCGACCATATCGGCGCCCAGATCTCCCGCGTGAAGGCCGAGGCCATCTCCCGCGTGCTCTACCCGGGCGATGAAAGCCCGGCGGGGCAGGAGTTGCGGCTGCGGCAGGAGTATTTCTTCGCCAGCGCCTCCCTGCAGGACCTGATCCGGCGGCACCTGCGGCTGCATGGCGACCTCCTGACCCTGCCCGAGAAATTCTCCGTCCAGCTCAACGACACCCACCCCGCCATCGGCGTGGCGGAGCTGATGCGGCTGCTGGTGGATGTGCATGGCATGGACTGGGACGTGGCCTGGGAGATCAGCCGCGCCACCTTCTCCTACACCAACCACACCCTGATGCCGGAGGCGCTGGAAAGCTGGGCCGTTCCCATGATGGAACGGATGCTGCCGCGCAACATGCAGATCATCTACCTGATCAATGCCCGGCACCTGGAGCAGGCGCGCGCCGGCGGCGCCGGGGATGCGCTGCTCTCCGCCGTCTCGCTGATCGACGAGCAGCACGGGCGGCGGGTGCGGATGGGGCACCTGGCCTTTGTTGGCTCCCACAAGATCAATGGCGTCTCAGCGCTGCATACCGCGCTGATGAAGACCACCGTCTTCGCCGAGCTGGACCGCGTCTGCCCCGGCCGCATCACCAACAAGACCAACGGCATCACCTTCCGCCGCTGGCTGATGCGCGCCAATGCGCCGCTGACGAAGCTGATCGTGGATACCATCGGCCCGCAGGTGCTGGACGATACGGACCGGCTGGCCGACCTCGCCGCCTATGCCCGCGACGCCGCCTTCCAGGAAGCCTTCGCCGCCCAGCGCCGCACCGCCAAGGAAGCCCTGGCGAAGATGGTGCGGGAGCGTACCGGCGTGGTGCTGGACCCGGCGGCGCTCTTCGACGTGCAGATCAAGCGCATCCATGAATACAAGCGCCAGCTGCTGAACATCCTGCACACCGTGGCGCTGTACAACTCGATGCGCGCGCAGCCCACGGGCAACTGGGTGCCGCGCGCCAAGATCTTCGCCGGCAAGGCCGCGCCCAGCTACCACCAGGCCAAGCTGATCATCCGCCTGGCCAATGACGTGGCCAAGGTCATCAACCACGACCCCACGGTGCGCAACCTGCTGCGGGTGGCCTTCATCCCCAACTACAACGTCACGGCGGCCGAGAGCATCATCCCCGCCGCCGACCTGTCCGAGCAGATCTCCACCGCCGGCCTCGAAGCCTCCGGCACCGGCAACATGAAGCTGGCCCTGAACGGCGCCCTGACCATCGGCACGCTGGATGGCGCCAATATCGAGATCAGCGAGCGCGTCGGGCTGGAGAACATCTTCATCTTCGGCCTGAAGGCCAGCGAGGCCGGGCCGCTGCGGCGCGACGGCTACGACGCCCGCGCGGCCCTGGCCGCCTCGGACGAGCTGCGCGGCGTGCTGGACGCCATCGCCTCCGGCGTCTTCTCGCCCGAGGAACCGGACCGTTACCGCGGGCTGGTGGAAGGGCTGCTGGCGCATGACAACTTCCTCGTCACCGCCGATTTCGACAGCTATGTCGCCAGCCAGCGCCAGGTGGCGCAGCGCTGGGGCAGGCCAGCGGAATGGTGGCGCAGCGCGGTGCTGAACACGGCCAATGTCGGCTGGTTCTCCTCCGACCGCACCATCCGTGAATACGCGGATGAGATCTGGGACCTGCCGGTGCGCTGAGCGTCGGCAAGGCCGGGGGAATTCATTCCCCCAGCCTTCACCACCCCGCGTCTTCAGGCACCCAGACGGTGCCTTCGGCATCCACCTCCGCCGCCACCGCCTCCAGGCTGTCGCCGATGCAGGGGCCGTGGGTGCAGAAGCCGTCCTCGATGCGGAACCACGCATTATGCAGGGCGCAGACGATTAGGCTGCGCTGGTGGTTCAGGAAGCGGCCGGGAATGACGTCCAGCGACACGCCGATATGCGGGCAGGAATTGACATAGACGAAGACCGTCCGCCCCTGGCGGATGGCGAAGAGGGCGCCGAAGCCGCGCGCCTGCCCGTCTGGAATATCCTCCAGCCGGCACAGGGCGCGGGGGGTCACGCCTCCCGCCATTCCCCCATGCGGCAGAGCAGCGCCCAGTGCTCGTCAGAGATGGGCATCACCGAGAGGCGGGACTGCCGCACCAGGGCGATGCCATCCAGCCCCGGCTCCGCCTTGATGGCGGCGAGGCCGACGGGCTTCGGCATCGGGCCCACGGCGCGCATGTCCACGCAGGCCCAGCGGCCGGTTTCCTCCGTGGGGTCGGGGTAGGCGGCGCGGGCCACCTCCACCACGCCGACGATCTCCTTGCCCACGTTGGAGTGGTAGAAGAAGGCGCGGTCGCCCACCGCCATGCTCCGCAGGAACTTGGCGGCCTGGGCATTGCGCACGCCGGTCCAGGGCTCGACGCCATTCTCCACCTGCTGCTGCCAGGAGAAGGCGTCGGGCTCGGACTTCACCAGCCAATAGGCCATGGGTGGGCCTTCAGCCGACGCGGGCGCCGTCCTTGAAGACGGAGCGGAAGGGGCGGATGGTGACCGTCTCGAATAGGCCGGCCTTGGCATAGGGGTCGCCGGCGGCCAGGGCCTCGGCGGCGGCCTGGTCGGCCACATCCACCAGCAGCAGGCTGCCGCAGGGCTTGCCCTCGGCATCCAGCACCGGGCCACCCTGGACGATGACTTCTGCCTGGCCGTCGAGATATTCCAGATGCGTCGGCCGCGTGGCCAGCCGCAGTTCCAGCGCGCCGGGCTTGTCCTGGCAATTGATGGCGAAGAGCATGGACGCGGTTCCTCCTGCGGGTTTCGTGCCTTCTGCCTGGACTACCGCCGCCAGGGCCGCGCTTCAATGCCCGGCGGTGCCCTCGATGCCGCGCAACACGGGGTTACGCGCCAGGCCGTTTCCGCGCCCCCCTGTTCTGGACTAGGTTGCCGGCGTGACCGCGCCCCCTGCCCCCGCTTCCAGCACCGCCGCCACCCAGCCCCCCGCACCGCGCCCCGCCGCGCGCGGGGGCAGCCTTCACCGCTTCGCCAATCCCGGCCGCTTCCTGCGGCTTTCGGGAAAGGTCATGCCATGGCTCTGGGGGCTCTCGGCGCTGGTGCTGGCGGTGGGCATTCCCTGGGCCCTTGTCGCCTCCCCGCCCGACTGGCAGCAGGGGGAGACGGTGCGCATCATGTATGTGCATGTGCCGATGGCCTGGCTGGCCATGGCGGGATACGCCTCGCTGGCTGTGGCCTCCGCCACCGCGCTGATCTGGCGCCACCCGCTGGCGGACCTCTTCGCGCGCGAGCTTTCGCCGGTGGGGGCCGCCGTCACGGCGCTCTGCCTCGCCACCGGCAGCCTCTGGGGCCGGCCGATGTGGGGCACCTGGTGGGTCTGGGACGCACGGCTGACCTCGGTGCTGGTGCTCTTCTTCCTCTGGGTCGGCCATGCCGCCCTGGTGCGCGCCTTTGACGAGGACGAGCGCGGCGCCCGCGCCGGCGCCATCCTGGCGCTGATCGGCGCGGTGAACCTGCCGGTGGTGAAATTCTCGGTGGATTTCTTCAACACGCTGCACCAGCCGGCCTCGGTGGCGCGGCTGGGGGCGCCGGGGCTGCATGTGGACCTGCTCTACCCGCTGCTGGCCTGCGCCCTGGGCTTCACCCTGCTCTTCGCCTCGCTGGTGCTGGGGCGGACACGGGCGGCGGTGATGGAAAAGCGCATCCGCCAGTTGCAGCTGGCCCAGGCGCGGCGGCGGGACAGCGAGGCGGCATGAGCGCGCATTGGTATTACGTGGCCGCGGCCTGGGGGCTGGCGGCGGTGTTGTTCCTGGTGCTGCTCGCCACCACCTTGCGGCGGCAGGCCCAGGCCCGGCGCCGGCTGGCCGCGCTGGAAACCCGCCGCCCCCGCGCCGCCGGCCAGGACCAGCGCACCAGCCGTGCCCAGGAGATCGCGTCATGAGCCTGTCCTCCCGCAAGAGGCGCCGCATGTGGATGCTGCTGCTGGGCGGCCTTGGCATCGGCAGCGCCACGGCGCTGGCCATGACGGCCTTCCAGGACAACCTGGTCTTCTTCCTGGCGCCCAGCGAGATCGCGGCCAGGCATCCCGGCCCGGAACGCGCCTTCCGGCTCGGCGGGCTGGTGGAGGCGGGCAGTGTGCAGAAATCCGTCTCGCCGGAAGGGCGGCCGGAGGCACGCTTCGTGGTGACGGATGGCCCGGCCCAGGTGCCGGTGGTCTATGTCGGCGTGCTGCCGGACCTGTTCCGGGAAGGCCAGGGCGTGGTGACCATGGGCAAGCTGGGCGCCGACGGCACCTTCCGCGCCAGCGAGGTCCTGGCCCGGCATGACGAGACCTACATGCCCCCCGAGGTGGCCGATGCCCTGAAGCGCACTGGCCACTGGGAGCCGGAGAAGGGCGCCCCGCCCCCGGCCGCTTCCTGGAACACCCTGAACCCCAAGGCGGAGACCACGGGCGGATGATGGCCGAACTCGGGCATTTCGCGCTGGCGCTGGCCATGGCGCTGGCGCTGGCCCTTTCGGTGCTGCCGCTCTGGGGTGCCGCGCGGGGCGATGGACGGCTGATGGCCGCTGCCCCGCCGCTGGCCCTGGGCCTGCTGGTGAGCACCGCCGCCGCCTTCGGCGCGCTGCTCTATGTTTTCGCGGTGAACGACACCAGCGTGGCGGGCGTGGTGCAGAACAGTCATTCCGCCAAGCCCATGCTCTACAAGCTGGCTGGCGCCTGGGGCAACCACGAGGGCTCGATGGTCCTCTGGGTGCTGATCCTGGCGCTCTGCTCCGGCGCGGTGGCGGGCTTCGGCCGCGGGTTGCCGACGGCGCTGAAGGCGCGGGTGCTGGCGGTGCTGGGGCTGGTGGCCAGCGGCTTCCTGGCCTTCATCCTGGCCACCTCCAACCCCTTCAACCGCGTCTGGCCGCCGGCGCCGGATGGCAACGGGCTGAACCCGGTGCTGCAGGACCCCGGCCTCGCCTTCCATCCGCCGCTGCTCTACCTCGGCTATGTTGGCTTCGCCGTCACCTTCGCCTTCGCCGTGGCGGCGCTGCTGGAAGGCCGCGTGGATGCCGCCTGGGGCCGCTGGGTGCGCCCCTGGGCCCTGGCGGCCTGGAGCTTCCTGACGCTGGGCATCGCGCTGGGCTCCTGGTGGGCCTATTACGAACTGGGCTGGGGTGGCTACTGGTTCTGGGACCCCGTCGAGAACGCCTCCCTCCTCCCCTGGCTGGCGGGCACGGCCCTGCTGCACTCGGCCATCGTGGTCGAGAAGCGCGAGGCCCTGAAGATCTGGACCGTGCTGCTGGCGCTGCTGGCCTTCGCCATGTCGCTGCTGGGCACCTTCCTGGTCCGCTCCGGCGTGCTGAATTCCGTCCACGCCTTCGCCAATGACCCGGAGCGCGGCGTCTTCATCCTCTGCCTGCTGGGCCTCTATATCGGCGGCGCCTTCGCGCTCTTTGCCTGGCGCGCGCCGGCCATGGCGCCCACCGGCGTCTTCGCCCCGCTGTCCCGCGAAGGCGGGCTGGTGCTGAACAACCTGCTGCTCTGCTCCATGGCGGCGGTGGTGCTGACCGGCACCCTCTGGCCGATGTTCGCCGACCTGCTCTTCCAACAGAAGATCTCGGTGGGCCCGCCCTTCTTCAACACCGCCATGCTGCCGCTCTCGGTGCCGCTGGTGATGGCCATGGCCGCAGGGCCCATGCTGCCCTGGAAGCGGGCGCAGCTCTGGCCGGTGCTGCAGCGCCTCTGGTGGGCGGCGGTGCTGGCGGCGCTGGGTTTTGCCCTTTGCCTCGCCTTCAATGGCGTGCGGGTCGGGCCGGCGCTGGGCTTCACCGCCGCCATCTGGCTGATCGCCGGCGCGGCGGCGGATATCATCGACCGCATCGCCCTCTTCCGCCGCCCCTCCGCCGCCCTGGCCCGCGCCCGTGGGCTGCCGCGCGCCGCCTGGGGCGCCGCCATCGCCCATGCGGGCCTCGGCGTCTCCATCCTGGGCATGGCCGGCATGGGCCTGGCCACCGACAAGCTGGTGGCGCTGCCCCCCGGCGGCTCCACCACCCTTGCCGGCTATGAATGGCGGCTGGATGGCGTGGCCGACGTGATCGGCCCCAACTGGACCGCCCGCCACGCCACCGTCACCGTGCTGCGGGACGGCGCCGTGGTCACCGTGATGCACCCAGAGCGCCGCTTCTTCCCCCTGGCGCGCCAGACCACCACCGAGGCCGCCATCCACACCACCATGGCCTCCGACCTCTACCTCGTGCTGGGCGAGGAGGAAGGCGGCCGTGCCGTGCTGCGCATCCACCACAACCCGCTGGCGCCCTGGATCTGGCTGGGCGCCGCCATCATGGCGCTGGGCGGCGGCATCTCGCTAAGCGACCGCCGCATCCGCGTCGCCGCCCCTGGCCGCAAACGCGCCGCCACCGCGAGAGTCCCGGCATGAGCGAGAACACCGCCACCCCCGGCAGGAGCCTGGGCCGCCGCCGCGCCCTGATGCTGGCGCCGCTGGGCCTCGCCGTCGCCGGCGGCGCCGGCTTCTATGCCATGCTGCGCGGCCTCGGCACCGGCAGCTACGACCCGCGCGGCGTGCCCTCCGCCCTGCTGGGCAAGCCCGCCCCCGCCTTCGCCCTGCCACCGCTGGCCGAAAGCGGCCTGCCCGCCCTGTCCAACACCGACCTCGCCGACCTGCCCGCGCCCGTGCTGGTGAATTTCTGGGCCAGTTGGTGCGTGCCCTGCATCGTGGAACACCCGCAGCTGATGCGCCTGTCGCGCGACGGCGTGGCGGTCTTCGGCGTCAACTACAAGGACAAGGCCGGGGATGCCGCCGCCTTCCTCACCCGCCATGGCAACCCTTTCCGCCGCCTGGGCCGGGACGAACCTGGCCGCGCCGCCATCGACTGGGGCGTCTATGGCGTGCCGGAGACCTATCTGCTGGATCGCAAGGGCATCATCCGCTGGCGCTGGCCCGGCCCGGTGACGCCGGAGGTGCTGGACCAGGACCTCCGCCCCCTGCTGAGGCGCCACGCCTGATGCGCCGCCACGCCCTCCTCGCCCTGCCTCTGATGCTGGGCCTGCTGGCCGGCCCCGCCCTCGGCGTCGGCCTGCCCTCCGAGATGCTGCCGGACCCGGCGCAGGAACAGCGCGCCCGGAGCATCGGGCACGAGCTGCGCTGCATGGTCTGCCAGAACCAGTCGATCGAGGAGAGCGAGGCCGACCTCGCCCGCGACCTCCGCCGCATCGTGCGGGAGCGCGTAGCCGCCGGCGACAGCGACAGCCAGGTCGTCTCCTACCTGCACGACCGCTACGGCGACTTCGTGCTGCTGCGCCCGCCCTTCACCTTCGCCACCGCCGCGCTCTGGGGCGCGCCCTTCATCGCGCTCGGCGGCGGGCTGCTGGCCATTCTGCTGCTGCGCCGCCGCCGCATCGACCCCGTGGCCGCCGCGCCGTTGTCCGCCGAGGAGCAGGCCCGCCTCGCCGCGCTGGAGGATGGCGCCGCCCGATGATCTGGCTGTTGTTCCTGGCCCTGGCCGCGCTGGCCCTGGCGCCGCTCGGCCTCGCCCTGCTGCGCCCGCCCCGCCCGCAAGGCCGGCGGGAGGCCGACCTCGCCCTCTACCAGGCCCAACTGGCCGAGCTGGCGCGCGACCACGCTGCCGGCCGCCTGGACGAGGCCGCCTTCACCGCCGCCCGCACCGAGGTGCAGCGCCGCCTGCTGGCCGCGCCCGCCGAGCCGGCGCCGCCCACCAACCCGCGCAGCGCCGCGCTGCTGGCGGCCGGGCTCTTCCTGATCCCCGCCGGCGGCATCGCGCTCTACCTGTGGCACGGCGCCCCGGATGTCCCCGCCGCCCCTTATGTCGAGCGCGCCGCCGCCGCAGCGCGGGACGACGCGCTGCTGGCGCAGCTCCGCAGCCGCATCGAGAGCGTGCCGCCGCAGAGCGAGGGCGCCCGCCAGGGCTGGCTGCTGCTGGGCAATGCCGAGCGCGGGCGCGGCCGGATGGATGCCGCCGCCGAAGCCTTCTCCCGTGCCCTGGCCATCCGCTTCGACGCCGGGGTGGCGGCGGAGCTGGCGGAACTGCAGATCGGCCGGGGCGAGATGGAAGCCGCCGCCACCATCATCACGGAGGCGATGCGCCAGGATGCGCGGGACCCGCGCCTGCGCTTCCTGTCCGGCCTGCTGGAAGCCCGCGCCGGCCGGCCGCAGAACGCCCGCGCCACCTGGCAGGCCCTGCTGGCCGATACGCCGCCCGAAGCGCCGTGGCGGCCGTTCCTGGAACGCGAGTTGCAGAACCTGCCCTGAAGCGGCCAGCCAGGGCTGGGGGCGCTGCCCCCAGGCCCCAGCAGGGGTGGTGAGACCACCCCGGACCCCGCTGGGTTTTTCCCCGCCCTTTGGGCCCAGGTGCCCGCCTTCCGCGCCCAGATGGGAAACCAGATAGCGGGGTCTGGGGTGACCCTGTCACCCCAGCAGGGGCTCAAAGGGGGCGGCGCCCCCTTGGTCCCGCCTGCTTCACTTAGCCTGCCGGATAGGGCCGGTGCCCGAAGATGGCGGTGCCCACCCGCACATGGGTGGCGCCCTCGGCGATGGCGGCCTCGAAATCCCCGCTCATGCCCATGGATAGGGTTCTGAGGCCGAGTCGCGAGGCCATGGCGGCCATGCGGGTGAAATACGGGCCTGGCGCATCCTCGGCGGGCGGGATGCACATCAGGCCGGCGATCTCCAGCCCATGCTCCTCCCGGCACAGGGCCAGGAAGTCGTCCACGGCCTCGGGCGCGATACCGGCCTTCTGCGGCTCCTGGCCGATATTCACCTGGACCAGCAGGCGCGGGCGGCGCCCTTCCTTGATCATGGCATCGGCCAGGGCGGCGGCGAGGCGGGGACGGTCCAGGCTCTCGATGGTATCGGCCAGCCGCACGGCGTCGCGCGCCTTGTTGGTCTGCAGGGCGCCGATCAGGTGCAGGCGCATGTCGGGATGCGCCGGGCGCAGCGCAGGAAACTTGGCCGCAGCTTCCTGCACCCGGTTCTCGCCGAAGACATGCTGCCCGGCGGCCAGGGCCTCGGCCACCGACTCGGCCGGGTGGGTCTTGGAGACGGCGACCAGCGTCACCTCCTCCGGCCGACGCCCGGCGGCGGCGCAGGCGGCGGCGATGCGGTCCTGGATTCGTTCCAGGGCAGAAGCAATCGGGGTCATGATTCCTGACGGTAAGGGCGCAGCCACCCGTGCTCAAGCGTCTGGAGCGCCCGCCAAGGCCTTGAGACCTGTGGCGATGTTGCACCGGCGCCACAGTGTCTCGCTGATGTCGCGTTGGTGCCTCACGAACCATTGCTCCCCTTCTCTTGGCTGAACCATAGTCCCGCCTGGGCTTCACCCGGTGTCGATCGGCAACGGGCAGGTCTGTCGAGGGGGACAGGCCGAGCCGCGGGAACAGCCGGTACGCACCGGCGCGTGAGGAGGTTATTGGGATGCGCAAGATTCTGCTGGCGACCACCGCGGTGGCTGCTGCCGCACTGTTCGGGCCTGGTGAAGCTGCTGCTCAGCAGGCGCCGACGGTCCGCGTGGGTGGTTACTTCCGCTTCAACTATTCTTTCACCGACCAGGACAACGCCTCCACCGCCACCGTGCGTACGGGCAAGTCCGACTTCGCCTCCGACGCCGAAGTGCATGTGATCGTTGAAGGCAAGGCCGCCAACGGCCTGACCTACGGCTCCACGATCGAGCTGCAGGTGGACTACAACCGCGGCGCCACCTCCAACACCTCCAGCAAGACCCAGCTGGACACCGACGAGATGTACGTCTGGGTGGCTTCGCCCACGATGGGCCAGCTGCGCTTCGGTGACGAGGACGGCGTGGTGCTCGGCGCGATGCTGACCGGTTTCGTGACCAACTTCGGCACGGGCGGCGTCGACGGCGACTGGGGCGACAACGTGATCGGCGCCAACAACCGCCCGACCTACATTGCCGGCGGCTACCTGGCCGACAGCACCAAGGTCATCTACACCTCGCCGCAGTTCTTCGGCTTCGACTTCGGCGCCTCCTTCGCCTTCAACAACGGCGAGGGCGAAGACACCGGCTGCACCACCGACGCCGTGGCGCCGGCCTGCGACCGCGCCAACGCCTATTCCTACAGCCTGACCGGCACCAACGCGCGCTTCCGCAACGAGCGCCAGGCCGCCATCCGCTACCGCGGCAGCTTCGCCGGCGTGGGCCTGCAGGCCAATGCGGGCTACATCGGCGCCGATGCCACCAAGAACATCGACGGCCCCTCCGCCAAGGGCATGGACGCCTTCTCCTTCGGCCTGCAGGGAACCGCCTACGGCTTCCTGGTCGGCGGCAACTACACCTTCGGTGACGGCGCGATTGGCCTCGGCCTGCTGAGCCGCCCGACCCCCGGCGAGCGCCTGGATACCCGTGGCTTCCAGACGGTCTTCCTCGGCGCCTCCTACACCATCGCTGGCCTGACCGTTGGCGCGAACTTCGCCAACACCCGCGGCGCGGGCAACCAGACCATCACCACCAGCGCGCGCAACGACCGCATCTGGTCGGTCGGTGCCAACTACACCCTGGCCCCGGGCCTGCAGCTGGTGGCCGAGTACACCAACCTGAAGCGCCACGAAGACGGCTTCGACTTCGCCACCGGCCGCGTTGGCGCCGCCAACAACACCACCAAGGCCGACGTCGTTCTGGTTGGCACCCGCCTCGCCTTCTGATCCTTCCGGATCACAGGCTGCGGAAAGGCGGCGGGGAAACCCGTCGCCTTTTTCTTTGGGCGGCGCCATGGCTTCTATTTGTGACTTCGGGCCGCCTTGCCGCTTTTGCTCTTGATTGAAAACCGCGCCCCCCTATCGTGCGGCAGCCATGCGCAAGTTCCTCGCCTTCGGGCTGCTCCTCCCCGTCCTCGCCGGCTGCGGCTATGGCCGCCCCGTGGGTAATGACGAATATTACGATGACAGCCGCCGCGCCCGCGTGCAGGGCCGGCTGGGTGGCAGTGATGGTATCCTGCTCCTGGGCACCGACCGCTCCCAACGCGGCAGCGGCGACCAGGATGGGGCCGGGCTGGGCGTGAACGCCTATCTCTGGCGCGCCACGCTGGACACGCTGTCCTTCCTGCCGCTCTCCTCGGCCGACCCCTTCGGCGGCGTCATCATCACCGACTGGTACGCGCCCCCGGCCTCGCCGGATGAGCGCTTCCGCGCCACGGCCTATATCCTGGGCCGCCAGCTCCGCTCCGATGGCGTGCGGGTGACGGTGTTCCGCCAGGTGCGCCAGGGCGGCGGCTGGATCGATGCCCCCGCCTCCGCCAGCACCGCCACCGACCTGGAGAACCAGGTGCTGGCCCGTGCGCGGGAGCTGCGCAGCCTTTCCACCGCCGCGCGCTGACGCCGCGGGGCCCTGAGGGCCCGCGGAAGATGCCTGAAGGGGGAGGGCCAGCCCTGCCGGGCTTGCCCTTCCCATCGCGGCGCCGGGCGCCTATGCCTGTTTTCCGTATTGCCTGAGCAGATCGATCGCCCGTGTCCATGAATGACGCCGTGACCCCTTCCCGTTCTTCCAGCGAGCCTGGCAGCCAGCGTGCCGAGCCGGCGCGCTATGACTTCGCCAAGGCCGAGCCGCGCTGGCAGGAAGCCTGGTCGGCGCAGGGCTGCTTCCGCTCTCCGGATGTCCCGGATGGCACGCGGCCGAAATACTATGTGCTGGAGATGTTCCCCTACCCCTCGGGCAAGATCCACATGGGGCATGTGCGGAACTACACGCTGGGCGACGTGGTGGCGCGCTACAAGCGGGCGCGTGGGCATCAGGTGATGCACCCGATGGGCTGGGATGCCTTCGGCCTGCCGGCCGAGAACGCGGCGCGTGAGCGCGGCGTGCATCCGGCCAAGTGGACCTACCAGAACATCGCCGCCATGCGCGCCGAGTTGCAGCGCATGGGCCTGTCGCTGGAATGGGAGCGTGAATTCGCCACCTGCGACCCCTCCTACTACGGCCAGCAGCAGAAGCTCTTCCTGGAATTCATGAAGGCCGGGCTGGCGGAGCGGAAGGAAAGCTGGGTCAACTGGGACCCGGTGGACAATACCGTGCTGGCCAATGAGCAGGTGATCGACGGGCGCGGCTGGCGCTCCGGCGCGCTGGTGGAGAAGAAGAAGCTCTCCCAGTGGTTCCTTTCCATCACCAAGTTCGCGCCGGAACTGCTTTCTGCCCTCGATGGGCTGGAGCGCTGGCCGGAACGCGTGCGGCTGATGCAGGCCAACTGGATCGGCCGCAGCGAGGGCGCGCGGGTGCGCTTCGACCTCGCCACGCCGGTCGAGGGCATGGAGCAGGTGGAGGTCTTCACCACCCGCCCTGACACCCTCTTCGGCATGAGCTTCCTGGCCGTCGCCGCCGAGCATCCGCTGGCCGCCGCCGCCGCCGCGCGTGACCCGAAGATCGCCGAGTTCATCACCGAGGTTCGTTCCCTCGGCACCTCCGAGGCCGCCATCGAGCAGGCCGAGAAGCGCGGCATGGATACCGGGCTGCGGGTGAAGCATCCCTTCACCGGCGAGACCTTCCCGGTCTGGATCGCCAATTTCGTGCTGATGGAATACGGCACGGGCGCCATCTTTGGCTGCCCTTCCGGCGACCAGCGCGACCTGGACTTCGCCCGCAAATACGACCTGCCGGTGCCGCCGGTCATCCTGCCGCCCGGCGAGGACCCGGCGACCTTCCGCATCGGCAAGACCGCCTATACCGAGGACGGCACCCTCTATAACTCCGACTTCCTGGACGGGCTGAACAGCGCCGCCGCCAAGCGCGCCGCCATCGACGCGCTGGAGGCCAAGGGCGCCGGCCAGGGCGTGGTGAACTGGCGCCTGCGCGACTGGGGCGTCTCCCGCCAGCGCTACTGGGGCTGCCCCATCCCGGTGATCCATTGCGAGGCCTGCGGCGCCGTGCCGGTGCCGGCCGAGCAACTGCCGGTGACGCTGCCGGAAGACGTGGACTTCGCCAAGCCCGGCAACCCGCTGGACAACCACCCGACCTGGAAGCACGTCTCCTGCCCGAATTGCGGCGGCAAGGCGCGGCGCGAGACCGATACCTTCGACACCTTTGTCGACAGTTCCTGGTACTTCGCCCGCTTCACCTCGCCCAAGGCGGAGACGCCGCTGGTGCCGGAGGCCGCCAATGGCTGGCTGCCGGTGGACCAGTATATCGGCGGCATCGAGCACGCGATCCTGCACCTGCTCTATTCCCGCTTCTTCACCCGCGCCCTGAGCGGCATGGGGCACCTGAAGACGCCCGAGCCCTTCGCCGGCCTCTTCACCCAGGGCATGGTGCAGCACGCCTCCTATAGGACCCAGGATGGCCGCTGGCTGTCCCCGGAGGAGGTGGAGGCCACCCCTGATGGGGGCGCAGTGGAAAAGGCCACAGGCCTCGCCGTGACGGTTTCGCGCAACGACAAGATGTCGAAGTCGAAGCGCAACACCATCGACCCCGGCGCCATCATCGACCGCTACGGCGCCGATACCGCCCGCTGGTTCATCCTCTCGGACAACCCGCCGGACCGCGACATGGAATGGACGGAGGCCGGCGTCTCCGGCTCCTCCCGCTTCACGCAGAGGCTCTTCCGGCTGGTCTCCAACAACCTGGCCAGCCTGCCGGCGCCGGAAACCCTGCCCGCCGCCGATGCCGGCCGCGACCTGCGCCGCGCCACCCACCGCACCATTGCGGCCGTGACCGAGGCGCTGGAGACCTTCGCCTTCAACGTCGCCGTCGCCCGCATCCATGAATTCGCCAATGCCATCGAGGCGGCGGCGGAGGCCGATGGCGCCGCGCGGCGCGAGGCGCTGGAAACCGTCACGCGGCTGATCAGCCCGATGATGCCGCATCTGGCCGAGGAACTCTGGTCGCTGCTGCGGCCGGATGAGAAGATGCTGGTGGCGCAGCTGCCCTGGCCGGAATCGGACGCTTCCCTCGCGGCCGCCGATAGTGTCACGCTGGCGGTGCAGGTGCTGGGCAAGCTGCGGGCCACGCTCGCCGTGCCGGTGGGTACGGATGAGGCCACGATCTTCGCCCAGGCCGAAGCCGATGAGAACGTGCAGCGCGCCATCGCCGGGCGCCCGATCAGGAAGCGCATCCATGTCCCGGGACGCATCGTCAACTTCGTTGTCTGACCGCCTGTCCCGGCCGGGCCGCCGGGCCCTGCTGGGCCTCGGCACCGCCGGGCTGCTGGGCCTGTCCGGCTGCGGCTTCCAGCCGCTCTACGGCCGCACCGGCCCGGCGGGCGGCGCCGCGTCGGCGGAACTGAGCGCCATCGAGGTGGCGCTCATCCCGGACCGCGCCGGCCAGCTGATGCGCCGCGCCTTGCAGCAGCGCCTCTGGATCGGCGGGCAGTCCTCGCCCCGCTACACCCTGACAGCCTTCCCCACTTTCGGCATCGAGCAGGAAGGTATCCGTCCCGATGGCCTGCCCACCCGCACGCGCTGGATCGTCACCACCAATTGGTGGCTGACCACCAATGGGGTGCCGCCGCAGCCCGTCGCCAATGGCACGGAGCAGGCGCTGGATGCCTTCGACCTGCCGGACAACCAGTTCTTCGCCGCCGATGCGGCGCGGGAAGCCATGCTGGCGCGGCTGGTGGACCAGATGGCCGAGGATATCGTCACCCGGCTGGCGGTGCGCTTCCGGGGGCAGGACGCCGGCTGACGGTGGCGAAGCTTGATGCACGCCGCCTTCCCGCCTTTCTGAAGGACCCTGGCCCGACCCGCGCCGTGCTGCTGCACGGCGAGGATGCCGGGTTGGTGCGTGAACGCGCCGAGGCGATCCAGCAGGCCGTGATCGGCGGCGATGACCCCTTCCGCCTGGCCGACCTGCCGCGCGAGGCCGCCGCCAAGCCCGGCGCCCTTTCCGCCGAGGTTTCCGCCCTGGCAATGACCGGCGGCCGCCGCCTGGTGCGGGTGCGCGACGCCAGCGATGCCCTGGCGGCCGGCGTGAAGGAAGCCCTGGCGGCCCCTGGCGATGCCCTGCTGCTGTTGGAAGCCGGCGAACTGCCGGCGCGAGCCAAGCTGCGCGCCTTGCTGGAGCCGCACCCCGAGGCCGCCGTGATCGCCTGCTACCGGGAGCGCGGCGCCGATCTTGCCAATACCATCGCCACCCTGCTGCGTGAGCAGGGTGTCACCGCCGAACCCTCTGCCCTGGAATGGCTCGCCGGCCGCATGGGCGAGGACCGCATGATGCTGCGCCGGGAGATCGAGAAGCTCGCCCTCTATGCCGGCGAAGGCGGCCGGCTGGGCGAGGAGGATGTGCTGGCCTGCATCGGCGATGGCTCCACCCTGGACCTGGACGAGGCGCTGATTGCCGCCACGGCCGGCGAGGTGGCAGTGGCCGACCGTGCCCTGGACGCTGCCCTGGCGGAAGGCGCGCACCCGGTGATGGTGGTGCGCGCGGCGCTGCGCCATGTGCAGCGGCTGCATCTGGCCGCCCTGGCGGTGTCGCAGGGCGCCAGCCCGGGCACGGCACTGGACGGGCTGCGGCCGCCGGTCTTCTTCCGCCACAAGCCGGGCTTCGAGCGGGCGCTGCGCTGCTGGTCGGCCGCTGCATTGGCGCAGGCGGGCGAGATGCTGCTGGAAGCGGAGAAGCGCACCAAGTCCAGTTCCGCCGCGCGGCCGATCCCGGACCAGGCCATTGCCCGGGCGGCCATCATGACGCTGGCTCGGCAGGCGCTGGCGGCGCGGCGGCGCGGATAGGCAGCAAGGCTGGGGAATGAATTCCCCAGGCCCCTTCTTCTTTTTTCGAGTTTCTGCTGCCGGGGGCGGTTGGCCCGGCCCGCTTCAGCCCGGCGTCAGCAGCCGGATCACCGCATCGAGCTGATCGAGATCCTTGTAGCCGATGGTGATCTGCCCGCCCCGCCCGCCATGGCGGACCGTGACCTTCAGGCCCAGCTTGGCCGTCAGGTCGCGCTCCAGGGCGCGGGTATCGGCATCCTCGGCCTTGGCAGGGCGCTGGCGCTCGGCGGAAGCCGCCAGGGCCTCGGTCTGCCGCACATTCAGCCCACGCGTCACCACCTGCTCGGCCAGCTTCACCGGGTCGGGAGAGGTCAGCAAGGCGCGGGCATGGCCGGCGGAAAGGCTGCCGCGGCCCAGCATCTCCCGCACCTTGTCCGGCAGGCCCAGCAGGCGCAGCGTATTGGCCACATGGCTGCGGCTCTTGCCCACGGCGCGGCCCAGATGCTCCTGGGTCAGGCCATATTCATCTGTCAGGCGGCGGTAGCCCTGGGCTTCCTCCAGCGCGTTCAGATCCTCGCGCTGCAGGTTCTCCACCAGGGATGCCGCCATGGCGGCACGGTCGTCCAACTCATGGACGACCACCGGCACCTCATGCTTCTGCGCCAGCTGCGAGGCGCGCCAGCGGCGCTCTCCGCCAATGATCTGGTAGCTGCCCGGGGCGCCGGGCTTGGGGCGCACCAGGATCGGCTGCAGCACGCCATGCTCGCGGATGGAAGCCGCCAGCTCCGCCAGCCCGGATTGGTCGATGGGGCCGCGCGGCTGGAAGGGGCCGGGTTCCAGCGCCTCCACCGGCAGGGTGCGGGGGGCGCCGCCGGTGGGTGCCGCCGGCTGGTCGCCCAGCAGGGCAGAAAGGCCCATGCCGAGCCGGGAGGGTTTGCGTCCGCTCATGCCTGCTGCGCTCCGGCGGCTTTGGCGGCGGCGCGCTCACGCCGCAGCAGCTCGGCGGCCAGCTTGATGTAAGCCTGCGCACCGGTGGATTTCATGTCGTAGAGCAGCACCGGGAGGCCGTGCGACGGTGCCTCGCTGACTCGGATGTTGCGCGGGATCACCGTCTCGAACACCTTGTCGCGGAAGAAGGCGCGGACATCGTTCGCCACCAGTTCTGACAGGTTGTTGCGGCGGTCGAACATGGTCAGCACGATGCCATCCAGGCTGATCGTCGGGTTCAGCACGCGCTTCACCCGCTCGATCGTACGGGTGATCTGCGAAACGCCTTCCAGCGCGAAGAACTCGGTCTGCAGCGGGATCATGACCGACTGCACGGCCACCAGCGCATTCAGCGTCAGTAGGCCCAGAGAGGGCGGGCAGTCGATCAGGATGAAGTCGAACTTCGCCAGCGTCTCCGCCGCCGCATCCAGCGCCTGCCGCAGCCGGCGCTCGCGGTTCTCCATGCCCACCAGTTCGATCTCGGCGCCGGCCAGATCGTTATCCGCCGGCAAAAGGAACAGGTTAGGAACTTTGGTGGGCAGCATCAACTCCGCCAGTGGGCGCTCGCCCACCAGCAGGGCGTAGCTGCCATCGCCCCGGCCAGCACGCGGCAGGCCGAGCCCGGTGGAGGCATTGCCCTGTGGGTCGAGGTCGATGACCAGCACGCGCTTGCGCGTGGCCAGGGCGGTGGCCAGGTTGATGGCGGTGGTGGTCTTGCCCACCCCGCCCTTCTGGTTGGCGAGAGCGATACGGCGTGGTGTGCGGTCAGGCCCCGGCACGGCGAATCCTGGAAAGGCGGAAAATGGAGGCGTCGGCGTCGGTGCTGCTCTTGAACCGCTCGGCGGACATTGTCCAGCCCGGGGCGGCGGCTTGCATCTCCTCCAGGGCGGTGCGGCCCTTGGGGAAGATGGCGACGCCATCCGGTGCCAGCAGGCGCTCGGCCCAGGGCAGCATCTTCTCGAGCGACGCCAGCGCGCGGGCGGTCAGCACGGCGAGCGGCGGCAATGTCACGGCCTCGATACGGTCGATATGTACCTGAACATGGCGCAGCCCCAGGTCGGCGGCGGCCGTTTGCAGGAAGGCGGCCTTGCGGCGGTCGGATTCCACCAGGTGCACCGGCCGTTCCAGCGCCATGGCCAGCACCAGGCCGGGAAAGCCGCCACCGCTACCGAGGTCGCCCAAGGGCCCCTCTCCCGGCGGTACCAGCGGCAGCAGTTGCAGCGAATCCGCCACATGGCGCTGCCGCACCACGGCCTCCGTCATGGGGCCGATCAGGTTGATGCGGGCGTTCCAGCGCAGCAGCAGCGGCACGAAGGCCTCGATACGGGCTTCCGTTTCACGTGAAACGACAGCAGGGGGCAGGGCTTCCATCAGGTCCTGTTTCACGTGGAACGTTCCGCCTTTCTCAGATGCACGGCCAGCGCGGCCAGTGCCGCCGGCGTCACCCCGGCCACACGCCCGGCGCCACCAAGGGTGGCCGGGCGGGCGGCGGCAAGGCGCTGCCGCATTTCGTTGGAGAGGCCCGGCACGGCGGAGAAATCGAGCCCGGCCGGAATGGCCGCCCGCTCTTCCCGCTCGATCAGCCGCAGCTCCGCCGCCTGGCGCTGGAGGTAAGGGGCATAGAGCGCCTCCGCCTCCAACTGCGTCCGCACGCCGCGCGGCAGCTCCGCCAGCCAGGGGAAGACACGGTCCAGTGCCGTGGCATCCAGTTCCGGCAGCGCCAGCACCTCCAGCAGGGAGCGCCAGCGGCCATCCTGGTTGATGGCGATGCCGGCCGCCTGCAGGCCAGCCGGGGTGCCGCCCTCGGCGCGGGCGCGGGCCAGGGCATCGGCCACCTCGCCAGCGAAGCGGCGGTGCTTCGCCGCCCGCTCCGGCCCGACGCAGCCCCAGGCGATGCCGGTCTCCGTCAGCCGCAGCCCGGCATTGTCGGCGCGCAGCGCCAGCCGGTGCTCGGCCCGGGCGGTCAGCATCCGATAGGGCTCGCTGACACCCTGCAAGGTCAGGTCGTCCACCATGACGCCGAGATAGGCCTCGGTGCGCGACAGGCTGCGCGGCTTGCCGCCGCCCGCCAGGGCTGCCGCGTTCACCCCCGCCAGCAGGCCCTGCGCGCCGGCTTCCTCATAGCCCGTGGTGCCATTGACCTGCCCGGCCAGGAACAGCCCCGGCACCTCCCGCACCTCCAGCGTTGCCGCCAGGGCGCGCGGGTCCACATGGTCGTATTCGATGGCATAGCCCGGCCGCAGGATGACAGCCTTTTCCAGCCCGGGAATGGAGGCGATGAAGGCGCGCTGCACATCCTCCGGCAGGCTGGTGGAGATGCCGTTGGGGTAGATGGTGGGGTCGTCCAGCCCCTCCGGCTCCAGGAAGATCTGGTGCCGCTCCCGCTCCGCGAAGCGCACCACCTTGTCCTCGATCGAGGGGCAGTAGCGCGGCCCCACCCCCTGGATCTGCCCGGAATGGATCGGCGCCCGGTGCAGGTTGGCGCGGATCAGCGCATGGCCTTCCGGCGTGGTGGAGGTGATGCCGCATTGCACCTGCGGGTTGGTGATGCGCTCGGTCAGCCAGGAGAGCGGCTCCGGTGCCTCGTCCCCCGGCTGCATCTCCAGGCTGGCCCAGTCGATGGTCCGGCCATCCAGGCGCGGCGGCGTGCCGGTCTTCAGCCGGCGCATCGGCAGCCCCAGGGCCTCGATGGCCAGGGCCAGCCCGACCGAGGGCGCATCCCCCACCCGCCCCGCCGGAATGCGCGTCTCGCCAATATGGATCTCGCCGCGCAGGAAGGTGCCGGTGGTGATGACCAGGGCGCCGCAGGCGATGCGTGCGCCATCGGCCGTCAGCACGGCGCGGATGCGCCCGGCGGCATCCCGCTCGATCCCTTCCGCCGCCACGGCGCGGATGGTCAGGTTGGCCTGTTCCGCCAGCAGCGCCTGCACCGCCTGCCGGTAGAGCTTGCGGTCCGCCTGGGCGCGCGGCCCGCGCACCGCCGGACCCTTGCTGCGGTTCAGCAGCTTGAAGTGGATGCCGGCGGCATCGGCGGCGCGGCCCATCAGCCCGTCCAGCGCATCGATCTCGCGCACCAGATGCCCCTTGCCCACGCCGCCGATGGCGGGGTTGCAGGACATCTCGCCCAGCGTTTCCAGCTTGTGGGTCAGCAGCAGGGTGCGGGCGCCGCAGCGGGCCGCCGCGGCGGCGGCCTCGGTGCCGGCATGGCCGCCGCCCACCACCACCACATCGAATGTCATGTCGCGCATGGCAGGGATATACCGCCCCCGCGTCATTTTCCGATGCAGAAATCCCCGAATACCACGTCCAGCACATCCTCGACGCCGACGCGCCCGGTCAGCCGCCCCAGCGACCGCACCGCTGCGCGCAGCGCCTCGGAGGCCAGTTCCGGCAGCGGCGCCGCCACCGCCTCGTCCAGCCAGGCGGCGGCCTCGGTCAGCGCCGCGCGGTGGCGGGGGCGCGTCAGCCCCGCTTCCGCCGAAAGCCCGGCCCGGGCGGTGGCCGCCGCCGCCAGCGCTTCCCGCAGGGCATCCAGCCCCTCCCCGCTGCGGGCCGAGACCGCCAGCGGCGCCACGCCGCCGATCTCCGCCGGGGCCGGCGCCAGGTCGGCCTTGTTGGCCACCACCACCGTGCCCGGCGCCGCCATGGCCAGGGTGCCGGCATCCGGCGGCACATCGGCGGCAAAGACCGCGATCACCAGGTCCGCTTCCTCCGCCCGCCGCCGCGCCCGCCGCACGCCCTCGGCCTCGATCTCGTCCGCCGTCTCCCGCAGCCCGGCGGTATCGGCCAGCAGCACCGGCACGCCGCCCAGTTCCAGCCGCACCTCCACCACGTCCCGTGTGGTGCCAGCGGTGGCGGAGACAATGGCGGCCTCCCGCCCCGCCAGGGCATTCAGCAGCGAGCTTTTGCCGGCATTGGGCGCGCCCAGGATGGCGGCCCAGAGCCCTTCCCGCAGCCGCTCGCCCCGCCCGCCGTCGTCCAGATGCCGGCGGATCTCGGCGGCCAGGGCGGCGGCGGCGGCGCGCATCTCGTCTTCCAGGCTGTTGGGCAGCCCGTCCTCGGCGAATTCGATGGCGGCTTCCTGGTGGGCCAGCAGCCGGGTCAGGCGCGTGGCCCAGCCGGCATAGCGCTCCGCCAGCGCGCCCCCGGCCTGCCGCAGTGCCTGCCGCCGCTGCGCGGCGGTCTCGGCATCGATCAGGTCGGCGATGCCTTCCGCCGCCGTCAGGTCCAGCCGGTTGTTCAGGAAGGCGCGGCGGGTGAATTCCCCCGGCTCCGCCGGGCGGGCGCCGCAATCCAGCAGGGCGGCGCTGACGCCTTCCAGCACCGCGCGGCCGCCATGCAGGTGCAGTTCCGCCGAATCCTCACCCGTGTAGCTGCGTGGGCCGGGGAACCAGAGCACCAGCGCCTCGTCCAGCACCTCGCCGCTGGCGGGGGCGCGGAGGCGGCGCAGGCTGGCCATGCGGGGCTGGGGCAATGGCCCGGCCAGCCGTTGCAGCACCGTGCCGCAGCCGGCGCCGGACAGCCGCAGCACCGCGATGGCGGCCCGGCCGGCGCCGGAAGCCAGGGCGAAGATGGTATCGGTCATGCTGCTCCGTTCGCGTGGAAGCCCAGGGCCGTGGCGGCGGGAGGCCGCGCCGCCCCCTCCCCGCGCGGCCGGGCTGGATGGCGCGGGATGTGGGCCGCTCCGGCGCCACTGGCAACCGGCGGCGGCGGCCTGCCTAGTCCTTGGGCGGCTTGGGGGGCGGCACGTCCCGCTCGGTCAGCATCAGCCGCCGCGCGCGGCCGCCGCGCACCAGATGCGCCGTCAGGATCTCATCCACATCATCCCGCGTCTCGGCGCGGTACCAGATGCCTTCTGGATAGATCACGATGGTGGGGCCGAATTCGCAGCGGTCCAGGCAGCCGGCGGTGTTCACCCGCACGCCCTTCAGGCCAAGCTCCTTGGCGCGGGCCTTCATGTAGTCCTTCAGCGCCTCGCTGCCCCGCGCGGCGCAGGAGCCGCGCCGGTGCCCCTCGGGCCGACGGTTGCAGCAGACAAAGACATGCGCCTGGAACCAGGGTGGCGGATCGGCTTCGGGCGGAGGCTCGATATCGGCCATGCGGCATTCTCCTTGGCAAGGCACGGAGAGTAGCACCGCCCGCCTCCTCATGCTGCCGGCGGAAACGCGAAGGGCCGCCCGGTGATCCCGGGCGGCCCTCCTGAAGCAAGTCGGGCTGGTGAGCCCGGCTGAGATCAGTAGCCGGTCGAGCTGTTGCCGGTGGCGCGGTCCAGCGCACGGCCGGCGGCGGTGCCGGGCGGGTTGTTGCGCGTGCCGTCGGACTGGGACGGATAGGCGCCGGAGGTGTTGGTGCCGGCGGCGCGGTCCAGCGCGCGGGTGGTCTCGGTGCCGGGCGGGTTGGCCCTCGTGCCATCGGACTGGGACGGATAGGCGCCGGAGGTATTGGTGCCGGCGGCGCGATCCGCGGCGCGGGTGGCGGAGTTGTTGGTGTTGTCGCAGGCCGCGAGGCCCAGCATCAGGGCAGAGGCGGCAATGGTCGACAGGATCGCACGCTGGCGCATAGTGAGAACTCCCTAACGGTCATGGTCCGCTTCGATGCGGCCGTGCTTCCGACAACGCTGCCACCCGGCCTGGGTTCCACGCTCCTGGAAAAAATGCAGCGCTTACGCAGCGGAAACCCGGTGCCGGGCGTGGCGTTGCTAGGCCGCAACAGCTCAGCATGCGCCGTGCAACAGCGGCGGGCGCAGCCGGGGCCAAGAATTTTTCCCAGTTCACGACTGCAAGAACCGCCGAGGAGTTTCTTCATGACGATCCATCGCCGCACCCTTCTGGGTGCCACCCTGGGTGCGACGCTCGCCGCCCCTGCCGTGCTGCGCGCGCAGGTCCCATCCATGAGCGACATCGCCAATACCCTGGCCGGCGTGCCGCAGTTCTCCCGCTTCCTGGAGCTGGCGCAGCGGGGCGGCGAGCTGGTGCGGCTGCGCGGCACGCAGGACCTGACGCTCTTCGTGCCGGTGAATGCCGCTATCGACCGCCACCCGGCCCTGATCCAGGACCTGCTGGGCACCGAATCCGGCAATCAGGCCGGCGCCGCCGACCAGTTCCGGCTGGGCGCGCTGCTGACCCACCACATGGTGGCCGGCGTCAGCACCACCCAGAGCCTGACCGGCACGGTGCGCGACGTGCCCTCCATCAACGGCGGCCTGTTGCGGCTGGATGGCCGCAGCACGCCCCCGACGGTCGCGGTGGTGAAGGCTTCCGGCGGCGCCGGCAGCAATTTCGGCACCGGCGCCGGCGGGCAGAACCTGCAGCCGCCGGCCCGGATCATCATGCCGGACTTGATGGCCAGCAACGGCGTCGTGCACGGCATCGACAACATGCTGTTGCCCTGATCCCGGCCCGGCCTGCCCGCATGGGCAGGCCACCACCGGCCGGCCTTTGGCCGTGCCGTCATCACCACTGTGTCAGCCGGCCGCCTGTGTCATCGCGCCCATCCCGGTGCGATGCCGCACCTGCGAAGCGGCTGGCTAGCCCTGCGCGGCTGCCGGGATCATGATGGACCTCTCATTTCTGTAAGAAGTCTGAGGTCCATGGACGACGCCCGCGCGCCTGATACCCGAACTGCCCGCATTACCGCCGAAGAGGCGTTGGCCCTGCATGCCGAGGGCAAGCCCGGCAAGCTGGAGATCCGGCTCACCAAGCCGCTGACCACTGCCCGCGATCTCAGCCTCGCCTATTCCCCCGGCGTCGCCGAACCCTGCCTGCACATCCACCGCGACCCGTCCCTGGCCTATGACTACACGGCCAAGGGCAACATGGTCGCCGTCATCTCCAACGGCACGGCCGTGCTGGGCCTGGGCAACCTGGGCGCACTCGCGGGCAAGCCGGTGATGGAAGGCAAGGCGGCGCTGTTCAAGCGCTTCGCCGATGTCGATTCCATCGACCTCTGCATCGACACCGAGGATGTCGACGCCTTCATCAATTCCGTCCGCTACCTCGGCCCTTCCTTCGGCGGCATCAACCTGGAGGACATCAAGGCGCCGGAATGCTTCGTCATCGAGCAGCGCCTGCGCGAGCTGATGGACATCCCGGTCTTCCACGATGACCAGCATGGCACCGCCATCGTCGCCGCCGCCGGGCTGATCAATGCCTGCCACCTGACGGGGCGGGAGCTGAAGGACACCAAGCTCGTCATCAACGGTGCCGGCTCCGCCGCCATCGCCTGCGCCGAGTTGGTGAAGGCCATGGGCATGCGGCCCGAGAACATCCTGATGTGCGACACCAAGGGCGTGCTCTACCGCGGCCGCACCGAGGGCATGAACCAGTGGAAGTCGGCCCATGCCGTCTCCACCGACCGCCGCACGCTGTCTCAGGCGCTGGAAGGCGCCGATGCCTTCTTCGGCCTCTCCGTGAAGGGCGCGGTCACGCCCGACATGGTGCGTTCCATGGCCAAGAACCCCATCATCTTCGCCATGGCCAACCCGGACCCCGAGATCACGCCGGACGAGGCCCGCGCCGTGCGCCCCGACGTGATCGTGGCCACCGGTCGCTCGGACTACCCCAACCAGGTCAACAACGTCCTGGGCTTCCCCTTCATCTTCCGCGGCGCGCTGGATGTGCGCGCCAGCACGATCAACGAGGCCATGAAGATCGCCGCCGCCGAGGCGCTGGCGATGCTGGCGCGGGAGGATGTGCCGGAGGAAGTGGCGGGCGCCGGCGGCGGTTCCGGCCTGCGCTTCGGCTCCGACTACATCATCCCGCATGCCTTCGACCCGCGCCTGATCTCCCGCGTCTCTCCCGCCGTGGCCAAGGCGGCGATGGACAGCGGCGTGGCGCGCAAGCCGATCCCGGACATGCAGCGCTATGTGCGCGGCCTGGCGGGGCGGCTGGATGCCGGCATGGTGGCGCTGGAAGCGGTGACGGAGCGCGTGCGCGCCAATCCGCAGAAGGTGGTCTTCGCCGAGGGCGAGGAAGAGAAGGTCATCCGCGCCGCCATCGCCTTCCGCAACGCCGGCTACGGCACCCCGGTGCTGGTGGGGCGTGAGGAGCGGGTGCGCGAGACCGTGGCCGCGCTGGGCATCCCGCTGCCCGAAGGCATCGAGATCCACAATGCCCGCCTCTCCCACAGCAACCTGCGCTATGCCGAATGGCTCTATGCGCGGCAGCAGCGCAATGGGCTGCTGTTCCGTGACTGCCAGCGGCTGGTGAACCAGGACCGCAATGTCTTTGCCGCCTGCATGGTGGCGCTGGGCGATGCGGATGCCATGGTCAGCGGCGTCACCCGTTCCTTCAGCGTGACGCTGGAAGGCGTGACGCGCGCGGTGGACACCATTCCTGGCCGGGCGCTCTTCGGCCTGACGGTGATGTTGAGCCGCACCGCCGGCACCACGCTGATCGCCGATACCGCCATCCATGAGCGGCCGGATGCCGAAACCCTGGCGCAGATCGCCAAGGGTGCCGCCGCCGCCGCGCGCCGGATGGGGCTGGAGCCGCGTGTGGCCTTCCTGTCCTTCTCCAATTTCGGCGCCCCCGGCGGCACCATCGTCAGCCCGGTGCGGGAGGCGGTGAAGCTGCTGGACAGCCGTGAGGTGGACTTCGAATACGACGGCGAGATGGGTGCCGATGTGGCGCTGGACCCGCAGTTGCGCGCCCTCTACCCCTTCTGCCGCCTCAGCGGCCCGGCCAATGTGCTGGTGATGCCGGGGCTGCATGCCGCCCATATCCTGTCCAAGGCAGTGCCGCGCCTGACCAGCGCCACCACCTTGGGCCCGATCCTGGTGGGGCTGGAGCATCCGGTGCAGATCGCCAACACAGGCGCCAGCGTCAACCAGATCCTGGACATGGCCTGCTTCGCCGCACATGGCGCGGTGATGAAGGACTGAGCTCGCCGGCCGTGTGATCGCCAGCGCGAATACCGGCCATCGCCCTGCGCAATTGGCGGGGCGGTGGCAGCAGCGCGATAGAGGCCTGGAAAGGGCAACCTGCGCCCAGGATATCCAGAAAAATCGTTATGATGCTGGGGGCAAGGCGCCTCCGGGCGGCATCAGGCCGGGAAAATCGCTTCCCGGCCTTTTCCGTGCCTCACCATGCAGGGCTGCCTGGGTAGACAAGGCCATGCAACCAAAGCATAAATTTCATCATGCCATGTTTACGATGCATGATCATCGTTGGAACGAATACCTGGAATTTGCATGACTGATTGGGAAGTACCGCTTCGAACGCATAGATATCGAAGCAACAGAGGCGATGAGCCTCTCCCAGTCGAAAAGGTCTACATCATGTTCCGTTCCGCCATTCTGTCCGCCGCCCTCCTGATGACCGGCCTCGCCGGTGCCGCCCAGGCGCAGGAGCTGCAGGTCATCAACCAGGGTGAGCAATTCGAAGTGCATTACCCCGCCGGCTACACCGGCAACATCGTGGGCGGCGGCGCTGTGCGCGTGGCCGGCCAGGGCGAGAGCCAGCAGATCGCCCATATCGACAGCCGCTTCGTCGAGCGTTCGGCCGGCATCCCGGTCTTTGTCGGCGGCAGCGAGGGCAACGTGGCCTATCTGTCGATGGACCAGGCGCAGCAGGTCCTGGCCTATCGCTAAGGCCTCAAACTAACGGCGGCCTCGGCCGCTTCGTTCCGCAAGGGCCGGCCTTCCATCAGGGGGCCGGCCCTTGCGTTATGCGGCGGGCGTGTCCCGCAGCAGGCAGAACATCAGCTCGTGCTTGTTATGGGCACCGTGGAAGACCTGCGCGCCGGGAATGGCGGCGAAGGCTGCGGCGGTGTCGTGGTCGGTCTCCCCCTGGAACTTCAGGGTGCAGACGAAATTGCGGGCGCGGCCCGCATCCATCCAGCGCTGCACCAGCCCCAGCAGCCGGGCCGGGTAGCAGATGATGTCGCTGAACAGCCAATCCACCGCCGGCTGCTTCTCCGGCTCCAGCCCGAAGGCGCTTTCGGTGCGGATGATGACATTGGGCAGCGCGGCCACGCCAGGGTCCATCTGCGCCTTGTCCACCGCCACCACCTCGCAGCCCAGTTGCGCCAGCGCCCAGGTCCAGCCACCGGGCGCGGCGCCGAGATCCAGCACCGTCTCCCCCGGGCCGGGCCAGCGGCCGATGCGCGTCAGCGCCTCCCACAGCTTCAGATAGGCGCGGGAGGGTGGGCCCTCGCGGTCCTCCTCGAAGCGCACGGCACCGTTCAGGAAGGGGCTGGTCTTGGTCGGGCTGGCCAGCATCCGGTCCGGCGCCAGCAGCGTCCAGCCACCCAGGTGGCCGGTGGGGGCCGGTTCCGGGAAATGCAGCGGCCGCGCCTTCACCGGCGGCAGCGCCGCCTCGATCAATGCGGCGCGGCGGTGGAAGGCGGCGGCATAGAGCGACCAGTTGCGCTGGATGCCACGCAGCGCCGTGGCGGCGGATTTGATGGAGGCCACCGGCATCTCGCGCGGGTCGGTCCAGGTATCCAGCGCCCAGGCGGCGGGCACCGGCGGTGCCTCGGACAGCGCCAGCAGCCCGTGCCAGGCAGCGATGCCGACGCCGGCGCGGCGCAGTTCCTCTTCCAGTTCCCGCTCAAAACCCTCGGCGGCGAGATAGGCGCTGCGCGGCGTCATGCGCGGCGCCCCGCCGCCAGGGCCAGCAACAGCCAGGCCAGCATCAACAGGGTTCCCCCGAAAGGCGCCACGCTGCCCAGCGAGCCGCCGGTCAGCGTCCGCCACCACACCGCGCCGCAGAAGCAGAGCGCGCCGAGAACAAAGCCGCCGCCGGCCAGATGCACCAGCCAGCCGCGCCGCCGTTCCGCCAGCAGCCCGGTGGCCAGCAGGGCGAGCGCGTGCCAGCCCTGCATGGTCAGGGCGCTGGAGGCCAGTGCCGCCTGCGCCGGGTCCAGCCCATGCGCCGCCCAGGCGGAAAGCCCCACCGCCACGCCGCCCGAAAGCGCGCCCAGCACCAGCCACAGGCGGTCCATCACGCGGCCTCCCGCAGCGGCAGGCGGATGGCGGGGCGCGTGGCCTCGTCCGGCATCCAGCCGCCTTCCACCCGGCGGAACAGCGGGGTGGCGAAGGCGGCGGCCACCGGCACGTCCTGCGGCCATTCCACGCGCCAGCGGTCCCCCTGCGCCATGGCGACGCAGAGCCCGACCGGCCGCACCCCCGCCTTGCCCAGCAGCGCCAGCCCGGCATGGGCGGAGGAGCCGGTGCTGATCACGTCATCCACCAGCAGCACGCGGCGGCCTTGCAGGCGGGGCAGCAGGCGCGGGTCCAGCCACATCCGCCGCGCATCCGGCGCGGTGGAAGAGGAGGTCGGCACCGAGAGCGCCTCCTCGTACCATTTCTTGCGCGAATAGCCGGGGGCGACCCAGTTGGAATGGCCCAGCGCCTCGGCCACCGGCGCGCCGAAGACATGGCCCAGCGTCGGCAGGCCCACCACCACCTCGGCCCCGAGGTCCCGCGCGGCCTCCGCCATCCAGGCGCAGATCGGCCGCAGCACGCTGAAGGAAGCCTGGTTGGCGATGAAGCCGGTCACCGCCACGGCGCCGTAGTCGCGCAGCGGCAGGTGCAGCCAGCGCCCGTCCGGCATGGCGGCCGGGGCGGCCGCCGTGAAGGGCGGCGGCAGCGGCGCGGCCTCGTAGCGCTGCCAGAACTCGGGGGCCTGTTCCATGCGGCGCGGATGGCACAGCGCGCGGCAAGATGCCAGTGCTCTATGCCTGCGGTGGCGGCTGGCGGGGCCCGAAGCGGCCTTCCTCGGCCTTGTTGATGTATTGCGAGCAGACCAGCCAGCCCTTGAAGGGCCGCAGCAGCAGCATGGAGGAGATAATCAGCAGCGGGAAGGTGGTCAGCAGATGCACCCAGAAGGGCGGCTCGTAGCCCAGTTCCAGCCAGATGGCGAAGATGGTGACCGGCACGGCCACGATGGACATCACGAAGAAGGCCGGGCCGTCTGCCGGGTCGGCGAAGGACATGTCGAGGCCGCAGTGGTCGCAGCGCTTCGCCAGCTTCAGGAAGCCCGCGAAGATATGCCCCTTGCCGCAGCGCGGGCAGAGACCGCGGATGCCCAGGGACATGGGGGTCTCACCCGGTGGCAGCCGGTGTTCGGGCGTCTCGGCCATGGTCGGTATCCTCCGCTTCCGCAATGTGGCGGATGTGGAATGCCTTGGCCCCGCCAGAGGTCACGCACCAGACCTCCAGCCCCGGCAAAGATAAATTTCCTGCAACCTGCCCGATGACCTCGCGTTGGCGCGAGGAGTGGTTGCGGGGGTTTTCGGGTGCATCGGGAGTTTTGCAGGCGGGGAGCATGGCTGCTGCCACTGGCGCTGGCCGCCTGCGATGGCCCGCAATCGGCGCTGGACCCGGCGGGGCATGAGGCGGAAGCGGTTTCCCAGCTCTTCTGGTGGATGGCCGGCGCCAGCCTGGTGCTCTGGGTGCTGGTGGTGGGCCTGTCCTTTTATGCCAGTCGGCGGCGTGAGCAGCCCTGGCCCGCGCGGCGGGCGGCGCGGCTGATCCTGGTCTGCGGCGCGCTGCTGCCGACGCTGCTGCTGGCGGCGCTGCTGGTCTTCGGCCTGCGGCTGATGCCCGTGCTGCGCGCCCCGGGCGATGGACTGCGGGTGGAGGTGGAGGGCCAGCAGTTCTGGTGGCGCGTGCGCTACGTGCTGCCCGACGGCCGCCGCTTCGAGACGGCCAACGAGGTCCGCCTGCCGGTAGGAAGCCGCACCGAATTCCTGCTGACGGCGCAGGACGTAATCCATTCCTTCTGGATTCCGTCCCTGGGCGGCAAGATGGACATGATCCCCGGCACCACCAACCGCCTGGTGCTGGAGCCGACGCAGACCGGCCGCTTCCGCGGCGCCTGCGCCGAGTTCTGCGGCGCATCCCATGCCCTGATGGCCATGTCGGTCGAGGTGATGGAGCCCGAGGCCTTCACCGCCTGGGTGGAGCGCGAGGCCGGCGCGGCCGCGGCCAGCACCGATGAAGGCGCGGCGCTCTTCCTCGCGCGCGGCTGCGGCGCCTGCCACACCGTGCGCGGCACGGCGGCGGCCGGGCGCGTCGGGCCGGACCTGACGCATCTGGGCGCGCGGCCCACCATCGCCGCCGGCATCCTGCCCAACAGCCCCGAGAATATCGACCGCTTCATCCGCGAGACGCAGGCCATCAAGCCCGCCGCGCGCATGCCGTCCTTCGGCATGCTGCCGCCGGCCGAGAGCGCCGCCATCGCCACCTGGCTGGGATCGCTGCGATGAGCGAGCAACTGCGCGAGCAACAGGAAGAACGGCTCAACCGCGTCTGGGCCTCCCCGCCCGGCTGGCGCTACTGGTCGGCGGTGAACAATACCGAGGTGGGGCGCTGGTACACGCTGACCGCCTTCGGCTTCTTTCTCTTCGCCGGCGCCCTGGCGCTGCTGGTGCGGGCGCAGCTGGCGGTGCCGGACAACACGCTGATCCCGGCGCCGCTCTACAACCAGCTCTTCACCCTGCACGGCACGGCGATGATGTTTCTCTTCGCCGTGCCGATCTTCGAGGCGGTGGCCATTCTGCTGCTGCCCACCATGCTGGCGGCGCGCGACCTACCCTTCCCGCGCCTTTCGGCCTTCGGCTACTGGTGCTTCCTGATCGGCGGCGTTTTTGTGTGTGGCTCGATCTTCTTCAATGCCGCGCCGGACGGCGGCTGGTTCATGTACCCGCCGCTGACCACCGACCCGAAGCTTTCCGGCATCGGCGCCGATATCTGGCTGCTCGGCCTCTCCTTCATCGAGGTCGCCTCCATCGCCGCCGCGGTGGAGCTGATCGTCGGCGTGCTGAAGTGCCGCCCGCCCGGCATGCGCATCAACACCATCCCGCTCTACTGCTGGTACGTGCTGATCGTGGGCGGGATGATCCTCTTCGCCTTCCCGCCGCTGATCGCCGGCGACATCCTCTTCGAGCTGGAGCGGATGGCGGACTGGCCCTTCTTCGACCCCGCGCGCGGCGGCGACCCGCTGCTCTGGCAGCACCTCTTCTGGATCTTCGGCCACCCCGAGGTCTACATCATCTTCCTGCCCTCCATCGCCCTGATGGCGATGCTGGTGCCGACCTTCGCCCGCCGGAAGATCATCGGCTATTCCTGGATCGTGCTGGCCGCCGTGGGCACCGGCTTCCTGAGCTTCGGGCTCTGGGTGCACCACATGTTCACCACGGGGCTGCCGGCCATCTCGCTGGGCTTCTTCTCGGCGGCCTCCGAGGCGGTGGCCATCCCGACCGGCGTGCAGATCTTTGTCTTCATCGCCACCATGCTGGCGGGGCGCGTGGTCTTCACGGTGCCGATGCTCTTCGCCGCCGGATCGCTCGCCATCTTCGTCATCGGCGGGCTGACGGGCGTGATGGTCGCCATCGCGCCCTTCGACTGGCAGGCGCATGACAGCTACTTCGTGGTGGCGCACCTGCACTACGTGCTGATCGGCGGCATGCTGCTGCCGCTGCTGGCCGGGGCCTATTACTACGTGCCGCTGGTGACGGGGAGGAAGCTCTCCGACCGCCTCGGCAAATGGGTCTTCTGGCTCATGTTCGCCGGCTTCAACATCGGCTTCATGCCGATGCACTTCACCGGGCTGCGCGGCATGCCCCGCCGCGTCTTCACCTATCCCACCGGCATCGGCTGGGACTGGCTGAACCTCGTCTCCACCCTTGGCGCCTTCATCTTCGCCGCCGGCGTGCTGCTGTTTGCCTGGGACCTGCTCTGGGGCTTCCGCAGGCGGGAGCAGGCGCCGCGCAACCTGTGGAACGCGGGGACGCTGGAATGGCTGAACGCCCTGCCCGGCCCGACCTATGGCGTGCGCAGCGTGCCCGAGGTCGCCTCCCGCTATCCGCTCTGGGACCAGCCGGACCTGCCGCGCGAGGTGGACGAAGGCCGCTGGTACCTGCCCGATGCCGAGGAAGGCCAGCGGGAGACCATGGTCACCTCCGTGCTGGACAGCCACCCCATCCAGTGCCTGCGGGTGCCCGGCAACAGCTTCATGCCGATGATCTGCGCCATCCTGATCGGCGGCAGCTTCATCGCCACCACCTACCACCTCTACTGGACCGCGCTGGGCTTCGGCATCGCCGGCATGTTCGGCATCATGACCTGGCTGTGGCGCGGCACCGCCATGATCCCGGAGAAGGAGGAGAAGATGGTGGGGCGCGGCCTCACCCTGTCGCTCTATGTCTCCGGCACCCAGTCGGTCGGCTGGTGGGCCATGTTCATCACCATGTTCGGCGACATGACGGCCTTCGCCAGCCTGGTCTTCAGCTATTTCTACTACTGGACCATCCACGAGGTCTTCCCGCCCCTGGCGCCGGATGGCGCGCCGATGGGCCCCGGCCTGCTCTGGCCGGCCGTGGCCTTCGGGCTGCTGGCCCTGGCCTGGGGCGCCATGCTCTGGGCCCGGGCGCGCAACACCGCCGGCAGCGCGACGGGGCTGCGCCTCGGCCTCGGCATCGGCGTCCTGGCGGCGCTGGGCAGTGCCGCGGCCATGCTTTGGGCCCCCTGGCAGGCCGGGCTGGCGCCCACCACCCATGTCTATCCCGCCGCCGTCTGGGTGCTGCTGATCTGGGCGGCGCTGCATCTGGCGCTCGGCGTGGTGATGCAAGGCTACTGCATGGCGCGCTCCTTCGCCGGCAAGCTGACCACGCGCTGGGACATCGATATCCACAACGTGGTGCTCTACTGGCACTTCGCCGCCATCACCGGTGCGGTCACCCTGGCCGTCACCGCCCTCTTCCCCCTGCTGGCCTGAGGGAGCGCGCCATGGTCATCCGCATCCGCGACAAGGCCGATCTCTGGACGCTGCTGATGCCGCCCACCGTCTGGGCGCTGCATTTCCTGTTCTGCTACCTCGTCGCCGCCGTCCATTGCGCCAAGAAGGGCGGCATCAACCTGGCCGAGCCTTCCTCCGGCGCCAGCTTCGCGCCGCTGGCCGAGGTGCGGCCGCTGGTGGCGATCGGCACGGCGGTGGCGCTGGCGCTGATCGTGGTCTCCGCCTGGCAGGCCTGGCGCCACTGGGGCGCCGGCACCGAGGACCCGCCGCATGACGCCGCCACGCCCGAGGACCGGCAGCACTTCCTGGGCCTCGCCACCCTTCTGCTCTCCGGGCTCAGCTTCGCCAGCGTCATCTTCATCGCGCTGCCCGCCTTCCTGATCACGGATTGCCGCTGATGGTGGGCACGGCGCTGCCCGCCGGGCTGCTGGTGCTGGCCCTGGCCTGGGGCGGGCCGGTCTGGCTGCTGCTGGGGCCGAGCTTCACCGGCGGCATGGTGATGCACATGGCGGTGGTGGCCGTGGCCGCGCCGCTGCTGGCGATCGGCATCGCCGGCACGCGCTGGGACCTGACGCGGCGCCACCCGGTGCTGCTGGGGCCACTGGCGGCCTCGCTGCTGGAATTCCTTGCCGTCTGGGGCTGGCACCTGCCGGGGCCGCATGAGGCCGCACGCGCCGCCTTCCCCTTCCTGGTGCTGGAACAGGGCTCCTTCCTGCTGAGCGGGCTGCTGGTCTGGCTTTCCTGCCTCGGCGCCGAGGGGGAGCGGCGCGGCGGCGGCATCCTCGGGCTGCTGCTGACCTCGATGCACATGACGCTGCTGGGCGCGCTGCTGACCCTGGCCCCCCGCCCGCTCTACGACCACGAGGCCTGCCTGGGCCTGACGGTACTGGAGGACCAGAGCCTGGGCGGCGTGGTGATGCTGCTGGTGGGCGGCGCCGCCTATCTGGCCGGCGGGCTGATCCTGGCCGCCCGGCTGCTGGGCCCGGAGCGGGAGGACCAAGCCGCATGCTGATCCGCATCACCTGGCGCCGCGCCATCCTGACCCTGCTGGTCCTGGCGGCCGGCGCGCTGCTCTTCGCCTGGTCGGGGATCTTCAATATCGCGGCCTCGGGCGGGCACTGGGCCATCACCAACTGGGTGCTGCACGGGGTGATGCGCAATTCCGTCCGCACCCATTCCCTGCTGGTGGAAGCGCCGCCGCCGCTGGACGACATTGCCCTGAAGGCACGCGGCGCCGGCCACTATGCCAGCGGCTGCGCCCCCTGCCATGGCGCGCCGGGGGAGCCGCAGAACCCCATCATCCAGCGCAGCACGCCCCACCCGCCGGATTTCTCCGAGAGCCTGGACGACTGGACGCCGAAGGAGCTGTTCCGCATCGTCCAGCACGGCGTGCGCTACACCGGCATGCCCGCCTGGATCGTGCCGGAGCGGCGGGACGAGGTCTGGGCCATGGTGGCCTTCCTGGAAGCCCTGCGCGACATGGAGCCGGAGGAATACCGCCGCCTGGCCTATGGCGCCGAGGCGCCACGGCAGCCGCCCGGCTCCAGTGCCGGCATCGGCGGGCTGGGCACGCCGCCGGCCGAGGTGCTGGCCGATTGCGCCCGCTGCCACAACCGCGACGGCCAGGGGCGCGACGGCGCCGCCTTCCCCGTCATCGCCGGGCAGAACGAGGCCTACCTGCTGCAGGCGCTGCGCGCCTTCGCCGATGGCAGCCGCCACAGCGGCATCATGCAGCCCCCGGCCGCGCGGGCGGGCGACGAGGCCCTGCGCGCCCTGGCCGCCCACTATGCCGCCCAGCCGCGCCAGCCGGTGCCGCAGAGCTTCGACCCCGCCCTGCTGGCGGAGGGCGAACGGATCGCCCGCCAGGGCATGCCGGAGAACCAGGTCCCCGCCTGCCTTTCCTGCCACGGGGCAGAGGCGCTGGCGCGCAACCCGTCCTGGCCCCGGCTGGATGGACAGCATGCGCCCTATCTGGAGGGGCAGTTGGCCTTGTGGCGGGAAGGCCTGCGCGGCGGCGGCCCTTACCACCGCATCATGCAGACCGTGGCCAGCCGCCTGACGCCGGAGCAGGCCCACGCCGTCTCTGCTTGGTTCGCCTCGCAGGGCGGCGGCGAGTAAGGGGCCGCGCCCGCCGCCTTCAGGTGGTGGACCAGCTCGAGGTGCCGCTGCCGCCCGCCGGCTGCGCCAGCGGCGCCCGGCGCTTGCGCTCCGCCAGGATGGCCACCGTCACCAGCGCGCCGATCATGCCGACATGCTCGGTGGCAGTGTGGAAGGCGACCAGGCCGCGCTCCCCTTCCAGGCTCCAGAAGTGGTGCACCAGCGGGATGGTGAGCGCGGTGAAGATGCCCAGCGCTCCCGCCCCCAGCCAGGTCCAGCGGTTCAGGATGACCAGGGCCGAGCCGCCGAGCTGGACGATGATGACGGCGATGTTGAACAGCACCGGCGGGTTGAGGCCGAACATGGCCATCTCCGCCACACCGCCCTGGAAGTCGATCAGCTTGGCCAGGCCGCTGCCCCAGAAGGGGAAGCACAGCAGGATGCGGGCGATGGCTTCCACCGCCCCGTTGTTCAGGATCGAACGGATCATCGGATGTTTCCCCCGGCCCCGACCGGGCATGAAAAAACCGCCCCCGGGGTCCGGGGGCGGTTGTCTCATGGTTCCACGTGAAACGGAAGTTCGTTAGCGGCCCGTCATGATCCGCTCGACCAGCTGCTTCACCGAGGGGATGAAGCCGTTCGAGTAGAAGGGGTCCTGCCCGAAACGGTAGGCGTTATGCCCGGCGAACATCAGGTTGTGGTCGATCGGGCCGCCATGGGCGATGTCCTGCAGCGTCTTCTGGATGCAGAAGGAGCGCGGGTCGGCCTTCTTGCCGTTGGTGTAGTCCGGCCCATGCTGCGTCCAGTTGGAGAAGCGGCAGTGGCTCAGGCAGCCCATGCAGTCGGTCTGGTCCTTCAGGATCTCCCGCGCATTCTCGGGCGTCACGAAGACCAGGGTATTGTCCGGGGTGCGCAGCGCCTCGGTGAAGCCGGCGGCTTCCCAGTTGTGCACGCGCTCCAGGTCGCCCGGCGCCAGCCAGACCAGGCGCTTGCGCGGGCCCACGCCGTATTCGGCGGTGTGCTCGCCGACCGGCTCGGGGCTGATCGCCACCTGCCGCTCGTTGCGGGCCTCCAGGTCGCGCAGGAAGTCGTTGCGCACGGCCGAGGAATAGAAGCCGGTGGGCGAGAAGGGCTGCAGCAGCACGTCGCCGGGCTGCAAGGTCAGCAGCTTCTGCTTCCAGGCATCGCCGATCGGGCTTTCCTGCGTCACCAGCGGCCGGGTGCCGAACTGGAAGGCGATGGGGCCGAGTTCCGGATTGTCGATCCAGTCCTCCCATTCCTCCAGCCACCAGACGCCGCCGGCCATGATGATCGGCACGTCGCCCAGGCCGAACTGCCGCATCTGCTGCCGCAGCTTCAGCACCCGCTCATAGGGCGCCTCGGGCTTGTTCGGGTCCTCGGAATTGGACAGGCCGTTATGGCCGCCGGCCAGCCAGGGGTCCTCGTAGACCACGCCGCCCAGCAGTTCCGAGACCTTGGAATAGGAACGCTTCCACAGCGCCGTGAAGGCACGGCCGGAGGAGACGATGGGATAATAGAAGACATTGAACTCGCGCGAGATCTCCGCGAGCTTGTAGGGCATGCCGGCACCGCAGGTGATGCCGTTGATGAGGCCCCTGGCCCCTTCCAGCACGCCACGCAGGATGCGCTCGGCGCCGCCCATCTCCCACAACACGTTCATGTGGATGCGGCCCTGGCCATTGGCCCGCTCATAGGCCTCGCGCGCCTGGGTGATGCCGCCGGAGATGCCGTAGGCCACCAGCTCCTCATGCCGCGCCACGCGGGTACGGCCGCTGTAGACCTGGCGGATGACATTGCCTTCGGCATCGTAGCTGTCGGCATTGACGCCGGAGAAGGTGCCGACGCCGCCGGCGCCCGCCCATTCGCCACAGGAGGCTCCAGTTGAGACGGCCACGCCCTTGCCGCCTTCCACCAGCGGCAGCACATCCACCCCACCCATCCGGATCGCGTTGATCGCTTTCAAAGCCGTTCGCCGTTCCTGTGGTTAAAAAACATTGATATTTCATACCATGCATGGGCCCTGCCTGTCGAAGGCACGGACACCTTGCATGAAGCCCGCCATTTGGCCCGGCGCCGCATATGTTTCAACGGTTTTCAGGGCCCATCACGCGAAACGGCGGGGCGTCGCCACCCCGCCGCCAGTCATGCTTGAGCTTGGGGGCGGCTGACCGCCGCCCCTGCCGGCCAAGCCTCAGTCGCGGTGCGGGCGGCGCTCACGGCGCTCGCGGCGCTCGCCGCGCGGCTCGCCACGGTCGCCGCCATTCTCGCCTTCCTCACGCGGGCGGCGGGCGCCGACCTGCTCGGAGATATCGGCGCCGCTGGCCTGGTCCACCACGCGCATGGACAGCTTGACCTTGCCGCGGTCGTCGAAGCCGAGGACCTTCACCTTCACCTTGTCACCGACATTGACGATGTCGCCGGTCTTGTTGACCCGCTCATTCGCCAGTTCGGAGATATGGACCAGGCCGTCCTTGGCGCCGAGGAAGTTCACGAAGGCGCCGAAATCGGCGGTCTTCACCACGGTGCCGGTGTAGATCTGGCCGATCTCGGGCTCGGCCACGATGCCGCGGATGCGGTCGATGGCGGCCTGGGTGGCCTCCGGGGAGGTGGCCGCGATCTTGATCGTGCCGTCATCCTCGATGTCGATCTTGGTGCCGGTGGTCTCGACGATGTCGCGGATCACCTTGCCACCGGTGCCGATCACTTCGCGGATCTTGTCCTTGGGGACGTTGATCACGGTGATCTTCGGCGCATTGCCGGCCACGTCGCTGCGCGCGCCGGACAGGCCCTTGGCCATCTCGCCCAGGATGTGGAGACGGCCCTGCTTGGCCTGCTCCAGCGCGATCTTCATGATCTCCGGCGTGATGGACGTGATCTTGATGTCCATCTGCAGCGCGGTGATGCCCTGCTCGGAACCGGCCACCTTGAAGTCCATGTCGCCGAGGTGATCCTCGTCGCCCAGGATGTCGGTCAGGACCGCGAAGCCCTTGTCTTCCTTGATCAGGCCCATGGCGATGCCGGCGCAGGGGCGCTTCAGCGGCGCGCCCGCGTCCATCAGCGACAGCGAGGTGCCGCAGACGGTGGCCATGGAGGAGGAGCCGTTGCTCTCCGTGATCTCGGACACGACGCGCATCGTGTACGGGAAGGCCGCCTTCTCCGGCAGCAGCGGACGGATGGCGCGCCAGGCGAGCTTGCCATGGCCAACCTCGCGGCGGCCCGGGCTGCCCATCCGGCCCGTCTCGTTCACCGAGTAGGGGGGGAAGTTGTAGTGCAGCATGAAGTTCTCGCGGTACTCGCCCGCGAGCTGGTCGATGATCTGCTCATCCTGGCCGGTACCGAGGGTCGCCACGCAGAGCGCCTGCGTCTCGCCACGGGTGAACAGCGCGGAACCATGGGCGCGCGGCAGCACGCCGACCTCGGCCACGATCGGGCGCACGGTCTTGGTGTCGCGGCCGTCGATGCGCATGCCGGTGTCGAGGATGGCGTTGCGCACCACCGTCGCTTCCAGGTCCTTGAGCAGGCCCTTGGCCATGGCGGCCTCGTCCTCGCTCAGCTGCGCCAGGATCGCCTTCTTGGCCTCGCCCACCTTGCCCTGGCGGACCAGCTTCTGGGTCTCCTTGTAGGCCTCGGCGATGGAAGCGCTGCCCAGTTCGGCCAGCTTCTTCTTCAGCGCGACCGTCTCGGCGGATTCCTCCGGCAGGTCCCAGGGCTCCTTCGCGGCCTTCTCGGCCAGCTCGATGATGCCCTGGATCACCGGCTGGAAGCCGGCATGGCCGAAGGTCACCGCGCCCAGCATGACCTCTTCCGAGAGCTCATGCGCCTCGGACTCGACCATCAGCACGCCTTCCTCGGTGCCGGCGAGCACCAGGTCCAGCTGCGACTGCTTGATCTGCTCCAGCGTCGGGTTCAGCACGTACTGGCCGTCGATATAGCCGACGCGGGCGGCGGCGACGGGGCCGAAGAACGGGATGCCCGACAGCGTCAGCGCGGCGGAGCAACCCACCAGCGCCACGATGTCCGGGCTGTTCTCCATGTCATGCGACAGCACGGTCGCGATGACCTGCACCTCGTTGCGGAACCCTTCCGGGAACAGCGGGCGCAGCGGGCGGTCGATCAGGCGGGAGATCAGGGTCTCGGCCTCGGAGGGACGGCCCTCGCGCTTGAAGAAGCCGCCCGGGATCTTGCCGGCCGCGAAGGCCTTTTCCTGGTAGTTCACCGTCAGCGGGAAGAAGTCCTGGCCCGGCTTCACGCTGCGGGCGCCAACCACGGTGCAGAGCACGATGGTGTCGCCCAGGCGGGCCATCACGGCACCATCGGCCTGGCGGGCGATCTTGCCCGTCTCCAGCGTCAGGGTCTTGCCGCCCCAGTTAATGTCCTTGCGGAAGTAATTGTCGAACATGCAACGTCCTTGCGTCGCGGCGGCGGTGCTCGGCACCACCAGCCGTTCGGCCCGCCGGATTGCCGGCAGGCCCCTCTTGTTCGCGCGACGCGGGATACCCCGGAAACCAGCCGTCCGGTCCGCCCCAATTGTTGTCGGGAGGATGCCGGCGTCTCGGGCGGCATGGATGGCCGCGGGGCTGCCGCGGAACGCACCATGTGGCCGGAAACGCCGCCACGACCGGTTGGTCGCGTAACAGCTTGGTCAACCGTGGCCCCGCTCACGCTCGCGGGTCCAGCCCACCCGCATCATCTGCGGATCGACTGCGCGCCTTATGGACCGGTGATGGCTGGGATACAAACAAAATGCTTGCGGAAGCCTGGGCCAGAGGGGGCAGCGGCCCCTCTGGACACCCTGCCGGGGTGGGAAGTCCCCCCCCCGACCCCGCTGTTCATTTTCATGAAATGCCCTTGATTCCAAAGGCAGCGACCGTCACCTGCGGGCCAGCATCGAAACGACCACGCAGGCTGAGGCCTCAGCCGCCAGAGGTCGATAACCTCCCGCGCGACCACAGTGTCAGATGTTCCAAACGGATGGCGCGGTCTGAGGTGACACGGCCACCCAGTGGGGGTCAGGGGGCGGCGCCCTCTGGCCTTGCTCAGGCCTGCACGGCCAGCGCGGTGTCGTAATCCGCCTCGGTCTTCTGCCGCACTTCTTCCTCGGTGACGCCCGGCGCCAGTTCCACCAGGGTCATCCGCCCCAGGGCGCGGTCGATGGCGAAGACGGCGAGTTCCGTCACCACCATGTCCACCACGGCCTTGCCGGTCAGCGGCAGGGTGCACTGCTTCAGCAGCTTGGGCTTGCCGCCGGCGGTGTGCTCCATCAGCACCACCACCTTCTTCACCCCGGCGACGAGGTCCATGGCCCCGCCCATGCCCTTCACCATCTTGCCCGGGATCATCCAGTTGGCGAGGTCGCCGTTCTGGGCCACCTGCAGGGCGCCGAGGATCGAGATGTCGATATGCCCGCCGCGGATCATGGCGAAGCTGGTGGCGCTGTCGAAGAAGGAGGTGGTGGGCAGCGCCGTGACGGTCTGCTTGCCGGCATTGATCAGGTCCGGGTCCTCGTCCCCCTCATAGGGGAAGGGGCCCATGCCCAGCATGCCGTTCTCGGATTGCAGCTGCACCGAGATGCCGTCCGGGATGTGGTTGGCCACCAGGGTCGGGATGCCGATGCCGAGGTTGACGTAGAAGCCGTCCTCCAGCTCGCGCGCGGCGCGGGCGGCCATGTCGTCGCGGGTCCAGGCCATGTCTCTGTCTCCCCTTAAGCCACGCTCTCGGCGCCGGCGGCCGAGGTATTCGCATTGGGCGGGATGGCGTCGGTGATCCGCTTGCGCACGGTGCGCTGCTCGATCCGCTTCTCGTAGTTGGCGGGCAGCTTGACGATGCGCTTCACGTAGATGCCGGGGGTGTGGATGTGGTCGGGGTCGATCTGCCCGGGCTCCACAAGCTCCTCCACCTGCACCACCGTCACCTTGGCGGCCGTCGCCATCATCGGGTTGAAGTTGCGGGCGGTCTTGCGGAAGACGAGGTTGCCCTCGGTATCGGCCTTCCAGGCATGGATGATGGCGAGGTCGGCCATGATGCCGCGCTCCATCACGTAATGCTGGCCGTCGAACTCGCGCGTCTCCTTCCCTTCCGCCACGGCGGTGCCGTAGCCGGTCTTGGTGAAGAAGGCGGGGATGCCGGCGCCGCCGGCGCGGATGCGCTCGGCCAGGGTGCCCTGCGGGTTGAACTCGATCTCCAGCTCGCCCGCCAGGTACTGCTTCGCGAATGTCGCGTTCTCACCCACGTAGGAAGAGATCATCTTGCGGATCTGCCGCGTCTCCAGCAGCAGGCCGAGGCCAGCGCCGTCAATGCCGGCATTGTTGGAGACCACGGTCAGGTCCTTCACGCCCGAATCCCGGATCGCCTCGATCAGCGCGGCGGGAATGCCGCTGAGACCGAAGCCGCCGGAATGGATCAGCATGCCGTCGCGCAGCAGGCCATCCAGTGCCGTGCGCGCATCGGGGTAGACTTTCCGCATTGGGGTTAGCTCCCTCTCTCCCTGGTCGGACACCACGCTAGAGGTGGTGGCGGGGGCCGGGAAGGGGCGCCGAGGCGCTCGTCAAAAAGAGCTGAAAGATTTCTGCCGGGGGGGCTTGCGTGGCCCTTGGGGCGAAGTTATACCCCGCCACCGCTTCGAAAGAGGCGAACGACTACAAAGACTACGGGGCCATAGCTCAGTTGGTAGAGCGCTTGAATGGCATTCAAGAGGTCAGGGGTTCGACTCCCCTTGGCTCCACCAGATTTCCCGAACAGGGCGCCCGGCAGCGGGCGCCCTGTTCTGTTTTGTGCCCTCCGGAGGCCGCCGCATGAGCCGCGAACCGCACGACCTGCATGAAAGGGCGCTGCGCGACCGCGCGGTGCGCGCCGCCCGGGGCCAGGCGCCCTTCGATGTGCTGATCACCGGCGCCACCCTGGCCGATATGGCCACCGGGGAATTGCGCCCCGCCGATATCGGGCTGGTCGGGCCGCTGGTGGCCAGTGTCCATGCCCCCGGCACGCGCGCCGACGCGGCCTCGGTTCTGGATGCCGCCGGGCTGATCGCCGCCCCCGGGCTGATCGACGCGCATATGCATATCGAAAGCTCGATGGTGACGCCGCGCCGCTATGCCGAGGCCGTGGTGCCCGCCGGCACCACCACCGTCTGCTGGGACCCGCATGAGCTGGGCAATGTTTCCGGCCTCCCCGGCGTGCGCTGGGCGGTGGAGGCGATGCGCGGCCTGCCGCTGCGCGCCCTGGTGCTGGCGCCCTCCTGCGTTCCCTCCGCCCCCGGGCTGGAGCGTGCCGGCGCCGATTTCGGCCCGGCCAAGCTGGAAGAAATGCTCTCCTGGCCCGAGGTCGCGGGCGTGGCCGAGGTCATGGACATGCGCGGCGTGCTGGACCGCAGCCCCCGCATGGCAGGCATCGTCGGCGCCGGGCTCGACGCGGAGAAGCTGGTCTGCGGCCATGCCCGCAGCCTGACCGGCCCCGACCTCCAGGCTTTCGCGAGTGCCGGCATCGGCTCCGACCACGAGGTCGTCTCGGCCGAGGACCTGCTGGAAAAGCTGCGCGCCGGCTTCACGGTGGAGCTGCGCGGTAGCCACGACTACCTGTTGCCGGATGCGGTGAAGGCCCTGGCCACCCTGCCCCACCTGCCGCAGACCCTGGTGCTCTGCACCGACGATGTCTTCCCCGACGACCTCGCGGAGAAGGGCGGCATGATCGACCTGCTGCGCCGGCTGGTGCGCTACGGCATGCCGCCGATGCAGGCCCTGCGCGCCGCCACGCTGCATGCCGCGACGCGCATCAACCGCCCCGACCTCGGCCTGATCGCCCCCGGCCGCCGTGCCGACCTGATGCTGCTGGACGGGCTGGAGACACTGGGCGTTGCGCATGTCTTCGCCTCCGGCCAGCACGTGGCCGAGGCCGGGCGCCTGCGCGCGCCCCTGCCGCCCGAGCACCCCGCCGGCCCGCTGCGCAACACCATGAAGCTGGCGCCCCTGGCGGCGGAGGATTTCCTGATCCGCGCCCCCGGCCCCCGCGCCACCCTGCGCACCGCCGTGAACCCGCGTTTCACGCAATGGGGCCAGGCCGAGGTGGCGGTGGTGGATGGCATCGCCCAGTTGCCGGAGGACGGTATCCTGATGGCCGTGATCCACCGCCACGGCCTGGCGCCCGCCACCCCCGTGCTCGGCGTGCTGCAAGGCTGGAGCCGCTGGCGCGGTGCCCTGGCCACCACGGTGGCGCATGATTCCCATAACCTCTGCGTCTTCGGCCGTGGCCCCGAAGACCTCGCTGCCGCCGCCAATGCGGTGATCGCGGCGGGCGGCGGCATGGCGGTGGCGCAGGGCGGCGCGGTGACGGCGCTGCTGCCGCTGCCGATCTGCGGCCTCGTCTCCGATGCGCCGGTAGAAGAAGTGGCGGAAGCCTTCCGTGCCCTGAAGGCAGCGGCCGACGGGATCGCGGACTGGAAGCCGCCTTATCTGGTGTTCAAGGCGATCGTGGGCGCGTCGCTGGCCTGCAACGCCGGGCCGCATGTGACGGACCTGGGTGTGGCGGATGGGGCGACGGGGGAACTGATCCCTGCGGCGCTGGTGGAAGCCTGAGGCTGGGGCGCTGACCCCGCGAACGTATACGTTCGCGCCCGCCGGGGTGACGGTGCCACCCCGGACCCAGCCGTCAGTTTGGAGGGGGCTTCACAGATCAGCGTCGCGCTGCGGGGATTCTGAAAGTCACAAGGGCTGAGCCCATGGTCGCCGAGGGTCCAAGACCCTCGGCGGAACCAACCGCTTATTCATGGCGGGGTCTGGGGTGACACTGTCACCCCAGCGGGGGTGTCCAGAGGGCGGCGCCCCTTCTGGCCCCGGCCGGAAGCTCCTAGCGATCCCAGGCCGGCGCGAAGTCCGGGTTCACCATGCGCTGGTCCTTGGGCAGCGCGTCGATAGCCGCCACGTCCTCGGCGGTCAGCTTGGCGGCCAGGGGAACGGCGTCCAGGTTTTCCTGCTGGGTCTGCTGGCGGCTGGCCTTGGGGATGGGCACCACGCCCTGCTGCCGCAGCAGCCAGGCCAGGGCCACCTGGGTCGCAGTGGCGCCATACTTGGCGCCGATGCCCTTCAGCACCGGGTCTTCCTGCAGGGAGCCCTTGGCCAGCGGCGTATAGGCTTCCAGCACGATCTGGCGCGGCTGGCACCAGTCCAGCAGCTTCTTCTGGGACAGCAGCACGTGGTATTCCACCTGCAGCGCCGCCGGGGTCTCGCCCATTTCCTCCAGCTTGCGCATCAGCGCCACGGGGAAGTTGGCCACACCCCAGGCGCGGATCAGGCCGCTGGACTGCGCCGCCTTCAGCACCTTCACGGCGCCTTCCAGGTCCATGGCGGGCTTCGGCCAGTGGATCAGGAAGAGGTCCAGGTAGTCCGTGCCCAGCCGGTTCAGCGAGCCTTCCAGGGAGCGGTGCAGCGGCTCCGGCTCCAGGTTGTCCCACCAGACCTTGCTGGTGACGAAGAGATCCCCGCGCGGCACGCCGCCGGCCTTGATGGCGGCGCCGACCTCCACCTCGTTCTCGTAGCGCGCGGCCGTGTCCAGGTGCCGGTAGCCGAGGCCGATGGCGCGCTCGATCGCCTTCTGGCCCTCGGAGCCGGTCAGCTTGAAGGTGCCCAGGCCGAGCTTCGGGATGGCGAGGCGGGGCGTGGTCTCGACGGGGATGCTCATGCGGGGCGTTACCTCTTGGACAGATCGACCAGCCCGGCGAATCCGGACTCGGTGCCGAAAGCGATCTGAGTCCCTGCCGGGTTCCAGGCCAAGGCGGAAATCGCGCCACGGCCCGGCGCCGCCACCGGCACCACCTTGCCGGAGCCGATCTCGGCCATCAGCACCAGCCCGTCGTCGAAGCCGGCGGCCACCACCTCATGCTGCGGGTGGCAGGCGACCTGGGTGCAGAGCACGCCGTCGCCGCCCGCCAGTTCCACCGGCGGCTTGCCCATCGGCCCGCCGGCGAAGAAGGGCCAGAGCACGATGCAATCGGCGCCCGCCGTCGCCAGCCAGCGCCCCTTGCCGGTGAAGGAGACCGACTTGATCTTGGTGGCATAGCCGGACATCCGCATGTCCTGCGCATCCGACAGCCGCCAGCCATGCAGGGCATTCTCCTGCATGGTGGTGACGACATGGGTGCCGTCGGGGCTGAACCAGACGCCCTGGTGGCTCCCCTTCCAGGGCAGCACCTTGGCGGTGCCGTCCTTGCTGTTGGCGAACCAGAGGCTGGCGCCGTTGTAATGCGCCACGGCCACCCGCTTGCCCTTGGCATCGAAGGCGATGCCGCCGACGGAGGACGGGTGTTCCAGCTTGCGGAACAGCTTGCCGTCCTTGCCAAACAGATGCACCGCCTTGCCGACCGAGGCGGCGCGCAGCCCGTCCGGGTGGCTGGCCACGTTGTCCACCCACTTCATGGTGCCGAGCTTGGCGAATTCCTCCACCTTGCCGTCATTGGCGATGCGGGCCACCAGCCCGTCATCGCCGCCGGACAGGAAGCCGCTGGCGACATCGGGCACCATGGAAAGGCAGGCGCCGTCATGCACCTCGACCTTGTTCCACTCACCCGTGATGTCGGTGGTGGAGGCGATGCGCATGGTGCCGTCGCCCAGGGCGAAGGCAGCCGCCTTGCCGTCGCGGGAAAAGGCGGCGCCGATCACCCAGGCGCCGAGCTCGTCGCCCTTGCCGCGCGAGGTCAGCAGGAAATCGGCGTCGGATACCGTCTCGCTCATGCCGCCACGCAGCTCTCGAAGCCGCGGCGCAGGCGCGGGCGGTTCAGGTCACGGCCGATGAAGACGATCTTGGACTTGCGCGCAGACCCTTCCGGCCAGGGGCCGATGTAGTCCCCATCCGCGATCATGTGCACGGCCTGGAAGGCGAAGCGGTCTTCCTGGCCCTTGAAGTTCAGCACGCCCTTGGTGCGCAGCAGGTCCTGGCCCTTGCTCTGCAGCAGCTCGCCGATCCAGGCGTTGAACTTGTTCTCGTCCAGCGGCTCCGACACCTCGAAGGACAGACTCATGATGTCCTCGTTGTGGGAGTGGTTGTCCTCGCCGGAGAGGAACTCGGGCTCGCGCTCCAGGATGCGGTCGAGCTTGAAGGCCTCGCGGCCCATCACGGCCTCGATCGGCACCTCTGACTTGGTGGCGCGGCGGATCTCCGCGTAGGGGTTGATGGCGCGGATGCGGCGCTCGACCTCGGCGGCCTCCTCCTCCGTCACCAGGTCCATCTTGTTCAGGACCACGATGTCGGCGAAGGCGATCTGGCTGGCCGCCTCCTTGCTGTCCGCCAGCCGGGCGGCGAGGTTCTTGGCGTCCACCAGCGTGACGATGGCGTCCAGATGCGTGGCGCGCTTGACGTCCTCGTCCATGTAGAAGGTCTGGGCCACGGGCGCGGGGTCCGCCAGGCCGGTGGTCTCGACGATGATGCCGTCGAACTTCTGCCGGCGCTTCATCAGGTTGCCCAGGATGCGCACGAGGTCGCCGCGCACGGTGCAGCAGATGCAGCCGTTGTTCATCTCGAAGACTTCCTCGTCGGCATCGATGACGAGGTCGTTGTCCACGCCGAGCTCACCGAACTCGTTGATGACCACGGCGTATTTCTTGCCGTGCTCCTCGGAGAGGATGCGGTTCAGCAGCGTGGTCTTGCCGGCGCCGAGATAGCCGGTCAGCACGGTGACGGGGACGGTGGTATCGGCGGTATCGCTCATGGGGTCAGTCTCCCTCCCAAGGGTGGGGCCTTTGTTCGGGCTGTTATATGATACGCTTCCCCCCGCAGGTCACGGGGGCACGGGTCTGCTATTCCCGCGGCGGAGAAGACCGGGGGAATGAATTCCCCCGTACCCCCATCTTTTTCCTGCGGGTTCACGGGTGGGCCTGCGGCCGCACCCCAGACTCGAAGAAAGAAGAAGGGGGCCCGGGGGAATTCATTCCCCCGGCCTTTCCCCCGCCCCCGGCAACCCCTGGCACAGCACCGCCCATTCCCGCCGCAGCATGGCCAGCACGGCGGGCGCGGCAGGGTTTTCCCCGTCTTCCCGCCAGGCCAGCACCAGTTCCGCCGCCGGCGCCACCGGCCCCGGCAGGGGGCGCAGCAGCACGCCGTCCGGCCGCAGCAGCCCGGCGGCTTCGGGCACCACGGCGATGCCGAGGCCCGCACCGACCAGCGCCAGGATGGAATGCGTCTGGCTGATGAACTGCACCCGCGCCGGCGCGGTGCCGGAGACCTGGAACAGGCCCATCACCAGATCGTGCAGGTAGCGGCCTTCCGCCGGGGGGTAGGTGATCAGCGGTTCCTCCGCCAGTTCGGCGATGCCCCAGCCTTCCTGCGCCAGCAGCGGGTGGCTCTGCGGCAGGGCCAGCAGCAGCGGCTCCCGCTGCAGCCGGGCGGTGCGGATGCCGGGGCGGCGGGCCATGGGGCGCAGCAGCGCCAGGTCGATCCGCCCGGCCTGGAGCGCCTCGAGCTGTTCCAGCGAGACCATCTCGCGCAGGTCCAGCTCCACATCCGGCAGCGCGGCGCGGATCAGCCCCACCAGTCGCGGCAGCACGCCGTAGCCGGAGGCGGCGGTGAAGCCGATGGTGATCCGCCCGCTCTGCCCCTGGGCGATGCGGCGGGCATGCAGCGTGGCGCGCTCGGCCAGCCGCAGCATGCGGCGGGCGTCGCGCAGGAAGGCCTCGCCCGCCGGGGTCAGCCGTACGGCGCGGTTGCCGCGCAGCAGCAGCGCCACGCCCAGCGTGTGTTCCAGCAACTGGATCTGCCGGCTCAACGGCGGCTGGGTCATGTTCAGCCGGGCGGCGGCGCGATGGAAATGCAGTTCCTCCGCCACGGCCACGAAGCAGCGAAGCTGGGTGAAGGCGAACATTGATCCAGATTCCGTATCGGCCGATGCCGAGAACAGCTTGGACCGGTATCGGCACGACCGCCTAGAGCGGAAAGCAGAAGGCCCGCTACAGCCGGGCCCGCACGGGAGAACGAACCATGGATCGCCGTAGCCTGCTGCGTGCCACGCTTGCCGCCACGGCCTTGTCGCCGCTGGCCGCGCCCGCGCTGCGGGCGCAGGGCTTCGACCACCCGCTGCGCGTGATCGTGCCGAACGCGCCGGGCGGCACCAGCGACATCCTGGCCCGCCTGCTGGGGCCGGAGCTGACCAAGGCCATCGGCCAGTCGGTGGTGGTGGAGAACCGCACCGGCGCCGCCGGCAATATCGGCGCCGACTTCGTGGCCAAGTCCGCGCCGGACGGGCACACGCTGCTGCTGATGGATGTCTCGACGCTGGCCATCAACCCGGCGCTGTTTCCGCGCATGCCCTTCGATGTGCAGAAGGACCTCGCGCCGGTCTCCATGATCATCTACGCGCCCTATCTGGCGGCGGCGCGGAATACCCTGCCGGCCAAGAACGCGGCGGAACTGGCGGCCTATGCCAAGTCCAAGGGCGTCAACATCGCCAATGCCGGCGTCGGCAGCCTGACGCACCTGACCTCGGTCGAGGTCGGCTCCGCCCTGGGCGGGGAGATCACGCATGTGCCCTATCGCGGCGGCGCGCCAGCGTTGCTGGCGGTGGCCTCGGGCGAGGCCGACATGATCATCAACGGCGCCACCGCCACGCAGAGCTATGTCACCAGCAACCAGATGCGCGGCATCGCCGTCTCCGGCCCGAAGCGGCTGGCGGCGCTGCCGGATGTGCCCACCTTCCGCGAGGTCGGCTGGCCGATGCCCGATGCCGGCACCTGGCAGGGGCTGATGGTGCAGGGCAATACCCCGCGCCCGCTGGTGCAGCGGCTGGAAGTGGCGCTGCGCGAGGCGGTGGCGCAGCCCACCATCGCGGCCAAGCTGGCCGAGCTGGGCGGCGAGCCGCGCACGGAAGGGCCGGAGGCCTTCCGCGCCTGGCTGGCCAGCAGCGCCACGGAATTCGGCGAGGTGGTCCGCAAGCACAACATCAAGCCCGAATGAACACGGCGCTGACGGCCCTGCGCCGCACCCCCGCCGCGCTCTCTGCCTTCGCGGCGGCCCTGTTCGAGGCCGCCGGCATGGAGCGGGAGAAGGCCGAAAGCATCGGCCGCATCCTGGTGCTGACGGACATGATGGGCCGCCGCACCCATGGCTTGGCGCAATGCGGCAACTACCTGGAGGAAGTCGCCAAGGGCGGCATGGCCACCACCGGCCAGCCCGAGGTGCTGCGCGACACCGGTTCCACCGTGGTCTGGGACGGCGGCTACCGCCCCGGTCTCTGGCTGGTGGAACAGGCCATGGCGCTGGGCTTCGGGCGGCTGCGGGAACACGGCACCTTCACGCTGGCGATGCGCCGCAGCCACCATATCGGCTGCCTCGCCGCCCTGGCGAAGCAGGCGACGGACCGGGGGCTGTTCGTGATGCTGGCTTCCTCCGGCCCGCATAGCAAAATCGTGGCGCCTTTCGGCGGGCGGGAGGCGCTGTTCAGCCCCAATCCCTTCGCGGTGGGCTTCCCCACCGGCGCGGCGCCGGTGCTGGTGGATATCTCCGCCTCCATCACCACGGTGTCGATGACGCGGCAGAAGGCGGCGGCGGGGGAACAGTTCGAGCATCCCTGGCTGCTGGATGCCGCCGGCCGCCCCACCCGCGACCCGAATGCCATGGGCTCTGGCGGCGGCAGCCTGATGCTGCTGGGCGGCGAGGAAGCCGGCCACAAGGGCTTCGGCCTGGCCCTGATGGTGGAGGCACTGACCCAGGGCCTCGCCGGCCATGGCCGGCGCGACGCGCCAGGCCGCTGGGGCGCCAGCGTCTATCTGCAACTGATCAACCCCGAGGCCTTCGCCGGGCGCGAGGCCTTCGTGGCGCAGACGGATTTCCTGGCGGAAGCCTGCCGCGCCAATACGCCCATCGACCTGGACCGCCCGGTGCGCCTGCCCGGCGAGCAGGCCAGCCGCCTGATCGCCCAGGCGGAGCGCGAGGGGCTGGAGATTCCCGACACGGTCGCGCGCGGCCTGCGGGACTGGGCCGGGCGGCTGGGGGTGGATGCAGCGTTGCTGGCCTAGTGTCCGCTTGCCGGCGCATGCACAAAGGTCTAGCTGACGCCCTGTCCAACAGGGGAAATGTCGTGGCGCAGACCACAGGAATGAAGCACCGCCAGGTGTCGCGCTGGGCCATGATGCTGGCGCTCGGCCTGGCGCTGCCGCTCGGCTCCGCGCTGGCGGCCGACCCCTCTCCCGCCTCGGGCAATCCGAAGCAGCGCCCCGCCGGAAGCACCGCCGCCTGCCGCAGCGGCACCGTCGCCCTGCGGGCGGAGGATGCCGCCACCACGCCGCCGCTGCGCCCGGGCGAGCCGGTCTGCCTGCGGCTGCGCTCGCGGCAATCGGCCTTCTTCCGCGTCGCGCCGGAGGTGGGGCCCTTCTACACCGTCTCCACCCGCGCGCTGGGGCGGGACACCGACACGGTGCTCGCGCTGCTGGACAGCCAGGGCCGCAGCCTGGCCGAGGATGACGACGGCGGCAGCGAGAACCTGGCCTCCAGCATCGAGGCCGGGCCCGAGCTGGGCGCCACCCTGCTGCGCGCCGGCACGCTGGATGGCCAGGGCGGCAATTTCGAGCTGGTGCTGGTACGCGACGAGCCCCGCCCGCCCCCCAATTTCCCGGTCAGCCTCGTTCAGGCGGCGGGCCAGCCGGCGCTGACGCCCGGGCAGGAGCTGCGCCTGCGGCTGCGCCGCGGCCAGAGCGCCTATTTCGCCCTGCCGGCCGGGCGGGAGGGGCTGGTGGCCCGCACCCTCGACCTGGAAGGCGAGACCGACACCACCCTCACCCTGCTGGATGCCAATGGTACGCAGCTGGACGAGGACGACGACGGCGCCGGCGGCAATGCCTCGGCCCTGCCGCTGGACGGGGCGCCGGCGGGCCCGATCTTTCTGCGCGTCTCCATCCTGGGCAATACCAGCGGCAGCTTCAGCCTGGCGCTGCGGCAGGAACCGCCGCCGCCGCCGCCCGACTTCCCCACCAGCCTGGAGGAAGCGCGGCAGCAGGGCCCGCTGGCGGCCGGCAGCACGCGCCCCATCACGCTGCGCCGGCGGCAGCAGGCGGTCTTCGCCCTGCCGCCCGGCGAGTCGCTGATGATCCATACCCGCAACCTCAGCAATGGCACCGACACGGTGCTGGCGCTGCTGGACCAGGACGGGGACGTGGTGGCGGAGGATGACGACGGCGGCGCCGGCTTCGCCTCCAGCCTCGCCACCGCCAAGGCATCGGGTCCGGCCGCTTTTGTGCGCGCCACCACGCTGAACAGCGGCCCGGGCCAGTTCGACCTTGTGCTGCGCGCCGTCGGCGGCGGCGCCAGGGCGGTCAGCCAGGCCGGCAGCATCGAGGAAGCGGCGCGCCGCCCCACCCTGCTGCCGGGCGAGGCCGTGGCGGTGCGGCTGGAGGCCGGGCAGGCGGCGGTCTTCGGCCTGCCGCAGGATGGCCACCCCGTGCAGGCCCTGACCTTCGACCTGCAGGACGGCGCCGATACGGTGCTGGAGCTGCTGGATGCCGATGGCCAGGTGCTGGAGCAGAACGACGATGCCGATGGCGGCCTCGCCTCCCGGCTGCTGGCCGGGCCGCAACCGCGCCCGGCCTTCCTGCGCGCCACCGGCAATGAGGGCGCGGCGGCGGCTTTCTCGCTGGTGATCGTCCGCCCCGCGCGCTGAGAAGGCAGGCGGCGGGGCCGGGGCGGCTCAGGCCGGCTCGGCCTCCCGCTCCGCCCACATGGCCTGGAAGGCCGGGCGGGCCTGGCAGGCGGCGAGCCAGTCCCGCACCGCCGGCTGGGCCGCGAAGAGCTCCGGCATGCCCTGGGCGTAGCGCACCACTTCCGCCACGTTCAGGTCGGCCACCGTGAAGCGCCCGCCCACCAGCCAGCCGCCGCCGGCACGCAGCGCATCGGCCAGGATGGCGAAATAGCGGTGCAGGCCGGGCAGCTCACGTTCCACGGCCTCGCCGCCCGCGCGGGTCGAGAGCGCCTGTTCCTCGATCGAGGTCACGGCCCAGAAGCTCCACATGGTGGCCAGCGCCTCTTCCGCCACATCGCGCGGGGCCAGCGGGCCGCCGTGCTTGCGGGCGAGGTAGAGCGTGATGGCCATGCTCTCGTGCAGCACAAGCCCGTCATCCTCGATGGAGGGGACGTGGCCGTTCGGGTTGATGGCCCGGAAGGCGGGAGAGGTGGTGTTCAGCGGCGCATCGGGGGCCGCCGGGTCCGGCAGGCGGTAGCCCTGGATGACGGGGACGTGGCGGTATTCCAGCCCCAGTTCCTTCGCCAGCCAGACAGGACGCGAGGCGCGCGAGCGCAGCACGCCGTAAATCGTCAGGGCCATGGATGATCCTCGGTTGTTGTTCAGCCGAGGATGCGGCCGATCACCTGCGCCGTATAGTCCACCACCGGAATCACCCGGCCGTAGTTGATGCGCGTCGGGCCGATGACGCCGATGGCGCCGACGATCCGCTCCTCCCCGTTGCGGAAGGGCGCCACCACCATGGAAAGGCCGGCGCTGTCGAAGAGCCCGCTCTCGGCGCCGATGAAGATCTGCACCCCCTGCCCGCGCTGGGACAGTTCCAGCAGCCGCAGCATGGTTTCCTGCGCTTCCAGCCGCTCGAACAGCGCCTGGATCTCCTGCACGCGGGCCAGCTCGTCGAGGTTCTCCAGCAGCTTGGCCTGTCCGCGCAGGATCAGCGAGCCGCCACCGCCGCCGGCCCAGGTGGCGAGGCCCGCCTGGATGACCTGCTGGCTCAGCGCGTCCAGCGCGGTGCGGTTGGCCTCGATCTCCTGCGCCACCAGGGCGCGGGTTTCTTCCAGCGTGCGGCCGGAGAGGCGGTTGTTGATGAAGTTGGAGGCCTGGGTGAAGGCGGAGGGCGGCAGGCCGGCCGGCACCTCGATGACGCGGTTCTCCACCTGCCCATGGGCATTGACCAGCACCACCAGCGCCCGGCCGGGGGAAAGCGCCACGAATTCGATATGCTTGATCGGCGCCTCGGTCTTGGGCGCCACCACCAGCCCGGCGGCACCGGCCAGGCCGGAGAGCATCTGCCCCGCTTCCGACAGCGTTTCCTCGTAGGAGCGGCCGGAGGCGGCGCAGCGCGTCGCGATGGCCTCCCGCTCGGTATCCGTCAGGTCGCCGAATTCCAGCAGACCGTCGACAAAGAGCCGCAGCCCCTGCTCGGTCGGCAGCCGCCCGGCCGAGGTATGCGGCGCATAAAGCAGCCCCGCTTCCTCCAGGTCCGCCATGGCATTGCGGATGGTGGCGGGGGAGAGCGCCTGCGGCAGCCGGCGGGACAGGGTGCGGGAGCCCACGGGCTCCCCGGTTTCCACATAAAGCTCCACCACCTGCCGCAGAATGGCGGCGCCGCGGCTGTCCAGCCCCGGCAGCATCGCGGTGCCGCCCAGGTCACGCGGCAGCATGCCTCGGGAAAAGCCGGCGCGGGAGAAAGGTGGCGGGCCCAACGTGTGAAACCCCTTGCGATCAAAGGAAAACGCTAGGCACCGGGGGGGTGCCGCGTCAAGCGCTGGCGCGGCAGGCTTCAACGCTTCGTGCAGTTTATGAGGCACAGGCTGCAACACCTTGTCACATCGTCGCCATGATAGGGTTGCAAACATGTGGCCAAGAAGGCCGCGAGCTTGGCCTTTCCCATTTTGGACGGAGCATGAGGTCGCATGACGGATACCCCGCCCAACCGCCTCTGGCCCCTGGCCCTGATGGGCTGGCTGGCCGCCTTCCCTCCCGCGGGCCGGGAGGCCGCCGCGGCGCAGCCGCCGGAAGCGTCCCGCTATGAAAGCGGCGCGCCCGGCAGCCGCACCGCCTGGCTGCGGGATGCGCGGGCGCTCTATGCCCCGCTTTCGGCGCCGGAACGCGCAGCCATCCGCCGCCGCAGGCGGCGGGGCGCACCATGATGAGCCTGCCAGCCCTGAATGGGCTGGTGGCTACCGTTCTGCTCTTCTCGCTGCTGGCCGGGGTTTTGGGGCTGATGCTGGACCGCGCCGCCCGCGCCCCCGGGCTCGCCACCGCCGCCGTGGCCGTGCTGGTCTTCGGCCTGTCCTGGGGCGGATTGCTGCTGCTGGGAGAGTGAAGGAGGCTGCCGGGGCCAAGAGGGTGGACATTCCATCCGGACCCCGCTGTGAGTTTCAGGCCGGGGGCTGAAGGACGTGGCGCTGCGCGGTTCGCCAGCGCCGGACTTCAAAAAACCACGCGGGCTGCAGCCGTAGCCGCCAGAAGCCATGCCCCCCTGCGGAACCACCGTTCCGAAAGTCCAAAAAACAGAGGGCGGGGTCTGGGGTGACACTGTCACCCCAGCGGGGTCCAGGGGCAGCGCCCCTGGCCTTGCCTCAGAGCCCGGCGATCAGCGCATCCGCCACGGCCGCGACCTGCCCTTCATCCAGATAGGGATGCATCGGCAGCGACAGCACGCGCTCGCACAGGCTTTCGCTGGTGCTCAGCACCGGGCCGTTCGGCAGGCCGGCGGCATGGGCGGCGGCATAGGCCGGTTGGTGGTGCAACGGCTTCGGGTAGTAGATGGCACTGGGCACGCCGCGCTGCTTCATCGCCGCCATCACGCGGTCCCGCGTCGCGGCATCGGGCAGGATCACGGTGTAGAGGCCCCAGGCGGATTGCGCGCCGGGGCGCTCGCGCGGCACCACAACGTGGTTGGCCAGGCGCTCGGCATACCAGCCGGCGATGCGGGTGCGGGAGGCCAGTTCCTGTTCCAGCAGCGGCAGCTTGCAGAGCAGGATGGCGGCCTGGATGGTGTCCAGGCGGCCGTTCATGCCGGTGCGCTCCACCTCGTAGCGGGTCTTGCCCTCGCCATGGGTGCGCAGCGAGCGATACAGCTCCGCCCGGTCGGCATCATTGGTCAGGATGGCGCCGCCGTCGCCGTAGCAGCCCAGCGTCTTGGTCGGGTAGAAGCTCAGCGCCGTGGCATCGGCCCAGGCGCCGAGGCGCTTGCCATCCAGCGCGCCGCCGAAGGCCTGAGCGGCGTCATCGAGCGCGAACATGCCCTCTGCGCGGCAGATCTCCAGGATCGCGGGCCAGTCGGCGGGCAGGCCATAGAGGTCCACGCCCACCACGGCGCGGGGGCGCAGCTTGCCCTGCTCCTTCACCAGCGTGATGCGGCGCTTGAGGTCGGCGATGTCGATGTTGAAGCCGTCCTCGGCCACATCGACGAAAACCGGCGTGGCGCCCAGCACCAGCGGCACCTCGGCAGTGGCGGTATAGGTGAAGGCAGGCAGGAAGACGGCATCGCCCGGGCCGATCTTCTCGGCCATCATGGCGATCTGCAGCGCATCGGTGCCGGAAGAAACGCCGACGGCATGCCTGGCGCCGGCGAAGGCGGCCAGCTTTTCCTCGACCTCCCGCACCTCGGGGCCGTTCACGAAGGCGCCGCTGTCCAGCACCTTGGCGATCCGGGTGTTCATCTCCGCGCGGATCAGCGCCTGCTGCGCCTTCATGTCAAAGAGGGAAATCGGGCGCGCGGTGGTCTCGGTGGTCATGGTTCGGATCGCTCCGGCAAACGCGATGTCGGGCCTGGGCCCGCGAGGGGCTCAGGCCTGGATGACGCGGTGATAGGCCGAGCCGGGGGTGATTGGGAAATCACCAGCGGTTTCAACTTGCAACGGCTCCAGCCTGACCGCCGCGTCGCGGTAGACGCCGCGCGTATCCACCACCAGGGGCGCATGGGCGCGCACCAAGGCGAAGTCGATGCCGGGCTGCGGCGTCACCACCAGCACGGCATCCTGCGCCGCCAGCAGTTCCGGGGTCAGCTCCTGGCTTTCCAGGTCCGGCGCCTCACCGCCCAGGCGGCGGGTGACGGGGAAGCGCGGCACCAGCGGGTCGTGGTAGCGGATCTCGGCCCGCCGCTCCTCCAACAGGCGGAAGATCTCCACCGCCGGGCTTTCGCGCGTGTCGGGCACGCCGGGCTTGTAGGCCAGCCCCAGCAGCAGCACGCGGGCGCCGCGCAGCGTGCGGCCGCGGGCTTCCAGCGCGTCGCGCAGCCGGTCCACCACGTAATGCGGCATGGCGTCGTTCACCCGCCCGGCCAGTTCCACGAAGTCGGACGGCACGCCCAGCTCCCGCGCCTTCCAGGCGAGGTAATAGGGGTCGACGGGGATGCAGTGGCCGCCGAGGCCGGGGCCGGGCCGGAAGGGCATGAAGCCGAAGGGCTTTGTCTGCGCCGCGTCGATCACCTCATGCACGTCGAGATGCAGGGCGTGGCTGATGCGCTTCAGCTCGTTCACCAGGCCGATATTCACGGCGCGGAAGACGTTTTCGTAGAGCTTGGTCAGCTCCGCCGCCGCCAGCGAGGTCATGGGCACCAGATGCGGCGTGGCGGCGCCGTAGAGCGCCATCGCCACCTCCAGGCAAGCCGGAGTCGCGCCCGCGACCAGCTTGGGCACGCGGCCGAAGGTGCCGTCCGGGTTGCCGGGGTCCTCGCGCTCCGGGCTGTAGCAGGCGAAGGCATCGAGGCCGACGCGCAGCCCCGCCGCCGCCAGGGCGGGCAGAACGAAATCCTCGGTGGTGCCGGGATAGGTGGTGCTTTCCAGCACGATGGCCTGCCCCTGCCGCAGATGCGGCGCGAGGGAGGCGAGCGTCTGCGCCACCGGCTCCAGGATCGGTTCCTTGTGCGGGCCGACGGGGGTGGGGACGCAGATCAGGATGGCGTCGCAGTCCCGCGCGGCGGCGAAATCGCCATGCGCCGCGACGCGCGCCGCTGCCACGCGCCCATCGGCGATGCCATGCACCGGGCTGCGCCCGGCATTGATGGCCTCCACCTTGGCCGCGTCGATATCGAAGCCCGAGACAGGAAAGCCGCATTCGGCGAAACGCAGCGCCAGCGGCAGCCCGGCATAGCCCAGCCCGACCACGCCGATGCGCGCTTCCCTGGTGTGAATGCGCGCGGCCAGCGCCCGGGCTGTGTCCATTCGGCTATCCGCCTTCGGTGTTGTGGTCGAATTCCGGCACCAGCCGGGCCAGCTGCGCCAGCGCCGCCTCCCGGTTGCCCTCGCGGGCATAGGCCGCGATCTGGTCGATGGCCGCGCCCATCTGCGCCGCGTCGGCGGTGCGCGGCGTCGCCACCAGCAGGCCGGGGAACTGGGTGGGGCGCGGCGGCTCCTGCCCGTGGAAGAGTTCCTCGAAGAGCTTCTCGCCGGGGCGGAGGCCAGTGAAGCGGATCTCCACATCCTCGTCCGGCCGCAGGCCGGCCAGGCGGATCATGCGCCGCGCCATGTCCACGATCTTCACCGGCTTGCCCATGTCGAGCACGAAGATGCCGCCATCGGCCAGTTCGGGCGGCTGGTCGGCGCGGTCCTCGGCGCCGACGACGCTGGCCTGCAGCACCAGCCCCACGGCTTCCCGCACCGTCATGAAGTAGCGGCGCATGTCGGGATGGGTCACGGTCAGCGGCCCGCCGCGCTCCAACTGCCGGCGGAACAGCGGCACGACCGAGCCGGTGGAGCCCAGCACATTGCCGAAGCGCACGGTGACGCAGCGCATGGGGGCCTGGTTGCCCTTGGCTCCGTGCCGCGCCTCCATGTCCAGCGCCTGGCAGTACATCTCCGCCAGGCGCTTGGAGGCGCCCATCACGCTGGTCGGGTTCACCGCCTTGTCGGTGGAGATGAAGACCATGGCGCGGCAGCCCACGGCGCGGGCGGCATCGGCGATGACGCGGGTGCCCAGCGCATTGGTCAGCAGACCTTCCAGCGGGTCGTTCTCCACCATCGGCACGTGCTTCAGCGCGGCGGCGTGGAAGACCAGCTCGGGCCGCACCTCCTCCATCAGCCGGCCGATGCGCTCAGCATCGCGCACATCGGCCAGCACGGCGCGGCGCGGTACGCCGGGATGCAGTTCCGTCAGCTCCAGGTCGATGCCGTAGAGGGCGAATTCGCCATGGTCCAGCAGCGTCAGCTGCGAGGGGCCGAGCGCCGCCACCTGCCGCGCCAGCTCGCCGCCGATGGTGCCGCCGGCGCCGGTGACCAGCACGCGCCGACCCTGCACCAGCCGCGCCATACCCTCGCGGTCCAGCGGCACCTGCGGGCGGTCCAGCAGTTCCTCGATGGCCACGGGGCGCAGGTCGAAGCGGCGGTTGCCGGTACTGGCGGTCTGGCGCGTGGCGGGGTCGAGGCGCGTCAGGCGCGGGGCGCGGCTGACCGGCACGCCATGGCGGTCGGCGGCGTCCAGCACGTCTTCCAGCGCCTCGCCATGCAGGTCGGGGTCGGCCAGGACCAGCGCGGCGGGCAGGCGGTCGGCGGCGCGCAGGCGGTCCAGCAGCGCGCCCGCATCCTCGATGGCGCCGAGGATGGGATAACCGTGGATGCGGCGCCCGGCGGCGCGGGAGCGCGGCGCCAGGATGCCCATGACGCGGTAGCCCGGCGCCCGCTGCTGGATCAGCGCGCGGATGAAGAGGTCGGCGGCATCGCCGGTGCCCAACAGCAGCACCGGCTGGGCCGGGGCCTCGGAGAGGCGGCCGACGCGGTGCGTCTGGCTCAGCCGCCCCAGCACGCGCGGCAACAGCAGGGCGGCGGACAGGATGCCCGCATAGAGCAGCGGAAAGGCCGGATTGGGCGAGACCCAGGCACCGATGGCGTGGGAGGCCACGGAAAAGATGGCCGCGCCGCCGATTCCGGCGCCGATCACGCCCACCAGGTCCTTCAGCGCGACGAAGCGCAGGTACTGCTGCGGCAGCCGCAGCGGCAGCCCGGCCAGCAGCAGCGAGGCCACGGCCCCCGGCACCGCGCCTGCCCACCAGCCCGGAGAAGGCCAGGCGCCGGGCGCCGCCGCCCAGACCGCGACGGGCAGCGAGGCCGCCGTCAGCGCGGCGTCGAGCCCAAGATTCAGAAGGATGCGTTGGGTGGCCATAACGGCGGCGTATAGGCGCAGCGGGCCCTGGGGTGAAGCACTACAGGTGGCAAGGCTTGTCACCCCGCGCCTTGCGGAAGGGTGATGGCCAGCCCTGGCGCCTCCGGCACCGCGTGCTGCGGCGCCAGGCGGTGGTAGAGGCGGACCAGCCGCGCCGCTTCCGCCCGCCAGCCGAAGCGGCCCAGCGCGGCGGCGCGGCCCCGCGCGCCCATTGCGGCCCGCAGCGCCGGGTCCGCCAGCCGGGCCACGGCGGCGGCGATGGCCGCCGGGTCATCGGTTTCCACCAGCAGGCCGCAGCCGGCTTCCCGCACCACGGCCGCCACTTCCTCGGCAAAGGCGGGGGCGATGATGGGCAGGCCGGCCAGCATGCAGTCGAACAGCTTGTGCGGCAGCGCCAGGCGGTGGTTCTCCACCCCCGGCTGGAACAGCACCAGACCGATATCGGCACCCGCCGCCGCCTCCAGCGCCGCCGCATGCGGCATCCAGCCCAGCCGTTCCACCTGCCCGTCCAGCGCCAGGGCGGCGGCGCGGACGGCGAAATCCTCCTCGCTGTTATCGGTGAAGCGGCCGACCAGCCGCAGCCGCGTGCCATCGGGGCAGAGGGCGAGGGCGTCCAGCATCTCCATGGCGCCACGGGCGCGGCCCAGGGCGCCCAGATGCACCAGGGTCAGCGGCCCGGGGCCATGCTCGCGCGGCGCGACGGCGGAGGGGGCGGCATAGTTGCGCACGGCGACGATGCGGTCTGGCGCACCAAAGTCGGCATCCAGCCCGTCCTTGGCCACCACCACGGCATCGGCGGCGGCGCCGGCCAGGCGGCAGGCCAGGCGGATGGCGCCGCGCCCCAGCGGGTGCAACGCCGGCGGCAGGCGGCTGTCGAGGCGGGAGGGATAGTGTTCGTGCACGTCCAGCACCACCCGCGCGCCGTTGCGCCGGGCGGCCAGAATGGCGGCCAGCCAGGCATCGGGCTCGCTGGCATGCAGCACGGCGGCGCCGGTGGCGGCGGCGCGGCGGGCCAGGGCCGGAATGCCCAGCAGCCGCCCGCGCCAGCCCCGGCCACGCCGGTAAGTGCGGATGGCGACGCCGGCATGGCTGTCCGGCACCGTGCCGGCACCGCCGGGGGCGGCGCCTTCCCGCAGCGGGGCGGAGGCATCCTGCCCCGCCGGCGCCGGGCAGAGATGCAGCACGCGCCAGCCGGCCTCGGCCAGGGCGGCGCCTTCCTTGGCCACCACGCGCACATCGGCGGGCGGATGGGCGGCGGAGAGCATGCAGACCAGCGGGGTGGGCTCAGGCATCGTCAGGCGGTTTCCAGCATCGGTTCGGCGGCGGCCAGCGTGGTCCGGAGATGCGCCACCATGCGGGCGCCGACCTCAGCGTCCCACAACGGGATGGGCCGGGCGGGTGGCCAGCCGCCCGAAAGCACCCTGGCCACCGCCGCCGGCAGGCCGGCGGGCGTGACAAGCTGGTTGGCGCCGGATTCCAGCGTCACCGGCCGTTCGGTGGAGGGGCGCAGCGTCAGGCAGGGCACATCCAGCCCCGCCGCTTCCTCCTGCACCCCGCCGCTGTCGGTGGCGACCAGCCGGGCACGGCTGAGCAGGGAGAGGAAATCCAGGTAGCCCAGCGGCGGCAGCGGCAGGATGCCCGGCGGCATCTCCAGGCCGAATTCCGCCATGCGCTTCGCGGTGCGCGGGTGCAGCGGCCAGGCCAGCGGCAGGGCATGGGCGGCTTCCGCCACCGCACCCAGCAGGGCAGCCAGGGCGGGGCGGCTGTCCACATTGGCCGGGCGGTGCAGGGTCAGCACGCCATAGCCGCCGGGGAGGAGCCCGGCGGGCAGCGCCCGCACCCGCGCGGCGGGCAGGCGGCGCAGCAGCGTGTCGATCATGCTGTTGCCGACGGCGCGCACCGCTTCCGGCGCGTGGCCTTCCCGCAGCAGGCGGGCGGCGGTGGCGTGGTCCGGCGCCCAGAGCAGATCGGAGATGGCATCCACCGCGCGGCGGTTGATCTCCTCCGGCATGTCGCGGTCGCCGCAGCGCAGCCCGGCCTCCAGATGCGCCACCGGGATGCGCAGCTTGCGCGCGGCCAGCGCCGCCGCCAGCGTGCCGTCCACGTCACCGGGCACCACCACCAGGGCGGGGCGGCGCCCCTGCCACAGCGCCTCGCAGGCCAGCATGGCGCGGCCGGTCAGGGCCGCGTGGCCGCCGCCGGAGACACCCAGCGAGACCTCCGGCGCCGGCAGGCCAAGGTCTTCCAGATGGCCGGCGAACATGGCGGCGTCGTGGTGCTGGCCGGTATGCACCAGCACCGGGCGGCAGAAGGCCGGTGCTTCCGCCAGCGCGTGCCAGAGCGCCGCCAGCTTCGGCAGGTTGGGCCGCGCGGAGGCGACCAGATGCAGTTCCGGCAGCATCAGGCGGCGGCCCATGCCCCGGCGGGGCTGGCGGCCCCGGCCGCCGCCTCCACGGCTCGGACGAAATCACCCGCCAGCAGCCGGCGGTCCCAGCGGCGCACCGCCTGGGCACGGCCGGCCAGGCCCATCTCGGCGCGGCGGTGCGGGTTGTCGGCCATCCAGACCAGCGCGTCGGCCAGGGCGGCGGCATCGCCCGGCGGCGTCGGCAGGCCGCAGGCCTGTGGCCCACCGGCCAGTAGCCGCGCCGCGCGGCCGGGCAGATTGGCCACCACCGGCAGGCCGGCGGCCAGGTAGTCCATCAGCTTGTTGGGCGCCGTCCATTCGGCGAATTCCGGCACCGGGGCCAGGCATTGCAGCCCCACCTGCGCGCCGGACAGCAGCGCCGCCAGCCGCCGCTTCGGCAGGCTGTCCAGGAAGCTGAGATTGTTCAGCCCCCGCTCCGCCGCCGCCTGCCGCAGCCTGGGCTTCTCGCCTCCCTCGCCCACCAGCAGCAGGCGGATGCGGTGCTCGCCGCGGAATTGCAGGATCTCGGCGGCATCCAGCAGCTGGTCCAGCCCGTTGGCGCGGCCATGGGCGCCGGCATAGACGGCCAGCACCTCCCAGGGCGCCACGCCTTCCGGGCGCCAGGGCGCGACCTGCGGGCCGAAGAGGTCGAGGTCGCAGCCATTGGGCACCACCGCCACCCGCGCGGGGTCGGCGCCACGCGCCAGGGCGGTCTCGGCCATGCCCTCGCTCAGCGCCACCACGCCGGCGGCCTGGCGGCAGGCGGCACTGGCCAGCGGCTCCATCGCAGCCAGCGCCAGCGGCGGCGCGGCGCCCATGGCGCGCGGCAGCTCCGGCCAGGGGTCGCGGATCTCGTAGACAAAGGGCGTGCCGCGCAGGCGCCGCGCCAGCAGCGCCGGGACCACGACGGTCAGCGGTGTCGAGGAGGCGATGACGAGGTCCCAGGGCTCCGCCAGGGCCAGCCGCGCCGCGGCGGCGGCGAAGCGCCCGAAGGCCAGGGTACGGCCCGAAAAACCCTGGTGATTGCCGCAGGGAATGGCGAATTCCACCAGCCGGATGCCCTGCACCACCCCTTCCCGCCGGCCCTGGCGCATGGCGCCATCCAGGCCGGTGACGGCGCCGGCATATTGCCCGCAGGCGATGGTGACCTGGTGCCCCGCCGCCAGCAGCGCCCGCGCCATGGCGTGGCTGCGGGTGGCGGTGGCGCCGGCCGGGCCGGAATAATGCTGGTGCAGGTAGAGGATGCGCACCGGACCGCCCTCAGCCCCGGCAGCAGGCGCGGATGGTGTCGATCACCCGGTCCTGTTCCTCCGGCGTCATGGCGCCGGAGGGCAGGCAGAGCCCGCGGTCGAAAAGCTGGCCGGAGATGCCGCCGCCATGGAAAGGAGCGCCGCGGAAGGCCGGCTGCAGGTGCAGCGGCTTCCAGACCGGACGGCTTTCCACTCCCGCCTCATCCAGCGCCTTGCGCAGTTGTTCCCGCGTGGCGCCGAAGCGGGCGGGGTCGATCAGCATGGTGGTCAGCCAGCGGGAGGAACGGCCCCAGCCGGGCTCCGGCATGAAGCCCAGGCCGGGCAGGTCCGACAGGCGCAGGGCATAACGCGCGAAGGTGGCGCGGCGGGCCGCCACGCGGTCCTTCAGCGCGCCGATCTGCGCCAGCCCCACCGCCGCCAGCACGGAGGAGAGGCCATAGGAATAGCCCGTGGTCTCATGCTGGTAATGCGGCGCGGATTCCTTGGCCTGGGTGGCCAGGTGGCGGGCGCGGGCGACCAGCGCCGCATCGTCCGAAACCAGCGCACCGCCGCCGCCGGCAGTGACGATCTTGTTGCCGTTGAAGGAAAAGGCTGCCAGGGCCGCGCCCTTGCCCACCGGGCGGCCACGGTATTCGGCGCCGAGCGCCTCGGCGCTGTCGCAGAGCACCGGCACGCCCCAGCGGCCGCAAAGGCCGACAATGACATCGAGGTCGCAGGACTGGCCGTAGAGATCCACCGGCACCACGGCGCGCGGCAGCTTGCCCTTGGTGGCGGCCTGGCGCAGCCGGCTTTCCAGGATCTCGGGGTCCAGCGTCCAGCTTTCGGCGGCGGCGTCCAGGAAGCGCGGGCGGGCGCCCATCTGCACGGCGGGAGCGATGCTGGCGACAAAGGTGAGGGTGGAGGTCCAGACCTCGTCCCCCCGCTCCACCCCCAGCACGCGGTAGCCCAGGTGCAGCGCGGCGGTGCCGGAGGAGGTAGCCAGCCCGTATTCGGTGCCGGTGGCGGCGCGCACCGCTTCCTCAAAGGCTTCGGGCACCGGCCCGGCGGGGGCGATCCAGCCGGCGGCAAGGGTATGGTCCAGAGAAGCCAGCTCACCCCCCGCCAATTGGGGTGGGGAGAGCAGAATGCGCTGCCGGGGCTGCGCCGAGGCCGCCGGGCGCCCCGGGAAGAGGCGGACATTCTCACCCAATGCCCCGTTGCCGGTCGCATCGAGCCTCAGGGCCAGGGCCATATAAAGCTCACTTTTTTGTGAACACTAGCGGAAGCGAAACAGTTCCATGGCCATAATGCAAGCTAAATCGTAACCATAAGGTAGATTGTCACAAATATTTTTCACGCTCTGGTTGAATCAACCCCATCCAGCGCCGGCATGGTCGCGTGGCCGGGCGCATGCACGCCTTTGCCACTGGCCAGGATGCGCAGCGTACCGGCCATGGCACGCAGGTCCCGGCCAAGGCTGGGATCGGCGGCATAGAGGGCGTCCAGTTCCAGCCGCTCATCCCAGGGCAGGGCATTGCGCCCCGCCGCCTGCGCCGCCCCGGCCAATCCTGGCCGCACGCCGAGGCGCTGCCGCTGCCGGGGCGTGTAGCGGTCCAGGTAAGCCATCGGCAGCGGGCGGGGACCCACCAGGCTCATCTCGCCGCGTAGCACGTTCACCAACTGCGGCAGCTCATCCAGCGCGCTGGCGCGCAGCGCGCGGCCGAAGCGGGTCAGCCGCGCCGCGTCATCCCCCGGGCCTTCCCGCATCGAGCGGAATTTTATGAGTGTGAAGGGCAGGCCATCACGGCCCGCCCGTTCCTGCCGGAACAGCACCGGCCGGCCAAGGCAGGCTGCCACCGCCAGCGCCACCAGCAGAAAGAGGGGAGAAAGCAGCAGCAGCGCCGCCCCCGCCCCCAGGATATCCAGGGCCCGCTTGCCAAAACGCTTATACACGCCGCGCCACCACTCCCGTGGAGAGCACCAGACCCAGGGCGAACCAGACCATCCGGTTGCCGAGGTCGGTGGAAACCATGGCCGCCAGCAGCACCGGCAGCGCCAGGGCGGCGGCGCGCGCCAGCCGCCCCGGCGGCATCCGCCGCAGCCGCAACAGCGGCACCAGCACCGCCCCGCCGAAGCAGAGCAGCCAGAACAGCAGCCCGGGCACGCCGCCTTCCGCCCAGGCTTCCAGCAGGTGGTTGTGCGGATAGAGGCCGCGCCGCTCTCCATAGCCCGCCGCCAGGGTGAAGCCGCCGGTGCCGAGGCCGAAGGGCAGCGCTTCGCTGCCCCATTGCATCGCCGCCGCCCAGAGCGCCGGGCGGGCGGAGGATTCGACATCGCCCTGGGTGAAGCGCTCCAGCGTCCGCAGCCCATTGGCGCCGGCGGGGTTCAGCAGCAGCGCCGCCAGGGCCAGCGCGCCGCCCGCCGCCGCCAGGGCCAGCCAGCCCAGCGCCAGCCGCGGCCGCGCCGCCGACCAGCAGCGCAGTGCCGGCACCAGCGCCACGCAGAAGCCCAGCGAGAGCAGCGCCGTGCGCCCGCCCGGCAGCAGCACCGCCACCCCCATGGCCGCCACGAAGCCCAGCCAGAAGAGCCGTCGCGGCCAGGTGGCGGCCTCTACCGCCCGCACGCCGCCCAGCCCGGCGGCGCAGGCGATGGCCAGCCCCGCCAATTGGTATTGCACCCGCACCAGTTCCGGATTGGCCCCCACCGCGCCACCCAGCACCACCGCGCCATGGGCCAGCCCCCAGGCCACCGAGGCACCGACAAAAGGCCCCGCCAGCAGCGCCACCGCCACCAGCCAGCGCCGCGCCCCGGCATCGGCCCCCACCGCGATGCCGGCCAGCAGCATCAGCGGTGCCAGCAGCACCACCTCCGGCAGCTTGGCGGAGAGGATGTCGTGGCTGGCGCTCCAGGTGCCGGCCAGCACCAGCCAGAGCCAGAGCAGCCCGGCGCCGAGCAGCGATGGCGCGACCAGCGGATGCAGCCACCAGCGCCGGGTCAGCAGCAGCAGCGCCAGCAGCGGCACCAGCGATGCGAGGGAAAGCGCAGTGATGTCGAAGGGTAGCGCCGCCACCAGGGGCGCGCCCTTCAGGGCGCCCGCGAATTGCAGCACGGCGGCACTGGCACCGGCCAGCGAGGCGATCGTGGCGGTGTCGATGCGCCAGGATGTCAAGCGCGGGACCGGGGGCGCCGCCCCCGGACCCCCGCTGGGGGGATGGTATCCCCCCAGACCCCGCCGGATTTCGGCGCCGTGAATGCGGGTCCAGGGAGCTCAGTTCCCTGGTGGGAGGTCCAGGGGGGCAAAGCCCCCTTGGCCTTGCGCGGCTCCACCACCCCGAACAGCAGCACCCAGCAGGCGCCGCCGAAGGCCACCGCCAATGGCGCCGCCACCGCCAGCAGCACCAGCAGCAGCGGCCGGTTGGGCACGGAAGGCTTCAGCTCCACGCCGGGGCCGGACACCAGCCGCGCCGCCACCGCCTCATCCGCCGCCAGCACCATGGCGGCGCGCTGGTGCTGGGCCAGCAGCTCGAAGATCGGCGTGCGCAGGTAGATGTCGCGCTCGGCGGCCAGGCGGGCTTCCAGCACCTTCACGCGGCGGCCCACCAGGTCCAGCAGGTCGGCGCGCACCTTGGCCTCGGCGAAGCGGTGCAGGCGCTCCAGCACCTCCTGCGCCAGGGCACGGTTCGGCAGCGAGACTTCCAGTGTCCAGGTGACGGAGGCGAGCGACTGCGTCACCGCCAGGCCGCGCTCCAGCCAGCCTTCCACGTCGTCCTGGTCGGGGGTCAGGCGCAGGCCCAGGGTTTCGCGCAGCCAGCCGGCGGGGCCCTCGGCGCGGCGGGCCTCCAGCACGGCCAGCAGGCGGGTATCGCGCGCCAGCATCGCCGCCGCTTCCGGGCTGCGTAGCGCCGCGAGATAGATGGCGAAGTTGCCGGATGGCCGGGTGTCCAGCAGGCTGCCGGGGGAAAGCGCGCTGGCGGAGATCAGCGTGGACGTGGCGAGGCCGGTGGTCTCGGCCGGGGCGATCACCGCCCCCGCCAGATAAGCGCGGGGCCAGGAGATGATCAGCGCCGCGCCCGCCAGCACCAGCAACAATGCCAGCGCCGCCAGCGGGAATTTCAGGCGCCAGAGGCCGCGCAGGAGGATATGCAGCGGCATCAGCCCAGCCCGATCTCTGTCTCGATCCAGCGCAACGGCGCGGCGGCACGGGCCACCAGCAGGGTGCAGCGGCGCACCTGGCCATAGGCGGGGCTTTCCCAGCCTTCTTCCAGCCGCAGGGCCAGCGGGACATCGGCCTTGATGCTGATACGGGCAGGGCCGGTGGCTCCCTCCGGCGTGGCGCGCCAGGCGCCGGGGCCAAGCCGCCAGCGCAGCGCCAGCGTGGAGAAGCCGCCGCCGACCTCGTCCCGCACCCGCCAGAGCCGGCCCTCGGCGCTGACGCGGCGGGCGTGGTGGTGGCCGTTGGCATCGCGTAGCGCCGCGCCATCCGGCAGGGCGGAAAGGCGGGGCCAGCGGGCATGCAGGAAGCGGCCGGCGCGCGGCATCGGCTCCCGCTCATCGAAGGTGATGGTGTTATGGGCGGCGGCGCCCGAAAAATATTCCAGCCACCAGCGGTCGGCGGGGGCGGGGTTGTAGGCGCCGGTGCCGGCATCGGTCAGCAGCGGAGTGGCGCCGTCCCAGAGTTCGAAATGCAGCAGGTCGGCCTGGCCGGGGCGGAAGCGCAGCGGGCCGATGCGCAGCAGGGCGTGGGCGCCATCCCGCCGCCAACCCATGCTGCCGGCGGCGCACCAGGAAGACGGGGGCGTGAAGGCGGGGGCGGCGGGCAGCGCCAGCCAGTCGCAGCCCGGTTCCTCGGCGAAGCCGGCGGAGGCACCGGCGAAAAGGCGCATGGCCCGCTCGATGCTGCCGCGCGCATCATCGGGGCCGGCCAGGGCGAGGTCGGCGAAGGCGGAGCCATCCTGGTGGCCGAGGCGCGGCAGCGCGCCATCCGGCGCCACCAGCCCGGCTAGCCAGCGGGCGGCGGCGGCGGCGCGTTCCGCGAAGGGTGCGGGGAAGGCCGGGGCGCCATGCCGGCGCCGCAGCCATTCCACGCTGGCCAGCACATCCAGCAGCAGCCGGTGATAGCCGGTGGAAACCTGGGCGAAGCCGCCATCCGGCGCCACCAGCCGCGCCACGGCGGCGGCAAGGGCGCGGGCGCCATGCTCGCGCAGCGCGGCATCACCCAGCAGCAGGCCGCAGGCGAAGAGGCTGGCGGGCTCGCTGATGCTGTGGTTGTTGTCCTGTGCCTGGGCGTAATGGGTGGTGGCGCTGATACGGCGCGCATGCAGTGCCAGGATGCTCCGTGCCCCTGGTGCCGGGGCGTGGTCCTGCCCCAGCAGGGCCAGGGCCAGGGCCAGATGCAGCGCCCGCAATGCCGCTTCCTGCCCGCAGGCCCAGTGCGGGCCGCGGAAGGGCGGGTTGGCGGCGCACCACAGGGCCAGCCGGTCTTCCAGCGCCGCGAGATGGCCTTCTTCCGGCCAGAGGCAGGCGGCCTGGGCCAGTTTGGGCAGGCAGGCCAGGCGCCCCGCCTCCCAGACCGGGCGCACATCGCCGGGGTGGAAGAGGTCCATGCCCAGGGCCGGCCCCGCCGGATCGAAGGGGCCGTGGTGGCGGGCTGGCGGCAGCGTTGCCAGCGCCGCCCGCAACCGCGCCTGCCATGCGCCCGCCAGAACTGGGGGCGGCGACGGCGGCAGTTCCGCCAGGAAGCGCCCCTCCGGTGCCGCCGCGCCCTTCAACCGCCGCGCTGCCTGCCCCGAGGCCAGGGCCAGCCGGTGCCGCCCGTAATGGGCAAGGGCGCGCGGCCCAAGCCGCCAGGCGGCATCGGCGAGCAGCAGCGTCCTCGGGATGCGTGCTTGGATCGGCATGGCCGGAATGATATGACTGCGTTCACAATATTGCGAGCATTTGGTCACGTTCATATGACCAGACCGGATCGATCTCGGCCAACCGTGACACGCCCATCCCGCCGCAGCCTGCAGGCCGCCGGGTTGCCGCTGGCGCTCCTGGCCAGTCTGGCCGGAACGCTGCCCGCCATGGCGCAGAACACGCCCGGTGGCGGGGTGCCGAGTCCCTTCCTCTCGCCGCCCGCCCTGCCTTCGACCCTGCCGGGCGGCATTCCGGTGCCGGTGCTGCCGCCGGCGGTGCAGCAGGATATCATGCAGCGCATCCTGGATGCGGCTGGCACCGGGGCAGTCGGCGGCCTCCCTGGCGGTGCCGTGGCCCATCCGCTGCCCGCCGTGCCGCCGGCCCGCCCGCTGGCGCCGCCCGCCATGGCCGCACCGGCCGAACAGCCGCTCTCGCACACCGAGACCTTCTATGCCGCGCGGCTGGACACGGTGCTGCGCCAGTTCGGCTACGACACCTTCCAGACCGCCCCCGGCACTACCCCCGCGCCCGCCACCATGGGCCTGCTGCCGGACGACTACGTCCTCGGCCGCGACGACGAGGTTGCCATCGCGATCCGCGGCCGCACGCGGCAGAGCGTGACGCTGCGCGTCAACCGCGACGGCACGCTGCTGCTGCCGGACCTGCCGCCCTTCATCGCCGCCGGCCGCAGCCTGGGCGCGCTGCGCGCCGATATCGAGGCGCGGGTGGCGCAGGAACTCGGCGGCTCGGAAGCCTATGTCTCGGTGGGGCAGGTGCGGCAGGTGGGCGTGCTGGTGGCCGGTGAGGTGATGCGGCCCGGCATGCAATCCGTGCCCGCCCTGGCCTCGGTGCTGGATGCGTTGATGCTGGCGGGCGGGGTGCGCAAGACCGGCTCGCTGCGCGCCATCCGGGTCGAGGGGCCGCGCGGCCGCCGTGTCATCGACCTCTACAGCGTCATCGCGGGCGAGGCCGGCGACCCCGACCTGATGCTGCGCGAGGGCGAGCGCGTGGTGGTGCCGCCGCTGGGCGCCACCGTCGCCGTGGCGGGCGAGGTGACGCGCCCTGGCATCTATGAACTGCCCGCCGGGGTGGCGCAGGTGCCGCTGGCCACGCTGCTGCGGCTGGCCGGGCAGCCGCTGCGCCCCGCCGGCAACCGCTTCCTGCTCCAGGGCACCGATGCCGGCGGCCGCCGCGCCTTCAGCGAGACCGCCCCCGCCAGCGCCGTGCGGCGGGGCGATGCGGTGCTGGTGCAGCCGGGGGCGGATGTCGCCTCCGGGCAGGTGCGGCTGGCCGGGCATGTCACCGCGCCGCTGCTGCGCGCGCCCCGCACCGGCGGGCTGCGCGCCATGCTGCACGACCCGCGCCTGGTGAAGCCCGACCCCTATATCCGCATGGGCGTGGTCTGGCGTGTCGATGGACAGACGCGGGTGCGCCGCTTCATCGGCTTCGACCTCGGCCGCCTGCTGGGCGGCCAGGGCGACCTGCCGCTGGGCGAGGCCGACGAGATCGTGCTGCTCTCCCAGGCCGATGTGCTCTGGCTGGCCAGCCCACCGGTGCAGCGCGCCCTGCGGGGCGAGCCGCCGCAGGGCCAGCCGGCGCCGCCGCCCGCCCTCCCCGGCGCGCCGCCCGGCGCCGTTCCGGCCATGGCGGCCACGGGCGCCGACTGCGCGGCGCTGCAATCCCTGGCCGTCGCCGCCCGCGCCAGCCCGGCCCGCTTCGCCCATGCGCGCGGCGCCGGCTTCCCCGACCTCGGCACGCCGCCCTGCCCGCAGGTCTTCCTGGACTACCCCGCCCTGCTGCCCTGGCTGCTGGACCAGTCCGTTCTGCTCTCGGGCGAGGCGCGGATGCCCGGCCTCTACCCCATCCTGGACAATACCGGGCTGGACCAGGTGCTGGCCGCCGCCGGCGGCGCCACCGACACCGCCGATCTCTCGGCCGTGGAATTCGCGCGGGAGCCGCAGGAACAGGCGGGCGCCACCTCGCTCTCCCGCACCCTGTTGGACCTGCGTTCCCGCAACTTCGCGGCCATCCGGCTTTCCCCGCGCGACGCAGTGCGCTTCGCCCGCGGCTTCGGCGACCGCGACAACGGCCCCGTCACGCTGGTGGGGGAGTTCCTGCGCCCCGGCAGCTACGATATCCGGCGTGGCGAGCGCTTTTCCGAGCTCATCGCCCGTGCCGGCGGCCTCTCGCCCCAGGCCTATCCCTATGGCGCCGTCTTCACGCGGGAAAGCGTGCGGCAGCGGCAGCAGGAAGGCTTTTCCCGCACCGCGCGGGAGCTGGAGCAGAGCCTGATCCAGGTGGCGGCCGGGCAGGCGGTGGCGGGCAGCCGCTCCACCGGCCTCGACCTCGGCGGCGCCATCACGGCGGGGCGGGAACTGGCCAATGCGCTGCGCGACGCCCGCGCCGCCGGCCGCATGGTGGTGGAGGCCAACCCGGTGGTGCTGGCCGCCCGCCCCGAGCTGGACGTGCTGCTGGAGCCCGGCGACCTGATCGCCATCCCCAAGCGCCCCAACGAGGTCACGGTGGTGGGCGCCGTGCTGAACCCGGGCAGCCTGCAATTCACCACCGGCTGGCGCGCCGGGGAATATGTGCAGGCTTCCGGCGGCCAGCAGCGCTTCGCCGATGGCAACCGCGCCTTCATCGTGCTGCCCAATGGGCAGAGCGCGCCGGCCGGGCTTGGTTCCTGGCAGGCGGGTGGCCCGCCGGTGCCGCCGGGCAGCCTGGTGGTGGTGCCGCAGGACCCCTCCCCCTACGAGACCTGGGGCTTCGTGCGCGACCTGACGCAGGTGCTGGGGCAGGTCAGCATCAGCGCGGCGGCGCTCTCCGTCATCTCGCGGCAGGCCAGATAGGCGGCTTGGCGGCGCCCGCCGGGCATGGCATCCCGGAAGGCGAGAGGATCACGCCGCCATGCCCGATGCCCTGCCCCATCCCACCCTGGGCGGCACCGCGCCGCCGCCCAGCAGCCGCCAGCTTTTCCTGGGCTTCCTGGCGCTGGGGCTGATGGGCTTCGGCGGCGTGCTGCCGCTGGCGCGCTCCATGCTGGTGGAGCGCCGCCGCTGGATGTCCGCCGAGGCCTTCACCGAATTGCTGGGCCTCTGCCAGTTCCTGCCCGGCGGCAACATCATCAACCTCGCGGTGGCGGTGGGGCTGGAATTCCGTGGCGTCGCCGGTGCCTTCGCGGCGCTGATGGGGCTGATCGCCGGGCCGACCGCCGTGGTGGTGGCGCTGGGCGTGGTCTATGCCCGCTTCCAGGAGGACCCCTACCTGCAGCACTTCTTCGCCGGCCTCGCCGCCGCCGCCGCCGGGCTGCTGGTGGCCACCGCGGTGAAGATGCTGGCGCCGCTCTGGCGCAAGCCGCTGCCGATGGCGGTGGTGGCGCTGGTCTTCCTGGCCGTCGCGGTGCTGCGCACGCCGCTGCTGCCGACCATGGCGGTGCTGGCCCCCCTCAGCATCCTGGCGACCTGGTGGAGTGCGCGATGGGCACGCTGATCGCCCTGGCGCTGATCTTCGCGGAACTCTCCCTGCTCGCCTTCGGCGGCGGCAACACCATCCTGCCGGAGATGCAGCGCCGGGTGGTGGAAGTGCACCACTGGATGTCGGCGCAGGAATTCAGCGCCCTCTTCGCCCTGGCCCAGGCGGCGCCGGGGCCGAACATGATGGTGGTGCCGCTGGTGGGCTGGCATGTCGCGGGCTGGAGCGGGCTGCTGGTCTCCTCCCTCGCCAAGTTCGGCCCTTCCTCTCTTCTGACGGGCGTGGTGCTGGGCCTCTGGCGCCGCTTCCGCGACCGGCCCTGGCGGCGCGTGGTGCAGACCGGGCTGGTGCCGATGACGGTGGGGCTGGTGGCGGCCTCGGCGGCGCTGATCAGCGCCGCCACCAGCACGGACCTGGGGCTGGCGGCGATCACGCTGGCGGCGGCGGCGGCGATGCTCTGGGGCAGGCTGCACCCGCTCTGGCTGCTGCTGGGCGGCGCGCTGGCGGGGCTGCTGGGGGCGGTGGTGGGCTGAAGGCCAAAGAGGGCTCCGCCCTCTCTGGACACTCCCGCCGGGGTGGAAAGTCCACCCCGGACCCCGCTGGCAGTTTGGGATTAGCCCAGGGGCGCGGCGCCATCCCTGAGGCTTCCGAAAGGCCGCGCAGGCTGAAGCCGAAGTCGCCGGAGGTCCAGGACCTCCGGCGGAACCTCCGCCCCACCAGCGGAAAAACTCATGGCGGGGTCTGGGGTGACACTGTCACCCCAGCGGGGTCCAGGGGCGGCGCCCCTGGCCTGTCCTCAGTCCACCGCCTTCACGGCTTCGGCGATCGTCCCGAAGATCCGGTCGATATGCTGCTTCTCCGCGATCAGCGGCGGCGAGATGGCGATGATGTCGCCGGTGACGCGCGTCAGCACGCCGTTGTCGAAGCAGGTGCGGAACACCTCCATCGCGCGGGCGCCGGGCTTGCCGGCGCGCGGCGCCAGCTCGATGCCGGCGACGAGGCCGATGTTGCGCACGTCGATGACCTTGTCGGTGCCCTTCAGGCTGTGCGCGGCATCCTCGAAATAGCCTTCCATCGCCTTGGCGCGGCCGGGCAGGTCCTCGCTGCGGTGCAGGTCCAGCGTCGCGATGGCGGCCGCCGAGGCCAGCGGATGGCCGGAATAGGTATAGCCGTGGAAGAGCTCGATCCCATCCGCCGAGCCGTTCACGACGGCCTCGTAGATGTCGTTCTTCACGGCCACGCCGCCCATCGGCACGGCGGCATTGGTCAGGCCCTTGGCCATGGTGATGATATCGGGCGTGACGCCGAAGCGCTCCGCGCCGAAATCGGTGCCGACGCGGCCGAAGCCGGTGATGACCTCGTCAAAGATCAGCAGGATGCCGTGCTTGTCGCACAGGTCGCGCAGCCGCTGCAGGTAGCCCACGGGCGGCACCAGCACGCCGGTGGAGCCCGCCATCGGCTCCACGATCACGGCGGCGATGGTGTCGCCATGCAGCGTCACCAGCCCTTCCAGCGCATCCGCCAGTTCGGCGCCATGCTGCGGCAGGCCGCGGGTGAAGGCGTTCTTCGCCAGGTTATGCGTGTGCGGCAGGTGGTCCACGTAGGGCAGCATGGCGCCGAACTGCTTGCGGTTGCCGCCGATGCCGCCCACCGACATGCCGCCGAAGCCGACGCCGTGGTAGCCGCGCTCCCGCCCCACCAGCCGCACGCGCTGGGCCTGGCCGCGCGCCTTCTGGTAGGCCAGCGCGATCTTCAGCGCGGTATCGGCGCTTTCGCTGCCGGAATTGGTGAAGAAGACGCGGTCCATGCCATCCGGCGTCATGTCGGCGACGCGCGCCGCGGCCTCGAAGGCCAGCGGGTGGCCAAGCTGGAAGGTCGGCGCGAAATCCATCACCGCCGCCTGCTTCTGGATGGCCTCGGTGATCTCGCGGCGGCCATGGCCGGCGTTGCAGCACCAGAGGCCGGCGGTGCCGTCCAGCACCTCCATGCCATCGGCGGTGTAGTAGTTCATGCCCTCGGCGCGCGCGAGCAGGCGCGGATGCGACTTGTAGTAGCGGTTGTCGGTGAAGGGCATCCAGAACGCATCAAGGTTGTTCGGACGCGACACGGGCGAGAACTGGTTCATGGAATGCGACAGACCTTGCACGGCTGGGGGCGGAGAGACGGAGGCTAGATCAGAATCATCGCCCCCGTCCATCACCCGGCAGCCGGATGCGCAGCGGCGCCGGGGCATCCGTGACGGTGACAGGCAGGTGGCCGGTGAAATCGCCATCCGCCTGGATTGGCACGCCGCCGCCTTCCAGCACCACATGGCTCGCCTGGTGCAACACCAGCCCGGGCAGGCGCGGCAGCAGGTTGAGCGGCAGCAGCGCCCCGGCCAGGGCGGCCCGGCCCCAGCCGCCGCCGATCAGCGCCACATGGAAGCCGGGCCGCAGCGGCGTGGCGCCCGGCGCCAGCAGGAAGGGGCCGGCATAGAGGCGTCCCTTGCTGACCACCAGGGCACTGGCGCGCAGCGCCTCCCCATCGTCCAGCCGCACGCGGATGGGCGGGAAGCCGTAGCGCCGCAGTTCCAGCCTGGCCTGCCAGACATAGGCGGCGCGGCCGATGCGCCGCTTCAGCCCGATATCCAGCCGCCGCACCACATCGGCATCGAAGCCCGCGCCCAGCATCTGCACGAACAACAGGGAGCGCCCATCCCCGAAGCGGGCGACACCGGGCCAGAGCGCCACGTCCCGCCCGCCGCGCAGCACCGCCGCCGCAGCCTCGGGCACGCGGGGCAGGCCGAGTTCCAGCGACAGCACATTGGCGGTGCCCAGCGGCAGGATGCCCAGCGCCGTGCCGCCGCCCATCAGCCCCGCCGCCACTTCCGCGACGGTGCCGTCGCCGCCGGCCGCCACCACGCAATCCTCGCCCAGCGCGGCGGCCTCGCGCGCCAGGGCCTCGGCATGGCCAGGGCCGGCGGTCTCGGCCAGTCGCGCGCCGGGCAGCAACGCGTGGGCACGCTCCAGCCGGGAACGGCGGCGGCTGCCGGCGGTGGGGTTGAAGACGATCAGCATGGGCTGCCCTGTAGAGCACGAAGCGCGCCGCATCGCATCCGGCGACCCGAGGCGGCGGCAGGCTGTTCCAGCGGTGCAGCGCGGCTTCGCCCGCCTCGGTGAGACGCTGGAGAAGACAAGGGAAAGGCCAGGGGCTCCGCCCCTGGACCCCGCCGGGGTGGAAAGTCCACCCCGGACCCCGCTTCGCATTGTGGAATGGTCTTCAGGAAAAGGGCGTGGCGCTATCCACCAGCTTCGGAACTGTTGAAACGCCACGAGGGGCTGAGGCTGCGGCCGCCGGAGGTCTGGGGGCCTTCGCCGCAACCAGCCTGGAGACATTGATGGCGGGGTCTGGGGTGACCCTGTCACCCCAACGAGTGTATCCAGAGAGGGCAGCGCCCTCTTTGGCCCCGGCCCGTCACCCCAGCACGCGGTAGATCGTCACGTCCCGCGCGTCGCGGTCTTCCAGTTCCCGCGTCGTTGGCACGGAGAAGCGCGCCACGGCGGCGAGCCCTTCCTTCGGCAGATAGGCGCGGCCGGGGTCGGCGAGCAGCACCTCGGCGCCCTCCTGCGCCATGCGGCGCAGCCAGGGGAAGATATGGCCGGTCATGGGCGCCTCGTAGCAGACATCGCCGGCCAGGATGGTGTCCCAGCGGCAGGGCTGGCCCACCACGTCTCCCTCCGGCGTGGCGACGGAGACGCCGTTGTGGCGGGCGTTCAGGCGGGTGGCGGCCAGGGCCAGGGGGTCGATCTCGGCGGCCTCGGCGCTTTCTGCCCCGGCCAGCATGGCGGCGATGGCGGCGAGGCCGCCGCCGGCGGCGAAGTCCAGCACGCGGCGGCCCGCGACCTGCACGGTGCCGTCCAGCATCAGCCGCGCCAGGGCCTGGCTGCCGGGCCAGGCGAAGGCCCAGAAGGGCGGCTCGATGTTGCGCTCGGCCAGCCAGTCCTCGGTGGCCTGCCAGATGGGGGTGATGGCGGTGGCGAGGAACAGCTCGACCTCCGGCACCAGCGCCGGGCGGGCGGGGGCGGTATGGGCGGCGATGAAGGCTTCCCCGTCCCTCACAGCCGGCCCGCCAGGAAGGCCAGGACCACCAGCAGGCCGGTCTCGCGGTTGCTCTGGAACAGCCGCAGGCAGAGGGCGGGGTCGTGGATGTCCAGCCGCGTCACCTGCCAGGCCAGCATGGCGGCGGGCGCCAGCAGCACCGGCCAGAACCAGGGGCCCATGTCGGCCAGGTAGCCGGCCAGCGCCAGCAGCAGCACCACGCCGCCGTAGCAGACGGCCAGGAAGGGACGCGTCCTTTCGCCGAAATGGCGGGCGGTGGAGCGGATGCCGACCATGATGTCGTCTTCCCGGTCCTGGTGGGCGTAGATGGTGTCGTAGGCCAGGATCCAGAGGAAGGCGGCGGCGTAGAGGGCGATGCCAGGGCCATCCAGCCGGCCGGTGGCGGCGGCATAGCCTTCCAGCGCGGCCCAGGAGAAGGTGAGGCCCAGCACCGCCTGCGGCCAGTCCGTCACGCGCTTGGCGGCGGGGTAGAGCGCCACCGGGACCAGCGACACCACGCCCAGGATGACGCAGAGCCAGTTCAACTGCAGCAAAATGACCAGCCCCAGCAGCAGCAGCACGGCCAGGAAGACCACCGCCTGCTTCACGGATACCGCGCCCGAGGCCAGCGGCCGCCCGGCGGTACGGGAGACCTTCTTGTCCAGCTCCCGGTCCCAGAGGTCGTTCACCACGCAGCCGGCGCCGCGCATGATGGTGGCGCCCAGCACAAACAGCAGCGTCAGCCACAACCCGGTGCCCCAGTCCGGCGCCGCCATGGCGAAGGCCCAGAGCCCCGGCAGCAGCAGCAGCCAGACGCCAATGGGCCGGTCGAGCCGCATCAGCAGCGCATAGGCTTGCCAGGAGGCCGGCAGATGCGCCACCCATCCCCGGGCGCGGATATCGGTGTGCGGAGCCGTGCCTGCCTCTGTTCCCCTGGAGCCGCTCATGTCCATCCCTCGCCTGTATGTCGAAGCCGATCTCGCCGAAGGGGTGGATGTGCCCGCTTTGCCCGGCCAGGGCCACTACCTCGGCCAGGTGATGCGCAAGGGGGAAGGGGATTCTGTTCACCTTTTCAACGGCCGGGATGGGGAATGGCGCGCGCGCATCGGCGCCATCCGCAAGGACCGCGCCACCCTGGTGCCGGAGGAAAGGCTGCGCCCCCAGGCCGCCACGCCCGATATCCGCCTGCTGCTGGCCCCCCTGAAACGGGATGCCATGGAATGGGTGGTGGAAAAGGCCACCGAGCTGGGCGTCGCCTCCATCCACCCGGTGCTGACCACCCGCGGCGTGGTCGGCCGCATCAACCACGAGCGCCTCTCCACCATCGCCCGCGAGGCCGCCGAGCAATGCGAGCGGCTGGACCTGCCGGCCATCGCCCCCGCCCAGGACCTGCACGCGGCGCTGGATGCCTGGGACGGCACGCCGCTTTTCCTCGGCCACGAACGTGGAAAGGCGCCATCCCTGGCCAGCCTGCTGCCCGGCCGGGTGCCCCCGCTCGGGATTCTGGTCGGTCCCGAGGGTGGATTCACGAAGCCGGAGCTTGACGCCATGGGCCGGCGACACTTTGTTTCATCAGCCGCGCTCGGTCCCCGCATCCTGCGGGCGGAGACGGCGGCGGTCGCGGGGCTGGCGGTGCTACAGGCATTGGCCGGTGACTGGACCGTCCCCTCCTGATGCGGCAAACCCCGTTCCCAAGACGGGCTTTTCCGGCCCACGCTCGAACGGATCGCAGGTTTACCCAATGTCCAATCCCGGCGAGGCCGATCTCACGCCGATCACCTCCTTGCGGCAACTCGCCGAATGGTTCGCCAAGGGCTCCAAACCCGCCTCCCAGTGGGGCATCGGCACGGAGCACGAGAAATTCGGCTTCTACCACTCTGACCTCTCCCCCCCGCCCTATGCCCCGGGGGCAGAGCGCGCGGGCGGCATCCGCGCCCTGCTGGAAGGCCTCCAGGCCAAGGGCTGGGAGCCCATCCTGGACAATGGCAACCCCATTGGCCTGACGCGCGGCAAGGCCAGCATCAGCCTGGAGCCAGGCGGGCAGTTCGAACTCTCCGGCGCGCCTCTGGCGGACCTGCATGCCGGCTGGGATGAACTGAAAAACCACCTGGACGAGACGCGGGATGTCGCCGGCCCCCTCGGCATGGGCTTCGCGCCGCTGGGCTTCCACCCGCTGGCCAAGCGGGAGGAGATGCCCTGGATGCCCAAGGGCCGCTACGCCATCATGCGCAACTACATGCCGCGCGTGGGCTCCATGGGCCTCGACATGATGCTGCGCACCTGCACCGTGCAGGTGAACCTCGATTTCGGGGATGAGGCGGACATGGTGGAAAAGCTGCGCGTTTCCCTCGCGCTGCAGCCCATCGCCACCGCCCTTTTCGCCAATTCCCCCTTCGCCGAGGGCAAGCCCAACGGGTTGCGCACCCTTCGCGGCCGCGTCTGGACCGAAACCGACCCCGACCGCACCGGCATCCCCGCCGTGGTTTTCGAGCAGGGCTTCGGCTTCGAGCGCTTCGTGCAGCACGTGCTCGACGTGCCGATGTACTTCATCATGCGCGAGGGCCGCTGGATCGACTGCGCCGGCGCCAGCTTCCGCCGCTTCATGGCGGAGGGCCTGCCCGGCCACCCCGGCGTCGAGGCCACGATGGGCGACTGGGCCGACCACGTCACCACCGTCTTCACCGACGTGCGCCTGAAGCGCTTCCTGGAGATGCGCGGCGCGGACGCCGGCAGCCCCGAGATGCTGCACGCCCTGCCCGCCTTCTGGACCGGCCTGCTCTACAACGACGCCGCCCAGAAGGCCGCGGCCAACCTGGTGCGCGACTGGCCGGTGGCCGAGATCCAGGCCCTGCGCGTGGCCGTGCCGGAACGCGCGCTGGAAACCCCCTTCCGTGGCCGCACCGTGCGGGAGGTTGCGGCCGACGCCGTGGCCATCGCCCGTGACGGTCTCCGCGCACGTGGGCTGGGGGAGGAAGTCTACCTCGCGCCCCTGGAAGAGATCGTGGCCAGCGGCGAGACCCAGGCGGACCGCTGGCTGCGCCTGTGCCGCGAAGAATGGGGCGGCGACGTGTCCCGCATCTTCAAGGCTGCCGCTGCGGCGTGAGGAAGGCTGGGGCGCTGCCCCCGCGAACGTATACGTTCCCGCCCGCCGGGGTGGTGAGACCACCCCGGACCCCGCTTCGAGTTTTTCAATCTTGGCCGCAGCGGCGCCAGCTTTTCAAAGATGGCCACGCGGGCTGGGCTTGTAGTCGCCGGAGGCCCAGGACCTCCGGCGCAACCAACCTGTCGCCTGAAAAACTGATGGCGGGGTCTGGGGTGACACTGTCACCCCAGCGGGTGTGTCCAGAGAGGGCAGCGCCCTCTTTGGCCCCGGCCCGCCGCTTCTTTTACGCCGCCGCGAAAGCCAGTGCCTGCCCCGCTTCCCAGGCCACGGCCGCGACACTGCCCGGCTCCGGCAGGGTTGTGCCGCCCACCGGGCGTTTCGCCAGGATCTCGCCGCCATCGCCCAGCGCCAGCTTCAGGCGGACATGGTCGCCCTGGAAGATGGCCTCGCGCACCATGGCTGGCATGGCGCCTTCGCCCAGTTCGGCGGCGGCGACGCCGGCCACGGCCACGCGCTCCGGCCGGATGGTCACCAGGCAGAGGGCGCCGGGCGCCAGATCGTCGGCGGCGCGGGCCAGCACCTCGGGGCCGCAGTCCAGGGCGATGCGGGCTTCCTCGGCGTCCCGGGTCAGGACCCGGCCGGGCAGGCGGTTGTTCTCGCCCACGAAGCCGGCGACGAAGGCATTGGCCGGGCGGTCGTAGATGGCGCGGGGCGGGGCAAGCTGGCGGATCAGCCCGCCCTCGAAGACCGCGATGCGGTCCGACAGCGTCAGTGCCTCCTGCTGGTCGTGGGTGACGTACATCATTGTCACGCCGAGCCGCTGGTGGATGTCGCGGATCTCGAACTGCATTTCCTCGCGCAGCGCCTTGTCCAGGGCACCGAGGGGCTCGTCCAGCAGCACGATGGGGGGTTCGAAGACCATGGCGCGGGCCAGGGCCACGCGCTGCTGCTGGCCGCCGGAAAGCTGCGCCGGGTGGCGGTCGCCATAGCCGTCCAGCCGCACGGCGGAGAGGGCGCGGGCGACACGGGCGGTGCGGTCCGCCTTGGGCACGCCGCGCACTTCCAGCGGGAAGGCCACGTTCTCGGCCACGCTCATGTGCGGAAACAGGGCATAGGACTGGAACACCACGCCGATGCCGCGCTTGTGCGGCGGCAGGCGGGCGATGTCGCGGCCTTGCAGCATGATGCGGCCTTCGCTCGGCTGCTCGAAGCCGGCCAGCATCATCAGCGTGGTGGTCTTGCCGGAGCCGGAGGGGCCGAGCAGAGTCAGCAATTCCCCGCGCTTCACCTCCAGGTCCAGCTGCTTCACGGCATAGCTGCCGGCAGCATAGGCCTTCCGCACGCCCTCGAACCGCACCAGCGCCTCGGCCATGGCTTCTCCTGCATCCCCGGTATGGGGGAGGAAGCGGTCAGGGCCGGGCACTTGTCAACCGCGCGCGTGGCGCCGAGGCTGGGCGGCAAGCAACCTGGGGATGGAAGATGGAGCTGCTCGCGGAAAGCCTGATCGTGGAACGGCAGGGCGGCATCGCCCGCCTGCGGCTGAACCGCCCGCGCGCGCTGAATGCGCTGGACCCGGCCATGATCCACGGCATCGCCCGCCACCTGGCGGAATGGCGCGAGGACCCGGGCGTGACCGCCGTGCTGGTGGAGGGCGAGGGCGGACGCGCCTTCTGCGCCGGCGGCGACGTGCGCCACGCGCGGGAGATGCTGCTGGGCGGCGACGGCGCGGGGCTGGTGCGCTTCCTGGCCGACGAATACGCCATGAACGGCGATATCGGTGAATTTCCCAAGCCCTGGATCAGCCTGATCGACGGCGTCTGCATGGGCGGCGGCGTCGGCGTCTCGGTGCATGGCAGCCACCGGGTGGTGACGGAGGCCGCCGTGCTGGCCATGCCGGAGACCACCATCGGCCTCTTTCCCGATATCGGCGCCAGCTACGTGCTCTCCCGCATGCCGGGGGCGCTGGGCTTCTGGCTCGGCCTGACGGGCGCGCGGATGCGGGGGGCGGAGGCGGTGGAATGCGGCTTCGCCACCCATTTCGTGCCGCGCGACGACCTGCCGGCACTGCGGGAGGCACTGCTGGGCGGCGACCTTGCCGCCATCGACCGCATGGCGCGGCCCGTGCCGCCGGGCACGGTGGCGGCGCGGCGGGCGGAGGTGGACCGCTGCTTCGGCGCCGGCTCCGTCCCCGCCATCGTCGCGGCGCTGGAGGCCGAGGGCACCGAATGGGCGGCCGAGCAACTGGCGGTGCTGCGCCGCGTCTCCCCCACCAGCCTGTTCGTGACGCATGAGATGCTGAGGCGCGCCCGCCACCTGGACCTGCGCGGCTGCCTGGCCATGGACGTGGCGCTGGTGCGGACCATCACCCCCTACCCCGACTTCGCCGAGGGCGTGCGCGCCCTGCTGGTGGACAAGGACAACACCCCCCGCTGGACCCCCGCCCGCATCGAGGATGTGGAGCCCGCGCGGGTCGAGGCCTTCTTCGCGTGACCCCCGCCGGGGCCACCGCCGCCCTCTGGCACCGCGCCGGGCTGCCGGCGGAGGCCCTGGGCTGGCTGCAACTGACGGGGGCGGAGCCCGCCCTGCCCTCCTCCTTCGCCGTGGGCACGGCGGCGCAGGCCAGCATCGCCGCCACGGCCCTGGCCGCCGCCAGCCTGCACCGCCAGCGCGGCGGCCCGCCGCAGCGCGTGGCGGTGGAGATGCGCCACGCGGCGGCCGAGTTCCGCTCCGAACGCCTCTTCCGCGTCGATGGGCGGGAAGCGCCGGAGCTGTGGGACGCCATCGCCGGCCTCTACCCCACGGCCGACGGCTGGGTGCGGCTGCACACCAATTTCCCGCACCACCGCGACGGCGCGCTGCGCCTGCTGGGCGTGGAGAACGACCGCGCCGCCGTGGCCCGCGCCCTGCTGGGCTGGCAGGCCCGGGCCTTCGAGGATGCCGCCGCCGAAGCCGGCCTCTGCGCCGCCGCCCTGCGTTCCTTCGCGGAATGGGATGCCTCGCCCCAGGGGCAGGCGGTGGCGGATCGGCCGGTCTCCATCACCCGCATCGGCGATGCCCCGCCCCAGCCCCTGCCCGCCGCCGCCCGGCCGCTGCAAGGGCTGCGGGTGCTGGAGATGACGCGCATCATCGCCGGCCCCGTGGCCGGGCGGGCGCTGGCCGCCCATGGCGCCGATGTGCTGCTGGTCACCGCCCCGCACCTGCCCGCCGTGGCGCCGCTGGTGATCGATACCGGGCGCGGCAAGCGCTCCGCCCAACTGGACCTGCGCCAGCCCGAGGGCCATGCCCAACTGGAAGCCCTGGCGCGGGAGGCCGATGTCTTCCTGCAATCCTACCGCCCCGGCGCCCTGGCGGCGCATGGCTTCGGGCCGGAGCGGCTGGCCGCCCTGCGCCCCGGCATCGTCCATGCCAGCCTCTCGGCCTATGGCTGGGACGGCCCCTGGCAGGGCCGGCGCGGCTTCGATTCCCTGGTGCAAACCGCCAGCGGCTTCAACCGCGCCGAAGCCGAGGCCGCCGGCGACAGCAAGCCCCGCCCCCTGCCCGCCCAGGCGCTGGACCATGCCTCGGGCTACCTGCTTGCCTTCGGCATCCTGGCGGCGCTGCACCGGCGGGCGGCGGAAGGCGGCTCCTGGCAGGTGCGCGTCTCCCTCGCCGCCACGGGCCGCTGGCTGCGCGGGCTGGGGCGGCTGGAACAGGGCTTCTCAGCGCCGGACCCGAAGCGGGAAGATCTGCTGGACCTGCTGGAAGAAACCGATTCCGGCTTTGGGCGCCTCAGCGCCGTGCGGCACGCGGCGCGGCTGGAAGCAACGCCAGCCTTCTTCGCACGGCCCTCCGTGCCGCTGGGGACCGATGCGGCGCAGTGGTGAGAAGGCCGGGGGAATGAATTCCCCCGATCCCCCCTTCTTTTTTCTTCGAGTCTGGGTTCGGGCTCAGACGAGCGTCGGGGTCGCCGTGGTGTTTTCAAAAAGGCGCGCAAGCTGAGGCCGCAGTCGCCGGATGGCCAGGCCCTCCGGCGCACCGGAAAACTCGAAAAAGAAAAGAAGGATCAAACGTATACGTTTGATGGGGAATTCATTCCCCAGCCTTCTTCAGGACGCTGAAGGCGGCCGCCGCCCGACCTGCACCGCGATTTCCTGCTGCCGCCCGTCGCGGATCAGCGTCAGGCGCACCGTCTGGCCCGGCGGCGTGCCGGCGACGTTGCGGATCAGGGTGCGGGAGCCTTCCATCCGCTCCCCGTTCAGCGCCACCAGGATATCGCCCTGGCGCAGCCCGGCGCGGGCGCCGGGGCTGCCGCGTTCCACGGCCTGGACCTGGGCGCCGCGCCGGCCGCCGGGCTCGTTGCCGAAGTCCTGCACGGCGATGCCGAGCCAGCCGCGTTCCACCCGCCCGTCGCGGCGCAGCTGCTCGATCACGCCCTTCGCCAGATCGGAAGGCGTGGCGAAGCCGATGCCGGCGGAGGCATTGGTGGGGGAGAAGATGGCGGTGTTGATGCCGATCACCTCGCCCGCCGCGTTGAACAGCGGGCCACCGGAATTGCCGGGGTTGATGGCGGCATCGGTCTGGATGAAGTCGTCGAAGGGCCCGGCGCCGATCTCGCGCCCGCGGGCGGAGACGATGCCGGAGGTGACGGTGCCGCCCAGGCCAAAGGGGTTGCCGCAGGCCAGCACCCATTGGCCAACGCGCGTGCCGGCGCTGCTGCCCCAGGGAACGGAAGGCAGGCTGGTCTTGGCCTCCACCCGCAGCAGGGCGAGGTCGGTCAGCTCATCGGTGCCGACCACGCGGGCCGGCAGCTCGGTGCCATCCTGCAGGGAGACGACGACGCGGGAGGCATTGCCCACCACGTGGTTGTTGGTGACGATGTAGCCGGCGGGGTCGATGATGAAGCCCGAGCCCGCGCCCTGCACCTGCTGGCGGCCGCGCCGTTCCCGGAAATAACGCTCGAAGGGCGTGCCGCGCAGCTCGGGCGGCACCTGGGTGGTGGTCTGCTCGCTCAGCACCGCGATATTCACCACCGCCGGCATCACGCGCTCCGCCAGGTCGGCGAAGTCGGGCAGGAGGCCGCGCTGCGCCTGGGCGGGGACGGAAGAGGCGCAGGAGATCAGCGGCAGGGCGGCGCTGGCGGCCAGCCCGGCGAGGATGAAGCGGCGTGAAGCCATAGGGGCGCGGGAGGGAATCGGCGGCATGGCGGGGGACATCCTGGCGATAGCACTGAACTGTGGCGTCGGACCGTGGCAGCCGCAACGGGACGATTCCACCGTCAGTGGCCTCTACATGGGGCGGGATGGGTCTTCCGGCCAGTCGTGCTTGGGATAGCGCCCGCGCATATCCTTGCGGACATCGGCCCAGGCGCCGCGCCAGAAGCCCGGCAGGTCGGCGGTGACGGCGACGGGCCGCCCGGCGGGGGAAAGCAGCGCCACCTGCAAGGGGATACGCCCCTGCGCCAGCGGCGGCAACGTGGCCATGCCGAACAGCCACTGGGCGCGGGCTTCCAGGCGCGGCACCTCCCCCGAATAGTCGATGGCGGCGGAGCGGCCCTTCGGCAGGTCCACACGCACCGGCAGGGCGGCATCCAGCGCGCGCTGCTGGGCGTGCGGCACCAGGGCGCGCAGGATGCCCGTGGCGTCCAGGCCCTTCAGTTCCGAAAGCCTGGTCAGGCCGGAAAGCCAGGGGGCCAGCCATTCGGTGGCGGTGGCGGTCAAGGCGGCGTCGGAGACATCCGGCCATTCCTCCGGCGCCAGCCTGTGCATCCAGTCGAGGCGGGCGCGGGTCTGGCTGGCGGCATCGGTCCAGTTCAGGTCGCGGAAGCCGCGGCTGGCGGCGGCCTTCGCCAGTTCGGCGGCCACGGCGGCGGGGTCGGCATGGGGGATGGTGGCTTCCTCCAGCACCAGCGGGCCGAAGCGCAGGCGGCGGCGGGCCACCACGGCGCCGGCGCGGGGGTCGAAGGCGGCGCCTTCCTCCCGCACCAGGCGCTCGGGGAAGCGGGATTCCAGCACGGCGCGGTCCAGCGGCGCGGCCATGCGGATGCGGGCCTCGGTGCCCGCCAGCTCCAGGTCCGCCACCGCCAGCAGCGGGGATTTGCCGAGCTTGTCGGTCGCCGGCAGCCGCGCGCCCTGGCCGGAGGCCATGCGGAAGGCGCCATCCATGGTGCCGCGCTTGGCGGCGATGCGGTCGGGGAAGCCGGCGGCCAGCAGCAGGCCGGGGTCGCCCGCCGCCTCGGTGCCGCCGGGCACGCCCAGGCGGCGGCGGTGCAGCGTCACGGCGCGGCGGATGCGGCCCAGCGCGGCGCGGTCGGCATTGGGGTCGTCGGCGCCATGCAGCAGATCCAGGCGCAGGTGGATGTCGGACGGCGCCTCGCGGCCCCGGATGGGGTCGCGTTCCTCCAGCAGCGCGGCGAGTTCAGCGGCCAGGGCGGCTTCCTCGGCGCTTTCCGCCGCCGTCATCATGCGGGCGAGGCGGGGATGCGTGCCGAGGCGCGCCATGCGCCGTCCGGTGGCGGTGACGCGGCCTTCGGCATCCAGCGCGTCGAGGTCTCGCAGCAGGGCGCGGGCGGCGGCCAGGGCGCCGGCCGGTGGCGGGTCCAGGAAGGGCAGCGTGGCGGGCTCGGCGCCCCAGGCGGCGCAGTCGAGCGCGAGGCCGGAGAGTTCGCTTTCCAGGATCTCCGGCCGGTCAGAGATCGGCAGGCCACGGTGCAGCGCCTCGGTCCAGAGGCGGATGGCAACGCCGGATTCCGTGCGGCCGGCGCGGCCGGCGCGCTGCTCGGCGGCGGCGCGGGAGATGCGCAGCGTGGCGAGGCGGGACAGGCCCGTGGCGGGGTCGAGCCTCGGCGCGCGGCGGAAGCCGCCATCCACCACGATCCGCACCCCCGGCACGGTCAGCGAGGTTTCGGCGATGGAGGTGGCCAGCACCACCTTGCGGCGGGGGCCGGGGTTCAGCGCCTTGTCCTGCTCGGCCGGCGGCATCTCGCCATGCAGGGGCAGCACATCGGCGTCGATGCCGCCCAGGCGGTCGGCGGTGCGGCGGATCTCGCCCCAGCCGGGCAGGAAGGCCAGCACGTCGCCGGGATGCGCCCGCAGCGCCTCGCGGATGGCGCTGGCCATGGCTTCCGGCAGTTCGCGCGCATCCTTCAGCTCCCGCTGCCGGTATTGCACCGCCACGGGAAAGGCACGGCCAAGGCTTTCCACCACCGGCGCATCGCCCAGCAGGGTCGAAAAACCCTCGGCCTCCAGCGTCGCGGACATGGCCAGCAGGCGCAGTTCCGGCCGCAGCGCGCGTTGCAGGTCCAGGCAGAAGGCCAGCGCCAGGTCGGTGTCGAGGTTGCGCTCATGCGCCTCGTCGAACAGCACCGCCGCCACGCCATCCAACCCAGGGTCGGATTGCAGGCGGCGGACCAACAGGCCCTCGGTGATGACTTCGATGCGCGTGGCCGCCGAGGTGGCGCGTTCCAGCCGCGTCACCAGGCCCACGGTATTGCCGACCTCCTCGCCCAGCAGGCTGGCCATGCGGCGGGCGGCGGCGCGGGCGGCAACGCGGCGGGGTTCCAGCACCAGGATCTTCTGCCCCGCCGCCCAGGGCTCGTCGCGCAGCACCAGGGGCACCAGCGTCGTCTTGCCGGCGCCGGGCGGCGCCACCAGCACGGCATTGGAACCGACGCGCAGCGCTTCCGCCAGGCGCGGCAGGGCCTCGGTGACGGGCAGTTCGGGCAGCAGGGCGATGGACATGGCGCCACCCTCTACAGCAGCACGGCTTGCGGCGCAGCCTGGTTCCTGATCTGTTCACCACAACAGGAGGAACCGCCATGAGCCAGACTGAACAAGTGGCCCGCTTCCGCGCGCTGCATGCCCGCCCCGGCGCCTTTGTTATTCCCAACCCTTGGGATGCCGGCAGCGCCCGCATCCTGGCGGCGCTGGGCTTCGAGGCCCTGGCTACCACCAGCGCCGGCCTCGCCTTCTCGCTGGGGCGGCCGGATGGCCGGGGGGCGGTGAGCCGGGAGGAAACCCTGGCCAATGCCGCAGCCATCGTCGCCGCCACCTCCCTGCCCGTCTCGGCCGACCTGGAGAACGGCTTCGGCCATGCGCCGGAGGATTGCGCCGAAACCATCCGCGCCGCCGCCAGGGTGGGCCTCGTCGGCGGCTCCATCGAGGATGCGACGGGCGAAGCCGACCGCCCCCTCTACGACTTCAACCAAGCCGTGGAACGCGTGGCCGCCGCCGCCGAGGCCGCGCGCGCCCTGCCCTTCATGCTGACCGCCCGCGCCGAGAATTACCTGCACGGGCGCCCGGACTTGGACGACACCATCCGCCGCCTGCAGGCTTTTTCGAAGGCGGGCGCGGAGGTGCTCTATGCCCCCGGCCTGACGCGGCTGGAGGATATCCGCACCCTCTGCGCCGCCGTGGACAGGCCGGTGAATGTGGTGATGGGCCTGGCCGGGCGCCCCTTCACCGTGGCGGAACTGGCGGAAGCGGGCGTGAAGCGCATCAGCCTGGGCGGCTCCCTGGCACGGGCGGCGCTGGGCGCCCTGGCCCGCGCGGGTCGGGAGGTGCTGGCGGAAGGCCATTTCGGCTATGCCGCCCAGGCCATGACGGGCGCGGAGGCGCAAGCCTTCATGACACCGCGCGGCTGACCCGCGCCCGGAGGCTTTGGCCCAGGCGGTCCTGCCGTGGCATGAGACGATTCGTCACGCGGAACCCCCTTGGCCTCTGGCCACCGGAAAAGGCTTCTATTCGCCATGTCGCGCCCGATCCTCCTCACCGCCGCCCTGATGGCCCTGGCCACCCCCGCCCTGGCGGGGGAAAGCGAGGCTGTGCGGTCGGAGCGCACCACCATGACCCTGGCGGCCGAGGTGGCTTCCGTGGCGCCGGGGCAGCCCTTCCGCATCGGGCTGCGGCAGCGCCTGGCGCCGGGCTGGCATACCTATTGGCAGAACCCCGGCGATGCCGGCCTGCCGCCCGATGTCACCCTCACCCTGCCGGACGGCGCCAGCGCCGGGCCGATCCAATGGCCGGCGCCGCACCGCATCCCCTTCGGCCCGCTGGTGAACTTCGGCTACGAGAATGCCACCCTGCTGCCGCAGGAAGTGACGCCGCCGGTCTCCCTCACCCCCGGCCAGAGCTTCACCATCCAGGCCGAGGCGAGCTGGCTGGTTTGCGAGCAGGTCTGCATCCCCGAGGAAGGCCGCTTCACCCTCACCCTGCCGGTGGAAGCCGCAGCGCGGCCCGATGCCGCCATGGCGCCGCTGTTCCAGCAGGCCGAGGCCCAATTGCCCCGCCCTTCCCCCTGGGAAGCCAGCATCGGCTTCGAGGGCAAGGAAGGCGCGCTGCTGCTGCGGGGCCAGGACCTGTCGCCGCAATCGGTGAAGGAGGCCTTCTTCTTCCCCGCTGAGGCGGGCGTGCTGGACCATGCCGGCCCGCAGCCGCTGCGGGTGACGGAAGGCGCGCTACGGCTCGGCCTGCCGCGCGGCATGATGGAACTGCCGACGCAGGTGGCGGGCGTAGTGGCCATCACGGATGGCGCGGGGGTGCGCAGCGCTTATAGCCTTTCCGCCGCCCCTGGCCCGCTGCCGGCGCTGCCCGGCGGCGGGGGCGGGCTGCCGCTGGGGCAGGCGCTGCTCTGGGCGGCGCTGGGCGGGCTGATCCTGAACCTGATGCCCTGCGTCTTTCCCATCCTGGCCATGAAGGCGCTGGGCATCGCGCGGCTGTCCGGCGCCGCCCGCGCCACGGTGCGGGCGCATGGGGCGAGCTACACGGCCGGCGTCGTGCTCTCCTTCCTGCTGCTGGGCGGCTTGCTGCTGGGGCTGCGGCTGGCGGGGCAGACGGCGGGCTGGGGCTTCCAGTTCACCTCCCCGGTGTTCGTGGCCCTGACCGGCTGGCTGATGCTGGCGGTGGGGCTGAACCTTTCGGGCGTGTTCAACATCGGCGGGCCGGTGGGCGCGGGCGGCGCGCTGGCGGCGCGTGGCGGGCATGGCGGCAGCTTCGCCACCGGGGCGCTGGCGGTGCTGGTGGCCACCCCCTGCACCGCGCCCTTCATGGCCGCCGCCATCGGCGCCGCCATGGCGCTGCCGCCGGCCGGCACGCTGGCGGTGTTTGGCGCCATGGGCCTCGGCATGGCCGCGCCCTATGCGCTGCTGGCCCTGGCGCCGGGTCTGACGCGGCTCTTGCCCAAGCCCGGCGCCTGGATGGACCGGCTGAAGCAGGCGCTGGCCTTCCCGATGTATGGCGCCGCGCTCTGGCTGCTCTGGGTGCTGGCGCAGCTCACCGGGCCGGAGGGGCTGGCGGCGGCCATGGCAGGCGGGCTGCTGGTCGGCTTCGGCGCCTGGGCGCTGGGCACGGCGCAGGGCGCGCGCGGGCGCTGGCGACTGGCCGGGCGCGGCGGTGCCGCCCTGGCGCTGCTGCTGGCGGCGCTGCTGCTGCCGCGCCTGCACGCGGCCCCTGCCCCCGCCGCCACGGCCGCCGAGGCCGGTGCCGAGCCCTGGTCCGCCGCCCGCGTCGCCGCCGCGCAGGCAGAAGGCCGCCCGGTCTTCGTCAATCTCACCGCCGCCTGGTGCATCACCTGCAAGGTGAATGAGCGCGTGGCGCTGGACAGCACGGCGGTGCGGGAAGCCTTCGCCACCCGCCGCGTCGCCTATCTGACCGGCGACTGGACGCGCGGCGGCGCCGAGATCGCCGCCCTGCTGCGTGCCCATGGGCGGGAGGGCGTGCCGCTGTATCTGGTCTATCCCGCCGGCGGTGGCGCCCCGGCCGTGCTGCCGCAGATCCTGACGGAATCCATCGTGCTGCGCGCCCTGGAAGCGCAGGCTGCCGGCTGACCCCTTCTCCGTTTCCGCCCATTGATGGCGGGGTCCGGGGTGACCCTGTCACCCCGGCGGGGGTTCCAGGGGGCGGCGCCCCCTGGCCTTCCGGCCGCCCCCTGCCCGTGGCAAACTGCCCCGCATCATGAAAACGCCTTCGGGCCGAACGCCCGCGCGCCCGCGTCGCGACATCCCCGCCGGCCCCGCCCCCGATGCCGCCCGCCTGCGGGAGGCCGCGCTGGCGCATCTGGCCCGCTTCGGCACCACCGAGGCCGGGTTGCGCCGCGTGCTGCAACGCCGGGTGGACCGCTGGGCCCGCCGCGCCGAGGGGGAAGGCCAGTTGGCCGAGACCATCGCCCCCGCCGCCGCACAAGCCAAGCAGGCCGCCGCAGAAGTCGCCCAGGCCCTGGCCAAGGCCGGCGCGGTGGATGACGAGGCCTTCGCCGCCGCCCGCGCCCGCCGGCTGAACCAGGCCGGCCGGTCCCGCCGCGCCATTGCCGCGCATCTGGCGGTGAAGGGCGTGCCCGCCGCCACCGCCGCCGGGCTGCTGGAAGAAACGGATGAACTGGCCGCCGCCCTGGGCCACCTGCGCCGCCGCCGCGCCGGCCCCTTCGCCGTGGAGCAGCCGCCCTCGCCCGAGGCGCGGCTGAAGGCGCTGGGCGCCCTGGCCCGCGCCGGCTTCCCCCGCGACCTGGCCGAGCGCGCCCTGGACATGGACCCCGAGGACGCCACCGACCGCCTCTTGGCCTCCCGCCGTGGCTGAGGGCATGACCCTGGCCGGGCTGCGCCTCGGCATGCGCGCCGCGGTGCCGCTGATGATCGGTCTGACCCCCTTCGGGCTGGTGGTGGGAATCGTCTCCCAGAGCAAGGGCCTGAGCCTGGCGGAGACGCTGCTGATGTCCGGCGTGGTCTATGCCGGCACGGCGCAGCTTCTGGCGATGGAACTCTGGGCCGACCCGGCGCCGCTGCTGGCCGCCTGCCTCGCCGCCTTCGCCGTGAATGTCCGCATGCTGCCGATGGGCGCCGCCCTGGCGCCGCTGCTGGACCGCGTGCGCGGCTGGCGCCTATGGCTGACGCTGGGCACCATCGTGGACCATTCCTTCGCGCTGGGCGTGGCCAATATGCGTTCCGGCGGGCGCGACCCCGGCTTCCTGCTGGGCATCGGCCTGACGCTGTGGGTCACCTGGATGATCTTCGCGGCGCTGGGCCATGTGCTGAGCGGCGCGATCCGCCTGCCGCCGGGGCACCCGATCTTCTTCGCCGCCACCGCCACCTTCGTGGCGCTGCTGGTCTCGCTGTGGCGCGGCAAGGGGGAACTCTGGCCATGGGTGCTGGCCGCCGGGCTGGCATTGGGCGCGGCCCGGCTGGGCCTGCCGCAGCCGGTGCCGCTGCTGAGCGGCGCGCTGGGCGGCGCCGCCCTGGCTGCCTGGCTGGAAGGGCGCCGCAACTGATGCTGCGCATGGACGTGCTGCTGGCCATCCTGGGGATGGCGGCGGTGACCTTTCTCTGCCGCGCCGGCGGCTATGCCGTGCTGCGCGTGGTGCGCCCACCGCCCTTCGTGGAGGCGATGATGCGCAACATCCCCGGCCCGCTCTTCGCGGCCTATGTGGCGCTGGCACTCTCCCGCATGGATTACGCCGCCTGGCTCTCGGCGCTGCCGGTGGCGCTGGTGCAGTGGCGGACGCGCAACCTGGTGCTGTCGATTCTGGCCGGGGTGGGAACGCTGGCGGCACTGCGGTACGGGCTGGAATGACGCAGGCCAGGGGGCGCCGCCCCCTGGAACCCCCGCCGGGGTGACCGTGTCACCCCGGACCCCGCCATCTGTTTTTAGTGACGGTGGTTCCGCCTAGGGTCCATGACCCTCGGCGACTGAGGGTTCAGCCCGCATGGCTTCAGCAAAAACAACAGCCGCCACGCTGCGGCGCGAAGCCCCGAAAAACTGACAGCGGGGCCCGGGGTGGACTTTCCACCCCGGCGGGAGCGTCCAGAGAGGGCGGAGCCCTCTTTGGCCCCGGCCGCCGCCTAGAACACCATCCCGAAGGGCAGCACCATCACCGTATCCCCCGGCGCCACGGCGGTGACCTCTTCCCCCAGTTCCGCGAAGGCGTCGGAGCGGGTGAGGGAGGTCAGCAGCCCCGCGCCCTCCCGCGGGTATTTGCGTGCCACTGGCAGGGTGGCACCGGGCTGGAGCGAGACGCGCACGTATTCCCGCCGCCCGGCCTTCTTGCGGTAGGCGAAGTCGGCGGTGGCGGCGAAGCGGGGCAGGGCGGCGGGCGTGGCGCCGGCCAGACGCAGCGCCAGGGGCCGTGCCAGGTGCAGGAAGGTGACGATGGCCGCCACAGGGTTGCCGGGCAGGCCCAGCACCGGCGTGCCGCCCACCACGCCCATGGCCGCCGGGCGGCCCGGCTTCAGCGCCAGCCGCCAGAAGACCAGGCTGCCGCCGGCCTGGATGGCGGCGCGGACATGGTCTTCCTCCCCGGTGGAGACACCGCCGGAGGTCAGCAGCATGTCGTGGCAGGCGGCGGCCTCGCGCAGGGCTTCGGCGGTGGCGCCGGGGCGGTCGGGCAGGATGCCGAGGTCATGCGCCTCCACCGGCAGGCCGGCCAGCAGGGCGAGCAGGGAGAAGCGGTTGCTGTCGTAGGTCTGCGCCGGGCCCAGCGGGGTGCCGGGGGGCGCCAGCTCGTCGCCGGTGCTGAAGACGCCGATGCGCGGGCGGCGGGTGACGGGCAGAGCGGCGAAGCCCAAGGCGGCGGCGAGGCCGACCTCGGCGGGGCCGAGGCGCGTGCCGGCGGGCAGGGCCAGCTCGCCCTGGGCCACGTCCTCGCCGGCCGGGCGGCAATTGGCGCCGGGCTTGAGGCCGGGGGGCAGGCGGATCAGGCCATCCTCCAGCCGGGCGTCCTCCTGCATCATCACGGTATCGGCGCCGGGGGGCATGGGGGCGCCGGTCAGGATGCGGAGGGCAGTGCCGGGGGGCAGGGCGGCGCCCGCTGCCTGGCCGGCGGCGAGGCGGCCTTCCAGGCGGAGCACCGTCTCGCCCGCCGGCTCCAGGTCGGCATGGCGGAAGGCGTAGCCGTCCACGGCGCTGTTGAAGAAGGGGGGCAGCGGGCCGGGGGCATGCAGGTTGCTGGCCAGGATGCGGCCGCGCGCCTCGATCAGGGGCAGGGTCTCGCGGCCTTCGAGCGGCGGCACGCGGGCCACCACCAGGGCCGCCGCGTCCTCCACGGACAGCAGCTTGCCGCCGTGGGCGAAGCAGTCGTCGCTTAGCTGGGCCATGGCGCGGCATGGGCGAGCAGGAGGTCGGCGACGCGCTCCACCTCGTCGATCCCGGCAAAGGGCAGGGGGCCGGGGGGCGGGGTATCGGTGGCGGCGGCGCGGATGGCGGGGTCCTGGGGGTGCAGCCAGGGCTTGCCATTGGCGGCGCGGAAGACCTCGATCTTGGGGTGGCTGTCGCGCTTGAAGCCCTCGACAATCACGAGGTCCACCGGGTCCAGCTTGCGCAGCAGCTCGGCCAGCGGCGGCTCGGGCGCGCCGCGCAGCTCGCTCATCAGGGCCCAGCGGTTGGAGGAGGAGACCAGCACCTGCCGCGCCCCCGCCTGCCGGTGGGTGTGGCTGTCCTTGCCCGGCTGGTCGATGTCGAAGGCGTGATGGGCGTGCTTGACGGTGGAGACCGCGATGCCGCGCGCGGCGAGCGCGGGGATCAGGCGGGCCAGCAGGGTGGTCTTGCCGGCGCCACTCCAGCCGGCCAGTCCGATGAGGCGCATGGGCACCGGCTTAGCGGCGGGTGCCGGCCCTCGCAAGGCCGGCGAGGCCCGGAGAGGCGCCATGAAAAAAGGGCCGGGGGATGCCCCGGCCCTTTGGCTCGTCTCAATCCGCCCCGGCGGGGCGCGGGGCGGGCCCGCCGCTGCCGGGCCGCACCGTGTCATGCGCCTTGGCGAGTTCCTGATCCACCCAGAGCTCGTGGTGCTCGCGCGCCCAGTTGTAGTCCACCTGCCCGCTGCCCATGGCGGAGAAGGCGCCCTCCATGCCCAGGGTGCCGATGTAGATATGGGCCAGGATGGCCGCCATCATCACGGCGGAGATGATGCCATGGACCATATGCGCCCATTGCTGGCCATTCACGTCCAGCACCGTGAAGGGGAAGACCAGCAGGTAGCCAGAGACCGCCACCGCCGCGCCGCCCAGCACCGTGATCCAGAAGATGCCCTTCTGGCCGGCGTTGAAACGGTCCGCCTTCGGGTTGGTGTGGCCGATCATGCCGCCGCCCTGCATCAGCCAGGTGACGTCGCCCCGCGTCGGCAGGTTGCCGCCCACCCACATGATGAAGAGCAGCAGGATGCCCAGCGTGAAGGGGAAGGCCAGGAAGTTATGCGCCGTCTTGCCCCAGTGGGAGAGGGTGGTGAAGGCTTCCGGCCCGATCACGGGACGGAGCACATCCCGCCCGAAGGTCAGGTTGAGGCCCGAGAGCGCCAGCACGATGAAGGAGCTGGCCGTCATCCAGTGCACCGCGCGCTCGAAGAAGGTGAAGCGCAGCATGGTGCGGCCGGAGAAGCCTTCCCGCACCCGCACGCGGCCGCGGATCAGGAAGAACAGCGCCAGCAGCACCACCGTGCCGACCACCGCCGTACCGGCCACCCAGGGCAGGGTGCGGTTGTGGAAGACGCGCCAGTCCCGCCCTTCCGGCTGCACCAGCACGCCGGCGCTCTGGTTGGGGATGGAGATGCGGCCCTGGATGCGCTCGCCCTTCAGCGCCGCTTCCAGCTCCCGCTCCTCGGCCGTGGGGCCGCGCGTGCCCTCGGGCGGCGGCGCCGTCACGGGCGCCACGGGGGTGGGCGCGGCCTCGGGCTGCGGCGCGGCGGGCGTGCCGGTGGGGGCCGAGGTATCGGTGGTCTGCGGCACCTGCCGCTGCTGGTTCTGCCCGGCGGACTGGCTTTCCGGCGTCGCGTTCTGCACTTCCGGCGCGCCGGCGGGCGGGCCGGCGCCGTTTTCCTGCGACTGCTGCTGCGCCGGCTGCGCCGATTGCGGCACCGCCTGCTGCGTCTCCGGGCTCTGCGGGGCCTGCTGCTGCTGCGCCTGGGCGATGCCCGTCAGCAGCGGCAGCGCGAGGGCGAGGGTGAGGGCTGCGCGCCGCATCACACGCCCACCGTCTCACGATAGGCGGTGCGCCAGCCCCAGGCGCCGGCACCATAGCCGCGCACCTGGACGCGTTCCTTGTAGATGCTGGCGATGATGTCGCCATCGCCCGCCAGCAGCGCCTTGGTGGAGCACATCTCGGCGCAGAGCGGCAGCTTGCCTTCCGCGATGCGGTTGGCGCCGTACTGCGCGTATTCGGCTTCCGTGTTGTCGGCCTGCGGGCCGCCGGCGCAGTAGGTGCACTTGTCCATCTTGCCGCGCCCGCCGAAATTGCCGACGCGCGGATACTGCGGCGCGCCGAAGGGGCAGGCGTAGAAGCAATAGCCGCAGCCGATGCACAGGTCCTTGTCGTGCAGCACGATGGCATCGGCCGTGGTGTAGAAGCAGTTCACCGGGCAGACCGCCTGGCAGGGCGCGTCCGTGCAATGCATGCAGGCCATGGAGATGCTGCGCTCTCCCGGCTTGCCGTCATTGAGCGTGATGACGCGGCGGCGGTTGATGCCCCAGGGCACCTCGTGCTCGTTCTTGCAGGCGGTGACGCAGGCGTTGCACTCGATGCAACGGTCGCTGTCACAGAGGAACTTCATGCGGGCCATGTCTTCGGTCCCTCCTTACGCCGCGCGGATCTGGCAGAGCGTGACCTTGGTTTCCTGCATCGCGGTCACGGGGTCATAGCCATAGGTGGTCAGGGTATTCACGCTTTCGCCCAGCACGATGGGGTCGGTGCCCGGCGGGTAATAGCCGCGCCGGTCCTCGCCCTGGTACCAGCCGCCGAAATGGAAGGGCATGAAGGCCACGCCCCTGCCGACACGGTCGGTGACCAGCGCCTTGACCCGCACCTTGGCCTGGTTCTCGACACCATCCACCCAGACGAACTGGCCGTCCTTGACGCCGCGGGCCGCGGCATCCTCGGTGTTGATCTCGACGAACATGTCCTGCTGCAGCTCGGCCAGCCAGCGGTTGGAGCGCGTTTCCTCGCCGCCGCCCTCGTATTCGACCAGACGGCCGGAGGTGAGGATGATCGGGAAGTTCGGCGCCACCTGGAAGGAGCGCTGCTGCACCGACTTGCCCAGATGCGGCATGCGGAAGGCGCGGCGGTCGTCCAGCGTCGGATACTGGGCGATCAGGTCGGTGCGCGGCGTGTAGATCGGCTCGCGGTGCACCGGCACCGGGTCGGGCAGGTTCCAGGCATTGCCCCGCGCCTTGGCGTTTCCGTAGGGCACGCAGCCATGCTCCATGGCCACACGGATGATGCCGAAGGAAAGGTCGATGGACCAGGAAACGCGGTCCTCGTTCCCCTCGCCGATGCGGGCGATGATCTCCTTCTCCCGCGGCGTCAGCTCGTCATACCAGCCGAGGCGCTTCAGCACCGCGACGGTGAATTCCGGATAGCCGTCGGTGATCTCCGAGCCCTTGGAATAGGAGCCCTCGGCCAGCAGGGTCTGGCCGTTGCGCTCCACGCCGAAGCGGGCGCGGAAGGTGCCGCCGCCTTCCTTCACATGCAGGTTGGTGTTGTAGAGGATATGGCTGCCGGGATGCTTCATCTCCGGCGAGCCCCAGCAGGGCCAGGGCAGGCCATAGGTCTCGCCCGCCACCGGCGTGCCGGGCTTGCCGCGCAGCGTCACCACGTCGAAATCCGCCTGGTGCTGCATGTGCAGCTTCAGCCGCTCCGGCGACTGGCCGGAATAGCCGGTCGAGATGGCGCCGCGGTTGATCTCGCGCAGGATGCTCTCGGCGGTCGGTGCCTTGCCCTGGACCTCCATGGTCTTGAACATCTCCTGCGCGAAGCCGAGCTTCTCGGCCAGGCGGTAGAAGAGCTCGTAGTCGGTCCTGCTCTCGAAGATCGGCTGCACGACCGGCTCGTACCACTGCAGCGAGCGGTTGGAGGCGGTGCGGCTGCCGGCGCATTCGAACTGCGTGCAGATCGGCAGCAGGTAGGTGTTGTCGCGCCGGTTCGACATGCTGGAAAGGTTGGTGGGATGCGGGTCCGCCACCACCAGCAGGTCCAGCTTCTCCATGCCCTTGATCGCCTCGGGCATGCGGCTGACGGTGTTGCCGCCATGGCCGACGGCGATCATGGCCCTCAGGTTATCGGGCTGCTCCAGCTGGTCCTTGGGCAGCAGCACGGCATCGAACCAGCGGGTGGTCGGGATGCCCGGCGTTTCCATCAGCTTCTTGCTGGCGAAGCGCGACACCATCCAGTCGTAGGGCACGTCCCAGACGCGGCACCAGTGGCGCCAGGCACTCTCGTCGATGCCGTAATAGGCGGGCAGGGTGGTGGTATCGAGGCCAAGGTCCGTCGCGCCCTGCACGTTGGTATGGCCGCGGAAGATATTGGCGCCGGTGCCGGGCCGGCCGACATTGCCGGTGGCCATCAGCAGCGTGGCATAGGCGCGCACATTGGCGGTGCCCACCGTCTTCTGCGTGGCGCCCATGCACCAGACCAGGGTGGAGGGCTTCTGCGTCGCGAAGATCTGCGCCACCCGCTTCAGCTGCTCCGGCGGCACGCCGGAGACGCGCTGCACCTCGGCCGGGTTCCACTTGGCGACTTCCTTGCGGACGTCATCCATGCCGAAGACGCGCTGGTCGATGAACTCCTTGTCTTCCCAGCCGTTCTCGAAGATGTGCCAGAGCATGCCCCAGATGACCGGGATATCGGTGCCGGGCCGCAGCCGCACGTATTCGGTGGCATGCGCCGCCGTGCGGGTGAAGCGCGGGTCGATGACGATCATGTTCGCGCGGTTCTGCTCCTTCCCCGTCAGCACATGCTGCATGGAGATGGGATGCGCTTCCGCCGGGTTGCCGCCCATGATGATGATGGTGCGGGCGTTGCGGATGTCGTTGTAGCTGTTGGTCTGCGCGCCATAGCCGAAGACATTGGCCACGCCGGCCACGGTGGTGGAGTGGCAGATGCGCGCCTGGTGGTCGACCGTGTTCGTGCCCCAGAAGGCCGCGAACTTGCGCATCAGGTAGGCGCCCTCGTTCGAGAACTTGGCGCTGCCCAGCCAGAAAACCGAATCCGGCCCCGACTTCTGCCGGATCTCCAGCAGCTTGTCGCCGATCTCGCTGATCGCCTGGTCCCAGGACAGGCGCTGCCACGTGCCGTCCACCAGCTTCATCGGGTATTTCAGGCGGCGGTCGCCATGCGTCAGTTCGCGCACCGAGGCGCCCTTGGCGCAATGCGTGCCGCGGTTGATCGGGCTTTCCCAGGAAGGCTCCTGGCCGATCCAGACGCCGTTCTGCACTTCCGCCGTGACGGTGCAGCCCACCGAGCAATGGGTGCAGATGTTCTTCACGACCTTGACCGGCTGGCCGAAGTCGGCCGGCCCGGCCGCCGCGCGGCGGGCGGTGGAAAGGTTCAGCGTGCCCAGCGTCGCCAGCCCCGTGGTGGCCAGCCCGGCCTGCCGCAGGAAGCTGCGGCGGTCCAGCCCACCGGCGGAGAGGCCCTGATAGGCGGCGGACAGCCTCTGCCGCGCCGTCGCCCCTTCGCTGCGCTTGATCAACATGGCGCTTTGTCTCCCGGCGTCGTGCTCAGTAACGGTTGGTGCGGTAGAAAGCCTTGACGTGGTCCGTCTCGCGGTAGCGGGCGGCCACGCGCTGCTCCGGCGTCTCCTTAGCCGGTTTCACGTCGCCAAGCTCGCCATTCACGTTGAAGGCAGCCGCCGGCGTGGAGGCCGCCACGGCGGCGCCCCCGGCCAGGCCCAGTGCCTTCAGGAAGCCGCGCCGCCGATTGGTGCTCTCGCCTTCGCTCATGCCCGTCTTCCCTTCCATCATGCCGGCAGCGCCGCCGCCGCCGTCTCAATCTCGATAAACGCCACGCCCAGTGCCCCGACGGCGCGGTAGAAGTCGGCGGCCTGCGCCTTTTCCAGATCCGCGAAGGCGCGGCCGGCCCAGGGGCGCAGGTGGCGGTCGAAGAACCGCGCCACCTCCTCCGCCGGGGCCTCGAAGCTGCCGGCCAGCAGCCCGGCCATCACCTCGCACAGAAAGCCCAGATGGTCCTCCGGCTCCGCCACGCCAGGGCTGCGCGCGATGCCCAGGCGCCCCAGGTCCTCCCGCACCAGGGCCAGGGGCCGCTCATGCAGGAAGCCGGTGAGGTAATAGGAGCCGAAGGGCAGCAGTTCCCCGCGCCCCACGCCGATGAAGAGCGCTTGGTATTCCCGCTCCAGCGCCGCCGGCTCCGCCCGCGCGGCGGCTTCCGCCAGGCCGAGGCAGGCCTGGCCCAGCGGCGTGCCGGGCTGCGGGCCCATGGCCGCCAGGCCTTGCAGCAGCGCCGCATCGGGCGGCGCCACCAGCAGGCGGCCCAGCAGCGCGAAAAGCCGCGCCCGCTGCATGTCCAGCGGGTCGGCGCTGCCTGCCTGAGGCTGTTCCTGGCGCGTCATCCTGTTATCCGCCGTGTCGGTGTCTTGAAGCCGGGCCGGCTATATGAAGAACCGTCCATCTTGCAATTGTGCCGCAGATCGGGACAGGGCCGCAAGCGAAGCCGGCAGGCGAAATCTTTGATATTGCAAAGCATTCTCAATACCTCCGGCCGCCGTCATCCCTCCTGCTCTCGCATGTAATCCTCCGCGGTACGGGGGCGCGGGCGCGTGGCGCCGGCATAGGGGTCGATGGCCGCGCCGCCAGTGGCGGCGCCGACACGGCAATCCTCGCAAAGGTCCAGCAGCGCCAGCCGGGAAGGATCGGCGAACATCCAGTGGCCGCTGGCGCGCAGCTTGGTCTTCACCCGCTCGATCGAGGCGCGGGTGCCGAAAAGCTTGTGGCAGGAAGGGCAGGCGGCCGGTTCCTCCTGCCGCACCACCTGCCGCGCGGCGGCTTCCGGCAGCAGGGAGAAGCGCGGCTCGAGCGTGATGACCTTCTCCGGGCAGGTATTGGCGCAAAGGCCGCACTGCACGCAGGCATCCTCCAGGAAGGACAGCTCCGGCCGTTCCGGATTGGCGGCGAAGGCGCCGGTGGGGCAGACGGTGGTGCAGGCGAGACAGAGCGTGCAGCCTTCCGCCACATGCGCCGCGCCGAAGCCGGCGAGCGCCGGCAGCGGAATGCTGGCCACCGGCGCCGCCAGGGCTTCCCGCAGGCTGGTCAGGGCCGCCTTCAGGATCTCGCGCGGCTTGCCCATGGGCAGGAAATCGGCCGGGGCGGGCAGGGGGGCGGGGCGCGGGCCGGCGCGCAGGGCTTCCAGCAGCGTGAAGGGGTCGTCGGTCTCGATGGCGGCGGGGGCGGCGGCAAGGCCCAGCCCGCCCAGCAGCGCCATGGCGGTATCGAGATTGCGCAGCAGCCCTTCCGCGCCATGCGGGCGGTGCGCCGGCAGCAGCACCCGGACCTGCCCGGCACCCCAGGCATAGGGCGCCACCAGGGTGGCGAGGTCCAGCGCCGTGGCCTGGCCGACGCGCAGCGGCAGCACATCGGCCGGCAGGCCGGGGCCGTGGCGGGAGAGGGCGTCGATCATCGCCTCGCCTTGCTCGCCATGCAGCAGCAGGGTGGGGGCCACGCCGCCCGCCGCGTGATAGGCGCGCAGCAGGGTGCGGACGCGGCGCAGCAGCGCATCGGTCGGTGGCAGCGCATAGGTGATGGCGCCGGTGGGGCAGACGGCGGCGCAGGCGCCGCAGCCGGCGCAGATCTCGGCGCTGACCGCCACGCTGTCCCAGTGCCCCTTGGCGGAAGGCGTGATGGCGCCGGTGGGGCAGAGGTCCAGGCAGCGGGTGCAGCCGGTGCGGCGGTTGCGCGAATGGGCGCAGAGCCCGGCCTCGAACGTCACGAAGCGCGGCTTGTCGAAGGTGCCGGACAGGGTGGCCGCCTCCGCCGCCAGCCTTTCCAGCGCGGCCTCGTCGCCCGGCGCGGCACGCAGGTAGCCCAGCCGCACCTCATGCGCCGAAAACAGCGGCGGGCGGCCGGTGATGTCGATGATCACGTCGCACTGGCTGACCGCGCCATCCTGCGCCCGGCCCCAGCGATACATGTCGCGGGAGGAAGGGGCGGCGGCGGCATGGCCATCCACCACCACCTCGAAGGCGCCGAGCCAGCCGGTGGCGGTGCGGGCGCGGCCGCGCAGCACCGGGTATTCGGCGGCGGGCAGGGGCTCCACCGCTTCCTCGCCGGTCAGCAGCACCGTCAGGTCCAGGCTGCCTTTCAGCTTCTCGGCCAGCCGCAGCGCGGCGGCATCGCGGCCCAGCACCAGCGCCACGCCGCCGCTTTCCAGCGGCACCAGCGGCACCGGCGGCATGGGCACGCCGGCTGCGGCCAGCAGCGCCGCCATCTTGGGCCCGGCCTCCGCGCCTTCCTCGGACCAGCCGGCCTGCTCGCGGATATTCACGAAGTCCAGCGCGCCGGTATGGCCGGCGGCCTCGGCCTCCTGGCGGAAGAGCGGCGCCTCCTGAGTGCAGCCCACCGTCACGGCGTCGGTGCCCATGGCGGCCAGGAAGCGGTCCAACTGGCTGCGGCAGAGTTGCTCGGCCGTGCGCAGACGGCCGCCACAGCCCTTCGCGATGGTGCCGGTGTCGAGTGTCATCGTGTCCTCGCAAGAACAGGCGAAGACGGTACGCGGCGTGCTGTCCATAAGTGCTCTGGGGTCCTTTGGGGGGAAAGTCCCTGCGGCCGTGTGGCGATGCGGCCCTGGCGGCCATATATGCGCTGAACAGCGCGACTGCCAGGAAAGGACGAAATTTCTCGTATGGATCAGGGTTTTTTACCGCCCCTGCCGAGTGTTTTCTCGCCCCATGCCCTGCCGGCGGGGGCGGATGCGCTGGCCCATGCCGTGGCGCTGGCGCCGCGCGAGGGCGCCGGCACCCTGGTCTGGCTGCGGGATGAGCAGGTGCTGGAAGCCGCGGTGGTGCTGGAGCCCGAAACCAGCCTGGAGGCCGCCCGCCCCGCCCTGCTGGCCGCCGCCAATGCCGCCGCCGATGCCCTGGTGGTGCTGGGCCCGCCCGAGATCCCGGTGACGCTGCGCTGGCCCGCCACGCTGGTGGTCAATGGCGGCGCGGTGGGCGCGGCGGTGCTGCGCGCCCCCCCCGGCACGGCGCCGGGGGCGGTGCCGGACTGGCTCGTGGTCGGTATCCGCCTGGCGATGCGGGAGGAGCGGCCCGAACCCGGCCTGGACCCCGGCCGCACCGCGCTGGGGGAGGAAGGCTTCGCCGGCATCCCGGTGCCGGAGCTGGTGGCCGCCTGGGCGCGGCACCTGATGGCAGGGCTGGCCGAATGGCAACGCGACGGCTTCCGCCGCCTGTCGGAAAAGACCCTGGCGCGGCTGGAGGCCGAGGACTGGATGCAGGGTGCCCGCCGCGGCCTGGACCCCGCCACCGGCGCCCTGGTGCTGGAGCGCGGTGGCACCCGCAGCCTGCACCGGCTGGAGGATGCCGCATGACCACCCGCCTGCCCCGCACCCTGCGGCTGGACCCCTCGGATGCCGTGGTCTTCGAGCATGCCGCCGCCCCCGGCGAATGGGCCGTGCCCGGCGGCTTCGCCTTCTGGGACGACGACCCGGCGCAGCTTTCCGGCAAGCGGCGGCAGGCCTTCCGCGCCGGCTTCCTGGGGCTCTCCTCCTTCGGCTGGTCCACGCTGGTGGAAGTGGCCGAGGCCAGCGCGGCGGAACGCGCGGCGGCGGTGGCGGGCCTCGCCGCTCATATCCGCGCCGCCTATGGCGCCCCCGATGCGGCCAGCGCCGAGGCGGCGGCACTGGAAGAGATCCGCTTCGCGGAATCGCTCTGCGAACATCCACCCGGCACGGTGCTGGCGCTGACCCGCAGCATCGAGGCCGGGCAGGTGCGGGAGCGCTTCCGCACCCTGCACCGGCGGGAGACGCCGCATCGCGACTTCGGCAGCCTGCCGGTCTTCGGCATTGTCGAGGTGGAGGGCGAGGACGAGCCCGGCGACAACCCCGATCTTTCAGCCATGGCGCGCAAATGACCGACTTCTGGATCGCTTCCGGCCATCACCTCTGCGACCGCGACGCCGATGGCCGGCTGCTGCCGACGCCGGACCTCTGGCGCGCCTTCCTGGCCCGGCCCGAGCTGCTGCCGCCGGAGGAAGCCTGCGAGGCCGAGCGCGCCCTGCATGCCGCCCTGCTGCGCGACCCGCTGCGCCCGGTGGGCGAGGCGGAACTCGCCGCCCTGGCCGACCCCGATGCCGCCGAGAACTGGCAGGTCTTTCTGCAGTTCCGCGACCGGGTGATGGCGCAGCCGACGCTGGAGGCCGCCTGGATCGCGCTGTACCGCGGCGAACTCCGTGGCGTGCCGCCGCTGTTCCTGCAGATGCTGACGCAGCTTGTCACCCGCGCGGCGCTGGAGGGGGTGGAGGACGCCTATGTCCTGCGCGCCGGGGAATGCCTGTTCCGGCCGCAGCGCGCCGCCATCCACCAGGGCGCCCTGCTGCTGGCCGATGAGGAGGTGGTGGAGGCCGCCGCGCGCGAGGGCGACTTCGGCACGCTTGGCCGCCTGATGGAGGAAGCCGGCACCCCCACCCGCGCGGTGGAGCTGGACGTGCTGGCCGACCCCGACCCCGCCGCCTATGCCGCGCGTTCCGACGCGCATGACTATGCGCTGGACATCGCCGAGAACCGCCCCGGCCAGCATGCCCTGGCGCGGGCGCTGGAACATTTCATCCGCCACGTGATGGGGGAGCGCGTCGCCATCCGCCCGGCGGCGGTGATCGAGGACCAGAACTGGTCCTGGCATGTCGGGCTGGATACCGAGGCCACCGCCATCGCCAACGACCTCTGGCATGGGCGGGAGGTGGCGCAGGCGCGGCTGGCCCGCATCCTCTGGCTCGGCGTGCTGGAATTCGAGGAACAGAGCCGCGTGCTGCCCCGCGCCGCCGGCAAGCCGGTCTATCTGGCGCTGGCCATGGACAATGCCCAGCGGCTGCGGCTGAAGCCGCAGAACCTGCTGGCCGGCCTGCCGCTGCTGGCGGTGGAGGAAGCCTCGTGAGCGACGGCTTCACCACGCCGCAATCGGTGCTGATCCCGGTCTCGGTGATCGCCGAGCGCCGCCCCGCCACCTCCCCCTGGGCCGACTGGTCCTGGCGGGTGCTGGAGGTTGTGGCCAATGCCCCGGACCTGCCGCCCTGGACCCTGCTGCGGCAGGAGGAAGGGCGCAGCCTCTTCCTGGCGGGCAAGGCCGATGTGGCGCTGCACCCCACCGATACCGCCAACTACAAGCAGAACCTGGAAAGCGCCGATCCGCGCCTCTGGGTGGTGCTGCGCGCCGCCGGGGGCGAGCCGGGCATGGCGCTGCACCTGGTGACCCTGGACCCGGGGGAAGCGCATCTCTACGCCGATGTCGGCAATGACATCCTGGAAAGCCTGCCGCTGCCCGCCTTCCTGCACGGCCCAGCCCAGGCCTTCACCGCCACCCATCACAAGGAACGCAGCTTCCACAAGCGCCGCCGGGACCGCGCCGACCCTGAGGCCCTGGCCCGCCGCGTGCCGGGGGAGGAGGAATGAGCGACGGCTTCCTCAGCCGCTGGTCCCGCCGCAAGCGCGGGCTGGAGCAGGAGCCGCCGGAAGCCGCGCCGGCCCCCGCCCCGGCGGCGCCTGAGGCGGCCCCGCCGGCCGAGCCGGAATTCGACCCCGCCACCCTGCCGCCGCTGGAAAGCCTCGACAGCGGCGGCGACCTGACCGCCTTCCTGCACCCCAAAGTGCCGGCGCTGCTGCGGCAGGCGGCGCTGCGCCGCGCCTGGACCGCCGATCCCGGCATCCGCGACTTCGTGGGCCCCGCCGATTATGCCTGGGACTACAATGCCCCCGATGGCGTGCCCGGCTTTTCCTTCGACCTCGGCGATGTGGACGTGAAGAAGCTGCTGGCCCAGTTCACCGGCCAGCCGCAGGAACCGGAGGAGGCAGCGGCCGGCGAGGCGCCGGAAGAAGCCCCGGCCGCCCTGCCGGAGGAGGAGCCGGCGCCGCAGCCGCTGCTGGCCGAGGCGCCGCCGCTGCCGGAAAGCCCGGTGCGGCTGAGCGCGGCGGCGCCGGAACCGCCGGCGGAACCCCCCGCGGAACTTCCGGCCGCGGCGGGGCATGAGGATGCCGGCACGCCGGAGGCGCCGCCGCTTCCCCGGCGGCGCCATGGCGGGGCCCTGCCACGCCTGGGCTGAGCGGCCCCGTCCTGGATGGACGAAGTTTCACGTTTCCAAGCTTCATCCAGGCTTCTCCTGAAGCCTTGATAAGCCGCGCCCGGGCGCCGACGGCGCCTTGCCGGCTGTCATGACGCCCGTGCAACAGCTTGAGCGGTGCCGCATAACTGCCCCACTGCCATGCCATCCTGGGCATGGCCGCCGGTGCCAGCCGGCGGACGGCATGAAAGAAGAACCGAACCGACCGATGCTTACCAGCCTGTCCGATACGCTCCTGGCCACCGCGCTGCTCCTGATCGTCGTCAGCGCCGTCCAGCCATTGGCGCGGCGGCTGATGCTGTCCGCCACCGTGCTGCTGGCGGGTGTCGGCATCCTGCTGGGCGGCGGCGCCATGCTGCTGCTGAACACCACCTATACCCAGGCTTTGGACGATGCCGCGCGGGCGCTGCTGGACTTTCCCGTCAACGCCGATGCCTTCCTCTACGTCTTCCTGCCGCTGCTGGTCTTCCACGGCTCGCTGTCCATCGATGTCCGCCGCCTGGCGCGGGACTGGGTGACGGTGCTGGTGATGGCCGTGGTGGCCGTGCTGGTCACCACGGCGGCGGTGGGCTTCGCGCTCCATTCCATCGCCGGCATCTCGCTCACCGCCTGCCTGATGCTGGGCGCCATCGTCGCCACCACCGACCCCTCGGCCGTGGTGGCCATCTTCCGCGAGATCGGTGCCAACGGGCGCCTGACGCGGCTGGTGGAAGGCGAGAGCCTGCTGAACGATGCCGCCGCCATCTCCATCTTCACCATCCTGCTGGCGCAGATCACCAGCCACCAGGCCGCCGCGCCGCTGGCCGCCGCCATCGGCTTCCTCGCCTCCTTCGCCGGCGGCATCGCGGCGGGCTTCGTTCTGGCCCGGCTGGTGGTGGCCGCCGTGCCCTGGCTGGGCGGCATCCGCACCGCCGAGGTCACGCTGACGCTGGCGCTACCCTATATCGCCTATATCCTCTGCCACCAGTTCCTGCATGCCTCGGGCGTCGTCGCCGCCGCCGTGGCGGGGCTGACGGTCTCGGCCATGGGGCCTTCCACCTTCCGGCCGCAGAGCTGGCAGTTCCTGCAGGATGTCTGGGACCAGCTTTCCTTCTGGGCCAGCTCCATGGTCTTCGTGCTGGCCTCCATGCTGGTGCCCAAGCTGCTGCTGGGCGTCACGCAATGGGATGCGGTGCTGGTGGGCGTGGTGGTGCTGGCCGCCATGGCGGCGCGCGCCGCCGTGCTCTTCGGCATCCTGCCGGTGCTGGAATACACCAAGCTCTCCCAGCGCGTGCCGTCCTCGGTCAAGGCCACCATGCTCTGGGGCGGGCTGCGCGGCGCCATCACCCTGGCGCTGGCGCTCTCCGTCACCGAGCATGCCGGCGTGCCGCACGGCCTGCAGCGCTTCATCGCCATTCTGGCCACCGGCTACGTGCTCTTCACCCTGCTGGTGAACGGCACCACGCTGCGCTTCGTGGTGCGCTGGCTGAAGCTCGATGAGCTCTCGGCCTCCGACAAGGCGCTGCGGAACCAGGTGGTCGCCATCGGCCTGGGCGAGGTGCGGGACAAGCTGCGCCGCACCGCCGCCGAATTCGGCTTCTCCGCCCCCGCCACCGCCCATGTGCTGGACGGCTACGAGCGCCGGATGAAGGAGGAGACGGCCGCCAATACCTTCGACACCGCCATCGGCGACCGGGAGCGGGTGACGCTGGGCCTGATCACCTTCGCATCCCAGGAACGCTCGGTGCTGCTGGAGATGTTCGAGGACCAGGTGCTCTCCCGCCGCGTCATGGAGAACCTGCTCTGGACCGCCGAGAGCATGATCGACGGCGCCCGGGCGGAAGGCCGCTACGGCTATATCCAGGCCGCCCGCCGCCGGTTGCAGCCGACGCTGCGCTTCACGCTGGCGCAATGGCTGCACCGCAAGTTCCGCATCGACACGCCGCTGATGCATTGCATGGCCGAGCGCTTCGAGACCCTGCTGCTGACCCACCTCGTCTCCGTCGCCATGGGCCGCTTCATGCACCGCCGCATGGAACCCGTGCTCGGCCGCCGCGTGACGGAGGTGGTGGGCGACATCGTGGCGCGGCGCGAGGACCTGCTGCAGGACGCGATGGACGTGCTGCGCCTGCAATACCCCGGCTATGCCGAGGCGCTGGAGGCCCGCATGCTGCGCCAGATCGGCCTGCGCATGGAAGCCGAGGAATATGTCTCACTGCGCCGCGAATCCCTGATCGGCGAGGAACTGCACGACGAGCTGCTGCGTGGCCTGGACACCCTGCGCCACCAGATCGCCCGGCCGCTGCAATTCAACATCCAGTCCGGCATCGACCGCCGCATCAAGGAATTCGAGGTCTTCGCCAGCCTGCAGGAAGCCCTGCTGCACGACCTGGCGATGAGCGTGACCACCCGCTTCGCCGTGCCGGGCGAGCGCCTCTACCGCAAGAACGAGGGTGCGGGCTCGGTGCTGCTGATCAGCCGCGGCGTGGTGTCGCTGAAGAGCGGGCCGGAGGAACTGCTGCTGAGCACCGGCGAATTCTTCGGGGAAGCGGAACTGCTGGCCAACCAGCCGCGCCGCGCCGCCCGCGCCACGGCCAACAGCTTCTGCCACCTGCTGGAACTCAGCGCGGCCGATTTCGCGCGCCTGCTGCAGGAGGCGCCGGAACTGAAGCTGCGGATGGAACGCATCGCCGCCACTCGCCGGCCGGCCGAGATCCCGCTGGCGACAAAGCCGGTGGAGGTGGCGCCGGCGAAACTCCTGGGCGCCGATGCGGTGGTTGATACGCCGTGATGGCCGGCCGGGGCCAAGGGGGCGCCGCCCCCTTGGGACCCCCGCTGGGGTAACAGTGTCACCCCAGGCCCCGCCATCTGTTTTCCTTTTGGCGGCATGGTGTTTCCGAAGGCTTGAAGCCCGTGGCTTCACCTTCTGAAGAACGATGCCGCCTGAAGCCCGAAAGACTGATAGCGGGCCCGGGGTGGACTTTCCACCCCGGCGGGGTCCAGGGGCGGCGCCCCTGGCCTTCCTTCAGCGGAAGTGCCGCACCGGCTCTCCCCGCCGCATGCGGGTCTGGAACAGCATCCCCGGCGCGCGGGGCACCACGTCCGGCCCGGCGGGGCCATGCCCGCCGTCCATCAGCGCCATGGTGCCCAGCATCCAGAAGATGGTCTGCATGTCCGGGTTGAAGAGGACGGATTCGCTGTAGCTGAGGATGCTGAGGATCACGAGGAACATCAGGATCCAGCTCGCGCGCCGGGCATTGCCGCCGAAGAGGCCGCGGATGGCGCGGAACAGCGTCACCGCCAGCATGGCGGCGCCCAGGGCGGCGCCCAGCGCGCCCAGTTGCAGCAGCACCTCCAGGTAGCCGCTATGGGCGGTGGGGACTTCCCATTCCACCAGGTCCCAGATCCGCCGCATGCCGGGCATGCCGTCGATCCAGAAGGCGAAGTAGCCGTGGCCCAGCAGCGGGCGGGTTGAGATCACGTCCCGCACCGCCGCCCAGATATAGACGCGGCCGGTCAGCGAGGAATCCTTGCCGATGAGGTCGAAGAAGCCTTCGGCGCCCACCGCCGCGAAGAAGAGCAGCCCGGTGGTGGCGCCGATGCCGAGGCCGAGCAGCGTGGTGGCCATCCAGGCGTGGCCCTTGTGCAGGCCGAGGATGATGCCGGTGCAGGTGGCGGTGAAGAGCGTCAGCAGCAGCGAGGTGGTGGAGCGGCAGAGCACCAGCATCGCCAGCAGGCTGAAGAGGATGACGAGGTCGCGCAGCCGCAGGAAGCCGCGTTCCAGCACGATGAAGGAGAGCGAGAGCGCGCCGGCCAGCATGGCCATGCCCAGCGCGTTCTTCTGCTGGAAGACGCCGCGGATGGCATTGGCATATTCGCCCACGTCGTAGCCGACGGCAGGGCGCCCCACCGCCTCCGCCAATGAGAGCGCGGCGATGCCCAGCATGGTCAGCAGGATGATGCGCATGCTGCGGCGCGGGCCGAAGCCGGCATAGGTGGAGATCACGAACAGCAGCAGCCCGGTCATGCTGACGCAGCGGCGCAGCGAATGCATCGGCGATTGCGACCAAATCACCGAGGCCAGCAGCACCGCCAGCATCAGCAGGAAGGGCCAGGCGGGCCTCAGCAGCAGCAGGCAGCGCGGCAGGTCGCGCATCACCAGGGTGGCGCTGCCCAGCAGGATCACCAGCTGCAGCAGGGTATTGACCGGGTCGAAGCTGCCCAGCGCATTGGGGTCGCCGCCGGCATTCAGCGCGATGCGGGCACCGCTGGCCAGCCAGACACCCAGGATGACGAAGCCCACGCGCAGCCAGGAGGCACCGAAGATGGCATGGCTTTCCGCCAGGGGCGGGGCCGGCGGCGCCGGCGGACCGGGCTGGCGGCGGAAGAGCGGGATGGGGCCGCCCGGCGCCGCCGCCCGGATCGGGCGGGGGCTGGCGCTCAGAACACGTTCTTCCCGGTGAGGCCCACGAAGATGGTGCGGACCATGATGCGGATGTCCAGCCAGAGCGACCAGTGCGTGATGTAATAGATGTCCATCTCGACCGACTTGCGCGCGTTCTCCGGGTCCCGCAGCGCGTTGGAGCGCATGCCATTGGCCTGCGCATAGCCGGTCAGCCCCGGCTTGATGCGGTGCCGCGTGGCATAGCGCCGCACCATGTCGGCGAAGCGTTCCTGCCCCACCAGCATGTTGGCGACATAGGGGCGGGGGCCCACGATCGACATCTCGCCGCGCAGCACGTTGATGAGCTGCGGGATCTCGTCGATCGAGAGCTTGCGCAGGATGCCGCCGACGCGGGTGATGCGCGGGTTGTGGCGGCTGTTGGTGCCCACCGAGCCATCGTCGCTGGGGTCCACCGTCATGGTGCGGAACTTGAAGATGGAGAAGGAATTCTGGCCGATGCCGGTGCGCGGCTGGCGGAAGAAGACCGGCCCCGGGCTGTCCAGCCGGATGGCCAGCGCCACCAGCAGCAGCAGCGGGCTCAGCACCAGCAGTGCCAGCCCAGCCACGGCGTAATCCTCCGCCGCCTTGACGATGCCCTGGCTGCCCTTGAAGGGCCGGTACATCACCTGCAGCGTGGACAGGCCCGCCACCGGGGCGATGCGCGCGAAGGAGGGGCGGACGCCGGCTTCCTCGAAGGGGATCACCACATCGGCGGCGATCCATTCCACCGCCGCCATCAGGCGGAAGATCTCCGGCGCCTTGTCCCAGCCCTGGGCCAGAACAATCAGGTCAATGGTGTGGTGCTGGGCATAAGCCGCCAGATCCTCCACCCGGCCCGAGACCGGCAGGCCCGCCAGGCTGGCCACCGCCGGGTCGTCCGAGGTGCTGCGGTAGAGGCCCACCACCTCGTAGCCCGCGGCGCCGGCCAGCTCGCGCAGCGCCGCCTCGCCCACCGGGTTGGCGCCGATCACCACGGTCTTGCGGCGCAGCAGGTGCCGCCGCTCCACCAGCCGGATCATCACGTGCTGGAACTGGCGGTTGCCCAGCAGCAGCAGGAACTGCAGCGCCTGCCAGGAGAGCAGCCAGTCTTCCGTCAGCCCGAAGCCGGGCAGGAAGGCGGCCAGCACCAGCAGGGCCACCACCGCCGCGCCGGCCGCGCCGGCCAGCAGGTGCCCGAGCTGCTTCCAGAAGGTGGTGTAATTCTCCACCCGGTAGGCGCCGACGCGCCCGAGCACCGCGAGGAAGGCCCAGATCTCCGCCAGCACCACCACCGCCTGCTGCGACCAGTCCAGCGGCTGTGGCCAGAAGAGCGGCGCCAGCAGGGCCGCCAGCACGATCATCGCCACGTCCGAGGCCCGCACCAGCCGGTTCAGCAGCCCATGCGTCCAGCGGAAGGTGGAGGGCCGCTCCTCCGGCGGCAGGGAGGACGCGGCAGGGAAGGCGGGCAGCGCGTGGCGGGACAGGGGCTTGTTCATCTCGGCACCGCCCTGTCAGTAGACCGCACTGCCGCGGTTGATCGCGTAGCTGAAGCTGCGATTGAAGGGGATCAGGCGGTTGACGGCCTGGTCGATCCAGAGGTCCACCTCGCCGAGGCGGGAGCGGGGCACGAAGACGATGTCACCGGGAAAGACCGGCACGTCCTGCGCCGGGTCGGCCGTGGCGGCGAAGCTGTTGAGGTCCACGGTGCGCAGCATCGGCCGGTTGCCGGGGCTGCGGCGGATCAGGATCACCTCGTTCATGCGGGCATCCTCGGCCAGGCCGCCCGCCATGATCACCGTCTCCAGCACCCCGCGCGGGCCGGCGATCTGCACCGCACCCGGCTTCTGCACCGCGCCGCCCACCAGCACGGAGGAACCCGAGGCCTCCTCCAGCGAGACGGTGACGATCGGCTCGCGCAGCACGCGCAGGGAGGCCTGAGCGACGCTGCGCTCCAGCTCGGCGGCGGACAGGCCGGCGGCGCGCACCTGGCCGGCGGCGCGCAGGCCCATCTGGCCATCGGGCGCCACCAGCGCCGTCTCGTTCATCTCGGGCGTCAGCAGGAACTGCACCCGCAGCTTGTCCCCGGCGGCGAAGCGGTAGGTGGGGGCGGCGTCGCTCCAGGGCGCGAAGCCGCTGGGGTTGCTGGGCACCGGGGCCAGGGACTGGGTGGTGCAGCCCCCCAGCAGCAGGGGCAGGAGCAGGGCGGCGGCGGTGAGGCGGAGAGGGGTCATGGGCATCACAGCATGCGCGAGAGGATGGGGGGCAGGACCCGGCGCTGGCCGGTGTAGACGAAGCCCAGCAGCGTGCCGCCGGCGCCCAGCACCCAGTCCCGCAGCGCGCGGGCGCGGCTGCCGATCGTCCGCTCCCCCCGCACCACGATCAGGTTGAGGTCCATCAGGGAGGTCAGGCGGCGCATCGGGTAGCTCTCGTCGCCCTGGGGGCCGATCACCACCACGGCGTCGAAGGCCTGGCGCAGCTGGGCCAGCAGGTTCAGCGTCTGCTCCTGCGTCGCCATCGGGTCGGTCAGGTGGGAATGGGCGGCGTCGAAGGAGACCCAGAGGTTCGGCACGGCGGTGGAGAAGACCAGAACATTGCCGGGCACCCGCTCCTCCACCTCGCGCGGCTCGGAGCCCAGGGCGGCCAGATGCGCGGCGCCATCGGTGCGCAGGTCGATCAGCAGGGTGTCGGTGTTGTTGCGCCGGGCATATTCCAGCGCCACGGCGCGGGCCAGCACATCGCCGCCGTCATCGCCGCCGGCGGAGACGAACTGCACCAGGCAGGGGCGGCGGCGGTTGACGCGGGCATCCAGCAGCAGCGCCACCAGGTCCGCGACCTCCGGCACCGGCGCGGCATCCCGCGCCGGGGGCAGGACGCCGAAGCTGGCCAGGGCGGGCAGGGAGAGGCCGCGCTCGGCCTCGGCCGGCGTCGCGAAGACACGGCGGGTCAGGGTCAGCAGCAGCGCCAGGCCGGCGGCCAGCGCGATGCCGCCGGCGACGCCGCCCAGCGCCACCAGCCGGCGGATGCCGCGGCCCTCCAGCGGCGCCGTGGCCGGCTGCACCACCGTGATGGTGTTGCCACGCTGGCGGCGGGCATCCTCCTCCATCCGCGTCGCGGCCTCGCGCGTCGTCAGCTGGCGCGTCACGGCCTCCATGCCTTCCCGTGCCCGCTGCAACGCGCGCAGGCGGGTATCGGCCTGCACCAGCTCGGTGCGGCGCGCCTCCAGTTCCGTGCGCTGGCGGGCCAGTTCCTCGCCCTGCCGCTTCAGGGCATCGGCCTCCACCTCCAGCGTCACCACACGCTGGTTCAGCAGCTCCAGGTTCGGGTTCCGCACCTGGCGGGTGGTGGAATAGGTGGCGCGGGTACTCTCCCGGATGGCGGCACGGGCGGCGGCGATGCGGCCCTCCATCTCGCGCAGCGGCGGGTAGTCAGGGTTGTATTGCCGCGCCATCCGCTCCCGCTCCAGCAGCAGGCGGGCGAGCTGGTTGCGGCTGTCGTCGTTGGGGGCGAGGTTGGTGGCCTCCTGCGAGGCGAAGACGCGGTCCGGCTCGGCACCCAGGCGCTGCTGCGCGGCGGCGAGCTGCGCCTCCGCCGTCACCTGCTGTTCCCGCAACCCGTCCTGGCGCTGGCGGATGTTGTCCAGCCGGGTGGCGGTCAGGCTCATCTCCTGGCCGATATCCAGCACGCCATACTGGTCGCGCAGCGCCGCGATCTCCGCCTCGGTCTGGCGCAGGCGGTCGGAATAGCGGGACAGTTCGGCCGAGAGCAGGCGGGAATTCTCGTCCGAATACATCTCGCCGCGCCGCTCGACATAGCTGTCCACCACCGCGGCCAGGGCCTGGATGGCTAGGGCACGGTCCGGCAGCGTGACGCGGGCGCGCAGGATATTGGCGTTGGTATCGGCCTCGACCGCCAGCACGCGGCGGAAGGCATCCACCGCCGCCGCCATCTCCATCTCCTCCGGCGTGCTGCCGCCGGTGGCGGGCGGGGGCTTCAGCTCGGGAAACAGGGTGCCGATGCCGACGCGGCGCAGCGCCCGGCGCAGCACGTCGTCGCTGCCCAGGATCTCGGCCTCGCCCCGCACCACGCGCAGCAGCTCCACCGAGACCACGGAAGGGCCGATGCCGGAGACATCCTGCACCGTGGTGCTTTCGCGGTTCAGCAGCACCATCAGCACGCTGTCGGCCGTGAAGCGCGGCTTCAGCAGCATGGCGCCGCCGATGCCGAGCGCCACCGGCAGGCAGAAGGCGGCCAGCAGTGGCATCCAGCGCAGCCGCAGCGTGATCAGCAGGTCCGAGAGCCGCAGGCCGAGCGGCGGGCGGGCGCCATAGGGGTCGGCCACCAGCGGCGCCGCCACATCCGGCATGAAGGACTGGTCCTGCGGCCGCAGCGCGGGCAGGGAGGAGCCGGGGCCGGCGGCATTCATGCGCCGGCCACCGCCGGCTGGGCCTGCCGCGCCGGGCCTGACATGCTCCAGAATGGCTCGCGCAACACCATGGCCTGACTCATCCCGCCGTCCGGCCGGGGCATCCGCGCCAGCACAACCTCGCCGTGTGCGATGATGGCATGCCGCGACTGCACTGTCGCCGATGATGCTGCATTCTGCGCACATATTGCGACACGCCGTGTATCTTTCGACACAGGGATTGCGCGGCATGCAACAATTTCGACATCATGGCAGCCGGCAACAGCTTCAGCGGTGACGCCATGGACCTTCCCCCCGCCGCCGCCCCGGCGCCCGCCTCGCAACGGTTGCTGGGGGTCCGCTTCGATGCGCTGGACCTCACGGGCGCGCTGGCGCTGCTGACGGCGCGCGAGCCCACGGCGCCCTTCGCCTATGTCGTGACGCCCAATGCCGACCACTGGATCCGCCTGCAGGACCAGCCGAGGCTGCGCCCGCTCTACGATGCCGCCTGGCTCTCGCTCTGCGACAGCCGCATCCTGCGGCTGCTGGCGGCGCGGCGCGGCGTGGCGCTGGAACTGGCGCCCGGCTCCGACCTGACGCAGCGGCTGTTCAACGAGGTGATCGGGCCGGAAACGCCGGTCACCGTCATCGGCGGCACGGAAGCGGTGGTGGAGGCGCTGCGCGCCCGCTACGGCCTGGCGCGGCTGGCGCATCACAACCCGCCCATGGGCTTCATCCGCGACCCCGCCGCCGTGGCGGCGGTGGTGGATTTCGTCCGGGCGCATCCGGCGCGCTTCGTGCTGCTCTGCGTCGGCTCGCCGCAGCAGGAGAAGCTGGCGGCGGCGATCGTAGCGGCGGGGGGCGCCAGCGGCATCGGCCTTTGCGTCGGCGCGGCGGCGGAATTCGTGGCGGGGGTGAAGCAGCGCGCGCCCGAATGGGTCCAGCGCGCCAGCCTGGAATGGCTGCACCGCCTGGGCAGCGAGCCGCGCCGGCTCTGGCGCCGCTACCTGCTGGAAGCGCCGCGCCTGTTGCGGCTGATGGCCCGGGTGCCGCCCGGCGGCGGCTGAGGCGGGACAACCGCGCGCCATTCAGGTCACCGGGCTGGCCTGGGCGATGCCGGGCACGCCGCCCGGGCGCATCCGGTGCCGCAGGCGGGCCGCCGGCTTTTCCAGCCCCCAGTAGAAGGCGGCCGCCAGCACCGCCGTCAGCGGCAGGTTGATCAGGTACCAGCCGGGCGGAAAGGACTGGAATTCATGTTCCAGGGACACGCCCTGCCAGTGGCAGGCGATGCAGAAGGCCAGCCAGTGGGTGAGGTAGAGCACATAACTCATCCGCCCCAGCAGCAGCAGCGGCGGCAGCCGCAGCAGCGCCCGCAGCCAGCCCGCCGCCGGGCTGAACAGCAGCGCGCCGAGGCCCAGCAGGATGCCCAGGCCCTGCACCGAATAGCGCCAGGTGTCGCGGAAGGCGGGGTCCTGGTAGAGCAGGCTGCCCAGCACCAGCAGCCCCCCCGCCGCCAGGCTGGCCGGGTGCCGCAGCAGGTGCTGCGCCCAGGGCTGCGGCCGCGCGGCCAGCCAGGCCAGCAGGCAGCCGAAGAGGATGGCATCCAGCCGCGTGTCGGTGCCGAGGTAGAGGCGGTCTTCCAGGTCCACGCCGCAGGCCGCCGTCACGCCTTCCCACATCCCGCCCGGCCCGCAAGCGCTGCGCAGCAGCAGCCGCCAGCCCTGGCTGGCCAGGATCAGCGCCACCACCCAGGCCAGGATGCCGCCCCGCCGCAGCGCCAGCATCAGCAGCAGCAGCAGCAGCAGCAGCAGCGGGAAGAGCAGGTAGAAATGCTCCTCGATGGCCAGTGACCAGAGGATGTGGAAGGGGTTGGGGAAGGTCTCGATCCCGGTGCCCTGCGCCAGCCAGATCCGCTCGTAATTGGTCATGTAGAAGAGGCCGGACAGCAGCGACCAGCCCGGCGGCCGCAGCCCGGCCGCCGCCAGGGCGAGGCAGGAGAGCACCACGAAACCCAGCATGGCCGGCAGCAGCCGCACCGCGCGCCGGATGTAGAAGGCCTTGAGGTCGATGCGCCCGTGTGCCTGCCATTCCGCCAGCAGCAGGCGCGTGATGATGAAGCCGCTGATGCCGAAGAACAGCGTGACGCCGAAGCCGCCGGGCACCACATGGCCCAGCCCCCAATGGCTGAGCATCACGATCATGATGGAGATGGCCCTGAGCCCGTCCAGTTCCGGAACATAGGCATAGGAACTGCCGAAGGGCTGGGGAGGGGTCATGGGCTGCCTCTGTGGGAAGTCTTGGCCGGCGCGGGCGGTGCCATTTCCGTGCAACGCGGCAGGGCCTCATGCGCTTCTTGCCAATATGCGCAGCGTGAGAGAATATTTCGTCATATGTAACTGCGCGGCCGGCGCGGGAATGGATGATGAGCAGCACCACCGTTGTGATCTGCACCTTTAACCGGCCAGGCCCCTTGCGGCGGGCGGTGGAAACCGCGCGGCAGCAGGTGCTGGGCGCCGGGCGCATCGCCGAGGTGCTGGTGGTCGACAATGCCCCCGACGCCAATGCCCGCGACGCGATGCGCGACCTGGCCCGGGTCCCTGGCCTGCCGCTGCGCTACCTTTCGGTGCCCAAGCCCAATATCTCGCATGCCCGCAATGCCGGCGTGGCCGCCTGCGACAGCGACTTCGTGGCCTTCCTGGACGATGACGAATGGTGCGAGCCGGGCTGGCTGGATGCGTTGATCGGCACCGCCGAGAGCACCGGCGCCGATCTCGTCTTCGGCGCCGTGCTGCCGGAATTTCCCGGCGGCACCCCGCCCTGGGACCCTTCCGGCCGTTCCTACGAGCGCAAAATGGCGCTGCCCAGCGGCAGCCGCATCGGCATCGACCATGACGCGCGGGTCAGCGGCCGCTGGATCGGCACCGGCAATTCGCTGCTGCGCCGCGCCACCTGCCTGGCCGGCGGGGCGCCCTTCGACCCGGAACTGGGCGCCTGCGGCGGCGAGGATTACGACCTGTTCGTCCGGCTCTACGAGGCCGGCCGCGCCTTCCACTGGTGCGGCGAGGCGGTGGTGCACGAGCTGGTGCCGGCCGACCGCACTGATACGGGCTACATGCGCCTGCGCACCTACCGCACCGGGCAGCAATGGGCGACCATCACCATCCGCCGCTCCGCCCGCCCGGCCTGGGAAACGGCGCGGATCGGCTTCCGCGCCGCGGTGCAGCTGGCGCTGGTCACCGGCCTCTGGGGCTGGAGCCGGTTGCGCCGCGCGCCCGATGCCAGGGTGCGGGAACTCAAGATGGCCGAGGTGGCCGGCAAGCTGGTCTGGTGGACGCTGGAGCGCGGCACCCGATGATGCCGCCGCTGCCCCGCCGCGCCCTGCTGGCGGCAGGGGCCGCCGGGGTGCTGGCCCGCCGCGCGGTGGCGGAGGAGCCGGGCCTTGCCGCCCTGGCGGCGGCGCGCGGAATCGCGTTCGGCAGCATGGCCTGCGAATACCACCTGCGGGAAACCCCGGCGCTCTGGCCGCTGCTGCGGCGGGAAGCCGGCTTCATCGTGCCCGGCCTGGAACTGAAATGGGCGGCCAGCGAGCCTGAGCCCGGCCGCTTCGCCTTCACCGATGCCGAAGCCCTGCTGGCCCGGGCGCGGGAGGCCGGCATGGCGGCCCATGGCCATGCCCTGGTCTGGCACGAGGCTCTGCCGCCGTGGTTCGACGCCAAGCTGGATGCCGCTGGCATGCGCCAGGTGCTGCGGCGGCATATCGCCGGCGTGGCGGGCCACTTCGCCAGCCAGTTGGCGGTCTGGGACGTGGTGAACGAACCCGTCGCGCCGCACGAGCGCCAGCCCCGCGGGCTGCGCGACACGCCCTTCCTGCGCGCCATGGGCCCCGACTACATCCCCCTGGCGCTGGAATGGGCCGCCGAGGCGGACCCGGCCGCCAAGCTGCGCATCAATGAATTCGACCTGGAATTGCGCAACAGCTACCAGCAGGACCGCCGCGAGGCGATGCTGGAGCTGCTGAACACCCTGGTGCGCCGCCGCGCGCCGCTGCATGCGCTGGGCATCCAGGCGCATCTGCGGCTGCGGGAAGCCAGCTGGGATGCCGAGCTGCTGCGCCGCTTCATCCGCGATGTCGCCAGCCTGGGGCTGGAAGTCCACATCACCGAGCTGGACATCATCGACCGCCTGGCCCCCGCCGACCCCGCCGCGCGCGATGCCGAGGCCGCCGCCACCCTGCGCGAGTTCCTGTCCGCCGTGCTGGCGGAGCCGGCGGTCAATACCATCGCCCTCTGGGGCCTGACGGACCGCTATGCCTGGGCCAGCGACAACAGCTTCGCCCGCCGCCGCGACGGGTTGCCCAGCCGCGCCCATCCCTATGACACCGACCTGCGTCCCAAGCCGGACCGCGCCGCAATTGCCGCCGCGCTGCGTGACACGCCGCGCCCGGGCTGACGCCGCATGAGCTTCAGCGCCCGCGTCACTCCCTTGCTGGCCAAGCTGCGCGCGGGTGGCCTCGCCTTCGATGCCAGCGTGCTTTTCGGCGGCTTCAGCCTGCAATTGCTGACGCAGATCGGCTGGCTGGTGCTGGCCGTGCGCTTCCTGGGGCCGGATGGCTACGGCCTCTTCGCCAGTCTCACCGCCGTCACCGTCGCCGCTGCCTGCTTTGTCGGCTGCGGCTGCGACCAATTGCTGGTGCGCCATGCCGCCGCCGAGCCCGCCGCCCTGCGCGGCTGGATCGGCCATAGCCTGATCGCCATCACGCTGACCGGCCTGCCGGTGCTGGCGCTGGGCCTGCTGCTGCTGCCTTTCCTGGAGATCGGCGGCATCGGCTGGCTGCCGCTGCTGCTGGTGCTGGCCGCCGACCTGCTGCTGGGCCGCTACGCCGGGCTCTGCACCGCCATCTACATGGCCAGCGGCCAGGCGGCGCGGCAATCCACCGTCACAGTGCTGACCGGCGCCTGCCGCCTGGGCGCCATCGCGCTGGCCGGGCTGCTGCCGGGGCCGCTGACCATCGGCACCTGGGCGGCGTGGTATGCCGGCTCCTCGGCGCTGGCGGCGGTGCTCTGCCTCGGCCTCGCGGTGCGGGACCACGGCCTGCCGCAATGGCGCTGGATGCGCGGCCAATGGGGCAGCGGCTTTACCTTCGGCGCCGAGGCCGCGCTGCAGGCCTCCGCCAAGGATCTCGACAAGCCCATCGTGCTGGAATTCGCCGGTGCCGCCGCCTCCGGCTACTACGCCGCCGCCTTCCGCATCATCGACACGCTTTCCATGCCCATCCGCGCCCTGGGCTATGCCCTGGTGGCGCGCATGTTCCGCATGGCCGCCGAGGACCGCGCCGCCTGCGTCCGCTACGGGCTGAAGCTGCTGCCGCTGGGCATCGGGCTCGGCGCCGCCGCCGGGCTGGGCCTGGCCGTCTTTGCCGGGCTGCTGCCCTGGATCTTCGGTGCCCAATACGCGGAACTGCCCTGGCTGGTGCGCCTCATCGCCCCCATGCCCGCCTTCTTCGCCGCCTATCTGATCGGCGCCGACGTGCTCAGCGCCATTGGCCGGCAATCGGTGCGGCTGGGCGTGGTCTGCCTGTCCCTGGCGCTGACGCTGCTGCTCTGCTGGCTGGCCACGCCCGCCTATGGCATCGCCGGCGCCGCCCTGGCCCGCCTGGCCGTCCAGGCCGCCACCGCCGCCCTGGTCTGGGGCCTGGTGCTGCCCGCCCGCCGCAAAGGCTGACCCCCGATGGACCTGCCCCCCCTCCAGCGCTCCCGCGCCCCGGCCGGCACGCCGCGCCTCTCCATCCTGGTGCCCACCTACGACCGCGACGTGGCGCCTCTCTGCCGCGAGCTGCTGAACGACATGGCCGCCCTGCCGGACCCTGCCGCCGTGGAACTGCTGGTGCTGATCGACGGCAACCCGGCGCTGCAAGGCCAAGAAGCCATCCTCGCCGCCGCCCGCGAAGCCGGGCTGGATGCCGGCCTCGCGCCTTCCCCGCGCAACCTGGGCCGCGCCGAGGCCCGCAATACCCTGGCCCGTATGGCCCGTGGCGCCGTTCTGCTCTTCCTGGACGCCGACAGCCTCCCGGATGCGCCCGGCTTCGTGGGCCGGGCCCTGGAAGCCGCCCAGGACCCCTCCGAGGTCGTCTGCGGCGGCCGCACCGGCCAGCGCTGCCCCCCGGCCCCCGCCGATGCCCGCCTGTTCGAGCGTCACAGCCAGAAGCGCGAATGGATCAGCGCCGCCGAGCGCAACCGCGACCCCGCCGCCACCTTCCTCTCAGCCAATTTCAGCGTCGGCCGCGCGCTGTTCCTGGCCAATCCCTTCGACGACGCCTTCCGCGGCTGGGGCTGGGAAGACAGCGAATGGGCGCTGCGCCTCAGCCGCATCGCCAGCATCCGCCACATCGAGAATAGCGTCTCCCACATGGAGCACCACCGGGACGCCGATTGGGCCAGCCGCCTGGAACGCTCGGCGGTGAACTACCGCCGGCTGTTCGAGCTGCATCCGGAGAGCGTGCGGCAGCACCGGCTGTTCAGGCTGATCCGTCTGTTCCGGCGCCTGCCTCTGCCCGGTGGGCTGCTGCGGCGCGCGGCGCTGGCGCATGGGGTGCTGCCAGTGGATGCGCGCCTCTTTGCCCTGAAGCTGCATCAGGCGCAGGTCTATGCCCGGACGCTGCCGGAGGTTTGAGCCGCCGGGGCCAAAGGGGCTCCGCCCCTCTGGACACCCCGCCGGGGTGGAAAGTCCACCCCGAACCCCGCTTCGAGTTTTTCAGGGCCGGAGCGTCAGCTTCTCATTGAAAATAAGGGGCCACGAGGGCTGAGCCCGCAGTCGCCGGAGGTCGATGACCTTCGGCGGAACCGGCCCGCCACCACCAAACTGATGGCGGGGTCCGGGGTGACCCTGTCACCCCGGCGGGGAAGGTCCGGAAGGGGCGGCGCCCCTTCTGGCCCCGGCCTGTCATCCCATGCGGATCACCCGCGCCAGCGCCGCCACATGTTCCGGCGGCGTCGGCGGCACGATGCCGTGGCCCAAGTTGAACACGAAGGGCCGGCCGCGCATCGCCGCCAGGATGGAGCGTGCTTCCGCTTCCATGGCATCGCCGCCCGACACCAGCGCCTGCGGGTCCATGTTGCCCTGCAGGGTGATGCCTTCCGGCACGTTGGCGACCGCCCAGCGCGGGTCCATGCCGGTATCCATCGCCACCGTGCCGACGCCGGTGCGCGCCGCATATTCCGGCAGCAGCGGCCCCGCCAGGCGCGGGAAGCCGATCAGCGGGATATCCGGCCGCACCTTGCGGATGCCGCGCACGATGGCCGCGGTGGGGTCGATGCTCCAGCGGCGGAACTGGATGGGGGGCAGCAGGCCGGCCCAGCTGTCGAACAGCATCAATGCCTCTGCCCCGGCCTCCGCCTGGGCGAGCAGGTATTCGATCGTGCTGTCCACCAGCAGCCGGATGATGCGGCCGAACAGCGCGGGGTCCGAGTAGGCCATGCGGCGGGCATGGGCGAATTCGCCGCCGCCACGGCCTTCCACCATGTAGCAGGCGACGGTGAAGGGGCTGCCGGCGAAGCCGATCAGCGCCGCCTTGGGCGCCTCCTGATCCAGGCCGGAGCGGACGCGGGTGACGGTCTCCAGGATCGGCGCGATGCGGTTGGCGACACCGGAGGGGTCGAGGCGCGCGAAGGCTTCGGCGTCGCGGATGGGTTCCAGCAGCGGGCCTTCACCCTCGGCATAGCGCAGCGACTGCCCCAGGGCCCAGGGCAGCATCAGGATGTCGCTGAACAGGATGGCGCCATCCATGCCGTAGCGGCGCAACGGCTGCAGCGTCACCTCGGCGGCCAGGGCCGGGCTGGTGCAGAGGGCGATGAAATCGCCGGCCTGGGCGCGGAGCTGCCGGTATTCCGGCAGATACCGCCCGGCCTGGCGCATCAGCCAGAAGGGCGGCGGCCAGACGGCTTCGCCACTGAGGGCACGCAGGAGGGGCTTTTGCACGAGTTCCATGGGCCCTCTTTCATAGAAAAAGAGTCTTTAAGAATAGTGGGGGTAATGATGGTGCCTGTGGATAATGTGGACGCAAACGTGGGCTGATTTTATCCACAGGCTGCTGCACAGATCGGGATAACCGCGACTCGGTGGAGAATCTACGAGTCGCGGGGATTATCCGGGATTCGAACCGGTCATTCCCATGACCCAACCCCCAGAGGGTGTGAAATGTGCCTTCTGTCCCCGATTCACGCAGGGGTGCGTTCCAGGGCTTGCGGTTTTCCACGATTCCCCCATCCATCCACGCTCTTCCACACCCCTCGCCACCGAGAGGATCCGGGGACCCGATGCCGCAACGCTCCTTTAACCTGCATCTCGTCTCTGACAGCACCGGGGAGACGCTGAATTCCATGGCGCGGGCCGTGCTGGCGCGCTTTCCGGACCCGCATGTCATCTATCACCGCTGGTCCCTGGTGCGCTCCCGCTTCCAGCTCGACCAGGTGCTGGAAGGCATCAAGGCCGAGCCCGGCCCCGTGCTCTTCACCCTGGTGGACCGCTCCCTGCGCCATTCGCTGGAGGAAGTCTGCGGCCAGATGGGCGTGACCTGCCTTTCGGTGCTGGACCCGGTGCTGGACCTGATCCAGAGCCAGATCGGCGAGCAGGCGCGCGAGAAGCGCGCCGCCCAGCATGTGATGGACGCCGATTATTTCCGCCGCATCGATGCCATGCACTACGTGCTGGCGCATGACGACGGCCAGGGCGTGGCGGGAATCGAGGAAGCCGACTGCGTGCTGGTCGGCGTTTCCCGCTCCAGCAAGACGCCGACCTGCTTCTACCTCGCCAACCGGGGCATCAAGGCGGCCAATGTGCCGATCGTGCCGACCTCGCCCCTGCCGCCGGAGCTGGACAACCCGCCCTGCCCGGTGATCGGCCTGACCATCGACGTGCCGGCGCTGATCGACATCCGCCGCCACCGGCTGAAGATCATCGGCGGCGTCGGCGTGCGGCAGGACACCAACGACTATATCGACCATGAGGCGGTGAAGGCCGAGATCCTGGCCGCCCGCCGCCTTTGCACCAGCCGCGGCTGGCCGGTGATCGACGTCACCCGCCGCTCCATCGAGGAAACGGCGGCCACCGTGCTGCAACTGATGGAGGCTTGGCACGCCCGCCGCGGCGGCAATGCCCCCACGCCCGGGAGCATCGGCGTATGATGCTGGCGCCGGGCGCGCCGCCGCTGGTGCTGGCTTCCTCCTCCTCCACCCGGGCCGCGCTGCTGCAGGCGGCGGGCCTGCCCTTCGCCGCGCGGCCCGCCGCGGTGGACGAGGCCGGCCTGAAGGAAGCCGCCCAGGCCGAGAACCTGCCACCGGCCGAGGCCGCGACCCTGCTGGCCGACGCCAAGGCCGAGCGGGTCGCGCGCCGCATGCTGCGGGAGGAGCCGGAGGCCCTGGTGATCGGCGCCGATTCGCTGGTGGTCTGCGAGGGCCGCTGGTTCGACAAGCCCGAGGGGCTGGAAGGCGCCCGCGCCCAGCTCCAGACCCTGCGCGGCCGGACGCATGAACTGGTCTCGGCCGTGGTCTGCTGGCGGCATGGCGCGCGGATCTGGCACCACGCCGCCACCTGCCGCCTGTCGATGCGGGATTTCTCCGATGCCTTCCTGGATGCCTATCTGGCGGCGGAAGGCGAGGAAGTGACCTATTCCGTCGGCGCCTACCGGCTGGAGGGGCTGGGAATGCACCTCTTCCGCGCCGTGGAAGGCGAGCACGCCGCCATCCTGGGCCTGCCGATGCTGCCGCTGCTGGATTTCCTGCGCCAGCATGGGGTGGTGCTGCGCTGATTCGATTCGACCCCCTTCGGGGGTGAAGGCTGGGGGGAATGAATTCCCCCCAGGCCCCCCTTCTTTTCTTTTTCCGGTTTTCGGACGGGCCCTTGGCGGCCCGCCGGCCGCTTCAGCCCGAACCTCAACTCGAAGAAAAAAGAAGGGGGCCCGGGGGAATTCATTCCCCCTGCCTTGCGCCAGATCACATGGATCACAAGCCTAGGCTGTAGCGTTCTGCTGGATGCAGACGACGATGCTGCATCCATGATAGCGTTTTTGGCGGGTGGTTCTCACCCGCCGACCCCGCTTTGGCTAAGAGGAGAGCCACACCATGGCCTATCGCCGGTTGCTGCTGCCACTGACGGGAACCGCCGCCGGGGAGGCGGCCTTGCATACCGCGCTGATGGTCGCGCGCATCTGGAACGCGCATGTGCATTGCCTGCATGTGCGTGTCGATGCGCGGGACGTGGCGCCGCTGGCCGGCGAGGGGCTCTCCGGCGCCATGATCGAGGAGATGATGGCCGCCACCGAGCGCGAGAGCGGTGAGCGCGCCGGCCGCGTCCATGCGCTGTTCGAGCGTTTCGTGCAGGGTCTTGATGTCACCATCGCGCTGAATGCCGAGAGCGCGCTGCGCACCGAAGGCCCGACCCTGTCCTTCGAGAGCATCGCGGGGCGGGAGGAGGATGTGGTGGCGCAGCAATCGCGCCTCTACGACATGGCGGTAGTGCCGCACCCGGAGGCGGATGACGATGTCTCCTCCTCCGACGCGCTGCATGCGGTGCTGTTCGATTCCGGCCGTCCGGTGCTGATCGCGCCGCGCCAGCCGCCGGCGACGCTGGGCACCCGCGTCTGCTGCGCCTGGAACGGCACGGCCGAGAGCGCCGCCGCCATCAATGCCGCGCTGCCCTGGCTGCACAGGGCAGAGCAGGTGCGGCTGCTGCATTCCGAAGGCTACCAGCGGCGTGGGCCGAGCGTGGAGGGGATCCGCGCCTATCTGCGCTGGCATGAGATCGAGGCGGAGGCGGTGGCCTTCCAGCCGCAGACGCGGGAGGTGGGCGCCGGCCTGCTGGGCGCGGCGCGCGACTTCGGCGCCGACCTGCTCTGCATGGGCGCCTACAGCCATTCGCGCCTGCGCCAGCTGATCCTGGGCGGCGTGACGCGCCATGTGCTGGAGAATGCCGATATCCCGGTGCTGATGTGCCGCTGAGGCACCCGGGCCGCTGAAAGCAAGAAGGGCCGGGGGAGCATCTCCCCCGGCCCTTCGCTTATCCGGCCGCGGCGGCCGTGTCGATCCAGCCGACATGCCCGTCCGGGCGGCGGTAGACCACGTTCAACTGCCCGCTGGCGCGGTTGCGGAACATCATCACCGGCGCCTGGCTGAGGTCGAGCCGCATCACCGCCTCGCTCACTGTCAGGCGGGAAATCTCGGTCGGCGTCTCGGCGATGATGGCGCCGCCGCCATCCTGCTTGTGCAGCAGGTCGTCATGCTCCTCGGCCGTCAGCCCATCGGCGACGGTGCCGTCATCAGGGTGGGCCTCCACCAGCCTCTCGCTTTCCTCCTCGTCCGGCACATCCAGGGGGCCTGCCAGGATCACCTGCCGCGCGGTCTCGGCCACGCTGGGCAGCCGTTCCTCGGCCAGGTCACGGGAATGCTCGTTCACGCGGCGGCGGTAGCGGCGCAGGCGCTTGCCGATATGCTCGGCCGCCACGTCGAAGGCGCGATGGGCATCGGGGCCCTCGCCCTCGCCACGGACCGTCAGCCCACGGCCCGCATGGATCGTGATCCCGCAGGTGAAGAAGGAACGGTTGCGGGAGAAGATCACCTGCGCATCCAGGGCATGGTCGAAATATTTCTTCGTGACGGCTGAAAGATTCTCACGAACATGAACCTTCAGCGCGTCCCCGGTATCGACCTGCTTCCCAGCGACAGTGATATGCATGGTGAGCTATTCCCTTCCCAGATTGAGGGAGGGGCCGTCCGGAAAGACGGCGGGCGGGGGCTTGGCCCCGCGCCGGTATCAGGCCGGAACGGCCTTCTCCCGTTTGCGCTGCACCGAAGATGGAATGCGCAGCGCCTCCCGATATTTGGCCACCGTCCTTCGGGCGATGTCCACACCTTCTCTCTTCAACATGGCGACGATTGCGTCATCTGAAAGGATGTCGGCGGCCAATTCCGCATCCACCATGGCGCGGATGCGGTGGCGGATCGCCTCGGCGCTGAAGGTCTCGCCATCGGTGCCGCCGATGGCGGTGGTGAAGAAATACTTCAGCTCAAAATTGCCGCGCGGCGTGGCGATGTATTTGTTCGCCGTGACGCGGGAGACGGTGCTCTCGTGCATCTCCACCGCCTCGGCCACGTCGCGCAGGATCAGCGGGCGCAGGTGGCTGATGCCGTGGCGGAAGAAGGCATCCTGCCGCCGCACGATCTCGGCCGAGACCTTCAGGATGGTATTGGCGCGCTGCTCCAGGCTCTTCACCAGCCAGTTGGCGGATTGCAGCTGCTCGGCCAGGAAGGCGCGGCATTCGCGGTTGGCGCCGACCTGGGCGCGGGCATGGAAGCCGCGGTTGACCAGCACGCGCGGCAGGGTCTCCGGGTTCAGTTCCAGGATCCAGTCGCTCTCGGCATCCTCGAGCGTAATGGGCGCGGGGCGCATCAGCACATCCGGCACCAGCACGGGGGCGGGGTCGTGGTCGAAGCCGGCACCGGGCTTGGGGTCCAGGCGCTTCAGCTCGGCCACCATATCGGCCATGTCCTCGGCATCGACGCCGCAGACGCGCATCAGCCCGCGCATGTCGCGCCGGGCCAGCATCTCCAGATTGGCCAGCAGCGCGGCCATGGCCGGGTCCAGCCGGTTGCGCTCAGCCAGTTGCACCGAAAGGCATTCGGCCAGGTCGTGGCAGAAAAGGCCCACCGGCTCGAAGCGCTGCATGCGGGCGCGGATGGCGGCGACGCGGGAGACGGCGCAGCCCAGCGCCTCGGCGATGCGTTCCTCCGGCACCGTCAGGCGGCCGGCGCCATCCAGCAGCGCGATCATCTGCGCCGCGATCAGCCGGTCGCCCGGGTCGGGGAAGGTCAGGCGGACCTGTTCCGCCAGTTCCTCGCGCAGGGAACGCGGGCGCTCGGCGGCCAGTTCGTCGATGCCGCGTTCGTCCAGCTCGAAATCGGCGCGGCCGCCGCGGGACGGCGCCTCGCCGTCATAGACATTGCTCCAGTCGCCGATGTCGAGAGGCGCGGCATCCTCCGCCGGCAGCGTGGCGGCGCCGGTGGCATCGAAACTGTCGCGCAGCGGCGGGATGGCCGGGGCGGGCTCCTCCGGGGCCCTGGGTTCCTCCGGCCCGGTGGAGAGGCCCTCGTCGCGCTCCAGCAGCGGGTTGCGCTCCAGCTCCTCCTCGATGAAGGAGGTGACCTCGAGGTTGGAGGATTGCAGCAGCTTGATGGCCTGCCGCAGCTGCGGCGTCATCACCAGCGACTGGGTCTGGCGCAGGTCCAGACGAGGGCCGATGGCCATGGCGGGGCCTAGACCTTGGAGGAAGGGACAGCCAGGAAGCGCAGGCTCGGCATGCCCATCCTAGAGGCTGAAACGCTCGCCCAGATAGACACGACGGACCCCTTCATGCGCCACGATGTCCTGCGGCGTGCCTTCCATCAGCACCTGCCCGTCATGGAGGATATAGGCTCGGTCGATGATCTCCAGCGTCTCGCGCACATTGTGGTCGGTGATCAGCACGCCGATGCCACGGTTCTTGAGATGCTTCACCAGGTCGCGGATCTCGCCCACCGCGATGGGGTCGATGCCGGCCAGCGGCTCGTCGAGCAGGATATAGGCGGGGTGGGTGGCCAGGGCGCGGGCGATCTCGCAGCGCCGCCGCTCACCGCCCGAGAGCGCCAGGGCAGGGGCGCGGCGCAGATGCGCGATGCCGAATTCCGCCAGCAGCGAATCCAGCATCTCCTCCCGCCGGGTGCGGTTGGGCTCCACCACCTCCAGCGCCGCGCGGATATTATCCTCAAGGCTCAGGCCACGGAAAATGGAAGCTTCCTGCGGCAGGTAGCCCAGGCCCATGCGGGCGCGACGGTACATCGGCAGGGTGGTGACGTCGTGGCCGTCCATGAAGACGCGGCCCTCGTCCGGCCGCACCAGCCCGGTGATCATGTAGAAGGAGGTGGTCTTGCCGGCGCCGTTGGGGCCGAGCAGCCCCACCGCCTCGCCCCGCTTCACGGAGAGCGAGACGCCGCGCACCACCGGCCGCTTCTTGAAGCGCTTGCCGAGGCCGACGGCGACCAGGCCGGAATCCCCCGGCACCACCTTCAGGTTGGGCGCGGTGGCGGCGGCGGGAGGGGTGTCGATGTTCACCGGCCCTGCCCCTGCTGCGGCTGCATGCCAGGGACGCGCACGGCATCGCGGCTCTGCTGGTTCGGCACGATCAGGCCCTGCACGCGGCTTCCCGGGGTATTCACCAGCCGGGCCACGCCAGTGCGCATGTTCACGATGGATTCCTGACCGTTCAACTGGTTCTCGCCCCGGGTGATGCGCACGCCGCCCAGCAGGCGGGCCATGCCGCTGGTGGTGTTGTACACGCCACGGTCGCCGCGCACGACTTCCTGCGGCGTGCGGATCTCGACATTGCCGAAGGCTTCCACCCGGTCCAGCTTGCTGCCGGCGCCGGGCACGTTGCGCGTGGTGCCGCCCGCCGCATTGGCGGCCGGCGCCGTCTGGCCTTCCGGCAGGAAATAGCCCACCAGCGTATCGGCGGCGATGCGGCGGTTGTCGTCGGTCACCACCACGGCGGCGCCGCGCGCCACCGACATGCGCTTGTTTGGCCAGTATTCCAGGCTGTCGCGCGCCGTCAGGGTATCGGAAGGCGTGGTCAGCTTCAGGTTCTTGCCCGTCAGCACCATCACCCCCTGGTCCATGTCATAGACCGCGCGGTCGCCCTGCGCCTGGTCGGTGGCGGTGTTGATATGGACGTTGCCCTCGGCCTCGATGCGCCAGATCTCGTTGCCGCCGCCGGGGCCCTCGCCCAGGGCGCCGCTATTGGCGGGCTGGCTGGCCGGCTGCCCGGCGCGCGGGCGGTAGCGGGCGATCAGCCGGTCGCCGCGCAGCGTCACGCCCTCGCGGATGGCGCGGGCATCGCCGCGGGCAATCACCACCTGCTCGTTCTGCCGCCATTCGATGCCGTCGGTGGAGGTGATGTCCACCGGGCCGCCCTTGGTCATGTCCAGGCCCTGGGCGTGCGGCAGGCCCGGCAGCGCCAGCAGCCCGGCCAGCAGGGCGAGGGCGGGAAGGTGGCGGATGATCATTGCTTGCCCTCCAGCACCGCGTGGCTCTTGCCGGTGAAGATCATCACCTGCCCGCGCTCGCGCAGGCGGAAGCCCTCGCTCTCGATGGTGCCGAAGGGGCCCTGCGCGGCGGTGGGCCTGTCGCTCTCGGCCTCGCCGGCATGCACGTCGATATGGGCGGCGTCAGTCTTCATGGTGGTGCCATTATCGTGCCAGAGCGTCACCTGGCCCTGCAGGTCCAGCAGGTTGTCGGGCCGGTTGTACTGGCCTTCGCGCGCTTCCAGCAGCATCCAGGCGCCATTGGTCAGCAGGATGTCGGCGCGCGGCTTTTCCAGGTCGATCAAGCCGGTCTTTTCCTGCTGCACGGCGGAATTGGCGGTGACGTTGTAGGGGCGGTTCTGCTCGTCCACGCCCTGGTAGCGGGCGCCGGAAATGCGCATCGCATCGGCTTCCGTCTGCGTCGCGCGGCGGAAGGCCATGCGGCCGCGGTCGGCCGCGCCGTCGATCTCGGGCCAGAGTGCGATGGTGGAGAGCAGCGCCAGCGCGCCCAGCGGCAGCAGCAGCTTGGCCAGCCGCACCGCCACCCGGCGGCGCATGATGGAGCCGGCGCTGACCTGCACCCGCGCGCGCGACGGCAGCAGCGCGCGGCGCGTGTTGGCGCCACGGTCGATGCCGGGCGCGGCCAGGGTGTCACGCGGCGGAAAGGACAGCTTCATGCGGCGGGGCCATGGGGCGATGCCGCCCGGAACGCCCGGTCCCAGCCCGGACCGGGCAGCGGAGCATGAACGTCGCGAAACAGCAGGCCGGGCTGGAGAAGGGACAACCTCACGAACCATGTATGGGGTGGCGGGCCCTGATGGTCAACGCAGGACTCTGCGTTCCTTCCAAAAACCATGCCAAGTTCCTGCCACAATGTAAAAAACCGGGGAAGTATTTCCCCCGGTCCTTTCAGTGGTCGAAGATATCCGGCTCGTCGTAGCCCAGCAGGTCCAGTTGCCCGCGCGCCGGCAGGAAGCGGAAGCAGGCTTCGGCCAGTTCCAGTCGTCCTTCCCGCCGCAGCAGCCCTTCCAGCCGGTCCCACAGCGCATGCAGGTGCAGCACGTCGGAGGCGGCATAGGCCAGCTGCTCCGGTGTCAGCTCGGCGGCGCCCCAGTCGGAACTCTGCTGCTGCTTGGAGATCTCGACCCCCACCAGCTCCCGCAGCAGGTCCTTCAGCCCGTGGCGCTCGGTGAAGGTGCGCACCAGCTTGGCGGCGATCTTGGTGCAGCGCACCGGCGCCACTTCCACCCCCAGCGCCTGGCGCAGGATGGCGACATCGAAGCGCGCGAAATGAAAGAGCTTGATCTGCTCCGGATCGGTCAGCAGGCGCTTCAGATTGGGGCAATCGGCGCCACGGCCACCCAGGCGCTCCGGCACGATCTGCACGCAATGCGCATTGCCGTCGCCGGATGAAAGCTGCACGAGGCAGAGCCGGTCCCGGTGCGGGTTCAGGCCCATGGTTTCCGTGTCGACGGCGACAACGGGACCGAGGTCCAACCCATCGGGCAGATCATGTTTGTGCAGCTTGATCATGGTGCCGGGTCCAGTCGGGCGGGGGGCGAAAAGGGTGCGTCCCATGCCGCGGCTACCGGTCTTTCGATCCGCCGCCGCTCATACCAGCGGAGAGGATATGCCCAGGAAAGGACTCGAACCTTCACGACCTTGCGGTCACTGGCACCTGAAGCCAGCGCGTCTACCAATTCCACCACCTGGGCAGGGGGCGAATACGCCGTGCGGCGTGGAACGGGCTTTTATGGGGGGGCAGGCACCTCGTCAAGCGGGCCTGTCAAAAATTCCGCATCGGCATCGAAAACCCTCCCGCACCAGGGGTGCGGGAGGGCCGCCGCGTCAGGCGCGGGAGCGGCGCCCAAGCGTGCCGGCGCGGCCGCCGGCCCAGCCGCAGAGGGCGCCCAGCACCAGCACACCGAAGCTGACCAGCGCGGCGCGGGACACCACTTCCGCCGTGCGCTGCGCCACCTGGGCCGCCTGGTCGCGCAGGCGCTGGGCGGCGTCGCGGTACTGCTGCTCGTATTGCACCACCTGGACGCGGGCCTCCTCGACCGGGATGGAGCGGGCCTGGGCCAGCGCCTGCGCCGCACGCTCGCGTGCCTGCTGCTGTTCGGCCGCGTCGCCGGTCATCAGGGCGCGGAGGGAGGAGATGGCGGTATCGCGCAACTGCTCCGGGCTCTGGTTGCCGGTGGATTCCCGCAACTGCCGCTCGATGCCGCCGAAGGGGTCGGCCTGCTGCGCCAGCGCCGGCGCCGCCCCCTGCACGGCCTGGCCCGCACCCTGGGCCACGCCGCCCATCACATTGGTGACGCCGTTCAGCGTGCCGCCGACCAGGCCGGTCACGGCGCCGGAAAGCATGAACAGGATGACCAGCGTGGTGGCGGCCCAGGTGACCAGCCCGTGCAGCCCGCCGGTGCCCTGCGGCGGCTGCGCCGAGAGGCGCCCGGCCACCCAGCCGCCGGCGAAGGCGGCGACCAGGCCGGAGCCGCCGTACCAGGTGGCCGCGGCGACGGTGAGGGTGGTGGCCTCCGGGCTCTGGCCCGTGGCTGGCTCCAGCGTGGCGAGGCCGAAGCCGAGGCCCAGCAGGGTCAGCAGCGCCTGCACCACCAGCGCCACCACGGCGCCGGCCAGGATGGCGCCCCAGGACATGCGGCGGATACCGCCATAGCCTTCGGTGATGGGATAGGGCGTGGTGGCATAGGCCCCCGGCGGCGCCCCGCGCTCATAGCCCGGTTGGGGCTGTGAAGTGGAGGAATACTCGCTCACGTGGCGTCTCCTGCCATGGGACATCCCGGATGGCCGGGTGTCCGTGAAACGGAGGCATGCGCCTCCATCTCCGAAACGCTTTGGTGCGGGTAAGGTGGCAGAACGAGCCGGAAATCGTTCCGTGTGTGGAACGCGGTGGGGCTTCAGTCCCGCAGGCGGAGGACGAAGAGTTCCGCCTTTTCCTGCATCGGGCCGGCGGCATGGGCGGCCTGCTCGCCCCAGCCCCAGAAAAGGTCGGCCCGCGCCGGGCCACGGATGGCGCCGCCGGTATCCTGCGCCAGCACCAGCCGCCGCAGCGGCGCCCCGGTCAGCGGGTGGTGCGTGACGATCCAGACCGGGCTGCCCAGCGGGATCTCCGTGCGGTCCACGGCAATGGAGCGCAGCGGCGTCAGCGGCACGCCCTGAGCGCCAGTAGGGCCCTGGTCCGGACGCGCCGCCACCGGGCGGAAGAAGACGTAGGAGGGGTTCTGCTCCATCACCGCCCGCGCGCGCTCCGGCCCCGCCGCTTCCAGCCAGGCGCGGATGGATTGCATCGAGACCTTGTCGCGCGGGATCTCGTTCTCCTGCACCAGCACGCGGCCGATGGGCACATAGGGGCGGCCGTTCTGCCCGTCGAAGCCGACGCGGCGGATACCGCCATCGGGCAGGATGATGCGGCCGGAGCCCTGGATCTGCAGAAAGAAGCGGTCCACCGGGTCCGCCAGCCAGAGCAGCGCCGGGCGGCCGGCATCGGCCTCGATGGCGGCGCGCTCGGGATAGGGGTCCAGCCGGCCATCGCGCACCAGCCCGGCGGTGCGGCGGCCCTTCAGGTCGGGCGCGAAGCGGCCGAGATCGACCTCCACGAGGTCGGCGGGGCGGGTATGCAGCGGCACGGGGTATTCGGCGGAAGGGGTGTCCGAGCCGCGGATCTCCGGCTCGTAATAGCCGGTCATCAGCCCCTCGCCGGCGGGGCGCAGGGTGAAGCGGCGCTCAAAGAAGGCGCGGGCGGCGGCATCGTCGCCGGGCGGGATGGCGGCGGCCTCGGCGCAAAGGGCGGCGGGCAGGGCGGGGGGGCGGCAGCCGGCCAGGAAGGGCGGCAGGGCCTCGGAAAGGCGGTCCTCGGCCCAGCCGGGCAGCTCGGCCACCTGCTTGGGCGCGGGGGGCGTGCAGGCCGCCAGCCCCAGCAGGGCGGCGGCCGCGAAGGCGAGGCGGATCAAACCGCCCCGGTGCCCACCAGCTTCCAGGTCGGGTCGCTGTTGCGCAGGTCGCGCTGGAAGGTCCAGAGATCGACGATCTCGGTCACGCCGTCATGGCCGGACACCACCGAGCCATCCGCCGCCGTGGTCATGTTGATCTGGTCGGACACGATGCGCACCGTGATCTCGGCCACGCTGCCGCGCAGGTCGGCGGCCTCGATGGTCATGTCCTGCACGTTGCGGATCTCGGTGCGCTGCTGCTCGCCCGCCGTCTCGCGCGCCGCGATGGCCTGCTCGAAGCCGGCATAGGTGTCGTCGGAGAGCAGGTTGCGCAGGGTGGCGCGGTCGCCGCTGGCGAAGGCTTCCACGATCATGCGGAAAGCGCCCTCGGCACCGCCCAGGAAGCTGGCAGGGTCGAAGCCGCCATCCTGCGCGCGGATGCGGGCCAGGCCCTGGCCGGCAGGCGTGCGCGCATCCGGCACGCCACGCGGCGGCGCGGCGGGCGTGGCATCCGGCACCGCCGTGGGCACCGGGCGCAGCGGCTCGGCGGCGCCGCGCGCCTCCTGCGGCGGGCGTTCGAAGCCCTGGCGGCGGCCCAGCACACCGCGCAGCCGCAGCACCAGGAAGGCCGCGACCATGGCAAACAGGATCAGATCGACCGGAAAGGCGCCGGACATTGCATTCTCCTCATCTTTCGTCACTTAGGACGCGGACCCTGCCGCCGCAACGGCTGGCAGTGTCATGCATGCCGGATTCGTGGCACGCACTGGCCCCGGCGGCCCCGATCTGCTGAAACCAGCCTGAAGGCTCTACCGTATGGGGAGCGAGGAGTTGCGATGATCCTGCTGCGCCATGGCCAGAGCGAGTTCAATCTTCACTTCACCGCCACCCGCCGCGACCCCGGCATCCAGGACCCGCGCCTGACCGAGCTGGGCCACCAGCAGGCGGAACAGGCCGCCGAGGCGCTGCTGGCCGAGACCGGCGGCGCCATCCGCCGCATCATCGCCAGCCCCTATACCCGCGCCTTGCAGACGGCGGCACCCCTGGCGCGCCGCCTCGGCCTGCCGGTGACCATCCAGCCGCTGGTGCGGGAGCGTTATGCCTTCGCCTGCGACATCGGCAGCCCCCGCACCAAGCTCGCCATGGAATGGCCGGACCACGACCTCTCCCATATCGAGGAGGTCTGGTGGCCCGCCATCGAGGAACCGGCCGAGCAGGTGGAGGGCCGCGCCCGCCTCTTCCGCCAGGAAATGGCGGCGCTGGAGGACTGGGCTGAGACCGTGGTGGTCTCCCACTGGGGTTTCATTCTGTCCATGACCGGCCGCTCGATGGCCAATGGCGAGTGGCTGCGCTGCGACCCGACCGGGCCCGGCCCCGAGAGCATCGTCTGGAAGCATTCCTGACAGCCCGCCCCGGGCGTGCTACCCCGCCAGCCTGATATCCCAGACCGCATCCTCCGCGAGGCCCGCCATGTCCGAGACCCAGAACCCCCTCCCGAACGGCGCCGCCCAGCCGGGCCAGCCCACCGGCCCGCTGGTGATGAACCTGCAGTACACGAAGGACCTGTCCTTCGAGGTGCCGGGCGCGCCGGAGATCTTCACCCAGCTGCGCGAGCAGCCGCGCATCGACCTGTCGCTGGACGTGCAGGCCCGCGCCCTGCAGGAAGGCGGCAATGTCTTCGAGGTGGCGCTGCAGATCCGCGCCGATGCCCAGGCGCAGATCGACGGCACCAGCCAGCCCGCCTTCATCGCCGAGCTGGTCTATTGCGGCATCTTCACCCTGAACGTGGAGCCGCAGATGGTGGAGCCGCTGCTGCTGGTGGAATGCCCGCGCCTGCTCTTCCCCTTCGCCCGCAACATCCTGGCGGATGTGACGCGCGACGGCGGCTTCCCGCCCGTGCTGCTTTCCCCCATCGACTTCGTGGCCCTGTGGCAGAGCCGCCGCGGCGCGCAGACGGCGGCGGCCGCGCCGGTCGCCAACGCCTGATCAGCCAAGGCCAGGGGGCGCCGCCCCGTGAACCCCCGCCGGGGGGACAGTGTCCCCCCGGACCCCGCCACCAGTTGCGGGTGGAAGGCTAGCCCCTGGGTTAGCCTTTTTTCATTCTTGCGCGCGCGGGGCGAAAGTGCCGCGCTGCGGCCTTGAAGTTCGCGGAAAAAACCGGCAGCGGGGTCCGGGGTGGACTTTCCACCCCGGCGGGGTTCCAAGGGGCGGAGCCCTTTGGCCGCGCTCCGAACATCGCAGGGACTTCATGCTCCGCAATATTCTGACCATCGGCGGCTGGACCTTCGCCAGCCGCATCCTCGGCTTCGTGCGGGACATGCTGATCGCCGCCTTCCTGGGCGCGGGCCCGATGGCCGATGCCTTCTTCCTGGCGTTGCGCCTGCCCAACATGTTCCGCCGGCTCTTCGGCGAGGGCGCCTTCAACGCCGCCTTCGTGCCCGCCTTCACCGCCGCGCTGACGCTGGACGGTCCCGCCAAGGCCCGCGTGCTGGCCGAGCGCATGGCCACGCTGATGACGCTCTGGCTCTCCCTGCTGGTGGTCATGGGCATGATCTTCATGCCACAGATCATGGCGGTGCTGACCCCCGGCCTGGCCGATGAGCCGCTGCGCTTCGACTTGGTGGTGGAACTCTCCCGCATCACCTTCCCCTACCTGCTCTTCATCTGCCTCACCGCGCTGGTCTCCGGCGTGCTGAACGCGGCGGACAAGTTCGCGCTGGCGGCGGGGGCGCCGCTGCTCTTCAACCTCTGCGCCATCGTCTCCCTCTTCGGCCTGACGCCCTACGTGCAGACGCCGGCCCATGCCCTGGCCTGGGGCACCATGGCCTCCGGCATCCTGCAGCTCATCGTTGTGGTCTGGGCCTGCAACAAGGCGGGGCTCGGCTTCCGCCTGCTCTCCTTCCCCAAGCTCACGGAGGACACGCGGCAGGTGCTGCGCCGCATGCTGCCCGGCATCCTGGGCGCCAGCGTGACGCAGCTGAACCTGGCGGTGGACATGTTCATCGCCTCCTGGCTGCCGGCCGGGGCGATTTCCTACCTGAACTACGCCGACCGCCTGGCGCAGCTTCCCCTCGGCGTGGTGGGCGCGGCCATGAGCACGGCGCTGCTGCCGGTGCTGTCGCGCCAGTTGCGCTCGGGCAAGGTGCTCTCCGCCCATCGGAGCATGAACCGCGGCCTGGAACTCTCCCTGGCCCTGACGCTGCCCGCCGCCGTGGCGCTGATCATCACCGCCCAGCCCATGCTGTCGGTGCTGTTCGAGCGCGGCGCCTTCACCGCCGACAAGGTGGCCGCCACCGCCCCGGCCCTGGCCGCCTATGCCGCGGGCCTTCCGGCCTATGTGCTGATCAAGTCCCTGGCCCCCGGCTTCTTCGCGCGCGGGGATACGGCGACGCCGGTGAAGATCGGCATCGCCACCGTGGCCTTCAATCTCTGCCTCAACCTGCTGATGACGCCATATCTGCAGCATGTCGGCATCGCGCTCGCCACCGCGCTTTCCTCCTGGGCCAATGCCGGGCTGCTGGCGCTGGTGCTGATGCGGCGCGGCCACTGGGTGGCGGACCGCCAGCTGCGCCGGAATTCCTGGCGCCTGATGGGTGCCGCCCTGGTGATGGGCGGCATCCTCTGGGGCCTGGAAACCCTAATCTTCCCGGCCACGGGGCTGTGGCGCTTCCTTGGCCTCGGCGCGCTGGTGGGGGTGGGGCTGGTCAGCTACTTCGGCGCCACCTTCGCCCTTGGCGCCTTCGATCTGCGGGAGCTGCTGCGGCGCCGGCGGCGGGTGGCGGCCTAAGGGGGGCCAGCCGGGGCCAAAGGGGGCGCTGCCCCCTCTGGACACTCCCGCCGGGGTGGAAAGTCCACCCCGGACCCCGCTTCCAGTTTGGAGCCGCAGCGCGGCGTCAGCTTTTCAAGAATAGCCACGCGGGCTGAACCCGCAGGCGCCGGAGGTCCATGACCTCCGGCGTGCCCGGCCTCCGCTAAAACGGATGGCGGGGTCTGGGGTGACACTGTCACCCCAGCGGGTGTGTCCAGAGAGGGCGGAGCCCTCTTTGGCCCCGGTGTCTTATTCCGCCGCCACAGTCCAGAGCGGTTCCTTCAGCTTCTTCAGGAAGGCCGCATGGGCTTCCAGTTCCTCCGCCGTCGGCATGATCGGGCGCGGGGTGCGGTTCACCGGCGCCGCGTCCAGCAGCACCGGCCCGGCGGAGGAGGCGGCGCGGGAGGTGGCCAGTTCCAGCCCCGGCTGCTTGCCGCCCATCAACTCCAGATAGACCTGCGCCAGCAGCTGCACGTCCAGCAGCGCGTTGTGCGAGGTGCGCATGGAGTTGTCGATGCCGTAGCGCCGGCACAGCGCGTCCAGGCTGTTGGGCAGGCCGGGGAAGCGCTTCTTGGCCAGCACCAGCGTATCGACCATGCGGGAGCGCGGGATGGGCTGCGCGCCTGCGCGCTTGAACTCGTGGTCGAGGAAGTTGAAGTCGAAGACGGCGTTGTGGGCCACCACCGGATCGTCGCCCAGGAATTCCAGCAGGCCGGGCAGGATCTCGGCGAATTTCGGCTTGCCGATCAGCATCTCGCGCGTGAAGCCGTGGATGCGGCTGGCTTCCTCCGGCACGTCACGCTCAGGGTCGATCAGCACGTGGTAGTGGCGGCCGGATGGCACGAGGTTGATCAGCTCCACCGCCGCCACTTCCAGCACGCGGTCGCCGGTGGCGGGGTCGAGGCCGGTGGTCTCGGTATCCAGGACCAGGGCGCGGCTCATGCGTATCTCTCCAGCAGGGCCAGGATCTGGCGGCGGGTGTTGTGGCGCGAGAGGCCGCTGCGCACCAGATGGTCGGCGCGGGCGCGGCGCAGCGGGTCGGGGGTCTGGCGCTTCAGGATGGCGTTGAGGCGCTCCGGCGTCATGCCAGGGCGGGCCAGGACGCGCTTGCGCTGTTCGGGCGCGGGGGCGGTGACGACGACCACGGCGTCGCAGCGGCGCTCGCCCCGTGTCTCGAACAGCAGGGGGATGTCCAGCACGGCCAGGGGGCGGCCGCGGCGGCGGGCGGCGGCCAGGAATCGGCGTTCCTCGGCCCGCACCAGGGGATGGACGATGCGCTCCAGCCGGCGCAGCGCGGCCGGGTTGCCGAGCACGGCGCGGCGCAGGGCCTCACGGTCCACCGCGCCGTCGCGGATGGCGCCGGGGAAGGCCAGGCCGATCGGCGCCACGGCGCGGCCGCCGCGCCCTTGCAGGGCATGCACCGTGGCATCGGCGTCGAAGACCGGGATGTTGCGGCGGCGGATCACGCCCGTGGCGGTGGACTTGCCCATGCCGATGCCGCCAGTGAGGCCCCAGATCTTCATGCGGTCTTCGGGATATCCTGGGCCACGAAGGCGCGGAGTTCGGCATCCACCGCCGGCTCGGTGCCGAACCAGGCGGCGAAGCCGGGGCGGGCCTGGTGCAGCAGCATGCCGAGCCCGTCCACCGCGCGCAGGCCGCGCGCGCGGGCGGCGGCCAGCAGCGGCGTTTCCAGCGGCACATAGACGGCATCGGCCACCACGGCATGGGCGGGCAGGGGGGAGAGGTCGATCTCCAGCGGGGGCTGGCCGGCCATGCCGAGGCTGGTGCTGTTGACCAGCAGGGCCGCGCCTTCCAGCGGCGGGGCGGTGGCGACCGCGACGCGGCTGTCGCCCAGGCTGTCCGCCAGGGCCTCGGCACGGTCGGTGCTGCGGTTGACGATGCTCAGGCGCGGGCAGCCGGCATCCAGCAGCGCGACCGCCAGGGCACGGGCGGCGCCGCCCGCGCCCAGCAACACGGCGGGGCCATCGGTGGCGGCCCAGCCGGGTGCCTGCTCATAGAGGGATTCGAGGAAGCCGAAGCCATCGGTATTGGAGCCAAGGATGCGGCCTTCCCGGAAGACCAGCGTATTGGCCGCGCCCATGCGGCGGGCGGTCTCGTCCAGCTCGTCGCACAAAGCGAAGGCGGCTTCCTTGTGCGGGATGGTGACATTGGCGCCACGGAAGCCCAGCGCCACCAGCCCGCGCAGGGCGGTGGCGAAATCCTCCGGCGCCACGGGCAGCGGCAGATAGGCGCCGTCGATGCCATGGCGGCGCAGCCAGAAGCCATGCAGGCGGGGGGAGCGGGAATGGGAGACGGGCCAGCCGAGCACGCCCGCCAGCCTGGCCTTGCCGGAGAGGATCGTCATGCCGGCATCAATCCGGCCTGCCGGGCGCGCGGTCAACCGGGGTCAGGGCGTGGGCCGCATCACCCCCTGCGCATCGCGCTTCAGCGGATGCGCCTGGGTGGGCAGCGGCGCGCCGGGGGCCTGGGCCACCGTGACGCCATGCGGCCAGTCGGCGGGGGCGATGGCGATGTAGCGGGCATAGCCGCCGGTGCCGCCCAGCGGCCTGGCGAAGCCGATGGCGATCAGCGCCCCGGCCTCCGGCACCTGGTCCAGGTTGGCCACGCCCTCGGCCTGGGTGAAGTTGTTGTGCATCAGCCAGTGCTCGCCCTCCAGGTTGGGCGTGGTGTCGGTGTCCAGCGGCTCATGCCCGTGGAACAGGATCTTGCGCTCGAGGTGCAGGAACTTCAGCGCATCCAGCGACACGCCGGGGAAGGGCTTCTGGTTGAAGCGCGCCTGGTCCGCCCAGCCCTTGGACCAGTCGGAGCGCACCATCACCACCGCCCCTTCCGGGATGCGGCCATGGCGGGATTCCCAGGCCGCGATATCCGCCACCTGAAGATGGTAGCCGGGGTCGGTGGCCACCTTCTCCTGGATCGGGATCACCACCAGCGGGCGAATGGCATAGGTGGGCGGCAGGTCGCTGATGGTGGCGCCCAGCGGGTTCCAATGCGCCGGCGGGTCCAACTGCGTGCCGTACTGGTCGGTGGTCATGACATAGGCGGAGGCGACGAAGCCGTGCTTCTCGTAGGTATATTCCTCCCCCTTGGCGACATAGCCGGGGATATCGGCGCCGGCCCGGGCGGGGGCGAATTCCGCGTGCCCGAAGCCCGGCCAGACCGGCTGGGAAGGCGCGAAGGCATGCGTCAGGTCGATGTGCTTGGCGCCTTTCAGCGCCGATTCGTAGATACCCCAAAGGCCCGGCGTGCCGGCCGTCTGGGCCAGGGCGGGCGCCGCCGTCAGCATGGTCGCGGCCGCCAGGGCCAGCATCCGTCTCCGCATCGGGAATCCCTTTCGCTGCGTTGCGAAATCGTATCATGCCGCCCCGCGGCGCGGGCTGGCCAGCGGCTTCGCGCATCCCGCCCCCTGGCAATCCGTCGCGCGCGATGCCACCACTGCAAGCGACGAGAAGAACCGACGAGGACCACCCATGACGCGTGCCTTGCAGGTCGCGGTCCAGATGGACCCGATCCACAGCATCAATATCGACGGCGACAGCACCTTCGTTCTCATGCTGGAGGCGCAGGCGCGGGGCCACACGCTCTGGCACTACCATGTCAAGGACCTGACCCTGACGGCCGGACGCGTGCTCGCCCGGATGCAGCCGGTGGAAGTGCGCCGGGAGAAGGGCAACCACTACACGCTGGGCGAGGCGCGGGAGGTGGATCTTTCCACCATGGACGTGGTGCTGATGCGCCAGGACCCGCCCTTCGACATGGCCTATATCACGGCCACCCATATCCTGGAGATGATCCACCCCAGGACCCTGGTGGTGAACGACCCGGCCAGCGTGCGCAACGCGCCCGAGAAGCTGTTCGTGATGCAGTTCCCGGACCTGATGCCGGACACCATGATCACCCATGACCCGCTGGAAGTGCGCAAGTTCCGCGAGAAGCACGGGGACATCATCGTCAAGCCGCTCTTCGGCAATGGCGGCGCCGGCGTCTTCCACCTGCGGCCCGAGGACGGCAACCTCAACGCCCTGCTGGAACTCTACGCCGAGAAGTCGCGCGAGCCGCTGATGATCCAGCAATACGTCCCCGCTGTGCGGGAAGGCGACAAGCGCATCATCCTGGTGGACGGGGAGCCGATGGGCGCCATCAACCGCGTGCCGGCGGCGGGCGAAAGCCGCTCCAACATGCATGTCGGCGGCCGGCCGGAACAGATCGCGCTGAGCGAGCGCGACAAGGAGATCTGCGCCCGCATCGGGCCGGAACTGAAGAAGCGCGGGCTGATCTTCGTCGGCATCGACGTGATCGGCGACTACCTGACCGAGATCAACGTCACCTCCCCCACCGGGCTGCAGGAAATCACGCGCTTCGATGGCGTGCAGTTGGAGAAGGCGATCTGGGACGCGATCGAGAGCAAGCGCGCCTGACGATCGGCCGGGACCAAGGGGGCGCTGCCCCCTTGGGACCCCCGCCGGGGTGACAGTGTCACTCCGGACCCCGCCATCAGTTTAAGATGCGGCGGCCGGTTCCGCCTGATGCCAATGGCACCAGGCGACTGCGGCCTCAGCCCGCGCGGCCTTTCACAAAACCACATCCGCTGTCGGCCTTGGTGCGGCGCCGAACTCGCAGCGGGGTCCGGGGCGGACTTTCCACCGCGGCGGGAGTGCAGAGGGCAGCGCCCTCTGCCGGGGTCCAGGGGCAGCGCCCCTGGCTTCAGAACTTCCAGCCGGTATGGATCGCCACGATCCCGCCGGAAAGGTTCTGCCATTTCACTCGCTCGAAGCCCGCGCGCTCCATCATGCCGGCCAGAGTCGGCTGGTCGGGGAACATGCGGATGCTTTCCGCCAGGTACTGGTAGCTCTCGGCGTCCTTGGCGATCTTGGCGCCGATGGCGGGCAGCACCTTGAAGGACCAGGCGTCGTAGAGCGGCTTCAGCGCCTCGACCTCGAGGTTGGAGAATTCCAGCACGCACATCCGTCCACCCGGGCGCAGCACGCGGAAGCCCTCGCGCAGCACCGCGTCCTTGTCGGTACAGTTGCGCAGGCCGAAGGCCATGGAGACGCGCTCGACGCTGCCGGCGGGCAGGGGGATCTTCTCGGCGTCGGAGCAGACGAATTCCAGCCCCTCAGCCAGGCCCTTCTGCAGCGCGCGGCCCTGGCCCACGCCCAGCATGGCGGCATTGATGTCGGAGAGGATGACCTTGCCGGCGCCGCGCTTCTTGGCGAGGAAGGCGACATCGCCGGTGCCGGCGGCGAGGTCCAGCAGCGTGTCGCCCGGCCCGGCGCCGATGGCGGCGACGAAGGCGTGTTTCCAGGCCCGGTGCAGGCCCAGCGACATCAGGTCGTTCATCACGTCGTATTTCGGCGCGACGCTGTTGAAGACCTCACGCACCATGGAGGCCTTGGCCTCGCGGTCGACGGTGCGGAAGCCGAAATCGGTGGTCTGGGTCATGGGGGTCAATCTAGGCCCGATCGGTGGTTCAGCCCAGCAGGCGGCGGAGCAGGCGGAGCAACATCCGGCGCTCCTCGGCCGAGAGGGGGGCAAGCAGGCGCTCATTGGCGTGGCTGCCCTGGCGCACGGCCTCGGCCAGGGCGGTGGCGCCGGCCTCGTTAAGGGAAAGCACCACGGTGCGGCGGTCCAGCGGGTCTCGCCCCGCGTCCACCAGCCCGCGGTCCCGCAGCCGGGCGACGACGCCCTGGATGGTGGCGGGGTCCAGCGCCACGGCGCGGCCAAGCGCGTTCTGGGTGGCGGTGCCGAGTTCACTGAGGCGCAGCAGGGTGGCGAACTGGGTGGAGGTCAGCCCGCTCACGGCGCCGCGCTCCTGGAACAGGGCGGCATGGCGCTGGTGGGCGCGGCGGAGCAGGTGGCCGACCGATTCGTCCAGCCGGTAGGACGGGCGCGGCCGAATCGGCGCGGAGCGTTCCTCCGCCCGTTCCGCCGGCACGATCGTGAGCTGCGACTGGCTCATGTTCCTGCCCCCTTCCTCATGGACCCAGCGCACCATCCGCATCGGGAGGGAATGCGTCAACCGGCCCGCCGGGGGAAAGGATGGCCGGGCGGTGCCGGAACCGGCCCGGCGCCGGCTCAGCCGGGCAGAGAGCGATAGCCGAACATCGCCAGCGTCAGGCTACCAAGGCCCAGCGCGACCATGCCGGCGCGGTCGGCGTGCCAGAGCAGACGCTCGGCGAAGATAGCGGCCAGCTCACGCCGGCCTTCTGGCGTGCGCAGGCGCCGCCCGCCTTCCCCGGCCAGCACAGGCCAGAGGCGGGTGCCGCGCAGGTCCATCCGGGGCATGCGCAGCGCCGCCGCCCACATACCGAGCCAGAGCGCCGCCGTCATCAGCGCACCGCTTTGCAGCGCCATGATCGGGCGGGGCGCCAGCAACAGCATGACCATGGCGATCACGAGGGCGGCAAAGCCCATGGCGCGCCGGATGGTGTAGTCGGCAAGACTGCGGAGCGTATCCATCGCGGGCCCCTTTGCCGCCATTCACCGGAACATGGGGGGTGGGCGATCAAACCGCTCCGCCCCAGGCGCCGGCATCATGCACGGACGTTCTGAATGCTGATCATATGGGCCAACTTGCGGGCAGGGGAAGCGTTGCAGGTGCCCATGGTGGAAATCTGGCATGTGATGCGGTTCTGGCCGTCGTGCCGCGACGCAGGCGTCGACACTGATATCACATTTTTGTGATAATCCTTCCGACCCTGCTTCGGTGATTCCCCTGCGCCATCCGCCAAGTTCACACTCGGCCCAAGGCAGTGCCGGAAAACGGCACCCGCCCGAGAAACCCGCCGAAGACGCGGGGCAGACAAGCGACCGTCAACACGATCCCGGGCCTTCGCATCCGGGACAGGGCAGGGACATCGTTCAACCAATGGCTACCGCGATCCCAACTTCCGGCGCCGCGACCCGGCCCATGACGCGGGAGGAAAGGAAGGTCATTCTGGCTTCCTCCCTCGGCACCGTCTTCGAATGGTATGATTTCTATCTCTACGGCTCTCTGGCCGCGATCATCGGTGCCAAGTTCTTCAGCCAGTTCCCCGAGGGCACGCGCAACATCTTCGCCCTGCTGGCCTTCGCGGCGGGCTTCCTGGTGCGCCCCTTCGGCGCCCTGGTCTTCGGGCGGCTGGGCGACCTGGTGGGGCGCAAATACACCTTCCTCGTCACCATCCTGATCATGGGCGCCTCGACCTTCATCGTCGGCATCCTGCCCACCTCGGACCAGATCGGCATCTCGGCGGCCATCATCCTGATCGTGCTGCGCTGCCTGCAAGGGCTGGCGCTGGGCGGCGAATACGGCGGCGCCGCCACCTATGTGGCCGAGCACGCGCCGAATGGCCGCCGCGGCTTCTACACCAGCTTCATCCAGGTCACCGCCACGGGCGGGTTGTTCCTGTCGCTGCTGGTCATCCTCTTCGCCCGCTCCGCGCTGGGCGAGACCGCCTTCCTCGACTGGGGCTGGCGCATCCCCTTCCTGGTCTCGATCCTGCTGCTCGGCATCTCCGTCTGGATCCGCATGCAGCTCCAGGAAAGCCCGGCCTTCAAGAAGATGAAGGAGGAAGGCACCGGCTCCAAGGCGCCGCTGACGGAAGCCTTCGGCCAGTGGAAGAACGCCAAGGTGGCCATCCTGGCGCTGTTCGGCCTTGTCGCCGGCCAGGCGGTGGTCTGGTACACCGGCCAGTTCTACGCCCTGTTCTTCATCAACTCGATCCTCAAGGTGGATGGCTATACCTCCAACCTGCTGATCGCCTGGGCGCTGCTGCTCGGCTCCGGCGGCTTCGTGCTCTTCGGCTGGCTGTCGGACAAGATCGGCCGCAAGCCGATCATCCTGGGCGGCTGCCTGCTGGCGGCGCTGACCTATTTCCCGCTCTTCAAGCTGCTGAGCGCCGAGGCCAACCCCGCCCTGTATGCCGCGCACCGCGACATCACCGTGGTGGTGCAGGCCGACCCGGCGGATTGCTCCTTCCAGTTCAACCCGGTGGGCACCGCGCGCTTCACCAATAGCTGCGACATCGCCAAATCCGGCCTCGCCCGCCTCTCGGTGAACTATTCGGTCGAGAACGCGGCCCCCGGCAGCGTCGCCACCGTGCGCATCGGCCAGACCAGCCTGGCGGCCAATGCGCCGGACTTCACCCAGGCCCTGGGTGCCGCGGTGACGGCGGCGGGCTACCCGGCGGCCTCCAACCCCTCCGTCGTGAAGATGACGAATCCCTTCGACATCTTCCGGGAACAGCCGGCGGTCAGCATCCTGGTCCTGACCATCCTGGTGATCTACGTCACCATGGTCTACGGCCCGATCGCGGCGGCGCTGGTGGAGCTTTTCCCCACGCGCATCCGCTACACCTCCATGTCGCTGCCCTACCATATCGGCAACGGCTGGTTCGGCGGTCTGCTGCCGGCAACCTCCTTCGCCATGATCGCCCAGACCGGCGACGTCTATTACGGCCTCTGGTACCCGGTGGTGATCGCGCTGGCGACGGTGGTGATCGGCGCCTTCTTCGTGCCGGAAACCAAGAACCGCGACATCTTCGCGGAGGACACCAACTACGACACGGCGGGGCGGCCGGCGGCGCGGCCTGCGCGCTACTGAGAAGACTGGCCAGGGGGCGCCGCCCCCTGGACCCCCGCCGGGGTGGACAGTCCACCCCGGGCCCCGCTTCGCGTTTCTGCCTCGCCCAAGGCCATGGCGCGGCGCCAGCCGCTCAGAAGATCCATCCAAGCTGAATCCGCGGTCGCCGGAGGTCATGGACCTCCGGCGCACCCGGCCTGCCAAAAACAGTTGGCGGGGTCCGGGGTGACACTGTCACCCCGGCGGGTGTGTCCAGAGAGGGCGGAGCCCTCTTTGGCCCCGGCTCAGGCCCCGGAGAGCTTCCCTTCCACCACCGCCAGGGCGCGCGCGAAGGCGGCATCCGCGTCCATCTCGGTGGTATCGATCAGCACGGCGTCCTCGGCGGGCTTCATGGGCGCCACGGCGCGGGCGGCGTCCTGCTCGTCGCGGGCGCGGAGTTCGGCCAGCACCTGTTCCTGCGCCACCTCGGCGCCACGGCCACGCAGTTCCAGCCAGCGGCGGCGGGCGCGTTCCTCGGCGCTGGCGGTGACGAAGAGTTTTACCCGTGCATCCGGGAAGACCACGGTGCCGATGTCGCGCCCGTCCAGCACCGCGCCATGGGTGCGGCCGAAGTCGCGCTGCCAGTCCAGCAGCGCCGCGCGCACGCCGGGCTGGGCGGCGACGGCGCTGGCGGCCATGTCGGCTTCCGGGCCGCGCAGGTCGCCGCGCGCCAGGTCGGCCGGGTTCAGGCCGCGTGCGGCGGCCTCGGCGGCGGCGGGGTCGCGCGGGTTGGCGCCGGCATCCAGCACGCGGCGGCCGGTGGCGCGGTAGAGCAGCCCGGTATCCAGATAGGCCAGCCCCAGATGCGCCGCGAGGCGCCGGGCCAGCGTGCCCTTGCCGGCGGCGGCGGGGCCATCCACCGCGATCACGGGGCGCGTGCTCATGCGGGCTGGATGGGGCTGCCGGCGGCGGCGCCGTTCATCAGCGCCGCGAAGCCGGGGAAGGAGGTGTCGATGAAGCGGCCGTCATCCACCGTCACCGCCTGCTCGGCGGCCAGGCCCAGCACCAGCGCGCTCATGGCGATGCGGTGGTCCATATGGGTGGTGACATGGCCGCCGCCGGCGGGCGGGCGGCCGTTGCGCTGCAGGATGAGGTCGTCGCCCTCCACCTCGGCCACCACGCCATTTGCGGCCAGCAGGGCCACGGTGGCGGCCAGGCGGTCGCTTTCCTTGACCCGCAGCTCCTTCAGTCCGCGCATGCGGGTGGTGCCGCTGGCGAAGGCGGCGGCAACGGCCAGGATGGGATATTCGTCGATCATCGACGGCGCGCGCTCCGCCGGCACCTCCACGCCGCGCAACGGGCCATGGGTGGCGGTGATGTCGCCCACCGGCTCCCCGCCCTCCAGGCGCTCGTTGGTCACCACAAGGTTGGCGCCCATCTCGCGCAGCGTGGTGAAGAGGCCGGTGCGCAGCGGGTTCAGCCCCACGCCTTCCACCGTCAGCGAGGAACCGGGCACCAGCAGCGCCGCCACCAGCGGGAAGGCAGCGGAGGAGGGGTCGGCCGGCACATGCACCGGGGCGGCCACCAGCTCCGGCTGGCCCTCCAGTTCGATGACGCGGCCATGGCCCCGGGCCTCGACGCGCACGGTAGCGCCAAAGTGACGCAGCATGTTCTCGGTGTGGTCGCGGCTGGCCTCGGGCTCCTCCACCCGCGTGGTGCCGCGGGCGCAGAGGCCGGCCAGCAGCACCGCCGACTTCACCTGGGCGGAAGCCACCGGCAGGCGGTAGTCCAGCGGCAGCGGCTCGGCGGCGCCCTCGATGGCCAGCGGCAGGCGGCCGCCGGCGCGGGAGGTGAAGCGGGCGCCGCTGGCGGCCAGCGGGTCCATCACCCGCTTCATGGGGCGGGAGCGCAGCGAGGCATCGCCCGTCAGCACGGCAAAGATCGGGTGGCCAGCAATCAGGCCGCAGATCAGCCGCGCGGCGGTGCCGGAATTGCCCATGTCCAGCACATCCGCCGGCTCCACCAGCCCGCCGACGCCACGGCCGGCCACCTGCCAGTGGCCCTCGCCCAGCCGGTCCACCGTGGCGCCGAGGGCGCGCATGGCGGCGGCGGTGCGTAGCACGTCCTCGCCTTCCAGCAGGCCGGTGATCTCGGTGCGGCCGACGGCGAGGGCGCCGAACATCAGGGCGCGGTGGCTGATGGATTTGTCGCCCGCCACGCGGATGCGGCCGGTGAGGCCCCCGGCGGGGCGGGTGCTGCGCAGGGGCTGCGCGGCGGCGTCGTGTGGCGAGGTAGCTGAGTGCGACATGGCCACGGGGTTTGACATGGCCCCATGTGCGTGGCAATGCGCGCCCTTGCCTGCGGCCGTCCGCACCTTCCGCCATGCGGCCGCCCCTCTATTCTGTCCTGCGGGAATCCAACGCCGATGGCCAAGCCCGAACTGGGTATGAAGCGGACCTGTGTCGCCTGCGGCGCCAAGTTCTATGACCTCGGGAAGCAGCCGGCTTCGTGCCCGAAATGCGGCACCGAGCAGCCAGCCGAACAGCCCCGTGCCCGCCGTGCCGCCCTGCCGGTGGACGACAAGGTGAAGAAGCGCCCTGTGGCCGCCGACCCCGATACAGATGATGTCGAGATCGAGGACGTGGACGCGGACGAGGCGCTGGACGACGCCGAGGAAATCGACGACGCCGAGGACGATATCGAGGTGGAAGTCGAGACCGACCGCGACGAAGAGAACTGAGCGCGGCCAGGGGGCGCTGCCCCCTGGACCCCCGCTGGGGTGACAGTGTCACCCCAGACCCCGCCATCGGTTTGGCATGGCGGTTCCGCCGGAGGTCCATGGCCTCCGGCGACAGCGGATTCAGTCCGCAGAGCCTTTATTGAAAACCTGAATAATTGGCCGGCCTCGCGCCGCCCTGCCCGCGTGCCTCGAAGCAGGGCCCGGGGTGGACTGTCCATCCCGGCGGGGTGTCCAGAGGGGTGGCGCCCCTCTGGCCCCGGCTTTCAGCCGCGCGCCGCCGCCAGGGCCGCCGCCGCCGTCAGCCGCCCGTCATAGAGCGCGCGCCCGATGATGGTGCCGGCGACATTGCCGGCCGCCATCAGCGCCGTGATATCCTCCACCCCCGCGACGCCGCCGGAGGCGATGACCGGCGTGGTCAGCCGCGCGCCCAGCGCGCTGGTGGCCGCGACATTGACGCCGCCCAGCATGCCGTCGCGGTCGATGTCGGTATGGATGATGGCGGCCGCGCCCGCGTCTTCAAAAGACAGCGCGAGGTCAAGGGCGGAGGTGGTGCTGGTCTCGGCCCAGCCCTCGGTCGCCACCATGCCGTCGCGCGCATCGATGCCCACCGCCACCTGGCCGGGGAAGGCGCGGCAGGCGGCCTTGGCGAAATCAGGATTCTTCACCGCGGCCGAGCCGAGGATGACGCGGGCCACGCCGCGCTTCAGCCAGGCTTCCACCGTCGCCATGTCCCGGATGCCGCCGCCGAGCTGCACGGGGCAGGGGGTGCTGGCCAGGATGCGGTCCACGGCCTCGGCATTGGCGGGCTTGCCGGCGAAGGCGCCGTCCAGGTCCACCACATGCAGCCATTCGAAGCCCTGCTGCGCGAAGGCGGCGGCCTGGGCGCCGGGGTCCTCGGCATAGGTGGTGGCCTGGTCCATGTCGCCGCGCTTCAGGCGCACCACATGGCCGCCCTTCAGGTCGATGGCGGGGTAGAGGGTGAAGGCCAAGGCTCAGTTCTTTCCGGTGGTGGCGCGGATATCCAGGGCGCGGCCGCGCGTGGGCTCCAGCAGCTTGTAGTAGTAATGGCCGGCCACGGTCTGGCCGCGCACCCGGGCATAGGCCGGGTGGGTGCCCCAGCGGGTATAGCCCATGGCCTCGAAGAGCGTGATGGCGGTGGTCTGGGTGTCGCGCACGTCCAGGTTCAGCACGCGGTGGCCGAGGGCGGCGGCGCGTTCCTCCACCCGCTTCACCAGCAGGCGGGCCAGGCCATGGCCGCGTGCATAGGGCGCGATATAGGCGTGGGTGAGCTGGGCGGAGAAGGACTGCGCCTCGTTGTTGCGGGGCGGGCGCAGTAATTGCGCGGAGCCCACGGGCACGCCGTCCAGCTTGGCGATGAACAGCTCGCAGGCCGGCACCAGCAGCACGCCGCGGAAGTGGCGGGTCAGTGCCTCGCGCCCCTGCGGGGCCACCCAGCCGAAGCCGCCGCCTTCGATGATGGCGGCATCGGTGGCCTCGCAGAGATCGGCCAGCTCGGCATCGTCCAGGGCTTCGGCGCGCTCGACGGACAGGGTGTGGGTGGTGCTCATGGCCGCCACGCCAGGAAGTTGGCCAGCATGCGCAGGCCGACGAACTGGCTTTTCTCGACGTGGAACTGGGTACCGAACATGTTGTCGCGTCCAATGGCGGCCACAACGGGGCCGCCGTAATCGGCGGTGGCCAGGATCTGCTCGGGCCGGCCGCCGGAAAGGGCGTAGGAATGCACGAAATAGGCGTGGTCGCCGGGCTCCAGGCCGGCCAGCACGGGGTGGGAGCCTGGGGCAAAGCGCAGCCCGTTCCAGCCCATCTGCGGCAGCGGCAGGGGCTCGCCAGCCAGGCCGCGCGGGTCCATGGGCGCCATCTCGCCGGCGATCCAGCCGAGGCCGGGGGTGGTGCCGTGCTCCAGCCCGCGCTCCACCATCAGCTGCATGCCGACGCAGATGCCGAGGAAGGGGATGCCCCGGCGGGTGACAGCCTCGTCCACCGCCTCCACCATGCCGGGCATGGCATCCAGCCCGCGCCGGCAAGCGGCGAAGGCACCCTGGCCGGGCATCACGATGGCATCGGCCTGCGCCACGGCTTCCGCCCGGGTTTCCACCGTGATGGCGGCGCCGCTGCCGCCTTCATCGGCGGCGCGGCGCAGCGCCCGCAGCACCGAGGCGAGGTTGCCTGAGCCGGGATCGACCACCGCGACTTTCATGCGCGCGCACTCCGCAGATCGGGCCGCGCGTCCAGGGCGCGCAGAAGGGCCGCCTCGGCATCGCGGGCGATGACGACGCCGGACACCGGCAGGCCATGCCGCGCCAGCGTCCAGCGGCGGATATCCTGCGCCTGCAGCCCCACCAGGACCTGCGCGGCAAGGGTCACATAGGGCAGCACCGCCGCCGGCAGCAGGAAGGCGGCGAGGACGGACAGCGCCACCCAGATCACCAGCGCCAGCCAGAGCCGGTGGAACAGGAACCACAGCGGCGGCAGCAGGAAGGCGAGGAAGGCGAAGCCCTCCGGCACCAGTTCCGGCATGCGGGCCGGGCGGGTGGCGGGGACCGAGGCGGGCGCGGCGGCATGCAGGGTAAAGCGGCGCATCAGCCCTCCAGCGATCCTTTGGTGGAAGGGATGGCGCCGGCGGCGCGCGGGTCGGGCTCCACGGCCATCCGCAGCGCGCGCGCCAGGGCCTTGAAGCAGCCCTCCGCGACATGGTGCGCGTTGGTGCCGGCCTTCTGCGTCACATGCAGCGTGATGGCGCTGTTCATGGCGAAGGCGCGGAAGAATTCTTCGAAGAGCTCCGTATCCATCTCGCCCACCTTGTCGCGCGTGAAGGTGGCGTTCCAGGCGAGGAAGGGGCGGCCGGAGATGTCGATGGCGGCTTCCACCAGCGCCTCGTCCATCGGCACCAGGGCCTGGCCGTAGCGGCGGATGCCGCGCTTGTCGCCCAGCGCCTGGCGGATGGCCTGGCCCAGCACGATGCCGACATCCTCGGTGGTGTGGTGGAAGTCGATATGCAGGTCGCCCCTGGCCTCGATCTCCATGTCGATCAGGCTGTGGCGGCAGAGCGCCGTCAGCATGTGGTCGAGGAAGCCGATGCCGGTGGCGATGCGGCCCTGGCCCGTGCCGTCCAGGTCGATGCGGATGCGGATTTCGGTCTCGCTGGTGGCGCGGGAGATCTCGGCGGTCCGGGCGGGGGCGGTGGCTGTAGGCGACATAGCCGCTTCCTAAACCGCGCCAGGGGCGGGCGCCAGTGCCGGTGGGTGAAGCCTGGAATTGGGGTCATTCCTCGCAGGCCGCAAGGGCTTCGGCAACTTGGCGACACGCTTTCAAAACCGCCTTGGGCGGGCAGCGTGAAGCGGCATACCCGGCGGTGCGGCAGGTGCTTTCTCGCGCATGCCTCCGGCGGGTGGGACTCGCCCTGTTGCCGTGCTGACGGGAGCTTGGCCGGCAAGAGAGGCGTGCTCCCTTGGTGCAGCCTGGAAAAGGCGGGGGCGGCCTCGGGCGGCGCCATTCCCGCCCCTTCGCCTCAGAGGCGCCGCAGCCAGTCGAGCAGCCGGGCCGCGACCTGCTTCCAGCCGGGTTCCAGCATCATGAGATGGCCCATGCCGGGCATGAAGCTGGCGCTGGTGCCGTGCCACAGGGCGCAGCGGCTGACGGCATCGGGCGGGATCAGCCGGTCCTCGCCGGCGCCCAGCACCAGTACGGGGCGGCCGTGCAGCCAGCCATGCGGCACCGGCTGCGGCCCCTGCGCTTCCATCAGCGCCGCGCGGGATTCACCGCCCATGCGCCGCAGGAAGCCCTGCGCACGTTCCATCGGCATGGCGGCGCCGAAGAGGCTGGCCACCAGGGAAGGGTCGGCCTCCGCCGCCATGTGCCCCACGGGGCCATCCATGCGCGCCGCCTCGGCCCAGAGGGCGGGGTCGCTCATGGCCAGCCGCGTGGTGGAAAGCCAGAGCCCTTCCGGCGGCACCGGCGCCAGCAGGGCGGCGCCGCGCACCGCGGGTTCCAGCAGCAGCCGCTGCGCCACCAGCGCGCCCAGTGAATGCCCGACCAGCACCACCGGCCCGCCCATCCGCGCCACTGCCGCCCGCGCCTGCGCCACGTATTCGCCGAGGCCCGCCGGCTGCCCATCTTCCTTCACGCGGTTGAAAGCCAGGGCCTGGCTGGCGAAGCCGCCCTCGGCGCAGGCCTGGGCGAAGCCTTCCTGCCAGACCCAGTCACCGCAGGCGGCACCATGGAGAAACAGCAGGGAGGGCAGCGCCGTGCCGCACCGGGCACGGAAATCCGGAAAAGGGCTATCCGGCATCAGCGAGGTTCAGGGCAGGTCATGTGCGGCCATGCTAGGAGCCCGAGGGCAGGGCGGCCAGCACCTTCGCCACCGATCCGCCATGTCATTGAGCGCATGAATGATGAGTGTTGCGGCAGGCCATTTCCATTCCAGGCCCCGCCGCCCCAGATGCAAGGGCAACAGAGGTTGCCCCCATGACCGATCCTTCCCCCTTAGCCGCCCCGCTTTCCGCCGCTAGCATCACCCTGGCCGTGCGGGACCTGACCGGCACCGCCGGTTTCTACCAGCGCCTGCTGGGCCTGCGCCCGCTGCCTGGCCCCGCCCCCGGTCGCCTGACCCTGGCCGGCGATGGCCCGCTGCTGCACCTGGTGCATGCCCCCGACGCACGGCCGGAGAGCGGCCACGAGCCTGGCCTCTTCCACACTGCCTTTCTGCTGCCGGACCGCCTAGCCCTGGCCAACTGGCTGCACCATGCCGCCGCCATGGACGTGGAACTGCAAGGCGCCTCCGACCACGGCGTGAGCGAGGCGATCTACCTCTCGGACCCCGAGGGCAATGGCATCGAGGTCTATGCCGACCGCCCGAGCGCCCTCTGGCCACGCGCGGCGGATGGCAGCGGCATCGCCATGTTCACCCGGCGCCTGGATCTGCGCGGGCTGATGGCGGTGGCCACCGCCCATGGCCCGGCGCCGGAAGGCACCCGCATCGGCCATGTCCACCTGCGCGCCAACGACGTGCTGGCGGCCGAGGCCTTCTACACCTCCCTCGGCATGGCGGTGATGCAGCGCCTGCCGCAGGCCAGCTTCCTGTCCACCGGCGGCTACCACCACCATGTCGCCGTCAATACTTGGGCCAGCGGCGGCAGCCCGCGCCGCCCTGCGGGGCTGGCGGGCCTGCTGGAGATGGAACTGCGCGCGGCGGACCCGGAAACCTTCGCCCGCGTCGCGGCGGCGCTGCGGCAGGGCGGCACGGTGCTGGAGGAAGCGCCGGACCTGCTGCGGGCGGAGGACCCGGCCGGCAATGCCTTGCGCCTCAGCCTGGCGAGTGAACCGGCCCTGGCGTGATGGGCCACCGGGGCCAAGGGGGCGCCGCCCCCTTGGAACCCCCGCTGGGGTGACAGTGTCACCCCAGACCCCGCCATTTCTTGCTGTTTGTGACAGGGTGGTTCCGCCGAGGGCCCATGACCCTCGGCGACTGCCGCCTCGGCCTGTGCGACATTTTTTTGAAAGACGCTGTGCAGCGCGCCTGGGTGCTGAAGCGCGATAAAACCCGCAGCGGGGTCCGGGGTGGACTTTCCACCCCGGCGGGGGTCCAGGGGGTGGAGCCCCTTGGCCCCGGCTGCCGTTTCAGCGCATCGCCACCAGCACCGTCAGCGCCACGCATTCCCCCAGCACCGCGCCAGCACCCAGCACATCTCCGGTCTGCCCGCCGATCTGCCGCCCAGCCAGCCGTGCCAGCAGCAGCGTGGCCAGGGCGGTGCCCAGGATGGCCGCCATCGCCGCCATCGGCGGCAGCAACAGGGCGGCCGGCAACACGGCCAGGAGCAGGCCCAGCAACAGCGGCTTGCGGCCAGGGCGCCCCAGCCCGGCGGCCACGCCATCCGGCCGGGCGGGGGGCAGCAGGCGCAGCAGCCCCAGCGTGGCGCCGCGCCCCAGGGCAGCGGCGGCGGCGGTGGCGGCCAGCAGCGTGGCGGGCTGGGTGGGCAGGGCGGCCAGAGCGGTGGCGCGCAAGCCGAGCGCCAGCACCAGGGCCAGCACGCCATAGGAGCCGATGCGGCTGTCGCGCATGATCTCCAGCTTGCGGGCACGGTCGCGGCCACCGCCGAAGCTGTCGGCGGTATCGGCCAGCCCGTCCTCGTGGAAGCCGCCGGTCAGCAGCAGGGTGGCGGCGAGCGACCAGAGCGCCGCCACCGGGGGCGGCAGGCCCAGCCAGAGCCCGGCGGCCATCACCGCGCCCCCGGCGGCGCCGATGCCGAGCCCCACCAGCGGATAGGCCCAGATGCTGCGGGCGAAGCCGGCGGCGCTGTTGTGCTGCGGCAGCCAGCCGGTGGGCAGGCGCGTCAGCAGGCCCAGGGCGGCGGAGAAGTCCGCCAGCAGGCTACGCATCGCCCGCGGTGCTGACGCCGGCTTGCGCGAAAGTGGCCATGCCGGCGTGGCAGGCGAGCGCCGCGCGCAGGATGGGCACCGCCAGCGTGGCGCCCGAGCCCTCGCCCAGCCGCATGCCGAGGTCCAGCAGCGGCTGCATGCCCAGCCGGCCGATCAGCGCCTTGTGGCCATGTTCCGCCGAGGCATGGGCGATGATCGCGTGGTCCAGCCCGCCCCTGGCCAGCCGCGCCAGCGGGGCGGCGGCGGCGGTGCAGACGAAGCCATCCAGCAGCACCGGCACACGGTGGCGGCGCGCGGCCAGGGTGGCGCCCAGGATCGCCGCCGTCTCCCGCCCGCCCAGGCGGCGCGCGGCTTCCAGCGGGTCGCCCAGCGCGGCGCCATGGAAGGCGATGGCGGTGTCGATGGCCTCGCGCTTGCGGCGCAGCCCGGCATCGTCCACCCCAGTGCCGCGCCCGGCCCAGAAGGCGCCGAGGCTGGCGGCGCCATCGGCCCCGAACAGCGCCGCCGCCAGGGCGGCGCCGGCGGTGGTATTGCCGATGCCCATCTCGCCCAGGCAGAGCAGGTCCATCTCCGGCGCCACCGCGTCATGCCCGGCGGTGAAGGCGGCAAGGAACTCGGCCTCCGTCATCGCCGGGGCGGTGCAGAGATCGGCGGTGGGGTGCTCCAGCTCCAGCGGCACCACCTGCAAGGAGGCTCCGGCCACCGCCGCCAGCTGGTTGATGGCGGCGCCGCCCGCGGCAAAATTCGCCACCATCTGCGCCGTGACACTGGCCGGGAAGGGCGAGACGCCGCGTGCCACCACGCCATGGTTGCCGGCGAAGACCAGCACCGCCACGCGGTCCAGCCGTGGCATCTCCCGCCCCTGCCAGCGGCCGAGCCAGGCGGCCAGTTCTTCCAATCGCCCCAGGCTGCCCGGCGGCTTGGTCAGCTGCGCCTGCCGTGCCGCGATGGCCGCCGCCGCCGTGTCATCGCCCGGCAGCGGGGAGGCGCAAAGGGTGCGGATCTGGTCGAGGCTGTTCATGCGGCATCCTGACGCGCGATGACGTGGAAGAAACTGCCCGAAACCCGCCCGCGCCGGCCGCCGCCTGGCGGCAGGGCGGTGCCATGGGCATCCGCCAGCGCGGCCAGTGGCGCATCGGCGCCGGGGTCGGTGACGCTGGCATAATGGAATTCATGCCCCCGCAGCAGCGTGCCGGCGGGCCCCAGCGCGCAATCCGCCAGCAAGGTAGCCTGCCGGTAGCCCAGGTTCATGCGGCGCTTGGCAAAGCTGGTGCTGTGGCCGAGCAACCCGGCCATGGCGTGGTGGGTGCCCGAGGCATCTTCCAGCCCCTCTCCCAGCACCATGAAGCCGCCGCACTCGCCATGGATGCGGCCGGGAAAGGCGCGCAGGCCGCCGAGAAAACGCCCCGCCGCCGCCAGCCGCCCCGCATGCAGTTCCGGATAGCCGCCCGGCAGCCAGCAGGCATCGCAGCCCGGCGGCGGCGGCTCATCCGCCAAGGGCGAGAAGGGCAGGATCTCTGCCCCCGCCCGCCGCCAGCCGGCCAGCACATGCGGATAGACGAAGCCGAAGGCGGCATCGGAGGCCAGCGCCACCCGCTGCCCCGGCGGCGGCAGGGGGAGGGGCATCTCCGCCGCCCCCGCCAGCGGCTTTGCCAGCGCCTGGATGGCATCGAGGTCCAGATGCGCTTCCGCCAGATCGGCCAGCCGTTCCAGCAAGGCCGGCAGCCCTTCCAGCTCCCGCGCCTGCACCAGCCCCAGGTGGCGCTCCGGCACCGCGACGGCGGCCTCACGCGGCACGGCGCCCAGCACCGGGAGGCCCAGCGCCGCCATGGCCCCCGCCGCCCCCCCGCGGTGGCGCGGGCTGGCGAGCTTGTTCAGCACCACGCCGCCCACCCGCACCGCCGGGTGATGCGTGGCGAAACCCCGTGCCACCGCCGCCGCCGATTGTGACTGGCCCGAGACATCCAGCACCAGCAGCACCGGCACGCCCCAGCGCGCAGCGAGATCGGCGGCGCTGCCTTGGCGCCCTTCTTCCTCGCCCGCGCCATCGAAGAGGCCCATGGAAGCCTCGATGATCTTCAGCCCCTCGCCAGCCGCCAGGGCATCCAGCAGCGGAGGCGGCATGGCCCAGCTATCCAGGTTGGTGCTGGGGGCGCCGGTGGCGGCGGCATGGAAGGCGGGGTCGATGTAATCGGGGCCGGATTTGGCGGCATGCACCGCCACGCCCCGCCGTCTCAGCGCCGCCAGCAGCGCCAGGGTGATGGTGGTCTTGCCGGAACCCGAACGGGGCGCGGCGATGATGAGGGCGCGCTGTTGCGTCATGCCATGGCCAAGGGGGCGCCGCCCCCTTGGAACCCCCGCTGGGATGACAGTGTCACCCCAGACCCCGCCACAACGTTTCCCGTGAAACCTTTTTCTCTCTGGTTTCGAAATATCCTGTATTTCAGAGAATATTTTTTAAGATGCATGCCGTTGCCGCACTCAGGAACGGGGGCGAAGCGCGAATTCCAAGCGGGGTCCAGGGTGGACTTTCCACCCCGGTGGGGTCCAGGGGCAGCGCCCCTGGCCTGTCCTGGGGTTTTCATTTCGCCAGCTTCCCCCGCATCTCCACGACACCGCCGATCACGATCATCGCCGGCGAGGAAATGCCTTCTGTCCGCACGCGATTCAGCAATTCGCCCAGCGTGGTCACCACCACGCGCTGCCCTGGCAGGGTGCCGGATTCCACGGCGGCGGCGGGGGTGCCTGGGTTCATGCCGGCGGACAGCAGCGCATGGGCCGTCGCTTCCAGCCGGCGCAGCGCCATGTAGAGCACCAGGGGCTGGTTCAGCCGCGCCAGGGCGGCCCAGTCCAGTTCGCCTTCATGCCCGGGGGCGCCGTGGCCGGTGGCCAGCACCACTGCGTGGTTGATGCCGCGCATGGTGGCGGGGATGCCGGCGGCGGCCAGGGTGGCGAGGCCCGCCGTCAGGCCCGGCACTACGCGGAAGGGGATGCCGGCTTCGGCCAGGGCCAGGGCTTCCTCACCGCCGCGGCCGAAGACATAGGGGTCGCCGCCCTTCAGCCGCAGCACGCGGCGGTTCTGGCGGGCGAGGGTGATCAGCGTGGCGGTGATATCCGCCTGGGTGGAGGAAGGGCGGCCGCCGCGCTTGCCGGCGAAGACGCGTTCCGCCTGCGGTGCCAGGCCCAGCACGCGGGCATCCACCAGGTCGTCATGCACCAGCACCTCGGCCTGGGCCAGGGCGGCCAGGGCATCGAGGGTGAGCTGCCCCGGGTCGCCAGGCCCCGCGCCCACCAGCCAGACATGGCCGGGCAGCAGGCGCGGGGCGGGGGCGCCGAGCAGTTGTTCCAGCAGGCTGAGGCGGTCGGTCGTGGCGGTCATGGTCTGGCGGGGGTATAATCGGCGCCGTGCCACAGGCCGAGACCGAACAGAACGGGCCGCTGCGACGCGGCTGGACCACGGGCGCCTGCGCCACCGCAGCCGCCCGCGCGGCCTGGACGGCGCTGTTGACCGGCCACTTTCCCGACCCCGTCGAGATCCTGCTGCCGCGCGGGGAGCGCCCCTCCTTCGCCCTGGCGGAAACCGCGCTGGACGATGGCACAGCCATGGCGGCGGTGGTGAAGGATGCCGGGGACGACCCGGACGTGACCCATGGCGCGCTGGTGCGGGCCTGGGTGCGGCGCGGGGCGCCCGGCAGCGGCGTGGTCTTCGCGGCGGGGCCGGGTGTCGGCACCGTGACGCTGCCCGGCCTGCCGCTGCCGCCGGGGGAGCCCGCCATCAACCCGGTGCCGCGCGCCATGATCCGCGCGGCGCTCGAGGAGGTCTCGGGCGGCGCGGTGGATGCGCAGGTCACCATCGGCATCGACGATGGCGAGGAACTCGCGAAGCGCACCATGAACGGGCGCCTCGGCATCCTGGGCGGGCTCTCCGTGCTGGGGACGACGGGGATCGTGGTGCCCTATTCCTGCTCCGCCTGGATTCATTCCATCCAGCGCGGCGTGGATGTGGCGCGGGGGCTGGGGCTGCGGCATGTGGCCGGCGCCACGGGCGATGCCTCGGAACGCGCGGTGGCGCGCTTCCATCACCTGAGCGAGCAGGCGCTGATCGACATGGGCGATTTCGTCGGTGGCATGCTGAAATACCTGCGCGCGCATCCGGTGCCGCGCGTCACCGTGGCCGGTGGCATCGCCAAAATAACCAAGCTGGCGCAGGGGCGGCTGGACCTGCATTCGCGGCGCGGCACGGTGGACATGGCGGCCCTGGCCGCGCTGGCGCGGGAGATGGGCGGGGACGATGCCCTGGCCGCGCGCATCGCTGGCGCCAATACCACGCCGGAAGCCTTTGCCCATGCCGCGGCGGCCGGGCTGGCGCTGGGGGATGTGGTGGCCGGGCGTGCCCGTGCGGTGGCCGCGGATGTCATGGCCGGCAGCGGCATCGCGCTGGATGTGGCGATCTTTGACCGGGACGGCGAGCTGATCGGTCATGCCGGCCCGCCCCCCTCCTGACCGCCGCCACGGAAGCGGCGGACGTAATCGGTGCTGTAGAGGGCGCTTTCGGAAAAATCCTCGGCGGTAAGGGCGGGGCCGACCAGGATCAGCGCGGTGCGCTCGGCCGGGGCGGCGGCCATGATGGCGGCGATATCGGCCAGCGTGCCGCGCAGCACCCGCTCATCGGGCCAGGAGGCGCGCACCACCACGGCCACCGGGCAATCCGCGCCATAGAAGGGCGTGAGGCGCGCCACCACGGAATCCAGCGCATGGATGGCAAGGTGGATGGCCAGCGTGGCGCCGGTGGCGGCGAAAGCCTCCAGCGTCTCCCCCGGCGGCATGGCGCTGGCGCGGCCGGAGATGCGGGTCAGCACCAGGGATTGCGCCACGCGCGGCACCGTCAGTTCCTGCCCCAGCGCGGCGGCGGCGCCCGCGAAGGCCGGCACGCCCGGTGTGAGCGTATAGGGGATGCCGAGGCGCCGCAGCCGCCGCGTCTGCTCCGCCACGGCGGACCAGACCGAAAGGTCGCCGGAATGCAGCCGCGCCACATCCTGCCCGGCCTGGTGGGCGCGGAGGAATTCGGCCTCGATGGCTTCGAGGTCGAGGGAGGCGGTATCGACCAGCCGCGCGCCAGGCGGGCAATGCGCCAGCAGCGCCGTCGGCACGATGGAGCCGGCGTAAAGGCAGACCGGGCAGGCCGCCAGCAGGTCGCGCCCGCGCAGGGTGATGAGGTCGGCGGCGCCCGGCCCGGCGCCGATGAAATGCACGGTCATGCCGCGCTTCCTGCCGCGCCGGCGGCGGTGGCGCCAGCCCCGATGGCGCAGGTCACGCCCGCGCCGGAAATGCGTGGCCGCAGCAGCCGCGCGCCTTCCCCCGCCGCCGCCAGGGCGCAGGCCTCAGCCACCGAGGCGAGGCCGGTGGCCGCCAGCGCCGCTTCCGAGCGCGTGGGGCAGAGCGGCTGCACCCGTTCCAGCGTCGCCTGTTCCACGAAAACGAGCGGCAGGCCAAGCGTGGCGGCGGCTTGATGCAGCGCCGCCACATCCCGCCGGAAGGTGGGGGCGGCCAGATGCGTGACGGGCGGCTGGTCCTGCGCGGCCTGCCGCAGCAGGGCCAGGATAGCGGCTTCCTCCACAGCAGGGCGGCAGCCGAGGCCGGCGACGATCACGGCTTCACCGCCACCAGCTGTGTCACCGTCATGGCCGGGCGGAAGCCGTGGCGGTTGCCGATGGCATCCAGCCGCTCTACCCCGATGCGCGTCAGCCGGGCGCCGAGGCGGGCATGACTGGACAGCAACAGCGCCTCCGTCTCCACCGTCACGGCATTGGCCACCAGCCGGCCGCCGGGCTTCAGCGCCGCCCAGGCGCGCTCCAGCACCACCGCGTCGCAGCCGCCGCCGATGAAGATGGCATCCGGCGGTGGCAGGCCCTCCAGCCCCTCCGGCGCCCGCGCCTGTTCCAGCCGCAGCCCCGGCGTGCCGAGCGCCAGGGCATTGCGGAGCGCGCGGGCAGCGCGCTCGGCGCGCGGTTCCAGCCCGACGGCGCGGTTGGACGGGTGGCGCAGCAGCCATTCGATGGCCACCGAGCCGGAACCACAGCCGATATCCCAGAGCAGTTCCCCCTGCCGGGGCGCCAGGGCGGCCAGGGTGACGGCGCGAATTTCCGACTTGGTGATCTGCCCGTCGTGCTCGAAAAAGTTGTCCAGCAGGCCGGTGGAGAGCGGCAATACCCGCGCCCCCGGTTCCGCCACCACGTCCAGCGCCACCATGTTCAGCGCGGCGGGTTCCAACGCGAAAGCCGCCGCCGTGGTGCTGGCGATGCGCTCGCGCGGGCCGCCCAGGGCTTCCAGCACATGCAGGCGCGTCGGCCCGAAGCCGAGGCGCACCAGCATCGCCGCCAGCGCCGCCGGCGTCGCCGCATCGGCGGAGAGCGCCAGGATGCGCGCGCCAGGCTGCAACAGCGCCCGCACCGGCTCCAACGGCCGGCCGCAGAAGGAGATGGTGGCGCAATCCTGCGCCGCCCAGCCCAGCCGCGCGCACGCCAGGGCGAAGGCCGAGGGCGCGGGGATGCAGAGCATCTCCTCCCGCCGCACCAACTCTGCCAGCACGCTGCCGACGCCGAAGCAGAAGGGATCGCCCGACGCCAGCACCACCGTGGGCCGGGGCCGGCAGGCCAGCAGGTCCGGATAGGCAGAGGCCATCGGGCTGGGCCAGGGCCGCGCTTCCCCGCCGATCAGTTCTTCCGCCAGCGACAGATGCCGCCTTCCGCCATAAACCACCTCCGCCCCGCGCAGCAGCCCGCGTGCGGCGGCCGAAAGCCCGTTTACCCCATCCTCCCCGATCCCCAGGATGGTCAGCCAGTGCGAGGAGTTCATCGACATTGAAGGTGCTTCTGCTGGGCGGAACAACGGAAGCCTCGGCGCTGGCGCGGCTGCTGGCGGCGGATGCGCGCTTCACCGCCACGCTGTCCCTGGCCGGGGCCACTCGCGCGCCGCGCCCGCAGCCGCTGCCCTGGCGCATCGGCGGCTTCGGCGGCATCGAGGGCCTGCGCCGCTACCTGGCGGAAGAGCGCGTCGACCTGCTGGTGGACGCCACCCATCCCTTCGCCGCGCAGATGACGCGCCATGCCCAGGCCGCCGCCGGCGCCACGCCGCTGTTGCGCCTGGAACGCCCTGCCTGGACACCCGCCCCCGGCGACACCTGGCTGCCGGTGCCCGACATGTCCGCCGCCGTCCGTACCCTGGGCGAGGCACCCCGCCGCGTGCTGCTGACCATCGGCCAGAAGGAGCTGGCGCCCTTCCGCGCTGCGCCCTGGCACCATTACGTCATCCGCAGCGTGGACCCGCCGGACCCTGCCAGCCTGCCGCCGGGCGCCGAGGTGATCACCGCCACCGGCCCCTTCGCGCTGGAAGCCGAGCGCGCCCTGCTGGAGCGCCACGGCATCGAGGTGATCGTCACCAAGAATTCCGGCGGCACTGCCACGGCGGCCAAGCTGGCGGCGGCGCGGGAGCGGGGCATCCCTGTAGTGATGATGGAACGGCCTATCCCCCCGCCGGACCTGGAGAGGGTGCCGGATGCGGAGGGCGCGATGCGCTGGCTGCTGCGGTATCTTTGAATGACTGGCCGGGGCCAGAGAGGGCGCTGCCCTCTCTGGACACACCCGCTGGGGTGACAGTGTCACCCCAGACCCCGCCGTTACTTTGCGGGCGGGATTGGCCCTCGGGGCCTGTGGATTCTTTCTGTGTATAATGTGGATATCGCTGGGGGCACTGCCCATCCCGCCGCCTGGGTGCTGCAAAAAACCCGAAGCGGGGTCCGGGGTGGACTTTCCACCCCGGCGGGGCGTCCAGAGGGGCGGAGCCCCTTTGGCCACGGTTTCCCGCCTCATGACGCCGGCACCGAGCGCGGCGAATAGACCCAAGGCGCCGCGCCGCCCGGCCGGGGCAGCAGCCGCGTCGCGGCGGTGCCCACCATCACCAGGGTGCGCATATCGGCCAGGGCAGGGTCGGCTTCCGCCAGGGTGGTGACCGTGATGCGCTCATCCGGCCGGGTGACGGCGGTGGCGAAGATCACGGGCACCGTGCCCGGCAGGTGCTGCCGCAGCAGCGTGAAGGCGGCGCCGAGCTGCCAGGGCCGGGCGCGGGAGAGCGGGTTGTAGAGCGCCATCACGAAGCCGCCGAGCGCCGCCGCCAGCAGGCGGTGCTGGATGACCTCCCAAGGCTTCAGGTTGTCGGAAAGCGAGATGGCGCAGAAATCGTGGCCCAGCGGCGCACCGATGCGCGCGGCGGCGGCGAACATGGCGGAAATGCCGGGCAGCACGCGGATGTCCAGCGCCCGCCAGGCGGGGTCGCCGGCCTCCAGTGCCTCAAAGACCGCGCTGGCCATGGCGAAGACGCCGGCATCGCCGCCGGAGACCACGGCGACCCTGGCGCCGGCCTCCGCCAGTTGCAGCGCATGGCGGGCGCGGTCCAACTCCACGCGGTTGTCGGAAGCGTGGCGGTAGAGGCCGGGGCGGTGCGGCACGCGGGCGACATAGGGGGCGTAGCCGACGAGGTCGGTGGCCTCGGCCAGCGCGGCCTCCACTTCCGGGGTGCGCTGGGCGGGGGAGCCGGGGCCGAGGCCGATAACGGTGAGGCTGCCCGGGTTCAGCATCGCGGGTCCTGGCGGCCGGGGATCAGCAGCAGGGAGAAATAGGGCGCGGGGCTGTCGTCGCGCCCGGCCAGCGGGACGGCATGGCCGCCTTCCATGGTGCCGCGCTCAACATAAAGGGCGCGGGCGGTGAGGCCGAGTTCGTCCAGGATGCCGCGCAGGCGGGGCAGGTGGCGGCCAAGCTTCATGACCACGGCGGCATCGGCCTGTTGCAGGCGGGTGCGGAGGCTGTCGCTGTCCATGGTGGCGGGCAGCACCAGCAGGGTGTCGTCGCCATGCACCATGGGGGCCTCGGCCACCGACCAACAGCCGGACATGGCCGTGATGCCGGGCACCACCTGCACCGGGTGGCGGTGGCGCAGCCGGTCGAAGGGATACATGGCGGAGCCGTAGAGGAAGGGATCGCCCTCGCACAGCAGGGCCACGTCCTGGCCGGCGGCGAGGCAGGCGGAAAGGGTCTCGGCGCAGCGGTCGTAGAAGGCGCCCATTTCCGGGAAGTAGCGCGGGTCCGTCACCGGCAGGTCCATGGTGAAGGGGTAGTCGAAGCGCAGTTCCTCGGCCGCCGGGTTCAGGTGCGGGGCGGCGATGCCGCGCGCATGGCCGGTGCGGCCGCGCTTGGCGAAATGCGCGAAGACCGGCGCGGCGCCCAGGATGCGCGCCGCCTTCAGCGTCACCAGTTCCGGGTCCCCGGGGCCAAGGCCGAGGATATGCAGGGTGCCGGAGGTCATTCGGCTTCGCTCGCCAGGGCATTGATGGCGGCCACTGTCATGGCGCTGCCGCCGAGCCGCCCTTCCACGATCATCCAGGGAATCCGGTTATCTTCCGCCAAGGCCTGCTTGGATTCCGCGGCGCCGACAAAGCCCACCGGCAGGCCGATGACGGCGGCCGGCGGTGGCGCGCCACGGTCCAGCAGGTCGAGCAGATGGAACAGCGCGGTGGGGGCATTGCCGATGGCGACCACGGCGCCGCCCAGCTTCTCCCCCCACAATTCCAGCGCGGCCGCCGAGCGGGTATTGCCGATGCCTTTTGCCAGTTCCGGCACGCGCGGGTCATCCAGCAGGCAGAGCACTTCGTTGTTGGCGGGCAGGCGCGGGCGGGTGATGCCATGCGCCACCATCTTGGCATCGCAGAGGACGGGCGCGCCGCGCAGCAGCGCCGCCCGCGCGGCATCGGCGAAGCCGGGCGCGAAGCGGATGCGCTGGGCCACTTCCACCATGCCGCAGGCGTGGATGACGCGCACGGCGACGCGGGCTTCCGCCGTGCTGAAGCCGATGAGGTCGGCCTCGGCGCGGATGGTGGCGAAGGACTGCCGGTAGATGGCGGCGCCGTCCTTGATGTAGTTGCTGCGCGTGGTCATGGTCGCTGGAGCACCGCCAAGGCTTGTTCGAGGGTCAGGCCGGCGGCGGCTGGCCTGTCGCCGGCGCGGCCGTCGCGGATGATGGCATAGCCATCCGGGCCGCCCACCAGCGTGGCGGGTGCCGGGCCCGGATGCGCACAGCCTTTGGCGCAGCCGGAGAGATGCAGCAAGCCCGGCAGGCCGGCCGCCGCCACCCGCGCCGCCGCCGCGCGGGTGTCGATAAAGGCGCTGGCGCAGCCCGGCGCGCCGGTGCAGGAGGCGATGCGCAGGCGCGGGTCCTCCGGCGCCAGAATCAGCCCCAGGGCGGCGGCGGGCGCCGCATCCTCCACACCCGGCAGCAGGAGGGTGCGCCAGGGGGTGAGGCGCAGGGTGCCGTCGCCCTGTTGTTCCGCGAGACCGGCCAGGGCCGCGAGCTGTTCCGCGCGCAACTGCCCGAAGGGGGCCGCCACGCCCAGCACCTGCCCAGGCAGCAGGCCCACCGCGATGGGCGGCGCGGGGCGTGGTGTCAGGTCCGGGGCGGCTTCCAGCCCGCAGGCGGCCAGGATGGCCTGGGCGCCCTGCGCTGCCACGGCCTGCCGCATCCGCCGCGCCGGGGCGAGCGTGGTGAAGTGGCGCGCCAGGGCGGTGGCGGCGGCCACGGCTTCGGCCGGGGCGCAATGCGCCATGGCATCCCCGCCGCCCAGGCGCAGTTCCACCCATGCGCCGGTGTGGCGCAGCATGATATCGGCGCCCTCGCCGGCCAGCGGCAGGCGGCCGCCGCCATCGACCAGCAGGCCGAACTTGCCGGGCAGCGCGGGCCATTCGGCCATGGCCGCCGGCAAGGCTTCCACCAGTTCGGCGGTGCCGGGGGCGATGTCCGGGTCATGGCCCAGCAGCGGCGGCGCCAGCAGGTTGCGGTTGCGCTCCACCGCCGGGTCGGGATGCGCGAGGCCGGCGGCAACCATGGCATTGGCGAAAGCCACTGCACTGGCGCCGGAGAACCCGCGCGGCTGCAAGTTGCCGCGTTGCGTCAGGTCGATGGCGCCATTGCCATGACGCGCCGCTTCCCGCGCGATGATGCGGGCCTGTTCCGCCCCGAGGCAGGCGGCATACGGCTTGATGCGCGACAGCCAGCCGTCGCCGGAACGCATGGGCTCATGGAGGCTGGGGCACCAGCCGCGCGCCAGGGCCGTCATGCTTCCAGCTCCGCCGCGACGCTGTTGCGGCGTGGCTGCCAGAGGCCCTGGCGCAGCGCGGCGGCGAAGGCCTGGCGCATGCCGGCCAGGGCTTCGGGATTCTCCCGTTGCAGGAAGGCCAGGACATCGGGCGTGCCCAGCGTGGCCTCGAAGATCAGGTCGAACTGCCGGTCCAGCCGCGTGGGCAGGGTGGCGGCGAAGGCATGCAGGCTGTGCAGCGGCCGTGCGATCTCGGCGGCGCCGCGATAGCCATGGCGCATCATGCCGCCGATCCAGGCCGGATTGACGGCACGGGCGCGCACCACGCGGGCGATCTCTTCCTCCAGAGCGCGGCTGCGCGGGGCCTCGGGCCTGCTGGTATCCAGGTGGTACAGCGCGGGGGCGGCGCCCAGCACGCGTGCCGCCGCCGCGAAGCCGCCTTCATGCGCGGCGAAATCGGGGCTGTCGAGCAGGTCGGTCTCGGCATGGTCCTGGCTGTGCAGGAAGGCATCGGCGGTGCGGATGCGCTCGGCCAGGCTGCCCGCGAGCGGCGCCCCCTCCAGCCCCTGGCCATAGGCGCTGGCGGAAGCGGCGAGATAGGCCGCGCCGCTTTCCTTCCAGTTGCCGCCAGCGACATCCATGTCCAGACCATAGGTGCCCGGCGCCGCGCCGAAGATGCGGGCGGTGGCCTGTCGCAGCGCATCGCCGGAGAGGCCTCGCGCGGTGCCGGCCAGCGGGTTCCAGTCGGCGGCCTCGTCCCTGGCGGCCACGGCGCGCACGGCCTGGTCGAAGAGCGCGATCTGACTCGCGAAGGTGTCGCGGAACAGGCCGGAGATGCGCAGCGTGACATCGATGCGCGGCCGGTCCAGCAGCGCCAGGGGCAGGATCTCCGTGCCCGTGACGCGGGCGGAGCCGCTGTCCCAGAGCGGGCGGACACCCAGCAGCACCAGGGCCAGGGCGAGGTCCTCGCCGCCGGTGCGCAACGTGGTGCTACCCCAGAGGTCCAGCACCAGGGCGCGCGGATATTCGCCATGGTCCTGCAAGTGGCGGCGCAGCAGTTCGGCGGCGGCTTTTTCGGCCAGCAGCATGGCGGAACGGCTGGGAATGCCGCGCGGGTCCACGGCATAAAGGTTGCGCCCGGTGGGCAGTACATCGGCACGGCCGCGCGTTGGCGCGCCGGCGGGGCCGGGGGCGATGAAGCGTGCATCCAGCGCCGCCAGGACGGCATTGCGCTCCGCCTCGGCGCAGACATCAAGGCGGGCGGCAAGGTCCGGCGTGTCCGGGTTCGCGGTTTGCAGGGCGGCCAGCAGCGCGTCGCGCCCGGCGGGTGGGCGGCCCAGCACATGCAGCCCCTCGCGGATCTGCATTTCCTTGACGTCGCAGAGCCAGGCATCAAGCTTCGCCAGCGTTTCCTCTTCCGGCAGGCCGGGGGGGATGGCGCTTTCGGCCAGCAATCCGGTGTCCTGCGCGCGGGCCAGGATGTCGCGACGGAGCAGGGCGGTGCGCCGCGCATCCAGCCCATCGGCGGCGGCATATTCGTCGATCAGCCGTTCCAGCTCGGCGGCGGCGCCGTGGTGGCCGGCGGATTTCAATGGTGGCGTCAGATGGCCGATGGTCACAGCGCCCAGGCGGCGGCGGGCGAAGGCGGCCTCGCCAGGGTTGTTGACAATGAAAGGGTAGATCACCGGCAGGCCGCGCGTCAGCGCCGCCGGGGCGCAGCTTTCCGACAGTGCCACCGCCTTGCCCGGCAGCCATTCCAGCGAGCCATGCGTGCCGAGATGCAGCAGGGCATGCGCGCCGAATGCCTCCCGCAGCCAGAGATAGAAGGCGATGAAGGCATGGCGCGGTGGCAGGCTGGGGTCGTGATGCGTGGCGCGGCGATCGGCCTCTCGTCCACGGTCGGGTTGCACGGCCAGCAGCATGTGGCCGATGCGCAGGTGCCGCAGCGCGAAGCCGGTTGGGGTGAGGGCGGGGTCCTGTTCTGGCGCGCCCCAGGCGGCTTCCACCGCTTCGCGCAGCGCGGCAGGCACCGTGGCGAAAAGCGCTGCGTAATCACGTAAGTTCAGGAATGCGGTAGGCGGCGCGGCGGTCAGGGCACGGGTCAGCGCAGCGGCATCCAGCGCCTCCGTGCCATAGCCGGCGCTGCACAGATCCTCCAGCAGCGCGGCGAGAGATGCGAAGGAGTCCAGGCCCACCGCATGACCAACCTGCCCGCTGCCGGCCACGCCGGGATAGTCGGAGAGGATGATGGCGAGGCGCCGCGCGGCCGGCGGCGTGGCGCGGAGCAATGCCCAGCCCGCCGCGCGGTCTGCGGCCAGGGCGATGCCGGCTTCGAAAGGTTGCAGCCGAGTTGGGGAAAAATCCAGGCCAGGCAGCGGCGCGGCTTCCGCCTTGAAGCCGATGATGGTGGTGGGCAGCCGCCCGTCCAGTTCCGGCAGCACGACCTGCATGGCGAGATCGGCCTGCGACAGGCCGCGCGAGGAAGCCTCCCAGGCCGCGTGGGGCGCACCGGAGAGCATCAGTTGCAGCACCGGCGCACCGGCGGCATCCAATGGCGAGGCGCCCTCCTGCCGCGCGGAAAAGGCCGTGGCATTCAGCACCACCGCCGGGCGCAGCTGCGCCAGTTCGGTGGCGATGAAGCGTGCGGCTTCCGCATCCTTCAGGCTGACGGCAAAGAAGCCGCGTGGGTTCAGTCCGCGCGCTGACAGAGCTTTTGCCAAGTCCCGCATCGGCGCGACGTCATCGGCCAGCAGGTGTGAGCGGTAGAAGACCAGCGCGGCATCCGGCCCATCGGCGGTGATGCCGAAGTCATGGCACCCGAAGGCGGGCAGGGGCGGTGGGTCGGCGGCGGGCGCCGTACCTAGCCCGGCGGATGCGGCAGCCAGTTGCAGCGCCGCCGCCCAATGCGCGGCACCGCCATGGCGGCAGCAGGCTTCCAGCCGCGCCAGCAGCGCCGGTTCCATGGTGGAGAGTTCGGCCAGCCGCGTATCCGGCCGGCCTTCTCCAGGCAGCAGCGCCAGGGGAATGCCGCGCGCGCGGCAGAGCGCTGCCACTTCCTCGGCGCCGTAGCGCCAGTAGTCCAACCCGCCCAGCAGGCGGATGATCACAACGCGGGATTCCGCCAGCACCTGCTCGGCGTAAAGGTCCACCGACATGGGGTGGCGCAGCTTTGCGAGACTGGCCAGCCGCAGCGTCGGGCGCGGCTCCGGCAGCGCGGCCCAGCCCGCCGCCGCCGCCGAAAGGTCGCTGTCGCTGAAGGAGAGCAGCACCAGGTCTGCCGGCGCGTGGCCGAGGTCCACCGCCTGCTCGGCGGCGTCCAGGCTCAACGTTTCGCGCGGCAGCAGGTGCATGGCGCTATCCGGCGATGGCGGCGGCGATGGCCGCCTTGTCCAGCCCGGCCTGGCCGATCACCACCAGCTGGCCATCCCGTGCCTCGCCCGGCGCCCAGGCGCGGTCGAAATGGTGGCGGAAGCGGGTGCCGACGCCCTGCACCGCCAGGCGCATCGGCTTGCCGGGCAAGCTCGAAAAGCCCTTCATGCGCAGGATGTCGAACTCGCCTGCGATCTTCGAGAGCTTTTCCAACAGCGCCTCGGCGCTCGCCGCTTCCGGCATGGGCACGACAAAACTGTCGAAATCGTCGTGCTCGTGGTCATCCGCGCCATCGTGGTGCGAGGGACGGGCGGCGAGGTCGTCTTCCGCCGCGGCGCCCAGGCCCAGCAGCACGGCGATGTCCAGCGCGCCTTCCCGCGCCGCGACCACTTTGACCTGCCGGGGAAGATGAGACGCGATCTCGGCCCGCAGCTTTGCCACGGCGGCCTCATCCAGCAGATCCGCCTTGTTCAGCACCACGAGGTCGGCGGCGCCGAGCTGGTCCTCGAAGACCTCGGCCAGCGGGTTGTCGTGGTCCAGGTTGTCGTCGGCGGCGCGCTGGGCTTCCACCGCCGCCGGGTCGTCGGCGAAGCGGCCATCGGCCACGGCGGGGCCATCCACCACCGTCACCACGCCATCCACCGTGACGCGGGAGCGGATGCCGGGCCAGTTGAAAGCCTTGATCAGCGGCTTCGGCAGCGCGAGGCCGGAGGTCTCGATCAGGATGTGCTCGGGTGGCTCGGGCCGGTCCAGCAGCGCGGTCATGGTGGGCAGGAAGTCGTCGGCCACGGTGCAGCAGATGCAGCCATTGGCGAGTTCGACGATGTTGTCTTCCTCGCAGCCCGGGATGCCGCAGGACTTCAGCAGGTCGCCATCGATGCCGAGGCTGCCGAATTCATTGACGATGATGGCGATGCGCCGCCCCGCCGCCTGAGACATCACATGCCGCACCAGCGTGGTCTTTCCCGCGCCGAGAAAGCCGGTGACGATGGTGGCCGGCACCTTTTCGAGTTTGCTCACGACTGGGGCTCCGTCAGGGAAGGAAGGCGGCCGAGCACGACCGAACGCAGGGAAGGAGGGCGGCGGGAGGGCAGCACCGCCCCGTTGCCGCTGGCGGCATAGGCGGCGCCATAGGTCAGCAGGTCCTCGGCATGGGACAGGTCGAGCCGCCCCAGCAGGTAGCCCCACTTGCCCGGCGCCGTCATGGCGGCGGTGCAGCCGTGGTCGCAGGCGGCCATGCATTTCACGGGGCGCAGCTCCACCGGCGGCGCCGGATGGGCGGCAAGCGCCTCGGCCACGGCATCATGCAGGTGGCGGCCGGGCGGCACCTCGCCCTCCGCCAGCGGATTTCCGGCACGGCAAGTGGTGCAGACATGCAGCACGGGCTTGGCTTCGGCCTCAGGCAAGGCAGGCACCTCCAGCATCCGGGGTGCCGACCGCCCATGGCGCGCGAGCGCATGGGTCGACGCCAGGCCATGCCGGGCGCCGCTGCCACTCCGGGGCACCCCGCCCGGCGGCACGATCTCGATGGGCGATGGCAGGTCTCCTGGCTCGTGGATCAGGCGCGGCCCGCCGGCCTTCCCGGAAGTCGCCTTCCAGTGGCCGCAGCGGCGGGACGCTCTCCACTTACAGTTGCGGGGGCAGCCGCGGCGTTGCACCGCGTTCCCTTTTCACCTTCCTCGCGGAAGGACCATCAATGGCTTGTGGTTAGGCTGTGCGCGGGGCGGAAGTCAAACGGGGAGTGGCCACCGGGGCCAAAGAGGGCTCCGCCCTCTCTGGACACACCCGCCGGGGTGGAAAGTCCACCCCGGACCCCGCTTCGAGTTTTCCGGAGCTGGAGGGTCGTGGTGTTGAAACGTCCTGATGCCGCAATCGCTGGAGGCGGACAGCCGCGCCACACGTTCAAAACAGATGGCGGGGTCTGGGGTGACACTGTCACCCCAGCGGGGTCCAGGGGCAGCGCCCCTGGGCTTCAGCCTTCCTTCGCGTCCCGGAAATAGGGCTCGACCGGGCCCATCACCTTCATGGTCAGCGGCTTGCCCTTGCGGTCCACGCCCTTGCCGACGGCCAGGCGCACCCAGCCTTCGCTGACGCAATATTCCTCGACATTGGTCTTCTCGACGCCCTTGAAGCGGATGCCGATGCCGCGGTTCAGGATTTCCTCGTTGAAGAAGGGGCTGGCGGGGTCGTTGGAGAGGCGGTCGGGCGGGGTATCGGACATGGCGGGGGCTCCCTGGGTCTGGTGGGGGTGATAGCCAGCCCGGGCGGCTTTCGGCTAGTCCTGGCTGCCATGAGCATCACCCTGGTCCTGGGCGGCGCGCGGTCCGGCAAGTCCCGCCATGCCGAGGCGCTGCTGGCCCGCCATCCTTCCCCCTGGGTCTATCTGGCCACCGCCGAGGCCTGGGATGAGGAGATGCGCGCCCGCATCGCCGAGCACCGTGTCCGGCGGGACGGGCGCTGGCGGACGGTGGATGCGCCGCTGGACCTGCCGGCGGCGCTGGCCACGCCGCAGCCGGTGCTGGTGGATTGCCTGACGCTCTGGCTGACCAACCTGATGCTGGGCAAGCATGACGTGGAGGCCGCGACAACGGCGCTGGAGGCCGCGCTGCGCGCCCGTGCCGCGCCCACGGTGCTGGTGGCCAATGAAGTGGGGCTCGGCATCGTGCCGGAGAGCGCGCTGGGCCGGGCCTTCCGGGACAGGGCGGGGGTGCTGAACCAGCGCGTGGCGGCGGTGGCCGACCATGTGCATTTCATCGCTGCCGGGCTGCCGCTGCTGCTGAAGGGAGAATTGCCGTGACCGAGGATGCCGAAGCCGCCCGCCACCGGGAGAAGATGCAGAAGCGCAAGGCGGTGCAGGATGCCGAGGTGGCGGGCAAGACCGTCGAGAAGGGCCTGCTGATGGTCCATACCGGCGCCGGCAAAGGCAAGAGCACGGCGGCCTTCGGGCTGGCGCTGCGGATGCTGGGGCGTGGGCGCCAAGTGGGCGTGGTGCAGTTCATCAAGGGCGCCTGGAGCACCGGCGAGCGTGGGCCGCTGGAAGCCATGCCCGGCCTGGAATGGCACAGCATGGGCGAGGGCTTCACCTGGGAGACCCAGGACCGGGAGCGTGACGTTGCCGCCGCCCGCCGCGCCTGGGAGAAGGCGCTGGAGTTGATGGCGCGCCCTGGCCTCGGCCTGCTGGTGCTGGACGAGTTGTGCATCGCGCTGCGCTACGACTACCTGCCGGTGGAGGAGGTGGTGGCGGCGCTGGTGGCGCGGCCGCCGGGGCTGCACGTGGTGGTGACGGGACGCAATGCCCCGCCGGCGCTGGTGGAGGCCGCCGACCTCGTGACCGAGATGAAACTGGTGAAGCACCACTTCGCGGCGGGCGTGAAGGCGCAGGAAGGCATCGAATTCTGATGGCGCGCGCGCTGATGCTGCAAGGCACCGGCAGCAGCGTCGGCAAGTCGCTGCTGGTGGCCGGGCTGGCGCGGGCTCTGGTGCTGCGCGGGCTGCGGGTACGGCCTTTCAAGCCGCAGAACATGTCCAACAACGCCGCCGTCACGCCCGATGGTGGCGAGATCGGCCGTGCCCAGGCCTTGCAGGCGCGGGCTGCCCGCGTGGCGCCCAGCGTGCACATGAACCCGGTGCTGCTGAAGCCGCAAAGCGAGATCGGCGCCCAGGTGGTGGTGCAGGGCCGCGTGCATGCCACGGCGCGCGCGCGCGAATACCAAAGCATGAAGCCCTCGTTGCTGCCCTTCGTGCTGCAAAGCTTTTCGAAGCTGCGCGAGGAAGCCGATATCGTGCTGGTGGAAGGCGCGGGCTCCGCTTCCGAGATCAATCTGCGCGCGGGCGACATCGCCAATATGGGCTTCGCGCGCGCGGCGGACGTGCCGGTGGTGCTGGTGGGGGATATCGACCGAGGCGGCGTAATCGCCAGCCTCGTCGGTACGCGGAATGTCGTGGCCGAAGAGGATGCGGCGATGATCCGCGGCTTCATCGTCAACCGGATGCGTGGCGATCTTTCGCTCTTTGCCGATGGCATGGCCGAGATCGCGCGCCGTACCGGCTGGGCCCCGCTAGGGCTGGTGCCCTTCTTCGACGATGCCCGCCGACTGCCGGCCGAGGATGCGCAGGACCTGCTGGACAGCATCCCCCCGCCGCGCCCCGGCCGCCCCTGCGTGGCCGTGCCGCTGCTGCCGCGCATCTCCAACTTCGACGACCTGGACCCGCTGGCGGCCGAGCCCGGCATCGACCTGCGCCTGCTGCGCCCCGGCCAGCCCATCCCGGCCGAGGTGGCGCTGGTGGTGCTGCCTGGCTCCAAGGCCACGCTGGCCGATCTCGCGGCGCTGCGACGGGAGGGGTGGGACATCGACATCCTGGCGCATCACCGGCGTGGTGGCGCGGTGCTGGGGCTTTGCGGCGGCTACCAGATGCTGGGCACCCGTATCGCCGACCCCGAGGGTGTAGAAGGCCCGCCAGGAGAAGCGCCGGGCCTCGGCCTGCTGGACGTGGAAACGGTGCTGGCGGGGGAAAAGCGGCTGGAGGCGGTGCAGGGCGCTTCCCTGCCCGATGCCGTGCCTTTCGCGGGCTATGAGATGCATATCGGCCGCACCAGCGGGCCGGACACGGCGCGGCCTTTCCTGCGGCTGGCGGATGGCAGACTGGATGGCGCCACATCACCCGATGGGCGTGTGGTCGGCACCTACGCACATGGGCTGTTCGAGCATGACGCGCAGCGGGCGGCCTGGCTGGCCCGCCTTGGCGCCCCTGCCGCGCCACGCAACCATGAGGCGGAGGTGGAAGCCACGCTGGATGCGCTGGCGGCGCATCTGGAGCGCCATGTGGATGTGGATGCGCTGCTGGCGCTGGCGCGGTGAAGGCTGGGGAATGAATTCCCCAGACCCCATCTTCTTTTTGTCAGTTTGAGGTTGGCGCCAGGAAGTCGAAGAAGAAAGACCGGGGAATTCATTCCCCCAGCCTTTCTTATTCCTTCACCGCCCCGGTAAGCGACGAGACGTAATAGTCCACGAAGAACGAATAGAAGATCGCGACGGGCAGCGAGCCCAGCAGCGACCCCGCCATCAGCGCGCCCCACTGGTACACGTCGCCCTGCACCAGTTCGGTGAGGATGGCGACGGGCACGGTCTTGTTCTCCGAGGAGGAGATGAAGGCGAGCGCGTAGATGAACTCGTTCCAGGACAGGGTGAAGGAGAAGATGCCGGCGCTGATCAGCCCCGGCACCGCCAGCGGCAGCGTGATCTGCCGCAGGATCTGCAACCGGGTGGCGCCGTCGATCAGCGCGCATTCTTCCAGCTCGTAGGGGATGGATTTGAAATAGCCGATGAGCAGCCAGGTGCAGAAGGGGATCAGGAAGGTCGGGTAGGTCAGGATCAGCGCGAAAGGGCTGTCGAAGAGGCCGAGCTGGAAGACCATGCTGGCCAGCGGGATGAAGAGGATCGAAGGCGGCACAAGATAGGCGATGTAGATCGCGAGCCCCACATAGGCCGAGCCCTTGAAGCGCAGCCGCTGGATGGCATAGGCCGCCAGCACCGAGGCCACCAGCGACAGCGCCGTGGCGCAGACCGCGATGAGCATGGTGTTGAAGAGCCAGTGCGGATAGCTGGTCTCGAAGAGCAGCTTCTTGATATTGGCCAGCGTCGGATTCACGACCCAGAAGGGGCTGTAGTTCTTGTAGTCATACAGCTCCGCATTGGGTTTGAAAGTCGTCACCGTCATCCAATAGAAGGGGAAGAGCAGGATGACGACGAAGCAGATCATCGGCAGGTAGACGGTCACCACCCGCCGCTGGCTGGACTGCCAGGAGAGGGCGGCGCCTTCTTCGGTGGAGGCGGCCTTACTCATTGTCTTCCCCCTGCTGCCACTTGCGGCGGGCAAGGGCGAAATAGCTGAACAGCGTGGCCAGGATCAGGAACGGGATCATCGAGACGGCGATGGCCGCGCCCTCGCCCAGTTGCCCGCCGGGGATGCCGCGCTGGAAGGCCAGCGTCGCCATCAGGTGGGTGGAGTTGATCGGCCCGCCGCGCGTGATGGCATAGACCAGCTGGAAATCCGTGAAGGTGAAGAGCACGGAGAAGGTCAGCACCACCGCCAGGATCGGCATCAGCAGCGGCGCCGTGATGCGCGTGAAGCGCTGCCAGGACGATGCGCCATCCAGCAGGGCGGCCTCGTAGAGCGAGGGCGAGATGGTCTGCAGCCCGGCCAGCAGGCTGATGGCGACAAAGGGGATGCCGCGCCAGACATTGGCGAAGACCAGCGACCAGCGGGCGGCCCAGGGCGTGCCCAGGAAGTCGATGTAATGGTCCATCAGCCCGAGCTTATCGACCAGCACATAGGAAATGATCGAGAACTGGGCGTCGAACATCCACCAGAAGGCGATGGCGGAGAGCACCGTCGGCACGATCCAGGGCAGCAGGATGACCGCGCGCAACAGCGACTTGAAGGGCAGGTTCTCGTTCAGCAGCAGCGCCAGCCAGAGGCCGAGGGCGAATTTCAGCACCGTGGCCACCGCCGTATAGAAGACGGTGTAGAAGACGGCGCCCCAGAAGACGCGGTCGTACCAGAGGGATTCGAAATTCTCGAAGCCGATGAAAGAGCCGCCGCGGCCGATATGGGTATCGGTGAAGGCCAGCCAGATGCCGAGGCCGAGCGGATAGGTCAGGAAGACCAGCAGCAGACCCAGCGCCGGGGTCAGGCAGGCGACGACCAGGAAGGCCTTGGAATCGAATAGCCGCGCCAGCCAGCCCTGCGTCACCTGCGGGCGTCGCCAGGGGGTGGCGGGTTCGGTCGCGCTCACGGACATGGTTCAGGAATCCTCCGCCTCCGCCATGGGGCTTTCGCCCCATGGCGGCGGATGGTCAGCGATAATAGCGGCGGGCGCGGCGCTCGGCCTCGCGCACCGCTTCCTCTGGCGTGGCCTGGCCGGAGGATGCGGCGGCGAACATCTGCACCGTCACGTAATCGGCGGCGACCGAGCCGGATGCCTGGCTGATCGGGCCCTTGTAGCCGGACCAGAATTCCACCGTGTTGGTGTCGCGGTAGACGGCCAGCTTGGGGTCGGACTTCCAGACATTGCTTTCGGCATAGGCGTTCAGCGGATGCGACCAATAGCCGCCGCAGCCGGTCAGCCAGGCGTCGTACTGCTCCGCCTCCATCATGAAGCGCAGGTATTCCTTGGCGGCGTTGGGGAACTTGGTGTGCTTGAACACCATGGCGTTCAGCAGCAGCACGTTCTCCGCCATCTTGCCGCCGGGGGCGGTCGGCATGCGGGCCATGCCGGTATCCTCGGCGACGGCGGCCGTCTTGGGGTCGTTCTTCAGCGCGAAATACATGGAGACGCCGTTCTGCGTCAGCCCGATCTCGCCTGCCGCATAGGCGCGGTTGTTGTTCACATCACCCCAGGACAGCGTGCCGGGGATAAAGGTCTGGTAGAGTTCCTTGGCATATTTCAGCGCGTTGATGGTCTCGGGGCTGTTGATGGCGACCTTGCCGGCCTCATCGACCACCATGCCGCCATGGCTCCAGAGCAGCCAGTTGCAATAGGCATTGCCGTCGCCCACCGCGTTGCCCAGCGCGAAGCCGGCGGGGTGGCCGTTTTTCTTCAGCGCCTGGCAGGCCTTCAGGAAGCCAGCATGGTCGGTCGGCAGGCTGTCGAAGCCCGCCTCCTTCAGCCAGGAGATGCGGTAGACGCAGGGGGCGCCGGAGCCGCCCATGGGCAGCGCGATCCACTGCTCCGTGCCCCACTTCTTGCCGAAGCGCTGCGGCAGCGCCATCCAGCCCCCGTATTTCTGGCCGAGATAGGTGGCCAAGTCCGTCAGGTCCAAGGTCTTGTCGGCATAGATATGCGGGTCGTCCGCCCAGGCCACCACCACGTCCGGCCCGGCGCCGGTATTGGCCGCCACCGCGGTCTGCGGCCGCAGGTCTTCCCAGCCGGCGAAATCGACGCGGATCTGCACGCCGGTCTGCTCGGCGAATTTCTGGGTGTTCTGGCGGAACACCGTCTCGTCGGCATCGACGAACTTGGTGGGGCGCAGCACGCGCAGGGTCGCGCCCTTCTCGATCTCCAGCTTCGGCGCGGTGGCATTGCCGGTGGGGATGGCGGCGCGGGCCAGGCCGGGCAGCATGCCGGCGGCCATCGCGCCGGCACCGAGGCTGAGGGCCCCGCGGCGGGTCAGGTTATGCATTCTTGTATTCCTCCTTGCTGGGGCGCCTGGTTTTTCTTTGCGCCCGTTCCTGCAATCAGTTCAGCCGCTGCCCCGTCTCGCCATGGAACAGATGCGCCAGCGCCGGGTCCGGCATCACATGGATGGTCTCGCCCACGCGGGCGGAGACGCGCTCGCGGAAGGCACCGACCACGGCGGCCTCGCCGCTGCGGCCGGTGACCTGGGTTTCGGAACCGGTGGGCTCCACCAGCGTCACCGTGATGGGCACGCCCGCGCCATCCAGCCGCAGATGCTCCGGCCGCACGCCATAGGTGGCGCGGCTGCCCTCGGGTGCCGAGGCGCCGGTGGGCAGCGGCCAGGGCGCGCCGCCGCCATCGGGGTGGAAGGCGCCACCGCGCACCGTACCCGGCATCAGGTTCATGGCGGGGGAGCCGATGAAGCCCGCGACGAACAGGTTGGCCGGGCGGTCGTAAAGCTCCAGCGGCGCGCCGATCTGCTCCACGTTGCCGCCATGCATCACCACGATCTTGTCGGCCATGGTCATGGCCTCGATCTGGTCGTGCGTGACGTAGATGGTGGTGGTCTTCAGCCGCTGGTGCAGGTCCTTGATCTCGGCCCGCATCTGCACGCGCAGCTTGGCATCGAGGTTGGACAGCGGCTCGTCGAACAGAAACACCTGCGGGTGGCGCACGATGGCGCGCCCCATGGCCACGCGCTGCCGCTGGCCGCCGGACAACTGGCGCGGGTAGCGGTCCAGCAGCTTGTCCAACCCCAGGATGCGCGCGGCGCGCATCACTTCCCGGTCCATCACCTCGGCCGGCGCCTTGGCCAGCTTCATGGAGAAGGCCATGTTGTCCCGCACCGTCATGTGCGGATAAAGCGCGTAGTTCTGGAACACCATGGCGATGTCGCGGTCCTTGGGCGCGACATCGTTGACGACGCGGCCACCGATCGAGACCTCGCCGCCCGAGATATTCTCCAGCCCCGCGATCATGCGCAGCAGCGTGGATTTGCCACAGCCGGAGGGACCGACCAGCACGACGAATTCACCATCCTCGATGCCCACGTTCACGCCGTGGAGGATGGCGGTGCTCCCGAAGTTCTTGCGGACGTCACGAATTTCAACAGTGGCCATCGTCAGGCGGCACCGTACGGGCGTGCGCGCCCGTTTGCGCAATTGCGCATTCCCTGGACTCCCTGCTCACTGCCCGCTTCGCGCGGGCTTGAGGTCGAGCCTAGGCATTCCTGTGCCGGGCTGGCAACAGCGCTGTTGCCTATTTCAGCAAGAATGCAGAAAGCCAAGCCAGAGCCAGCAACTGCAGCCGGCAGGCCAGTTGATACAGCGCCAGCGCGCGCCGCAGATCCGCCGGCGTGGCCTCCGCGCGGCCATCACCCATCCAGCCATCCTCGACCCGCGTTTCGCCATAGACGCGTGGCCCCGCCAGCCGCAGCCTCAGCGCGCCGGCCATGGCCGCCTCCGGCCAGCCCGCATTGGGCGACCGGTGATGCCTCGCATCCCGCCACACCGCCCGCCAGGCGCCACCGGCATCCGCCCCCGGCAGCAATGCCGCCGCCAGCCAGATCCAGAAAGCCGCGAGGCGCGAGGCCGGCAGATTTACCAGGTCATCCAGCCGCGCCGAGGCCCAGCCGAAGGCCGCGTGCCGCGCCGAGCGATGCCCCACCATGCTGTCCGCGGTATTCACCGCTTTATAAAAAACAATCCCCGGCAACCCGCCCAGCGCGCACCAGACAGCCGGCGCCACCACGCCATCGGAAAAGTTCTCCGCCAGGCTTTCCGTGGCGGCGCGCACCACGCCGGCTTCGTCCAGACTCTCCGGATTGCGGCCGACGATCATGGACACCGCCGCCCGCCCGCCCTCCAGCCCACGCTCCTCCAGCCCCTCCGCCACCGCCTGGACATGCTGGTGCAGGCTGCGCTGCGCCGGCAGCGTCGCCGCCAGCACCGCCAGCACCGCGAGCCCGCCCCAGCCCAGCGGCAGCAAGGCAAGCTGCAAGGCGGCAGCAGGAAAAAGCACAACCAGAAGCAGTATCAGCAGCGCCAGCACACCCATCGCGCGCCGCTGCGCGAAGCTCTGCGTCTCCAGGTTCAGGCGGCGGTCCAGCCAGCCGATCAGCGCGCCGAACCAAACCACGGGGTGGCGGATGGCGCGGAACAGGCCGGGCGGGTAGCCAATGACCGCCTCGATCAGCAAGGCGCCTGTCAGGATCAGGATGTTTTCCGGCATCGGGGTCCGTGGTCTTTGTGGCATCCGGGGCCAAGGGGGCGCTGCCCCCTTGGAACCCCCGCCGGGGTGACAGTGTCACCCCGGACCCCGCCATCTGCTTTCAGAAATGACAGGCCGGTGGCTGCGGCTTCAGCCCGCGTGGCCCTTCATCGGAACCACGCGCCCGCGCCGTGCCGCGCCAAACCCGCAGCGGGGTCCGGGGTGGACTTTCCACCCCGGCGGGGTCGCAAGGGGCAGCGCCCCTTGGCCCCGGCCGCCACAACAGGCGCCACCCTCATTCCGCCTCGCTTCCCCATTCCGCCACCCGCGCCAGATGGTCATGGTCGCGGCGCACCGGGCTGCGGCGGGGGTGGGGGCGCGCCATGAAGCGGCGGTCTCCCAGCAGGAAGTCGCGCAGCAGGGCTTCGGTATTGTCCAGCGCATCGGCGGCCAGGGCCATGGGGTCGCCCTTCACCGGCTTCACCTCGCCCGCCGTGCCGCCGCCGGACAGGCGCCAGTAGGTGAGGGCGGAGGTCGGGGAGGGCGGAATGCCCTCGAAGCCGCCGTGCTCGGCGATGGCAGCTTCCAGCGGCAACTGCGGCGCGCGGCCGTCGGCCACCTCGCCGCTGCTGGGCGGTGTGCCGGTCTTGTAGTCGATCAGCGCCAAGCTGTGGTCGCAGAGCCGGTCGATGCGGTCGGCGCGCACCTTCAGGAAGATGCCGGTGCCGCGCAGTTCCAGCCGGCCCGGCACCTCGGCATGGCGCTGCAGGATGCGGTGGCCGGCGGCGGCCGCGGCTTCCTGCGCCACCACGAACTCCCCGATGCGCGCCAGGCGCGGGCGCCAGAAGGCCAGCAACCCGGGGCGGGCGGCGGCCTCGGCCAGGGTCTGCTCGGCGGCCTCGGCGTACCAGGCGCGGGCCTGGGCGGTGTCCCAGGGCTGGCCGTCCAGCTTCTGGGTCCAGCGCTTCATGGTGTTGTGCACCAGGTTGCCGTAGTCGCTGGCGCCCACCTCGGCATCCAGCGGGTCCAGCGGCACCAGGCGCAGCACGCGGCGGGCGTAGTAGCCATAGGGGTCGGCGACGAGGTCGGCGATCTCGGTGACGGTGATCTCGCGCGGGCGGGCCTCGGGCGGCGGGCAGGGGGCGGGGCGGGGGCAGGGGCGCACCACCTCCGGCATGTCCAGCGCGGCGGCCCAGGCCACGGCGGGGCTCTGCGGCAGGGCGAGGCCCTGGCCGCTCTCATCCCGCTGGCCGCCCAGGAAGGTTTCCAGCCGCGTCAGCCAGCGGGAGGGCACGGTGGGGCTGCCCGCCCGCTTGCGCGCCCGCGCCAGCACGGCATTGGGGGCGGAGGCGGCGGCCAGCAGGAAATCGGCGGCGACGCGGCCGATGCGGGCCTCAGGCTCCGGCAGGCCGAAATCGGCGCGCATGGGGCGGCTCATCCAGGGGCCGGGGTCGGTGGCCTGGGGCCAGACGCCTTCCTCCAGCGCGCCCAGCACGGCGAGGTCGAAATGCAGCAGCCGGGCTTCCAGCAGGCCCAGGATGGCGACGCGCGGATGCCGCCCGCCCTCCCGCCCCCGGCTGATGCGGACACTGGGGGCCAGCGGGCCTTCCAGCGCCACGTCGAACAGCGCGGGCCAGGAGGCCGGGGACATCGGCGCCAGCTCGCGGAAGGCGGGCTGCAGGCTGGCGAGATGGACGGCCAGGGGCTCGCCTTCCTCGCCCGCATAGAGCCGAAGGCCGCCGGGGCGGGCGTCGGTGGAGGCCAGGGCCTCGGCGGCGTTCAGATGGGCGCTGAGCAGGTCGGCGGGCGGCCGCGCCGGGCTGTCGGGCAGCTCGAAAAAATCGCCCAGGGCGCGTTCCAGCGCATCCAGCAGGCCCATGGCACGGGCCAGCAGGGCGGCGTCGCGCTCGCGGCCCAGGGCCTCCCGCGCGCGGGCGCGCAGGCCGGGCAGGCCGGGGGCAGGGCGGGGGCCGCGCAGGCAGCGGCGTTCCAGCAGGCGCACCGCCTCCATCCAGGTCTGGCGCGGCATGCCGCCGGCGGCCATGGGGTGCTTTGCCAAGGCCAGCAGCGGGACAGGAGCAAATCCCTCGGCCACGGCGCGGGCCAGCAGGCGCAGGAAGGCGCCGGCGGGGGTCTCGCCCAGCGGCTGGCCGGCGGAATCATCGGCCAGGATGCCGTGGCGGGTCAGCTCGGCGGCGACGCGGCGGCCGAGGTCGCGGTCCGGCGTGATCAGCGCGGCGCGGGCACTGGGGGTTTCCAGGGCCTCGCGCAGCAGCAGGGCGATCGAGACCGCCTCGGACTGCACATCCGGCGCGTCCAGCAGCGAGAGGCCATCCAGCGCCGGCTTCCAGTAGTCCGGCTGGCGGTCCAGCCAGGCATCGAGCCCGGCGGCGGGGCGCAGCGCGCGGGCCAGCAGCTCGGCCCGGCGGGCGAGGTCGAGGTCGCCGGAAGGCCGCCCCTCCGGCTTCAGCCCGGGCGCGCCCAGCCCGTGCCAGGGGCGGATATCCTCCAGCACCGCGCCCATCTGCCGCAGCAGCCGGTACTGGCCGCAGAGCGGGTGGGTCGGGCTCTCGGCGATCACATCCCACAGCTCGGCGGACATCTTTTCCACGCCGTCATGCAGGATCACGGCGCCGCGCGGCAGGGTGGCCACCACGCGCAGCAGGTCGGCGGCGGCGGGGATGGTGCCGCCGGCGCCGATGCCGGCGGCGAAGACCGGGTCGGTAGGCGGGTTCTCGCGCCATTCCTGCGCCTGGGCCTCCAGCGCGGCGACGCGGCGGGGGCCGATATCCATCAGCCCCTGGTCTTCCAGCCAGCCTTCCCAGGCCTCCACCACGCCGCGCAGGAAGGTGATGGTCACCTGCCAGTGGGTGGCGAATTCCTCGGGCACCAGTTCCGGCAGCTTGCCGGGGTCGCAGCCTTCCAGCGCGATCTCGTCCAGCAACTCGCCCAGGGCGCGCGCCAGGCGCCAGGCCTGTTCCGGCCCATTGGGGCCGCCGTAGCGGGGCGGCAGGCGCAGCACGAGTGAGGTCAGCACCGCCTGCCGCCGTGCCGGGTCCACCGCTGGCGGCAGGTCCAGCAAGCCGGGCAGGGCCAGTTCGTCCGCGTCTTCCACCGAAAGCCCGGTCAGCGCGCGCATGACGGGCAGCAGCAGGGTTCGCCCGTCGGCGCAGCGCAGGAAGGCCTCGCGCAGCGCCATGGCGGCGCGGCGGGTGGGCAGCAGGATGGTGACGCGGGAGAGCGCGGTGGGGTCGGCGCCCGCCTCGCCCATCTCCTCGATCACGCCGCGGGCCAGCGTGTCCAGGAAGGGCAGATGGGCGGGGATGTTGTAGAGGCCGAGGCCCCGTCGCGCCGACCCGGACATGGGTTGCCTTTCGTCAGAACATCGCCCGTGCCAGGCCGGTGGCCAGGGCATTCTCGGCCACCCGCAGGTCGCCGGGGCGGGAAAGATGGAACCAGGCGCCGTCATGCACCAGGCCGAACAGCCGGCCATTCTCGATGGCGCGGGTCCATTGCCGGTGCAGGGAGAAGGCGCCTTCCGGGCTGCCTTCCATCAGGCGCGGGTGGATGATCTGCACGCCGCCATAGACATAGGGCGCCACCTCCCGCTCCTTCGGCCAGCGGACGCGGCCGAGGGGGTCGAGCAGGAAGTCGCCATGGCCGATCTCGCTATCCACCTGAGAGGCGCGGACCATCAGCAGCAGCCCGTCCATCTCCTCCGGGTCGAAGCGCTCGGCGAGGCGCTCGATGGTGGAAACCGGCCCGTCCAGCCAGAAGGCATCGCCATTGACGACCAGGAAGGGGTCCTTGCCCAGCAGCGGCAGGGCATTGCGGATGCCGCCGCCGGTTTCCAGCAGCGTGTCTTCCTTGACCACCTTGGGCGGATGCGCGCGGGCGGCGCAGACATCCTCGATCAGGTGCGGGAACCAATGGGCGTTCACCACCACATTGCCGATGCCGGCTTCATCGATGCGGTCCAGCGCGTGGTCCAGCAGGGTGCGGCCGGCCAGCGGCAGCAGGGGCTTGGGGCGCGCCTCGGTCAGCGGCCGCATGCGGGTGCCGAGGCCGGCGGCCAGCACCATGGCGGAGGAGAGAGGCGTCACGCAGTGGTTTCCTTGAGAGCAGCAGGGTTCTGGCGCAGCCCGGCCGGCACGTGGCGGTCCAGGAAGCGGCGCAGCGGCAGGGTGGCGGGGTGTTCCAGCGCCTCGGCCAGCAGGGCCCAGCAGCGGGGGCCGTGGCGCAGGTAGCTGGGCTTGCTGTCCCGCCGCGCCAGCCGCACCCAGAGCGCGGCGACGCGCAGGTGGCGCTGCGCCGCCATGGCCGCCATGGCGGCGGTGAAATCCCCGGCATCCAGGTCGGGGCGGGCGGCGAGATAGGCTTCCATGGCCGCGCGCCGCACCGCCGGCGCCACGTCCCGCCGCGCATCCTGCAGCAGGCTGACAAGGTCATAGGCGGGGTGGCCGCGCGCCGCGTCCTGGAAGTCGATGATGCCGACGCGCCGCGCGCCGGGGCGGTCCGGCAGGTGCATCAGGTTGGCCGGGAAATAGTCGCGATGCACGAAGCCATTGGCGCCGGCGAAGGGCTCCAGCATGGCGCGCAGGGCTTCGGCGAATTCGCCGCGGATGGCGTCGGAAGGGGCCTCGCCGAAGGTCGTGGGCCACCACCAGTCCAGGAAGGTCAGCGCCGCCATGCGGGCCATGGCCGGCGCCTCGTAATCCGGCAGGCCGGGCGGCGGCGGGGCGGCATGCAGCGCCGCCAGGGCCTCGGCCGCCGCGACATAGAGCGGCACGGGGTCGGCGCCGGCATCCAGCAGCCCGGCATGGGTCTCGCGGCCCAGGTCCTCCACCAGCAGCAGGCCATGGGCGCGGTCTTCCGCCAGCACCTCGGGCGCCGAGAGGCCCAGGCCGCGGATATGGGCGCCGATGCGCAGGAAGGGCAGCAGGTCCTCTTCCGGCGTCAGGCCCACCCTGGGGGCATCGGCGCAATCCATCAGCAGCGCCGGGCGCGGCACGGCGCCGGACAGGCGCGTGTAGCGGCGGTGCCCGGCATCCTGCGGCAGGGCCGCGCGTGCGGCCCCGGCATAGCCGGTGGCGGAAAGGAAGGCCTCGATGGCGGGAGAGAGGGAAGCGTTCATGCTGCGGCTGGTTCCTGGCGGCATGGGCCGGATTTGCCAAGGGTTGATCGCGCCCAGGTGGGTTGCGGGCGCATCAGGGCAGCAGTGCCTCCATGCGCGGGCCCCAGCCGAACAGGGTGACGGTGCGCAGGTCGCCCGCCACCGGCTCCAGCCGCAGGTGCAGCGCATCGGGCGGGGTCAGGTATTCCAGGCGCTGCGGCCATTCCACCAGCACGATGCCGTCCCGCGCTTCCTCCCAGCCCAGTTCCTCCAGCTCATCAGGGCCGGACAGGCGGTAGAGGTCGAAGTGATGCGCGGTGCAGGCGGGCAACTCATAGGCCTGCACCAGCGTGAAGGAGGGGGAGGGCACCTCCAGCGCCGGGTCGCCGCTGGCGGCGCGCAGGAAGGCGCGGGCGAAGGCGGATTTGCCGGCGCCCAGCGGCCCTTCCAGCAGCAAGGCATCGCCGGGGCGCGCCACGGCGGCGGCGCGGGCGGCCAGGGCCTCGGTGGCGGCCAGGTCGGGCAGGGTGAAGATCAGGCTGTCCACAGGCATCGGGGGAATATCCCCCGCCGGCGGGGGGCGGCACAAGGGCGCCGCTGCGGCCCGGCGGGCGCGACGGGGACGGTGGCCCTGTCTCGCCCGATGCGCCTTGCATGGACCGCGCCGCTTCCGCTTAATCCACCGAAATCCGGAGGAAACCTGATATGCGCGCACTGGCCTCTGCCTGCCTTGGCGGGCTCGCCACCATCCTGGCTGCCGTCGCCGCCCCGGCCGCCGCCCAGCCGGCCACCGACATGGTGGCCGCCATCCGCGCCCGTGGCGCGCTGGCCTGCGGCGTCACGCCCTCCACCGTCGGCTTCGCGACCCCGGGATCGGACGGGCGCTTCCGTGGCCTGGATGCCGATTACTGCCGCGCGATCGCCACCGCCCTGCTGGGCGATGCCGAGAAGGCCCGCATCCAGCCCACCACCACGCAGCAGCGCTTCACCCAGCTGCAATCCGGCGAGATCGACGTGCTCTCCCGCGTCACCACCTGGACGCTGGCGCGCGAGGCCTCGCTCGGCCTCGCCTTCGCGGCGGTGAATGTTTATGACGGCCAGGGCTTCATCGTGAAGAAGTCCGCCGGCGTCACCTCCGCCAAGCAGCTGGACGGCGCCAGCATCTGCATGCAGCCCGGCTCCACCACCGAGCTGAACGCGGCGGACTGGTTCCGCACCAACAACCTGCGCATGACCCCGGTGCTGATCGAGGACATCGAGGAAGCCCGCAAGGCCTTCTTCTCCGGCCGCTGCGACGCCTATAGCACCGATGCCACCTCACTGGCCGCGCTGCGCTACAACCAGGGCGCCAATGCGGAGCAGTTCGTGGTGCTGCCGGAGATCATTTCCAAGGAGCCGCTGGGCGTCGCCATCCGCAAGGGCGACTGGCGCTTCTACGACATCGTGCGCTGGACCCACTTCGCGCTGCTGGCGGCCGAGGAGATGGGCCTGACCAGCGCCAATATCGACAGCCAGGCCAATAGCACCAACCCGGATGTGCAGCGCTTCCTGGGCAAGACCGGCGACCTCGGCAAGATGATGGGGCTGGAGCCGGACTGGGCGGTGCGCGTGGTGAAGGCCGTGGGCAATTACGGCGAGATCTGGGACCGCAACCTGGCGCCGCTGGGCATCCAGCGCGGCATCAACAACATCTGGACCAAGGGCGGGCTGCACTACGCGCCGCCGATGCGCTGAGGCCATGGCCGGAGGCCGGGCGGGTGCCGCCCCCGGCACCCGGCGGCCAAGGGCATGGATGACGGGGCGGGCATGACCCTGCCGCCCCTGGGGGGCAAAAGCCGCACCCCTGGCCAGCGGCAGGCCCGGTTCCGGTCTGCCGCGATATGCCCTATGCACCGCAGCCTCGACACGCGGAGAGACACCGAATGGCCGACGCTACCCACCCCGCCGTTGCGCATGAAGCCGCCATCACGGCCGATGTCGCCGTGATCGGCGCTGGCCCCACCGGGCTCTTCGCCGTGTTCGAATGCGGCATGCTGCGGATGAAATGCGTGGTGATCGACACGCTGGAGGCCATCGGCGGCCAATGTGCCGCGCTCTACCCCGAGAAGCCGATCTACGACATCCCCGCCCACCCGGCCATCGCCGGCGCCGAGCTGATCGCGCGGCTGGAGGAGCAGGCGCAGCCCTTCGCCCCCATCTACCTGATGGGCCGCCGGGTGGATGCCCTGGCCGAGGACGGCGAGGGTGGTTTTGTTCTCCGCACCAGCCAGGGTGAGCAGGTGCGGGCCAAGGCGGTCATCATCGCCGCCGGTGCCGGCGCCTTCGGCCCCAACCGGCCGCCGCTGGCAGGCCTGGAGGCTTTCGAGGCCACGGGCGCCGTGCGCTACATGGTCTCCCGCCGCGAGGAACTGCGCGGCAAGCGGGTGGTGATCGCCGGCGGAGGCGATTCCGCGGTGGACTGGGCCTTGAGCCTGAAGGACGTGGCGGCGCGGGTGACGGTGGTGCACCGCCGCCCCAAGTTCCGCGCGGCGCCGGAAAGCGTGGCGCAGATGGAAGCCGCCGCCGAGCGCGGCGAGATCGACCTCGCCATCCCCTACCAGTTGCATGGGCTGGAGGGTGCGGAAGGCGAGCTGGACCATGTGGTGCTGGCGACGCTGAAGGGCGAGGAGCGGCGCGTGCCGGCCGACCACCTGCTGGCCTTCTTCGGCCTGTCGATGGAACTGGGGCCGATCGCGGAATGGGGGCTGGGGCTGGAGCGCAGCCACATCACCGTGAACCCCGCGACGCTGGAAACCAGCCGCCCCGGCATCCATGCCATCGGCGATATCGCCACCTATCCCGGCAAGCTGAAGCTGATCCTGCAGGGCTTCTCGGAAGCGGCGATGGCGGCGCATGCCATCCATCCCCGCATCTTCCCGGGTGAGGCGCTGCATTTCGAATACAGCACCTCGAAGGGCGTGCCGCTGGGCTGAGGCGGCGCGGGCGGGACGCATGGCGCCCCGCCCGGTTCCGGGTCAGCTGAGGAAGATCCAGTTGTCGTGGGTCTGCTCGGCGGTCTGGATGCGGTTCTCCAGGCTGTCGGAGAAGCCGAGCAGCACATCGGCGCGGCTGGCGCCGCTGTTCAGCGCATTCATCCAGTTCTGGAAGCCGGCGCTGTCGGAGCCACGGCCCAGCACGTTCTGGTAGAGCTGCTCGACGAAATTGCCGTTGTCGAGGCCACCGTACTTCTGCTGGTACTCGTCCGAGTTCATGAAGCCCTGCGCCACCCAGGTGAGCGACTGGCCGGATTCCAGGTGGTTGTACCAGAAGTTCAGACCCGCGGTTTCCGGCGCGCGGTTCAGCGCCGCCTCGTAAAGGCGGTAGGCATGGCCGTATTCGTCATCGCCCATGACGGAAAGGTTGTTCACCACATTCTCGAAGCTGGTGGAGAAGCCGTAAAGCGCGGCGTCGCGCCCGCCGCCGCTTTGCAGCAGGGTCAGCCAGTTCTCGACGCCGGCCTGCTCACCCTCGCGGCCCAGGACGTTGCGGTAGAGCTGCTGCACGAAGCCGAGGTCGTCGAGGCTGCCATAGGCATTGCGGAATTCGTCGGATTCCGTGAAGCCGGTGGCCACGCCGCGCTCGGTCTGGATGCCGGACTCGACGCGGTTGGTCCAGAATTCCAGGCCATCGGCATCCGCCATGCGGTTGAAGGCAGCCTTGTACAGATGCGCCACTTCCTGCGCCACGCCGCTGGCATCGAAGCGGCCCACACCGTCGCTGAAGAGCACATACTTGCCGTCGGTGATCGTGGTGCTGCCGTCGCGGCCGCTGACCTGGTCCTGCAGGTAGAGCTGGCCGAGGTCGGTGCGGGCCAGGATGTACTCGCTGTGCAGGCCGCGGGCATTCACGTCATTGGGCAGGCCGCCGCCATTGCCCAGGCCGATGCCGACATTGATGCCGCCCTGGCCATCCAGTTGCACGCCCAGCGGGCCGCTGAAATCGCCGTTGATGGCGAGGCGGGCCACCTGCTCCGTGCCGTTGTAGACCTGCAGGACGCCATTGGCGTAGCTGGCACTGGTGGCGACCGGGATGTCGCGGAAGGAGATGACATCATCCGCGTCGAAGCCCCGGATGCCGCTCAGCAGGCCGATGTCGAGGTCATGGTCCACCACCAGCACGCCGCCCACGCCGGTGAAGTTGATGGGCGAGGCCACGTTCAGGTTGATGGTGTTCGACAGGTCGAGCTTGCCGCCGTCGCCGATATCGAAGTTGGTGAGAACATTGATGCCGGCGAGGTTGCTGATCTCCAGCGCGGCGTGCTGCACCGTGATGGAGGAAAGCAGGCCGATGCTTGCCGTGCTGAAGGAAACCACCACTGGGTCGTTGGCAGGCGTGGCGTCGTTGCGCTCCACCACAATCCGGGAGCTGGCGCCGAGGGTGACATTGTAGTCGCCCGATGTGGAGATGGTTCTGCTGGACAGCAACGGAACGTTGATCAGCGTGCTCGCTTGGCTTTCTCCATCTTGACCGGCCCCGATGCACAGGTACCTGAAGCTGATCTCAAGCCCGGATACTGAACAAACCTCTTCCCTTCGCTGGCGCGGCATTGCGCGGCGTTTCGGCGGTTCTGGATCCGCAAAGTATCCGATCCCGGATCAAGGCGGATTTAGAATAAAAGCTGAGTTCCAAAGTGCAGGGATTTTTCGCGACATGCCGCGGCATCGTGCGGGTTTGTCCCCGCCATCCCGGCTGCCATGGCCGCTGCTGAGAAGCGGGCCGGCAGGGCGGCTCGCGCTCTGCCTGTGGGGCTGGTTCAGCCCTCGCCCTTCATGGCCGGCACCAGCAGGCCGAGGTTGTGGCGGAACATCGCCTCGTAATCCGGCGCCGGGCCGTCGGGGCGGGACAGCGCATCGGCATAGAGCTGGCCGCGCACGGTGACCCCCGCCTCGGCCGCCAGGCGCCGCAGCGTGGCGGGATTGGCCATGTTCTCCAGAAACAGGGCGGTGATGTTCTGCCGCTTCAGCAGGCGGATCAGCCGCGCCACCTCGGCCGCCGAAGGCTCGCTGTCGGTGCTGATGCCCTGCGGCGCCAGGAAGCGCACGCCATAGGCGGCGGCGAAATAGCCGAAGGCATCGTGGCTGGTGACGACCTGCCGCCGTGGCTCCGGCACCGTGGCGATCTGCTGCCGCACCCAGCCATCCAGCGCCGCCAGCCGGGCGAGATAGGCTTCCGCCCGCATGCGGTAGCCTTCGGCGCCCTCGGGATCGGCCGCCGCCAGGGCAGCGGCGATGGTGCGGACATAGCTCTGCCCGTGCCGCAGGTCCTGCCAGGCATGCGGGTCCTGCGCGTGGCCATGGTTGTGGCCGTGGCTGTCCTCCAGCGCGCGGGGCGTGATGCCCTCGCTGGCGGTCGCCACCGGGCCGCGATAGCCAGCGGAGCGCACCAGCCGGTCCAGCCAGGCATCGAAGCCCAGCCCGTTGCGCACCACCAGCCGGGCGCCGCGCACCGCCTCGGCATCGGCGGGGCGGGGCTGGAAGCTGTGCGCATCCACATCCGGCCCGGCGATGACGCGCAGCGCCACCCGCTCGCCGCCGATCTGCCGCACCATGTCGCCCAGGATGGAGAAGGAGGCGACCACCGGCACCGTGCCCTGGGCCTGGGCCGCGCGGCTGAGGAAGGGCATGGCCAGGGGCAGGGCCAGCAGGTGGCGGCGTTGCATGAGGAATGCTCCTGTCATGTTATATCATAACATTGCCTGATCGGTCGCGGCGATGCAAGCCGGGCAGGCTGGCACGGCCAGCGGCGCATCGGCTAAGCCGCCGTGCAAGGAGGGTGCCTGCCATGCGCATCGTCGTGATCGGCATTTCCGGCGCGGGCAAGAGCACCCTGGCGGCGCAACTGGCCCAGGGCCTCGGCGTGCCGCATGTGGAGCTGGACGCGCTCTACTGGGAGCCCGGCTGGACCATGGCCAGCCCCGCCGCCTTCGCCGCGCGGGTGGAAGCCGCCACCGCCGGCCCCGCCTGGGTAGCGGACGGCAACTACCGCGCCGTGCGGCCGCTGCTCTGGGGCCGCGCCACGCATCTGGTCTGGCTGGATTACGGGCGGCCGGTGATCATGACCCGCGTCATCCGCCGCTCCCTGCTGCGGGCGCTGAGCGGGCGGGAACTCTGGAACGGCAACCGCGAGCACTGGCGCAACCTGCTGGAGCCCGGCCACCCCATCCGCTACGCCTGGCGGCAATGGGCGCCACGGCGGCGGGAGCTGGAGGCGCTGCTGGCCGGCGGCGAATATCCCCACCTTTCCGTGCTGCGCCTGCGCAGCACGGCCGAACTGCCCGCCGCCCGCGCGGCGCTGCTGCGGCAGGCCGGAAAGGGCTAGAGCTTCAGCTCCACCAGCACCGGCACATGGTCGCTGGCCTGGGTCCAGCCGCGCGCCGGCTTGTGGATCTGATGGCCCGAGAGCTTACCCACCAGGTCGTCGCTGACCCAGACATGGTCCAGCCGCCGGCCCTTGTCCGCCGCCGCCCAGTCCTTCGCGCGGTAGGACCACCATGTATAGACCTTCTGCGGCTCCGGCAGCATGTGGCGGATGGCGTCGCGCCATTCGCCGGCCTGCTGCCAGCCGGTCAGCGCCTCCACCTCCACCGGGGTGTGGGAGACGATCTTCATCATCTGCCTGTGGCTCCAGACATCATGCTCCAGCGGCGCGATGTTCAGGTCCCCCACCAGCACGGAGCGGCGCGTCGGCCCGCGCCCGCGGTTCCAGGCCGTGGCCTCGGCGATGAAGTCCAGCTTATGGGCGAATTTCGGATTGACCTCGCGGTCCGGGATGTCACCGCCGGCAGGCACGTAGAAATCGTGCAGCTCCAGCCCGCCCGGCACATCGAGATCGACGCCCAGGTGCCGGCAATCTCCCTTGCCGCACCAGTTCGGGTCGTCGTGCCGCACCGTGAAAGGCACGCGGGAAAGCACGGCGACGCCGTTGTAGCCCTTCATCCCCCGCATGGCGCGATACGGGAAGCCGAGCGCCTCGGTTCCATCATGCGGGAAGAATTCGTCGGGGCACTTGGTCTCCTGCAGGCAGATGACGTCTGGCGCCATGTCCCGCACCAGATCCGCCAGCAAGGGCAGGCGCAGGCGGACGGAGTTGATGTTCCAGGTGACGATGCGGAGGGAGGTCATGATCCGCCAGGGATAAGCTGGGCGGCGGCCGGGGCCAAGGGGGCGCCGCCCCCTTGGGACCCCCGCTGGGGTGACAGTGTCACCCCAGACCCCGCCATTCTTTTCGGGTGGCGGGGTGGTGCCGCCGAGGGTCATGGACCTTCGGCGACCGCGGCTTCAGCCCGTGCGGCCTTACTGAGAAATGACAAGCACAGCGTCCGGACCTGGCGCTGAAAACGCGCAGCGGGGTCCGGGGTGGACTTTCCACCCCCGGCGGGGGCCTGGGGGCGGCGCCCCCAGTCTCGGCAGCCGCAAATAGACCATGATCACGGCCACGTGATCGCGTAGCATGCCTATCATGCGCCACGCCCTGCCTGTCCTGGCTCTTCTGCTGCTTCCCGCCTGCACCTCCTGGCTGCCGGACCTTTCAGGCATCCCCGGGGCGGAAACGCTGGGCTTGGCCACATCCATGCCGGAGGCCGAGGCGGAGGAAGTTCCCGCCTCCGCTCAGGCCGCCGCGGCGGGGGAGCCGGCGCTGCACCTGCGCTGGGGCAGCCGGGCCGTGGTGGCGGTGCTGGCGCAGCAGAGTGGCGAGAACCGCATGTGGCGCAGCCCTGGCGGCATGGTGGTGGCGACGGATGGCGCCCGGGTGGTGGCCACCGCCGGGTTGCGGGACTGGCTGGCGGCGACGCGGCTGGATGGCCCGGACCCGCTGGACGAGCCCTTGCAGTTGCTGGGGCGGGAGGTGGCCTCGCGGCGGCAGGTGGACCTGATGCGGTCCGACCGCTCGCCGGAGGGGATGCGCTTCGGGCTGTCGCTGAACTGCCGGCTGCGCGGTGGCCTGACGGATGGGGTGCAGGCGCCGCCGGTCCTGCTGATCACGGAACGCTGCCGGGGCAGCGGGGAGAGTTTTGTGAACCGTTTCTGGGCGGACCCGGAGACGGGCGGGATCTACCGTTCTGAGCAATGGATCGGCCCGCCGGGGCCGCTCTGGGTGGAGGTGGTCAACCCGCCTTCCAGCTGAGCCCGGCGCGGCGGACGCGTCGCACCACATAGGCTAGCCAGAGCAGCTGCACCGCCAGCGGCGGCAGGATGACCAGCGGCTTGGCCCAGCCGGGCAGGCCGGCGAAGCTCAGGGCCAGGGCGCCCTGGAACAGCGCGAAGCCGGCATGGGTGGCGGCCACGGCCGGCACGGACATGCCGCTGCGCTGCGCCATCTGGTACAGGTGGGTGCGGTGGGGCGTGCTGACCCGCTCCCCCATCCAGGCGCGGCGGAGCAGGGTGAAGCCGGTGTCGAAGAGCAGCGCGAAGAGCAGCAGCGGCACCAGCAGGAAGGAGAGCTGCGCGGCATCGAAGCGCGCAGCGGCGACGCCCAGCACCGCCAGGATGAAGCCCAGGAACTGGCTGCCGACATCGCCCATGAAGATGCGGGCGGGCGGCAGGTTGAAGGGCAGGAAGCCCAGGATGCCGGCGCCCAGGATCAGGCAGGCGGCGTAGAGGAACCAGCCGCCCTGCGCCCCCGCCAGCACCGCCAGCACGGTGCAGGTGATCAGCGTGACGCTGCCCACCAGGGAATCCAGCCCGTCCATGAAGTTCACGGCATTGGTGCAGGCGACGATCCAGAACAGCGTCAGCGCGGGGCCGAGCCAGCCCAGCTCCACCACGCCGATCCAGGGCAGCGCCAGCTTGCTGACCGTGAGGCCGCTGGCCACCGCCACCAGGGCCGCCAGGGCCTGGGCGCCCAGCTTCACCACGAAGCGGAAGTTCTTCACGTCATCGGCCAGGGCCAGGGCGGCGATGGCCAGGGCGGCGAGGATGACGCCGATGAACTGCCGGTCCGCGACGCGGGCGAATTGCGCCGTCAGGAAGAGCGCCAGCATCCCCGCCATGAAGGCCGCGACGATGCCGATGCCGCCGCCCTTGGGGGTGGGGTGGACATGCGCCTTGCGGTGGTCCGGGTGGTCCAGGATGGGAAAGGCGATCATCAGCCGCACCAGCAGCGCGGACAATGCGGCCAGGCTGGCGCCGAAGACGAGGTGTTCCAGGATGGCTTGGGCGGTCATGGGGCTCTCTTGGCGGGAAGGCCAGGCCGGCGGGCGCCGCCCTTCCGGGCATCCCCGCCGGGCGGTCGGGCCCGGCCCGGGGCTCCCGCTTCCGGTGATCAGGCTGCGGCTTAGGCCATAGGGGCAGGCGGGCGTCAAACGATGCGCGGGCTGCGCCGCGCGCGGGGCTCAGGGTTGCAGGCGGGCGGGGTCCAGGCTGGCATAGATGTCGCCGCTATTGGCCTCGGGCGGCAGGGCTTCCAGCCAGCGGGCCAGGGTGCCGGCATGGGCGGGGGCGGGCAGGGCGAAGCGCATCTCCTCCCCCAGGCAGGCATTGAAGCTGTAAGGGCCCAGGCCTTCGACGATACGCAGCGCGTCCAGCGCCACGTCGCGCTGGATCAGCGTGAACTCGAAGGACAGGGCCCGCACCGGGCGGGAAAGGCCGGCCAGCGCCTGGGCCTCGAAGCCTTCCACGTCGATCTTGATGAATTCCGGCGCCCCATGCGCCGCCGCCAGGGCATCAAGGGTGGTGACGGGCAGGGTGACGGCATCGTCCCAGTGCTGCCCTTCCCAGCCCGGCGCACCGGCGGCGGCGGCGAGAAAGGCCTCGGAGGCCGTGGCGACGGTGGGGTTGGCGCGGTTCAGCCGCAGCGTCGCTTCCCCCGCCTGGTCGCCGACCAGGGCGGCGACGCGGGTGACGCCGGCATCCCGCCCGAACAGCAGGCGCAGCAGCCGGGCCAGCCGCGGCTGCGGCTCCACCGCCACGGCGCGGGCACCGAGCCGGCGGAAGCTGGCGGTGCGGTCCCCGACATGGGCGCCGATGTCGAAGCCCAGCTCGCCCGCGCCCAGGAAGCGGGCCTGGAAGGCATCCAGCGCCGCCGCCCGGCCGGGGGCGTAATAGGTCCGCAGCGAATGGCCGATGGCCGAAGCCGTGCTCATGCGAAGACCAGCGCGGCGCCGCCGGCCAGCTCTGGCGGCACCATCAGCCCTTCCGGCGCCGGGCGGGTGTCGAGCCCCTGGAGGATGCGGGCGGCGGCGGCGGCGCCGTCCTCGGTGCGCAGCACATATCCGGCGATGAAGGGCAGGGTGGGCGCCGCCACGCCCGGCAACACCGCCGCCAGCGCCTCGGGCGGCAGGATGCGCACCCGGCCCTGTGGCAGCGGCAGCGCGAAGCCGCCCGCCGGGTCTGGCTCCAGCACCGCGCCGGTCAGGCGGGACAGCCGCGCGGCGGTCTCCGCCGGGGTGGGGGAGGCCAGGATGGCGGCTTCCAGCGCCACGGCGCCATTGGCATGGCGCATCCACTGCTCCTGCCACAGCAGCTCCGGTGTGTGGTGCTGGATCAGTTGCAGCCGCCCTTCCGGCGCATCCGGCACCGGCAGGCGGGAGAAGCGGGCCAGCGGGCCATCCGGCGCGCTGTCGTCCACCGGGCGCTGCAGGGGCGCCACGGCCGGGATATCCAGCCCGGCGGCGCGCAGGCGCGGCAGCTCGGCTTCCGCGTCCTCCACCCCGAAGGCCAGGATATGCAGCCCGCGATAGCGTGCGACGAAGCGGCCGACGTTGTTGTCGAATAGGGCCGGGTCCAGAATGCCCAGCAGTTCCACATAGCCGTGGCGCAGCATGGCGCAGCGGTTGCCGGTGCCCAGCCGCTCCACCGGCGCGCCGGGCCTGCGCGGGCCGGATTGCCGCGCCACCGGCGTCAGCGTGAAGCCGAGCCGCTCATAGGCCGCCCAGAGCGCCTCGGGCTGGTCGGTGCAAAACCCGACATGGTCGAGCGAGGCGGCGCTCACTGCTGCGGCGCCTCGTATTTTGCCAGGCGCCATTCGGCGGGCTCGGCGGCAGCCTCGGCGTACCAGCGCTGCATCAGCGGATGCGCCCGCACCGCCTGCATATAGGCCTGCGCCGCCGTCGAGACGGCAGGGCGCCAGGTCAGGAAGCGGCAGACCACGGGCGCATACATCACATCCGCCGCGCCCATCTCCGCCCCGAAGAGGAAAGGCCCGCCGGAAGCTTCCAGCGCCGCCTGCCAGATGGCGTCGATGCGTGCCACATCGGCCATGGCCTCGGGCGTCGCGCCCTCTCCGGCGCGGGTGTTCAGGATGGTCATGGGCATGTTCTGCCGCAGCGGGCGGAAGCCGGCATGCATCTCGGCGGCGATGGAGCGCGCCCAGGCGCGGGCAGCGCGGTCCGCCGGCCAGAGATGCGGCGCGAATTCGGCGCAATATTCCACGATGGCGAGGCTTTCCCAGACCTTGGCGCCGCGATGCTCCAGGTAAGGCACGGTGCCCGAGGGCGTGGCCTCCTTCACCGCCGCCGTGGCGCCGCCCGCCAGCGGGATCACCACCTCCTCCACATCCAGCCCGGCCAGATGCACGGCCAGCCAGCCGCGCAAGGACCAGGAGGAATACATCTTGGTCCCGATGAAAAGCCGGCCATCCGCCATGGCGCATCTCCCCTGTGCTGCTGCGCGGGAGCCTATGCGCTGATGGCGGCAGGGGAAAGCCGGGGCGGCGATGACAAGAACGGGGGAACCGAAGCCAGATGCTGCCAGCCACGCCGGATCCTGCTGCAATGCCGGTGCCCAGAAACAGGAGGACCGGCATGATCACCCGCAGGATCTTTGGCGGCTGCGCCCTTTGCGCTGCCTTGGGGCTGGTGGCGGCACCGGCCTCGGCCCAGGCCCCTGGTGTCAAGCGCACGACGCTGAAGCAGGAGCCGCTGCCCGGCACCAACTACGTCACCATCCAGATGATGGTGGAGGTGGAGCCGCAATCGGCGATCCCCCGCCACACCCACCAGGGGCACGAGGCCACCTACATCATCAGCGGCGCGATGGACCTGGACATCGAGGGCCAGGAAACGCTGCATCTGAAGGGCGGCGACAGCTTCCTGGTGCCAGCCGGCGTGCCGCATAGCGGCCGGGCGACCGAGGCCACGCGTTTCTTCGCGACCTATGTGGTGGACAAGGACAAGCCCTTCTCTTCACCGGCGCCGGGATAAGGAAAGGCCGGGGGAATGAATTCCCCTGGGATCCCCATCTTTTTTCTTCGAGTTTTTCCCGGGAGTGGGTTCAGCTTTCAAAAGAAAAGGGGCCCCATTTCAGGAACCCCTTCCGGCCTCGAAGCCCGAAGCCAAACCGGCAGAAAGAAGATGGGGTCTGGGGAATTCATTCCCCAGCCTTTTCTCAGTCGTCCATGTCGCTCCGCCGCGCGAGAACCTCGCGCTTGCCGACATGGTTGGCTGGCCCGACGATGCCTTCCTTCTCCATCTGCTCGATCAGCTTGGCGGCGCGGTTGTAGCCGATGGACAGGTGCCGCTGGATGAAGGAGGTCGAGGCCTTGCCTTCCCGCGTCACCAGCGCCACCGCCTGGTCGAAGAGGCCCTTCTCGCCGTCGGACGCACCGGCGATGCCGGACATGCCGGAATCGCCGCCCGCTTCCTCGTCGCTTTCGGTGACTTCCTCGATATAGGCGGGCTCGCCCTGCTCGCGCAGGAATTCCACCACGCGCTCCACCTCGGCGTCCGAGACGAAGGGGCCGTGGACGCGGGCCACGCGGCCGCCGCCGGCCATGTGCAGCATGTCGCCCTGGCCGAGCAGCTGCTCGGCGCCCATCTCGCCCAGGATGGTGCGGCTGTCGATCTTGCTGGTCACCTGGAAGGAGATGCGGGTCGGGAAGTTGGCCTTGATGGTGCCGGTGATGACATCCACCGAAGGCCGCTGCGTGGCCATGATGACATGGATGCCGGCGGCACGCGCCATCTGCGCCAGGCGCTGCACGGCGGCCTCGATCTCCTTGCCCGCCACGATCATCAGGTCGGCCATCTCGTCGATGACCACGACAATCATCGGCAGCGGCTCCAGCGCCAGCGGCTGGTCCTCGAAGACGGGGCGGCCGGTGTCGGGGTCGAAGCCGGTCTGCACGCGGCGGGTCAGCACCTCGCCCTTGCCGCGCGCGGCATTCACCTTGTCGTTGTAGCCGCCGATGTTGCGCACGCCGAGCTGCGACATGGCGCGGTAGCGGCGCTCCATTTCCCGCACCGTCCACTTCAGCGCGCCGATGGCCTTGGGCGGCTCGGTCACGACCGGGGCCAGCAGATGCGGGATGCGGTCATAGACCGAGAGTTCCAGCATCTTCGGGTCGATCATGATGAAGCGGCACTCATCCGGGCTGAAGCGGTAGAGCAGCGACAGGATCATGGTGTTGATGCCGACCGACTTGCCCGAGCCGGTGGTGCCGGCGATCAGCAGGTGCGGCATGCGCGCGAGGTCGGCGATGACCGGGGAGCCGCCGATGTCCTTGCCCAGCACCAGCGGCAGCCGCGCGGTGTTGGAGGCCCATTCGGCGCTGGCCATCATCTCGGAGAAATAGACCGTTTCCCGCCGCTCGTTCGGCAGTTCGATGCCGATGACGTTGCGGCCAGGCACCGTCGCGATGCGCACCGCCATCACGCTCATGGAACGCGCGATGTCGTCGGCCAGGCCGATGACGCGGGCGGACTTGGTGCCGGGCGCGGGCTCCAGCTCATAGAGCGTGACCACCGGGCCGGGGCGGATCTCCACGATGCGGCCGCGCACGCCATAGTCTTCCAGCACGGATTCCAGCAGGCGGGCATTGTCCTGCAGCGCCTGCTCGTTCGGGCCGTCGTTGCGGCGGGTGGGCGGCGCCTGCAGCAGGTCGAGCTGCGGCAGGCGGAAGCGTTCGGGCTGCGGCAGCGGCTGCGGCACCCGGGCAGGCTTGCGCGCCGCCTGCGGCTCCGGCGCGCGGGCGACGATGCGGCGGGAGGCGGGCTCCTCCACCTCTTCCTCGATATGCGCGCGGGAGCGGGGCGGCGGTGGCGGCATCACCGCATCGTCGTCGTCCTCCTCGCCAGGGGCGGGCATCACGACAGGACCGCGCGAGGAGAGGCCGGGGCCGCGCGACAGGGTGGGCGCGCGGCGCTGGGCTGGCTGCGGGGCGGCGGAGGCGGCGGCATCCGCCGCGCGCAGCATGGCCGAAAGCTGTGGCGAGGGCGCTTCCCGCCGGCGGGCGAAGAGCCCGCCCACGGCACCGCCCATCGCGGCGAAGGGCGCGGCCAGGCGGCGGCCGATGCTGGGGCCGCGCTCGGCCTCCGGCTCATCCTCCGCCGGCGCGGCCCAGTGAGGCTGCGGCGGCGTGGCGGCGGTGGTGCGGCGCAACAGGCCGCTGGTCAGCTCGGCGCCGCCACGTGCCGCGCGGCCGGCGCTGCGGCCCATCTGCATCCAGGCCAGCAGCGGCACGCCGATGGCGGCGAAGGACAGCGAGCCCGCCAGGGCCACCACCACCACTTCCCCGCCCAGCTTGCCCAGCGGGCCGAGCAGTCCCTGCGCGGTGCTCATCACGCTATTGGCCAGCAGCTCGCCGATCGCGCCGCCGGGGCCGGCCAGGGTCGGCCCGCCGCTGCCCATGGGCAGCAGGTGCAGCGCGCCGGCCAGCAGCGGCAGGGCGCCCAGTACCGCCGCCGCCCGCCCGGCGAAGGGCGCCAGGCCCTTGTGCGTCGCCAGCCGCCAGGCCCAGCCCAGGGCCACGGCGGAAGGCAGCATCGCGGCCCAGCCGAAGCCCTGCAGCAGCAGGTCGGCGACAATGGCGCCGACCGGGCCGGCCAGGTTGGTCACCGGCCGCTCGGCCGCGGTGGAAAGGGACGGGTCCGCCGGGTTGTAGCTGACCAGCGCCACCAGCAGGGCGCCGCCGGCGACGGCCAGGACCAGCCCCGCCATTTCCGCCCCACGGCGGCGCAGCGCGGCCTTGACGGCGGGGGAGGCAAACTTCCGGGCCCCGGCGGCCAGCCGGCCACCAGACGAGGATGAAGATGCAGGACGGTCGGCAAGAGCGCGGGACATGGGCCTCGGTCGTCTGATGCTGAGCAATAAGATCAGGCTAGCACGACAAAGGCTTGGAACAGAACGCATAAGGTGCAGGTATTGCGTTCACTACAACCGGGGACGAAGGGACGCGGCCCCTGCGGGTGCCCCTGGTCCCGCTGCGGGTCCCGAGGAAGTTTGCGGCAGGCGCCTGCGTTCTGCGGAAATGAGCTGGCGCCAAGCCGGCTGAACCGGCAGCCGCAGGAGGCCCGTGACCTTTGGCGGAGCCGACAGTCACAAAACAGCTGGCGGGGGGTGGGGTGGCGCCCGCCCGGAGAGGCGGGGCGCGCCCTGGCCCCGCCTTTCCCTCAGGGTGTCGGCGTCGCCGGCGGAGTCGCCGCCGGCGGTTCGGCCGGCACGGTGCTGGGCGGCGCCGCGCGCGGCGGGGCGGATGGCGCGGCGGGGGCCGGCGTGGGCGGTGCCGCGCGTTCCGTCGCCGGCGGCGCGGCGCGGGTGGTGCCCAGGTCCGGCAGCACCACGATGGTCACGCTGCGGGCCTCGCGGTTCTCGGTGCTGCGGCTGAAGCCGGGGTTGCGGGCCTCGGCACGGATGCGGTCGCGCGCGACGCCGTGGGTGACCGAGAGCATTTCCGCCACTTCCCGCGCCCGGCGGGCGGCGAGCTGGGTGGCGCTGGACTGCCCGCCTTCCCGCGTGGCGAAGCCGAGGACGCAGATGTTGCGCTCCGGCTCCGCCTTGGCCAGCTCGGCGGCGGCGGCCACCGGGGTACGGGCGGCGGCGGCCGGGCGGGCGCTGCGGGCGGGGAAGGGCACCTCGAAGACATCGTCCTCCAGCCGCTCGGCGCCGATGCACTTGAAATCACGCGGCTGGGCCTGGGCGGTGGCGGCCAGCAGCGGCAGGGAAGCGATCGCGACGGCAAGCAGGAGGCGCATGATATCCCTTGTTCAGGCAGGCACGAGCAGGCCGGCCCCGGTGAGTCGTTGCAGCAGCGCAGGGGCATCCACCGCCGGGTGGGCGGCATGCAGCTCGGCCTCGGCCACGTCGGTGCGGGCCAGCAGCCAGCCGGCGGCCTCGGCCTCGGCGGGGACCAGGGGCAGGGTGGCGTTGGGGCCCTTGAGCTGCCATTCGGCGCCGCGCCGCACCGGCTTGGCGCCGGGGCTGACGATGCGGAAGGTGGCGCCGTCCTGGGCCTCGGCGCCCGTGGCCGGGCTGGCCTCGGCCAGGCCGCGCGCGGCCAGCAGGTCATTGCCGCCGCGGCGGTAGCGGTAGTCGGCCACGAACTTGCCCAGCACGTCCATCACCTTGGGGTCCCGCGTCAGCTCCGAAAGGCGCTGCCCAAGCTGGGCGGCCCGGCTGGTCAACGCGAAGCGGGCGGCGGCGGTTCCATCCTGGCGCGGCAGCGGCTGGCGGAAGGCGGCGTCGTAGATTGCGCGCTCCAGCAGCATGTTCATCAGGTCCATCCCCAGCGGGGCATGGACGCCATAGGCGATGTGGACGGAGGTGGGCGCCTCGGCCAGGGCGTCGTGGTACCAGCCGCGCGGCAGGTAGAGCAGGTCGCCGGTCTTCACCAGCACCTTGCCGCGCAGCTTGCCCTTGGCGCGGTCGTGGTGCTCCTGCCCCAGGTTCTTGAACACGGGGTGGGCGATCGGCCATTCGGCGCGGCCTTCCCAGATGTTCCAGTACTTCTCCCCTTCCACCTGCACGGCCCAGACATCGTGGGTGTCGAAGTGGGAATGGAAGGCCTTGTGGCTCTGCCAGGAGATGTAGACATTGGCCTGGGCCTTGCCGAGCCCGGCGCCTTCCAGCGCATCCGAGACGCTGGCCAGGCCGGGGGAAAGGCTGTCCACGTCGTTCATGACGACGGAGGCGCCGCGCGCCACCCATTGCGCCACCAGGGCCGAGTCGGGCTGCATCACCTGGGCGCCGTCGCGGCTGGTGGCGCGGGTGCAATACTGCTCGGGCGGCACCGCGACGCCTTCCCGCACCAGCTTCAGGGACTGGCTGGACCAGATATGCGTCTGGTCGAGCAGCCGGTTGATGCCGCGCCAGGACAGCACCTGGGCGAATTTCGCCGGGCTGCCGGGGATGTGCAGCGGCTGCTTGTCATAATACTCGGCGAAGAACTGTTCCGGCGTGATGGGCGCCAGGATATCGGCCAGCGTCATGCTCATGCCTCGCAGCTTAGGGTCGCGTGCGCCCCTTTGAGAATGCTCCCCGCCATGAATTTACGAGTCATCCACCGCAAAAGGCACAGGCACGGCTTGCAGCCGGCGTCTCGCCTGCCGATCCTTGGACGCACCAGAACGGACGCCAGGGGATAAAGCGATGCCAGACGGAACGAGCAGCACAGGCCCGGAGGGCGGCGCGCGCGCCGAGCTGCTGCGGATGGCCGCCGAGGCGCTGCGCCGGCAGGCCCCGGCGCTGCCGGATGACGCGGTGCTGCTGCTGCATCACCTGGCGGCGGCCCTGCCCACCGCCGAGCTGGCGGCCGAGCCGGCCGAGCACCTGGCCGCCGCCGCCGCCAGCCTCTACGCCCATGCCGCGCGGCGCCGTCCGGGCGAGGCCAAGCTGCGCCTGCTGCCCCCCGGCCCCGGCCGGGGCGGCGCGGCGCTGGCCGAGATCGTCACCGACGACATGCCCTTCCTGGTGGAAAGCGTGCTGGCGGCGCTGGCGCTCTCCGGCCGCACGGCGCGGCGGCTGCTGCACCCGGTGCTGCGCGCCCGGCGCGATGCCGAGGGCCGGCTGCTCTCGCTCGGCGCCGCGGAAGGCAGGCCCGAGAGCCTGATGCATGTGGAGATCGCCCCCAACCCGGTGCGCCTGACCGGCGACCAGAAGGTCCCCGCCGGGGGCTGGGAGGCGGTGGAGGCGGCGCTGCGGCAGGCCATGGCCGAGGTGCGGCTGGCCGTCACCGACTATCCCGCCATCCGCGAGCGGCTGCGGCAGGCCGAGGGCGAGATCGCCTCGGCGCCCGAGGCCGCCGCCGGCCAGAACTTCCTGCGCTGGATGGCGGAGGAGAATTTCGTCTGCCTCGGCCACCGGCTGCTGCGGCTGGAGCCGCAGGTCGCCATCGAGGATGGCCTGGGCCTGCTGCGGGATGAATCCCTGCCGGTCTTCGACACGCTGCGGGATCTGTCCGCCATTCCCGCCGCCGTGCTGGCGCAGCTGAAGGACGGCGTGCCGCTGAGCATCGCCAAGGCCAATATGCGCGCCCGCGTCCACCGGCCGCAGCATGCCGATGTGGTGGCGACGCGCGTCTTCGGCGCCGATGGGCGGGTGGTGGCCATCCGCCTCTTCCTCGGCCTCTTCGCGGCCAGCGCCTATAATCGCAACCCGCGCTCCATCCCCTGGCTCTCGGCCAAGGTGGAGCGCATCCTGGCCGCCGCCGGGGTGGACGAGGACAGCCACGACGGCCGCGCGCTGCGCAACATCCTGGACACCTGGCCGCGCGACGAGCTGTTCCAGGCCGAGGAAGCCGCCATCCTGGACGGCGCCCGCCGGGCGCTGGACCTGTCCATCCGCCCGCGCGCCGCGCTGGTGCTGCGGCGCGACCCCTTCGAGCGCTTCATCTCCGTCATCGCCTGGCTGCCGCGCGACACCTTCGACACCCGGCTGCGGGAGACGGTGGCGGGCATCCTGACGCGGGCCTTCCAGGCGCGGCTTTCCGCCTTCCACATCGCGCTGGGCGACGGGCCGCTGGCGCGGGTGCATTACGTGCTGGGCACCACCCCCGGCGCCGTGCCGCGCGTCGATGACGCGTTGCTGGAGGCGGCGGTGGCGCAGGCCGCCCGCTCCTTCACCGACCGGCTGGGCGAGGCGCTGACCGCCGAGCAGGGCGAGGCCCGCGCCGCCCAGAGCCTGGCGCGCTGGGCCGAGGCCTTCTCGGGCTTCTATGCCAACCACACCGCCGCCACCACGGCGGTGGCCGATATCGCCATGGCGGAAGCCGCCCTGGCCAGCGGCCATCCCGGCGCGCGGCTGGAACGCGCGCCCGGCGCCGGGCCGCGCAGCCTGTCGCTGCGGCTGGCCAATCCGGGCGGCCCGCTGCCGCTGGCCGATGTGCTGCCGCTCTTCGAAAGCCTGGACCTGCGCGCCATCGAGGAAACGCCGCATCACCTGACGCTGGCGGATGGCAGCCGCGTGGTGCTGCATGTCTTCGCGCTGGAGGCCGGGGCGGACCTCGCCGAGGGCCGCTTCCCGGCGCTGATGGAGGCGCTTTCCGCCCTGCTGGAAGGCCGCGCCGAGGCCGATGGCTTCAATCGCCTGGTGGCCCGTGCCGGCCTGACTTGGCGCGAGGCCTGGCTGCTGCGCGCGCTGTTCCGCTGGCTGAAGCAGGTGGGCTTCGCCTTCGCCCAGGGCTCGGTGGAAGCCGCCCTGGCCGCCGAGCCGCGCGCCGCGCGCCTGCTGGTGGACCTCTTCCAGTGCCGCTTCGACCCCGCCCGCCCGCGTGACGCGGCGCGTGAGCAGGCCATCGAGGCTGAATGGTCGGCGCTGATGGAGCAGGTGGAGGACCCGGATGCCGACCGCATCCTGTCCCGCCTGCGCACGGTGCTGGATGCGGTGCTGCGCACCAATTTCCACCAGGAGAAGCCCTACCTTTCCCTGAAGATCGACAGCGCCGCCGCCGGCGAGATGCCGGCGCCCCGCCCCTGGCGCGAGATCTTTGTCCATGCCCCGCATATGGAAGGCTGCCACCTGCGGGCCGGCGCCGTGGCGCGCGGCGGCATCCGCTGGTCCGACCGCCGGGAGGATTTCCGCACCGAGATCCTGGGCCTGATGAAGGCGCAGCGGCTGAAGAACGTCGTCATCGTGCCGACCGGCGCCAAGGGCGGTTTTGTTCTGAAGGGCACCGTGCCGCCGGCCAGCGACCGCGAGGCCTTCATGGCCACCGGCATCGCCGCCTATAAGACCCTGATCCGCGGCATGCTGGACATCACCGACAACCTGCGCGGCAGCGAGGTGGTCCCGCCGGCCAATGTGGTGCGGCGCGATGGCGACGACCCCTATATCGTCGCCGCCGCCGACAAGGGCACCGCCTCCTTCAGCGACATCGCCAATGGTCTGGCGCAGGAATACGGCTTCTGGCTGGACGATGCCTTCGCCAGCGGCGGCAGCCAGGGCTACGACCACAAGGGCATGGGCATCACCGCCAAGGGCGCCTGGGTGATGATCGCGCGGCACTTCGCTGAGCTGGGCCATGACATCCAGGCGGAGCCCTTCACCTGCACCGGCGTCGGCGACATGTCGGGCGATGTCTTCGGCAACGGCTTGCTGGTCTCGAGGCAGACGAAGCTGATCGCCGCCTTCGACCACCGCCACATCTTCATCGACCCCGATCCGGACCCGGCCACCAGCTACGAGGAGCGCGCCCGCCTCTTCGCGCTGCCGCGTTCCTCCTGGGCCGATTACGATGCGGGCAAGATCAGTGCGGGCGGCGGCGTTTATCCCCGCAACGCGCGCTCCATCCCGCTGTCCGACCGCGCGCGGGAAGTGCTGGGCATCGAGGAACAGAAGCCCGACCCTGCCACCGTCATGCGCGCCATCCTGCGCGCCAATGTGGACCTGCTCTATTTCGGCGGCATCGGCACCTATGTGAAGGCGCAGTCCGAAAGCCAGGCCGAGGCCGGGGACCGCGCCAACGACGCCATCCGCATCGATGGGCACGAGGTGCGTGCCCGCGTGCTGGGCGAGGGCGCCAATCTCGCCGTCACCCAGGCGGGGCGGATCGAGGCGGCGCGCAAGGGGGTGAAGCTGAACACCGACGCGCTGGACAATTCGGCCGGCGTCTCGACCTCCGACCACGAGGTGAACATCAAGATCCTGCTGGCCGATGTGCGGGCCGCCGGCGCCATCACCACCCAGCGCCGCGACGCGCTGCTGCGGGAGATGACGGACGAGGTCGCCGCCCTGGTGCTGCGGGACAATACCGAGCAGTCCCTGGCCGTCAGCCTGGAGGAAGCGGCGGGTGCCGAGGCCCTGCCCGCCCAGGCCGCGCTGATGACCCGGCTGGAACAGGCCGGGCTGCTGGACCGCGCTGTGGCCGGCCTGCCCGATACCGCCACCCTGGCCGACCGCATGGCCACGGGCGACGCCCTGACCCGGCCGGAACTGGCCGCGCTGCTGCCCTTCACGAAGCTCTGGCTGACGGAGGCGATCGAGAACAGCAGCCTGCCGGACGACCCGGCCCTGGCGCCGCTGCTGCAGGCCTATTTCCCGCAGCCGCTGCAACAGGAATTCGGCGAGGCCATCGCCCACCACCGGCTGCGGCGGGAACTGCTGGCCACCATCCTGGCGAATACGGTGGCCAACCGCCTGGGCCCGGCAGCCCTGGCGCGGCTGGCCAGCGGCACCGGCCCGGCCGAGGCCGCCCGCGCCGCCATCCTGGCCGACCGTTTGCTGGGCCTGGATGCCGCCGCCCAGGCCGCCGATGCGGCGCCGGCCCCCGCCGCCGCGCGGCGCGACGCCGACCTGGCCATCCGGCACCTGCATGCCGCCGTGGCCCGGGACCTGCTGAGCCTGCCGGCCGGGGTGCCGCTGGAGGAAACCCTGGCCACCCTGCGCCCGGGCATCACCGCCCTGGCCCAGGCCGCGACGCGGGAGGCCGCCACCACCCCCGCCGCCAAGGCGCTGCGGGAGGCCGGGCTGCCGGAAGCGGTGGCCGATCTGGCCGCCGCCGCACCCTCGCTGGAAGCCGCGCCCGCCATCGTGCGGCTGGCCGCCAGCGCCGGCGTGGCGCCTGCCGAGGCCGGTGCCGCCTGGCACGCGGCCGGCGAGGCCTTCCACCTGCCGGCGCTGCGCCAGGCCACCAGCCAGGCCGATGCGCCGGGCGCCTTCGGCCCGCGGGCCAAGGCGGCCTTGCTGGACGACCTGGGCGCCTTGCAGGCGCGGCTGGCGGCGGCCCGCCTGCGCGGCGCCGAGTTGCCGGACGCGGATGCCGCTGCCCGCATGGCGCAGGAAGCATCGGCGCGGCCGGATTTGGCGGCCGTGACGGTGGCGGTGCGGGAACTGGGGCGGGTGCTGGGCTGAAGCAGCCGGGGCCAGAGGGGCGCCGCCCCTCTGGACACCCTGCCGGGGTGGAAAGTCCACCCCGGACCCCGCTGCGGGTTTGAGGCGCGGCAAAAATCTTAGATTTCGCGCGGGCTGAACCCGCAGTCGCCGGAGGTCGATGGCCTCCGGCGGAACCATGCCGCCCCAGGCTGGAAAAACAGATGGCGGGGCCTGGGGTGACCCTGTCACCCCAGCGGGGAAGGTCCGGAAGGGGCGGCGCCCCTTCTGGCTCCGCCTTTCGCCCGCCCCCCCACCGGGGCACACTCCCGCGCAGCATCACCGAAGGATCGCAGCCGATGACCCGAAAGGCCTGGGCCTGGGCGTTCTATGACTGGGCCAACAGCGCCTTTCCCACCGTTGTCTCCACCTTTGTCATCGCGGCCTATTTCGCGCAGGGCGTGGCGCCGGACCCGGCCAGCGGGCAGGCGATGTGGGGGTGGATGCAGACGCTGGCGGGCATCGCCATCGCGCTGCTCTCCCCAGTGCTGGGGGCGGTGGCGGATGCCGGCGGGCGGCGGCGGCTGATGCTGCTGTGCTGCACGGTCTTCACCGCCGTCTTCACCGGGCTGATCTGGTTCGCCGCGCCCCGGCCGGAGGATGCGCTCTGGGCCCTGGCCTGCGTCGGGCTGGCCACGGTGGGCTTCGAGCTGGGCACCGTCTTCTACAATTCCATGCTGCCGCAGGTGGCGCCGCCGGAGCGGCTGGGGCGTGTCTCCGGCCTGGCCTGGGGGCTGGGCTATGCCGGCGGGCTGGCCTGCCTGGGAGTCTGCTTGCTGCTCTTCGTGCTGCCGGACCCCTCGCCACTGGGGCTGGACCGGGGGCAGGCGGAGCATATCCGCGCCACCGCGCTGCTGACCGCTGGCTGGACGCTGCTCTTCGGCTGGCCGGTGCTGGTGGCGCTGCCGGACCCGAAGGGGCCGCGGCCAAGCTGGGCGGCGGCGGCGCGGCGGGGGCTGGCGGAGATCAAGGCGGTGCTGCGCGGCCTGCCCCGGCACCCGGCCATGGCGCGCTTCCTGCTGGCGCGGCTGTTCTACACCGATGGGCTGAACACGCTGTTTGCCTTCGGCGCCATCTATGCCGCCGGGGTCTTCGGCATGGGGTTCGAGGAGATCCTGTTGTTCGGCATCGCGCTGAATGTCACGGCGGGGCTGGGCGCGGCGGGCTTCGGGCTGGTGGAGGACCGGCTGGGGTCGCGGCGCACCATCCTGGTGGCACTGGGGGCGATTGTCGCCATCGGGATCGGGCTGGTGCTGGTGCAGAGCAAGCCGGCCTTCTGGGCCCTGGCCCTGGTGCTGGGGCTGTTCATGGGGCCGGCGCAATCGGCCTCCCGCTCCTTCATGGCCAGGCTGGCGCCGCCGGCCGAGGTCTCGGCCTATTTCGGGCTTTTCGCGCTGTCGGGGCGCATCACCGGCTTCCTGGGGCCGGCGGCGCTGGCGGCGGTGACGGCCATGACGGGGAGCCAGCGGCTCGGCATGTCCACCGTGCTGGTCTTCCTGGCGCTGGGCGCCACCATCCTGACAACGGTGCGCGTCGCCGTGCCGGAGGAAACCGCCGCACCCTAGCGGCGCCGGCCTGCTCCCGGTTGCTTTGCCAGCTAATGAATGGCAAGCCAACTAATGGAACGCCATTCGTTCTGGTGGAGGCCATGCCCTCGCAACACGAACAGATCCGCGGCAGCCTCGCCATGCTGGTGGGGCAGGCCGCGCGGCAATGGCGGCGCGCCGTGGACCGCCGCCTGCAGCCCTTCGGCCTGTCCGAGGCCACCTGGCGGCCGCTGCTGCACCTGGCCCGCGCCCCGGCGCCGATGCGGCAGAAGGAGCTCGCGGCCTCGCTGGGGCTGGACGGCTCCTCCGTGGTGCGGTTGCTGGATGCGCTCCAGGCCGCCGGCTTCATCGAGCGGCGGGAGGAAGAAGCGGACCGCCGCGCCCGCGCCATCCTGCTCACCCCCGCCGGCCGTGCCCTGGTGGCGCAGGTCGAGGATGTTTCCCGCGCCGTGGGTAGCGATGGCCTCGCCGGCCTGAGCGGTGCCGAGATCGAGACCGCGCGCCGCGTCCTGGACCGCATCTGCCGCAACCTTGCCGAAGCTCCGGAGGATTCCGTGCCATGACCCCCCAGCCCACCATGCCGGCCGGGGAAGCGGCGCCGCGCCCGCGCGTGCCGCTCTGGCTGCTGGCGCTGCTGACCTTCAGCGGCACCCTGGCCATGCATGTCTTCGTGCCGGCGCTGCCGCTGGCGGGCCAGGACCTCGGCGCCGGGCCGGGCGCGATGCGGATGACCATCAGCCTCTACATCCTGGGGCTGGCGGTGGGGCAACTAGTTTATGGCCCGCTGGCCGACCGCTACGGGCGCCGCCCGGTTTTGATGGTGGGGCTGACGCTTTACGCCGTCTCCGGCCTGGCGGCCCTGCTGGCGCCGGGGGTGCAGGCGCTGATCGCGGCGCGGCTGTTCCAGGCGCTGGGCGGCTGCGCCGGGCTGGTGCTGGGGCGTGCCATCGTGCGCGACCTGGCCGGGCCGCAGGAGGCGGCGCAGCGGCTGGCGCTGATGAACCTGATGGTGACCCTGGGCCCCGGGCTGGCGCCGCTGCTGGGCACCGCCCTGGCGGAGCTGGCGGGCTGGCGCTCCATCTTCGTGCTGCTTTGCGCGCTGGGGGTGGTCAACCTCCTCTTCACCTGGCGGATGCTGCCGGAGACAGGGCAGCGGACGGTGCAGAGCGGCGCGACCCTGGCGCGGAACACGCTGCGGCTGGTCCGTTCACCAGTGTTCCTGGGCTATGCGGTGGGCGGCGGCTGCGCCACCACCTCCATGTATGCCTTCGTGGCCTCGGCCCCCTTCATCTTCACCGGCAGGCTGCACCGGCCGGCGCATGAGGTGGGCTTCTACCTCGCTGTCCTGATTTCCGGCGTCTGGCTGGGCAGCATGGTGGCCAGCCGGCTGATGGCGAGGCGGCTGCCGATCACGCGCGTGCTGGTCTGGGCCAATCTGGTCAGCGTGCTGGGGGCCTTCGTCTTCCTGGGCATGGTGCTTTCGGGGCAGCTGAACGTGTTCTGGACCGTCCTGCCAATGTTCGTCTTCACGCTGGGGGCGGGCATCGCCAGCCCGGCGGCGCTGACCCAGGCCATCAGCGTGGACCCGCAGGTGATCGGCTCGGCCTCCGGCCTCTACGGCTTCACGCAGATGGCGGTGGGGGCGATCTGCACTGCCCTGGCCGGTATCGGCCAGGACCCGGCACTGGCCGCGGCGCTGATCCTGGCGGGGGCTGGCGTCATCTCCCAGCTCAGCTTCTGGATGGCGCTGCGCCCGGAGGGGGGGCAGACGCCGAGCCAAGGAGGCTAGGGCAGCCGCCCGGCTCGGCGAAAGCCCTTGGCCGGGGTCAGAGAAGGCCTGCCGTGCCGGGAGGCCGGTGCATGTGGCATGAGCTCCTGCGGGCGGGACATGCCGCTAGCCAGCGGCATCAGCCGCCCAGGCAGCCTCGTGCGGGTGTGGGTGGCCAGACCTTGCCCAGGCTGTTCAGCGAGCAGTCGGCACGGGAGAAGATGAAGTCCAGCAGCCGCCGGAAGACGAGCCGCTATAGTCATTGGCAACGGCCGAAGGCGGCGGCGGCGTCTGCATCAGCATGGCAAGGCAGCTCTTCTGCCCCATTGTTCATGATGATGCTTGATCGAAAACTTGGCTGTTGCAGGCTTCCTGTGGCCTCGCGGCCTTGCTGCCGCAAAGAGATTCTCAGCCGCCGCGCCTGAAGAGCCGCGCCAGCCAGGCCCGGAAGCCGCCGCCGGATTTGGCGCGCCCGATGCGCTGCTGCGCCACATGCGGCCGTGGGTAGCTGGGCGGCATGGCGGAGGCGATGGTGTGCCGCCCCGTATCCTGCGCCGCGATCAGCTTGGTCTCCAGCGCCACCACCTGCGCCACGGCGGGCGGCGGGTTGGTGGCGGCCAGGGCCTCGGCGGTGGCGGCGGCATCGGGCCATGCGCCGGCGCGGCGCAGCGCGTCGATCACCCGCACCGTCTGCTCGGCGTCCAGCGGTGGGCCGCTGCGCCAGAGCGCCACCGCGTCCAGCCGCCATTCGGCGGCGAGGTCGGGGCGGTTCATGTCGTCGGCCACCCAGGCGGCATGCAGCGTGGCCTCGGCCCCGGCGTGGAGGGCGCCGGTTTCCTCCAGTACATGCGCCCAGGCCAGGAAGCGGCGGGCAAGCGGCGGATAGCTGGTTTCCGCCACCAGGGCGCGGAAGGGGGCGGCGGCCACCGCCTCGGCGGCCGCGGGATGGGCGCGGGCGATATCCGGCGCGGCATAGGCGCAGTGCGGGCATTGCTGCAGCCAGCGCGCCATGGTGCCGCGCAAGGGCTCGCCCGGGCGCAGGTCAAGGTCCGGCGCCTGCTCGGGCGGGCCGGGGCGGAAGGGCGGCTGCTGACTCTCGCCGCCGCAAACAGCGCAGCGCACGGGGCCGGCCGTCTGCCCGGCCTTTGACCCGGTGGAGGAGGAAGAACTCGCCATGCTCCTAAACTAAGGACGAAGCGGCCCCGCGCGAAGGGGCGGTACACATTCCGCCGCAAGAATCCGCGGCCCTGCTTTGCCGGAGCACCCTGTTGCACGCCGAGGGCGGGCCGGGCCAAACTTCGTCATGCCCCGCGGAGACCTCTTTCCCGATATCGCACCCTTCGAGACCGGCCTGCTGCCGCTCTCCGGCGGGCATGTCATGTACTGGGAACAGGTGGGCAATCCGCGCGGCCAGCCGGTGCTCTTCCTGCATGGGGGGCCGGGGGCGGGGGCGGGGGCGGTGCACCGCCGCTTCTTCGACCCGCACCACTGGCGGATCATCATTTTCGACCAGCGCGGCGCCGGCCGCTCTCGCCCGCTGGGGGAACTGCGCGACAACACCACCCCGCATCTGGTGGGCGATATCGAGACGCTGCGCCGCTTCCTCGGCATTGAGCAATGGATGCTCTTCGGCGGTTCCTGGGGCTCGACCCTGGCCCTGGCCTATGCCCAGGCGCATCCGGAGCGGGTGACGGGCTGCGTGCTGCGCGGCGTCTTCCTGGGCCGCCGGCAGGAGGTGGAGTGGTTCCTCTACGGCCTGCGCCGCGTCTTCCCCGATGCCTGGGCGGATTTCGCCGAGCATGTGCCGGAGGAGGAGCGCGGCGACCTGCTGAACGCCTATCTCCGCCGCCTCTGCCACCCTGACCCGGCCCTGCACCTGCCCGCCGCCCGGGCCTGGAGCCAGTATGAGGGCATGTGCAGCACCCTGCTGCCGAGCCCGGATACGGTGGCGAGCTTCGCCCAGGACCGCACCGCCCTGGGCCTGGCACGGATCGAGGCGCATTATTTCGCCCATGACTTGTTCCTGCCGCCGGAGGGGCTGCTGGGCGGCATGGACCGCATCGCGCATCTGCCGGCCGAAATCATCCAGGGGCGTTACGACATGGTTTGCCCGGCGGAATCCGCCTTTGACCTGACTGCCGCCTGGCCCCGCGCGCGACTGACCGTGATCCCGGATGCGGGGCATTCCGCGCTGGAGCCCGGCGTGCGCCTGGCCCTGGTGGCGGCGGTGGAGCGTTTCCGCCGGCGCGGCTGAGGGTGCAACGAAGGGCTGTGGACCAGCGGGCGCGGGAGGGTTAAACCTTGCTGTGCTGGCGTCTCCGTAGCTCAGCCGGATAGAGCACAGGATTCCTAATCCTGGGGCCGTGGGTTCGAATCCCGCCGGGGACACCATTCCTCTTTGTTTTTGTTGAATTTTCGGCGCTCTGCCGATCACTCTGTAATCAATCCCGCACTTTGTGGTTGGTAGTGGCTGGCTCAGGCGGTGCCTTGAGCAACCAGCGCGCTTGGTCCGGCGGGAGCAAATGCGGATCAAGCTGCACATTTCACTAACTGCCACCGTGCAACCATGGCGCCCGTCGGCATGGCAGCGGCGGGTGTAGATCTTCCAGGGCGTACCTTCGCCGGCTGCTTCGCCCTGGGCGGCTGCGGCCTGGCACGGAGTTGGCTTGGCGGGCTGCTGGACCAGCGCGTCATGAAGGAGCACCCGGCCATTGTCGGCCATGGGGATGCGCCCCAGCCTTGAGGGCGGCCACCCGGCACTCTGATACGCCACAAATGCTGGCCAGTTCGCCAGTGGTGATCATTCGTGATGATGAACCCCTTGGAGCGCGGCTCAGGAGGTTCAGAACACTCCAGAAGCCGCCGGCGTTGAGCTCATCCCTAAGAATGGGGCAGGGTAGGGATGAGGTTGAGGAAGACGAGCCTGTCGTGACTAGAGCGATCTACCTGCTGCTGCTCCTGGGCATCATTGCCCAGGGGCTCATGATGTACGGCTTCCAGCACGATCTCGCGGCATTCAGGCGCGATGATGCAGGTGGGATTTCGTGGACCGGCGTGCTGGTCTCGTTCGCGCCGATGGCCCTGGCTGCCAGTGGTGCCGCGGCAGCCTGGACATTGCACCGCCGCAGATCCTGGTGGGCATGGCCGATCGTCATCGGGCCTTTGCTGGTCCTGATGCTGGGCTTTTGTGCGGGGGCATACTTTGTCGCCTACCCTCTTCCGCTACTGGGTGGTTACGGAGGGCTGCCGCTATAATCGGTAGCGTTCATCCCGCAGAATGGGTGCAGGGCAGGGGTGCGGCTGAAGAAGGCGGCCTTTCAAGCGCAACGTCGTGGGCTCATGGCGCCCACCTCAAAGGCACGGCCGTGAAAAGCCGAAAGACGTGATGCTGTTGCGTTTCCCGACCCTACCTGGCTTGGCGATCCTTGCGGCCTTGTCGGCCTGTGCGAGCGTGGTTCCCGATTTTCAGGAAGCGCCACAGCCTGCCGCCTCTCCAGAGGTCGGGCAGGTGGTGCTGTTCACAGGGCTCAACTGGTCCGGTGAAAGCCACCGTGCCACCGGAACCGATGCGCTGGCGCAGGATATCCGCCGCATCGGCGTTCCTGCTTCCATCTACCGGCCGGGCGAATGGGACAGAGCCGTGGATGACCTGCTGAGCCTTGAACCCCGCCCCTCCGCCATCGCGGTCTATGGCTATTCGGCCGGTGGCCCTGCGGCGGCCCGTTTCGCCAAGCGGCTTGGCGAGGCTGGCGTCCAGGTCGAGACCTTGGTGCTCCTTGAAGCCTGGGGCTCCGCCGAGGTGGCCTGTACCGTCAGGCTGGCAGTCCAGTACCGCCTGGAGCCTGGTGATGCTCTCTCGCCGGCAAGGCCCCAATGCACAAAGGTGCAGAACGAGCTGATCGATGCGGAACTGGCGGCTCGCGGGGGCGGGCTGGGGCATCTCAGTGTCGCCGTCGATCCTGAAGTCATGCGGCTTGTGGTGCAGCAGCTTGTCCAAGAGGGCTGGGTTCGGCGGCGGGATGCCGGTAGTTGATGGAGAAGTCTACAACCTGCCAGCGTCCAGCTCATCCCCGAGAACGGGGGGGCGCGGCAGGTGAGTGGGCTCGCAAACAGTCGCGAACTCATTGAAATCCTGCGCGTGTCTTTCGCTTATCGCGATATCAACGGAAATGCTGGCATCAGCGTTGGTTTGATGGATGAGCGGAAGCTTTGTTGAAGATGCGGAGCAGATCAGAGGATGCGCACCAAGAAACATGGCCTTTTCCCGCCAGCGAGTGGCGTCCCTTTGGAAGGGGATATCCAAGCTTCCTCTCCAGCCAAGTGATCCTTTCTTTGACGATGCTGTGGGATCCGGTTCAATGCTCAAGAAATCAGAGCCAGAAGCGGCCCTAGCGACGCAGGCAGCTGGAAGGCCTGCATCAGATCAACGCTAGCAGAGGGAAGGTATCACCGTGGGGAGGCGTCTGGCTCCTCCCATGCATCTGCCTGCCCTTAGCAGCGCGGCTTCAACTTGCCCTCGTAACCGTCCCGACCAAGCCGTCGCAAATTCTTACGCTTTCCGACAGACGCGCGAAACCCTTTGTGGCGTTAAATCAACGAGGATGTCGAAGGCGTGGATATGAAGCACTGGGCTGGGCAAATAGAACTGAAGAAGTGTGAATGCGCTCTGGACCTGGTGAGCAATGTCATCGCCGAAGGCGATTCGGTTACGCGGCTCTGGGGATTGCGGGTAATGGCGCTGGTGGTGGCGAATTTTCCTCCAGGACCTCTGCAAGACAGTGCGGAGGATATCCTGTCCTCGTTCATCGCGGAGGCAAGGCTCAGCCCGGCTGAGCTTGAGAGTGTCAGGAAGGTACGTTGCACAGGAGAGCTGAAAGCTCCCTGTTAAAGGCGCATCCCTTCGCGGAGCGGCTTAAGGCGCGGGCCGCTGCAATGAAGCGGCAGCTCATAAGGCCAGCCACGTTCTAGAAACCTGCCATCCGCCATGGTTGGACCCCGGAACACGGGGTTGGCCGGGTGGGCTTTGCAGCGGCCGAGCTGGTGTCGCGCTGTACCTGGGAGCAGGACGGGCAATGTATTGCGCGGTCGCCCAGGCAGGACGATGACCCGCCGGAAGGCGATAGCGGTGTTGCTGAAGAGCCGCCGGTGGTGCTCCCGACCCCGCACGATGTCCACAGGATGTGATGGCGCGCGTGGCAAAAGCCGGGGCAGGCCCGGCCGCCTGCGCGTGGTGCGGGGCGTTGCCACTCCCGCTTTACTCGCGTGGGCATCGCATCCGAGTTGGCGGCAGCTTGGCGCAGGATATCCCCTCTAACCGCGCATTTGCCGGCACCACAGAATAATGCTTCGCTGGCCTGCGCGGTGGCTGGCATAGCATGCTGGCCATGGTGGTCTGGTGCCGGTGCCATCGATGGCCAGCGGAGAAGATGCATGCCCGCCACTGACCAAAGCAGTGTCGCCAATCACCTGCTTGCTGCCCTGCCAGCCGTAGATTTCGCCCGGCTTGCTCCCGTATTGGAGCCGGTTGATCTCCCGATCTACCACACGCTGCTTCATGCCGAGGCAGAGGCTGACGCTGCTTACTTTGTCGAGACCGGCACCATCTCGATGCTCGCGCGCCTGGAGGATGGCGGCCTGGTTGAAGTGGGCATGGTGGGGCGGGAAGGCATGGCGGGGCTTCCCTTTGTCTTCGGCACGAAGATCTCGCCGGTGGAGGCGATGGTCCAGATCCCCAGCCGCTCCCTGCGCGTGGCCGGGCCCGCGTTCCGGCAGGCCCTTAAGGAAAGCCCTGCCTTGGTGGCTCTGCTGCTGCGCTACTCGCAGGCCTTTCATACGCAGGTCTCGCTGGCGGCGGGCTGCAACGCCACCCATAGCCTTGTCCACCGCCTTGCCCGTTGGCTGCTGATGGCGCATGACCGGGCCGGAGGCGATGAATTCGCCCTGACCCATGAAATCATGTCCCAGATGCTGGCCGTTCGTCGCGCGGGCGTCACCATTGCCGCGGGCAGCCTGCAAACCGCGGGTCTCATCGGCTACCGGCGCGGCAAGATTACTGTCCTCAACCGCGGCGGCCTCGAAGAGGCTTCATGCGAGTGCTACGGCACCATCCAGCGCATCACCAAGCGTGTGCTTGCGCCGCTTCCCGATTGAGAAGTGCCGCTGATGGACAAGGCTTGAGAAGCCGCCGCGGCAAGCGGCAGGAGCCTGGACTTTCCACCAAGAGTACCGGCTCGCGCCACTCTCCAGTGTGCCAGAAGTAGCGTTGCGGTACTGGCCAGAAAGGCAAAAGGGCATCATGCAGATGGAGTCAAGTCGGCAGGCTGTAACTGCCAACTTGACCACAATGCTCAGCGAGGCATGGGGCTATGTGGTTTCAGGCGATGCCACGGTGCCAGGCTGGCTCGACTCGTAATGCCAAATGAAAATTCCACAGCTGAGGCAGACGAAGAATGCCAGGCCGCTGCCATAGTCCATGAAATAGCAGGCGATCGCCACAACCGTTGAAGCGATGATGGATGGCCATGGATAACGCGCTATGAGGTGGAACGGCAGCACGAAGGGTGCGGCTATGGCATTCATCAAGGGGAGCGTTCCTCACAGTGTTCCGCCATCTACGAAGCGGAGTGAGGATCTCTTCCCAACCTGCATCAGATTTTTTTGGTGTGGCGTTATTCGCGCCGCTCTTTGCGCCGTTCATTGATGGCGCCCCTGTCATGGAGAGGCGGAGCAGCCTCAGGCATGGCAACGCTTCGGGGATGACGGCGCGTCTTCGTCGCTGCACGATGCTCTGGCAGCCTGCCGTGCGAAGCGTGTCACCGGTTCTGGCCAGTGCCGAACTGTGCATTGATCCGCTGCGCCGCGAAGCGCTCGCGCAACCAGGCCGCGGCGGGGCCGCAGGGTCGCTGCTTGTGCCAGACCAGCTCCAACGCCACCGGCCAGTCCCCGTCATCGAATTGCAGGTCGGGCGTCACCAGGTCCGGCGCGGCGGGAGAGGCGGCGATGACATGGTCGGATACCAGCGCCCAGCCGATCCCATGCTTCACCATTTCCAGGATCACCCAATGGCTTTCAACCCACCAGACCTCGGCTGATACGCGCAGGCGCCGCTTCTCCGGCCCGTTGCTGCGCGTCGCGACGAGGATCTGCCGGTGGCGTTTCAACTCTTCCCATTCCACCCGCTCTTTCGCCAGCGGATGCTGCCGGCCGCAGACCAGCTTCAGCGGCACCCAGCCGATGGTCTGGAAGCCAAGCTCCGTTGGCAGCACGTCCTGCCGCCACATCACGCCCAGGTCGGCTTTGCCGTCCTGCACCAGGCGGCTGACATCCTCCATCAGCGGGAACAACAGCTCCAACTCGACGAAAGGGAACTTTTGGGCGAAGTCGGCGAAGAGCGCGCCCAAAGCGTGTTCCGGATATAATTCGTCGATTGCCACCACCAGCCGGTTCTCCACCCGCTGCTCCAGGCTGGCCGCGACGCCGATCAGGTGCTCGCGCCGCTCCAGAACCACACGTGCCTCGAGCAGGAGGCGCTCCCCCGCCGGGGTCAGCACCGGGTTGCGCCCTCTGCGGTCGAAAAGCTCCAGCCCGAGATCGGTCTCCAGATTGGCGATATGGGTGCTGACAGCGGATTGCGCCTTCCGCAGCCGGCGTGCGGCCGCCGAGAAGGACCCCGCCTCCGCCGCCGCGGCAAAGGCCTGGAGTTGTTCGAGGGAAACAGTCATCTATCTGTTTAACAGATGGTTGCTAACTTGTGAAAGCGCATATCCCAGATAGAAGACCCGCATCATCAGGTTCTTCCACGAGAGCACCAGACTATGCGCACCACCCGCGACCGTATCCGCCACGCTATCCTGTTCGAGGTGATCGGCCTTGCCCTGATCATCCCCCTGGGCAGCCACCTCTTCGGCCTGCCTGCTGAGAAGATGGGCGTCATCGGCTTCGGCAGCGCGCTCGCGGCGACGGCGTGGAACTATGTCTACAACCTCGGCTTCGACCATGCGATGCAGCGGCTGGCCGGGCATACCCGCAAAAGCCTGGGGCTGCGCGTGGCCCATGCCCTGCTGTTTGAAGCCGGGCTGCTGATGGTCCTGCTGCCGCCCATCGCCTGGTATCTCGGCATCGGGCTCTATGAGGCCTTTGTCATGGATCTCGCGATCGCGGCCTTCTACGTGGTCTATGCCTTTGTCTTCAATCTGGCCTACGACCGCGTCTTTCCCATCCCCACCTGGCAGCAGCAGACGCCTGCCTGACTGAACGCTGGGGCCGGGGCCGGCGCGTAGCCGGCCACGGCATCAGGCGGCGTGCTGCCCGCCGAGGGCCACCTGCAGAAAGCGGTTCAGGGTCGGCGTCAGGTCATCCCGGCGCCAGACGATGCCGGTCTCCAGCGACGGCACCGCCCCGGCGAGGTCGATGTAGCGGACGCCGGTGCGCGCCAGGTTGCGCAGGGAGGCGGGCACCAGCGCGATGCCCATCTCGGCCGAGACCAGGCTGATGATCGTCTGCATCTGGATGGCTTCCTGGACAATGCGCGCCGTGCCGCCATGCGCCGTGAAATAGCCGGTGACCAGGTCGTGGAAGGCGGGCGCCGAGTGCCGGGGAAAGATGATCAGCGGCGCCTGGACCGTGACGGCCGGGTTCAGGCGGCCGGCCTGGAGGGGCAGGCGCCCATCGCCCACCCAGCTTTCCGGCACGGCCGCGACAAGCTGCTCCGACAACAGCCGGCGATAGCGCAGGGAGGCGGGGAGGGCGCCATTGGCCGGCGGGATGACGATGCCGGCATGGCCCGACCCCTCCAGCAGGGCCGCGATCTGCACCTCGCTGGTGGCTTCCCTCAAGGCGATCCGGACGGAGGGATAGAGGGCGGCATATTGCCGCACCAGTTCCGGCAGCACGCTGTAATCGGCGGTGCTGACAAAGGACAGTTCCAGCGGCCCCGCCTCGCCGTCCCGCAGCCTTCTGGCGATTTCCGGCAGACCGGAGAGGCCACCAAGCACGGCCCGGACATGAACCAGCCATTGCTCGCCAAAGGGGGTCAGCGCGACGCTGCGCTTGGTGCGGATGAAGAGCGGCGCGCCAAGCTCCCGCTCCAGCGCCATGATCGACTGGCTGAGCGGCGGCTGGGTCATGTTCAGCCGCTCCGCCGCCCGCCCGAAATGCAGCGTCTCCGCCACGGCGGCGAAATGTCGGAGCTGGCGTATATCCATGATCGATATGTACAGCGACTTAGAACCGGCCAAAAAGTATATTTATGCCACGGCATGGGTCAGGTTATTCTGAGCTGATCATCTAGGACGCTGTCATGCCCGCTTACCGCTCTCGCACCTCCACCCACGGCCGCAACATGGCGGGCGCTCGCGGCCTCTGGCGCGCGACGGGCATGAAGGACGGCGATTTCGGCAAGCCGATCATCGCGGTCGTGAATTCCTTCACCCAGTTCGTGCCGGGCCATGTGCACCTGAAGGACCTCGGCCAGCTGGTCGCGCGCGAGATCGAGCGCGCCGGCGGCGTGGCCAAGGAGTTCAACACCATCGCCGTCGACGACGGCATCGCCATGGGCCATGACGGCATGCTCTACAGCCTGCCGTCGCGCGAGCTGATCGCCGACAGCGTCGAATACATGGCCAATGCGCATTGCGTCGACGCGCTGGTCTGCATCTCCAACTGCGACAAGATCACGCCCGGCATGCTGATGGCGTCGCTGCGCCTGAACATCCCGACCGTCTTCGTCTCCGGCGGCCCGATGGAGGCCGGCAAGGTCGTCCTGAAGGGCAAGGAGGTCGCCCTCGATCTGGTGGATGCCATGGTCGCCGCCGCCGACCCCACCGTCAGCGACGCCGATGTGGCCACCATCGAGCGGTCCGCTTGCCCGACCTGCGGCTCCTGCTCGGGCATGTTCACGGCCAATTCGATGAACTGCCTGACGGAGGCGCTCGGCCTCTCGCTGCCCGGCAACGGCTCGGTCCTGGCCACCCATGCCGACCGTGAGCGCCTCTTCCTGGAAGCCGGGCACCTGATCGTCGACATCACCCGCCGCTATTACGAGCAGGATGACGCCAGCGTGCTGCCCCGCTCGGTGGCGAATTTCGCGGCCTTCGAGAATGCGATGAGCCTCGACATCGCGATGGGCGGCTCCACCAACACGGTGCTGCACCTCCTGGCGGCGGCCTATGAGGCGGAACTCGCCTTCACCATGGAGGATATCGACCGCCTGTCCCGCCGGGTGCCGTGCCTGTCCAAGGTCGCGCCGACCAAGGCGGATGTGCATATGGAGGATGTCCACCGCGCGGGCGGCGTGATGGCGATCCTGGGCGAGCTGGACCGCGCCGGCCTCCTCCACACCGACACGTCCACGGTGCACAGCCGCACGCTCGGGGAAGCGCTGGACCGCTGGGATATCGCCCGCAGCACCAGCGAGGCGGTGCAGACCTTCTACAAGGCCGCGCCCGGCGGCGTGCCCAGCCAGGTCGCCTTCAGCCAGAACCGCCGCTGGAAGGAACTGGATCTGGACCGCAAGGGCGGCGTCATCCGCGATGCCGAGCACGCCTTCTCCCAGGATGGCGGGCTGGCGGTGCTGAAGGGCAACCTCGCCGAGGACGGCTGCATCGTGAAGACGGCGGGCGTGGACGAGAGCATCCTCGTCTTCTCCGGCCCGGCGCGGGTCTTCGAGAGCCAGGACGCCGCCGTCAGCGCCATCCTGGGCAACAAGATCACGGCGGGCGATGTGGTGGTGATCCGCTACGAGGGCCCGCGCGGCGGCCCGGGCATGCAGGAGATGCTCTATCCGACCAGCTACCTGAAGTCGAAGGGTCTGGGGAAGGCCTGCGCCCTGATCACCGATGGCCGCTTCTCCGGTGGTACCTCCGGCCTGTCCATCGGCCATGTCTCGCCCGAGGCGGCGGAAGGCGGCGTGATCGGGTTGGTCAAGGATGGCGACCGGATCGAGATCGACATTCCCAACCGCTCGATCCAGCTGCAGGTGCCGGCCGACGAGCTGGCGAAGCGGCGCGAGGCGATGCTGGCGCGGGGCCCCGAGGCCTGGAAGCCTGTCGGGCGCGACAGGAAGGTGTCCTCCGCCCTGCGCGCCTATGCGGCCTTCACCACCAGCGCCGCGCGCGGCGCGGTGCGCGACCTTTCCTCCACGGCCGGAACCGGACAGGGCCGCTAAGCTTCAGCCTTCCGACTGAGGGTCCCGCGGAGGGGCCGGGTGAAGCACCCGGCCGGGCGCCCGGTTCCGCTGAGAATGCCATCATCTCCCGAAGAAACTGCGGGAGGTGGTGGCATTTTATTTGTCTGGGGGAATACAGAACCGGCCGCTGTTCAGGTTGACGGCAAGCGCGGAGCCCGCCGCATACAACAAAGCCATGAAACTTGGCCCAATTGTGAGCGAAATAAATGCAAAAAATGCAAATTTCTGACAGGTCTTTCTGCTAATTACTGAGTTTCACCCGGTGACTCGCCACGCCCATGCAGAGATGAGGGCCTTTCAGAATGAAGGGGATGCCGCGGAAGCTTTTTCCGCAGGATGGGCAGTTGCCTGACGATGTGCTGGGCGAGTTGGTCGACATGATGTTCACGGCACTGGCTCCTGTGATCGTCATGGGCGTCACCACCGTGGGCATGGCGGTGCTGTTCGCGAGCCTGACGGAGGGGCTGGCCTTTCCCGCCCTGGCATTGTGCTGTTCCGCCATCGCCTCGGCGAGGGTCGGCATCATCCTCGCCTACCGGCGCCGCAGGGCTGCCCCGCCGCTGTCCTCGGCCGATATTAGGCTCTGGGAAAGCCGCTACGCCTGGGCCAGCTACGCCTTCGCCGCCGTGCTCGGCCTGCTGAACCTCCTGGCGCTGCTGGAAGAGGAGCCGCTGGCCCATATGCTCGTGGTCGGCCTGACCTTCGGCTACGGCGCCGGCCTGGCGACCCGCACGGCCGTCCGCCCCGCCATCTGCACCATCAGCCTGCTGCTGGTGGTCATTCCCACCGTGGCCGGGCTGCTGACGAATGCGGACGACCTCGGTGCCCAGGGCGCGGTGGTCTATCTCAGCCAGGCGCTCCTGCTCACCGCCTTCACCATCGCGGGACTGGAGACCGTGGCCTACCTGTACCGGACCACCCTGCAGCATCTGGTGACCCGGCGGGACCTGATCCGGCTGGCGCGGCAGGATATGCTGACCGGCCTGCCGAACCGCCTTCTGCTGCAGGACCGCTTCGAGGCGGATATCATGGAACTGCAGCGCAGCGGCCATCTCGTGGCCCTGCTCGTGATGGATCTCGACCGCTTCAAGGCGGCCAATGACCAGTTCGGCCATCTGGCCGGGGATGCGCTTCTGCAAGCCGTAGCAAAGCGGCTTCGCAGCACCGTGGCGGAACAGGATACCGTAGCCCGTATCGGCGGGGATGAGTTCGTGGTGGTGCAAACCGGCATCCGGCATGACGACGAGGCCCGCGCGCTGGCGCACCGCATCGTCCGCGTGCTCAGCGCGCAATATCAGATCGAGCAGAACAAGGTGCAGATCGGCGTCAGCATCGGCATCGCGATCGCGCCACGCGACGGGCTGGAGCTGGAGAAGCTGGCATCCTGCGCCGATGCCGCCCTCTACATCGCCAAGCGCCAGGGCGGCGGCCGCGTGATGCTCTGGGCCGAGCCGCAGGAAGGCACCATGCCGGTGGCGGTGTGACGGAAACGCGAAAGCCGGGAGCGATGCCCCCGGCTTTCCTTTGGCCGCGCGCCTGCCTCAGACCTCGCCGTAGGAACCGTTCTTCCAGACATAGAAGACATAGTCGGGCACGGTCACGTCGCCCTTCTTGTCGAAGCTGATCGGGCCGAGCACGCTGTTCCAGGGTCCGCCGGACTTCAGCACCTCCGAGACCTTCTTGGGGTCGGTGCTGTTGGCCTTCTTGGCCGCATCCGCCCAGATCTGCACGGCGGCATAGGTGTAGAGGACATAGCCTTCCGGATCGACATTCTTGGCCCGGAAGCGCCCGACCACCTCGGCCGCCGTGGGGCGCTTGCGCGGGTCGGAGGCGAAGGTCATCAGCGTGCCCTCGCCAGCGGCGCCGGCGATCTGCCAGAACTCGTTGGTCACCAGCGCATCGCCGCCGATCAGCGTCACTGGCATGCCCTGCTCCTTGGCCTGCCGCAGGATCAGCCCGGCCTCGGTGTGATAGCCGCCGACATAGATGATCTCGACGCCCGAGGACTTCAGGCGGGAGACCAGCGCGGAATAATCGCGCTCACCCGGCGTATAGGCGGCATAGACCGCCTCGGTCGTGCCGGCGGCGTTCAGCGCCTTCTTGGTCTCGTCGGCCAGGCCTTTGCCATAGGCCGAGTTGTCGTGAAGGATGGCGACCTTCTTGCCGGGATAGGTCTTGGCGATATAGGCGCCGGCCACCTTGCCCTGCTGGTCGTCGCGGCCGCAGGTGCGGAAGGTGTTCCAGCCGCCGGCATCGGTATATTGCGGGTTGGTGGAGGCCGGGCTGATCTGCAGCACGCCTTCCTCCGCATAGACCTTGCTGGCCGGGATGGAGGAGCCGGAGCAGAAATGCCCGGCGATCAGCTTCACCTGCCGGCTGGCCATCTGGTTGGCGACCGAGACCGCCTGGCGGGGGTCGCAGGCATCGTCGCCGATCTCCAGCGCCAGTTGCTGGCCGAGCACGCCGCCCGCCGCGTTGAGGTCCGCCACCGCCTGCTCGGCGCCGACGCGAAGCTGCGCGCCGAAGGCCGCGTATTGCCCGGTCATGGGCCCGACGGAGGCGATGCGCAGCGTGCCGGACTGCGCCTGCGCGCCGCGGCTCGCTCCCACACCCGCCACACCGGCGGCCGTCAGGCCGGCCACGGTGCCAAGAAGCTGCCTGCGTTGCATCATCAGACCCTCCGCTCTTCAGCCGCCGGAACCCGTCGCGGCTGGTGTTGTTCATTGCAGCCTATGAAGCTTCTCGCCGCTCCGCCAGCCCGATCTCAGTGGCCGCCGAGATAGGCGTCGCGCACCTCCGGCCGCGCCAGCAGCTCGCGCCCGGTGCCGAACATGGTGATCCGCCCGGTGACCAGCACATAGCCCCGGTGGGCCAGCCGCAGCGCCTGATTGGCGTTCTGCTCCACCAGCAGCACCGTCAGCCCGGTTTCGGCATTCAGCTTGCGGATGGCCTGGAAGATCTGCTTCGAGATCAGGGGCGCGAGGCCGAGCGAGGGCTCGTCCAGCAGCAGCAGGCGCGGGCGCGACATCAGGGCGCGGGCGATGGCCAGCATCTGCTGCTCGCCGCCCGAGAGCGTGCCGGCACGCTGCGCCTCACGCTCCTTCAACCGGGGGAAAAGAGCAAAAGCCTGCTCCAGCCCCGGGCCGGGGTCGATGCCCAGGCTTTGCGCGCCCATCAGCAGATTCTCATGCACGCTCATGCGCGGAAAGACGCGGCGGCCTTCCGGAGACTGCGCGATGCCGCCGCGCATGATGTGATGCGTCGGCCGTTCCGTGATGTCCTGGCCATCGAAGATGACGCGGCCGGAGCGCGCGCGGGGGTCGCCGCAGATGGTCATCAGCAGCGTGGATTTCCCCGCGCCATTGGCGCCGATCAGCGTGACGATCTCGCCCGGCGCCACACTGATGGAAACGCCCTTCAGCGCCTCGATCGCGCCATAGAAGGTGGAAACCTCGCGGATCTCCAGCAGGGGCGTGCTCATGCCGCGCTGTCCTCGTGCTCGTCCTCGTCGCCCTCGCCCAGATAGGCGGCGATCACCTTCTCATCGGCGCGGATGGCGGCGGGGGTGCCGTCGGCGATCTTGCTGCCATGGTCCAGCACCACGATGTGGTCGGAAATCCCCATCACCACGCCCATGTCATGCTCGATCAGCAGGATGGAGCAGGGGGCCGCGCCCTCCGCCGCCCGGCCGTCGCGGATGGCGCGCAGCAATTCGCCCAGCGCCGTGGATTCGCGCGGGTTGAGGCCGGCCGCCGGTTCATCGAGGCAGAGCAGCGCGGGCTCGGTGCACATGGCGCGGGCGATCTCCAGCCGCCGCTGCGCGCCATAGGGCAGGCTGCCCGCCGGGTCGTCGGCGCGGTCGATCAGCCCGCAGGCTTCCAGCCAGGCGGTGGCGCGGCCGATCGCCGCCTGCTCCGCCGCCTTGTAGCCGGACAGGCCCAGCACGGCGCCGATGCCAAAGCCGGTGGAGGCCATCAGCTTGCGGTGCTGCGCCACCAGCAGGTTCTCCAGCGCCGTCATGCCGGCGAAGAGGCGGACGTTCTGGAAGGTGCGCGCGACACCCGCGCGCGCGATGCGGTGGCCGGCGAGGCGGTGCAGCGCCACCTCCTGCCCGCCATGGTGCAGCACCAGGCTACCGCCGGTGGGGCGGTAGAAGCCGGTGATGCAGTTGAACATCGTCGTCTTGCCGGCGCCATTGGGGCCGATGACGGCGGTGATGGCGCCTTCCGCGGCAGTGAAGGACACCTCCTTCACCGCAGTCAGGCCGCCGAAGCGCATGGTCAGTTTCTCGACGGTCAGGATCGGCGCCATCAGCCGCGCCCCTCGGCCACCATGGCGGCGCTGATGGTTCGCTTCTCGCTGAGTGCGACGGTCGGGGTGCGGCTGCCGACCAGCCCGCGCGGCTTCCAGATCATGATCAGCACCATGGCGGCGCCGAAGACCAGCATGCGCCATTCCTGCAAATCGCGGAACACCTCGAAGCCGCCGATCAGCACCAGGGCCGCGATGGCGACGCCAAGCTGGCTGCCGAGCCCGCCCAGCACCACGATGGCCAGGATGATGGCGCTTTCGATGAAGGTGAAGGATTCCGGGCTGATGAAGGCCTGCCGGGTGGCGAAGAAGGCGCCGGCGAAGCCGCCGAACATGGCGCCCAGCGCGAAGGCGGTCAGCTTGGTGGTGGTGATGTTGATGCCGAGGGAGCGGCAGGCGATCTCATCCTCCCGCATCGCTTCCCAGGCGCGGCCGAGCGGCTGGCGGCGGAGCCGCAGCGTGACCCAGTTGGTCAGCAGGGCGAGGGCCAGGATGAGGTAGTAGAGGAAGACGACGCGATGCGTCGGGCTCGGCTCCAGCCCGAAGAAATCGGCGAAGGAGCCAGGGCCGCCCCCGGCGGTGAAGGCCAGGCCGAAAAAGGAGGGGCGGGGAATGCCGGAGATGCCATTGGGCCCGCCGGTCAGCGACACCCAGTTCAGCAGAACCAGCCGGATGATCTCGCCGAAGCCGAGCGTGACGATGGCGAGGTAGTCGCCCCGCAGCCGCAGCACGGGAAAGCCGAGCAGGATGCCCCAGAAGGCGGCCAGCAGCCCCGCCAGCGGCAGGCAGATCCAGAAGGAGAGGCCGAAATACTGCGCCAGCAGCGCGTAGGAATAGGCGCCCACCGCGTAGAAGGCGACATAGCCGAGGTCGAGCAGCCCGGCGAGGCCGACCACGATGTTCAGCCCCCAGCCCAGCATCACATAGGTCAGCACCAGGATGCCGAGGTCCAGCTCATAGCGCCCGATGCCGGGAATGAGCGGCAGCAGCAGGGCAAACAGCAGCAGCGCGGGCGCGACAAAGCGGCCCAGGCGCAGCATCGGCCCCGCCAGGCGCTTCTGCAGCGAGGGCCCGTGCCGCTCCGCCCGCCATTCCTGCCAGAGCCGGATCAGGAAGCGCCCGGCGAAGACAATGGCCACCAGCAGCAGCACATCGGTCCAGCGGGTGCGCAGGAACAGCGCGCCGGTGGGGCCGACATCCGTGCGCAGCCCCACCATGGGCAGGAAGAGGCCGGCCGCGATCAGCGCCGCCAGCCCCGCATCCTTCAGCGCGGCGCCCAGGACGGGGCGCCGGGGGTGGGCCAGGCTCATACCTTCTCCACCTCGGCGCGGCCCAGCAGGCCGGTCGGCATGAAGACCAGCGTCATGATCAGGATGGAGAAGGCGGCGACATCCTTGTACTGCACGCTGAAATAGGCGGACCAGAAGGTCTCGATCAACCCGATCAGCAGCCCGCCCAGCACGGCGCCCGGCAGGCTGCCGATGCCGCCCAGCACGGCGGCGGTGAAGGCTTTCACGCCCACCAGGAAGCCGATGTAGAAGTCGATCACGCCATAGCGCAGCAGGTACATGGTGCCGGCGACCGATGCCAGCGCCGCGCCGATGACAAAGGTGATGCTGATGGTGCGGTCGGTATCGATGCCCAGCAGGCTGGCCATGCGCCGGTCCTGCTCGCAGGCGCGCATGGCGCGGCCCAGCGGCGTCTTGGTCACCAGCCAGGTGAAGACGCCCAGGATCGCCAGCGTCGTCGTGATGATCAGGATCTGCATGGTGGAAAGCTGCACGGCGAAGGTGCCGTCCCGCATCAGCGTGAAGCCGCCATGCACCACCGGCTCGATGGGCTTCACCCGGGCGCCCTGCGCCACCTGCACGTAGTTCTGCAGCACGATGGACATGCCGATGGCCGAGATCAGCGGCGCCAGGCGGAAGGAGCCGCGCAGCGGGCGGTAGGCGATGCGCTCCACCGTCCAGCCGTAAAGGGCGGTGAAGGCCATGGAAAGTGCCAGGACCAGCACAATGGCCCCGGCGCCGTCCAGCATGCCGCTGGAGGTGATCAGCAAGAGGCCGATAAGGGACAGAAAGGCACCGACCATGAAGATATCGCCATGGGCGAAATTGATCATGCCGATGATGCCATAGACCATGGTGTAGCCGATGGCGATGAGCCCGTAGATCATGCCGAGCGAGACGCCATTGATGAGCTGCTGCAGCGCGTAGGCCAAGCGATACGTCCCTCTTTCCCGTTTTTTTGAGCCTCTTTCTGAAAGCCTAGTCTCGGGTGTGAGCGGTTGGGAAGGGAGATTGCGGCGGCAGCCCCTGGCCGCCCGCCGGCCCGGGCCCGGCGCGGCCGGCGGCGGTCCGGCGCCGGAGACCGGCTGCCGGAGGGGCCGCGGCAGGGGAAGGGTGCTGCGTCAGGCGCCTTCCTGGAACAACTCGCGGCCGATCAGCATGCGCCGGATCTCCGAGGTGCCGGCGCCGATCTCATAGAGCTTGGCGTCGCGCAGCAGCCGCCCTGTGGGGTAGTCGTTGATATAGCCATTGCCGCCCAGCGCCTGGATCGCCTCCAGCGCCGCCCAGGTCGCCTTCTCGGCGGCGAAGAGGATCGCCCCGGCCGCGTCCTTGCGCGTCACCCGCCCAAGGTCGCAGGCGCGGGCCACGGCATAGACATAGGCCCGGGCGGCACTGGACACGGTGTACATATCGGCGATCTTCGCCTGCATGAGCTGGAAGCCGCCGATGGGCTGGCCGAATTGCTCCCGCTCCCGCACATAGGGCAGCACCACGTCCAGGCAGGCCTGCAGGATACCCAGCGGCCCGCCCGCCAGCACGGCCCGCTCGTAATCCAGCCCGCTCATCAGCACGTTCACGCCACGGCCGACCTCGCCGAGCACATTCTCCGCCGGCACCTCGCAATCCTGGAAGACCAGCTCGCAGGTATTGGAGCCGCGCATGCCGAGCTTGTCGAGCTTCTGGGCGGTGGAGAAGCCGGGAAGGCCTTTCTCCACCAGAAAGGCCGTGATGCCGCGCGGCCCGGCCTGCGGGTCGGTCTTGGCATAGACCACCAGCACATCGGCGTCGGGGCCGTTGGTGATCCACATCTTGTTGCCGTTCAGCCGGTAGCGGTCGCCCTGCCGCTCCGCGCGCAGGCGCATGCCGACCACGTCGGAGCCCGCGCCCGGCTCGCTCATCGCCAGCGCGCCGACATGCTCGCCGGAGATCAGGCGCGGCAGGTAGCGGCGCCTTTGTTCCACGGTGCCGTTGCGGCGGATCTGGTTGACGCAGAGATTCGAATGCGCGCCATAGGACAGCCCGACGGAGGCCGAGGCGCGGCTGATCTCCTCCATCGCCACCACATGTTCCAGATAGCCCATGCCGGTGCCGCCATACTCCTCCTCGACCGTGATGCCGAGCAGGCCGAGATCGCCGAACTTGCGCCAGAGATCGGCGGGAAAGTCGTTGCTGGCATCGATTTGGGCCGCGCGGGGCGCGATCTCGGCGGCGGCGAAGCGCACGACCTCGGCGCGCAAGGCCTCCACGGTCTCGCCGAGGCCGAAGTCCAAGCCCGTCATCATGCCCGTCATCCCCTCATCAGCACGGGCGCTTCCGGCACCCGCTCGCCGTCCTCGTCCGGGTGTTCCTCCCGGCGGCGGAATGCCTGCAGCAGGCTGGCCTCGCGGCGCTTGGCATGCTCGGCATGCCGGCAGCGGATGGGGCCGTAGCCGCGGATCTGGTCCGGCAGCGCGGCAAGCTCCACGGCCAGGGCGTGGTTGCCGGGACGGAGTGCTGCGATCAGCTCCTCCACCACCTGCTCGTATTCCGTGAGCAGGCGGCGGTCGAGCTTCCGGTCCTCGCTGAAGCGGAAGGGATCGAGAACCGTGCCCCGCAGCCGCCGGAGCCGCGCCAGCAGCCGGAAGGCATGCAGCACCCAGGGGCCGAAGGCGCGCTTGCGCGGCTCGCCGGTGGCGGGGTCGGGCCTGGCCCAGAGCGGCGGCGCCAGGTGGAAGACAAGGCGGTAGTCCCCCTCGAAGCGCTGGCCCAGCCGCTCCAGGAAGCCGCTCCCGGCATGGAGGCGGGCGACCTCGTATTCATCCTTGATGGCCAGGAGCTTGTAGTGGCCGCGCGCCACGGCCTCGGCCAGCCCAGCTTGGCCCGGTGCCCTGGCCGCCTCCGCCTCCTGCACCCGCCGCACCAGGTCGGCATAGCGTCGGGCGTAGCGGGCATCCTGATAGGCGGTCAGCTCCGTAACGCGCCGGGCCACCACCTCCTCCAGGCTGGTGGACAGCCGGCGGTGGTCGGGCAGGGCCTCCGGCGGCGTCGCCACCCGTTCCACGGCGGGCAGGTCGAGCGCCGCCCGCCGCCCCCAGAGAAAGGCGCTTTGGTTCATCGCCACCGCCGCGCCGTTCATCTCGATCGCCTGGAGAATGGCGGCGGCGGAGATGGGCAGCAGCCCTTTCTGGCAGGCATAGCCCACCATGAAGAGATTGGCGGCGATGGAATCCCCCAGCAGCGCCGTCGCCAGCCGGGTGCCCGCGACGAATTCGGCGCGGCCGGGGCCCACCGCCTCGGCGATCTGTTCCTCGATGGCGCCAAGCGGGAATTGCGGGTCGCGGACCGTGGCGACATCGCCGGTCCTGGCCTGGGCGGCGAAGCCACGGACGAAGTCGCTGGTCACCGCGAAGTCGCTGTTGACCACGGCGCGCGTCGCGCCCGCATGCAGCTTGGAGAGGGTTTCATCCGCGGCGGCCACGACGATGTCGCAGCCGAGCAGCAGGTCGGCCTCGCCCGAGGCGATGCGCGAGGCATAGAGCAGGTCCTGCCGCGCGGCGATGCGGATATGCGACCAGACCGGGCCGCCCTTCTGCGCCAGCCCGGCCATGTCCAGCACCGAGGCGCCCTTGCCTTCCAGCGTGGCGGCGGTGCCGAGCAGCGCGCCGATGGTGACCACGCCGGTGCCGCCGACGCCGGCCACCAGGATGCCATAGGGCTGCTCCGCCGGGTGGACCGCCGGCTCCGGCAGGCCCGCGCCATCATCCGCCGCCGGTGCGGCGGCCTTGCCCTTGCGCAGCGTGCCGCCCTCGATGGTGACGAAGCTGGGGCAGAAGCCTTCCAGGCAGGAAAAATCCTTGTTGCAACTGGATTGATCGATGCTGCGCTTGCGGCCGAACTCGGTCTCGACCGGCACCACCGACATGCAGTTCGACTTGGCGGAGCAATCGCCGCAGCCTTCGCAGACACGGTCGTTGATCATGACGCGCCGCGCCGGGTCCGGCATCAGCCCGCGCTTGCGGCGGCGGCGTTTCTCGGCGGCGCAGGTCTGGTCATAGACCAGCACGGAAACGCCGGGATATTCCCGCAATTCCCGCTGCACGGCGTCGAGGTCCCGCCGGTGCCGCACCGGCACTCCCGCCGGCAGGGCGCCGGCCGCGTGCCGCGCCGGGTCATCCGTGACAACCACGATGCGCTCTATGCCCTCGGCCCGCACCTGATGCGCGATCTGCGGCACCGTCAGCCCACCTTCCACCGGCTGGCCGCCGGTCATGGCCACGGCGTCGTTGACCAGGATCTTGTAGGTGATCGGCACCTTCGCCGCGACCGCCTGGCGGATCGCCAGCAGGCCGGAATGGGAATAGGTGCCGTCGCCCAGATTGGCGAAGACGTGCTTCGTCTCGGTGAAGGGCGCCTGGCCGATCCAGGGCACGCCTTCGCCGCCCATCTGGCTGAAGGTGCGCGTCTGCTCCGGGTTCAGCCACAGGGCCATGTAGTGGCAGCCGATGCCGGCCAGTGCCCGGCTGCCCTCCGGCACGCGCGTGGAGGTATTGTGCGGGCAGCCGGAGCAGTAATGCGGCGCGCGCGGCACCACCGCATGCGGCCGCGCCAGCGCCGCTTCCTTGGCATCCAGGAAATCCAGGCATTCCCGCATCCGCGCGCTGGTGTGGAAGTGGCCGATGCGGCGGGCGACGACGCGCGCGATCAGCGCCGGCGTCAGCTCCCCGGCGGCGGGAAGCTGCCAGTCCCCGCCAGGAAGTTCCCATTCGCCCTTCTCGTCGTATTTGCCGGTGACTTTCGGCCGCACATCCTCGCGCCAGTTGTAGAGCTGCTCCTTGAGCTGGTATTCGATGACCTGGCGCTTTTCCTCGACAACGAGGATTTCCTCCAGCCCCTCGGCGAAGTGGCGCACGCCCTCGCCATCCAGCGGCCAGGTCATGCCGACCTTGTAGACGCGCAGGCCGATCTCCGCCGCCAGCGCCGCGTCGATGCCCAGCGCGTCGAGCGCCTGGCGCAGGTCCAGATAGGACTTGCCGCTGGTGATGATGCCGAAGCGCGCGCGCGGGCTGTCGAGCACCACCCGGTTCAGGTGGTTGGCCCGCGCATAGGCCATGGCCGCGTAAACCTTCCAGTGCTGCAGCCGGTATTCCTGCTCCAGCGGCGGGTCGGGCCAGCGGATGGAGAGGCCGCCGGGCGGCATCCGGAAATCGGCCGGAAGGCGTGTCTCGACGCGGTGCGGGTCCAGCATGATGCCGGTGGAGGTCTCGACAATGTCGGTCAGGGCCCGCAGCCCCACCCAGCAGCCGGAGAAGCGGGACATGGCCCAGCCATGCAGGCCGAAGTCGAGAAGCTCCTGCACCCCCGCCGGGTTCAGCACCGGGATCATGGAGGCGGCGAAGACATGGTCGCTCTGATGCGGCAGCGAGGAGGACTTGGCGCCGTGGTCGTCGCCCACCACGGCCAGCACGCCGCCATGGCGGGAGGTGCCGGCGGCATTGGCATGCTTGAAGACATCCACGCTGCGGTCGGCACCTGGCCCCTTGCCGTACCAGAGGGCGAAGACGCCGTCGTGCTTCGCGCCGGGATAAAGGTTGACCTGCTGGCTGCCCCAGATCGCGGTGGCCGCCAGATCCTCGTTGAGGCCCGGCTGGAAATGGATGCGGTGCTCGGCGAGTTGTTTCCCCGCCTTCCACAGCGCCTGGTCGAGGCCGCCCAGCGGCGAGCCGCGATAGCCTGAGATGAAGCCGGCGGTGTCCAGCCCCGCCGCCGCGTCGCGCTGCCGCTGCAGCATCGGCAGCCGGACCAGCGCCTGGATGCCGGAGAGATAGGTGAGCCCGGTGCCCGGCTGGCCCGTGGGCTCCGGGGCCCGGATGCCGGAGGTGGGGATGGAGGGGCCGTTCATCGGGTCAGGCTCCGCCGCCGGGCGGCCAGGCTTCATGCGGCCGGCGCCACTGTGGGAGGCCTGCCGTGATGATGTCCTGGAACAGCCTGCTCCGGCCCTGCGCGCCAGCGGGGGCCGTCATCCATTTGGCTGGCCTCGAGGGCCGCTCCGCGGCAGGGGCAGGCAGCGCGGCCATGCCGGTTCCGCTCCGGCGCGGGGCATGGCTATCCGGCCTGAGATCCGGATGCATCACGGGCCTCTCCTCCTCGGCCGGGTCTTGTGCCGGCTCGGCTGGCGCTGACGCGGCGAGCAGCACCATCATGGCGAGAAAGCAGGGCGAAACGAAACACCGCGTTGACCCTACATGCATATGTGAAGTGCCGTCGGGGCACGGGACATGTGTGCGCTGCGAAATACGCCACTGCGGGGCGCGGGGGTCGAGGCTTTGAGGAATTGGCTGTAGTCAGGTATCCGCCCGGGACAGGCGGCCGGAGCCGGGGCGGCGGCGCGCCTGACCTCGTATCGCGGATGCCGGTTGCCAGAACATGAACAGCGAGAACAGGAACGCAGCGATCCGCACCTTCCAACACCCCGCGCGGCTGCTGCCGCTGGCTTTCCTGCTGGCCATCCTGCTCGGCACCGCGCTGCTGATGCTGCCGGCGGCGCGTCCGGGGCCGGAGGGCGCCTCGCTGCTGGCCGCCGCCTTCACCGCCACCTCGGCGGTCACCGTCACCGGGCTGGCGGTGCAGGATACCGGCACCTACTGGTCCGGCTTCGGGCAGGCGGTGATCGTGGCGCTGTCGCAGCTCGGCGGCCTGGGCATCATGAGCGGCGCGACGCTGCTGGGCATGCTGGTCACCCGCCGCCTCAGCCTCAGCACCCGCCTGCTGGCCCAGGCCGAGATCCGGGTGCTGGCGCTGGGCGACGTGTTGGCGGTGCTGCGCCTCATCCTGCTGATGGCGCTCTGCGTCGAGGCCGCCACCGCTCTGGTGCTGGCGCTGCGCCTGCATCTCGGCCACGGCCTCGGCTGGGCGGAGGCGCTGTGGAGCGGCACTTTCCATGCCGTCGGCGCCTTCAACAATGCCGGCTTCTCGCTCTACCCCGATGGCCTCACGCGCTTCGCGGCGGACCCGCTGGTGCTGCTGCCGCTGATGCTGGCGGTGACGGTGGGCGGCCTCGGCTTTCCCGTAGTGGCGGAGCTGCTGCGGGCGCCGTCGCGCCTCTCCCTGCACAGCCGCCTGACGCTGCTGGGCACGGCGGGACTGCTGCTGCTCGGCACCCTGGGGGTGCTGGCCTTCGAATGGAACAACCCCGGCACGCTGGGCCGGCTGGAGGCCATCCCCCGGCTGCTGGGTGCCGCCTTCCACACGGTGATGACCCGCTCCGGCGGCTTCAATGCCGTGGATACCGGGCAGATGACGCCGGGCAGCCTGGTGCTGAGCTACCTGCTGATGCTGATCGGCGGCGGCAGCGCCGGCACGGCGGGGGGCATCCGCGTCACCACCTTCCTGGTGCTGGGGCTGATCGTCTGGGCCGAGGTGCGCGGCGACCCCGATGTCACCGCCTTCGGCCGCCGCATCCCGGTGGACCTGCAGCGGCAGGCGCTGACGGTGGCGACGCTGGCCGCCACCACCGTGGCCCTCGCCACTCTGGCGCTGCTGGCCATGACGGACCAGCCCGCCGATGTCCTGCTCTTCGAGGTTATCTCGGCCTTCGCCACGGTGGGGCTCTCCACCGGCATCACCGGCACGCTGCCGCCGGCAGCCCAGGTCCTGCTGATGCTGTTGATGTTCGTCGGCCGTGTCGGCACCGTGACCATCGTCACCGCCCTGGCGCTGCGCGGCGCGCGCCGGCTCTACCGCTACCCAGAGGAGCGCCCCATCGTTGGCTAGGACCAAAGGCTTCACGGACGGCATCGCGGTGATCGGGCTGGGCCGCTTCGGCGGCGCGGTCGCGGAATCGCTGCTGCGGCTCGGGCACGATGTGCTCGGCATCGACGAAAGCGCGGAACTGGTGCAGCGGTGGTCGGACCGGCTGACCCATGTGGTGCAGGCGGATGCCACCAACGGGGATACGCTGCGCTCCCTCGGCGTGCATGATTTCAGCCATGCCATTGTCGGCATCGGCACGGATATCGAGGCCAGCGTGCTGACGGTGCTGGCGCTGAGCGAGCTGGGCGTGCCGGATATCTGGGCCAAGGCGCTGGGCGACAAGCACGGCCGCATCCTGGAGCGCACCGGCGCGCATCACGTCATCTATCCCGAGGCGGCGATGGGCGAGCGCGTCGCGCATCTCGTCACCGGCAAGATGATGGACTTCATCGAGTTCGACGACGGCTATGCCATCGTCAAGACCCGCGCGCCGCGCGAGGCCGTGGGGCGCACCCTGGCCGAATGCGCCTGGCGCAGCCGCCACGGCGTCACGGTGGTGGGGGTCAAGCGGCCACGCGCCGAGTTCGAGCCCGCCCTGCCGGAGACCACGATCCGGGAAGGGGACCTGCTGATCGTCGCCGGCGCCACCGAGAAGGTGGAGGCCTTTGCCGCCAAGATGTGAGCCGGGGCACCCGCCACCGACGCGGCGGTTGCGGAGGCCCCGCCGGCTTCGTTAGCGTCTCCTCCAACCCGGCGCAGGCCGTGGCCTCTCGCGCAGGCGGGTGGCCCCGCCGCATCGCCGCCGGCCAGGAGGAGACCCAGAGATGCCCGATCCGCAGGATGCCGCGGCCTTGCTCCCCACGCCCGGGGCACTGACGCAGGACGAGATCGACCAGCGCGTCTTCGATCTCTACGACGAATACTGCCATGGGCGGATCGACCGCCGCACCTTCCTGCAACGTTCGGCGGTGGTCACGGCCGGCGGCCTGGCCATGGCCCAGGCGCTGCTGCCCCGCTACGTGCAGGCGCAGACCGTCTCCTTCACCGATGAGCGGATCAAGCCTAGCTACGTCACCTTTCCCTCGCCCGGCGGCACCTCCGGCACCATGCGCGGCTACCTCGTGCAGCCCAGCGGCACGGGGCCTTTCCCCGTTGTGCTGGTGATCCACGAGAACCGCGGCCTGAACCCCTATATCGAGGACGTGGCGCGGCGCGCGGCGGTGGCGGGCTTCCTGGCCCTGGCGCCGGACGGGCTCTTTCCCGCCGGCGGCTATCCCGGCAACGACGATGACGGGCGGGCGCTGCAGGCGAAGCTGGACCAGAGCAAGCTGCGCACGGACATGCTCAACAGCGCCCGCTACCTGAAGGCGCATGCGCTGTCTTCCGGCAGGCTGGGCGTCACCGGCTTCTGCTGGGGCGGCTCCACCACCAATGCCCTGGCCGGATTGCTGGGGGAGGAGATGCAGGCCGGCGCCCCCTTCTACGGCGCCGCCGCGGACCCGGCCCTGGTGCCTAGGATCAAGGCCGCCCTGCTGGTGCATTACGCCGAGCATGACGAGCGCATCACCAGCATGTGGCCGGCCTATGAGCAGGCGCTGAAGGCCAGCGGCGTGCGCCATGAGGCGCATGTCTATCCCGGCACCCAGCACGGCTTTCACAACAATTCGACGCCCCGCTACAACGAGGCCGCCGCCAAGCTGGCCTGGGACCGCACGGTGGCCTTCTTCCGGGAGCATCTCGCCTGAGGCGGTAGAGGCGCGGCGGCGGGCGAAGGGCACCGGCGCGCCCGGGTTGCCCGCCGCACCCCCGGCTGCCACCTTGCCGGCCGACCATGACCACCGGCACCACATCGGAGCAGCTCCGCGCCTGGGCGCGCCTCGCGACACTGTTTCCCCCCACCACGCTGGGCGATGCGCTGCAGCGGCTCGGCTTCTTGCAGGCGGACCCGATTCGCGCCCCGGCGCGGGCCCAGGACCTGATCCTGCGGCACCGCGTCCAGGGCTACCGCGCCGGGGACCTCGACCGCGCATTCCCACGCCTGGGGCTGGAGGAGGATTTTCTCTACGCCTATGGCTTCATGCCAAGCGGGACGCGCCACCTGCTGCACCCGCGCCCCGACCTGGAAGGCCCCGCCGGCCTCCATGCCCCCGCGGGCCTTGCCGCCGAGGTGCTGGATTTCGTGCGGCAGCGCGGCCCCACCCACCCGCGCGACCTGGAGGAGCGCTTCGGCCGGGAGCGCGCGGTGAATGGCTGGGGCGGCTTCTCCAAGGCCACCACGCGGGCGCTGGAAAGCCTGCACCATTTCGGCCTGCTGCGCGTGGCGCGGCGCCGCGATGGCATCCGAATCTATGCCGCGGCCCCCGCGCCGCCACCGCCGGCCGAGGCGGCGGAGCGGGCGCGCCAGGCGGTGCTGCTGGTGGCGCGCATCCTGGCCCCGGTGCCGGCAGCGGGCCTGCGTGGCGCCCTGGCCCTGGTGGCGCGGCGCAACCCGGGCCTCGGGCCGCTGGCCCCGGTTGTCGCCGCCGCCCTGAAGAGCGGGGAGCTGAAGCGGGCCACCGTGGATGGCGAGCATTACCTTTGGCCGGCGGCGGCGGAGGACGACTGGCGCGACCGCCCGGTGCCGCGCGACGTGCGCCTGCTGGCGCCCTTCGACCCGCTGGTCTGGGACCGTCGGCGCTTCGAGCATCTCTGGGGCTGGGCTTATCGCTTCGAGGCCTATACTCCGCCGCCGCAACGCCAGTTCGGCTATTACGCCATGCCGCTGCTCTGGGGCGATGCGGTGATCGGCTGGGCCAATGCCACATTGGCCGATGGCCGGCTGCAGGTGGTGCCGGGCTACGCCACCCGCGCGCCCCGCAGCCAAGCCTTCCAGCGGGCGCTGGAGGCCGAGGTGGCGCGGCTGGAGCGCTTCCTCACGCCCCGCAAGATGGGGCGCCGGCAGGAGGCCGAATGACCACGACACAGCAGGGCTCTGCCGCGCCTGGCAGCGCCGACCATGCCACGACAATGGCGGCGATCCGCGCGATGCGGCGGCAGGGCGCCTCGCTGGCGCAGATCGCCTATGCCCTGCGGGAGACCGGCGCCAGTGCGCCCGGTGGCGGCGCCTGGACCACCAAGGTCATCGCCAGGGCATTGAAGAAGGCAGGCGGTTAGAGATCGACCACGATGTAATCCTGCTCGATGGCCACAGGGAAGGTCTCCGCCCGCAGTTCCGGCTCCTCCGCCAGCGCCGCGCCGCTGGCACGCTCGACGGCATAGGCCTTGGTGCGGATGCGCTGCGGCTCGGCGCGGGACTGGCCGGTGCGGATGTCGAATTCCCAGCCATGCCAGGGGCAGCGCAGGATCTCGCCCTGGCGGGTATAGCGGTATTCGCCGGGCGCGGCGGCTTCCAGCAGCCCGGAGGTGGTGCCCCGGCACAATTCGCCGCCCTGGTGCGGGCAACGGTTCAACAGCCCGAAGAACTCGCCACCCAGGTTGAAGATGGCGATCTTCTTGCCTGCCACCTCCGCCAGCATCCGCCCGCCCGGCGGCACCGCCGAGGCCGGCGCCACGACATGCCGCAGCATCAGCCCTGCCCATAGAGCTTGAGGGCGTTGCGCAGGAACAGGTCCTGCCGCGCATCCGCGCCCAGCCGCACCGGCAGGCTCCATTCCGGGTCGTCGTAGTCCCAGTGCGGGTAATCGGTGGCGAAGAGCAGGCGGTCGATGCCGATCCACTCGATCACGTCATGCAGGTGGCGGCGCTTCTCCGGCTCCTCCATCGGCTGGGTGGTGACCCAGACATGCTGGCGGATCACCTCGGAAGGCGGGCGGGCCAGATGCGGCACCTCCTCCCGCAGCCGGGCCCAGGTCTTGTCCAGCCGCCAGGCGAGGGAGGGCAGCCAGGCGAAGCCCGCCTCGATCAGCACCAGCTTCAACCCGGGGAAACGCTCGAAGACGCCCTCGACCACCATGCTGGTCAGCAGCGCCTGGCAGCACTGCGCGTGGCCGACCATTTCCTCGATGTAGTAGGAAGGCCAGCCGCCGGCGGTGACGGGATAGCCGCCATAGCCGAAGGCATGCACGCCGACCGGCAGCCCCGCGCGCTCGGCGGCGGCATAGAGCGGCCAGTAGCGGCGCTGGCCCAGCGGCTCGGCGGTGCGGCTGAGCAGCATGACCTGCACGAAATCCTTGTGCCCGGCCCAGTAATCGATCTCGGCCGCCGCCGCTTGCGCGTCCTCATAGGGGACCAGAACAGAACCCTTCAGGCGGGAATCCTTGCCCGTCCATTCGTCCACCTGCCACTGGTTCAGTGCGCGGCAGAGGGCGGCGCTGAAATCCAGGTTCTGCGCCGCCCCTGCGGCGGGGGCGATGACATTGAGGATGCCCAGCGCGACATTGTTGGGGTCGAGATGCTGCCGCTGCATGAAGCCGAGGTCGCTGCCTGGCCGCCCGCCCGGCGGCCATGCGTCGATGCGCGCCGCATCCGGCTGACCCTTGGGATAAGCCGGGCCGGACTGGTAGCCATGGCGCGGCAGCATGCCGAACTGCTCCATGTGCCGCTGCCAGCGCCGCGGCAGCCAGGGCAGGATATCCTTCGCCTGCATCAGGCAGGGATGGATGTCGCAATCGGCGATGGCAGGCTTGGTGGCACCCGGCGTGGCGCTGCCGGCCTCCCGCAGGTCCAGGCTCATGACGCGATGGCCTCCCTCAGTCTCGGATAGGTCTCCAGCGGATTCTCCACGGTGATCCGGCGCATCAGCTCCGGCGGCAGCGTGGCGGGCAGTGCGGCGTCTCCATCAAACTGCCAATGTGGGTAATCGGTCGAGAACAACAGCAGTTCCTCCGATCCCATATGCTCGATCACCTTCAGCAGGTCTGCGGCCTCCGGCGGGCCATCCACGGGCTGAAGGGTGAAGCGCACCTGATCCCGGATGATGGCGCTGGGGGAGCGGTCCACCCAGGGGATCTCCATCCGCAGGCCGCGCCAGTATTTTTCGAGGCGCCACAGGAAGGCCGGCAGCCAGGTGAAGCCGGATTCGATCATCACCACGCGCAGCTCGGGAAATTTGGAAAAGACACCCTCGCAGACCAAGCTGGTCAACTGCGTCTGCATGCCCTGCGCCTGATCGACGTAATCCTCCGTGTGATAGGAAGGCCAGCCGACCGGCGTGATGGGATGGCGGTAGGAGCCGCCGGCATGGATGCCAACGGGCAGGCCATGGCGCTCGGCGGCGGCATAGATGGGCCAGAGGCTGCGCTTGCCCAGCGGCACATCGCCCTGCGCCGGCAGCAGCACTTGAACAAAACGGCGGTCGGCGGCGCGGCGCTCGATCTCGGCCGCCGCCATTTCCGGGTTTTGCACCGGCACGACGATGGAGGCGCGCAGGCGTGGCTCCCGGTCCAGCCATTCCGCCGCCAGCCAGTCATTCACGGCGGTGGCATAGGCGGCGGCCATGTCCTCGCTGAACAGCACCTGAACGCCGTAGAGGCAGTTGCAGATGGCATAGCGCAGCCCGAAGCCATCCAGCGCCTGCGCCCGCAACTGGCCGAGGTCGCTGCCCGCCTTGCCATCCGGCACCCGCCAGTCCGGCCGCGCGGTCAGCGGTGAATTGCGGGGATAGGTGATGGTCTCCAGGTCATGCACGCCGCGCTGCACCACCATGTCCCGCCATTGCGGCGGCAGGTAGGGCAGCAGCGCCGCCGGGCCCGGCACGGCGGGGTGGATGTCGCAATCGATGGCGCCCGTGGTGGCCATGGCATTCATGCCGTTTCCTCCGCCAGCAGCAGCTCGATGGCGGCGGTCCAGGAGAAGGTGCCGCCGCCGATGCCCTGGCCTGTGGTGGGGTCGAAATACTCGCTGAAGCCCTCCCGCCCGATCAGCGCACGGGTATCGGCGCGGATGCGCGTTGCCTGCGCCGCCTGCCCGGCACTCGCAAAGCCCTCGGCAATCATCCAGTTCACCACGGCCCAGACCGGGCCGCGCCAGTAGCGCAGTGGCTCGAACATTGGATGTGCCGGGTCGGTGGAGGGTACGGCGTAGCGCACCCGCGCCAGCCAGCTTTCCAGTGTCTTCGCCAATTGCGCCGCATGGCGGTGGACGCCGCCAAACAGCGGCAGGAAGCCGGCGGAGGTGCTGGCGGGCAGGATCTCCCCGCCGATCAGGTCGCGGGAGCGGTAGAGGCCCGCAGCCTCCTGCCACAGGGTCTCGATGGCGGGCTCGGCGCGGGCGAGGCGGGCCTCGATGGTGGCGCGGTCGGCGGCGCTGCCGAAGCGGGCGGCGAGGGCCAGCAGGTCGCGCTCGGCGCGGGCTAGGATGGCATTGGTGCCGATATCCGCCACCCGGAAGGGCGAGGCCCGCAGCATCCGCGCCGCCTCCCAGCCCTCGGCCCGGAAGAGGTCCACGAGATGAATAAAACGCTGGTAGTCGATGGCGCGCGGGCGGAAGGCGGGGTCGATATGCGTGGTGTCCCGGCGGCGGATTTCGGAGGTGGTCTCGGTCGGCACCCGGTCCAGAATGCTGTCCCAGGCCGGACTGTTGTCCATGCCGGTTTCCCAGGGATGCAGGGTGGCGACGAGGCCGGTGCGACCGGGGTCGCGCGCCTCGGCCCACCAGCGGTGGCTGGCCAGCAGTTTCGGATAGATGGCGGAGGCTTCTGCCTCGGCTGCCGCGTGGTCCCTGGTGCGGTCCAGCAACCGGCGCGTGGCGGTGGCCAGCACCGGCGGCTGGGTGATGCCGGAGGTCGGCGGATCGTGCTGCACGCCCCAGACCTCGGGGCCGGGGAAGTAGTCGTCGGAGGGCGCGTGGAAGACGATCTGCGGCACCAGCCCATCCTCCCACTGGCCTTCCAGCAGGCGATGAAGCTCCTGCCAGGCGCGGGGTTCGTCGAAGATTCCCCAGCCCATGGCGACGAAGGCGGAATCCCAGTTCCATTGGAAGGGGTAGAGCCGGTCAGTCGGCACGGTATAGCCGCCGCGGTCGTTGGTGCGCAGCACGGCGCGTGCGGCATCGGTATGGGCGGCCTGCGGGCGCTCGGTCATGCGCGGGTCTCCAGTGCCACACCGCTGGTGGCGTCCATCCAGTTGAGGCGGTCCAGGTTGGGCCGCAGGTGCAGCACCTGCCCGGGCTGGGGCAGGGCGCCATCGGCATAGGGCACCACCACGCGCATCAACTGGCCCTCGGTGGTGCCGGTCAGCAGCAGGTGGGAGCCCAGGGGCTCGGCCACGCGCAGCTCGAAGGCGAAGCCATCCTGCGGCGTGGCAGGCTGCAAGTCCTCGGCGCGCAGGCCCAGCACCACCTCGGCGGCGGTGGCGGGCGCCGGCAGCGTCAGGCCGCCCAGCGCGACCTGCCCGCCACGCACCGGCAGGCGGAGGAAGTTCATCGGCGGGCTGCCGACAAAGCCGCCGACGAAGCGGGTGCGGGGGCGGTGGTAGATATCCGAGGCACCGCCGATCTGCTCGATGACGCCGCCATGCATCACGGCGATGCGGTCGGCCAGGCCCATGGCCTCGGTCTGGTCATGCGTCACGTAGATGGTGGTGGTGCCGGAAGCCGCCAGCACCGCCTTCAGCTCCGCCCGCATCTCCAGCCGCAGCAGGGCATCGAGGTTGGAAAGCGGCTCGTCCATCAGCAGCACCGCCGGCTCCACCGCCAGGGCGCGGGCCACCGCCACGCGCTGCCGCTGGCCGCCGGAAAGCTGCGCGGGGTAGCGGGCCAGCAGCGGCCCGATATGCAGCAGCGAAGCCGCGCGCTCCACCTGCCGCTGCATCCGCGCCTTGTCCGCACCCGCCATGCGCAGGCCGAAGGCGATGTTCTCCGCCACTGTCAGATGCGGAAAGACCGCGTAGTTCTGGAAGACCATAGCAAGGCCGCGCTTGCGCGGCGGCAGGGCCGAGACATCCCGCCCGCCGATCAGCACGCGCCCGCCGCTCTGCGTCTCCAGCCCCGCGATGATGCGCAGCAGGGTGGTCTTGCCGCAGCCGGAAGGGCCGAGCAACGCCAGGAATTCGCCGTCATGCACTTCGAGGCTGATCTCCTCCAGCGCGCGGGTGGCGCCGAAAGCTTTCTGGATACGGTCGATGGTGATGTTTGCCACGCGGCCAGCCTATCGGTTGCCGATGCCCCACATCGCGAAGAGGCGACGCCGGACCAGGAAGATGAAGAGGACGGAAGGCACGATCAGGATCAGCCCGCCGGCGAATTGCACATGCAGCGGTGATTCCGAGAGCACCGAGAGCAGATAGGCCGTCAGCGTCCGGTGCCGCACCGTCAGCACCGAGGCCGCGAAGACCTCGTTCCAGGAGAGCACAAAAGCAAAAATGCTGGCGGCGGCGATGCCTGGCAGCGCCAGCGGCAGCACCACGCGCAGGAAGCCGGTGAAGCGGGAACAGCCGAAGACCCAGGCCGCTTCCTCCAGCTCCGCCGGGATGCCCTGGAAGAGGCTGGCGCAGACCAGCGTGGCGAAAGGCACCGCCAGCACCGCATGCAGCAGCGCGACGCCGAAGGGCGTGTCATAGAGGCCGAGGTTAATAAAGCTGACGGTCAGCGGCAGGGCCAGGATGGCGACGGGAAAGGCCCGCGTCATCAGGATCAGCAGCCGGTAGCTGCCGGCGCCCGCGAAGCGGAAGCGCGCCAGGGCATAGCCGGCGGGCACGCCCAGCAGCAGGGCCAGCACCATGCACATGGCCGCCGCCTGCACGCTGACCCAGGTGGCGCGCCAGACGCCGTCGATGGCCAGGAAGGCGCCGACCGTGTCCAGCGAAAGCCCCAGCGGCAGGAAGGGCTTCGGCCATTGCGAGACGATCTCCCGCCCACCGAAGGCGCCCAGCGCCAGCAGGTAGATCGGCACCAGCGTCCAGGCGCAGAGCACGGCCACGCCGCACCAGAGCAGCCCGCGTCTCCAGACGGGGGTCATGCCCGCTGCTCCGCCGGCACGCGCAGCGCCACCAGATAGATCAGCGTGGCGGCGATGGAGATGGCCATGACCAGCACGGCATAGCTGGCGGCCACGCCGTAATCCTGGTTGCCGTATTGCCAGTTGAAGGCCTCGCTGACCAGCACGGGGAAGTTGCGGCCGCCGAGGGCGAGGGCCATGGCGAACATCTCGAAAGCCAGCACGGTGCGCAGGATCAGCGCCGTCTGCAGGCTGGGCCGCAGCAGCGGCAGGGTGACGCGCCAGAAGCGCTGCCAGGGGGAGGCGCCGAAGACCTCCGCCGCTTCCTCGTATTCCTTCGGCAGAAGCTGCACGCCGGCCAGCAGGATGACGAAGACGATGGCGGTGGCGCGCCACAACTCGGCGACGATGATGCCGGCCAGCAACACCATCGGCGTCTCATAGGTCAGCCAAGCCTGCGGGCCGCTGATCAGACCGAGCTTGAAGAGCAGCGTGTTCAGCCAGCCCTGGTCCGTCAGGATGGCGAGCCAGACCAGCCCGGCGGCGAGATCGGAGATGCCGAGCGGGATGGACCAGACCCAGAGGATGATGTCGCGCCCGCGCTGCACGTGCCGCAGCATCATGGTCATGCCCAGCGCCAGCGTGCATTGCAGCGGCACGACGATCAGCACCACCGAGAAGGTATTGACCACGGCGTCCTGGAAATTCAGGTCGTCCGCCATGCGGTGCCAGTTGCCGAGCGACCAAGTGCCGCCCTCCTGGAAAGCCAGCAGGGCGGTTTGCACCAGCGGCACCACGAAGAGCACGCCCAGGAACAGCACGGAAGGCAGGATCAGCAGATAGGGCAGGGCCCCGGCGCGGCGCATGGGCTGTCACTCGACCGGGCAGGGGCCATCGCTGCGGGCGTCCGGCGCCCAGCAGGCGGCCTTGGTGTCCGCGATGATGCGCTTCATGGCCTCGCCCTGGCGGTCCAGCACGGCGCGCGGCGGCTCGCCCCGCAGCACCACGCGCTGGAAGGTATCCATGAAGAGCTTGTCGAATTCGCCGCCGCGCTGGTCGAGGCCGATGGGCAGGGCGCTGACCAGGGAATCCGGCGCCGCGCCCATCTTCGCCACCGCATCGGCGGCGAGGCGCAGGCCGGGGTCGAGATCGACGGACATCTCCACCTGCACCACCGGGAAGAAGGCCACGGCCTTCAGCGTCTCGATCTGCACGGCGGGGCGCGTGAGGTATTCGATCAGCTTCGCGGCCTCGGCGGCGGCGGGTGCGCCGTTGGCGATGGAGAGGCCCGCCACCACCGGCATCCAGCCGCGCCCTTTGGGGCCGGCGGGGGCGGGGAAGGCCACGAAGTCATCGGGCTTGCGGCTCAGCGCATCCATCAGCCGCGCCACATGGTCGAAGGCGATCCAGACATCGCCGGAGAGCAGCGGCTCCTGCATGAAGCCGTAATTGGTGGAATTCGGGTTCACGAACTTCCACAGGTCGCGGAACTGCGTCCACATCCGCTCCGCATCCGGCGAACGGAAGCTGCGCACCACGCCGCCGGTGAAGGAGGGATAAAGATAGCCCTCGAAGAAGCGCGGCATCAGCCCGGTGGGGCCGGCGGGGAAGCCCAGCAAGCGCTTGCCGGTCTTTTCCTGGATATTGCCCGCCCATTGCGCGAGCTGCTCATAGGTCAGCGCGTTGATGTCGGCGCCGGCGGGCAGGAAGGGCAGCGCCTGCTTGTTGGCCACCATGATGTAGGTGGCCTGCATCCAGGGAATATAGAGTTGCTGGCTGCCGCCCAGCTTGCCGGCCTCCAGCATCGCCGGGTTGATCTGCCGGTTGGTCAGGCTGCCCAGCACATCGTCCAGCGGCGCCAGGTTCCTGGTGCCGGCCAGCGGCAGCAACTCGCCATGCAGGCCGCCGATCAGGCTGCTGACCGGCTTGCCGGCCTGCGCCTCGGCCCGCACATGCACGCCGAGCTGCGGCGGCTGCTCAGTGACGAAATTGGTCGGCACCGGGGCGCCCGCCAGGATCTGCGTGCGCATCTTCTGCGCCGATTCGATCGGGCGCAGCTGGGTCGAGAGAAAAACCAGTTCCTCCGCGCGGGCGGCAGGCGCCCAGGCGGCGGCGCCGAGCAGAAGGCCGGCGAGGGCGGCAGCGAAACTCCTACGGAATGGGGCGGCCTTCTTCATGCTGGGTTTCCTCCGGTTGGCGCCGGCTTTGTTGCCGGTCGTTGCATGCGGATTCGGGCGCCGGGCCGTCCGAGGCCCGGACGATCAGCCGCGCCTGCCGCAGCTCGGCCATGCCGGCCGGGCTGGCGCCGCGCAGCAGTTCCAGCAGCATCTCCACCATGCGCAGCGCGCTGTGCTCGACATCCGGGTCGAAGGTGGTCAGCGGCGGATCAGTATAGGTGGCGACAGGCAGGTTATCGTAGCCGATCACCGCCAGGTCATGCCCCACCCGCAGCCCGGCCTGGGCCGCCGCGCGCAGGGCGCCGACGGCGAGGCGGTCGGTGGCGCAAAGCAGCGCGGTAGGGGCCTGGCCATTGGCCAGCATCCCTTGCAGCAGGCGGAAGCCGTTCTCCTCGGTCGGCTCGGCCTCGGCCAGCGGGCCGGGGGGCAGCCCCGCCTCGGCCATCGCGCCCTCGTAGCCCAGGGCCCGGTGGTGGCCGAAGCTGTAGTGGCGCGGCGCCCCCAGCAGGCCGATGCGGCGGTGCCCGGCGGCGATCAGCCGCCGCGCCGCCAGCCGGAAGGCGGCCTCGCCATCCACGTCCACATGGGCATGGGGGCGGGCTTCCTCGGTGCGGCCATGCACCACGAAGGGCATGCGGGAATCCAGCAGATAGCCGACGCGCGGGTCCTGGCGCCGGGTGCGGGCCAGGATCACCGCATCGACGCGGCGGTTCTCCACCATCTGGCGGTAGAAGGCCTGCTCCTCCTCGCCGGCGCGGGCGGTGCCGACGATCAGGTCCAGCCCGGCGGCGGCCAGCTTGGGGCCGATGGCGCCCAGCAGCCGCAGGAAGAAGGCATCCTCGAGTTGCCCCGGCCCGGTGGGCAGCACCACGCCCACGGCATCGCTGGTGCCGCCGCGCAGCCGGCGGGCGGCGGCATTGGGGCGGTAGCCCAGCCGCTCGGCCTCCGCCCGCACCCGCTCCCGCGTCTCTGGCGCCACATCGCTGAAGCCGCCCAGGGCACGTGAGGCCGTGGTGACCGAGATGTTCAGGCTCTGAGCGATCCGGCGCAGGGACATGCCGGAACGGTGATCCAAAACGTTTCGGGTGTCAAAGCCGAATGAAGGCAGCCGCGCTTGTCAGCAGGGCGGCTGCGCCGTGGCTGGCGACTTGGCGCCGAGGTTCCGCATCATGGCCTGCACTTCGCCCCCCGGCCGGGGCGGGCTGAAGAAATAGCCTTGCACCTCGCCGCAGCCCTGGGCCCGCAGGGTGGAGAACTGCTCCTCCGTTTCCACGCCCTCGGCATTGACCGTCATGCCCAGCGACTGGCCCAGGCTGATCACGGCGCGCACAATCGCGGCGGCATCGCCCTGCTCATCCAGGCCACGGATAAAGGACTGGTCGATCTTGATCTTGTCGAAGGGAAAGCGCCGCAGGTAGCTGAGCGAGGAATAGCCGGTGCCGAAGTCGTCCATGGCGATGCGGGTGCCGAGGCGCCGTAGGTCGTGCAGGATCTTCAGCACGGCCTGGTCATCCATCAGCATCAGGGATTCGGTGATCTCCAGCTCCAGCCGCTCCGCCGGCAGGCCGCTGGATTGCAGGGCGGCGGCGACGATGCCTGGCAGCGAACCGTCGCGGAACTGCACCGGGGAAAGGTTCACCGCCACCTTCACCCCCTCCGGCCACAGGGCGGCATCGGCGCAGGCGCGGCGCAGCACCCAGGCGCCGATCGGCTTGATCAGCCCGATCTCCTCCGCCAGCGGGATGAAGACGGCCGGCGATACCAGCCCGCGTTCCGGGTGCCGCCAGCGGATCAGGGCCTCGAAGCCGCTGACATGGCCGCTGCCGACATGCACCAGCGGCTGGTAGAACAGCTCCAGCTCCTCCTTCGCCAGGGCGGCGCGCAGGTCCACCTCCAGGTGGCGGCGGAAGCGCATCTCCTCGTCCATCCCGGCCTCGAAGAAGCGGAAGGTGCTGCCGCCTTCGGACTTGGCGCGGTACAGCGCGAGGTCGGCGGATTTGATCAGGTCCTCGATGCCGCCGATGGCCTCGCCGGCGAAGGCGATGCCGATGCCGATGCTGGTGCCGATGCTGATCTGGTGCCCCTCGACCTGGAAGATCTCGGTCAGCGTGGCGATGACGCGGGAGGCCAGCGCCACGGTTTCCTCGATGCCGCCGCGGTGCCGCTGCACGATGGCGAATTCATCGCCGCCCTGGCGCACCACCAGGTCGGTCTTGCGGGTGCATTCCAGCAGCCGCTCGGACACCGCGCGCAGCAGGGCATCGCCCACCGGATGGCCCAGCGTGTCGTTGACGATCTTGAAGCGGTCGAGGTCGAGGCAGAGCACCGCCAGCTGCTCGCCGGGGCCGAGCGGCAGCGCCTGCTGCATGTGTTCCCGCAGCGCCACGCGGTTGGGCAGGCCGGTCAGGGCATCGTGCTTGGCCAGATGCGCGATGCGCGCTTCCGCCCGCATCCTTTCGGTCACGTCCTCATAGGTCGTCACCCAGCCGCCGCTTTCCACCGCCCGCCGCGCCACCGCGATGAAGCGCCCGTCCGGCAGCATGGCGGTGGAGGCCGCATCCTGCGGCCCGCCCTGCGGGCAAAGGGCGGCCATACCGGTCTCCTGGAACAAGGCCCCGGCGGTGGTGCCGATGGCGGGCTGGCCGAACATCTCCACGAAGCGCCGGTTGGCCACCGCCAGCCGCCCTTCCGCGTCGAAGAGGCAAAGCCCCTGCACCATGTTGGAGAGCGCCGCCTCGAAGCGCGCATGCTGCGCCGCCGTGGCATCGGCATGGCTGGAGGCCTGCTGGTCCATCAGGGCGCGGATATGCGCCAGGGCGTCGCGGATGCTGGTCTGCATGACATCCAGCGCCCGCAGCAGCTGCGCCACCTCGCTGCGGGAGCGCCGCTGCGGCGGGATGTTGTTGTCCAGGGAACCGGCGGCGATGGCCTTGGCCACCTCCACCGCATGCCGCACCGCCGGCACGATGGAGCGCGTCAACAGGGCGGAGATAAGCAGCGCCGCGATCACCGCCATGGCGATGACCCATTGCGTCCGCACCGCCGTGCGTTCGACGATCTCCCCCGCCCGCACGCGCTGCTGGAAGCCGTCGGCGGCATAGACCTCGATCGCCGTCTCGAAGCGGCGGCCGACCTGCCGCAGCGCATCCATCAGCAGGGCCGGGTCGCGCTCCCGCAGCGCCAGCAGGGCGGCGAGCCCTTCCATGGCCTGTGCGAGATGCTGCGTGGCGGCCTCGCCCTCCGCCGACATGGCGCGGGCGCGGGCGACCTCCAGGTCCGCCCCGGCATCGGCCAGGGCGGCGGCGAAGGCGGCCTGCGTATCCGCGCCGGGGGCGGGGAGATACTCCGCCTCCGCCCGCACCAGCTTGCTTTCGGCGGAGCGAAGGTAGTTCATGGCCAGGAAGGCATCGTCGTAAAGGCGGGTGGCGACCTCGCCCAGGTCCCGCTGCGCCCTTTGGCTGAAGCTGCCCATCAGCAGCGTCACCCCGGTCAGGGCGATGCAGGCCACCAGGATCTTCAGGCGTATCGGCATGTCCTGGCCCTTTTGCCCCGGCTTGCTCAATCCACCTGCACGGTCAGCCGCATGCGCGGATGGATGCCGCAGCGGATCTGCACGGTGCCGGCCTGCGGCAGCAGGATGCTGAGCATCTCCCCCGGGCGCTGCAGCGGCGAGCTGATCGCGACGCCTGGCCCGCTGGCGCTGATCTGGTGCGGGAAATCGTCATCGTTGGAGAAGAGCAGCCGGCCGCCGGCGGCGATGCTGGCTTCCCGCACCGAGAATTCGCGGTTCTTCTGCGTGATCAGGATCTCCGCCGGGCGGGAGAGGGCCATGGCGGTGGAGCCGAGCAGCAGCCCCAGCAGCGTCAGCAGCAGCCGGTTGGTCATGGCCGCGCCCTCCGCTCGGCCGAGACATCGTAGGCCAGGGTGCGGGCCAGCAGCATCGGATCGTCCGAGGGCTCGATGCCCGCGACCAGGCTGGTGGGCACGAAGCGCAGGTCCGGCCGCGCCGCATCGGGCGCCCCGGCCAGCCGGTGCAGGCTCAGGGCGCCGAGTTCGGCCAGGGGCCGGTCCTCCGGCCAGGGGTGCGAGCCATCGGCGGTCTGGTCCCCCGGAGCCGCCAGTTGCAGCATCAGGCGCAGGGCCACCGGGCCGGCCGCCAGGCGGGATCGCAGTTCCGCGGCCAGGTAGCCGGGCTCCCGCGCCGCCGCCGCCTCCGGTGTCAGCCAGGCGGCCCCGGCCTGTGGCAGGATGCGGTAGCGGCCGTGGCGGCGCCGGCCGGCGGCATCGACAAAGACGAAGGCGGTGACGCCGAAGTAGTTCTCGCTGGCATAGCTGGCCGGTGGCGGCTTGGGGGTATCCAGGAAGCGGCGCACCGCCGGCTCGGCCGCCGCCAGGGCTTCGAGCCGCGCGGCATCCGGCAGGCTGCGCAGGAAGCACAGGAAGGCCTCGGGCGTGGCGGCGGGGAAGCCGTTGAAGGAATGCGCGACGATGTCGGTCTCGCCGCCATCCGGCAGCAGGAACTTGACCGCCAGGCCGCGCGGGCTGGCGGCGGGGTGCCCGTCCGGCAGGCCGGGAATGGCCGCGAAATTGGAGAAGCGGGCCAGCACCGGCGTGGCGGCGCCCGTGAAATGCGCGGCGCGGCTGAGATGCGCGGCCCTTCGAAGAGCCGGTCGAAGGCACCGACGATCTGCCGCGCGGTCTCCGGCTCCGCCGGCCCGGCGCCCGCCCTGGCCGCCGCCAGCGGGGTCAGCAGCCCCGCCAGCATGCTGGCCAGGGCCCGCCGCCTGCCGGGGGCGGGGCAGGGAATCTGCTTCCCGGAATGGGGCATAGTGCGGCCTCCTCGACATCGCGGTGGCCAAGCTAGGTCCGCAACCATGAACGAAGGCTTTCCCGCGCGCCGCCTCCTGCGGCCTGGGCTTGGCCGGATACGCTGGCGCTTCCGGTTGACGGCGGGCGGCGGACGTGGTCTCGGACGCCCCTTCTTCCACGGCGCCCGCGCGCCATCACTGTCCAGGCGCCCCAGTCTCCATGATCCGGCTCGACTCCATCAGCAAGCAGAACGGCCAGCAGCTTCTCTTCATCGAGGCTTCCGCCGCCCTCCAGAAGGGCGAGAAGGTCGGCCTCGTCGGCCCCAACGGGGCGGGCAAGACCACCCTCTTCCGCATGATCACCGGCCAGGAGCAGCCGGACGAAGGGCTGGTGCTGGTGGACCGCGGCGTCAGCATCGGCTTCTTCAGCCAGGATGTGGGCGAGATGTCCGGCCGCAGCGCCGTGGCCGAGGTGATGGAAGGCGCCGGCGCCGTCAGCGAGGTGGCGGCCGAGCTGGCCTCGCTGGAAGCCGCGCTGGCGGACCCCGAGCGGGCGGATGAGATGGAGGCGCTGATCGAGCGCTTCGGCGAGGTGCAGGGCCGCTTCGAGGAAATGGGCGGCTATGCGCTGGAAGGCCGGGCGCGGGAGGTGCTGGCCGGCCTCTCCTTCAGCCAGGAGATGATGGACGGCGATGTCGGCGCGCTGTCCGGCGGCTGGAAGATGCGCGTGGCGCTGGCCCGCATCCTGCTGATGCGCCCCGACGTGATGCTGCTGGACGAGCCGAGCAACCACCTCGACCTCGAAAGCCTGATCTGGCTGGAGCAGTTCCTGAAGGGCTATGACGGCGCGCTGCTGATGACCTCGCACGACCGCGAGTTCATGAACCGCATCATCAACAAGATCATCGAGATCGATGGCGGCAATCTGACCTCCTATTCCGGCGACTACGAATTCTACGAGGCGCAGCGCGCCATGGCCGAGAAGCAGCAGCAGGCGCAGTTCGAGCGCCAGCAGGCGATGCTGGCCAAGGAGATCAAGTTCATCGAGCGCTTCAAGGCCCGCGCCTCGCATGCCTCGCAGGTGCAGAGCCGGGTGAAGAAGCTGGAGAAGATCGACCGTGTTGAGCCGCCGAAGCGGCGCCAGACGGTGGCCTTCGAGTTCCAGCCGGCGCCGCGCTCCGGCGACGACGTGGTGAGCCTGAAGAACGTGCACAAGCGCTACGGCAGCAAGGTCATCTACGAGGGGCTGGACTTCCTGGTGCGCCGCAAGGAACGCTGCTGCGTGCTGGGCACAAATGGCGCCGGCAAGTCCACGCTGTTGAAGCTGGTGACCGGCTCCACCGAGCCGGACGAGGGCAGCGTCTCGGTCGGCGGCAGCGTGAAGATGGGCTATTTCGCGCAGCACGCCATGGAAATGCTGGATGGCGACCACACGGTGTTCGAGGCATTGGAAGATGCCTTCCCACGCGCCCCGCAGGGCTCGCTGCGCGCGCTGGCCGGATGCTTCGGCTTCTCCGGCGACGAGGTGGAGAAGAAGTGCCGCGTGCTCTCGGGCGGCGAGAAGGCGCGGCTGGTGATGGCCAAGATGCTCTACGACCCGCCGAACTTCCTGGTGCTGGACGAGCCCACCAACCACCTGGACATGGCCACCAAGGAAATGCTGATCACGGCGCTGTCGCAATACGAAGGCACCATGCTCTTCGTCTCGCACGACCGGCATTTCCTCGCGGCCCTGTCCAACCGGGTGCTGGAACTGACGCCGGAGGGCATCCACCAGTATGGCGGCGGCTATACCGAATATGTCGCCAGCACCGGCCAGGAAGCGCCCGGCCTGCATAGCTGAGTCAGGCTGGCGCGGGTCAGGCCGGCCTGGTGGTGTGGCCTGCCGGTTCCTTCCTGTCTCCGGCACGGGCCATGCCTTCTTCCACCCGGATCCGCACCGGCACGGATTTCGTGGCGGGCGTCTTTGACTGCTCGTCGTGGTGGGAGAGCGGCATGAGCGGGTTCATCTCGGGGTAATAGGCGCCGAGGCAGCCATCGGGCAGGGAGAAGGGCGTCACCACCAAACCGTGGACGCTGCGCTCCACGCCATCCTCCGCATCGCTGGCGAGGGAGACGAGCTGGCCTTCCCGCAGCCCCGCCCGCCGCATCTCCTCCGGATTGATCAGCAGCACATCACGCGTGCCCTCGATGCCGCGCAGCCGGTCGCTGTAGCCATAGATGGTGGTGTTGAACTGGTCGTTGCTGCGCATGGTGATCAGGCGGAACCGCCCCGGCGCATCCGCGAAGCCGGCCGCCGACATGGTCTTGGGCGTGGTGAACTCGGCCTTGCCGGACTTGGTTTTCCAGATCCGCTCGCGCGCCGAATTGCCGCGGTAGAAGCCGCCGGGGGTGAACAGGCGCGCGTTGAAGTCGTGGAACTCCTCCGGGTAGGATTCCGCGATCTGGTCGCGGATGCGGGTATAATCCGCGACCCATTCGTCCCACTTCACCCTGTTGTTCAGCGGCAGTGTCGCCTTGGCCATGCCGGCGACGATCGCGGGCTCCGAGCGCAGATGCTCGCTGGCCGGCTTGCGGCGCGCGACCGAGCCGTGGATGCAGCTGAAGGTATCCTCCATGCTGACGGCCTGCGGGCCGCTGGCCTGGATATCCTCCTCGGTGCGGCTGAGGCAGGGCAGGAGATAGGCGACCTCGCCAGGGATCAGGTGGCTGCGGTTCAGCTTGGTGGCGACCTGCACCGTCAGGCGCAGGCCGGCCCAGGCCTTTTCCATGCGGTCGCGTTCAGGAATGGCGCGCAGGAAGTTGCCGCCGAGGCCGATGAAGGCGCGCACCTTGCCAGAGATAATGCCTTCGCAGGCCTCCACCGTGTTCATGCCCTTGTCGCGCGGCGGCTTGACATTGAACTGCGCGGCCAGCTTCTCGAGCGGCACCAGCTCCGGCTTTTCCGAGATGCCGACGGTGCGCTGACCCTGCACGTTGGAATGGCCGCGGACCGGCGAGATGCCGGTGCCGTCGCGGCCGATATTGCCTTTCAGCAGCAGCATATTGACCAGCATGGCCACATTCTCGAAGCCATGGGCATGCTGGGTCAGGCCCATGCCATAGATGCCGATGGTGCGTTCGGATTCCACATAGACCTGCGCCGCGCCTTCGATGGCCTGCTGCGTCAGGCCGGATTCTTCCTCGATCCTTGACCAGGGCATGGCGCGCACCTGCGCCTCGAAGGCCTTGAGGCCATGCGTGTGCTGCTGGATGAAATCCGTGTCCAGCACGCGCCGGCCCTGCTTCCGGGCAGCGTCATCGGCCGCGAAGACATGCTTGCAGATGCCCATCAGCACCGCGATGTCGCCACCGGGCCGCACCTGATGATACTGGCTGCTGATCCGCGTTTCCCGGCCCGTCAGCATCTCCGTCGGGCTTTGCGGATTGGTGAAGACCTCCAGGCCTTTTTCCCGCACCGGGTTGAAGGTGATGATCTGCACGCCGCGCCGGGCGGCTTCCTGCAACGGGTGCAGGAAGCGCGGGCTGTTCGAGCCGGTGTTCTGCCCGAAGAAGAACATGCAGTCACAACTGGAAAGGTCGTCGAAGACCACCGTGCCGACGCTGGCGCCGATCACCTGCTTCAGCGCCACCGAGGTGGTCTCGTGGCACATGTTGGAGCTGTCGGGCAGGTTGTTGTGCCCGTAGAGGCGGGCGAAGAGAGCGTAGAGATAGGCGGTCTCCAGGCTCGCGCGGCCGGAGGAATAGAAGACGGCCGACTTCGGCTCCAGCGCGCGGAGTTCGCGGCCGATGGCCTGGAAGGCTTCGTCCCAGCCGCAAGGCAGGTAACGGTCCGTGGTGGCATCGTAGCGCATCGGATGCGTCAGCCGGCCCTGCTGCTCCAGGTCGTAATCCTTCCACTCGCGCAGCTCTGCCAGCGAGTGCCCGGCAAAGAACTCCGGCGTGCAGCGGCGGCTGGTCAGGTCCCAGAGCGTGGCCTTGGCGCCGTTCTCGCAGAATTCGAATGTATGGGGGCTGGCCGGCTTGGCCCAGGAGCAGGAGACGCACATGAAGCCGCCCGGCTTGTTCTGCCGCATCAGCGTCTCGATGGCGAGCGGCGTGGCCCATTCCTTGCCGAAGATGCTCGATATGCCGCGCACCGAGCCCCAGCCGCCCGAAGGGCCGTCGTAATGGGCGGTCCTGTCTTCCTCTGCCATGGCCCGCGACCTTTTTCCGCCAAACCATTCTGACGCAGCGCGGGTAGCGAAGTTGCATGCTCCGCCGCGTCCGGAACCTGTGTTCCTCTTCATGCGCTGTTAAGGATCGGGATGCTTTGAAGGACGCCTGGTTCAAAGGTCAGGTGTCCGAGGCATGTCCGATGTCACGCTGCCGGCGCGCCCCGCGCCGGATGCCGTGTCCGATCTGTGGCTGACGCGCCCGGTCCGTGGCGTCATCCGGCGTTTCGGCGCGGCCTTTCTGGTGCCGGTGGTGGTGGCGACGCTGCTGGTCACGCTGCTGGCGCTGGCGCTGGCGCTGCCGGTGATGCTGCTGCAGGTCTATGACCGCGTGCTGCCGAACATGGCGGTGGGCACGCTGACGATGCTGGCGCTGGCGGTGACCTCCGCCATCCTGCTGGAAGCCGTGCTGCGGCAGGTCCGTGGCCGCATCCTGGCGCGCGCCGCCGCGGCATCGGAGGCGCGGACGCACCGGCAGGCCATGCAGCGGCTGCTCAGCGCGCCGCTGGCCGGGCTGGAAGCACATGGCAACGGCTATTACGTGGAGCGGCTTTCCGCCATCGGCACGCTGCGGGATGCCTGGTCCGGCCCCGCCCTGCAGGCCATGCTCGACCTGCCTTTCGCGCTGCTCTACCTGCTGGGCATGTGGTACCTGGCCGGGCCGCTGGTGCTGGTGCCGGTGGCGCTGCTGGCGGGAATCGCGCTGCTGGCGGGACTGACCGGCCGGCGGGTGCGCCGCGCCGCCCAGGCGCTGGCCCTGGCCGAGGAACGGCGCTTCAACTTCCTCTTCGATACCCTGCATGGCATCAACGCCATGAAGATCCTGGGCGCCGAGCCCTTGCTGGAGCGCCGCTACGAGCGGCTGCAGAACGGTTCCGCCCAGTTGCGCCGCGTGTTGGGGGAGGCAACCTGGACAGGCCAGGAAGGCGGGCTGCTGCTGGCTCAGGCGGCGACCGTCGGCGTGGCCGCCTTCGGCTGCCAGATGGTGCTGGCGGGGCAGCTCAGCGTCGGCGGCCTGGGCGCCTGCACTATGCTGGTGGGGCGCACCATGCAGCCGCTGCTGGGCGGCATCGCGCTCTGGTCCCGCCTGCAATCCCTGGCGGAAAGCCGCCGCCGCGTGGCCGAGATCGCCGCCCTGCCGTGCGAGCGCCGGCCGGGCCGCCCGCCGCTGCAACTCAGCCAGGGCACGCTGCAGCTGCGTGAGCTGCGCTTCCGCACGCCCGGCCATCGCGGCTGGCTGTTCGACCGCCTGGTACTGGACCTGCGCGCTGGCGAGATCCTGGGCATCACCGGCGCCAATGGTTCCGGCCGCTCCACCCTGCTGCGCCTGATGGCAGGCGACCTGCGGCCGGACGAAGGCAGCGTGCTGATCGATGGCCAGGACCTTGCACAAGTCGATATCGGCCCGGTGCGCCGCCTGGTTGCGCTGGTGCCGCCGGATGTGGCGCTGGTGCGCGGCACGCTGCTGCAGAACCTGACGCTGCACCAGCCGCATCTGGAAGGCACGGCGTTGCGGCTGGCGGCGGAGCTGGGGCTGGACCATGTCGCCTCGCTGCTGCCGGGCGGCTGGCACACGCAGGTGGGCATCGCCGCCATGCCGCTGCCGCGCGGGGCGGTGCAGCGCATCGGCGTGGTGCGGGCGCTGGTCGAGAAGCCGCGCATCCTGCTGCTGGACGATGTCACCACCCAGACCGACGCCGATGGCGACCTGCGCCTGGCGCGGCTGCTGGCGGCGCTGCGTGGCAACGTCACGGTGGTGATCGTCACGCATCGCCGCTCCGTTCTCGGCACCGCCGACCGCGTGCTGGAGATCCGCGACGGGCGCCTCCAGTCGGCGGAGCCCGCACGATGAGCCTGCTGGGGGACGAGCGCCCGCGCCGGCCGTTGGCCTTGCCGGAGGCGCTGCTGGCGCCTTCCGATCTGGCGCGCTGCCTGACCGCGATGCTCTGGGCGCTGGACTGGAGCGGCGGCGCCGACGACCTGCTGGCGGCGCTGCCCCATGCCAAGCCGGAGATCGACCTCACCGACCTGCGCAACACCCTGGCGGTGCTGGGCTATCCGACGCGGCTGGAGCGGCTGCGGCGCGGCCGGCTGGACCCGCGCCTGCTGCCCGCCATCCTGCTGCCGCCCGGCCAGCCGGCCGCCGTGGTCTATGCCAATGAACAGGGCCAGGTGCTGCGCCTCGACGGCGCCTCCGGCCAGGCGGCGCCCTGCGCGGCGGAAGGCCTGCGCGGCACCCTGCTGCTGCCGGTGCCGCTGGCGGAGGCCGCCCCGCGCCAGAACTGGTTCGCCACCCTGGTGCGGCGCTTCCATGGCGACCTGCCGGCGCTGCTGGGCATCAGCGGGCTGATGGCGCTGCTGGGGCTGGCGGTGCCGGCCTTCACCATGGCGGTCTTCGATACCGTCATCGCCGGCCACAGCCTGGCCACGCTGCCGATGCTGGTCCTGGGCGTGGCGGCGGCGGTGCTGATGGAGCTGAGCTTCCGCGGCATCCGCCAGCGCGCCCTGCTGCGCATGGGGGAGCGGCTGGACCGGCTGGTTTCCAACGCCGTCTTCACGCAGCTGATGTCGCTGCCGACGGCGCTGGTGGAACGCGCTGGCACCGCCTCCCAGGTCTCGCGGCTGCGCGACTTCGCCACCATCCGCGAATTCCTGACGGGCAGCTTCGCCGTCGCGGTGCTGGACCTGCCCTTCACGCTGCTGGTGATGCTGCTGATGCTGGCGCTCGGCGGCTGGATCGCGCTGGTGCCGCTGGGCACGGTGCTGGGCTTCACGCTGCTGTTCCTGGTCTCCCGCCCCGCGCTGCGCCGCGCCATTGCCGGCGCGGCGCGCGCCACCCAGGCGCGGGAGGCCCTGGCGGTGGAGGCGCTGGAGGCGGTCCGCACCCTCAAGCTCGCGGGCGCGGAGGAACGCTGGATCGAGCGCTACGCCGCCGCCGCCGCCACGGCCGCCACGGCCTCCGCCCGCGCCGGCACCCTCTCCGGCGCCGTGCTGGTGGCCAGCCAGGCGCTGGTGACGCTCTCCGGCCTCGCGGCGGCGGTGACGGGGGTGCTGGCGGTGTTCTCCGGCGCCATGAGCGCGGGCGCGCTGATCGCCGGCATGATGCTGATCTGGCGCGTGCTGGGGCCCTTGCAGACCGGCTTCGCCATGCTCTCCCGCTGGGAGCAGACCCAGGCCTCGATCCGCCAGGTGGATGGGCTGATGACGCTGGAGAGCGAACGCCCCAGCCTGCTGGAAGCGCGCATGGCGCCGCCGGAGCGGGGCGCCATCGTCTTCCACCGCGTCACGCTGCGCTACCTGCAGCAGGCCGAGCCGGTGCTGGCCGGCGCCTCCTTCACCATCCGGCCGGGGGAGGTGGTGGCGGTGATCGGCGCGGAAGGCGCGGGCAAGTCCAGCCTGCTGCTGCTGGTGGCGGGCCTTTACCGGCCGCAGGGCGGCGTGGTGCGGATCGACGGGCATGACGTGCGCGCCTTCGACCCCGCCGTGCTCCGCCGCAGCATCGGCTGGGTGCCGCAAAGGCCGGAGCTGCTTTACGGCACGGTGGCGCAGAACCTGCGGCTGGCGCATCCCACCGCCTCGGATGCCGAACTGCGCCGCGCCGCCGCCGAGGTCGGGGTGCTGGAGGCGATCGAGACGCTGCCGGAGGGTTTCGACACCCGCGTCGGCGACAACCACAGCGGCCATCTGCCGCGCTCCATCCTGCTGCGCATCGCCTTGGCCGGCGCCCTGCTGCGCGATGCGCCGATCCTGCTGCTGGATGAGCCGGTGGCGGGCCTCGACGATGTCTGCGCCAAGGCCTTCACCGATGTCATCGCGGCCCGCCGCGGCCGCTGCACCATCCTGATGGCCACCCACCGCCCCAGCCACATGCGGCTGGCCGACCGTGTGCTGCGCCTGCGCGACGGGCAGGTGGAGGAGGTGGAGCAGGCCACCCCCATTCCGCTGAGCCCGCCGCGCGTCACGCGCGCCCCGGTCTTCACCCCGCGAGGAGCCGGATGATGCCGCTCTCCCCCCCGCCTGAATCCGTCCCCGCCGCCCTGCCCCTGCCACCGCTGCTGCCCCGCGCCAGCCGCCGCCCACGTCCCGACAGCCATGTGCTGGCGCTGGAGGAAGTGCGCGTCCAGGGGCTGGAACGCGCCGTGGTGCTGGGCGCCGCGCTGCTGGTGGCCGTGGCGCTGGGCTGGGCCGCCGTCACGCGCGTGCCGGAAGTGGCCGTGGGGCGCGGCGACCTCGTGCCCATGGCCTCGCCCGCGCCGGTGCAGCACCTGGAAGGCGGCATTGTCGCCGAGGTGCTGGTGCGGGAAGGCGAGACGGTGGAAGCCGGCCAGCCGCTGCTGCGCCTGAACGACGTGGCGGTGCGGGCGGAACTGGAACAGGCGAGGCTGCGCCTGGAATCCCTGCGATTGCAGGCCCAGCGCCTGGCCGCCGCCGCCGAGGGCCATGCCTGGGGCATGCCGCCGCTGCCCGAGGGCACCTTCCTGCTGCCGCAGCGCGCGGCGCTGGAAGCCAAGCTGCGCGCCCTGGCGGACCGCCGTACCGTGCTGCTGGAGCAGGTGGCGCAGCGGCGCAGCGATCTCGCCACCCTGGCCGGGCAGGCGGCGGCGCTGGAGCTGCAGGTGGCGCTGCATGCGCGCGAGCTGGAAACGCGCGAGGACTTGGCGCGGAGCGGCCTGACGACCCGCCTGGCGGTGCTGGAGGCGCGGCGGCTGCTGATGGGCGCCAGTGCCGAGCGTGACCGGCTGCGCGGCCAGCATGCCGCCGCGCAGCGCGCCCTGGCCGAGGCGGAAGCCCGCGTCGCCGAGATGCACTCCGCCGCTGCCGACGAGGCGCGGCAGGAAGCTGCCCGCGTGGCGCTGGAGATCGCGGAAACCGCCGAGGCCGCGCGGCGGCTGGAGGAGCGGGCGGAGCGCATGCTGCTGCGCGCGCCGATCGGCGGCATCCTGCGCGGCCTGGCGGTGCATCGCCCCGGCACCGTGCTGCAGCCGGGCATGCTGGTGGGCGAGATCATGCCGCTGGACGCCGCGCTGGTGGCGGATGTGCGGCTGGCGCCGCGCGACATCGGCTTCATCGCGCTGGGGCAGCCGGTGCATGTGAAGATCGAGGCCTTCGATTACGCGCGCTTCGGCTCTGTCGCCGGGCGGGTGGAGCGGATCTCCGCCGGCACCTTCCCCGACGAGCAGCGGCAGCCGCATTACCGCGCGCGCATCGCGCTGGAGCAGCAGCATGTCGGCCATGACGCGCGGCATGCGCGGCTGACGGCTGGCATGACGATCCAGGCGGACATCACCACGGGTACCAAAACGGTGCTGCAGTACCTGCTGAAGCCGATCTACTCGGCGATGGCAGCGTCCTTTCACGAGCGCTGAAAAGGTATCCTCTCATGGCCCAGCGGACGGACTCCAAGCCTTCCATTCCGGAATCCAGCGTCGTAGACGCGGAATCCCTGCGCGCGCTGCGCGCGGTGCAGCGCATGCTGGTGCAGGGCGGCGACGGCGCCCCCGCGTCGCTGATAGGCGGCACCACCGCCGCCAGCGGCATGGCTGCGGCACGGGGGGCGGCGCAGGCCACCACGGCGGTGGTCGAGGACAACGGATTGCCTCCACCAGAAGCCATGCGCCCGGCGGCGGAAGCCCCGCTGGCCGAAGGCGTTCAGGTGCAACCGGCGCCGCTTCCCCTGGAGGAGCCTTCGCCGACCACCACGCCGCGGCCTTTGCCAATGGCCGCACCGATGCCGGCTACCGCTGTGGCGCCGGACTTTTCCTTCATTGTGGCGCAGCCTCTGGGCAGCCTGTTGCCTCAGGCCCCGGCGCCAGTGCCGGCGCCACCGGCGGTTCCCGTGATGGATGTTGTCGCGCAACCCGATGTGGCTGCGCCAAAGCCGGAACACCACGCTACGCCGCCCACGCCCCATATGCCGCCAGCGGAGCCGCCGCTGGTGAAGCCGGAGGCCGCGGTTGTTCAGCCTGTCGGGCTCGAGGCGCCGGTGCCGTCCGAACCACCAGCGGCGCTGAATGAAAGCAGTGGGCAACAGCCTGAATCGGCAGAACCGTCGGTGGCGCCGCAGAATCCAAGCCTGCCTCCCGTAGGGCCACAAGCGGAGGATCCATCGGTGCTGCTGCCGCAGGAGCCGGGTGTGCCGCCGGTGGAGCCAGAGCCGGAGGAGCCGCCGGTGGTACTGCCGCAGGAGCCGGGCGTGCCGCCGATGGAGCCAGAGCCGGAGGAGCCGCCGGTGGTACTGCCGCAGGAGCCGGGCGTGCCGCCGGTGGAGCCAGAGCCGGAGGAGCCGCCGGTGGTACTGCCGCAGGAGCCGGGCGTGCCGCCGGTGGTACTACCGCAGGAGCCGGACGTGCCGCCGGAGGAGCCAGAGCCGGAAGAGCCACCAGTGGTATTGCCGCAAGAGCCCATCTTGCCTCCGGTGGAGCCAGAGCCAGAGCCAGAGCCAGAGCCAGAGCCAGAGCCAGAGCCAGAGCCAGAGCCAGAGCCAGAGCCAGAGCCAGAGCCAGAGCCAGAGCCAGAGCCAGAGCCAGAGCCAGAGCCAGAGCCAGAGCCAGAGCCAGAGCCAGAGCCAGAGACGCCGGTGGTGCCGGAACCCTCACCCGTGGAACCACCTCCCGCACCCCCTCCTGTTCCGGAGGTGCAGGTGCCGGTGGTCGCCGCTTCCAATGCGGCCGGGCTGGAGGACGCGGAGATCGCCTTGCATCTCTCCGCCGCCTTGAGCGACGTGGATGGGTCGGAAGCGCTTTCCGTCAGCATCCTCGGCCTGCCTGATGGCGCGACGCTGTCAGCGGGGGTGCGGCAGGCGGATGGCAGCTGGCTGGTGGCGCCGGGCGATCTGGCAGGGCTGAGCCTGCGGGCACCTGCCGATTTCGCCGGCACCCTGGACCTGACGCTGCGCGCCGCCGCGCGCGAAGTCACCGGCGATATCGCCAGCAGCGAGACCCGCTTCGCGGTACGGGTGGCGCCAGTGGTAGATGGCGCCGTGCTGGCTGGCCTTGCTGCCGGCAGCGAGGACCAGTGGATCACGCTGGAGGTAACCTTCGGCACCTCGCCGGATGCCTCGGAAGCCTGGGATGCGCGCGTGCTCATCCACGGCATGCCGGCCGGGGCTGTGCTCTCGCAGGGCAAGGATCTGGGTGGCGGTAGCTGGGCGGTGGAACGGGCCGCGCTGGCCGCCGGACAGGTTGCCATCCTGCCGCCCGCCGACAGCGACGCCCCCATTACCCTGCGGCTGGAAGCGGTGATGCGCGACGCCGAAGGCGGCGGCGCTGAAAGGAGCATCGAGGCCCCGCTGCTGGTTCAGGTGTCCGGCGTGGCCGATGCGCCGATGGTCATGGCCGCTGCCGTGTCCGGACACGAAGATGGTAGCATTATTCTCGATCTTTCGTCGGCACTGGCCGATCTGGATGGTTCGGAAACGATTTCGGTCAGCATCCTCGGCCTGCCGGCCGGCGCCATGCTTTCGACAGGGGCACGGCAGGCGGATGGCAGCTGGCGGGTAGCGCCGGGTGATCTGGCGGGGCTGAGCCTGCGGCCGCCTGCCGATTTCGCCGGCGTGCTGGACCTGACGCTGCGCGCCACCGCGCGCGAGGCTAATGGCGATGCGGCCAGCAGTGAAGCCGCCTTTTCCGTGACGGTGGCGCCGGTGGCCGATGCCGCGATCATCGCCGCCAGCGGCGAAGGCGAGGAGGACCGCTGGATTCCGCTGCGCGGCAGCCTGGCGCTGCGCGATGCCGATGGCTCGGAGCGTTTCGGTGAGACGCTGGTGGTGCGCGGCATGCCGCCTGGCGCCTCGCTCTCCCATGGGCGGGAGGTGGAGGCGGGACTCTGGGAAGTGCCGCTGGCGGCCTTCCAGTCCGGCCAACTGGCGCTGCTGCCGCCGGCCGACAGCGATGCCGACCTGCGCCTGGTCTTCGCCGTCACCACGATCGACGAAGCCGGCGGCATGCAGGACCGGCGGGAGAGCACGGCCAAGGTGGATGTGGTGGTGCGTGCGGTCGCCGATGCGCCCATCATCACCGTGGCCGATGCCCAGGGGCAGGAGGATACGCCGCTGCGGCTGGCCGGGCTCGGCGGCGCGCTGCGGGATGCCGATGGTTCGGAAAGCCTGAACTTCCTGCTCAGCGGCCTGCCCGCCGGGGCCAGCCTCAGCGCCGGCATCCGGCAATCCGATGGCAGCTGGCGGCTGACGCCGCAGCAGTTGGAAGGACTGTCGCTGGCGCCGCCGGCGCAATTCTCCGGCCGCTTCACGCTGACGCTGACCGCCGTGGCCACGGAAGCGGCGGATGGCCAGCCCAGTGCCCGTAGCGGCGCCAGCTTCACCGTCAGCCTCGACCCGGTGGCGGATCTTGGCAGCATCAGCGGCCGGGTGACGGGCAAGGAGGATACGGCCATCGCGCTGCGGCCCAGCTTTGCGACGCCGGATACCGACGGTTCCGAAAGCTGGTCGGAGGTCAGCCGCATTCAGGGCGTGCCGCCGGGGGCGGTGCTGAGCCAGGGCAGCCTGGTCTCGCCCGGTGTCTGGGATGTCTCGACGGCGGATCTGCGCGCCGGGCGGATTTCCATCACGCCGCCGCCCGACAGCGATGCCGATTTCACCCTGACCATCACAGCGACCTTGAGCGACAGCGGCAATGGCAAGACCGTCAGCCGCGTGATCACCGGCAGCTATGCCGTCACCGTCACCGCCGTGGCCGATGCACCCATGGCCAGCGCCGCCTCCGTCAGTGGCTTCGAGGATCAGCCGATTCCCCTGTCGCTATCGGCGACGCTGCGCGACACTGATGGTTCGGAAAGCCTCAGCTTGGCCATCCTCGGCCTGCCGGCAGGGGCGGCGCTGTCGCGCGGCAGCCGTGCCGCCGATGGCAGCTGGACGCTCACGCCTGCCGATCTTGTTGGCCTGACGCTGACGCCGCCGCGCGATTTCTCCGGCCCCATCGCGCTGACCTTCCGGGCCAGGGCGCTGGACCACGACAACAGCAGCGCCGTCACCACCACCGCCTTCACGGTGCAGGTGCAGGTGCGGGGCGTGGCCGATGCGCCGCTGCTGCGCACCGGCCCGGTGGCGGGGGAGGAGGACAGCGCCATCGCGCTGCATGCCACGGCGCTGACCACGGATACCGATGGTTCCGAGAGCATCATCGCCTTCCGGCTGGCGGATGTGCCGGAAGGCGCGGTGGTGCGGGCCAGCGGCGCGGTGCTGGCGCGGCAGCCGGATGGCAGCGTGCTGGTATCGGCCGCCGCCATGGGCAGCCTGACGATCACGCCGCCGCCGGATTCCGACCGCGACTTCACGCTCCGCATCTCCGCCATCTCGGCCGAGCCGAATGGCAGCCAGGCGGAAAGCCTGCCGCAGGCCCTGCCGGTGCAGGTGCGAGCGGTGGCCGATGCCCCCGTCATCACCGGTACGGGCGGGCAAGGTTTTGAAGATACGGCTGTGCCGCTCGATCTTTCGGCAAGCCTTGCGGATACGGATGGCTCGGAGACATTGTTCTTCCTGATCTCCGGCCTGCCGGCGGGGGCGCGCCTGAGCGCCGGCACCTTCCGTGGTGATGGCGCCTGGTCCCTGACGGCGGAGGAAGCGCGGCAGGTTTCGCTGCTGCCGCCGAAGGATTTCGCCGGCACGCTGGCGGCCACCGTCACCGCCATCGCGCAGGAACGGAATGGCGGCTCGCAGGCTTTGAGCCGCGCCGTGCTGCCGGTGCGCGTCATGAGCGTGATCGACGCGCCGGCGGTGGGCGGGCTGGATGGCCATTCCGGCGACTGGGGCCGCATGAGCGGAATGGAAGACCAGCCGATCGCGCTGCGGCTCGACCCGGGGCTGCGGGATTCCGATGGTTCGGAGCGGGTGGTGGGCAGCGTGGTTCTGGGCGGCGTGCCGGCGGGCGCCGTACTGCGGCTGGCCGATGGCACGCTGGTGGAGGCCGGTGCCGATGGCCTGCACCGCATCGATGCCACGCGGATGACCGGTGTCACCCTGACCCTGCCGCGCGACAGCGACGAGGCGGCGACGCTCAGCATCCGCATGACGCTGGAGGATACCGGCGGCGCGCGGCTGGAGATCAGCGGCACCATGCTGGTGGAAGCCGCGGGCGTGGCCGATACGCCGCTGCTGGTGGTGCGGGATATCCAGGCCCCCGGCCATGCTGGTGCGGACCCGGCCTCCGGCTGGGTGCCGCTGCCGGTGGAGGCCGCGCTGGCGGATACCGATGGATCGGAACGCCTCTGGCTCTGGCTGCGCGATCTGCCGGCGGGGTTCACGCTCTCGGCCGGGCATCCGGCCGGGACGGATAGCTGGCTGGTGCCGGCGGAGGCCATTCCCGGCTTGGCCATCCGCCCGCCCGTCGGCTTCACCGGCGAAGTCGCGCTGCGGCTGGAAGCCATGGCGGTGGAGCGGGACGGCGGCCGAACAGTGACCGGCGGCCTGCTGCGCCTGACCGTCACGCCCGGCGCCGACGGCACGGCGCCCGGCGGCGATGCCGGCGGCGGCCCCGGCCTGCCGGATGCGCCCGGCACCCCAGATGCTCCGGCTGAGTCGCCGCTGCCTGTCGCGCCGCCGCTGCTGCGGGCGGAGGCCGAGGCGGGGCTGGAGGACAACTCCCTGGCCCTGCGCATCACCCTGGCCGGCGGCGCCACCGATGGCCGGGCAGAGGTGCTCGGCCTGCGGGTGGAAGGCCTGCCCCCCGGTGCCAGTCTTTCGGCCGGGTTGCGGGACCCCGCCAGCGGCGCCTGGGTCGTGCCGCCGGAAGCCCTGGCCGGGCTGACCCTGACCCCGCCCGCCGATTTCTCCGGCGAGATCCGCCTGGTGCTGCGTGCCCTGGCGATGCAGCCCGACGGCACCCTGCTGACAGCCGTGCAGGCGCTGAACGTGACGGTGGCGCCGGTGGCCGACGCGGCGCTGATCGATGCCAGCCCGGCGGCGGGGCGGGAGGATGTGCCGCTGGCGCTCAACCTGCGCATCGCGCCCGCCGATGCCGATGGCAGCGAAAGCCTTGCCTCCGTGCTGTTGTCCGGCCTGCCGCCGGGCGCCCGCATCGCCCCTGGCGAGGGCATCACCGACCATGGCGACGGCACCTGGTCCGTGGTGCCGGCGCATCTGGCGGCGGTGATGCTGATCCCGCCCGAACATGCCTCGGGCGGGATGCGCCTGACGGTGACGGCGGTGACGATGGAGGCCGCCAGCGGTGCCACCCGCGCCACGGCGCAGGAGGTGGCGGTGAGCTTCGCGCCGGTGCCCCAGGCGCCGCTGCTCCAGGCCGGTGATGCCGCCGGGCGGGAGGACCAGCCCATTGCCCTGGACCTCGGCGCCACGCTGGCGGATCGGGACGGCTCGGAAATCCTCTCCCTGGTGCTGGAAGGCCTGCCACGCGGCGCGCGGCTTTCCGCAGGCGTCAACAACGGCGATGGCAGCTGGACGCTGACGTCGGCGCAACTGGCCGGGCTGACGCTGACGCCGCCCGGCAACTGGAGCGGCCGCATGGCCCTGACGCTGGTGGCCCATGCCATGGAAGGCGCCGATGCCAGCCATGCTACCAGCCGCGCCGGCTTCGCGGTGGAGGTGGAGGCCGTGGCGGACCGGCCGATGCTCGACGTGGCCGCCACCGCCGAGGGCGGCGAGGACAGCCTGCTGGCGCTGGATCTCCGCGCCCGCCTGGCGGATGGAGATGGCTCGGAAAGCCTGTTTCTGCGCGTGACGGGCGTGCCGGCGGGCTCGCGCTTCAACGCGGGCTCCGAGAATGCCGATGGCAGCTGGACCATTCCGGGCGATGCGCTGCCCGGCCTCGGCTTCCAGCCGCCACGGGATTATTCCGGCACGCCGCGGTTGCGCTTCACCGCCCTGGCGGCGGAGGGGAATGGCGATGCCGCCAGCACCGATCCGGTCGAGATGAGCATCACGGTGCGCCCCGTCACCGATGCGCCGCTGCTGGCGCTGGCGGATGCCACGGGGGCGGAGGACCAGCCGCTGGCGCTCTCCATCGCCGCCGCGCCGGGGGATGCCGATGGCTCGGAAAGCCTGCTGCGGGTGTTGGTGCAGGGGGTGCCAAGTGGCGCCAAGCTTTCGGCCGGCAGCCGTGGCGCCGACGGCACCTGGACCCTGCTGCCAAGCCAGTTGGCGGGGCTGAGCCTGACGCCGCCGGCGCATTTCTCCGGCCCGTTGCAACTGACCGTCACCGCCGTGGCCGCCGAGGCGGCGACGGGGGCGGAGGCCAGCACCACCGGCACCATGACCCTGCAGGTGACACCGGTGGCCGATGCGCCGGTGCTGACGGCGCTCCCCGCCAGCGGCACCGAGGACCATTCGCTGGCGCTTTCGCTCGGCGCGGCCCTGGTGGACCGGGATGACTCCGAGCGGCTGCTGGATCTGCAAATCTCCGGCCTGCCGGAAGGCTTCTCGCTGTCCGCCGGCACGCGGGTGGGCGGTGGGGCCTGGACGGTGCCGGCGGCCAGCTTGGCCGGGCTGCGCCTGACCCCGGCGCCGGACTGGAACGGCACGCTGCACCTGACGGTCACCGCCACCGGCGAGGAAGCCGCCAATGGCGCCCGGGCCAGCAGCAGCCAGGACTTCACCGTCAGCATCGCCGCCGTCAATGACGCGCCCGTGCTGCTGCTGGCCCCCGCCGGGCAGGCCGGGCAGGCTGGCGCGCCGGTGGCCGCCCTGCTGGGCGAGGTGCAGGCCACCGATATCGACAGCCCCCAACTGGGCGGCGCGGTGGTGACACTAGGCGGGGCGCGGCCGGGAGACCGGCTGGGCTTCGACGGCTATGTTCTGCATGCCGCCGACGGGCACAGCATGATCAGCGATACCGGCATCGAGCTGGTGAATGGCGGCTATGACGCCGCCTCCGGCCGCATCACCCTGCGGGGCGCGGCACCGCCGGAGGTTTATTCGGCGGTGCTGCAATCGCTGGTGCTGGAGAATGCCGGGACGGAGGGGCTGGCCGCCGGCCAGCGCTCCGTCAGCATCGTGGTGCGGGACAGCGAGGGGGTCGAGGCGGTGCAGCAGAGCGTGACGCTGGCGGTGGAACCGCCGCCGCCAGTGCCTGAGCCGGTGCCGCAGGCCGACCCGCAGGCGGTGATCGAGGCCTCGGTGCTGGCGGCACAGGATGCCTTCGCCGGCCATGCCGCAACGGACTGGACCGCGCATCTGCACGCCGCTCCATGGGCCGATGCCTACCCTTCCGATGCCGGGATCGACCATGCGGCACCGCCCGCGCCTGTCATGCTGTCGGGCGAGGATTTCCACATTCTCCACAGCATGCTGGACAGGCCGCATTGAGGCCGCCGCGCGCCGCCGGGACCATCCGGTGGCGCGCGGTCTGTTTTGCTTTTCCCGTGTTTGACGAAGAAGAATTCGGCAGCGCGCCCGGCGCTGTCAGGCCCGCGCCCGGCGGCTGCCGTTCAGGGCGATGGTGCGCCAGGTCTCCTGCAAGGAAGCCGGCTGGCTGAAGAGATAGCCCTGCACCTCGTCGCAGCCCTCGGCCCGCAGCGTCGCGAGCTGTTCCGGCGTTTCCACACCCTCGGCCAGCACCTTCATGCTCAGCGCCCGGCCGAGGCCGACCACGGCGCGGATGATCTCCAGGCTGCCTTTGCCTTCCGCCAGGGTGCGGATGAAGGATTGGTCGATCTTGATCTTGTCGAAGGGAAAGCGGTGCAGGTAGCTGAGCGATGAATAGCCGGTGCCGAAATCATCCATGGAGATCTGCACGCCCAGGGCGCGCAGCCGGTGCAGGATCTCCAGCGTCGCATCGCTGTTGCGCAGCAGCAGGGATTCGGTGATCTCCAGCTCCAGCCTGTCGGGAGCCAGGCGGGAGGTCGCGAGCGCCTCCTCCACCTCCGCCACCAGTTGCCCCCTGGTGAACTGCACGGGGGACAGGTTCACCGCGATCTTCAGCGGCACCGGCCATTGCGCCGCATCCTGGCAGGCCTTGCGCAGCACCCAGGCGCCCAATGGCCGGATCAGCCCGATCTCCCCCGCCAGCGGGATGAATTCGGCCGGCGGCACGCGGCCGCGCTCCGGATGGTTCCATCGCAGCAGCGCCTCAAAACCCGCCAGCTCCCCGCTGCCGGCCTGCAGCAGCGGCTGGTAGAAGACCTCGAACTGCCGCGCCGCCATGGCGCAGCGCAGGTCGGTCTCCAGCTGCCGCCGCGCCTGCATCCGCGCATCCATGTCGGGCCGGAAGGCGCGCCAGGTGCCGCGCCCGGCCGCCTTGGCGGCATAAAGGGCGATATCGGCATCGCGCAGCAGCGCATCGGCATCGGCCCCCGCCGCATCGGCCGTGGCGAAGCCGATGCTGGTGCCGACCAGGATCTGGTGCGGGCCGATCGTGAAGGGTTCCTGGATGGCGCGGATCAGCCACTCGGCCAGCGCGCCGCCGGCTTCCGGCTGCGGCAGGTTCATCTGCACAAGGGCGAATTCATCGCCGCCCAGCCGGGCCACCAGATCCGCCTGCCGCGTGTCGCGCAGCAGGCGCCGCGCCACGGCGCGCAGCAGGTCGTCGCCCACCGGGTGGCCAAGCGTGTCATTGACATGCTTGAAGCCATCCAGGTCCAGATACAGCACGCCGACACGCGAGCCTGCCGCGGCCTGCGATAGGGCATGCCGCATGTGCTTGCGGAACATCAGCCGGTTGGGCAGGCCGGTCAGGGAATCGCGATGCGCCTGCTCCTCCGCCCGCTGCCTTTCGCGCTCCAGCTCCCGCGTGCGCTCCTCCACCCTTTGCTCCAGGCTCGCATTGAGCTGGATGAGGCTGCGGTTCACCTCGTAAAGTTCGAGGCTCTTTTGCTCCAGCAGCCGCTCGGCCTGCTCGCGGGCGCTGTTCTGGCGCAGCAGCCGCCGCTCCAGCCGGCGGACGCGGTCCAGCAGGGCGGTGGGAGACAATCCGGCATCCAGGCTCATCCGGCGGGCCGCAGCAGTTCGACATGGATGCGCGTGTAAGGGCCGCGCGCATCCTCGGCGGGCTCGCAGCGCAGCGCCACCGGCTGGCTGAGATGCGCGGCGGCGCCGCGGATCACGCCCAGGGCCAGCGGCGCCAGCGGCTTGCAGCTGCGGTAGCCCAGCACCAGGGTGCGCCCGTCCCGCCGCTCCGGCACAAAGGAAGGCAGCTCGGCATCGGGGTAGAGCTTGCGCACCTCGGTCTCGTGGAACTGGTCGATGCCTTCCAGCACGTCGAAGAGGCTGCGGCTGGTGGCGAAATACTGCGGCGCATATCCGACCCAGCTTTCGAAGCAATGGGTGCCGAAGGCTTCCAGCACCACCGGCAGGGGCTGCCCCGTGGCCTCGGTCAGGGCCGTGACCAGCGAGACCATCTCCTGGAAGGGGTAGCTGCCGGTGCTGGTATAGGCGCCGTGATGCGGCAGCCGCGCGGCCTCGATGATGTCGTCCACCATGTCGGCGCCGTGGCAGGCCTCCACATGCGCGAAGAACTCGGTGAAGACACGTCCCTTCATGGCCACCATCCTCCGGAAAGGATGCAGGATGACGGGGCGGCGTGAAGCCGGCGTTAATGTGCCGCCACGCCCGGGCGCGGCGGCGGCCTTCACATGGACGGCGGGCGGCCCGGCGCGATAGGACAGGCAGGTGAGCAGGAGCAGCGGGCCCATGCGCGTCGCCATTGTCGAGAATTCGCCCCTGGCCCCCGTCGGCCTGCTGGGCACGGCGCTGGAGCGGCGCGGCGCCCGGCTGGAGGTACTGCCCGGCCCCGGCCTGGCGGTGCACCGGGAGGCACTGGATGGGGCGGATTTCCTGGTCAGCCTGGGCTCGCCCAAGGCCGTCTATGACGGGGATGACTGGATCCGCTGGCAGGTGGGCTATCTGGCCGCGGCGGTGGCGGCGGGGCGGCCGGTGCTGGGCATCTGCTTCGGCGCGCAGCTGCTGGCCGCCGCCATCGGCGGCAACGTCGAGCCCACAGGGACGCTGCATGCGGGCTGGGGCGAGATCGAGGCCGGCGCCGGCGCCGACCCTGCCTGGCGTGGCCCCTGGCTGCGCTGGCATGGCGACCATGTCCGCCTGCCGCCGCAGGCCGAGGTGCTGGCGCGCGCCGGCGACACGGTGCAGGCCTTCGCCATCCGCCGCGCGGTTGGCCTGCAGTTCCACCCGGAGGCGCATGGCGGCTGCATCGCCAACTGGATCGGCATGACGCCGCCGGAGCGGCTGCGCGGGGTGGATACCGCCGCCGAGTTGGCCCTGACCCAGGCGCGGGAGGCATCCCATGCCCCGGCGCGGGAGGCGCTGCTGGATGAGGTGCTGCGCCGCTGCGGCGTCGCGCTGCCCGCGCCGGCCTGAGCGCCCGGCGTGGAACGCCGCCGCCGCCCGGGCGTTCCTTCAGGGTCACAGGCAGCGAAAGGAGCGCAGATGACCGCGCATGCACCGGAAGGGCCCAAGGCCCGTTTCCCCGCCGAGAAGGCCTCCGAAGGCTATATCCCCCGGCCGCCCGAGAAGCCCGAGCTGGACAAGGTGAGCGAGGCGCAGGCCCTGATCACCGATGAATGGACCGGCGAGCCGCCCGCCAAGGACAAGCCCGGCGCCGGAAAGCCCTGACGGCCGCCGGGCGTCACCGCGCCCCGCTGCCGTGCCGCAGCCGGGAGTGGTGGCGCCCGTAGAGGAAGTAAACACCGCAGCCCATGGCCATCCAGATGATCAGCCGCAGCCAGGTGTCGAAGGGCAGCCCGACCATCAGCAGCAGGCTGAAGGCGATGCCCAGCACCGGCACCACCGGGGCGCCCGGCGCGCGGAAGGGGCGGGCCATGCCGGGTTCCCGCCGGCGCAGGTAGAGCACCGCGCTGCAGACCAGCACAAAGGCGAAGAGGGTGCCGATGCTCACCATCTCGCCCAGGATGCCGATGGGCAGCACGGCGGCGATGAGGGCGACGGTGCCGCCCACCATTATCTGGCTGATCCACGGCGTGTGGCGGCGCGGGTGCAGGTGGGAAAAGACCGGCGGCAGCAGCCCGTCCCGCGAGATGGTCAGGAAGATGCGGCTCTGGCCATAAAGCAGCACCAGGATCACCGTGGTGAGACCGGCGATGGCGCCGATCTTGATGAGGCCGGAAAGCCAGGGCAGGCCGATGGCATCCGTGCCCCTGGCGATGGGATCGGCCACGTTCAGGGTGGGGTAGGGCACCAGCCCGGTGAGCACGCCCGCCACCATCACGTAAAGCAGGGTGCAGATGGTCAGGGAGGCGATGATGCCGATGGGCAGGTCCCGTTGCGGCGACTTGGCTTCCTGCGCCGCGGTCGAGATGGCGTCGAAGCCGATAAAGGCGAAGAAGACCACACCGGCGCCGCGCAGCACGCCGCTCCAGCCGTAATGGCCGAATTCGCCGGTATTCTCCGGCAGAAAGGGATGCCAGTTGGCCGGGGTGACATGGGCAGCGCCGACCAGGATGAAGATGACCACGATGGCAAGCTTCACCGCCACCATGATGTTGTTCAGCCGTGTCGATTCCTGCGTGCCCCGGATCAGCAACCCGGTCAGCACCAGCACGATCAGCGCCGCCGGCAGGTTAAACAGCGCGGCGACGCGTGAGCCATCGGCCAGTTCCACGATGCTGCCGGTGGCCTCGGTCAGCCTCGGCGGCAGGTACAGCCCGAAGCTGGCCAGCAGGCTGGTGACATAGCCGGACCAGCCCACGGCGACGGTGGCGGCGCCCATGGCATATTCCAGGATCAGGTCCCAGCCGATGATCCAGGCCATCAGCTCGCCCATCGTGGCGTAGGTGTAGGTATAGGCGCTGCCGCTGACCGGGATCATCGCCGCCAGCTCGGCATAACAGAGGCCGACAAAGGCGCAGGCAATGCCGCCGAGGATGAAGGACAGCACCAGCGCCGGCCCGGCATATTGCGCGGCGGCCGTGCCGGTCAGCACGAAGATGCCGGCGCCGATGATGGCGCCGATGCCGATGGCGGTGATGCTGAAGGGGCCCAGCGCCTTCCGCAGCCCGACCTCGCCGGCATCGGCTGAGGCGATGATGTCCGGGATGCTCTTGCGCGCGGTATAGGCCGCTCGGTCCATCAAAGGCTTTCCTGTTCCGGAGCCGGGTGGCCCAGGCGGTAAAGCCCGCGGCGACGGGATGGTTGCCGCCGCCGGATGGGGAGGGCGGCCGGCTACCCCGCCGGTTGCGGCACGCTGGCCTGGGCGGGATGCGCCGGGCGTGGCAGGCCCAGATGCTCGCGCAGGGTGCTGCCTTCGTATTCGGCGCGGAACAGGCCGCGCCGCACCAGGATCGGCACCACGCGGTCGATCACCTCCTCGAAGGGGCCGGGGTAATGCGTGGTCTTGATCATGAAGCCATCGGCGGCGCCGCTGCGGAACCAGGCTTCCAGGTCGTCCGCCACTTCCTCCGGCGTGCCGAAGAGCACGCGGTGGCCGGAACTGGCGGCGGTGTAGTCGCGCAATTCGCGCAGTGTCATGCGGTGCCGGCGGGCCACGGCGGCCAGTGTCACCGCATGGCCCTGCATCATGCCGGAAGGCGGCAGTTCCGGCACCGGCGCGTCGAGGTCGAAGCGGGAAAGGTCATGCCCCAGCCGGTCCGACAGCACGCGCAGCGCCGCATCCGGGTGGGCCAGTTTTGCGAGTTCGGCGATCCTGGCCTTGGCTTCCGCGGCATCGCGGCCCAGCACGATGCAGACGCCGGGCAGGATGCGGATGGCATCCCGCGGCCGCCCCGCCGCCGCGCAGCGGTCGCGCAGGTCCTGAGCGAAGGCGAGGGCGGCATCCATCTCCTGCTGCACGGTGAAGACCACTTCCGCCGTGGCGGCGGCGAGGTCCCGGCCGGCATCGGAGGCACCGGCCTGCAAAATCACCGGATAGCCCTGCGGCGGGCGGGTGATGTTCAGCGGCCCCTTTACCTTGAAGTAGCGGCCTTCGTGGTTCAGCACATGCATCTTCGTGCCATCGGCGAAGGTGCCGCTGGCCTTGTCGCCGACGATGGCGCCATCTTCCCAGCTGTCCCAGAGCCCCTTGGCCACCTGCAGGTATTCCGCGGCCATGGCGTAGCGCTCGGCATGCGGCGGGTGGCTGTCACGGCTGAAATTCGCCGCCGCGTCGGGGCTGGAGCCGGTGACCACGTTCCAGGCCGCCCGCCCGCCGCTGAGATGGTCCAGCGAGGCCAGGGCGCGGGCGACGTTATAGGGTTCGGAATAGGTGGTGGAGACGGTGGCGCCGAGGCCGATGCGGCCGGTGCACATGGCCAATGCCGAAAGCAGCGTCAGCGGCTCGAAGCGCACCATCATGCCGGGATGGGCATCGAGGCCGGTATTCACCGCATCGGCCAGGAAGAAGAGGTCGAACCTGCCGCGCTCGGCCGCCTGCGCCATGCGCCGCAGCAGCGAGAGGTTCTCCGAACCCCATTCCGCATCCGGCATCCGCCAGCCCGCGACATGCCCGCCGGCCCCCATGGCCAGTAGGCCGAGATGCATCATGCGGTTCATGCCAGTGTCTCCTGCCGCGTCATGTGGGCGCATTCCTCGGCCGTGGTGGTGATGCGCAGCATCGGTGCGCGGGCGGCCATGATGGACAGCGCGCCCTCCTGCACCGCCGGGGATTTGGCGGCGCAGGCATCCGCCACCAGCCGCACCTGCGCCCCGCCATCCACCGCCGCCAGCGCCGTGGCCAGCACGCAGCAATCGGCGGAAACGCCGCAAAGCGTGACGCGGGGCTGCGGCCCGAAGCGTTCGTAAGCGTCCGGCAGCCACTTCGAAAAAGTGTGGCTGGCCATGCTGGCATGCTGCCGCCAGGGCGCATCCACCGCCCAGAGCCAATCAGCCTCTGGCCGCAGCGCGAAGGGCCATTTCTCGTAATAGCGCGCCCAGCTTCCATCCGGCACCGCCGGCGGGACGAAGCGGGTGAAGAGCACGCGTTCCCCGAACAGCGGCACCAGTTGCGCGATGCGCGCCGAGGCCTCGGCCAGGGAAGGGGTGAACCAGGGGCTGTCGGGGTGGGAGAAGGCGGGTTGCAGGTCCACCACCATCAGCCAATCACGGTTCTCGTTCATCAGCATCCTCCCGCAGGGAACGCGCCAGGAAGGCCTGCACGCGTGGGTCGCGCGGCCGCGCCAGCACCTGCGACGGCGGGCCGGATTCGGCGATGACGCCATCCACCATCACCGCCACCACATCGGCCACCTCGCGCGCGAATTGCACCTCATGCGTCACGATGATCATGGTCATGCCGCTGGCGACGAGGTCCTTGATCACGTCCAGCACCTCGCCCACCAGATGCGGGTCGAGCGCCGAGGTCGGTTCGTCAAACAGCATCAGCTTCGGCTGCATGGCCAGGGCACGGGCGATGGCGATGCGCTGCTGCTGCCCGCCGGACAACTGGCGGGGAAAAGCGGCTTCCTTTTCCGCCAGCCCGACGCGTGCCAGCAGTTCGCGTGCGCGTGCCACCGCCGCCGCGCGGCTCTCGCCCCGCACGCGGATGGGGGCGTCGATGATGTTCTCCAGCACCGACAGATGGGGAAAGAGGTTGAAGTTCTGGAAGACCATGCCGATTTCGGCGCGCTGGCGGCTCAGCGCCGTCTCTCGCATGCGGTAGAAGGCGGTGCCGCGCTGCTCCACGCCGATCGGCACGCCATCGACAAAGACGATGCCGCGGTCGCAGGCTTCCAGCGCGTTGATGCAGCGGAGCAGCGTGCTCTTGCCGGCGCCGGAAGGGCCGAGCAGGCAGACCACCTGCCCGCGCGACGCTTCAAGGTTCACGCCCTTCAGCACGGTGTTGCGCCCGCGCTGCTTCCAGACATCGGTGATGCGCACCAGCGGCTCGGCGGCGGGGGCCATGTCCATGCTCACGGCCGCCCGCTCAGGCCATCGGCCCGGCATCGGCGGCGCCACGGCCGTAATGCCGCTCGATGAGGTGCTGGAGGGCGGACAGGATGCTGACCATGATCAGGTACCACAGCGCCGCCACGATCAGCAGCGGAATGGTCTCGAAGGTGCGGGAATAGATGGTCTCCACCGAATGCATCAACTCCCCCAGCGCCACCACGCTGGCGATGGAGGTGTATTTCAGCATGCCGATCACCTGGTTGCCGGTGGGCGGCACGATGGCGCGCATGGCCTGCGGCAGCACCACGACGCGGAAGGTCTGCCAGGGCCGGTGCCCCAGCGCCTTGGAAGCCTCGCTCTGCCCCGGGTCCACCGAGAGCAGGCCGGCGCGCACGATCTCTGCCATATAGGCGGCCTCGTTCAGCCCCAGCCCCAGCATGGCGGCGGTGAAGGAGGAAATGGCGACGGTGGAGGAAATCTCGAAGAACTTCGGGCCGCCGAAGGGAATGCCCAGCGAGATCTCGGGGAAGAGGGACGCCAGGTTGTACCAGAAGACCAGTTGCACCAGCACCGGCGTGCCACGGAAGAACCAGACAAAGGCATGGGCGCAGAAGCCCAGCACCGGGTCGCGCGACAGGCGCATCAACGCGACGCCGATGCCGATGACCGTGCCCATCACCATCACCAGCGCTGTCAGTTGCAGCGTCATCAGCACGCCGCGCAGCACATCGGCGCTGAACATGTGGCGGCCGACGATCTCCCACTGGAAGCCGGGATTGACCCGGACCTGGTACAGCACCCAGGCCGCCGCCAGCAGGATCAGCGCGACGCCAAGCCAGCGCCCGCGCCGGGGCGCCGGCAGGATGCGCGGCGCCGTGGCGGCCCCCAGCGCGGGCTCGTGCAGGCTGGTCGTCATCGCCCGGTCCTTCGCCTCAGAGCGGCGCGGGGTTGCGGATCTGCTCCACCGTCAGCGCGCCGTCGGGCACGCCGAAGCCGGCCAGCAGCGCGGCATAGCTGCCATCGGCCACCGCGCTTTCCAGCGCCAGGCGCAGCGCCGTCTCCAGCGCCGCGTTGTTTTTGGCGACGACGATGCCGGAGGTGGTGACCATGTCCGGCAGGGTGCCGCCGGTCATCTGCAGCTTCGGGTTGCCCTTTGCGATGTAGATGCCCACCGCGCGGGCCGTCAGGAAGCCATCGCCCCGGCCATTGGAGAGCGCGAGATAGGTAGCGGCGCTGTCCGGGAAGAACAGGAAGGCGATCTTCGGCTGTCCCGCCTGGACGCAATCGGCGGAGAGCTTCTCGGCCAGCCCGACCTGCGCGCTGCCCTGGGTCAGCACCAGCGTGCGGCCGCAGAGGTTGTCGATGTCCACTCCCGTCACGCCCTGCCGGGTCAGCAGGCCATAGCCGGAATTGAAATAGGGCAGCAGGTTCACGACCTTCAGCCGCTCGGCGGTGCGGCCGATCTGGTTGACGCCGATGTCGTAGCGGCCATTGACCACGCCGGGGATGATGGCGGGGAACTTGATGTCCTCGAATTCCGCCCTGAGCCCCAGCTTCTCCGCCAGCAGCTTCACCAGCCGGATGTCGATGCCATCGGCGCCGCCGCCTTCCGCCTGATAGGCGAAGGGCGGCCATTGCAGCGAGGTCGCGACCTTCAGCACGCCGGCGGCGCGCGTGGCTTCCGGCAACGCGGCGCGGGCTTCCTCGGCCACCGTCGCCGCCCGGGCCGCCAGCGGCTGCGCCAGCAGGGCGCAAAGGCCGAGCAGCGTGGCGGCCAGGCGGGTGCCGAATGTCCTGCGGGGCGAAGCTGTCATGACCGTGTCCTGATCCTGTTGCGCGGCGGCGCCATGCTGCGGCGCAGTTTCGCAGATTTTTACCCGGGTTTCGATTCCATGGCCGGGGCCGCGGCGGGCGTCAACGGCATGGGCCGCATCCCATGGCGGGTGCGGCCCGTTATCACCATCCCGGTCCTCAGGAGGCAGCATGGAAGTCGCGGATGTGATGAGCGCGGAGGTGGAGTTCATCTCCCCCGAGGCCACGGTGCAGCAGGCGGCCGAGATGATGGGGGAGCTGGATGTCGGCGCCCTGCCGGTGGGCAGCGCAGAGGATATGCAGGGCGTGGTGACGGACCGTGACCTGCTCTACCGCGTCGTCGCCGCCGGCCGGGACCCGAAGACGCTGCGGGTGCGAGAGGTGATGAGCGCCCCCGCCCTCTTCTGCCGCGCCGGCGACGATATCCGCGTGGCCATGGACCTGATGGCGGCGCAGAACGTGCGGCGGCTGGCGGTGCAGGATGCCGCCGGGCAGGTTTCCGGCTGGGTGACCCTGGCCGATATCTCCCGCCACCTGCTGGTGGACAGCGACCTGGTGCAGAACGCCCTGCGCGCCGTTACCGAGCAGCCGGCCTGAGCCGCCGCCGCCCGCTGCGCCGCTGCAGGTCGGAGGTCACGTCGGCCGGCAGCGCGAAGCAGGCGGCCAGGTAGTCCTGCCAGGCGCGGCCCACCGCGTCGCCGCCCACCAGCAGCGCCAGGGTATAGGCATGGGCGCCCAGCCCCGCCTGCCGCAGTTCCGCCAGCAGGGCGGGCAGGGACATCGGGCCGCGCCAGGCTTCCTCCAGCGAAGCGTGCTCCGCCGCGCCGCCGCCGATGCTGGGCAGCAGGGGGGGCAGAGTCTCGGGCCCGGCGCCGGTCATGCTGGCGGTGGCCACCATGGCGCGCAGCAGCAGCGCGCGCTGCGCTGGCTCCAGGCTCTGCAGGTTCAGTGCCAGGGGAAACAGCGTCTGGTGGCGGTTCTGCAGCCAGGCATGCAGCAGCTTGGCGGCCACCTGCTCCTGCAGCAGGTGCTGCGGCGGCTGCACCGGTGGGCGGTGCGGCGCCTCCAGGGCGGTCTCCGGCACCGTCACCTCGGGCGGCAGGCCCATCGCCTGCCGCTCCAGCAGGTGGCTTTCGCCGTCCCGGCCCTGGTCCTGGCCGAAGAGGCGCAGGATGCGCCACGGCATGGCGGTCATGGTGGCGGCTCCCCTTGTGGTCCGGCGTGGGGAGAACGGCCAGCCGGCGGCGGCGGTTGCCAGCGCGGGCGCGGCAACTCAGGGCGGTGCCGCCGGGTTCCGCCCTTTGTCTCGCCCTAGGATGAACCGCTATGCCCAGCCCGCCGCCACCCCGCACCTCCTCTCCGGCACCAGGCTGCGGGGCGGGCCGGTGACGCTGGACCAGGCGCTGGCCTTCGGCATCCTCAGCGTCACCGTCGGCCTCTTCCTCTGGGGCCGCATCGCTTACGACCTCGTGGCCCTGCTGGCGCTGCTGGCGGGCATCGTGACCGGCATCATCCCGGCGGACCGCGCCTTCTCCGGCTTCGCGGATGACGTGGTGGTGATCGTGGCCTCCGCCCTGCTGGTCAGCGCCGCGGTCGCGCGCTCCGGCGCGGTGGAGCGGCTGATGCGCCCGGTGCTGCCCTATCTCAAGACCACCGCCACCCAGGTGCCGGTGCTGGCGGGCGCCGTGCTGGTGGCTTCCATCTTCACCAAGAACATCGGCGCGCTGGCCATCTTCATGCCGGTGGCCTTCCAGCTCACGCGGCGCACCGGCACCTCGGCCTCCTCGCTGCTGATGCCCATGGCCTTCGCCTCGCTGATCGGCGGGCTGATCACCATGACCGGCACCTCGCCCAACATCATCGTGGCGCGGGTGCGGGCGGAGGTCACCGGCCAGCCCTTCGGCATGTTCGACTTCACGCCCGTGGGCCTCGGCATCGCGCTGGCGGGCATCGTCTTCCTGGCCTTCGGCTGGCGGCTGCTGCCGCGCGGCCGGCGCGCGCCCAGCGATGCCGGCCCGGCCATCGAGGACTACACCATCGAGGCCCTGGTGCCGGAGGGCGCGGCCATCGCCGGCAGCGACGTGGCGGCGCTGGAGGCCATGACGGAAGGCCGCGTCACCGTGGCCAGCATCATCCGCGAGCGCTTCCGCCGCTTCGTGCCCACCCCCGGCTGGACCATCCGCGCCGGGGACGTGCTGCTGCTGGAAGGCGACCCGGAGGAGCTGGAGCGCATCGTCGCCCGCGCCGGGCTGCGCCTGGCGGGGGAGGAGGGGGCGGAGGAAGCCAATGTGGTGGAAGGCGTGGTCACAGCCGAATCGCCGCTGGCGGGCTCCACCGCCGCCCGCTCCCGCCTGCAGCAGCGCTTCGGGCTGGGGTTGCTGGCGGTCAGCCGGCGTGGCCACCGCATCACCCAGCGCCTGGGCACGCTGCGGCTGCGGGCGGGGGATGTGCTGATCCTGCGCGGCAGCGCCGCCGCCATTTCCGATGCGCTGGGCGAGCTGCGCGTGCTGCCGCTGACGGAGCGCGCCATCACCCTCGGCCGCAGCCGGCGCTCCTGGCTGCCGCTGCTGGTGCTGCTGGCGGCCATGGGGCTGGTGGCGCTGCATGTGGTGCCGGTGGCCATCGCCTTCTTCGGCGCCGCCGTGGTGCTGCTGCTGCTGCGGACGCTGAGCAAGCACGAGGCCTATGACGCCGTGGAATGGCCGGTGCTGGTGCTGCTGGGCGCGCTGATCCCGGTCAGCGAGGCGGTGCAGACCACCGGCGGCACCGACCTGATCGCCGCCTGGCTGGAAGGCATGGTGCGCTACCTGCCGCCGCTGGGCGCGCTGGGGCTGATGATGGCCATCGCCATGGCAGTGACGCCCTTCCTCAACAATGCGGCGACGGTGCTGATGATGGGCCCCATCGCCGCCAGCCTGGCGCAGCGGCTGGGGCTGAGCCCGGATGCCTTCCTGATGGCGGTGGCGGTGGGCGCGGCCTGCGACTTCCTGACCCCCATCGGCCACCAGTGCAACACGCTGGTGATGGGGCCGGGCGGCTACCGCTTCGGCGACTATGCCCGGCTGGGGGCGCCGCTGACGGCCATCGTGCTGGTGGTGGGCGTGCCGCTGATCGCCCTGGTCTGGCCACTGGCGGGCCGCTGAGGCCCGCCCCCTCAGCCCTGTTCCTGCCGCGCCGCGAGCGCTGCGTCGATCTGCCCCAGCAGGCGGGAGAAATCGACCGGCTTCGGGTGGTAGTCGTCGCAGCCGGCCTCGATCACCTTGCTGCGGTCGCCGGACATGGCATGCGCCGTCAGCGCGATGATGGGCATGCGCGCGGTATCCTCCTGCCCGCGCAGGGTGCGGGCGACGGTCCAGCCATCCATCACCGGCAGGTTCATGTCGAGCAGGATGACATCGGGCCGCTCCGCCCTCGCCACATCCAGGCCCTGCTGCCCGTCATGCGCCAGCACCACCTCGAAGCCGCGCCGCCGCAGGCGGCGGGACAGGAAATCCCAGAGTTCCTCATGGTCCTCGACCAGCAGGATCTTCGTCATGGCTCTTGTCCTTCCTGGACGGTCGCGGAAACATGGAGGGGGCGTGCCGCGCCGGCGATGCGGCGCAGCTCGGTCACCAACTCATCGGGGATGCCATCCTCGGCGGGCATCACGCCATGCACCTTGCTGCGGAGCTGGCGCATCTCGGCCTCCTCCACCTCGCCATCGGTGAGGGCGACGATGGGCAGCGCGCTCCATTCCGCGCGTGCCCGCAACTCGCGGATCAGCGCGAAGCCGTCGCCGCCATCGGCGCCATGCACCTCCACCAGCAGCAGGGCGGGGCGGGGCTCGGTGGCCATGCGGGCCAGGGCGGCGCGGCGGTCGGCCGCTTCTTCCACCGCCCAGCCCTCGCGCTCCAGCAACTGGCGCAGCTCGGCGCGCTGGGCCTCGTCATGCTCCACCAGCAGCGCGGTGCCAGGGGCGGGCTGGGCGCGGTAGCGGTCCAGCACCCGCTTCAGCCGGCTCCATTCCACCGGCTTGTTCAGATAGTCGGCGGCGCCGAGGGAGAAGGCGAGGCCGCGCTCCTGCACCACCGTCACCATCACCACCGGCGTATCCGCCAGCTCCGGCTCCGCCTTCAGGGCGGAGAGCACGCCCCAGCCATCGAGGCGCGGCATCATCACATCCAGCAGGATGGCATCGGGGCGCAACTCGCGCGCCAGCCGCAGCCCGGTCTGCCCATCGGGGGCCGCGCGCACCACGAAGCCCTCCCGCGTCAGGAAGCGCATCAGCAGTTCCCGCGTCGCGGCATCGTCGTCGATCACCAGCACCAGGCCGTCGCGCCGCTCCTCGGGCGGCAGGGTGGCATCCACGGCGGCCTCGCCCACCTGCACGGCGAGGTCATCCTCTTCCACCCGCTCCTGGCGGATATCGGCGGGCAGGCGGATGGTGAAGCTGGTGCCCTGGCCGGGCGTGCTCTCCACCTCCACCCGGCCGCCCAGCATGGAGACGAAGGCCTTGGTGATGGCCAGCCCCAGCCCGGTGCCTCCGAAGCGGCGGGTGGTGGTGCTGTCGGCCTGGCTGAAGCGCTGGAACAGCCGCTCGATCTGCTCCGGCGTCATGCCGATGCCGGTATCGCTGACGCGGAAGACGATCCAGCCCTCCCGCCCCGGCTCGGGCCGGGCGGACAGGGTGATGCGCCCGCCCTCGGTGAACTTGGCGGCATTGCCCAGCAGGTTGAACAGGCATTGCCGCAGCTTCACTGGGTCGGAATGCATCTCCGGCAGGCCGGGCGCGATCTCCAGCTCCAGCCGGTTGTCCTTCTTGGCCACCAGCGCCTCGACGGTGGAGGCGACCTCGCGCAGCAGCGCGCCGGTGTCGAAATCCTCCGGCTGCACCTCCATCTTTCCCGCCTCGATCTTCGACAGGTCCAGCACGTCGTTGATCAGGGACAGCAGGTGGCGCGCATTGGAATTGATCTTGGCCAGGTCCTCGCGGAAGCTCTCGCCGCCGTCCAGGTCCTCGGCCTCTTCCTCCAGCATCTCGGAATAGCCGATCACGGCGGAAAGCGGCGTGCGCAGCTCATGGCTCATGTTGGCGATGAACTGGCTCTTGGCCATGTTGGCATCCTCGGCCGCCGCCTTGGCAGCCGTCAGCGCCTCCTCCGCCGCGCGCATCTCGGTGATGTCGGTATTGGTGCCGAACCAGCCGATCAGCCGCCCTTCGGGGAATTCCTCGTCCGGCGGCTCCCGCAGCGGCAGGGCGCGGGACAGGAACCAGCGGTACTGCCCATCCGCGCCACGCAGCGGAAAGGTATCCTCCCAGGCCTCGCCGGCGGCGATGGCGGCGCGGAAGCGGCTCACCACGCCCTCCATGTATTCCGGGTGGTGCACTTTCTGCCAGCCGGAGCCCTTCATGTCCTCTGGCGTGCCGCCGGTGAATTCGTACCAGCGGCGGTTGTACCACTGCACCTCGCCATTCTCGTCCGTCATCCAGGCCTGCTGCGGCACGGAATCGACGATCATCCGCAGCCGCGCCTCGCTGCGCCGCAGCCGGGCCTCCAGGCGGTTGCGCGCCGTCACGTCCATGGCGGCGACGCCGATGCCCTCCACATGCCCGCCCAGGGGAAAGAAGCCCATCTGCAACTGCCGCGACGGGCGGCCGGACGCGGGCGGCACCACCACTTCCACATTGCTCTCCGCGCGGCCGCTGCGCAGCACCTCGGCCACGCGGGGCTCGATCTGCCGCCGCACCTCCTCTGGCAGCGTGTCGCCCACGGCGCCCAGCACCCGCTCCCCCAGGTCGACCAGCGCCTTGTTGGCATGGTCCAGCCGCAGCCGGCGGTCGAGGAAGCCAAGGCCCACCGGGGCATGTTCCATCACCCCGTCCAGCAGCGCCGAGGCCCGCCGCTCCGCCCGCCGCCAAGCCAGGGCGTAAAGCGCCAGCGAAAGCCCCGAGAGCAGCAGCGCCACCAGCCCCAGCCCCGCCAGCCAGCCGGCCCGGCGTGCCCCGGCGGCGGCGCGTTCAAGCTGCGCCGCCCGGGTCTGCGCCTGCACCGCCTCCACCTCCGCCCGGAAGGCATCCATGGCCGCCTTGCCTTCCCGCGTCTCGATTTCGCGGATGGCGGCGGCCATGCCCTGGCTGCGGCGGGTGGCGATGGAGCGCTCGGCCCAGTCGATCCTGTCCATGGCCAGTTCCCGCAGCCGCCCGGCGGGCAGCCCATCACCCTCCAGCCGGGGCAGCAGGTCCCCGATGCTGGCGCGGCCACGCCGGTAGGGTTCCAGGAAGCTTTCGTCGCCCACCAGCACGAAGCCGCGCTGCGCGGTCTCGATATCCTTCATGGCGGAGAGCAGCGCCTCGGCCGCCAGCACATGGGCATTGGCGATCTCAGCGGCGGCATGGCCCCGGCGGGAGGCCAGCCAACTGGCGGTGCCGCTGCCCAGCGCGAGAAGGCCCAGCAGCACGGCGGCAGCCAGCACAGGGCGGGAACGGCGGGAAAAGACACGCCGCCCGAGGCGGCCGAAGAAAGAACCGGCGGGCGGCAGGGGAGCAGGAGACAAAGGCGTGGTTCCGACGCTGACCCCCTTTAACGCCGCCGGACCACCGCGGGTTGGCTCCTGAGGCCTGCCCTGCGGCGGCGAAGCCAGAGGTGGGGGAAGGCCGGGGAATGAATTCCCCTGACCCCATCTTTTTTCCTCGGGTCCGCCAGATGCCGCGGCAGCGCCGAGCTGGGGAATGCCTTCTCCCAGGCCTTCCTACTCCGCCAGTTCGCGCATCACCTTGATCAGGTCGGACTTCCCCTCGAAGCCGATGCCCGGCAGGTCCGGCATGGTGATATGCCCGTCTTCCACGCGCACGCCGTCCGGGAAGCCGCCATAGGGCTGGAAGAGGTCCGGGTAGCTTTCATTGCCGCCGAGGCCGAGCCCCGCCGCGATGTTCAGCGACATCTGGTGTCCGCCATGCGGGATGCAGCGGGAGGGCGACCAGCCGAACTGCCGCAGCACCTCCAGCGTCCGCAGGTATTCCACCAGGCCGTAGGAGAGGGCGCAGTCGAATTGCAGCCAGTCGCGGTCCGGCCGCATGCCGCCATAACGCAGCAGGTTGCGCGCATCCTGGTGCGAGAAGAGGTTTTCCCCCGTGGCCATCGGGTTCGGGTAGAATTCCGCAAGCGCGGCCTGCAGCGCGTAGTCCAGCGGGTCCCCGGCTTCCTCGTACCAGAAGAGCGGGTAGTCCCGCAGCATCTTGGCATGGGCGATGGCGGTCTCGAGGTCGAAGCGGCCATTGGCGTCGACGGCCAGTCGCGCCTCGCTGCCGATCTCAGCCAGCACCGCCTCGATCCGCGCGCGGTCCTCGGCGACCGAGGCGCCGCCGATCTTCATCTTCACGACGTTGTAGCCGCGGTCGAGATAGCCGCGCATCTCGGCCCGCAGCGCGCCATTCTCCTTGCCGGGATAATAGTAGCCGCCGGCGGCATAGACGAAGACGCGCGGGTCGGCTTCCCGCCCGTGGCGCTCGGCCAGCAGGCGGAAGAGCGGCTTGCCCTCGATCTTCGCCACGGCGTCCCAGACCGCCATGTCCAGCGTGCCCACGGCCACCGAGCGTTCGCCATGCCCGCCCGGCTTCTCGTTGCGCATCATCGCCGCCCAGACCTTGCCGGGGTCGAGGTTGTCGCGCGCATCGTCACGCAGGCTCTCGGGCGCGGCTTCCAGGATGCGGTCGCGGAACCGCTCGCGGATCAGCCCGCCCTGGCCGTAGCGGCCGTTGGAATTGAAGCCGTAGCCCACCACGCGGCGGCCGTCCCGCACCACGTCCGTCACCACCGCGACAAGGCTCGTCGTCATCTTGGTGAAGTCGATATAGGCATTGCGGATCGGCGAGGCGATCGGCTGGGTGATCTCGCAGACATCGACGATCCGCATGGGCTTTCCCTTCGCTGCCGCCGGGCGCTGTCGCACGGCTGGTGCCCCGGATAGGATCGTCGCGGCACGCTGCCCAATGCCAATATCGAGGTTCATCATGCAGATCCGGCATCGGCCATGGAGCTGAACTGGCTGGAGGATTTCCTGGCCCTGGCCGAGCACCGCAACTTCTCCCGCGCGGCGGCGGCGCGGAACGTGACGCAGCCCGCTTTCAGCCGCCGCATCCAGGCGCTGGAAGCCTGGGTGGGCACGCCGCTGGTGCTGCGCTCGCCACAGGGCGTGGCGCTGAACGCGGCGGGGGAATACCTGCGGGAACAGGCCGGGGCGCTGGTGCGCAACCTGCAGCAGATGCGGCGCGGCGCCCTGGCAGCGGCGGGGCGGGAAGGGGCGGCGCTGACCATCGCCGCCACCCATGCGCTGTCCTTCACCTTCTTCCCCGGCTGGGTGCGCGCCCATGCACCGCTGGAGACGCTGGGCACGCTGAACCTCGTTTCCGACAGCATGGCGGCCTGCGAGCGCATCCTGCTGGCGGGGGATGCCGACTTCCTGCTGTGCCACCACCACCCTGCGGCGCCGGCCCGCTTCGCGCCGGAGGCTTTCGACAGTGTGGTGGTGGGGCATGACCGGCTGCTGCCGCTCTCGGCGCCCGATGCCGGCGGCCTGCCGCGCTGGCGCCTCCCGGCGGGGCCGGCACGGCTGCTGGCCTATAGCGCGCCTTCCGGCCTCGGCCGCATCTTGGAGGCGACGCAGCGGCCGGCGCTGGAAGCGATCTTCACCTCGCCCCTGGCGGCGGCGCTGCTGACCATGGCGCGGCAGGGCCAGGGCATCGCTTGGCTGCCGGCCAGTCTGGCGGCAGAGGACCTCGCCGCCGGCCGCCTGCTGGAGGCGGGCGAGGCGGGCCATGCCGTGCCGGTGGAGATCCGCCTCTTTCGCCCGCGCCGCCGCCAGTCCCCGGTGGCCGAGGCCTTCTGGCGGGCGGCGAAGGACTAGCGCGCGTCAGCGTTTGCCGCGCAGGATATCGTTCATGACATTGCCAAGGTCGCCGTTGCCGCCGCCGCCCTGAGGCTCGGCGCCCGGCTGCGGCAGGGTGCCGTTGGGTGTCATGCGGTCCACGAACTGGGGCAGCACTTGGCGCAGCTCCTCCAGCAGGCTGGCGCGGTCGGTGCCGGCCTCCCGCGCCGCCTCATCCAGTTCCTGCGGGTCGAAATGCCGCTCCAGATCCTGGGCGGAGACCGGCTGGTTCTCGTTGGGGGAAACCCAGGAATCCACCTGCTGGCTCAGGCCCCGGCCGCGCATGCCGCCGAGCATGCCCGGCAGCCCGCCGAGCAGGCCGCCCAGGCCACCGGCGCCACCACCACCCAGCAGGCCGCCCAGCCCGCCTCCGGCAGTGCCGCCCGTTGTGCCGCCGCCGCCCGCGCCGCCGAGCAGGCTGCCCAGGATCTCGCCCAGGCCACCGCCGCCCTGGTGCTGCGCGCCGGCGGGGTGCTGCGCCACGCCGCCGGGTGTCTGCGCCTCGGCGCCCCGCTGTTTCATCAACTGGTGGATCAGAAAGGCGATCGCGGCCAGCTTCACGCCATTCGGCAGGCCGCCGGCGAGGCCACCGCCGGACCGGCCGGAAAAGAATCCGCTCATGGGGGGCATCTCCTGTGTGAAGACAACTGAGGGGTAGAACGCGCCGTGCCCCTGGATGTTGCCCCCGCTCCGCCGCCTGGCTGCCCACGTGCCCGAATCGGACACCCCGGCAGCTCAGGCCACGAAGCGCTTGAAGCGGCCCGGCAGCGCCGCGCGGCAGGCGCCGCTGCGGCACCCCGCGCTGTCCTGTTCAGGGCTTGCCGGAACCGCCCGGCATGACGGAAGCCAGTACCTGCCGCGCGGTATTGCCGATGACGCTGCCCAGCTCCGGCTCCCCGAACATGGAGGATGCGAAGGCCCGCGCCTGCTTCAGCGTGATATGCGGCGGCAGCGGCGGCACGTTGGGGTCGGCATAGGCTTCCAGCACCACCGGGCGGTCGGCGGCGAAGGCCTGTTCCCACGCGCCGGCCACATGGTCCGGGTTGTCCACGAAGATGCCGCGCAGCCCGATCAGCTCGGCGAATTTGTGATAGGGCACGTCCGGCAGGCTTTGCGAGCCAAGGAACTTCGGGTCCCCCGCCATCACCCGCTGCTCCCAGGTCACCTGGTTGAGGTCGCGGTTGTTCAGCACCAGCACCACCAGCCGCGGGTCGGCCCATTCCTTCCAGTACTTGGCGATGGTGATCAGCTCCGCCATGCCGTTCATCTGCATGGCGCCATCGCCGCAGATCGCCAGCACCGGCCGTTCCGGATAGGCGAACTTGGCGCCGATGGCATAGGGAACGCCCGAGCCCATGGTGGCCAGCCCGCCGGAAAGCGAGGCCATCATGCCCCGCCGCAGCTTCACGTCCCGCGCATACCAGTTGGTGTGGGAGCCGCTGTCGCCCGCGATGATGCAGCGCTCCGGCAACCGGGGGGAGAGGTCCCAGAAGACCCGCTGCGGGTTCAGCGGCTCGGCCGGCTGCATGGCGCGCGCCTCGGTCTTCTTCCACCAGGCGGCGATATTCTTCTCGATGCGCTGGCGCCAGGAGGCATCCTCCTTCGGCTTCAGCAGCGGCAGCAGGGCTTCCAGCGTGGCGCGGCTGTCGCCATGGAGGTTCACCTCCATCGGGTAGCGCAGGCTCAGCATGTCCGGCTTCAGGTCGATCTGCACGCCGCGCGCCTGGCCTTCCTTGGGCAGGAACTCGGAATACGGAAAGCCGCTGCCCACCATCAGCAGCGTGTCGCATTCCTGCATCATGTCCCAGCTCGGCTCGGTGCCCAGCAGCCCGATGGAGCCGGTGACGAAGGGCAGGTCGTCCGGCAGCGCCGCCTTGCCCAGCAGCGCCTTGGCGACGCCGGCGCCCAGCCGCTCCGCCACCGCGGTCACCGCATCCGTCGCCTCCAGCGCCCCGGCGCCGACCAGCATGGCGACCTTCTTGCCGGCATTCAGCACATCCGCCGCCTGTTGCAGCTGCGGTTGGGTGGGCAGGATGGAGGGGCGCGCATAGCCCACGCCGGAATGCACCGTGCCATGCTCATGCGGCGGCACCGGCACCGCCTCCAGCTCCTGGATGTCGTTGGGCACGATGATGCAGGTGATGCGGCGCTCGGCCATGGCGGTGCGCATGGCGCGGTCGATCAGGTGGCGCACCTGCGCCGGCACGCTGACCTGCTGCACGAAGGCACCGGCCACGTCCTTGAACAGCGAGGCGAGGTCCACTTCCTGCTGGTAATGCCCGCCCAGCGCCGCGCGCGCCTGCTGGCCGACGATGGCCAGCACCGGCATATGGTCCAGCCGCGCGTCATAGAGCCCGTTCAGCAGGTGGATGGCGCCGGGGCCGGAGGTGGCGAGGCAGACGCCCACCTCGCCGGTGAACTTGGCATGGGCGCCGGCCATGAAGGCGGCCATCTCCTCATGCCGCGCCTGCACGAACTGGACCTGGTCCCGTGCCCGGTCCAGGGCGCCGACCAGGCCGTTGATGCCGTCGCCCGGATAGCCGAAGACGCGCTTCACGCCCCAGTCCGACAGGCGCCGCCAGAAGAAGTCGCCGACCGTTTCCGCCATCTTGCCACCTCATGCGCTGCACCGGGCGCGGCGGGACCCGCCGCACCCCCTGGGGCGCGAACGCCCCGCCGCCGGGGCTGTTGCATCAGGCGCACCGCATTTCCGCCCCGCCGCGCCGCCCGCGCCCTGGGTGCTTGACCGGATCGTTCTTCGGTCAGCACACTTGTTCCGCCACAAAGGTCCAAGAACCGCGGTGAAGGCCGCGATGGCAGAGAACAGCGGGCACGTGCGGGGGCGAAGAGCCCGCGTCGAAGCCCGTAGCCTGAGGAAAGGGAACGGGGCGTTGCATTTATCGGATCGAGTCACCGGGGCATGCCTGGTCGCGCTGGGGGGCGTGACCGCTTATGGCGCCTCGTTGCAGCCGGGCGTGCCCGGGCAGGATGTGGGGCCAAGCGTCTTTCCGATGATCATCGGATGCGGGCTGATCCTCTGCGGCGCCATGATCGCGCTGGGTATCGGCCACAGCTTCGAGGCCCCGGAGGAGGTCGTGCCTGCCGAGCCGGGCCAGGCCGTGCCGCAGCCGCCGCGCTTCGCGGAATGGCGCGCCTTCCTGCCGCCGCTGCTGCTGATCTTCTACATGCTGGCGGTGGAGCACCTGGGCTTCGTGCTGACGGCGGCGGCGATCACACTGGCGGTGTCCCTGGCCATGGGTGCGCGGTGGCGTCTGGCGGTGCCGCTGGCGGTGCTGGCGCCGCTCGGCATCCACCTGGTCTTCTTCAAGCTGCTGCGGGTGCCGCTGCCCGACGGCCTCCTGGCGATGCCGTGGTGACGCCATGACAGACCTTCTCGAAGCCTTCCGCATGGTGGGCCAGATGGATGTGCTCATCGCCATCCTGGCCTCGGCCATCTACGGGCTGGTGGTGGGGTCGCTGCCCGGCCTTTCCGCCACCATGGCGACCGCGCTGCTGGTACCCGTCACCTTCTACCTTTCGCCCATCGCGGCGGTGGCGACCATCATCACCTCCTCCGCCATGGCCATCTTCTCCGGCGACATCCCGGGCTGCCTGCTGCGCATCCCCGGCACGCCCGCCTCGGCCGCCTATACCGACGAATCCTATGCCATGACGCGCAAGGGGCAGGCGGAACTGGCGCTCGGCACCGGCCTGTGGTTCAGCGCCATCGGCGGCATCGTCGGCACGCTGGCGTTGCTGCTGATGGCGCCGGCCCTGGCCGAGGTGGCGCTGAACTTCTCCACCTTCGAGTATTTCTGGCTGGCGCTGCTGGGCCTGATGTGCGCCACGCTGGTCGCCCGTTCCTCGCCTGTGAAGGCGATCGCCTCGATGCTGCTGGGGCTGCTCTTCGCCTGCGTCGGCATGGAGAATCCGGCCGGCACGCCCCGCTTCACCTTCGGCATGACCGACCTGCTCGGCGGCATTGAGCCGCTGCCGGCGCTGGTGGGTGTCTTCGCCGTGTCGCAGGTGATGCGCGCCCTGGCCGAGGCGGAGCCGCCGCCGCTGCCACGCCGCCGCTTCGGCAGCATCCTGGCCGGGCAATGGTCGCTCACGAAGCGCTACCAGTGGCCGATGTGGCGCGGCAATATCGTCGGCATCATCATCGGCGTGCTGCCGGGCGCCGGCGCGGATATGGCGGCCTGGGTCAGCTACGCCATGTCCAAGCGCTTCTCGAAGGAGCCGCAGAAATTCGGCACCGGCCATCCGGAGGGGCTGGTCGAATCGGGCGCCAGCAACAATGCCTCGCTGGCCAGCGGCTGGGTGCCGGCGCTGCTCTTCGGCATCCCCGGCGACACCATCACCGCCATCGCCATCGGCGTGCTCTACATGAAGGGGCTGAACCCGGGGCCGACGCTCTTCACGGAGCGCGCCTCCAGCATGTACGCGCTCTACATCATCTTCATCCTGGCCAATATCATCATGATCCCGCTGGGCATCATCATGATCCGCGTCGCCGCCACGGTGCTGCGGGCGCCGCGCGCCTCCATCATGCCGATCATCCTGCTGCTCTGCGCCGTGGGTGCCTTCGCCACCGGCAACAACCTCTTCGCGGTGCTGCTGGTCGCCTTCTTCGGCGTGGTGGGCTACGTGATGGAGCGCAACGGCTATCCCGTGGCGGCCATGGTGCTCGGCATCGTCATGGGCACGATGGTGGAGCAGAGCTTCGTCACCTCCCTCATCAAATCCGACAACAGCCTGATGCCCTTCATCGAACGGCCGATCTCGGCGGTGCTGGCGGCCATCACGGCCGGCGCGCTGCTCTGGCCGGTGGTGGCCTGGATTCTGCGGCGCACGGCGGCACGGCGGGTGGCGCCGCAGCGCGGCTGAAGCCCCCGGGCAAGGCCGCCACGCTGCGGCCTTGTTCGCCCCCTTAAAGTTTGTCCATACTTCTCAGCCAAACCGGCACGAAAGCCGGAGCCAACAGGAGACGATCCATGAACCCGATGTCCCGCCGCGGCATTCTCGCCACCACCGCGGCCCTGGCCGGGGCGGCGACGCTGGCCCGCCCGGCGCTGGCGCAGGCCCGCTACCCCGCCCGCCCCTTGCAGATGATCGTGCCCTGGGGCGCCGGCGGCGGCACCGATGCCACCGCCCGCATCATCGCTGCCCTGCTGGAAAAGGAACTGGGCCAGCCGGTGAACGTGGTGAACCGCACCGGCGGTTCCGGCGTGGTGGGCCACAGCGCCATCGCCACCGCCGCGCCGGATGGCTACAGCATCGGCATCATCACGGTGGAAATCACCATGATGCACTGGCAGGGCCTGACGGAACTGACCTATGCCAACTACACCCCGCTGGGGCTGATGAACCGCGACGCGCCCGGCGTGCAGGTCAGCGCATCCTCCCCCTACAAGGACATCAAGGCGCTGGCGGAGGGCATCAAGAACAGCCCGCCGGGCAAGCTGAAGGCTTCCGGCACCGGCCAGGGCGGCATCTGGCACCTGGCGCTGGTGGGCTGGCTGCAGGCCATGGGGCTGAAGCCGGACCATGTGCGCTGGGTGCCTTCCAACGGCGCAGCGCCGGGCATGCAGGACCTCGTGGCTGGCGGCATCGACATCGTGCCCTGCTCGATCCCCGAGGCGCGGGCCATGCTGGATGCCGGCCGCGCCCGCAGCCTGGCCATCATGGCGCAGCAACGCGACCCGCAGTTCCCGGATATCCCGACGCTGAAGGAAAGCCTGGGCGTGGATTACCAGACCGCCGTCTGGCGCGGCATCGGCGCGCCGCTGAAGCTGCCGCCGGAGATCGCCAGCACGCTGACCGGCGCGCTGGAGCGCGTCTACAAGTCCGCCGAATATTCGGACTTCATGAAGTCGCGCGGCTTCGGCATGGACTGGGGCGATGGCGCCGGCTTCGGCAAGGTGATGGCCGAGACCGACGCGGCCATGGGCACCGCCATGAAGGCGGCGGGGCTGGCCAAGTCCTGAGGCTCCGAGGCGGGCCGCGCTGGCGGCCCGCCGCTACCGCCCCGGCCGCTTGGCGGCGCGCACCAGCACGGCGGTGGACAGCAGGATCAGCGACACCAGCACGCCCACCGACATCAGCCCTTCCGGCGTGGCGCGCGCCATGCTGCGGAGCGAGACGGCGCGGCCGAGGCTGAGGTCCAGCCGGGCCTGCATCTCGCCACGGGAGGCCGGGGTGGGCAGCGTGTCATCGGTCATGGTGCATCCTTCTTCGGGTCCGGTGCGGCCAGGGTCCGCCGCACCGGTTCTAGCGCCCGACCCGGGGAAAGGTTGGGGCTTCAGCGGCCGTAGATGCGGTCCAGCACCGCGGAGACCTCCACCAGCCGCTCCGCCGCCGGGTCGAAGCGCGCGCCGGAGGCCAGCCGCGCCGCCCAGTCGGCGGCGGCACGCCCGCCCCAGGCATCCGGCGGCGTCGCGAGGATTTCGCGCGCGGTGCCGCGGAAGCGCTCTGCGGTGAAGTCGTAGAAGGAGCCATTGACGTTGCGTAGCGCCACGCCACCCTCGGTGCCGTAGAAGGCGGCCGAGATCACCGCATCCTGCCCCGCCTGCAGGCGCCAGGAACAGGCCAGCTGCACCGCCGTGCCACCCTCCAGCGCCACCGTGGCCAGGGCATAGTCCTCCACCTTGTCCGGCCGGCCGCCCAGCGGTTCCCCGCCCGCGAAGAGCGTGCCCTGGACATTGGCGACGCCGGGGAAATCCAGCGTCCAGAGCGCCAGGTCCACCAGATGCACGCCGAGATCCATGACGCAGCCGCCGCCGGAGAGCGCGGGGTCGTAGAACCACGGCTTGTCCGGTCCGTAGGCATTGTGGAAGACGAGGTCCACCGCATAGATCCGGCCCAGCTCGCCGGATTGCACCACCTCGCGGATGCGGCGCATGCCGTCGGTGAAGCGGTAGGACAGGTCCACCGCCAGCAGCCGATCGGCGCGGCGGGCGGCATCGACCACGGCGCGGGCCTCGTCGGCAGTGCGGCCCAGCGGCTTCTGGCAGAAGACGGCCACGCCGTGTTGCAGGGCGCGGATGGATTGCTCGGCATGGAGCGCGCTGGGGGTGGCGATCACCACGCCATCGACGCCCGCCTCCAGCATGGCATCCAGCGAGTCCACCGCCTGGGCGCCGGGCGCCAGCTTCAGCGCCTCCGCCACCATCTCGGGCGAGGCATCGGCGATGGCGGCGGCCTCGGCATGGCCTTCCTCCAGGATGGCCTGCATGCGGTGGCGGCCGATCCAGCCGACACCCAGGAAGCCCAGGCGCGGGCGGCTGCGCTGCGCGGCGGCGGCAGGGGCTGCGGTCATCGCGTCGCTCATGGGAAGGTCACCAGCGCCTTGAGGAAGCCGTCGGGCCGGTCGCGGGTGGCGTTCAGCGCCTCGTCCAGCCGAGAAAGCGGGAAGCGATGGGTATAGAGCCCGCTGGGGTCCAGCCGGCCGGAAGCCACGGCCTCCACCGCCTCGCGGATGCCGGCCATATAGACCTTGGGGTCGCGCTCATGCGCGTTGATCACGTCGATGCCGCGCCAGTTCCACAGCCACATGTTCACCTGGCGCGGGCCGTCCTGGTGATAGCCGGCGACGATCAGCCGCCCGCGTTCCCGCGTCAGTTCCCCGGCGAGGTCCAGCGGCCATTGCTTGCCCACGGCCTCGATGACCCGGTCGCAGAACTGGCCGCCGGTCAGGGTCTTCACCTGCTCGATGATGGCGTGGTGGTCCTCCATCGGGATCACCTCGGCGGCGCCCATGCGCTTCGCGAGGTTCAGCGAGAAGGGGCGGCGGGAGATGGCGATGACCCGTGCCCCGGCATCGGTGGCCAGCCGCGTCAGGATGGCGCCCAGGAAGCCGATGCCGATGATGGCGACGGTCTGCCCCGCCTCGACGCCAGCGCGGCGGAAGATGTTCATGGCGCAGCCCAGCGGCTCGCCCGGGAAGGGCTGGCCGGCCAGGGACTCGGGCAGGCGGACGACATTGTCCTGCTCCGCCAGGTCGTATTCGGCATAGCTCTTGTAGGAAAGGGCGGCGACGCGGTCGCCGACCGAGAAGCCGACCACGCCCTCGTCCAGCGCATCCACGATGCCCCAGCCTTCATGGCCCAGGTCGCCGGGCGGGGTGGGGAACCGCATCCATTCCGGCCCTTCCCAGGGCGTCAGGTTGGAGGCGCAGACGCCGCAGCCTTCCAGGCGGATGCGCAACTGGCCCGGGCCGGGTTCCGGCCGCGCCACGTCTTCCACCCGGATCTGCCCAGGGCCGGCCAGGACCGCCGCCTGCATCGTGCGAGTATCGGCAACCGCCTCGCTCACTGTTGTCCCCCGCTCCGCCATGGCTCTGCCATTCCTCCATCACTCGCCGGGGGCGTAACGCGGCTGAGGCGTGGCCGTTTCACAGGGCAGGGCAGCTTTGCGGTCAGGCCGCGCCGCCCTGTTGCGCCGGCGGCCCGCGGTCCCGCGAGGCCTCGGCACTGGTGGCCTCGGCATGCCGGGAGCCCCGGAGATTATGCTGCTCGGGATGGTAACGCAGGGCATCGAGCCAGGCGCGCAGATATTCGGGCCAGGCCAGGGTCGGGTCGTCTCGCATGAAGGCACCTGTCAGTGATGCGCCGCAGACCCGCCGGAAGAGGCTGGCCGGCGGCGGGGGAGCCGCCGGCCATGGCGCCGCGCGCGGGGGAGGGGGAGGCACGCGGCGATTGCGGTGAGGGGGAGGGCGTCAGCCCCTGGCGAAGGCCAGGAGGTCGGCATTCAGCTGGTCCTTGTGCGTCGCGGCCAATCCATGGGAGCCGCCGGGATAGACCTTGAGCACGGCATCCGGGATCAGCTTGGCGGCAGCGCGGGCGGAGGCGTCGATCGGCACGATCTGGTCGTCATCGCCATGGATCAGCAGGGTGGGAATGTCGAAGCACTTCAGGTCTTCCGTGAAGTCGGTCTCGGAAAAGGCCTTGATGGAATCCAGCTCGTTCTTCAGCCCGCCCTGCATGCCCTGGAACCAGAAGGCATCGCGCAGGCCCTGGGAGACCGCGGCGCCTTCCCGGTTGGCGCCATAGAAGGGGATTGTCAGGTCCTTGAAGAACTGCGAGCGGTCGGCGGCCACGCCGGCGCGGATGCCGTCGAAGACCTCGATGGGCAGGCCGCCCGGATTGGCCGGCGTGCGCAGCATCAGCGGCGGCACGGCGCCCACCAGCACCGCCTTGGCCACCCGCGCCGTGCCGTGGCGGCCGATATAGCGGGCGACCTCGCCGCCACCGGTGGAATGGCCCACCAGGATGGCGTCGCGCAGGCCCAGCTGCTCGATCACCGCCGCCAGGTCGTCGGCGTAGTGGTCCATGTCGTTGCCGTCCCAGGGCTGGCTGGAGCGGCCATGGCCACGGCGGTCATGCGCGATGGCGCGGAAGCCGTGGGAAGCGAGGAAGACCATCTGGTCCTCCCAGGCATCGGCATTCAGCGGCCAGCCATGGCTGAAGACAACCGGTTGCCCGGCGCCCCAGTCCTTGTAATGGATCTGAACGCCATCGGTGGTGGTGATCGTCGGCATCAGCAGGGTTCCTCAAGGGGGAGGGCCCCGCCCAGTGGCGGGGCCTGCCTCAGGTCAGCGGGCGGCGAGGGAGCTGTTGGCGCTGCCGACGGGAAGGTAGGCGACATTGCCTTCGGAGCCGCCGGTGAAGACGGGGATGCCGGCGGCCCGGCGGGCGAAGCTGGGATCCTCGTGGATGATGCGCAGGCTGCGGTTGTTGCCTTCGAGGCGGACAAAGCCACCGCCGACGATGTTGCCGGCATAGCCGGGGGCGTATTCGACGGCGAAGCTCTCACCCTGGTTGATGACGGCCAGCGGCGCGGCGGAAGCGGCGGCGGAGGCGGCACCGAGAAGGGCGGTGGCGGCGAGCAGGGTGCGGAGAGCGGACATGGTGGTGATCCTTGGCTTTAGCCGGTTGACCCGGAGGTGCCGGGCTGTTGAGGAGTAGATACGCCGCGATTGCATCGCGCGCGACTATTCATTCCGCATACCTGCCATGCGACAACATATTGCACTATTTAGTCGCGTACGATACAATATGGACGGCCGGACGCTTAACCCTCAGGATGAAAGCCATGACCGAGAAACCTGCCAACCTCGACGATCTGCTTTGCTTCGCCGTGCATTCCGCAGCCCATGCCATCCAGCGCGCCAACAAGCCGCTGATGGAGAAGCTTGGCCTGACCTATCCCCAGTATTTGGTGATGGTGGTGCTCTGGTCCGAGGACAACCAGACGGTCGGCAGCATCGGCGACCGGTTGTTCCTGGAATCCAGCACGCTGACGCCGCTGCTGAAGCGGTTGCAGGCGGCCGGGCTGGTGCAGCGGGTGCGGGACACGACGGATGAGCGGCAGGTGCGCATCCAGCTGACGGAGCAGGGCCGCGCCCTGGCCGAGAAGGCGAAGCAGACGCCGGAATGGTACCGCCACACCTTCTGCGAGAAGTCGGACGAAGCCAAGGCGCTACGCGACAGCATCACCAGGCTGCGTGACAGCCTAGTCCAGAAGCAGGATTGACCAGGGGGAGGTGCCGGGCCTGAGCCGGCGCTGCCCCCGATATCAGATTAGTGGGCGATCGAGGATTGCAGCCGTAACTCCCGCATCGCGCGGGCGCGTTCCATGCCGGCCATGATGGCATTGGCGTAATCGGAAGCGGAGGCACTGAAGCCCTCGTCTTCCAACGACGAACTGACCTGCTGTGTGGCGCAAGCCGCGAGTTGCCACATGAACAGCAGAGCCAGAGTCCGGACAGCAACCTTGATCATTCTGGTCATTCTCTCAAAGAGGACCTTGGGCAGTGCAAGGTCATCTTGCCGCAGGGCCTGGGCAAGAACCAGTGTTTGTCGGGCGGATGACGACAGAATCATGAAACTTCATGATCCATGACGACAACTTCTGGCGTGGCCTGGGCAATCTGGCGCGTAAATCAGCACGGCTCGCCAGGAGCCATGCCGTAACGGCCATGCCCAGGCTCGATCGGCACCAATCCTTGCCAAGATCCCAGGCCTTGCCGGGGCTTTTCGCGACTCAGACGGCGGGATCGCCCAGCAGATGCAGCACCAGCTGCCGTTGATGCGGCGCGGTGCGATGCTCGTACAGATAAATGCCCTGCCAGGTGCCCAGCACCGGCTGCCCGCCCTGGACCGGGATGGAAAGCTGCGTCTGCGTCAGCGCCGTACGCAGATGCGCCGGCATGTCATCCGCCCCCTCGTCCTCGTGCCGGTAGCGCCCGCCGCCGCCATCTGGCACCAGCCGGCGGAAGAAATCCTCCAGATCCGTGCGTACCTCGGGCGAGGCATTTTCCTGCACCAGCAGCGAGGCCGAGGTATGCCGGCACCAGACCGTCAGCAGCCCATCCCCAAAACCCTGCGCGGCGACCCAGCGGCAGATGGGCGCCGTCACCTCCAGTAATCCACGCCCCGAAGTTCTGAAATCCAGCCGGTGCAGCCGTTGTTCCATGGCCTTCTCTCCTTGCTCGCGCGGGCAGATGGCTGCGGGGCCGGGCAAGGCGGCAGCGACATGGCCGGCCCCCGCCACACCCTCATGGCCATCATGCGACACAGCCTGATTGAGGAACTGCATTCATAAATCCTGGTTCAGGGCAGCTTACTCCGCTGCCCGGCTCCAAGGCGCATCTGGGTCTCAAGCTGTCTGAAACCTGGCTGCGCCCGCCGCCCTGGCGGGCCTGGAGCCATCCCATGCCCCTTGCTCTCTTTGCCCTGACGGTTGCGGCCTATGCGATCGGCACCGCCGAATTCGCCACCGTCGGCCTCCTGCCTACCGTGGCGCAGGATCTCGGCATCACCCTGCCGCTCGCGGGGCTGATCACCGTGCCGTGGCTGCAACTCTACGTGGTGCAGATAGCGCGGCGATACCGGCCCGGCGCGGTGGACGTGGCCTCAGCGCTCAACATCGCCGCCTTCAACCTGGGCATCGCCCTCAGCGCCTGGATTGGCGGTGAGGTGGTGGGATCGCCACGCCGGCGTTGGGCGCGGTGCTGGTGGCCGCCGCGCTGGGCCTGACGCTTTGGAGCGCGGCGCTGGAGCGGCAGGCGCGGGTGGCGGTCGCCGCGTGACCAGAAAGGCCGGGGAAGAAATTCCCCCGGTCCCCCATCTTCTTTCTTCGAGTTTCAGTGGCCGGAGAGCACGAAGCGCAGGGCGCGGCCCAGGGCCACGGGAAGCACGGAACCGTGGTTCTCTTCCGGGAAGCACCAGAAGCGCGTCTCGGCGCCGCTGGCGGCGACACGCTCGGCCATCTGCCGCGCGCCATCCACCATGGCGCGGCGGCCACGCCGCTCGGCGGTACGGGCGGCTTCGGGAGAGGCCGCTTCCCAGGGCGTCAAGCCCTGTTCCCATTCGCCGACACCCAGCGCCACGCGCGGCACCCGGCCAGGGAAGCGCAGCGCCGCCAGCCCTTCCTCCAGCCGCGCCCGGTTCCACCAGACGGAAGGGCTGATGGCGACATAGTCGCTGAAGGCGCCAGGGTCGCGTGCCAGCACGTCCAGCGTGAAGAAGCCGGCCAGGGAATGGCCGATCAGCACCCGCCGGCCCGCATCCACCGCGCAGCGTTCCGCCACCCGCGCCGCCACGGGACCGCGCAGGAAAGCCAGAAAGGCATCGCGGCCGCCGGTGGGGTAGGGCACCGCCTCCTCGGCCGGCGGGCCGGGAGTATAGTCCAGCCCGCGCCGGGCGCGGTGGTAGGGGGCTTCCCCCGGATAGGCGATGCCCGCCACCACCGCGGCGCCGATGCCGGTGGCGCCCGCCCGCACCGCGCCCTGGCGCGCGATCTCGGTCAGGGTCGCGAAGCTGGCATTGGCATCCAGCAGATACAGCACCGGGAAGCCGCCGGGCGGCGGCGGGGCCTGGGGAATGGACAGCCAGAGCCGGTATTCGCCGGCCGGCGCCTGGAGGATGTGTTCCTCCGTGCCCGGCAGGGTGACGGGCGGCGGCGCCTCAGCCACGCAGGGTCGCGCCGCCATCGATGTAGAGATCGGCCATGGTGATATGCCCGGCGCGGTCGGAGAGCAGGAAAGCCACCGCATCCGCGATATCCTCCGGCGTCGCCAGCTTCCGCAGCGGGATGCCGGCCTTATAGGTTTCGGGCGAGCCGGCGATGACCCGCGCGGCGCCATCCGCATCCGCCCACATGCCGGTCTGCATCGGCGTCAGGGTGGAGCCGGGGGCGACGATGTTGCAGCGAATGCCCTGCGGCGCCAGTTCCAGCCCCAGGCAGCGGGTGAACATGGTGGTGGCGGCCTTGGAGGCCGCATAGGCCGCCATGGCATGGCGCGGCACGCCCGCCGCGTTGGAACTGACCACCACGATGCTGCCCGCTGCCCGCGGCCCCATCACCCGCGCCAGCGCCCGGCCCAGGTGGAAGACGCCATCGGTATTGACGGCGAAGACGCGGCGCCAGCTTTCATCCGTGGTCTGCGCCACCGTGTCGGTGGCCAGGATGCCGGCCAGGCTGACGCCGCAGTCGATCGGGCCTTCCTCGGCCTCGATGCGCGCCACCAGGGCATCGACGGCGGCGCTGCTGGTCACGTCCAGCCGCTCCGCCCGCAGGTTCGGGGCGGGGGGGATGGCGGCGGGGTCGAGGTCGGTGGCGACCACGCGCATCCCTTCCTCCAGCAGCGCCCGCAGCACCGCCTGGCCGATGCCGCCGGCCGCCCCCGTCACCAGCACGCGCTTGCCGGAAAGGCCACTCGGTCGCATCAGCTGAATTCCTTGTCCTGGGCTGAAAGAAAGGCGGAGAGCACCGGCGCGACCTGTGCCGTGGCCTCGGGGCCGGTCAGGCCTGCATGCAGCGCCTGGATATCCACGATCGAGACCGCCGTGGCATAAGGCTGCCACATGGCGGGCGAAAGGTCGCGCCCGGCATGGTCCAGCGCGGCACGGAAATGCAGCACCGTGCCGTCGAAATGCCCGTGCCGGTGCGCCCGCACCAGCCGGTTGTTGCCGCGCACCACCCGCACCACGCCATCCAGCGCCGCTTCCGGCAACCGGCCCAGCGGGCTGTCGGATTGCCGCAGGAAGCCCACCACGGCATCCCGCGTCAGCGGCAGGTCGGGCAGGCGGTCCGGGTCATGGCCGGCGATGGCGAGCAGGGCGCGCAGCGGCGCGTTCTCGTCCGGCTCCGGCTCGGCGCGCCAGACGTCGCTGGGGTAGGAATCCAGCATGGCCAGCAGGCCCACCGTCTCGCCCAGGGCGCGCAGCCGCACCGCCATGGCATGGGCGATGATGCCACCCACCGACCAGCCCAGCAGGTGGAAAGGCCCGCCGGGGCGGATGGCGCGGATACGCTCCACGTAGTCGGCGGCGAGCGCCTCCAGGCTCTCCGGCGTCGGCACGCCTTCCGCCAGCGCGGGCGCCTGCAGGCCATAGACTGTGCGGCGGGGAGAAAGCGCCCGCGCCAGCCCGCCATAGCACCAGGAAATGCCACCCGCCGGATGCACGGTGAACAGCGGCGGCAGCGCGTCATCGCCCTGTTGCAGCCGCACCAGCGGGCCAAGTCCGCTGTCGCTGACAGGCTTTTCCTCCAGCAGCGCGGCAAGCCGCTCCACCGTCGGGTGCTCGAACAGCGCACCCAGGCCGGGGTCCCAGCCGAATTCTTCCCGCACCCGCAGCATCAGCTCCACCGCCAGCAGGGAATGGCCGCCGAGGGCGAAGAAATCATCCTCCGCGCCGGGCGGCGGCACCTGCAGGGCTTCGGCGAAGAGGGCGCCGACGCGGCGCTCGGCCTCCGTGGCGGGGGCGCGGCCGCCGGCGCTGCCGTAATCGGGCGCGGGCAGGGCGGCACGGTCCAGCTTGCCGCTGCTGTTCACCGGCAGCGCATCCAGGGCGACATAGGCGGAAGGCAGCCAGCCATCCGGCAGCCGCGCCGCCGCATGAGCACGCAGCGTGGCGGCATCATAGCCCTCCGCCGGCACGACATAGGCCACGAGGCGCTTGTCACCGGCGCGGTCTTCCCGCGCGATCACACGCGCCTGGCGCAGATGCGGATAGCTGGCCAGCGCCGCCTCGATCTCGCCAAGTTCGATGCGCTGGCCACGGATCTTGACCTGATGGTCGGAGCGGCCGAGGAAGACCAGCGCCCCATCCGCCCGCAGGCGCGCGAGGTCGCCGGTGCGGTACATCCGCTCGCCCGGCCGGAAGGGGCTGGGGATGAAGGCGCGTTCCGTCAGGTCCGGCCGGCCGAGATATTCCCGCGCCAATTGCACGCCGCCGATGAAGAGATGCCCCGCCATGCCCGGCGCCACCGGCCGCAGCGCCTCGTCCAGCACGTAAAGCTGCGTGTTCCAGACCGGGAAGCCGATGGGCACGGGCTGGCTGCGGTCATTGGTGGCGGCGGGCCAGAAGCTGACATCCACGGCGGCCTCGGTGGGGCCGTAGAGATTGTGCAGCTCGGCGGTGACGCGGGCGTGGAAGCGGTCACGCAACTCCGCTGTCAGTTCCTCGCCGGAACAGAAGACGCGGGCCAGCGCGATGCCCCGCGAGGCCGGTTCCGCCAGGAAGGCCGCGAGCATGGAAGGCACGAAATGCGCCGTGGTGATGCGCGCATTCCGCAGCAGCGCCGCCAGCGCCACCGGGTCCTTGTGCGCGCCGGGCGGCGCCACCACCAGCGTGCCGCCGCTGATGAAGGACAGGAAGAATTCCCAGACGGAGACATCGAAAGTGGCCGGTGTCTTCTGCAGGATGCGGTCGGCGTGGCCGAAGCCGTAGTGCTGCCGCATCCATTCCAGCCGGTTGACGATGGCGCGGTGCTCGATCACCACGCCCTTCGGCTCTCCGGTGGAGCCGGAGGTGTAGAGCACATAGGCGGCATCGCCGGGTGTGGGGCCATCGGCCGGGGCTGCGCCTTCCATCGGCCAGTCACGTGGCGCCAGCAACGGCGCGCCACCGGGCAGGTCACGTTCCGAAAGCGCCAGCACCGGCCTGGCATTGTTCAGGATGCGCGCGATCCGTTCATCAGGGTGCGCCGGGTCCAGCGGCAGATAGGCCGCGCCGGCCCGCAGCACCGCCACCAGGGCGATGACCAGCTCCAGCGAACGTTCCAGCGCCACGGCGACCACGGCGCCCGGCCGCGCGCCCTCTGCGCGCAGCGCGGCGGCCAGGGCGGCGGTGCGGGCATCCAATTCGGCATAGGAGAGGACGGTGCCGTTGAATTCCAGCCCGGGCGCGTCCGGATGCGCGGCCATCCTGGCGGCGATCAGCGCGGCCAGAGTGGTCTCCGGCACCGGATGATCCGTGGCATTCAGGTCCTGCACCTGCCAGCGCGCCTCGTCCGGCGTGGCGCCGGGCACATCGGCCAGACGCTCCGCCCGCAGCGCTGCTTGGCAGAACCAGCCGAGGCGGGTGGCATGGGTCGCGACGTCCTCGGCGCTGTAGAGGGCGGGATTGGCCTCGATCTCCAGCCGCAGCCCACTGGCGTCGGCGCCGCCACGGAAGGTGAGGGTGATGTCATCCACCGGGCCGGTGCCCAGCACCTGCGGGCGCACCTCCAGCCCGGGAAAGACCGGCACGCTGTCGAAGGGCAGCAGGTTCACCAGGGCGCCGTGCAGCCGGCGTCCGGCGCCCAGCAGGCCCAGGTCGCGCCGCAACTGCTCGCCCCGGTAGCGGCCATGGCGGCGGCCGCGCAGCAGCGCCCTGGAGGCATCCGTCAGATATTCCGCCAGCGGCGCATCCTCATCCGGCCGCAGGCGCAGCGGCAGCACGTTCATCAGCGTGCAGGGCACCCGCGCCGCCGGGCTGCCGAGGCGGCCCATGAAGGCCACGCCGATCGAGATTTCCTCCGTGCCCGCGAAGCGGCGGCAATAGGCGCCCACCAGCGCCGCCAGCAGGTCCGGCCAGGGCGTGCCATGGTTGGCGGCGCCGCTGCGCAGGGCCTCCACCAGCGCATCGTCCAGCACCTGCGTGTGGCGGATGGCGCGGCGGCTCGTCATGGCATGGCCGGGGGCGAGGCCCACCACATCCGCCATGCCCTCCATGGCCTGGCGCCAGTAAGCGGCGTCTTTCTCGCGGCGCGGGTCGGCGCGATAGGCGGCGTCTTCCGCCAGCGCGGCCTCCAGCCCGGCCAGCGGCGGCCCCGCCACGCCCTGTCCCAGCGCCGCGGCATAAAGCCCGGCGACGCGGCGGGTGATCAGGTCGGTGCCGAAGGCATCCAGCGCCAGGTGATGCGCCCGCTGGTACCAGAAGTGCCGGCGCTCCCCGAGGATGAAGAGCCGCTCGGCGGCCAACGGATGCCGCGCCGGGTCTACCGGCGTGGCCATGTCGCGCGCCATGGCGGCCAGCGCCGCCTGCTCCGGCTCCGCCTCTGCGGAAAGGTCCACCACCTGCAGCCAGGGGCGGCGGGCTTCCTCCACCCCCTGCGCCGGCACGCCGCTGGCATCCTCGATGCACATGGCCAGCACATCGGCCTCGGCCACCGCCGCATCCACGGCGGTGCGGAAGGCCTCGCGATCCAGCGGCCCGCGCAGGTCCAGGTACTGGCCGGTGTTGAAGATCGGGTTCGCCGGGTCCAGCCGCTGCGCATACCACAGCCCGGCCTGCGCCTCGGTCAGCGGGCGCGGCTTGGTGCGCTGGTCCATGGCGAAGGGCGCGTTCATGCCTGGCGCTGCACGCGGTCCACGATGGCCCACCAGGCATCCAGCGTCAGCCGCTCGGCGAATTCCGAGAAGTCGAGCGTGAGGCCCGTCTCCGCCCAGCGTACCAGCAGGTTCATCGCCCGCATGGAATCGAGGCCGAGGTCGATCAGGTTGTCATCGCCCCCGATCTCCTCCGGGTCCTCATGGATCATGGCGGCGATATCGGCGCGCATGCGCTCGCGGGTCAGCATCACAGGGCGGCCAGAAGCTGTTCGGTGGTCATCGGCACGGCGCAGGTGCCGGCCACGTAGTTCAGCGCCATCATGTGCTTCTCACGCGAAAAATCCGCCGTGGCATCGGCGGCAAAGAAGGGCTCGATATCGCGCTGAAAGGCCTCGCCCGCCGTCATGGTGCAGCCGATATGCGCGTAGATGCCGGTGATGACCAACTGGTCCCGCCCGCGCACCCGCATCAGCGTCTCCAGGTTGCTGCGCTGGAAGGCGCTGTAGCGGTGCTTCACCAGCACGAAATCGCCCTGCTCCGGCGCCAGCTCCGGCAGGATCGGCTGGTGCTCCGGCGCATCCGACATGCCGGGGCCCCAGAGATCGGCCTGCAGGCCCCGGTCCCGCCGGTCCTGGTTGCCATGCTGCGCCGTGTAGAAGACCGGAATGCCGACGGCACGCGCATGGGCGATCAGCCGCGCGATGTTCTGCACCACGGGCAGCATGGGTGAGGCATCGCGCTGATAGGGGCGCACGAAATACTGCTGCATGTCATGCACCAGCAGTGCCGCGCGGTCCCGCTGCACCGTCCAGGGCGCGCGCGGCGTGGGCAGTTCGTCGGCCCCCGGCAGGGCATAGGGAGCGATGGTGGGGAGGCCCTTGGCAGTCACGTGCAAACACACCCTTCAAGAGAAAGGTCAGGGGAATGAATTCCCCTGAAACCCCTTCTTTCTTTTTCGGGTCCGCCAGCCGGTGAAGCCAGTGCCTAACTCGAAGAAAGAAGATGGGGGCCTGGGGAAATTCATTCCCCCAGCCTTTTTGCGTCAGTCTTGCTTCTCCAGGAATTCCGCCCGCAGCCGCGCGCGCAGCTCCTTGCGGCTCACCTTGCCCGCCGCCGTGGTGGCGAATTGCTCCACGAAGACGATCTGGTCCGGCACCTTGAATTCGGCGATGCCGCGCGTGCGCATCCAGGCCTTCAGCGCCGCGCCCTTCGGCTTCTCGCCCTGCGGGATGACGAAGGCGCAGGAGCGTTCGCCCAGGAACTCGTCAGGGATGGAGACGATGGCGACATCGAAGACGCTGGGATGCGCCAGCAGGTGGTCCTCGATCTCCTCGGCGGAGATCTTCTCGCCGGCGCGGTTGATGTGGTCGCCGGCGCGGCCCTGCACTTCCAGATAGCCGCCGGGCAGGCGGCGCACGATGTCGCCGGTGCGGTAGAAGCCGTCGCTGGTAAAAGAGCGGGCGTTGGCGGCCTCGTCATTGTGGTAGCCGCGGATGGTATAGGGCCCGCGCGCCAGCAGGTAGCCGGGCTCGCCCTCCGGCGCCGGGTTGCCGAGGTCGTCCACCACCAGCACCTCGTCATCCGGGCTGATGGGGCGGCCCTGGCAGGTGGTGATGATCTCCTCGGAATCGTCCAGGCGGGTGTAGTTCACCAGCCCTTCCGCCATGCCGAAGACCTGTTGCAGCGTGCAGCCCAGCGTCGGGCGCACGCGGCGCGCCACCTCGGGCGTGAACTTGGCGCCGCCGACCAGCAGCACTTCCAGGCTGGAGATGTCATGCGGCGTGGCGGGCGCGGCCTGCATCCAGAGCAGCGCCAGCGGCGGCACCAGCCCGGTGATGGTCACCTTCTCCTTCGCAATCAGCGGGAAGGCGGCATCGGGGCTGGGGGAGGGGCTGAGAACGACGGTCGCGCCCGCATGCAGCGCGCCCATATGCCCGGGGGAGCTCATGGGGAAGTTGTGGGCGGCGGGCAGGGCGACGAGAAAGACGCTCTCCGGCGTCACGCCGCAGATCTCGTTGCTGGCGCGGAAGCTGTAGATGTAGTCGTCATGCGTGCGCGGGATCAGCTTCGACAGTCCCGTGCTGCCGCCGGAGATCTGGATGAAGGCGACATCGGAGGAAGGCGGGTCCGGCGGCAGGGCCAAGCTGGCATCGGCCTCGGTCGCCAGGGGGGTGAATTCGGCGGCGTCGTCGGCGGCCACGATCACGTGCTGCACCGCCGGCACCTCGGCCCGCAGGGCGCGGGCGAGGTCGCGGTAGTCGAAGCCCTCGTACCGGCCGGCGATGATATAGCCGCTGGCCTCGGACTTGCGGGCGAAATGCGCGATCTCGGTGATGCGGTGCGCCGGCAGCGCGTAGAGCGGGATCATGCCGGCGCGGAACAGGCCGAAGACGGCCGAGAAGAATTCCGCGATATTGGGCAGCTGCACCACCACCCGGTCGCCCGGCTTCAGCCCGGCCTTCAGGTAGCCGGCGGCGGCGGCCTCGGCACGGGCCAGCAGCTCGGCATAGCTCCAGCGGCGCTCGCCCTGCACGATGGCGGTGGCGTCGGGGTGCTCGGCGGCGCGCTGGCGCAGGAAGCCCGAAAAGGTCTCGCCGCGCCAATAGCCCTTCTCGCGGTAGCGGCGGGCGAAGTCCTCGGGCCAGGTCTGACGCAGCGGGATCACGGGCGTTTCTCTTCCATCTCGATGCCGAGCGCGGCCAACAGGGCCGCGTATTTGGCACCGGTCTCGGCTGCTTCCGCCCAGGGGTCGGAGCCGGGCACGATGCCGGCACCGGCATAAAGCCGCGCCTGCTCCCCCGCAATCTCCGCGCAACGGATCGAGACATGCCAGGCGCCGTCGCCCCGGCCGTCGCACCAGCCCACGGCCCCGGCATAGAAGCCCCGGTCATGCGGCTCGATCTCGCCGATCAGCCGCGCCGCGCGCTCCCGCGGCAGGCCGCAGACGGCGGGGGTGGGGTGCAGCAGCGCCGCCAGCTCGGCGGAGGAGATGCCCTCATCCTTCAGCTCGCCCTCGATGGCGGTGCCGAGGTGCCACATGCTGCGTGTCTTGAAGAGCGTGGTGCCATGCGGCGCCGAGAGGCGGCGGCAGAAGGGGGCCAGGGTGTCGAGGATGAAATCGGCCACGATGGCATGCTCCCGCCGGTCCTTGTCGGAGCGGGCGAGGGCGGCGGCGGCATTGGCATCCGCCGTGGCATCTTCCTGCCGGCGGGCGGAGCCGGCCAGGGGGTGGGAGCGGATCTGCCGGCCCTGCTTGGACAGCAGCAGCTCGGGCGTGGCGCCGGCCAGCACGCGGGGGGCGCCGCCGGCATCGGGCAGCGGCAGGATGAAGGCGGTCACGGCCGGGTCGGCGGCCAGCCGGGGCAGCAGGGCGCCGAGGTCGATCGGGCGCTCCGCCCGCGCCACCAGGGAGCGGGAAAGCACGATCTTGGTCAGCGGCTCCGCCCCCGGCCGGGCCATCAGGTCCAGCGCGCGCTGCACGGTGGCGGCATAGCCGGCGGCGTCCGGCTCATGCGTCAGGCGCCAGCGCGCGGGCGCCCAGGCCGGCGCGGCGGGCAGGGCGCGGGAGATCCGGCGCGGCTGCACCAGGTAGTCCGCCGCCTCCCGCGCGAAGGGCAGGGCGCCGGCCAGCACCGCCTCCGGCCCCGCCGCGCGGAAGAAATCACCCACGCGCGCGCCCAGCGTCGCGGCGGGGCCGCGCGGCAGCGCCGCCGCCTGCCCATGGCCGAGCAGCACGCCGCCGGCGGAAACAAAGGCCAGCAAGGGCGCGGCCTCCGCCACCGCGGCGGTGGCGGGAAGATGCTCGGTCATGGTGGCCATAAGCGCTGCCCCTGTGGCTTCAGGCCCGGATGATGCTGACGGTGTCGCCGTTCGGGTCCTCGACCGGCGGCTGGCCGCGCGGAGCCATGCGGGCCTTGTTGCTGACATAGGCGGTGCCGGTCTCGCGGTCGATCGCCACCGTGTTCGGGTGGGTGCCGGTGGCGAGGCTGGCGATCACCTCCAGCTTGGCGCCATCGACCAGGGAGACGGTGCCGGCGCCCCGGTTGGTGACATAGACCGTGCCATTCGGCGCCAGGGTCACGCCCAGCGCGCCGGCGCCGGTCTCGATGCTCTTCACCAGGCTGCCGCTGGCGGCATCCAGCACCGTCAGGGTGCCGGACTTCTGGTTGGTGACGAACAGGCGATTGCCCCGGGGCTGATAGGCGATGTTGATCGAGCTTTCGCCCCCGGCGGGGAAGCGGCGCGCGACCTTGCCATCGGCCAGGCCGATCTCCACCACCTCGTTGGTCGCCAGGCTGGCGCCGAAGAGGCGGTTGTTGGCGGCATCCAGCGTCAGGGCCGAGATGCCCTCGCTCAGGCCTTCGATGACCTGCACGATCTCGTTCTTCGCGCCGTCGATGACCCAGACGGCGCTGGCCTCGCCACGGAAGCCGGGGACGGAGACGAAGGCGCGGTTCTTTTCCTCATCCGCCACCACCTGGCGCACATGCGCCTTCTCGCCCTTGGCCAGCTTGGCCAGGGTCTTGCCGCTCTTGAGGTCGATGGCCGAGACGGAGCCGGAGCGGGTATTGGTGGTGTAGAGGATGCCGGTGCGGTCGTTCAGCCCCAGGCCGAAGGCGGGCTCGTCCGACAGGTCGATGGTGCCGCGCACCGCCAGGGTCTTGGGGTCCAGCGCCAGGATGCCGGCGTTCTCGCTGTTGCCGCGGGTGCCGGCGGCGGCCACATGCACCAGCCCGGTGGTGCGGCTGAACACAATTTCATAAAGGCCGCTGCCGACCTTGGCGCTCAGCACCACGGCGGGGGTGCCGGCGGCGCCCTGCGCCAGCGCGGGGCTGGCCTTGGCGGCGGCCAGCAGGCCAGCGAAGAGGCCGAGTGCCTGGCGGCGGGACAGGCCCTGCCGGATCGGGGAAGTGGTCATGCGGGTCTCCATCCTGTCCTGCTGCGCCGGGGCGGGCGGCCACGCTCCTGTGGTGCGGGAGGGCGCCGGCCACCCGGGAGGCCGTGCAATTGCAAAGCATTCTCAGCTTCCGGGGACATTAGGCCGGGCGGGGCCGATGTCAATCCCGCCGCGCCGTGCCATTCTACGGCCATGCTGCAGCCGCTCACCGAGGCCGATGGCCTCCTCCTCGATATCCGCTACGCCACGCCAGACAATCTGACAGGCGCCCCCATCTACCGCCGCCCAGTGGCCATGCTGCTGCCCGAGGCGCGGGCGCGCCTGCTGGCCGCCCGCGACCGCGCCGCCGCGCTCGGCCTGCGCCTGAAGATCTTCGACGCCTTCCGCCCGATGGAGGCGCAATGGGCGCTCTGGCACGCGGTGGAGGACAAGCGCTTCGTTTCCGACCCCCGGCTGGGCGGCGTGCACCCGCGCGGCGCGGCCGTGGACCTGACGCTCTGCGATGCCGCCACGGGCGCCGAGCTGCCGATGGGCACCGGCTTCGACGCGGTGGACGCGGCCTCCGCCCATGGCAGCCTGGCGGTGCCGGTGGCGGACCAGCGCAACCGGGCGCTGCTGCTGGGGCTGATGGTGGCGGCGGGGTGGGAGCCCTATCTGCTGGAATGGTGGCATTACCAGCTGCCGCAACCCCGGCGCTTCCCGGCGCTTTCAGCCAGCGCGGTCCCCGAAGGGCCGATGTGAAGCCGCCGACCCCTTTTCGCCGCCTCTCCGGCACGCCAACTGGTTGATCATGTTCCGACGCACGCTGCTCGCCTCCGCCCTGCTTCCGCTCCTTCCCGCTGCTGCGCTGGCCCAGGGGGCGGGCGGCAACCGCGCCGCCATCCTGGGCAGGGTAGAGGCCTATCTGAACAGCCTGACCACGCTGCGGGCCCGCTTCCTGCAGATCTCGCAGCATGGCGGCAGCGCCGAGGGCACGGCGATGATCTGGCGCCCCGGCCGCATGCGCTTCGAATACGACCCGCCGGAGCCGCTGCTGCTGGTGGCCTCCAACGGCCAGTTCCTGCATTACGACAAGGAACTGCACCAGCCTTCCATCGTGCCGGTCTCCTCCACGCCGCTGGGCTTCCTGCTGCGGCCGCGCATCAGCCTGACCTCCGGCGACCTCGAGATCATCGGACTGGAGCGGGTCGGCGGGCTGCTGCGCGTCGGCATGCGGCGGCGCGAGGCGCCGTCCGAGGGCAACCTGGTGCTGGTCTTCGCCGAGGACCCGATGGAGCTGCGCCAATGGGTGGTCACCGATGCCCAGGGCCAGCAGACGCGGGTGACGCTGACCGAGATTCAGACCGGCGTCCGCTTCGACCCGCTGGTCTTCGCCTTCAACGATCCGCGCTTCTTTGAGACGCAGGTGCGCTGATTCGGGGCAGGGCTGCGGCTGCCTCACCCCAGCCTTTCACAAATTTTCGCGCTTTTGCCTTGATTGCGCCATGCACGGACGCGACCATCCCATCATGCGCCCGCTCATTGGTATCTCCTGCTGCGTCAAGGCATTCGGTGCGAATGCCATGCCCAACCACGCCGCCTCGGACCATTACATCCGGGTCGTGCTGGGGCCGATCGGCGGTGTTCCCGTCCTGATCCCCGCGGCCGGGGAGGCCGTGGTCGCGGAACTGCTGCCGCGCCTGGATGGCATCCTGCTGACGGGCAGCCGCTCCAATGTGCAGCCACTCCTCTACCAGGGGCCGCCGCATCTGGAAGGCACGCCCGAGGATGCGGAGCGCGACGCCACCACCCTGCCGCTGATCCGCGCCGCCCTGGCGGCCGGCGTGCCGCTGCTGGCCATCTGCCGCGGCTTTCAGGAACTGAACGTGGCGCTGGGCGGCACGCTGGACCAGCGCATCCAGGACCTGCCCGGCCGCATGGACCACTCCACCCCGGTGGACCAGGTGCTTCCCAAGGTGCGCACCGGCAAGGCGCATGCCGTGCGCGTGGCCGAGGATGGCACGCTGGCGCGCTTCTGGTCCGGGCTGGACTGGAGCCCGGCGGCGGTGCCGGTGAATTCGCTGCATAACCAGGGTGTCTGCCGCGCCGCTCCCCGGCTGCTGCCGGAAGCCTGGGCGCCGGACGGCACGGTGGAAGCCGCCCGGGTGCAGGGCACCGACGCCTTCGCTTTCGGGGTGCAGTGGCACCCGGAATACGACTGGAAAACCGACGCACTCTCCCGCCGCCTCTTCGAGGTCTTCGGTGCCGCGGCGGCCGACAGGGCGCTGCGGCGAGAAAACGCGGCGGAGGCGGTGCAACTTCCGGCTGTTGCGGCGGAATAGCCACAACTACGCTAGAAGCATTCCGATCAAACGTTTTTGAGTTGCGCGGAACTGGGCTTCCTGATTCTTGTGGATACCGTATTGTCTGCCGTAAGGCGGCAAGGTTCTCCCCAGACCGGCTCGCCCGACCATTCCTTACAGGAATGATTCCCCCCGAAGGCGCCCGGTCACCCCCCCTTGGACCGGGCGCCGCTCGGGCGTGCGCATCTGCGAAGCCCACACTTCGCGGACATGATGCGCAGCCATACTCAACCTCCACAATCCATCTGTGTTTCGCGAGGAAGCGCCTGAGATTCCGCTGGCGCTGATGGCCTGCGGAAGGCTGGGGCACGCCTGCTTCCCGAAAGCTTTCGCGCGGGCACGGCAACAGGGCGCGCCTCACGGATCGGCCGCCCACCAAAGCCAGCATGAATTGTCTTGGAGCAAGCGCAGGGCAGGCCACGATGCTGTGGCCACCGGATGCGCCGCCAGCGCCACGCCGGAAGGCCGGCCGTGGCGGAGGTGATGAGGGCCCTATGGCCCGGCGCCGCCCTGGGAGTTCAGGAGAGCGGCGGAAAAGGCAGCTTACATCTCGCCGGCGATGCGAGGCAGCTCGCCCGGCCAGTTCAGCTCCAGCAGGGAGCGGGTGAACAGTCCGCCCGAAACCAGGGCGGCGACAACAGTGAGGAAAAGGAATTCAGACATGGGTTTGCCCCTGTTCTTGTGAATGCGGCACGATGCTGCACCTGCGAAGAGGGATATAGGCAGCCCAGTGCTCGCGGAGGTTTGTTCTTTTTGCGTTGCAGCATTCGCCTGTGAGCAACAGCCATGCCAAGCTGCGGTCGGTTCCGCGCAGAGGAAACGCCGATGGCCCAAGAGATCGCGAACGAAACGCCCTGGCAGCCCAGCCCGACCTACCCCGACATCCGCTTCCGCGCCTTCGAGCCGGCCTTCCACCGCTTCCAGGTGATGAACAGCCCGGTGCAGAAGCTGGCCGGCGGCTGCATGTGGGGCGAGGGGCCGGTCTGGTTCGGCGACCAGCGGGCGCTGCTGTGGTCGGATATCCCCAATAACCGCATCCTGCGCTGGGATGAGGAAACCGGCGCGGTCACCACCTTCCGCAAGCCGTCCAACAACGCCAATGGCAATACCCGCGACCGCCAGGGCCGCCTCGTCACCTGCGAGCATCTGACACGGCGCGTGACGCGCACCGAATACGACGGCCGCATCACCGTGCTGGCCGACAGCTTCGAGGGCAAGCGGCTGAATTCGCCCAATGACGTGGTGGTGGCCTCCGACGGCGGCATCTGGTTCACCGACCCGCCCTTCGGCATCAGCAGCTATACGGAAGGGGAGATGGCGGAATCCGAGATCGCGCCCGCCGTCTGGCGCATCGACGGCCAGAGCGGCCGGCTGGCGAAGGTGGCGGATGGCATCCCCGGCCCCAATGGCCTCGCCTTCTCGCCGGACGAGCGCATCCTCTACATCGTGGCCAGCCGGGCGGAGCCGCGGCAGATCCTGGCCTATGACGTGGACGGCGCGCGCCTCTCCAACCCCCGCGTGCTGATCCAGGCCGAGCCCGGCCATACCCCGGACGGCTTCCGCGTCGATACCGAGGGCAATCTCTGGTGCGGCTGGGGCATGGGCGGAGAAGGGCGGGACGGCGCGCGCGTCTTTGATGCCGGCGGCACGCCGCTGGGGCATATCGACCTGCCGGAGCGCTGCGCCAACGTCGCCTTTGGCGGCCGGCACCGCAACCGGCTGTTCATGGCGGCATCACGCTCGCTCTACGCCGTGCATGTGAACGCGCAGGGGGTGGCGGGCGGCTGAGCCGCCCTGCCGTCAGCCGGGCGAGGCCTCCGCCCGGCGCGACACCTCGGCGGTGTATTTCCGCATGTCGTCCAGCAGCCGCTTGGCGGCCTCGCGCCCGTTCTCCGGCTGCATGGACTGGGTGATGACGCCGAGGTTCTGGCGGATCTGCGTCGAACCCTGGTCATAGAGGTTGTCGTTGCGGATGGCCGGGGGCGCGCGGTTCACGGCGTCATAGGCCGCCTGGGCCGCCGACTTCAGATCCATCCAGGCCGGCGTCACCGCCTTCTGGTCATTGGCGGCGGGCTCGTTGCCGCTGCGCTCCACTGCCGTTTCCAGCCGCTGCTGCGCCTCCTTCAGCAGGTTGGCATAGTCCCGCAGATTGGCCGCCTGCGGCTGCGGCGACTGCCCGACACGGGAATCGGATTGCGGCCGGTTGGGCTGCGGCGCCGGGGCCTGGGTGGCGCCGGTATTGGGCGCCGTGCCCGAGCCAGGCTGGGCCTGGGCGCCGCCGGCCAGGGTCAGGCCAAGGCCCAGGGCCAGGGCAAGCTTCGTGGTCTGCATCTCGTCTTCCTTCCTTGCTGGCGGCGGCTCAGGACTCGGTATGCTCGCCCTGCGCGCCGCCCTGCATCAGCCGCAGCGCCTCGTCCCGGGTGAGCTGGGCGGTGATCTTCTCCTCATCCACCATCGAGACCTCGGAGAGCGGCAGGTAATGGTGCCGCCCCTGCTCGTCCCGCGTCAGCTTCAGCCGCCCGGCATCGAGATGGTCCACGGTGCCGATGGGCTGTCCGTTGCAGTCCACCACCGGCATATGCTCGCGGATCAGCGTGGTATCGACCATGCGCCCGGCTCCTTCAGTGCTGCTGCCCGCCCTTGGGCTCCGACATGCCGCGATGCACCTTGGCCGTCACGCCGGCGGGCAGCACATTGGCAACCGCAGTCATCACCTTGTTCTTGAGGCCGCTGACCACGTCGCCCTCGCCCTTCATCATGGCGTCGAAGCCGACGCGGGCGACCATGGCGGGGTCGTCCTTCTTTGCCTCGCCCACCGGCGTGTCCATCATATGCGCGCGCTCGAAGAAGGGCGTCTCGGTGGCGCCGGGCATCAGGCAGGTGACGGTGACACCGGTATCCTTCAGCTCCTCCCGCAGCCCCAGCGAGAAGGAATTCAGGAAGGCCTTGGTGCCGTTATAGACGTTCTGGAAGCTGCCCGGCATGAAGCCGGCGATGGAGCCGGTGATCAGGATGCGTCCCTGGCCACGCGCACGCATCATCTGCCCCACCTTGTGCACCAGATAGACCGTGCCGGTGACATTGGTGTCGATGACGCGGCGGATCTCGTTCCAGTCCTGCTCCAGGAAGGCATGGCCGAGGCCGCGCCCGGCATTGGCCAGCAGGGCATCCACCGGGCGCCCCTTCGTGGCGGCGATCAGCTTGTCCACGCCCTCGGTGGTGGCGAGGTCGGCCTGCAGCGCCTCCACCGCCGCGCCGGACTGGCGAAGCTGCGTGGCGGCCTGCTCGATCTCCGGCTCATCGGCCACGATCAGCAGGTCGAAGCCTTCCTCGGCGGCACGCCGCGCCAGTTCGAAGCCGATGCCGGTGGAGGCGCCGGTGACGATGGCATAGCTACGGGTCTGGTCCATGTGTGGCTCTTCCCTGCTGGGGTTGTCAGAGGGGAGGCGCGGCGCGCCTCCCGGCGGCCTCAGGGCTTCAGAACAACTTTGATGCAGCCATCCTTCTTGTCGCGGAAGGTCTTGTAGAGTTCCGGCCCCTGTTCCAGCGGCGCGGTATGGGTGATGACGAAGGACGGGTCGATCTCGCCCTTCTGGACTTTCTCCAGCAGCATCGGCAGGTAGTGCTGCACCGGCGTCTGCGCCATGCGGAAGGTCAGGCCGCGATTGATGGCCGAGCCCATCGGGATCTTGTCCAGGAAGCCGCCATAGACGCCGACAATGGAGACGGTGCCGAAGTTGCGGCAGCAATGGATAGCCTGGCGCAGCACATGCGGCCGGTCGGTACCCATGAAGGTCGCGACCTTCACGCGGTCCACCAGGGAGTCGAAGCTGCCGGTGGCGCTGGCCTCGGTGCCCACCGCATCGATGCAGGCATCGGCACCGCGCCCGTTGGTCAGCGCCATGATGCGGTCGTAGACATCCTCTTCCTTGAAATCGAGCACGATGGCGCCGGCCGCGCGCGCCATGGCCATGCGCTCCGGCACCGTGTCGATGGCGATGACGCGCTCGGCGCCCAGCATGAAGGCGCTGCGGATGGCGAATTGCCCCACCGGGCCGCAGCCCCAGATGGCCACGGTCTCGCCGCCCTTCAGGTTGCAGTAATCGGCGGCCATGTAGCCGGTCGGGAAGATGTCCGACAGGAACAGCACCTGCTCATCCGTCAGCCCGTCCGGCACCTTGATGGGGCCGACATCGGCATAGGGCACGCGCATGTATTCCGCCTGCCCGCCGGCGAAGCCGCCCAGCAGATGCGAATAGCCGAAGAGCCCCGCAGGGGAATTGCCCCAGAGCTTGGAGGCCATCTCGCGGTTGGGGTTGGAACGCTCGCAGCCGGAGAAGAAGCCCTTCTTGCAGAAGAAGCATTCGCCGCAGGAGATGGTGAAGGGCACCACCACGCGGTCGCCGACCTTCAGCTTCTTGTTGTCTTTCCCGACCTCGACAACCTCGCCCATCGCCTCATGGCCGATCACGTCGCCATGCTGCATGGAGGGAATGACGCCGTCGAAGATATGCAGGTCCGAGCCGCAGATGGCGCAGGACGTGACCTTGATGATGGCGTCCCGTCCGTCCTCGATCTTGGGATCGGAAACATTGTCGCAGCGGATATCGCCCTTCCCGTGCCAGGCCAGCGCCCTCATGCCCGTGTCCTTCCTGCCATGTGCTGGCGGTAAACGCGGCGGGGGCGGCAAGGTTCACGGCAAGGTCGCCGAAGATCCTGCTGGAAGCTGCAACTTATCCGTTTAATCGGCGGGTTGGCGGCCGTGGGGGCTGCCAGCCCGCCGATGTTCTCAGCCGGCGCGCACGGCCTTGGCGAGGTCGCGCACCTGGTCCAGCACGCGGCTCACCGTATCCGGCGAGGCGCGACCCTGGTCGTCCAGGCTCTTGGCCAGGGTGTCGATCAGCGCCGAGGCCACCACGGCGCCATCGGCGATGCGCGCCGCTTCCGCCGCCTGCGCCGGCGTGCGGACACCGAAGCCGATGGCGATCGGCAGGTCGGTGTGTTTCCGCAGGCGCGGGATGGCTTCCGCCAGGGCAGAGGATTCTGCGCTGCGCGTGCCGGTGATGCCGGCGATAGCCACGTAGTAGATGAAGCCGCTGATGCCGTTCAGCACCATGGGCAGCCGCTTGTCATCGGTGGTGGGCGCCACCAGCCGGATCATGTCGAGGCCATGCGTGGCGGCGGAGTCCATGGCATCGGCCTCCTCCGGCGGCAGGTCCACCACGATCAGCCCATCCACCCCGGCGGCGGCGGCATCGGCGCAGAAGCGCTCGACGCCATAGGACATGATGGGGTTGAAATAGCCCATCAGGACCACCGGCGTGGCGTCATCGGCCTCGCGGAATTCCCGCACCATGCCGATCGCCCCGGCCAGGCTGCCGCCGGCCTTCAGCGCCCGCTGCCCGGCGAGCTGCACGGTGGGTCCATCCGCCATGGGGTCGGTGAAGGGCACGCCGACCTCGATCAGGTCGGCCCCCGCGCCGGGCATGCCGCGCAGGATTTCCATGCTGGTCTCGCGGTCCGGGTCCCAGGCTTCCAGGAAGGGCATCAGCGCGCCGCGCCCTTCCGCCTTCAGCTTGGCGAAGCGGGCCGCGATGCGGCCGCGCCCCGTGCCGGCCTGCGCCGCCGGCTTGGTCATGGTCTGGCTCACAGCTTCACCCCCAGGTGGTGCGCCACGGTGAAGATGTCCTTGTCGCCGCGCCCGGACAGGTTGAGGACGATGATCTTGTCCTTGCCCATGGTGGGGGCGAGCTTCATCACCTGCGCCAGCCCATGCGAGGATTCCAGCGCCGGGATGATGCCTTCCAGCTTCGAGCAGAGCTGGAAGGCTTCCAGCGCCTCGTCATCGGTGATGCCGACATAGGTGGCGCGGCCGGTCTCGTGCAGCCAGGAATGCTCCGGCCCGATGCCGGGGTAGTCCAGCCCGGCCGAGATGGAATGCGCTTCCTGGATCTGCCCGCTCTCGTCCTGCAGCAGGTAGGTCAGGTTGCCATGCAGCACGCCCGGCCGGCCCCGGTTAAGCGAGGCCGCGTGTTCCTTGGTGTCCATGCCGCGCCCGGCGGCCTCGACGCCCCAGAGGGCGACGTCCTTATCATCCAGGAAGGGATGGAACAGCCCCATGGCGGAGGAACCGCCACCCACGGCGCAGACCAGCGCATCAGGCAGCCGGCCTTCCTGTTCCAGGATCTGGGCGCGGGTTTCCTCGCCCACCACGCACTGGAAGTCCCGCACCATCTGCGGATAGGGGTGCGGGCCGGCGACAGTGCCGATGCAGTAATAGGTGTCCTGGATATTCGCCACCCAGTCCCGCAGCGCCTCGTTCATCGCGTCCTTCAGCGTGCCGGCGCCAGAGGTGACGGGCACCACCTCCGCCCCCAGCAGCTTCATGCGGAAGACGTTGGGCGCCTGCCGCTCGACATCGGTCGCGCCCATGTAGACGACGCATTGCAGGCCAAAGAGCGCGCAGGCCGTGGCCGTGGCCACGCCATGCTGCCCGGCGCCGGTCTCGGCCAGGATGCGGCTGCGGCCCATGCGCTTGGCCAGCAGGATCTGCCCCAGCACCGCATTGATCTTATGCGCGCCGGTGTGGTTCAGCTCCTCGCGCTTGAAATAGACCTTGGCGCCGCCGAGGTGCTCCGTCAGGCGCTTCGCCAGCCAGAGCGGGCTGGGGCGGCCGACATAATCCTTCAGCAGCCAGCGCCATTCCGCCATGAAGTCCGGATCTTTCTTCGCGGCTTCATAGGCCTGCTCCAATTCGAGCAGCAGGGGCATCAGGGTCTCGGCCACATAGCGGCCGCCGAACTGGCCGAAGCGCCCACGCGCATCGGGACCCTGACGGAGCGAATTGGTCAATGGCTGATTCAAGATCCATCCCTCCGTACGGGGGGATGTGTGTAGCGCGCGGAGCAGGCCGGGGGTAGGGCGACTCTGCCCCGCGCCGCAATCAGGCCGCCGAGAGCGCCGCCGTCACAAAGGCGCGCACCAGCACCGGGTCCTTCAGCCCCCGCACCCGCTCGACGCCCGAGGAAACATCGACCCCTGGCGCGCCGCTGGTGCGGATGGCATCGGCCACATTAGCCGCCGTCAGCCCGCCGGCCAGCAGCCAGGGGCGCGGGATGGCGCGGCCGGCCAGCAGCCTCCAATCGAAGCTGGCGGCATTACCGCCGGGCAGGCTGGCGCCGGCCGGTGGCTTGGCATCCAGCAGGAAGCGGTCCACCACCGGGGCATAGGCATCCAACAGCGCGAGATCGGCTTCCTCGGCAATGCCAAGGGCCTTCATCACCGGCAGGCCGAAGCGGTCGCGGATGGCGGCGGCGCGCTCCGGGCTTTCATGCCCATGCAGTTGCAGCAGCCGCAGCGGCACTTCCTCCAGCACCGCCGCGATGGCCTCGTCGCTCGCATCCACGAAGAGCCCGACCGGCGTGACGATGGAAGGCAGGCGCGCCGCCAGCCCCGCCGCCTGCGCCGGCACCACCGAGCGCGGGGAAGGCGGGTAGAAGACGAAGCCCACCATCTGCGCCCCGGCGCGGGCGGCGCTGTCCAGCGCCTCGGCATCGTTGATGCCGCAGATCTTCACCTCGGTCATAGCGTGGCCGCGATGCGGGCCGCGGCCGCGGCGGGGTCGGCGCTGGCGGTGATGGGGCGGCCGATCACCAGCCAGTCGGCGCCGGCGGCGGCGGTCTCCTCCGGCGTGGCGACGCGGGCCTGGTCGCCGGCATCGCTGCCGGCCGGGCGCACGCCGGGCACCACCAGCAGCGGCGCATCGCCGAAGGCATCCCGCAGGCGCGAGACTTCATGCGGGGAGCAGACCAGCCCATCCGCCCCGGCGGAGAGCGCCAGCCGCGCCAGCCGCAGCACCTGCTGCGCCGGACCGCCGGAGACGCCGGTCTCGGCGAGGCCGGCGGCGGAGAAGCTGGTCAGCACCGTCACGGCCAGGATGGCGGGGCGCTGGGCACCGGCACTGTCCTCGGCGGCACGGCGCGCGGCCTCGATCATGGCGCCGCCGCCGCCGCCGTGCAGGGTCAGCATGGCGGGCGGGTGGGCGCAGACCGAGCGCACGGCGCCGGCCACGGTATTCGGAATGTCGTGGAACTTCAGGTCCAGGAAGACCGGGCGGTGCTGGCCGATCTGCTGCACCACGGCGGGGCCGGCGGCGCAGAACAGCTCCAGCCCCACCTTCACCAGCCCGACATGCGGGGCGACGGCCGCGGCCCAGCCCATGGCACGGGCGGGGTCCGGGGTGTCCAGCGCGGCGATGACGCCGCAGCGGTTCGGTTTGGCCCAGAGGGGAGAAGGAATGGAGGCGGCACTCATGCCGCCTCTTTTACGCGTGGTGCGGCGCGGGGGCCAGAGCAGTGCCCGGCGGGGCCGTATTCGGCACCGGCACGGCCTGCTGCGCGCGCAGCTCGGCGACCTCGGCTTCCAGCAGGCGGGCGGCATTGCGCATGCGGCGCGCCTCGGCGCGGTGGCGCAGCCCGCTGCCCCAGGCCAGCAGGGCGCCGAGCAGGAAGGCCAGCAGCGCCGCGCCGAGCACGGCGCCGGCCAGCGGCACCTGCCAGGCGACATCGAAGGGCCAGAACTGCAGCTCCACCGGCGCGGTATTGGAGACCGCGAAGAGCACCAGCACCAGCAGCAGCGGCAGGGCGAGGATCAAAGCCAGCACTGAATCTTACTCCGCCGTCGCCGCGCCGCGGCCGGTTGTGCGCCGGGGGGCCTGCAGCGGGCCGCCATTGACGCGCTCCCGCAGTTCCTTGCCCGGCTTGAAATAAGGCACCGCCTTGCTGGCCACCTCAACCGCTTCGCCGGTGCGAGGGTTGCGGCCGGTGCGCGGGTCGCGCTGCTTGGCGGAGAAGGCGCCGAAGCCGCGCAGCTCCACCCGGTCCCCGCGCGCCAGGGCGGCGCTGATCTCGTCGAAGATCGTGCCAACGATCAATTCGACATCCGGCTGGCGCAGATGCGGATTGGCCGCCGCCAACTGCGCGATCAGTTCGGACTTCGTCATCTCGCGCGGATCTCCTCGGGGGGCAGGGTTCGCAAATTTCAGGGCCCAGGCTGCCAAACGGCCCGCACGCCGTCAACCGCAAGCCATTCTGATACAACGCTTTTCGTAAGGCCACGCAAGGCGAAGCCAAAGGTGCGTTCCGAAAGGTCGCGCGGGTCCAGGTCCCGCACCGGCGTGGTGGCCGGAATCTGCTTGTCGCTCTCCAGCCAGGCCCGTGCCTCGGCCTCGCCGCCGATGGCATCCACCAGCTTCAGCGCCAGGGCCTGCCTGCCGGTATAGACCCGCCCGTCGGCCAGCGGCCGCACTTCTTCGAGCGTCATGTGCCGGCCCTTGGCCACCATGCCCATGAACTGGTTCTGCAGGTCGGAGATGACGCCCTGCATCACCGTGCGCCCTTCCGGTGACAGTGGCTGGAAGGGGCTGGGCTGCGCCTTCAGCGGGCCGGAGGTGATGGTTTCCGGCCGCACGCCCAGATGCCCCAGCAGCTCCGACACATCGAAGGACTGCATCAGCACGCCGATGGAGCCGGTGACCGTGCTTTCCCGCGCGAAAATGCGCTCGGCCGGCATGGCGGCCATGAAGGCGGCGGAAGCGGCGGTGCCGCGCATCACCGCCACCACCGGCTTCTTTTCCCGGAAGCGGGCCACGGCGGCATGCAGCGATTCGCCGCCACCCACGCTGCCGCCCGGGCTGTCGATGGAGAGGATCAGCCCCTTCACCGAGGCGTCGCGCGCGGCGGCATCCAGCGCCTCGGCCACGCGGGGGTCGTCGGTGATGGCGCCTTCGACCTTCAGCCGGGCCAGATGCGCCCGGCCGGACAGGCCTTCGGCACCGCCCCGGAAGGCGACGAAAGCCGCCAGCGCCCCCAGCGCCACGGCGGCGACACGCCAGCCCAGAAGCTGCCGCTTCAGCCGCCGTCGGTCCACCAGCAGATCGGATTGCAGGGAGGCGCTCATGCTGATCGCATCCATGACGGGTCGGGATAGGCGGGGTCAAGAGCGGGACGCGTGCTGGAGGGGCGCCGCCCCTCCAGACCACCCTGCTGGGGTGACAGTGTCACCCCAGACCCCGCCATCTGTCTGGCACAGGTGGCGGATGAGTCGTGCCGGCGGGCATGGACCTCCGGCAACCACAGCTTCAGCCCATATGCTCTTCAAGGCAGAACCAGAAACCTGAAGCGGGGCCCAGGGTGGGCTTTCCACCCCGGCGGGGGCCTGGGGGCAGCGCCCCCGGACGCTGGGGCACAAATGAAAACGCCCCGGGTGGAGAACCACCCGGGGCGCTTCGTTTCGATCCGATCCCTTGCGGGGTTGGATCAGTCCTCGGAGACCATCGAGTTGCGGCGGCGGATGGCCGCGCCCAGGATGTCGCCCAGCGAGGCGCCGGAATCGGTGGTGCCGTATTCCTTCATCGCCTCGCGCTCTTCCTCGACTTCCTTGCCCTTGATGGTCAGGGCCAGGCGGCGGGCGGCGCGGTCCACGGCGGTCACCTTCGCATCGACCTTCTCGCCAATGGCGAACTTGTCGGGGCGCTGGTCGCCACGGTCGCGGGCCAGCTCGGCGCGACGGATGAAGCCCGTCAGCACGTCGTCGACCTTCACCTCGATGCCGTTCTGCTCGACCTTCGTCACGATGCAGGTGACGATGTCGTTCTTGCGGACGCGGTCCAGCACCTCGGCGGCCGGATCGGCCTCAAGCTGCTTGATGCCGAGGGAGATGCGCTCCTTCTCGACGTCCACGTCCAGCACCTTGGCCTTGACGATCTGGCCCTTCTGGTACTCGGCCATCGCCTGCTCGCCGGCGACATCCCAGGACAGGTCGGACATGTGGACCATGCCGTCGATCTCGGGAGCCAGACCCACGAACAGACCGAACTCGGTGATGTTGCGGATCTCGCCCTCCACGATCGAACCCGGGCCATGGGCCTCCAGGAACAGCTCCCAGGGGTTGCCCTGGGCCTGCTTCAGGCCGAGGCTGATGCGGCGCTTCGGCTCGTCCACGTCCAGGATCAGCACGTCGACTTCCTGCGAAGTGGCGACGATCTTGCCCGGATGGACGTTCTTCTTGGTCCAGCTCATCTCGGAGACGTGGACCAGGCCCTCGACGCCCGGCTCCAGCTCCACGAAGGCGCCGTAGTCGGTGATGTTGGTGACGCGACCGGAGAACTTCGCACCCACCGGGTACTTGATCGCCACGCCTTCCCACGGGTCGGACATCAGCTGCTTCATGCCGAGCGAGATACGCTGCGTCTCGGAATTGAAGCGGATCACCTGCACGCGGACCTGCTGACCGATGGTCAGGGCCTCGGACGGGTGGTTGATGCGGCGCCAGGCGATGTCGGTGACATGCAGCAGGCCGTCCACGCCGCCGAGGTCGACGAACGCACCGTAGTCGGTGATGTTCTTGACCACGCCGTCCAGGATCATGCCTTCCTTGAGGCCCTGGATCAGCTCGGAGCGCTGCTCGGCGCGCGTCTCTTCCAGCACAGCGCGGCGCGAGACCACGATGTTGCCGCGGGCGCGGTCCATCTTCAGGATCTGGAACGGCTGCGGGGAACCCATCAGCGGACCGACATCGCGCACGGGGCGGATATCGACCTGGGAGCCGGGCAGGAAGGCCACGGCGCCGCCGAGGTCGACGGTGAAGCCACCCTTCACGCGGCCGAAGATGACGCCGTTGACGCGCTGCTGCGCGTTGAACGCCTTCTCCAGGTTGGTCCAGGCTTCCTCGCGGCGAGCCTTCTCACGGGACAGGACGATGGAGCCGTCCCGGTCCTCGTAACGCTCGACGAACAGCTCGATCACGTCGCCGGGCTGAACTTCGGCCTTCTGACCCTGAGGAGCGAATTCCTTCAGGGGGACGCGGCCCTCGCTCTTGAGGCCGACATCGACAACGGCATAGTCGTCATCGACGCGGATGACGCGGCCAGTGACGACGGAGCCGGCGAAGCCGGTGTCGGCACCCAGCGTCTCGTCGAGCAGGGCAGCAAAGTCTTCGGTCATATAGCGGGAATATCCTGCTTCTGGCCCAGGCAAGGTACCCGGGCCGGTTCCTGCGCCCCCGCCTCGGCGGGCACGACTTGGCAGGGTGCCGTGGTTGGCGGCTTGCCCTGACCCTGTGATGACAGGCGGAATGTCGGCCCACCCATGCCGGCCCGGATATGGCCCGCCGCCGGAACGACAGGCCCGAAAACCGGGCAACCTTGCCGCCACGCCGGCAGCAAGGTTTGGAAAACCGCCTAAGACAGTGACAGGCGCTCCGTCAAGCGGAATCACCGGGCCAGAATCCTGGCCCGGCTGCGTCCTGGCCGCCGCTGTGGCTTGTTCTGAGGACCGAAGTGGTGAGCTTGTTGAATTCTTTCAAGGGCTTGGGGCGCTGAATCGTCTTTCACGCCGCTGCTGGCCGGAAAAACACGAGTCGCGGCGTGCCGGCTAGGTCCCGGCTTTCCAGCCGCAGGCGGCAAAGGCCGGGCGCATGGCGGCGGGCACCGGGGCCTCGGCCATCACAGGGGGCGAAAGCGGCAGCCGGATGGCACGGGCCAGCAGATGCAGCCCGCCCGGGGCGGGGGTGCCGTAGAAGGGGTCGCCCAGAATGGGGAAGCCCAGTGCGGCGCAATGGACGCGCAATTGATGCGTACGGCCGGTGCGCGGGCGCAGTTCCAACCAGCAGAGCCCAGGCGCACGGCCCAGCACGCGCCAGAGCGTGGTGGCGGGCTGGCCTTCCGGGTGCGGCTCGATTCGCCAGCCACGGGCGGCAGTGCTGGTCTTGCGCAGCGGCAGGTCGATGCGGCCCTGGGGACCGGCGGGTCCGGTACCCTGCACCACGGCCCAGTAGGTCTTCTCCGCCCGGCCGGCGGCGAAGAGGGCGCCAAGCTCCGCCAGGGCGGGCTGGGTGCGGCCCAGCACCAGGCAGCCGGCGGTATCGGTATCCAGCCGGTGCGCCGGCTGCGGCATGCGCTTCTTGCCGAAGGCCAGTTGCGGCAGCCAGTCCTCGAGGCTGGCACCGCCGCGCGGCCCCGCATGGACCGGCAGCCCGGCGGGCTTGTCCAGCACCAGCACCGCATCGGTGCGCAGCAGGATGCGGGCGGCGATCTCCGCCGGCGGCTCGGCCGGCAGGCGGGGCGGGGGAGGCGGGCGCCGCGCGACGGGCTGCGCCCGCCCGCGCGGCGGTCTCATGGCCTCAGGCGGCCTTGGTCTGGCGCGGCCGCTTCACGCGGCCTTCGGCAGCATGCGGGAGGTGGATTCCGCCCAGGCGAAATACAGCTCGCGCGCCTTGGTGCCGATCGGGCCGATCGGCAGCTTGCGGCCCTCGAAGTTGGTGCAGAACTGCACCTTGCCGAAATTGCCGGTGGCGAAGATCTCATCCGCCTCGCGCAGCATCTGCGGCGTCACCGTGCATTCGCGGGCCTCGATGCCGGCCTCGCGCAGCAGGGTCAGCACGCGGGTGCGGGTGATGCCGGCCAGGAAGGTGTTGTTGGCCACCGGCGTCATCACCACGCCGTCCTTGACCATCATCAGGTTAGAGGTGGCGAATTCGGCCACATTGCCCTCGAAGTCGCAGAGCACGGCGTTGTTGAAGCCCTTGTCGCGGGCGGAGGCGGCGGCGCGGGAGGAATTCGGGTAGAGCGCCGAGGCCTTGGCATTGGTGGGCGCCATGTCCGGCGCCGGGCGGCGCTCCGGCACCAGGCAGGCGGAGAAGCCCTGCGAGGCATCCGGCATCGGCGCGTCATAGATGGAGAGCACGAACTCGGTGCTGTCCGGGTCCGGGAAGGCGGCGCCGATGCCGCGGCGGATGAAGAACTGCGGGCGGATATACAGCTCGGCATCGGCCGGCATCTTGGCAACGCCCTCACGGCACAGGGCCTCGATGGCGCGGGCATCCAGGCCGGGCTTCATGCCCATGTTCTGCGCGCTCTGAATGGCGCGGGCGCAATGCAGGTCCAGGTCCGGCACCAGGCCACGGATGGCGCGCGCGCCGTCGAAGACGATGGAGCCGAGCCAGAAGGCATGGTCCATTGGGCCCAGCAGCTTCGGCTCCTCGGTGGACCAGTTTCCGTTGTGCCAGAAGACGCCAGCCATGGGCCTTGCTCCTATTGAGAATGCGGAACGCCAAAGTGGCACGGAGCGAGACGAAAATGAAGGGCAGGGGGCGCTGCCGCGGCCTTCTGCGGGGGTGGCGAAATGGCTCCGGGAGCCGCTGTGCGGCATAGAGAGGCTGCCGCCACCGTTCAGGGCCGCCGGCCCGGTGGTTCGACAAGGCCGGCGACCTGCGGATGGCATATCGCCCGATCCCGGAGCAGAAACTGCTGTGCTCGGGCGAGGCCTCCTGGGTGGGAAAGCGGCCGGTCGTCCCAGGCCGCTTTCCTTGGCCTCAGTGGGCCTCGGCCCAGTTCGCCCCATGGCCGATCTCGGCGCGCAGCGGCACGCGCAACTCGGCCACGCTTTCCATCACCTGCTTCACCACGGCGGAGGTTGCGGTGAGCTGCCCCTGCGGCACTTCGAACAGCAGTTCGTCATGCACCTGCAGCAGCATCTTCGCGTCCAGCCCGGCATCCTTCAGGGCCTTGGGCATCCGCACCATGGCGCGCTTGATGATCTCGGCCGCGCCGCCCTGGAAGGGGGCGTTGATGGCGGCGCGCTCGGCATTGCCCCGGCGGGACATGTCCTTGGAGGTGATGCCATCGATCCAGAGCTTGCGGCCGAAGGGCGTCAGCACGAAGCCGTTGATGCGGGCCTCTTCCTTCAGCCGCTCCATCTCGGCGCGGATGCCGGGATACTGGGCGAAATAGGCGTCGATGATGCCCTTGGCCTCACCCGGGCCGATGCCCAGGCGCGCGGCCAGCCCAAAGGCCGACATGCCGTAGATGATGCCGAAGTTGATGGTCTTGGCGCGGCGCCGGGCCTCGCGGTCCACCTTGTCCGGCTCCAGCTTGAAGATATCGGCCGCCGTGCGGCTATGGATGTCCTCGTCCTTGGCGAAGGCATCGCGCAGGCTGGGCACATCGGCCAGATGCGCCAGCAGGCGCAACTCGATCTGCGAATAGTCGGCGGCCAGCAGCACATGGCCGGGTGAGGCCACGAAGGCGCGGCGGATGCGCACGCCTTCCTCGGTCCGGATCGGGATGTTCTGCAGGTTCGGCTCGGTGGAGGACAGCCGGCCCGTCGAGGTGATGGCCATGGAGAAGTCGGTGTGGACGCGGCCATCGCGTGGGTCGAGCTGCGCCGCCAGCCCTTCCACATAGGTCGACTTCAGCTTGGAAAGCTGGCGCCAGTGCAGCACCGTCTTGGGCAATTCATGCCCGCGGGCGGAAAGGTCCTCCAGCACCGCAGCATCGGTGCCCCAGGCGCCGGCCTTGCCGCGCTTGCCGCCAGGCAGCTTCATCTCGTCGAAGAGGATTTCGCCGAGCTGCTTGGGGGAGCCGACATTGAATGGGCGGCCGGCCAGCTCGTGGATCTTCTGCTCCAGCGTCACCATGCGCTGGGAGAAATCCTCGCCGATGCGGGCCAGCTCGACGCCGTCGACGCGGATGCCCTCCATCTCCATCTGCTTCAGCACGCCGATCATGCGGCGCTCGATCTGCTCGTAGAGCGCGAGCGCCTTGTCGCTGCGCAGCCGGGGCTTGAGCATCTGCCACAGCCGCAGCGTGACATCGGCATCCTCGGCCGCATAGGCCGTCGCCTTCTCCAGGTCGACCTGGGAGAAGGGGACGCGGTTGCGTCCGGTGCCGGTGACCTGGTCGTAGGGGATGGGGCTGTGGCCAAGGTGGCGCAGCGACAGCTCGTCCATCCCATGGCCGTGGCGGCCGGCATCCATGCTGTAGGAGATCAGCATGGTGTCATCGACCGGCGAGACCTCGATGCCGCTGTTGGCGCCCTCGGCCTGCGGGCGGCCGAGCACCTCCAGGTCGTACTTGGCGTTGTGCAGCACCTTCAGCGTGCCGGGGTCTTCCAGCAGCGGCTGCAGGGCGGAGAGCGCCTCGCGCAGCGGGATCTGCACCGGGGCCACGGGCGCCGCTTCCAGCATGTCGCCATTGCCGGGCTTCGGGCCATGGGCCAGCGGAATGTAGCAGGCGCGGCCGGGTGCGATGGCCAGCGAGATGCCGACCAGCCTGGCATGCAGCGCGTCCAGGCTGTCCGTCTCGGTATCCAGCGCCACGGTGCCGGCGGCGCGCGCCTCCTCCACCCAGCGGTTCAGGGTGTCGAGATCGGTGACAGTCTCGTAGGGGCCGAAGGCGGGCGCGTCCTCAGGCGGTGCACCGACCGGCTCGGCCTGGGCCAGGATGGCGGGGGCATGGCGCGGCTGGCTGGTGGCCGGGGCGCCGCTGTCGCCCTCCAGCCCCATCCGGTGCAGCAGGGAGCGGAAGCCCTGGTCGCGCAGGAAGATGGCCAGCTTGCCGGGCTCCGGCGGCTGGGCCAGCAATTCGTCGATCGGCCGGGGCAGCGGGGCGTCGGCATCCAGCAGCACCAGCTGGCGGCTGATGCGCGCCTGCTCGGCGAAATTCTGCAGCGACTCGCGCCGCTTGGGCTGCTTGATCTGCCCGGCGCAGGCCAGCAGGTTCTCCAGGTCGCCATATTCCTGGATCAGTTGGGCGGCGGTCTTGAGGCCGATGCCGGGCACGCCGGGCACGTTGTCCGTGCTGTCGCCGGCCAGGGCCTGGACCTCCACCACCTTGTCCGGTGTGACGCCGAACTTCTCGAAGACCTCGGGCTCGCGGATCGGCTTCTGCTTGATCGGGTCCAGCAGCTGCACGTTGGGCCCGACAAGCTGCATCAGGTCCTTGTCGGAGGAGACCACCGTCACCTGCCCGCCCTCGGCCGAGAAGGCCTTGGCATAGGCGGCGATCAGGTCGTCGGCCTCGTAATTCTCCAGCTCCAGGCAGGCAACGCCGAAGGCGGCCGTGGCTTCCCGGATCAGCGCGAACTGCGGCACCAGCTCCGGCGGCGGCTCGGGGCGGTGGGCCTTGTAGTCGGCATAGATCTGGTTGCGGAAGGTGACGCGGGAGCGGTCGAAGACCACCGCGATATGGCTGCCCGCATGCTTGGTCAGGAAATTGCCCAGCATGCTGGTGAAGCCGAAGACGGCATTCACCGGCACGCCATCCGGCCGCGTCATCGGCGGCAGGGCATGGAAGGCGCGGAAGATATAGCCCGAGCCATCGACCAGGATGAGGTGCGGCTTGTCCTGCCGCACCACCTCGGCCGGAAGGTCCGCCGGGCCAGCGGCCCCCTTAGTGATGGCCATCGTCCCCGGCACCCTCGGCCAGCACATAGGTGCGGGAGCAATAGGGGCAGGTCACCTGCCGGTCCTCGATGCGCAGATAGACCAGGGGATGACCCAGTGCGCCACCGCCATTGTCGCAGGGGACCACGCGGCTGTGCACGGTGATGGTCTCCTCCGGCGTCACGCCGGGAGTGGCCTTGGGGGTGTAGCCGGTCAGTTTCTCGTCACGCATCGGCCTGGGTTCCGGATCATGCGGCAGGGGTGGGCCGGACCATAAGGCGAACGGGCGCGCGGGGCAAAGGGCGGTGGGAAAAGGAAGGCCGGGGGAAGGAATTCCCCCGGACCCCCATCTTTCTTCTTCGAGCTGGAGCTGAACGGCGCAGATGGCGCCGGAAACAGGGGCCACTCGGGCGGCCCGCGCAGTCGCCGGAGGTCATCAACCCCCGTATCCATTCCGGGGTGCGGCCGCAGGCCCACCCGAAAACAGGCAAAACAAAAGAAGGGGGGCCTGGGGGGAATTCATTCCCCCCAGTGCTGTCACTGCTCCTGTTCGATCACCTTCGGGTGCTCGTCCACCACCGGCTGCCCGCGCGTCTTCCAGAGCGAAAGCGCGATGGAACCGGCAATGATGCCGCCCGTGACCATCAGGGCGTATTCCACCGGGATTGCTTTGCCGCCCGCGTACCAGTTGGCCAGCATCTTCACGCCCACGATCATCAGCACGATCGAGAGGCCGTGCTTCAGGTACTTGAAGCGGTGGATGACGCCGGCGAGGGCGAAGTACATCGCCCGCAGGCCCAGGATGGCGAAGACATTGGCCGTGTAGACGATGAAGGGGTCGGTGGAGACGGCGAAGATGGCCGGGATGCTGTCCAGCGCGAAGAAGAGGTCCGTCAGCTCGATCAGCACCAGCACCAGCAGCAGCGGCGTGACCATCAGCTTGCCGGCTTCGCGCACCGTGAAGGCATTGCCGCGGTAGCTGTCCGTCACCGGCAGGTGGCGGCGCAGCCAGGCCAGGATGGGGCTGCCGGTCGGGTCTTCCTCCTCATCGGCGGAGCGCAGCATCTTGTAGCCGGACCACACCAGGAACAGGCCGAAGACCACCATCAGCCAGTCGAATTCCCGCAGCAGGGCGGTGCCGACCAGGATCATCACGCCACGCATCACCAGCGCGCCCAGGATGCCCCAGAAGAGCACGCGGTGCTGGTAGGCTGCCGGCACGCCGAATTTGGCGAAGAGCAGCACGAAGACGAAGATGTTGTCGACTGAGAGCGACCATTCGATGACGTAGCCGGTGAGGAATTCCAGGCTCTTGGTCGCCCGTTCCTCCGGCGTGTCGCCATAGGTCATGCGCAGCCAGACAAAGAAGGCGCCGGCCAGCGCGATATAGGCGGCGGACTTGATCAGCGCGGTGCGGACGGGCACCGGCGCGGGTTCGCCATTGGGGCTCTTCTTGGCGAAGACGCCAAGGTCGAGCAGCAGCAGGCCCAGGACGGCCGCGTTGAACGCGACCCAGAAGACAGGTGAGGCTTCCATGCCGAAAGGCTCCTCCAGAAAGGGGCCCGGCCACGCGAACGCAACTCGTCCGTGAGGTGGAAGCGCGCCGGGCCCGGTTGCGCGAGAAGTCGATCCGACATCACGAGGACGGGCTCGGCATGGAGCACCGCCCGGTCGCCAGAGGGGCCCGGATCACAGCGAACATGAAGTTCCTGTCATGAAATGGCAAGGCTTTTCGTGCCGGGCGCCGCATTTACCGCTGCCCCACGGAACCGCTATTTCACTCGCCATGCCGCACCGCATACGGGCTTCCGGGCTGTTCTGGCTGCTGGCCGCCGCGCTGGCATTGGCCGGCTGCGCGCCGCAGGTCGTGCCATTGGGCGATGCCGCGCTGGGCTATGGCCTGGACGCCAAGGCTGTCGCCGAGGTGCCGCGCGGCGAGGCCCCCGTTCCTGTCGCCCCGCTGGCCGAGCCGATCCCGGCACCGGATGGCGCGCTGCTGCCCCACCGGGTCTGGCGCGCGGAAGGCGGCCCGCCCCGCGCCCTGCTGCTGGCCCTGCACGGCTTCAACGAGCATGGCGGCAATTTCCTGCTCGACAGCCTCGGGCAACTGACGGCGGCGGGGGTGGAGGTGCATACCTACGACCAGCGCGGCTTCGGCCAGGCGCCCTCCCGCGGCTACTGGCCCGGTACCGAGACCATGGCGCGCGATGCCGCCGCCGCCGCCGCCTATCTCAAGGCGCGCAACCCGGATGTGCCGCTGTTCCTGCTGGGCGAAAGCATGGGCGCCGCCGTCGCCCTGCTGGCCGAGACGGGGGAGGCACCGCCGCCGATCGACGGGCTGGTGCTGCTGGCCCCCGCCTTCTGGTCGCGCGGCGCGGTGGGGCCGGTGGGTGTGGGGGTCTTCTGGGCCCTGGCGCACAGCGTGCCGGCGCTGGGCTTCCCCGCCGCCGCCGGCGGCATCTCGGCCAGCGACAACCTGGACGCGCTGCGCCGTAACGGGCGCGACCCTCTGGTGATCAAGATCACCCGCATCGATGCCGCCTGGGGCCTGCTGGATGCCATGGACCGTGCCACCCAGGCCCTGCCGCGCTGCTGCGCCGTGCCGGTGCTGATCCTGCAAGGGGCCAAGGACGCGGTGGTGCCGCCCGGCGTGACGCGGGCGGCGCTGCGCCGCATGCCGCCCGGGCCCCGCCTGGCGCGTTATCCCGAGGGCTTCCACCTGCTGCTGCGCGACAAGGTGCGCGGCACGGTGGCCGCCGACCTGCTGGCCTGGATGGCCGACCCCCGCGCGCCGCTGCCCTCGGGCGCCGACCGCGTGGGCGAGGCCTGGCTGGCGGCGGAACAGTGAGCGGAAAGGAGCGAGGCATGAGGCTGCGGCGCCGGATCCTGCTGGGGGGTCTTCCAGCACTGGCATTGGCTGGCGCGGCGCGGGCGGGGGGCGCCGGCCGCGCGCCCTATGTCCCGGCCCGCGCCGAGGTCTGGGACTTCACCGCCCGCAATGGCCGCCGCTACCGCGTGCTGGTCTCCTGGCCACCGGGGGAGGTGCCGGAACAGGGTTGGCCTGTGCTCTATGCCCTTGACGGCAATGCCATGTTCCCGCTGCTGACCGGCGCCTGCCGCCTGCTGGCCGACGAGCACCAGGGGGTGATCGTCGCCATTGACTTCCCGCTGGACGATTCGGAGCCGGAGCGGCGCGACTTCGAATACACCACCCCCGCGCCCGAGGCCCGCAGCCGCAATGGCGGCGCCGATGCCCTGCTGGCGGTGATCCAGGACGAGCTGAAGCCGGTGGTGGAGGAAGCCTTCCGCATCGACCCGGCGCGGCAGGCGCTGTTCGGCCATTCCTATGGCGGGCTCTTCGTGCTGCACGCGCTCTTTATCCGGCCGGAGACTTTTTCGACCTGGGTGGCGGCCAGCCCCTCCATCTGGCGCGGCGGCGCGCCACTGCTGCGGGAGGCGGAGGCCTTCATAGCCCGTCCCAGCCTGCCGGACCCGCCGCCCCGGCTGCTGATCACCTTCGGGGAGCTGGAAGGGCGCGCCCGCGTCAATGCGGGTGGCCCTGGCGGCCCGGGCGGCAGCCGCCGCGTGATGGCCGACAATGCCCGGCAGATGGCGGCGCGGCTGGATGCCGTGGCCGGGCGCTTCGGCGCCATCGCGGTGCAGGAATTCGAGGGCGAAAGCCATGGCAGCGTCCGCGCCGCCGCCGCCGGCCGGGCCCTGCCTTTCGCCTTCGAGGGATAGCCCGCCGCCGCCCTGGCGGGGCAGACCTGCGCCGCCCTCGGTTGAGCCGGGCGGCGCAACGGTCTATCCCGGCGCGGAACGCGCCACCCGGCCCGAAAGGTTTGCCGCATGACCGACCTGGTACCCATCCGCCGCGCCCTTATCTCGGTGCATGACAAGACCGGCCTGGTCGACTTCGCCCGCGTCCTGACAGGCAAGGGGGTGGAGATCCTCTCCACCGGCGGCACCGCGCGCCTGCTGCGCGACTCCGGCATCGCGGTGGTCGAGGTTTCCGACCACACCGGCTTCCCCGAGATCCTGGATGGCCGGGTGAAGACCCTGGTGCCGCAGATCCATGGCGGCCTGCTGGGCCGGCGCGACGACCCGAAGCACGTCTCGCAGATGGAGGAGCACAGGATCGCGCCGATCGACCTGCTCGTCTCCAACCTCTACCCCTTCGAGGCCACGGTGGCGAAGGGCGCCTCCTACGAGGAGACGGTGGAGGAGATCGACATCGGCGGCCCCGCCCTGACCCGCGCGGCGGCCAAGAACCACGCCGACGTGGCCGTGGTGACCCACCCCGGCCAGATGGCCGAGCTGCAGGCCGAGATCGAGCAGACCGGCGGCACGTCGCTGGTCACCCGCAAGAAGCTGGCCGCCGCCGCCTTCGCCCGCACGGCGGCCTATGACACCGCCATCTCCACTTGGTTCGCGCAGAAGCTGGAGCAGGACTTCCCGCCCAGCCTAGCCGTCGCCGGCATCCTGAAGCAGACGCTCCGCTACGGCGAGAACCCGCACCAGCAGGCTGCCTTCTACACCGACGGCAGCAACCGCCCCGGCATCGCGACCGCCACCCAGGTGCAGGGCAAGGAACTCTCCTTCAACAACCTGAACGACACCGACGCCGCCTTCGAATGCGTCGCCGAGTTCGACGCGCCCTCCATCGTCATCGTCAAGCACGCCAACCCTTGCGGCGTGGCCAGCGCGGAGAGCATGGCCGCCGCCTGGGACTTGGCGCTGCGCTGCGACCCGGTCTCGGCCTTCGGCGGCATCATCGCCGCCAACCGCCAGCTGGACGCCGCCGCCGCCGAGAAGATCTCCGCCATCTTCACCGAGGTCGTGGTGGCCCCGGATGCGGATGAGGAAGCCAAGGCGATCTTCGCCCGCAAGAAGAACCTGCGCCTGCTGCTGACCGGCGGCCTGCCGGACGCGGCGGCACCGGGGCGCATCATCCGCTCCGTCTCCGGCGGCTTCCTGGCGCAGTCCCGCGATGCCGGCCGCGTCAGCCGGGAAAGCCTGAAGGTGGTGACCAAGCGCGCGCCGACCGAGCAGGAGATGGCCGACCTGCTCTTCGCCTTCCGCGTCTGCAAGCACGTGAAGTCCAACGCCATCGTCTATGCCAAGGGCGGTGCCACGGTGGGCATCGGCGCCGGGCAGATGAGCCGGGTGGACAGCGCCCGCATCGCCGCCTGGAAGAGCGCCGAGGCCGCCAAGGCCGCCGGCCTCGCGGCGCCACTGGCGCACGGCTCGGTGGTGGCCTCCGACGCCTTCTTCCCCTTCGCCGACGGTTTGCAGGCGGCGGCGGCGGCGGGCGCCACGGCGGTGATCCAGCCGGGTGGCTCCATCCGCGACAACGAGGTGATCGCGGCGGCCGACGAGGCCGGGCTGGCCATGGTGCTGACGGGGATGCGCCACTTCCGGCACTGAAAGCCGGGGAAAGTCTGGGGGAATGAATTCCCCCAGGCCCCCTTCTTTCTTCTTCGGGTTCACGGGTGCGCCTGCGGCGGCACCCGTTTTTTTATGCCCGGTTCCCGGTGCCGGGCGGAGCTTGGCCCGTATCGAACAGGCTGATCGCCCGAGCGGATGCCGGCGCTCAGGCCAGCAGGTGTTCGTACAGGATGCTGGAACCCAGCAGGATCAGCGCCGCGCCGCCCAGGCCCTCGGCCCAGCGGCCGAAGCGCCTGCCCAGCAGGCGCCCCGCCAGCATTCCGCCTGTGGCCATGCAGAAGGTCGCGAAGCCGATCGCGGCCGCGATGACCCAGATATTGATCTCCAGGAAGGCCAGTGAGACGCCCACCGCCATGGCGTCCAGGCTGGTGCCCACCGCCGTCGCCACCAGCACCCAGAACGAGCGGCCGGACGGTGCCTCGTCCTCCTGGCGCCGCATCGCCTCCAGCAGCATGCGGCCGCCGACCAGGCCCAGCAGCACAAAGGCGATCCAATGGTCCACGGCGGTGACGAAGCCCGCCGCCATTGTGCCAGCCCCCCAGCCGATGACGGGCGTGCTGGCCTCGATCACGCCGAACACGGCGCCCGCCCGCATGGCATCGCCCCAATGGGTCCGCTCGGCCGCGGCGCCACGCCCGATGGAGGCCGCGAAGGCGTCCACGGACATGCTGACAGCAAGGATCATGATGGCAATGGGGGTCATTGCACCGGCTCCAGCGGGCGAAACGGAGACGGATCTGCGGAATGCCCAGGCCCCACGGTCCATCTCGGTCTTGCTGGGCCGCAATGCGGCTTGACCGGACCACGTGCCCATCAGCACGAGTATGTTGACCCGGTTCCGCCCGGTGGGCGGTAGCTACTCCCCGATCGCCGCCGTGTAGTCGCGGGCACTCCTGCGCGCAAGAATAAACTTGGAAAAACAATGGTTTGTAGTTTTGTCTCGGATGTCCAGCCAAGGCTACAAACCGAGCAGGAAGCATGACGGCCGGAATGCCGGGCCCTTGCTCCGGCTCTTTCCGATCAGGTTTCCCCAGCCTTCAGGCCTTGGACCCAGACTCGAAGAAGAAAGATGGGGGTCCGGGGGAATTCATTCCCTCGGCCTTTCCCTTTCGCCTCTTGCACCCGCCACGGCCACGCGGGAATGCTGCCTCATGGAACGCAGGGTGAACGATGTCTGAGACCATGCTGTTGGTCGCCGTGGCGGCCTTGGGGGTGCTGGTGCTGCTGCTGGCGGTGGCGGCCCTGCGCCGCCCGGCGGGTGCCGACCCGACCGAGGCCTTTGCCCTGCTGGCGGGCAAGCTGGAGGCGGTGGCGGCGACGCAGGAGCGGCTCGCGGGTTCGACGCTGGACCGGCTGGCGCAGCAGGACCGGGCCCTGGCTGAGCGGCTGGAGTCCGGCGCCCGGCGGATGGACGAGGCCCTGGCCGCCCAGAACCGCCGCATGGCCGAGGACCGGCTGGCGAGCGCCGACCGGCTGGCCCAGGTGGCCGAATCGCTGAACGGCGCCATCGCCGCGCAGAACCAGCGGCTGGATGCCGCCCTGGCAGGGCAGGGGGAGAAGCTGTCCCGCACCCTGGCGGAGCAGGCGCAGCGGGCGCAGGAAACGGCGGGGCAGATCCATGAGCGGCTGGCGGTGATCGATGCCGCCCGGCAGAACATGGAGGCGCTGGGGACGCAGGTCGGCACGCTGGCCTCCATCCTGGGCAACAAGCAGTCGCGCGGCGCCTTTGGCGAGATGCAGCTGCGGCAGTTGATCGAGGACCGGCTGCCGCCGGAGGGCTTCTCCTGGCAGCATGTGCTGTCCAACGGCACGCGCTGCGATTGCCTGATTCGCCTGCCGCATCCGCCGGGGCCGGTGGTGGTGGACAGCAAGTTCCCGCTGGAAGCCTGGCAGGCGCTGCGCGACGCGGGCGAGGATGTCGGCGCCCGCACCGCCGCCGCGCGGCAGTTCTCGGCCGATATGCGCAGGCATGTGGACGACATCTCGAAGAAATACCTGATCGCGGGGGAGACGGCGGAGGCCGCCATTCTCTTCGTGCCGTCCGAGGCCGTTTTCGCGGAACTCCATACCGGCTTCGCCGCCGTGGTGGACGAGGCGCAGCGACGGCGGGTCTATGTCGCTTCCCCCACCACGCTCTGGGCCATGCTGAGCGCGATGCGGGCGCTGATGCAGGATGTGCGGATGCGTGCCCAGGCCGGCCGCATCCAGGAGGAAGTGGGGCGGCTGGTGGAGGATGTCTCCCGCCTCAATGCCCGCGTCGGCGGGCTGAAGCGGCATTTCGACCAGGCGCAGGACGATATCCGCCAGATCGAGATCAGCACCGACAAGATCGTCCGCCGTGGCGGGCGCATCGAATCGGTGGAGCTGGAGGATGCGGCGCTGCCGGCGCCGGCGGGCGAGAGCGGCGGCCCGGCCAGCCTGGCCGGATAAGTGCCGCGTCCTGTCCGCGCCCGGCGGCCTGCCGGGCGGGGAAAGGCCGGCGCGGCGTTGAAAGCGGCTTTCCGCCGCCGGCCGGGGCTGGCATCCAGCGGCTGGCAGCCGGAAGGGGCAGGGCATGCAAGGCAGGATTGTCTCGGTCGGGCGCAGCCCGGTGCATGGCTTCAGCAAGCCAACCTGCGGCAGCATCACCCTGCTGGCCGGCCTGGGCGTGGAAGGCGATGCCCATGCCGGGGCGCAGGTGAAGCACCGCTCCCGCGTGGCGGCGGACCCGACCCAGCCCAACCTGCGCCAGGTGCATCTGTTCCACGCCGAGATGCTGGCGGAACTGGCGCATCGCGGCTTCGTGCTGGCGCCGGGCGATATCGGCGAGAATGTCACCACCGCGGGCCTCGACCTGCTGGCGCTGCCGCAGGACACGCTGCTCCATCTGGGCGATGAAGCGGTGCTGCGGGTGACCGGCCTGCGTAACCCCTGCACCCAGCTGGATGCCTTCCGCCCCGGATTGATGCGCGCCCTGCTGGGGCGGGATGCGGAAGGGCGGTTGTTGCGCCTCGCCGGCATCATGGCGGTGGTGCTGCGGGGCGGCACCCTGCGCCCGGGCGATGCGCTGCGGGCCGAGCTGCCGCCCCCGCCGCACCGTCCGTTGGACCGGGTCTGAGCGCATCCTCCCCCATCCTGCGGCGTTGCTTCCCCTTGTGTGGCGCCGCTGGCCACCGACATACCGGGACAAGAGCGGCGTCTTGGCCGTCCTGCAGGAGAGAAACCGATGTCCGTTGATGTGAAATACACCACCTCCGCCACCGCGACCGGCGGCCGCGACGGCCGCGCCACCACCAAGGACGGCTCGCTGGACGTGAAGATGGCGCCGCCGAAGGAAATGGGCGGCAGCGGCGACGGCAACAACCCGGAGCAGCTCTTTGCCGCCGGCTATTCCGCCTGCTTCCTGGGCGCCATGAAGGCCGTGGCCGGGCAGGACAAGAGCCTGCCGCGCGTGCCGAACGATGCCACCGTCACCGCCACCGTGGGCATCGGCCCGCGCTCGGAAGGCGGCTTCGGCATCACCGCCGCGCTGGAGATCTCGCTGCCCGGCGTCGACAAGGCGCAGGCCGAGACGCTGGTGCAGAAGGCGCACCAGGTCTGCCCCTATTCCAATGCCACCCGCAACAATGTCGATGTGAAGCTGACGGTGGTCTGACCGGCAGCGGCCGCGCGCTCCCCTTCAGGGGCGCGCGGCCAGCCAATCGGCGAAAAGCGCCTCGGCCAGGGCGCGCGGCGAATGCGCCGCGAAATCGGCCACCACCTCCGCCATGCCGAAATCCGCCAGGCCGATGCAATGCTCGGCCCCGCGCATATAGACGGTGCGCGACTGCACGCCGTCCGGCGCGCAGAGCGCCAGCAGGTCGCAGAGGCCGGAGCGGACGCCGGCGAAATAGCCGCATTCCGCCACGAAGCCCGGCAGTTCCCGCAGGTCCAGGTCCAGTTCCGGCACGCCCGCTTCGCCGAAGAGGCTTTCGGTGGCGTTGTTGTTGGTGGCGTTCATGGCCACCGTGAAGCCCGCCTCCCGGAACAGCGTAATGGCTTCCCGCCACATGTCGCGGAAATGGTTGAAGCGGCTGGAGGTGAGGGAGAAGAGCGTATTGGCGAGCGGCGACAGGAAGACCGTGCGCCCCCGCTTCAGCCCCAGTTCCGCGAAGCGCCGGCGGGCGGCCTCGTTCCAGGATGGCGGCGGGGCGATGGGCGGGCGCTCCGGCACGAAGCGCTCCGGCAGCAGCGCGGCGCCGGAGAGCATCACCGCCACCAGCTTCTCCCACAGGAAGTTGCTGGCCAGGGACCGGTCGGCCAGCCGGGGCAGTTCCTGGCCGCGGAACCAGGGATTCTCGTAGAAGAGGGACACGTTGCCGGGCGCCAGGCGGTTCAGCGCCAGTGGCGCCGGCACGGCCATGTCATTCGGGATGGGCTCGAAGCTCAGGCCGGGCACGGCGCCGAAGAACTCGGTCAGGGCGGTGCGGCTGGCCCGGTGCAGCACATGCACCGGCTGGCCGGAGGCGCGGGTGAAGGCCGCGAAGCCAGCCAGGTAGAGCAGCGTGTCGCCGACATTGCCGGTGCTCAGCACGGTGACGATGCCGGGCCGCTCCGGCCGCAGGAAGGGCTGGCCATAGCGGCGGGTGACGAAGGCGCCGATGGCGGCGATGCCGTCCTGGTCCCCGGCGCGCAGCAGTTCCGCCAGATGCGCGCCGGTGGCGGCGATATGGGTGAAGCCGGAAGCGAAGGCGGCGAGCTGGTCCACCGCCGGGCCGGGCGCCTGCTCCCGCGGCAGGGCCGCGCCGCCATGGCGCAGCAGGTGCCCCACCAGCGTCGGCGCGCCCAGCGCCACGGCGGGGATGGTGATGCCCGGCGCGCCGCAGCCGTTCAGCGCCACCGTCAGCGCCTGCATGCCGCGCCGCTGCAACTGGTCGCCCAGGCCGGATGCGCGTTGCAGCAGCAGCGCGAGGCTCTCCGCCAGCACCTGCGGCCCACGCGCCGCCAGGCGGCGCAGCAGGGGCGCCATCTCCGCCCCCTCCAGCCCCTGTTGCTCCGGGATCAGGGACAGGGCGCGCTGCAGCCCGGCGAGCAGCAGCCCCTTGTCCTCCGCCTCGTCCATGACGCGGCCATAGCTTTCCAGCGCCGCGGCATGGTCGCCGGCCATTTCCTCGAGGGCGCCGGCCTTGAGGCTCAGCTCCAGGCTTTTGAAGGCATGGCCGCGGCGGTGGAAGTAGTCCTGGCCCATCCGCGCCAGCGGCAGGCCGATCGCTGGCGCGTTGCGCCGGATGCAAAGGTCGGCCAGGCGGTAGAAGAGCCCGCCATCCTCCAGGGTCAGCGGCTGGCACAGCAGCGTGGCGGCATCATGTTGCCCGGCCAGGGCAAGGATCAGGTCGGGCTCCAGCCAGAGCAGGGACAGCGGCAGGGCGGAAGCCTGCGGCAGCGGGTGGCCGGCCTGGACCTGGCGGCGCAGCAGGAAGCGGAACCAGGCGGCTTCCATGGCGAAATAGCCGTGGCTGCTGGCGCGGGAGGCCGCCTCCGCCACATCGGATTGCGGCTGGATCAGTTCGGGCAGCAGGGCCGCCGCCTCGGCGGTGGCGTCATGGCCGGCGCGGGCCAGGTCGCGCAGCCGGGCCTCGCGCCGCAGCAGCGCCTCGGCCGCCGGGCGGTCCGGCAGGGTGTCTGGCAGCGCGGCGGCGGCGGCCTCCCACTGCCCGCCCAAATAGGCCTGCAGCAGCGGCGGCGGCACCAGCGGCTCCGTGCCCCGCAGGGCGGGGGCGGGCTGTGGCAGCCCGGCGGCATCCAGCGGCGCGACCCAGGGCCGGCCCGCCGCTTCCAGCGCCTGCGCCAGGGACTGGTCGGGTTCGGGCCGGGGCTCGGGCTTCGGTTCCGGCGGTGGCGCCACCCGCGGCATGGCGGGGCGCGAAGAGGCCAGCCAGGGCTGCTCGGCCAGGAGGCCGGCAGAGTCCCCGGCGGCCTCCGCCTCGCCGCGCGCCAGGGCAAGGCGGGCCCGCACCAGGCGGCCGGCGAGTTCCGGCGTCAGCAAGGGCAGCGTGGCTTCCAGCCGCTCCACCCGCTGCGCCGCCGCCTCGTCTTCCGGCGCCTGCGACAGGGCGGCGCGGAAGAAGGCCAGGGCCTCGGCCGGGCGGCCGGCATCGAGGCTGTGGCGCCCGAAGGCATGCAGCACCGCGGGGTCCGCCGGCGCCAGGGCCAGGGCCTGGAGCAGCGGCTGCTCCGCGGCGTCGGGCCGCCCGGCCTCGGCCAGGGCATGGGCCAGTTGCAGAAGGGCCGAGGGGTCCTGCGGCTGGCTTTCGGCCAGTTCACGGAAGAAGCGGGCTGCGGTGTCCCAGTCGTCGCGCTCGCCGGCCATCTCGGCCGCTTGCCGCAGCAGTTCCGTCTCCAGGTTCATGCGGAACCCGCCTTTATCCCAGGGCTTCTTCGAGTGTCAGCAGCCCCATGAAGAAGGAGGCGAGGATGCTGTCGTAGTCGTCGCTGACATATCCGCTGAGCGAGAGCCAGATCAGCCCGTGGATGCCACGGATCTTGCGGATATCGTTGGGGCGGAACTCCTTGAAGGCCCCTTTCAGATGCGCCCAGCCGCCGGGGCGGATCTGGATGGTGATGTTGCGCTCCTGCATCTCCAGCACGAACTGGCGGCGGTTGAAATTGTCGTATTCGCCGGCCACCGAGTAATAGAGCTTCGCCCAGTCGTAATTGGCATCGCCCAGGAACCAGGACGAGCCGAACTTGCCGCGCGGGTCGATGAACCAGGGCTCACCCGCACCGTCCAGCAGCATGTTGGAGAAGGTCGGGTCGCCATGGATGAAGTTGAAGCGGTTGGGCATCACCGCGCGCACGCTGTCGCGGAACCAGTCCTCGTGCGACGGGTGCAGGATGTTGCGCACCGGCGTGCCATTGACGCGGAAGCTCTCGACCTCCTCCAGCTCCGGCAGCAGGCGGCGGATATTGGCCAGCCGCGCCAGGGTCTTGTCGGCATAGACCTCCTGGCAGACGGCATCGCTGGTGGGGCCGGATTCCAGCGCATGCAGCCCGGCCAGGCGTTCCATGATCCGCTGCAGCGCCGCCTCGCGCCCGCGCATGCTTTCGGCGAATTCGAAGGGGTGGCGGCCCTGGATGCGGCTGATGGTCAGCGGATTCTCGCTGATCAGCCGGGGCATGTTGGTGAAGCCCAGTTCCGCCGCATGGCGGTACCAGGCGGCCTCGCCTTCCAGCAGGGACTGGAACTCCGGCAGCTTGGCGCGCTTCACCACATGTTCCGGCCCGATCTCCACGCTGTTGAAGAAGCGGGCATGGCCGGCGGCGGACCATTGGTCCAGCAGCGCATCCACCGTGCCGATCTCCTTCACCGCGTTGAACTCGGCGGTGCTGGTCGGCAGGCCGGAGCGCGAGAGCCAGTCCACGAATTCGCCGGCGCGTGGCATCTCCCGCAGCATGCCGGCGCGCGGAAAGGCGAAGAGGCCGATGATGCCCGTGGTATCGGAACGCTTCTCCACCAATCTGCCGCCCGGCTGCACGGACCAGCGGCAGGTGAAGGACTGGGTGGTGCCCACCACCACGCTGTCCGTGGCGGCGATGGCCGGCGGCTCATCGAATTTCAGGTCGCACCAGACCACCGTCACCGGTTCCTCCGGCGGAATCCTGGAAACGGCCTCGGGGATGCCGGCGACATTGCCGGTGGTGCCATCCACCTGCACGATCTCGAAATCCACCTCCGGCCGGAAGACCTCCAGGAAGCGGGTGACGATATCCTTCTTGTAATCGGAGATGATCAGGAAGCGGGCATCGGGGAAGGCATCGAAGGTGTGGTAGATAAGCGGCTTGCCGTCCACCGGAACAAGGCATTTCGGCTTGTTCCAGCTGTATTGTTCGAGACGGGTACCCTTGCCGCCAGCCTGCACGATGACATTCATGACCTTGGGCGGCATCATGATCTCTCTGATTGCTGAAGCGGGGACTGTATCGTGGAGGTCCAGCACTGTGAAGGCGGTCCCGATGCAGACGGATTACTGTACAGTGAATGAATGATTTGATCATGTTCATGTAAATTTTAAAATTAACGACCTGACATGCAGTCGCCATCTTGAAACATTACGCCTGCCGCGCCCACCTGATGCGTGACCGAGAGGCCAGGGCAACCCGGCGTGGCCTTGGGCAAGGAGTGGCAAGAACAGATGGCGAGGGATCCCTACGAGGTGCTGGGTGTGGCGCGCGGGGCCAGTGAGGCTGAAATCCGCAGTGCGTATCGCAAGCTGGCCAAACGCCATCACCCCGACATGAATCCGGACAATAAGCAGGCCGAGGAACGCTTCAAGGAAGCCTCGGCGGCACACGCGATCTTGTCCGACCCCGAGAAGCGCGCGCGCTTCGACCGCGGCGAAATCGATGCCGACGGGCAGGAAAGGGCGCCCTTCGGCTTCGGCGGCGGGCGCTCTTCCGGCACGGCGGGCGGCACGGGCTTCGGCGGCACGGCGGGCTTTGGTGGGGGCGAGGATTTCTCGGACATCTTTTCGGAGCTGTTTGGCCGCAGCCGGGCTGGCGGGGAAAGCCGCCGCATGCGCGGCCAGGATCAGCAATACCGCCTGAGCATCGACTTCCTGGACAGCATCCGCGGCGCCACGCGGCGGCTGACGCTGCCGGATGGCCGCAGCCTGGAGGTCAAGGTGCCCGCCGGCATCGAGGATGGCCAGACCATGCGGCTGCGGGGCCAGGGCGGCCCCGGCATCCAGGGCGGCCCCGCCGGCGACGCGCTGATCGAGATTTCCGTGACGCCGCACCCGCTGTTCCGGCGCGAGGGCGACAACATCCATGTCGAGGTGCCGGTGACGCTGGCGGAGGCGGTGCTGGGCGGCAAGATCACCGTGCCCACGCCGACCGGCCATGTCAGCGTGACGGTGCCGAAGCATTCCGATACCGGCACCCGGCTGCGGCTGCGCGGCAAGGGCGTCGCCGCGCGGGCAGGCAAGCATGCCGGCGATGAATACGTGACGCTGCGCCTGGTGACCGGCCCGGTGGACGCGGCGCTGGAGCAGGCCTTGCGCGACTGGGCGGAACGCCATGCCGACTTCGATGCCCGGGCGGCGCTGGCGGAAAGCTGAGGCCGGAGGGGCGCCTGGGCTGTTGCAGGCCTCGAGGCGCGCCCTCCGCTGCGATCAGATCCGCAGTGTTCCCGCCTTGGCGGCGGCATAGCGCTCGTTCACCTTCGACCAGTCCACCACGTTCCACCAGGCCGCCAGGTATTCCGGCCGGCGGTTCTGGTACTTCAGGTAATAGGCGTGTTCCCACACGTCATTGCCGAAGAGCACCTTGATGCCATCCATCAGCGGCGTCTCCTGGTTGGGGCGGGTGGTCAGGTTCAACCGCCCTTCGCGGTCCACCGTCACGAAGACCCAGCCGGAACCGAAGACGCGCGCGCCGGCGCCGTTGAAATCCGCCTTCATCTTGTCGAAGCCGCCGAGGTCGCGGGTGATGGCCTCCGCCAGCTCGCCCGTGGGCGCCTCGCCCTTGCCGCCCATGATCTGCCAGAACATGGCATGGTTGGCATGGCCGCCGGCATTGTTGCGGAGGGTGGTGCGGACGCTTTCCGGGGCTTCGGAGAGGTTGGCCAGCAGCTCCTCCAGCGGCAGGGCGGCGAGGCGGCCGTGGTCCTTCAGCGCGGCGTTGAGGTTGGCGACATAGGCCACATGGTGCTTGTCGTGGTGCAGCTCCATGGTGGCGGCGTCGATATGCGGCTCATTGGCATTGGCGGCATAGGGCAGGGGCGGCAGCACATGCGGGCCATCCGCCGGGGCGGCCTGGGCCCAGGCGCGGCGCGGCGCGGCGAAAAGCCCGCCCGCCAGCAGCAGGGCCCCGCCGGCCAGCGCGCCGCGCCGGCCAAGCGAGGTGGAGGGGAGGTGAGCAGGCATGGCGCGTTCCCTTCAGACAGATGAACATGTCATCTGGGTCATGTGGCGCCGGGGTAAAGGGCTCCCCTAACGCTGGGGGCCGCGGCGCAGCAGCGTCACGGCCAGCAGCAGCAGGCAGGACAGCAGCACCATCACCATCGCCGCCGCCATGACGGTGAGGCTGATGGAGTCGTTGAGGCCGGAGAACATCTGGCGCGGCAGGGTGCGCTGGCCGGGGCCGGCGAGAAACAGCACCACCACCACCTCATCCAGGCTGATGGCGAAGGCGAAGACCGCGCCGGCCGCGACGCCGGGCGTGATCTGCGGCAGGCAGACGCGCCAGAAGGCCCGGGCCGGATTGGCGCCGCAGGCGGCGGCGGCGCGCAGCTGCACCGGGTCGAACTGCGCCAGCGCCGCCAGCACGGTGGTGACCACGAAGGGCGCCCCCAGCACGGTATGCGCCAGCAGCAGGCCGGTGAAGCTGTTGGTCAGCCCCAGCGGCCCGAAGAACAGCAGCAGCGGCACGGCGACGACGATGGCGGGCACCACCATCGGCGCCATCAGCACCGCCATCACCGCCTGCCGGCCGGGGAAACGCGCGCGCCAGAGGCCGAAGGCGGCCAGCGTGCCCAGGATGCTGGCCAGGATGGCGGTGGCCGCCCCGAGCTTCAGGCTGTTCCAGAGCGCCGGCAGCCAGAAATCCGAGGAAAAGAAATCCTGGTACCAGCGCAGCGACAGCCCCGGCAGCGGATAGGAGAGGAAGGAGCCGGCCGAGAAGGACAGCGGCAGGATCACCACCACCGGCGCCAGCAGGAACACCAGCGCCAGGATGCCGAAGGCCCAGAGGGCGATGCGGGAGGTGCTCATGCCGTGCGGGTCTTCTCGAAGCCCACCAGCCGGGCGTAGAGGCCGACCACAATGGCGACGGCCGCCAGCAGCAGGCAGGAGAGCGCGGCCGCCATGGACCAGTTGACGGTGCGGGTGGCGTAGAAGCCGACGAAATAGGACAGCATCTGGTCGTTGGCGCCCCCCAGCAGCGCCGGCGTGACGTAGAAGCCCAGCGCCTGGATGAAGACCAGCAGGCAGCCCGCCCCCACGCCCGGCAGCGACAGCGGCAGGGAGATGCGGAAGAAGGTGCGGGCCGGCGAGGCGCCGAGGGAGAGCGCCGCGCGCGGCAGCCGCCAGTCCAGCGACTTCAGCGAGGCATAGATCGGCAGCACCATGAAGGGCAGCAGGATATGCACCATGGCCAGCAGCACGGCGCCGCGGTTGAACAGCAGCGGCAGCGGCCCTTCCGTCAGGCGCAGGGATTGCAGCGCGGCATTCACCACGCCTTCCCGCTGCAGCAGCACCATCCAGGCGGCGGTGCGGACGATCAGGCTGGTCCAGAACGGCAGCAGCACGCCAGCCAGCAGCCAAGGTGCCCAGCGCGGCGGCGCGGTGGCGATCAGCCAGGCCAGCGGATAGCCGATCAGCAGCGCGATGGCGGTGGCGCTGACCGAGATCCAGAGCGTGCGCCAGAGCACGGCGCGGAAGATGGACTGGTCCGGCGGCGCGGCGGCGATATGGCCACCGGCATCCCGCTTCAGGTCCAGCACCGCCAGCAGGTGGAAATCCGAGACCGGCCCGCCGGCGCGGCGGATGGCGGCCCAGGGCGCCGGGCTGTTCCATTCGGGGGAAGCGGCCAGCACCGCCTGCCGCGCATCGCCCTGCGCCGTGGCCAGGCGGCGGGCGGTGGCGGGCAGCAGGGACCGGAAGCCCGGCCAGTCGTTGTTGAGGCGGGCGCTGGCGCGGCCGATGGCGCCGGAACCTGTTTCCTGGTCCCGTTGCCGCGCCTCGCGCAGGTCATCGGCCAGGGCGGCGAAGGCGGCATCGCCCGGCAGCCCGGCGCCGTCCCAGGAGGACAACGCCGCCACCGTGCGCGGCAGCACCGGCGGCACATCGGTTTCCTGCACCGCGCGGGCCAGGAAGGTGCCGATGGGGAGCACGAAGACCGCCAGCAGGAAGATCAGCAGCGGCGCTATCAGCAGCGCCGCGTTCAGTTTGGACTTCAGCGGGACACCCAGTTGTTGAAGCGCTGGTTCAGCGTATCGAGGTTATCGAGCCAGAACTGGTCGTTGATCTGCAGCGCGCCCTCGGCATTGGCCGGGGTGGTGGGCAGGTCGGCCAGCACGGCGGGAGTCAGCTTCGCATCGGCGCCGCGCACCGTGGTGCCATAGGGGATCATCGGCGGCAGCTTGGCGGCGACATCGGGCTGCGACCAGTAGTTCAGATAGGCCACGGCCTGCGCCTTGTTCGGGCTGCCCTTCATGATCACCCAGGAATCCAGGGTGAAGAGGTTGTTCTTCCAGGCGATGCCGAAGTTGCGGCCGTCATTCTGGTTGGCGGCGCTGATGCGGCCATTATAAGCATCCGTCATCACCACCTCGCCGCTGGCCAGCCATTGCGCCGGCTGGCTGCCACGCTCCCACCACACCAGGTCGGACTTGATGCTGTCCAGCTTGCGGAAGGCGCGGTCCACACCCTCCGGCGTGCCCAGCAGCTTGTAGACATCGCCGGGCGCCACGCCATCGGCCAGCAGCGCGATCTCCAGCGTCGTCTTCGGGCCGCGCCGCAGCCCGCGCTTGCCGGGGAACTTCTTGGTGTCGAAGAAATCGGCCCAGCCCTGCGGCCCTTCCTGCATGCGCGCCTTGTCGTAGGCCAGCACAAAGGAATAGAGGATATTGCCGACGCCGCATTCGCTGACGGCGGGGGCGATGAACTTGTCGGCGCCGCCAAGGGCCGAGAAGTCCATCTTCTCGAAGAGCCCTTCCTCGCAGCCCAGCAGCAGCTCCTCGCTCTCGACCTGCACCAGGTCCCAGTTGTTGGCGCCGGACTGGATCTTGGCGCGCAGCACGCCCACGCCGCCGTCCCAGGTCTCCTCCAGCAGCCGCGTGCCGCTCTTCTGCTGGAAGGGGCGGAAGAAGATCTCGCGCTGCGCATCCTGATAGGCGCCGCCCCAGGAGACGATGGTCAGGTCGCGCTGCTGCGCCAGGGCGGGGCCGGCCAGCAAGGCTGTGCCGAGCAACAGGGCAGCACCCAGATTTCTCCGCAACATCAGAACTCTCCCTCTTCTGGGAGGAGCCTAGCAGTTCCGCTGTGGTGGAGAAGAGGGGATGCGTGCCGAGCCTGCCCAAGGCGACGCTTGCGCTGCCCAGATCGGCGGCAGCACCGCCTGCGTCGCTTGCAGTTCCATCCCTCCGCTCACGATTCCGTCAGGCGGGTGGGCAATTCTGACCTTGTCCATGGCCGTCACCTCTTGGGACAGTCGCGGAACGGATGTGTTGCCGGAGGGGCCTCGCCATCGCGGCGGCGGCGCTCCGGTCCGTCATGCCGGATGGCGACCCCATCGCTGACTTTCGAAGCCCGATCCCAAGGAGCCCCGCCGAATGATCACGCGCCGCAGCCTGCTTCCTGCCGCCACGGCCCTGCTGGCCGCGCCGGGGCTGATCCGCCCCGCGCGGGCGGCCGGCCTGAGCCTGGACCTCGCCACCGTCTGGCCGGACGGCAACTTCCATACCGCCAATGCCAGGCGCTTCGCCGCCGAGGTGGCGAAAGCCACGGAGAATGCCGTCACCATCAATGTGCAGTCCGGCGGTGCGCTCGGCTTCAAGGGGCCGGAGCAGCTCTCCGCCGTGCGGGACGGGCTGGTGCCGATGGCGGATATCCTGAACAACCAGCAGATCGGCGAGGAGCCGATGATGGCGGTGGAGAGCATCTCCTTCCTCGTCGGCTCCTTCGACGAGCTGAGGACGCTGCACAAGCACCTCATGCCCGAATACGAGAAGGTCGCCGCCAAGAACAACCAGAAGTTCCTCTACATCGTCCCCTGGCCGACGCAGTACATCCACCTGAAGACGCCGATCTCCTCGGTGGACCAGTTGCGCGGCGTGCGGATCCGCAGCTCCGACAAGACAACCGCCGATATGTGCAACCTGCTCGGCGGCGCGGGCACCATGATGCCCTGGGGCGAGGTGGTGCCGGCGCTGGCCTCCGGCCGTATCGAAGGCGTGGCGACGTCCGCCACCTCCGGCGTCGACGGGCGGTTCTGGGAATTCCTGAAGGCGACCTACCGCACCAACCACACCTTCTCCAGCCAGCTCGTCAGCATCAACCTCGACAGCTGGGGTCAGATCTCCCCCGCCAACCGCGCGAGGATCGAGGAGGTGGCGAAGCGCCTGCAGCCGGAATTCTGGCAGGTGGCGGCCGATGACGACACCAGCAGCGTGAAGAAGCTGATCGCGGGCGGGATGCAGGTGATCGACCCCTCGCCGGAGATGATGGCGGAGATGCGCCGGCGCACCGCGCCCATCAAGGAGGATTTCCTGAAGCGCGCGCCGGCCGCGAAGCCGGTGATCGCGGCCTATCTCGCCGAGCTCGGACGGTCGTGACGGCCTGAAGCAGGAGTGCCCGCCGCATGGCAACCCGCCGTAGCCTTCTCCCCGCCGCCGCCGGCCTTCTGGCCACGCCATGGCTGCCCCGCCGGCTGGCCGCCGCCGGCACCGCCCTCGACTTCGCGACGGTCTGGCCGGAAGGGAACTTTCATACCCAGAACGCCCGGCGCTTCGCGGCCGCGGTCGCGCAGGCCACCGGCAACGCGCTGACGATCAACGTGCATTCCGGCGGCGCGCTCGGCTTCAAGGGGCCGGAGCTCCTCGCCGCGCTGCGCGACGGGCTGGTGCCGATGGCCGATGTGCCGGGCAACCAGCAGATCGGCGAGGAGCCGATCTTCGGAGTGGAGACCATCCCCTTCCTCGTCGGCTCCTTCGACGAGCTGAAGGTGCTGCACAGGCATCTGCGGCCGGAATACGAGAAGGTCGCGGCCAGGAACAACGTGAAGTTCCTCTACCGGGTGCCGTGGCCGACCCAGTATATCCACCTGCGGACGCCGCTCGCTTCCCTGGATGGCCTGCGCGGCGTCCGCATCCGCGCCACGGATAAGACGGCCGCCGACATGTGCAACCTGCTCGGCGGCGCGGGCACCATGATGCCCTGGGGCGAGGTGGTGCCGGCACTGGCCTCCGGCCGGATCGAGGGCGTGGCGACCTCCGCCTCCTCCGGTGTCGACGGGCGGTTCTGGGAATTCCTGAAGGCTTCCTACCGCACCAACCACACCTTCATCAGCGAGATCGTCAGCATCAACCTGGATACCTGGAACGCGCTTCCCGCCGCCAGCCGCGCGGCGCTGGAGGAGGTCGCGGCACGGATACAGCCCGAGTTCTGGACCGTCTCGGCCCAGGACGACATCGCCAGCGCCCGGAAGCTGGCGGAGAGCGGCATGCAGCTGATGGACCCGCCGGCGGAGATGCTGGCCGAGATGCGCCGCCGCACCGCACCCCTGAAGGAGGATTTCATGAAGCGCGTGCCGGCGAGCCGCCCGGTTATCCAGGCCTATCTTGCCGAGGTCGGAAGGTCATGATCATGACCACGAGAACCGCGGCCGCGCCGCCGCAGGGCATGTCGCCCGCCCTGGCCGTGCTGCGCGCCTTCGACGCACTCGGCGCTCTGGCCGGCATCATTGCGGTGCTCTGCCTCGTGACATTGCTGGGGTTGATCCTGCTGGAGGTGGCCCTGGGCATCCTCGGCAAGCTGGCGCCCTCCATGGCCGGCGGGCTCAACTTCGCCTGGGAATACAGCGCCTATCTGATGGGCGGAGTATTCCTGTTCGGTGCTGCGGCGGGGCTGCGGGCGGGATCGCATGTGCGGGTGACGCTGCTGCTCTCCCAGGCGCGCGGCGGCGGGCTGCTGGCGCTGGAGGTGATCTCGACGCTGATCGGCCTCGGCGTCACGGGCTTCATGGCCTGGGCGCTGGCGCGCTTCACCATCCGCGCCTGGACGCTGGGGCAGATGTCCAGCGGCAGCCTCACGCCGCTCTGGATCCCCGACGCGCTGCTGGCCACGGGGGCAGCGCTGCTGGCGCTGCAGTTCCTGGCGCGGCTGCTGCGGCTGGCGCTGGGCCTGCCAACCGAGGACGAATCCCTGAAGGCCGGGAGCGTGGCGGAATGACGGCGGTTGTTGGCGTCCTCTTCGCCACGCTCTTCGGCACGCTGGCGCTGGGGGCCTGGATTGGCATTACGCTGATCGCGACATCGCTGGTGCTGCTCTGGACCTTCCGCAACATCCCGGTGGAGCGGCTGCTCTCCCAATACACCTTCAACATCCTCACCACGCCGGAACTGGTGGCGCTGCCGCTCTTCATCCTGATGGGCGAGTTCCTGTTCCGCACCCGGCTCTCCCGCTCGCTGTTCAACGGGCTTGCGCCCTGGGCGGCGCTGCTGCCGGGGCGGCTGCTGCATGTGAATGTCATCGGCTGCACCATCTTCGCCGCCATCTCCGGCTCCTCCGCCGCCACCACGCAGGTGGTCGGGCGCATCGCCCTGGATGAGCTGCGGCAGCGCGGCTACGACAAGCGCATCGCCATCGGCAGCCTGGCGGGGGCGGGCACGCTGGGGTTCCTGATCCCGCCGTCCAGCATCATGATCATCTACGGCGTGCTGGCCGATGAATCCGTGCTGCGGCTCTTCACCGCCGGCTTCCTGCCGGGGCTGCTGCTGGCGGGCTGCTTCATGGGCTGGGTGATGATCCATTCCACCCTGCGGCCGGAGCTGCTGCCGCCGGATGACGGGGCGGGGCGCAGCATCACTTGGGCGCAGCGCATCGCCGCGCTGCGGGAGCTGGGGCCGACGCTCTTCCTGATTCTCTGCGTGCTGGGCTCGATGTATGCCGGCATCGCCACGCCGTCGGAAGCGGCGGCGGTGGGCGTGCTGGGCGCCATCATCGTCAGCGGCATGCAGGGGGAGCTGAACTGGCCGACGCTGAAGGCCGTGGGCCTGGGGGCGGTGCAGACCTGCGGCATGATCGGGCTGATCGTGCTGGGGGCCTCCATCCTCGGCAATGTCGCGGCCTTCCTGGGCGTGCCGCGCTATGTGGCGGAGGTGGTGACGGGCTGGGGCCTCTCGCCCTTCATGCTGATCCTGGTGCTGACGCTGCTCTACCTGGTGCTGGGCTGCTTCCTCGACGGCTTCTCGATGATCGTCATGACGCTGCCCATCGTGCTGCCGCTGGTGACGGCGGCGGGCTTCGACAAGCTGTGGTTCGGCATCTACCTCGTCATCGCCGTGGAGATGGCGCAGATCACGCCGCCTGTCGGCTTCAACCTCTTCGTCATCCAGGGCCTAACGAAGGAGCCGCTAAGCCGCATCGCCCGCGTCACGCTGCCCTATCTGCTGATCATGCTGGGCTTCGTGGCGCTGCTGGTGCTGGTGCCGGGCATCGTCAGCATCCTGCCGCGCCTGCTGCTGGGGTGAGGGCTGGCCTACTATGCAAAAAACCTTCCTGCCTCACGTATTACCGCATCTACATTGACCGCCCACTCGTTAGTACTGGGATTGATGCGCTCAAGATGCAGTCCGTGCGTATGTCCTCGTAGGCGGGAGATTCGGGCAAAGTTATATCGTAGTGACATGCTGCCGGCGCTCATAGGGAAGATCTCTAAAACTCTGGCTGGTTGCTCCTTTGCCAGCAGATGGGAGAGCCCGGCACCATGTGGTGCAATAATATTTTGAGCGTTGGCGAACAGCGCCACCTGCTCAGCCATGGTCAAGCGGGATAGTTCCACAGCAGTAAAATTCACGCGCTCCAAACTCTCGATGAGATCCAACTCGTTCTTGATCGGCCTGCGGCTGGCATCACGACGAGAAAGGTAGATGTTGGCAGGCGTGCGAGTTGGCGCCTGATCCAAGGCAGCCTTGTTGATGCGCCGGAAGCCTTCTGCGTAAGCCTCGCGGTAGCGGTAGGTCAGAGGTCGTCTGTCGCCTACATAGAGGCGCTTAACCCGGATAGCATCCCCTGCAGCATGTCTGGGAATGGCTGTGGTAAGCAGATCGAGAGATGCTGCCTGATAGCCTGCGGGCTTGTCACTCATGAGAAAGGTTGGACCGTCTTTGCCCTGATAAACAGACCAGAACAAAGAAGGCATCCATTCGCAAAGCCAGTGATAAAACCCAGCATCTTCCATGGCCAGCATTGCATGCTCTACGGAAGCTGCCGATCTGGAAGCCGCTAGACTTTCAGGTGGAATTGGGTGTTTGGAAGATATAATAACCCTGCCGTCGTCTCGCCAGACCTGGCCATACCGGTTAACCAGAACATTGTCGTAGATGGCTATCTGGGGCGGCACTTCCCTGCTTAACGAACTTTCGAAAGCAGTCCGAACTTCCTGAAGTTCGGCAACGACGGCTGGCGCGGCCACCGATTGATTAAATAGCAGCACTGGGTTGGTAGGGCATGCCAAGTCTGCCGGGGGATGTTCGGCACCCCAGGTGATCTTCTGATCGGGCTGAACTGGGGTCTTCACTCCAGACAAACGTCGCTTGAGCGCAATGGCGCCGAGCCGCAAGTTCCTGTCTTTGGAAAATTGGACGATGAGCGATAGGATTCCGATAACGGCTGGTATCGAGCTTTCCGAAGCCGTTAGCTGCTTGTCGGCTAGCAAAACACCCCAGGCCGCCGAGGTCTCTCCGGCCATGGCCAGCCGTCGTGCAATAGCTAGTACGATGTGAGGAGGCAGATCACTCCCAACCGTTAGGTCAATCACACCGTCCAGAAGCTTCCGGGTGTGGGTTTCTGTTGCCGCTATCGTCGCAAGCAGAAGAGTTCTGGGGCGGGCTTTGGGGCCGAGATTCGGAGATAGAAATTCGGCTAGTTCCTGCCACTGCCCAGCATCGGCTAATCGTTGAGCTTCACGCTCTGCCTCTAAAGGCGTCCAATTATCTATCGCTTGCGTTTTCACGATATTAATTGCCATGGGCTCTCTTGAAAGGATTTTATTGATTGGTGTCTGGTCTATGCATGCCTGAATTTCTCAGTGCCATGCAGGCGCCATTCGCGTAAGGGCTGTCTCGCTTTGCTTTCGCTGCGGGATATCTTGTGGCGGATGAAAAGTATTTCATCGACACCTCTCACTCCGCCAGGGACTTCGACACCTTCTCGAAAGTGCCCTTGCTGAGATTCGGCCGGGCCAGGATGCGCTCCAGCTCCGCCCGCATCATCGCCGCGCGTTCCGGCGACTGCCGCTTCCAGTCCCCGAGCGGAGAGACCATGCGCGCCGCCACTTGGCTGTTCACGGGGTCCAGCGCGATCACCATCTCCGCCAGGAAGCGGTAGCCCTCACCGGAGGCCGCGTGGAAGTGCACCGGGTTGCCCGCCGCGAAGGCGCCGACCAGTGCCCGCACGCGGTTGGGGTTGCGCAGGTCGAAATCCGGGTGCAGCGCCAGGGCCTGCACCACCGCCAGCGTATCGGCGCGGGACGAGGTGGCCTGCAGCGTGAACCACTTGTCCAGCACCAGCGGGTCGTTGCGCCAGCGGGCGTGGAAGGCCGCTAGGGCTTCCTCCCGCGCCGGGTCGGTGGAATCCGCCAGCACGCGCAGCGCGGCCAGCACATCCGTCATGTTGGCGGTCGCGGCGAACTGCGCGCGGGCGCGCGGCAGGCCATCGGTGCCGGGTGCCTGCGCGAGGTAGGAGAGCGCGGCGTTGCGCAGCGCGCGGCGGCCGATGGAGGCGCCGTCGATGCGATAGGGGTCGGTATCGCCCAGGCTGTCATGCAGCGCGGCGAGGCGCGGGGCGAAGCGCGCGCCGATCTCCCGCCGCAGCGCCTGGCGGACGGCGTGGATGGCCTCGGGGTCGGCCACCTTCATCTGGCCAGCGACGAAATCCTCCGAGGGCAGAGCCAGCGCCTCGGCGGTGAAGGCGGGGTCGGATTGCGCATGGTCCAGCACGGCGGCGATGATGGCGGCCAGCCCTTCCGGCAGCGCCGGCGCTTCTCCGGCGCGTTGCGCGGCGACGAGGCGCAGCATCTCCGCGGTGGCATATTGCTGGCCGGATTCCCAGCGCACGAAAGGGTCGCTGTCCTGCGCCGCCAGGAAGCCGAGCGATTCCAGCGGCAGGCCGGAAAGCTTCACGGGCGCGGAAAAGCCGCGCAGCAGGGAGGGCGTGGGCCTCCCTTCGCCCAGGCCTTCGAACACGAAGTCCTGCTGCGCTTCCTCCAGCAGCAGCACGCGCTCCTCCGGCGCCTCGGCGGCATTCTCGCCCGCGAGGCGCAGCGGCAGGGGCGTGCCATCCGGAGCCAGCAGGCCCATGGCGACGGGAATGGGCACCGGCTGCTTCTCCGGCTGGCCCGGCGTGGGCGGGGTGGCTTGCGAGAGCGTCAGGACATAGCGGCCGGTGGCGGGGTCGAAGCTCTCCGCGACGCGCAGCTCCGGCGTGCCGGCCTGGGCATACCAGCGGGAGAAGCGCGACAGGTCCACGCCCGAGGCATCCTGCATCGCCTGCACGAAATCCTCGATGGTGACGGCCTGGTTGTCGTGCCGCGCGATGTAGAGGTCCATGCCCTTGCGGAAATTGGCGGCGCCGATCAGCTCCCGCATCATCCGCACCACCTCGGAACCCTTCTGGTAGACCGTGGCGGTGTAGAAGTTGTTGATCTCCACATAGGAATCCGGGCGCACGGGATGCGCCATCGGCCCCGCATCCTCCGGGAACTGCGCGGCGCGCAGGCGGCGCACATTGGCCAGGCGCTTCACCGCCGCGCTTCCCATGAACTCGGAGAACTGCTGGTCGCGGAAGACCGTCAGGCCTTCCTTGAGGGAAAGCTGGAACCAGTCGCGGCAGGTGACGCGGTTGCCGGTCCAGTTATGGAAATACTCGTGCGAGACCACGGTCTCGATGCCTTCGTAATCGGCATCGGTGGCGGTCTCGGGCCGGGCCAGGATGTACTTGGTGTTGAAGATATTGAGGCCCTTGTTCTCCATCGCGCCCATGTTGAAGTCGGAGACGGCGGCGATGTTGAAGACGTCGAGGTCGTATTCCAGCCCGTATTCCGCTTCGTCCCAGGCCATGGAGGCCTTCAGGGAGGCCATGGCGTGTCCGCAGGCATCCTGGTCGCCATCGCGCACATAGATGGCCAGGGCGACATTGCGGCCGGACTGGGTGGTGAAGTGGTCCCGCACCGCGACAAGGTCGCCGGCCACGAGGGCGAAGAGGTAGGAGGGCTTGGGGTGCGGGTCCTCCCAGCGCGCCCAGTGGCGGCCCTCGGGCAATTCGCCGCTGCCGGCGGGATTGCCGTTGGAGAGCAGCACGGGGCAGGTGGCGCGGTCCGCCTCGATGGTCACGCTGTAGCGAGCCATCACATCCGGCCGGTCAGGGAAGAAGGTGATGCGGCGGAAGCCCTCCGCCTCGCATTGCGTGAAGTAATTGCCGCCGGAGAGGTAGAGGCCCGAAAGCTCCGTATTGGCCTCGGGCGAGATCTCCACCAGCGTTTCCAGCACAAAGGAATCGGGTGCGTCGGCGATGCGCAGCCCGCCGGAGGGCAGCATCTCCAACCGTGGCGCGGCCAATGGGGCGCCATCCAGGCTGGCCTCGATCAGCGTCACCGCTTCCCCATCCAGTTCCAGCGCGCGGGATTCACCCTGGCGGCGCAGCGCCAGCCTCGCGCGCACCCGGGTAGCGGTGGGGTGCAGGGAGAAGTGCAGGTCCACCTTGTCCACCAGGAAGGCGGGCGGGCGGTAGTCCTGGCGGTGGATGACAACTGGCGTGGCGGCGGAGGAAGCGAGGGGGGTGTTCATGGGGTCCTGCCAGGATGGGGGGCGCGGAAGCCGTCAATATGGCCCTCCAATGCCGCCCCGCCCACCCATGATGAGCGGGGACTAGACGGCACGGATTTTGCGTGGTGAGACAGCAAGGCGACACATGATCCGTCTGCCGACCGCGTAACTCCCGCCTGCCATCCATGTGATGGTTGGTCACTTCGCCTCTTCGCCAGCCAGGACACCCGTTTTCATGCGCAAAACTCAGTCACCACCCATCGTGCAGGCCCAGGCCCTGTGGAAGCGCTTCGGCCCGCTGGCCGTGCTGAAAGGGGTGGACCTGAACGTGGCGGAGCGGGAACTCGTCTTCATCATCGGGCCCTCGGGCTCCGGCAAATCCACGCTGCTGCGCTGCCTCAACCGGCTGGAAACGCCGGACGAGGGCATCATCACCGTCGATGGCATCGACCTGCTGAGCCCGAAGACGGATATCAACAAGGCCCGCCAGCGCATCGGCATGGTGTTCCAGTCCTTCAACCTCTACCCGCATATGACGGCGCGGCAGAACGTGATGCTGGCGCTGCGCAAGGTGCAGGGCCGCGGGCGCGACGAGGCCGCCGAGATGGCCCGCGCCGCGCTGGAGCGCGTCGGGCTGGGGGAGCGGGTGGACCATTACCCCGCGCAGCTTTCCGGTGGGCAGCAGCAGCGCGTGGCCATCGCCCGCGCCATCGCGCTGGCGCCGCGCGTCATGCTCTTCGACGAGCCGACCAGCGCGCTGGACCCCGAACTGGTCGGCGGCGTGCTGAGCGTGATGCGGGAATTGCGGGAAAGCGGCATGACCATGGTGGTGGTCAGCCACGAGATGGCTTTCGCCCGCGCCGCCGCCGATACCGTGGTCTTCATGGCGGATGGCGAGAAGCTGGAGGAAGGCCCGCCGGACCAGATCTTCGGCGCGCCGCGGCATGAGCGCACCCGGGCCTTCATCCGCCAGATCGACCGGCACTGACGCGCATGGGTGGCTTCGAGAACTTCGCCTTCTCCTTCCTCAACATGAAGGTGATGGCGCAATACCTGCCGTTGGTGGCGCAGGGCTTCCTGCTGACCGTGGTGCTGGCGCTGCTGATCGTGGTGGCGGGGCTGGCGCTGGGGCTGTTCCTGGCGCTGACACGCTCCTTCGGCATCCGGCCATTGAACTGGCTGATCATCTTCCTGGTGGACCTGTTCCGCGCGCTGCCGCCGCTGGTGATCATCGTGCTGCTCTTCTTCGGCCTGCCGGCGGCGGGGCTCGGCATGTCCGGCTTCGCGGCCACCTGGCTGTCGCTGACCCTGGTGCTGATGGCCTTTTCCGAGGAAATCTTCTGGGCCGGCCTGACCTCGGTGCAGAAGGGGCAGTGGGAGGCCGCGCGCTCCACCGGCCTCGGCTTCGTGCAGACGCTGCGCCATGTGGTGCTGCCGCAGGCGCTGCGCATCACCATCCCGCCGCTGACCAACCGCACCATCGCCATCACCAAGGGCACCGCCCTGGGCTCGGTGGTGGGCGTGTCGGAGATCCTGGGCGCATCGCAGAGCGCGATGTCCTTCTCCGCCAATCCATCCCCGCTGATGCTGGGGGCGCTGGCCTATCTGGTGCTCTTCATCCCCGTTGTCGCCTTCGGCCGCTGGGTCGAATCCCGTTTCGCCCCGAAGCGCTGAGAAAACATCATGGACGAATTCGTCAGTGCCTTCCTGAACTGGGACATCGTGCGGGAAGCCTCGCCCATCCTGTGGCGCGGCCTGTGGCAGACGCTGCTGCTCTCCGTCATGGTGGTGCCGCTGGGGCTGATCGGCGGCGTCATCCTGGCGCTGCTCTCCACCGCGCCCATCCGCTCCGTGCGGCTGCTGGCCGCCGGCTGGGTGGACCTGTTCCGCGCCATCCCGCCGCTGGTGCTGCTGGTGTTCCTCTATGCCGGCCTGCCCTTCGCGGGGCTGGATATCGGCGCCTGGGGCGCGGTGGCGGTGGGCTTCTTCCTGAACACCGGCGCCTATTACGGCGAGGTGCTGCGCGCCGGCATCGGCAGCGTCTCCCCCGGCCAGACGGAGGCCGCGCGCTCCACCGGCCTGACCCAGGCGCAGACCATGACGCATGTGGTGCTGCCGCAGGCGGTGCGGAACGTCATGCCGGACCTCATCTCCAACACGGTGGAGGTGGTGAAGCTGACCTCCATCGCCAGCGTGGTGGCGCTGCCGGAACTGCTGTTCCAGGCGCGGCAGGCGCAGAATGTCACCTACAATGCCTCGCCCATCGTGGCGGCGGCGGTGGCCTATTTCCTGCTGCTCTGGCCGCTGGTGCGGCTGATGTCGCGGCTGGAGAACAAGGCCATGGCGGGCCGCCGGTAAGCTGCTCCCCGGTGCCAGGAGGGCGGTGTCCTTCCTGGCCCCGCCTCACCCTGGCAGCATCCCCAGGGCCGCCCAGGCGGCACGTCTTTCATGCTGCCATCGCCCGGCCTCATGCCGCAGTGCCGGCGCCAGGGCCGCGACCAGCGTGGCGCCCGAGATGGCGGGATCGTCCAGCACCAGCGCCACCGCCGCCATCTCCGCCGCCGTGGCGGGCAGGGCCGTGCCCAGGGCGGGCGCCACCAGCCAGCCGGCCTGGCCGGTGCGCGCCAGGTGCCGGTTCAGCGCCCAGGCCGGGGCAGGGGCTGGCAGGTGCCGCGCCACCGGATGGGCGCAGCCGCTCCACAGCAGCATCTGCGCCGCCTGATTCAACTGCGCCGGATGCAGCGGCGGGCCGGGCCGGCGGGCGAGCTGCTCCAGGCTGCGCGGACCCTGGGCCAAGGCGGCCAGCAGCGGGCCAAACAGCGCGGCCTCCCCCTCCACCAAGCCGATGGGCGTGTCGAAGCGCAGCCCGCCGCCACGCGGCGCGCCCGGCAGTGCCGCCAGCCCCAGCCCGCCCAGGGCCCGCAGATGCGCATCCGGCGGCAAGGGCTGGCCGCCGCGCATATAGAGGTCACGGCGCAGGGCCTGGTTGCGGGCGATGTCGCGCGCCGTCTCGGCCAGCACAGGGTCGGCGAGGCCGGCCACCAGCGGCCGCGTCGCGGCAGGCAGGCTGACGGCGTCGATGTTCTCGGGCGGCGTGGCGCTGCCGAGATAGCGGCAGCCGGCCTCGGCGAAGGCGGCCATCATCTCGCCGACATGGAAGGGCTGCCAATGCGCCGGCAGCAGCTCATGCGCCAGGGCATGGTCATCCTGGCGCAATGCCGCCTGCAGGCGGTGGCGCTCCTGCGGATGCGCCGCGAAATAGCCGGCGCCGGCCTCCGACAACCGGGAAAGGAACTGCAGCGCGCCCCGCGCCTTCTGCGCGGAATCGCCCGGCAGGGTTTCCGCGTGGCGGCGCAGCAGCGGCTGCGCTGCGGCGGCGGCCGACATGCCGGGATGCGTCATGTAATGGGCATAGGCCACGCCGCCCGGCCGCAGGGCGCGGGCGATGAAGGCCATGGCCGCCTGCCGCTGCGCCGCCGAGATCCAGGACAGCACGCCATGCGTGACAATGGCGTCGAACCGGCCGAGGCGTTCTTCCGGCGCGGCGGCCAGCTCGGTGAAGCTGGCCTGATGGAAGCTGGCGTTGCGCAACCCGGCGGCCTCCGCCGCCGCGCGGGCGGCGCGGATCTGCGCCGGGTCGATGTCGAAGGCCACCACCTCGGCCTGCGGGTGGCAGGCGGCGACGGCCAGGCTGTTGAGGCCGGCGCCGCAGCCCAGCTCGCACCAGCGGAAGCGGGCGGCGAAATCCGGCGCGGGCTGGCCCAGGCCGCGCAGCACGGCATCCAGCCAGGCGGGCATCATCTCGCGGTGGAAGACCGCGGGATAGGGGACATCGCCGATATAGCCGTCGGTCATGCTGTGGTCCGGGGAAAACGGAACGCGGCGTGGCCAGGACCACGCCGCGCGAGCCGGGGACTTGGGGTCAGGTCAGCGCGGCTGGATGCGCAGGATGGTGTCGCTCTCCGCCTCCAGCATGCCGGCCGACTTGTCCACGGAATAGACCGTGCCATTCGGGCCCACCGAGACATGGTTGGCCAGCGGCGCCGGACCCAGGTTGGCGACAATCCTGCCGTCCACATCCACCACCGTGACGGTGCCGGCCATGCGGCTGGCGACATAGGCATGGCGGCGGGCGGGATCGAAGGTCACGTTCAGCGCGCCGGCGCCGACGGGCGTATCGGCCACCACCTTGCCGCTGGCGCCATCCAGCACCACGACATTGTCGCTGCCCTGGGCCGCGACGAAGATGCGGTCCGTCTGCGGATCGTGCGAGACGCCGATGGTGCCGCGCGCGCCCGGCACCGGCAGCACCTTCTCCACGGCATTGGTGCGGGTATTGATCACCGCCACCTCGTTGGTGGTGTTGCTGACCACGTAAAGCCGCTGCGCCTTGGCATCCAGCGACAGGCTGGCGGCCGAGAAGGTGCCGCCCCGCACGCGGGAGGCGATCTCGATACGCTCCGCGACCTCCAGCTTGCGGGTGTCGAAGACCACCACTTCCGGCTTGAAGGTGGCGCTGGCAAAGGCCTTGTTGAGCGCGGGGTCGATCTGCACGTCCCGCGCGTGGCTGACCGTGCCGGGGGCGAACTGCTTCACCAGCGAGAGGTCGGATTGGCGGTAGACGGCCACGGTGTTCTGGCGCGAATTGCTGACCCAGACGGTGTCGTTGCCATCGTCCACGCCGATGCCATAGACGGCATAGACGCCCGCATCCGCCGGGCCGCCCTGCCGCGCCGGGGCGGGCTGCGGCGTGATGCGCGCGAGCACCTCCAGCGTCTCCGGGTTCAGCTTCAGCAGCTCGGACTGCCGCACCGGCGGGCGGCCGATGGCGGAGGTCACGAAGAGCGCATTGTTCCTGGCGCTGTAGGCGGACTGGTAGAGGCCGCGCGCCACCTTGGCTTCCCGCGTGGCGTAATGGGCCTGGCCGGAGAGCGGAATGCTGGGCGAGACCTTCAGCGGGGCGAGGGCCGCGCTATAGGGCCCCTGCGCCACCACGACGATCGGGTGGCTGCCCACCGTGGCATCGGCCGGAACCGTGATGCGGCCTTCGATCTTGCCGTCCTTGTCGGCTTCCAGCACGCCGTTCGGCAGCGGCGCCGTGCCATAGAGCAGCGTCACCTTCTGCCCGGGACGGAAGCCCTGGCCGGAGACCGCGACCTCGCTGCCGGCCAGGATGGGCTTGCCGCGCTCGGTGGCGGCGAAGCGCACCTGCGCATTGGCCGTGGCATCCAGCGCGCTGAAGGGCGCCTGCGCCAGCGCACCACCGGCGGCGAGCAGCAGGGAGCCTGCGGTCAGCAGCCCAAGGGCGGCCAGGCGGGGATGGGTATGGAAGCGTCGCATGATGCGGTGTCCTGCTGGTCGGAAGGGCGGGGTCAGAAGAAGGCCGTCAGGCTGACGAAGTAGGAGCGCCCGGGTTCGTTGTAGGTATTGGCGCCGGCAGCGGAGGAATTGGCCTCGCGGAACAACTGCTTGTTGAAGACGTTGTTCACGCCTGCGGTGATTCGGGTGTTCTCGGTGAAGGTCCAACTGCCGCTGATATCCACCACCGAATAAGGATCGCGGTCCCACAGCTCCGAGCCGCTGGCGTCCGCGCCGGTGCCGGTGATGGTGCGCGCTTCCTGCTTGCCGTAATGCGTCAGGCCCGCCGTGAAGGAGAGATCCTCGCCCGGCTGCCAGGTCAGCGTGCTGTTGATCGTGTATTCGGGGATGAGCGAGAGCGGCTGGCCGGTGCTCTTGTCCTTGCTTTCGATCATGTAAGTGAAGTTGGTGTTCCAGGAGATGCTCTCGGTCACCGGCACCAGCAGATTGCCTTCCAGGCCCTGCACCACTGCTTCCGGCGTGTTCTCCCAGCGGAAGACGCGGCCGCGCCGGCTGGCGAGGCCCACCGGAACCATGCCGGCGACAATCTTGTTCTCGTAGTCGTTGTGGAAATAGGTCAGGCTGCTGCTGAAGCTTTCCCGGTTGTAGGAGATGCCGATCTCCTTGTTCAGGCTGGTCTCGGCCTTCAGGTCCGGGTTGCCGGTCACGTAGCAGCCCGAGCCGAGGCTGGGAAAATTCACCGGGCAGCCATTGCCCATGGTGAAGTAGATGTAGTTCGGGTTGGTCTGGTAGAGGTTGGGCGCCTTGAAGGCACGCGCGATGCCACCCTTGACCGAGAAGCCGTCGAACAGCTCGTAGGAGGCGTTCAGGCTGGGGCTCCAGTTGGAGCCGAACTCGCTGTGGTGGTCGAAGCGCACGCCCGGCGTCAGCACCAGGCGCGAGGTGGCGTAGATATTGTCCTCGGCGAAGAAGGAATAGGTCTCGGCGCGGGCGCTGGTGGCGCGCGGGCCGTCGGAGATGCCGGGGATGCTGCCGCCGGTGGCGGTGCTTTGCGTGACCGCGAAGGGGTCCTTCAGGTTCTCGACGAAGACCTCGGCACCCAGCGTCAGGCGCTGCGGCGCCAGCAGCTCCAGCGGGATATTGATCTCGGTATTGGCCGTGTAGTTGTTGAGGGTGGCGGTGGAGAAGCCGTTCTCCGTGCTGATGCTGCCTTCGGTGCTGCCGGCCAGGCCCTCGTTCAGCCGCTTGTTGATGGTGCCTTCGTACAGGAACAGCGTGCGCGTATCGGCCCAGCCGAAATCGCCGCGATGCGCCAGCGAGGCGGTGTAGCGTTCCAGCACATTGGTCTCGGCGCCGTCATCGGCCAGCTTGGCCAGCAGATCGGTGCCGCTGCTGCTGACGGCGCGGTCGCCGGCATAGATATTGCCCTGGCGGCTGTAGCCGAGTTCCAGTTCCAGCACCTGCTGCGGCGCCAGGTCCCAGCGCAGCAGGCCGTTGATGTCGCGGTTCTTCACGCCCTCCCGCCCCGCCGGCGGCACGGCGTCGGGGGAGGCGGCGAAGTCCCGGTTCAGGTCCAGGCTGTCGGCATCGGTGCGGGCGATATTGCCATAGAGGCGGAAGGAGAGATCCTCCACCAGCGGCCCGGCGAGGGTGAAGCCCAGGCGGCGGCTGTCGCCCTCGTCGCCATCCTCGGGGATATTGGTATAGGCGGTGATGGAGCCGGAGAGCTTGTCGGTCGGCGCCTTGGTGATGATGTTCACCACGCCGCCCGCGGCGCCCGAGCCATAGCGCGCGGCGGCGGGGCCGCGGATGACCTCGATGCGCTCGATGGCTTCCGCCGGCACCCAGTTGGAATCGCCGCGCGTGTTGCGCTCCCCGCTGCGGCCCATGCGCACTGAATTGCGGGAGCGCACCGGCTTGCCGTCGATCAGGATCAATGTGTTTTCCGGCCCCATGCCGCGCAGGTCGATCTGGCGGTTGTTGCCGTACTGGCCGGAGGCGCTGTTGCCGGTGAGGTTCACGCCCGGCATCTGCCGCACGATCTCGGAAATATCGTTGGCGGGCGGCAGGCGCTGGATGTCCTCCCGCGTGATGACCGAGACGCCGGGAGCCTGCTTCAGTTCCTGCTCCGCCGTCGCCACCACCTCGACCTCCGGCAGGACGATCATGTCCTGGGCCGCGGCGGAGCCTGCGGCGGCCAGGGCCAGGCTGGCGAGCAGGGCGTGGCGGGAAACGGAGGAGGTCAAGGAACGTCGGCTCACGGCGGCACCTGATATTGAGAATGAGTTGCAAATGCCATGTTGATTACAGACTTGCAACCCGGCGGTGTCCTGCGCGCCGCCTTCAGGCTGGCGGCAGCACCTGCTCTCCCCTTGGACAAGTCCGCCATTGAAATTTTCGTCCTTTTTTCAATTACTTGAGGCCTGATTGGAAGGGTTGGGACTGCCTCGGTTCTCGCTGCAGCGGCAGGACGGCTTGTTGAGCAGCATGCAAAGGTTACAGGAAATTCATGAAAACCTGGGCTTGGCTTTCCGGGATGTGGGCGGATCATCTCTGGCCATGGACCGGCGGCACCGGCCAGGATGTTCTCATCTCCATCGGCATGACCCGTGCTTTGGACGGCATCGCCGCAGGTGCGCCGGCTGACACACCTTCCACAGGAACCTGCCGGCATCCCTGGGCGATCGCCGCGCCTGAACTGGCATTACCGCCTTCGCTGCATAGATCGGTGATGCTGGCGCGTTGAGGTCCAGCCCAGACACCTCCCAGGAGATCCAAGCATGCCTCGTCGCCGCAGCCTCCTGGCCATGCCCTTTGCCTCGCTGGCGGCACCGTCGCTGGCGCGGGCGCAGGAGGATTTCCCGGCCCGTTCGCTGCGCCTCGTTCTGCCCTTCACACCCGGGGGTGCGGTGGACCTGACCGGCCGGTTGCTGGCGGAGATGCTGGCGCCGGTGCTGGGGCAGGGGGTGGCGGTGGAAAACCGGGGCGGCTCCGCCGGCAATCTGGGCGGCGATGCCGTCGCGCGCGCGGCGAAGGACGGCTATTCGCTGCTGCTGGGCAGCGCCACCCTGCTCTGCGCCAACAAGTCCCTGTTCCCAAAATCCATGCCCTTCGACCCGCTGGTGGATCTGGCGCCGCTGTCGCGCATCGCCACCGGCACGCTGGTGCTGGTGGTGAATGCCGAACGGCCCTGGCAGAACTTCGAGGAACTCGTCTCGGCGGCCCGGGAAAAGCCGGGGCGGATCGTCATGGGCTCCTCCGGCAAGGGCTCGGTCAGCCACCTGATGCTGGCGGCACTGAACCGGGCGGCGGGCATCGAGATCGACCACTTGCCGTATCGCGGCGGCGCCGCGGCCATCCAGGACCTGCGGGCGGGCGGCGTCGACATGATGTTCGACGTGATCCCCGCCCTGATCCCGCATCTGCGCGCCGGCCGCTTCCGCGCCCTGGCGGTGGGCAGCGCCAGCCGCGTCACCTTCGTGCCGGAGCTGCGCGAGGTGCCGGGCATGGCGGAACTGCTGCCCGGCTCCGGCATCGACATGCACACCTGGTACGCCACCACCACCACCGGCGGCACGCCGGAGGAGCGGGTGGAGGTGCTGCACCGCGCGGTGCGGCAGGTGGCGGCCTCCGACGCCTTCCGCGCCCGGCTGGAGCCGCTGGGCTTCACCCCGGTCTCCGATGCCTCGCCCGCGGAATGCCGGGACTACCTGCTGGCGCAGCAGGATATCTGGAAGACCCTGGTGGAAATGGCCGGCGCCACGCTGGGCTGAGCGGCAGCGCCTTGCCGGCGGGGCGTGGCGGGCGCATCTCTTCCGCAGCCATGCCCCTGCAAGACGATTTCTCCGCCCTCCGTGTCCGTCCCGACCCTTCCGACCCGCGCCTGACGCGGCGCGTGACGGGCATCGACCAGACCGGCGCGCGGGTGGAGGCCAGCGTGACGGTGGAGCGGCCGCTGACCCTCTACCTCAACGGGCAGGAAATCGTGACGATGATGACCATCGCCGACCGGCCCGAGGACCTGGCGCTGGGCTATCTGCTCAACCAGAACATGCTGCGCCCGGACGACACCGTCACCGCCATCGACCATGACGAGGACCTGGGCGTGGTGGTGGTGCGCACCGACCGCCGCACCGATTTCGAGCAGAAGCTGAAGAAGAAGACCCTGACCTCCGGCTGCGCCCAGGGCACCGCCTTCGGCGACCTGATGGAGGATTTTTCCAACGCCCGGCTTCCGGTGTCAGCCGAGATCCGCACGTCATGGCTCTACCGCCTGCTGCACCGGATCAACACGCTGCCGACGCTGTATCTGGAGGCCGGCGCCATCCATGGCTGCGCGCTCTGCCATCAGGACCAGCCGGTGGCCTATATGGAGGATGTCGGCCGCCACAACGCGGTGGACAAGATCGCCGGCTGGATGTTCCGCGAGGGCGTCACGGGCGGCGACAAGATCTTCTACACCACCGGCCGCCTGACCTCGGAGATGGTGATCAAGACGGTGCGGATGGGCATCCCCATCCTGGTCTCGCGCTCCGGCTTCACCGCCTGGGGCGTGGAGCTGGCAAAGGAAGTGGGGCTGACGCTGATCGGCCGCTGCAAGGGCCGCCGCTTCACCGCCCTGGCGGGGGAGGAGCGGATCGTCTTCGATGCCGACCTGCATTACGTCGAGGAAGAAAGTGCCCGCCACTGGCGCAAGAACAGCCGCGATGCCGAACAGTCCTGACACTGACTCTGACACCTGGGGCGTGGTGCTGGCCGGCGGGCTGGCACGGCGGATGGGCGGCGGCGACAAGCCGCTGCGCGAGCTGGGCGGCCAGCCGCTGCTGGCGCATGTGGTGGCGCGGCTGCGCCCGCAGGTGGCGGGCCTGCTGCTGAACGCCAATGGCGACCCGGCGCGCTTCGCACCCTTCGGCCTGCCGGTGGTGGCGGATGGGGTGCCGGATTACCCGGGGCCGCTGGCCGGCGTGCTGGCGGCGCTGGACTGGGCGGCGGAACACCGGCCCGGGCTGGGCTGGGTGGTTTCCGTGCCGGGCGATTCGCCCTTTATACCCCATGACCTGGTAGCGCGGCTGCACGCGGCGCGGCAGGCGGCGGGGGTGCCGATGGCCTGCGCCAAGTCCGGCGGCTGGACGCATCCACCCATCGGCCTCTGGGCCGTGGCGCTGCGGGAGGAGCTGCGCGCCGCCCTGCTGGCCGATGAACGCAAGATCGACCGCTGGACCGCCCGCTTCGGCTGCGCCAGCGCCGAATGGCCCGATGCGCCGCTGGACCCCTTCTTCAACGCCAATACGCCCGAGGAACTGGCCGAGGCCGAAGCGCTCTTGCACAGTGGGGTGGTGGCCCCATAGCTATGGCCCAGCCATGCCCGGCCAGGAGGATGCCTGTTTCATGAAAGCTTTTCTCAGCGGTGTCTTTGCCGCCGTGGTGCTCGCTGTTGCCGCCGCCTGGGTGCTGGACAATGAGGTGCAGCGCGGGGCGCAGGAAGCCTATTCCAGCTCCTTCGCACGGCCCTAAGCCGGGCGGCGCGAACTTCCGCTCCGGCCGCCTGTTTCACCGCTATCCCAGCAAAGGAGGTAGCGGCCATGGCCGATAACCGGAACGAGCGCGGGCCACAGGATCGTGCCCGCATCAATATCCACGAGGATTACGAGGTCCGTTACTGGACCAAGGCCCTCGGCGTCAGCGCCGAGGAGCTGACGCGCGCCGTGCAGGCCGTGGGCGTCATGCGCGACGACGTGGCGCGCCACCTGGGCAAGGCCTGACCGGGCGGGGCGGCCGGCGGCCGCCCCGGCGATCTCAGCCATTGGGGTCGTTGGCATTGGGGAAGAAGAGCTGCTCGCCGCCGATCTGATAGGCCGCGATGGCATCCTGCCCTTCCTTGGACACCAGCCAGTCGATGAAGGCCTGTGCCTCGGCCGCCTTGACGTGGCCGTGGCGGGCCGGGTTCACCAGCATCACGCCATACTGGTTGAACAGGCGCTTGTCGCCTTCCGTCAGGATGCCCAGGTCCTGGCGGTTCTTGAAGCTGATCCAGGTGCCGCGGTCGCTGAGCAGATAGGCGTCCGAGGCCGCCGCGGTGTTCAGCGCCGCGCCCATGCCCTGGCCGATCTCACGATACCAGACGCCGCGTCCCGTGGCCGGGTCGATGCCCGCCAGCTGCCACAGCCGCAGCTCCGCCGCGTGGGTGCCGGAACGGTCGCCGCGCGAAACGAAGGGCGCCTTCTTCTCCGCGATATGCTTCAGCGCCGCGACAATGTCGTTGCCCTTGGTGCCGGCCGGGTCCGCCTTGGGGCCGGCCAGGATGAAGTCGTTGTACATCACCGGATAGCGGCGCGTGGCGAAGCCTTCGGCCACGAATTTCTCCTCCGCCGCGCGGTCATGCACGAAGACCACATCGGCATCGCCGCGCCGGCCAACATCCAGCGCCTGCCCGGTGCCCAGCGCCACGACGCGCACCGCGATGCCGGTAGCCTTGGTGAAGGCCGGCAGGATATGGCCGAAGAGCCCCGACTGCTCGGTGGAGGTGGTGGAAGCCACGGTGATGCTGCGTTCCTGCGCCTTCGGCTCGGCGGGCAGCAGGGCCAGGGTCAGTGCCGTGGCCAGGGCGGACAGCAGGTTTCGGCGGAGCATGGCGTGATCTTCCTTTCGGCAGCCGTGTCGGGGCCAGCAATACCCCGGCGGCCAGCTTGTCCAGGGGAAGCGGTGGACTCGCGCCCTGGCCCGCCCTATGGCCGCCGCATGCGGATCCTGGCGGTGGATGGCGCCCTGGCGAGGGCCTCGGCGGCGGTGTGGGCGGATGGGCGCGTGCTGGCGCGCGCCGCGGTAGATGGCGCGCGGGGCCAGCCCACGCAACTGCCGCTGCTGGCGCGGCAGGTGCTGCGCGAGGCCGGGCTGGAAGCGGCGGCGCTGGATGCGGTGGCGGCGGTGGTGGGGCCGGGTGGCTTCACCGGGCTGCGTGCCGCCCTGGCCCTGGCGCAGGGCCTGGCGCTGGCGATCGGCCGCCCCGCCATCGGCGTCACCACCGGAGAGGCGCTGGCCGCCGGCCTGCCCGCCGCGCGGCGCGAGGGGCGGGAGGTCTGGTGCTGCATCGACACCCGCCGCGGCCGCCTGCTGCTGGAGCGTTTCGCGCCCGGCGCCGATGCCGCGATGGCACCGCCGCGTTCCCTGGCGCCGGAGGAGCTGCCCGCCTGCGCGATGCCGCCGCTACTGGCCGGCGATGCCGTGCCCATGGCGCTGGCCGCCCTGGCGGCACGCGGCCTGACGGCCGAGGATAGCGGGCTGCACCTGCCCCATGCTGCCGATGCGGCGGTGGTGGCGGCGCTGCGGCTGGCCGGGCGCCTGCCGCCGCTGCCGGCGCTGCCGCTCTACGTGGAGCCGCCGGCGGTGCGGGCGCCGCCGCAGGCATGATGCCGGCGCCGCTCTCGGCCGGTGATGCGCCGGCCCTGGCCGCGCTGCATGCCGCCGCCTTTCCGCCCGCCGAGGCCTGGGGCGCCGATGCCATTTCGCTGATGCTGGGGCTGGAAGGCGCCTATGGCTTCGGGCTGGATGGCCAGGGCTTCATCCTGGCCCGCGCCGTGGCGGGGGAGGCGGAGATCCTGACCCTGGCGGTGGCGCCGGAGGCCCGGCGGCGGGGCGTGGCCGGCGCCCTGCTGCGCGCCGCCATGATGGAGGCGCAGTATCGGGACGCGCTTGTCATGTTTCTGGAAGTCTCGGCTGATAATACTGCGGCGCGTGGTCTCTATAGCCATGCTGGCTTCGCGCAGGTCGGGCTGCGGCGACGTTACTATGCCGATGGCAGTGACGCGCTGGTGCTCAGCCGCCCGCTTTCCGCAGCCTGAGCCGCGTCAGGCCGCCCGCTTCCTCCACCACCGAAAGCACCGCATGGCCCTGTTCCTGCGCCGTGCGCGGCACGTTCCGGCGGGGTTCCTCACCTTTCATCAGAACTTCAAGGATCTCGCCCGGCGCCATCCGGTCGAGGGCCAGCCGGGTGCGCACGAAGGTCATCGGGCAAGTCTCGGCCGTGATGTCGATCTGTCGGACGGGTGATTCATCCATGTGTTGTTCTTGCGGCATTTTGTAAAACCCGAGGATTTTATTCGTCGCGGCTGTTGCGGGAAATCGGTGAATACAGATATGCTGCTACAGGCCGGCGCGGCAAGTGCCGGCATGATGATCAGCAAGAACTGCATGAAGAGGCAATGCTATGGCCGAAGAACAGGCTGGGCGTGATCTGCTGGAACTCACGGCGCAGATCGTCGCCGCGCATGTCTCGAATAATGTCGTGGGCCTGCCGGAAGTCCCCTCGCTGATCGAGCAGGTTCACCGCACCCTGGCCGGCCTGGGCGGCGCCGCCCCGGTCCCCGCTCCGGTGGCCGAGAAGCCGCAGCCCGCCGTGCCCGTGAAGAAGTCCGTAACGGACGAGTATCTGGTGTGCCTGGAAGACGGCAAGAAGCTGAAGATGCTGAAGCGGCATCTGAAGACCGCCTATGACATGACGCCGGAACAGTATCGGGAACGCTGGGGCCTGCCGCCCGACTATCCGATGGTGGCGCCGAACTATGCCAAGCATCGTTCGTCGCTCGCCAAGAAGATCGGCCTGGGCACCAAGCCGCGTGGTGGCCGCCAGCGCCGCGCCGCCGCCTGAGCTGAGGCCGCGCCGCCAGGGCATGGACCGCCCCCGTCGCTGATGCGCCGGGGACATGGCAGGCCCGGGCGCGGACCCCGCTCCAGGTCGCGTGCCTTGCTTTGGCGGGATTATGATGGCAAGGGCGGCTTGCATTCACCCGCCCACGCGGGGCCAGGTGGCCCCGGCGCAGGAGCTTCCGACCACGCGCATGGATACCCGCCACGCATCCCCCTCTCCTTCGGCCTCCGCCACGGCGGCGCCCGACCAGTCCCGGCCCGATCCGCTGCGGATCGAGCGGCTCTGCGTCGAGCGTGGGCTGAAGATGACCGGGCAGCGCCGGCTGATCGCCCGCGTGCTGTCCGAGGCGGTGGACCACCCGGATGTGGAGGAACTCTACCGCCGGGCCCTGGCGCTCGATTCCCGCGTCTCCATCGCCACCGTCTACCGCACGGTGCGGCTGCTGGAGGAAAAGGGCATCCTGGAGCGGCATGACTTCGGCGGCGGCCGCGCCCGCTACGAGGCCACCGACCATGGCCATCACTACCACCTGATCGACATCGATTCCGGCAAGGTCATCGAATTCTCGGACGAGCAGCACGAGGCGCTGGCCACCGCCATCGCGGCCCGGCTGGGCTTCCGCCTGGTGGGCCACCGGCTGGAGCTGTTCGGCCGCAAGCAGGAGCAGGACCCGGCGCCGCCCACGCGCGGCCGGCTCCGCCGTGCCCCCGGCAAGGGCGACGCCGGGGGTGGAGGAGCGGCATGATCGACCCTGAGGCCGGCTTCGGCGAGCTCCGGGCCGGCAATCTGGGGGTCCGCATCGCCATATCGGCCGATGAGGTGGATGCGGCGCAGGCGCTGCGCTACCGGATCTTCTACGGCGAGATGGGCGCGCATGCCGATGCCGCCACGGCCGCCACGGCGCGGGACCGCGATGCCTTCGATGCCGTCGCCGACCACCTGCTGGTGCTGGACCACAACCTAGGCGAGGGCGCCAAGGCGGTGGTGGGCACCTACCGGCTGATCCGCCGCGAGGCGGCGGCCCGCGTGGGCGGCTTCTATTCGGCCAGCGAATACGATGTCACGCCGCTGACCTCCCGCCCCGGCCCGGTGCTGGAGCTCGGGCGCTCCTGCGTCGATGCCGATTACCGTGGGCGGCCGAGCATGCAGCTGCTCTGGGCCGGCATCGCCGCCTATATCGCCAAGCACAATGTCGAGGTGATGTTCGGCTGCGCCAGCCTGCCCGGCACCGACCCCGATGCCCTGGCGGCGCCGTTGAGCTACCTGCATGCCGAGCATCTGGCGCCGCCGGAGCTGCGCCCCCGCGCCATCCCCGAGCGCTTCGTGCGCATGGACCGCATGGACCTGGCGCTGATCGACCGCCGCGCCGCGCTGGCCGACCTGCCGCCGCTGGTGAAGGGCTATCTGCGGCTGGGCGGCTTTGTCGGTGATGGCGCGGTGATCGACACCCAGTTCAACACCACCGATGTCTGCGTGGTGGTGATGACCGAGCGTGTGACGGACAAGTACTTCCGTCATTTCGAGCGCAACAAGGCGGCCTAGCGGGGTTCCCCGCGCTTTCTCGCGGCAACTGTTCCAGGCTTTTATTTGCGCGGGCTTCTTCGCCCGATCAGGTCATTCCGCCTGATCGGGGCCTGCTTCAGCGCAGCAGGCCACGCAGCAGGGTGGCCACGTGCCGCACTCCGGCATCGCCATCCCGCCGCCGGTGCCAGGCCAGATGCAGCGGGAAGCCCTCCACCGCCAGGGGCGGCGGGAAGACCGCCCAGCCCGGCCCGGGCGGCAGGCAGCGGCTGGGCAGCAGGGCGATCAGCATGGAGCCTGCCAGCAGCGGCGGCACCATCAGGAAGCTGGGCACCACCATGCCGATGCGCCGCCGCAGCCCGCGGTGTGCCAGGGCCTCGTCCAGCGGGCCCTGGGTGGCGCCGCTGGCCGAGACCAGCACATGCGGCCAGGCCAGCCAGCTTTCCAGCCCGAAGCCGGCTGCCGCCGGATGGTCCTGGCGCATCACCACGCGATAGTCTTCCCGCAGCAGTTCCTCCCGCCGGAAGTCGGGGGCGGGCGCGGGAAAGACCGAGACGGCAAGGTCGGCACTGCCGCGCTCCAGCGCCTCCAGCGCCGCCGCCGCGCTCAGCCAGGGCAGCAGCACCAGGGTGAGGCCCGGCGCGCTGCGGGCCAGGGCGGCATGCAGCGCCGGGGCGGCGAGGGTGGCGGGGTGGTCGGCCATCACCAGCCGCACCGTCTGTTGCAGGGCGGAGAGGGGCGGGGTGGGCGCCTCCAGCACCGCCGCCATGTCTTCCAGCACCTGCCGCAGCGGCTGGCGCAGGGCCTCGGCCTTCGGGGTCAGGCGCATGCGGCTGCCGGCGCGTTCCAGCAAGGGGTCCTGGAACAGGTGGCGGCAGCGGTCGAGCGCGCTGGAGGTGGCGGGCTGCGACAGGTTCAACCGCGCGGCGGCACGGGAGACATGCGCCTCCTGCAGCAATGCATCCAGTATCACCAGCAGGTTCAGGTCGACGCCACGTAAATTCATGGCATGGATAAAAGGCTATACGGAGCATCCATTGGAAGGATGATCTGGCGCTCACCACCCTCAGGCCATCGCATCGCGGAGGCCACCATGCCCGAGACCCTGATCCTGCTCTTCCATCCGGAGCCCGCCCGCTCCCGCGCCAATGCCGCGCTGGCCCGTGCCGCCGCGGTCCTGCCGGGGGTGGAGGTGGTGCAGATGCAGCCGCTCTATCCCGGCGGCGCCATCGACGTGCCGGCGGAGGTGGCGCGGCTGCTGCGCGCCCGGCGGCTGGTGCTGCAATTCCCCGTGCAGTGGTACGCGCCGCCGCCGCTGTTGCAGCAGTGGCAGGATACCGTGCTGACCCGGATGTTCTACGAGGCCCCGGACACCGAGGGCCGGCGGATGCAGGGCAGGCCGCTGCTGGTGGCCGCCACCGCCGGCAATGTGCCGGAAGCCTATGGGCCCGGCGGCATCAACCTCTTCCCGCTGGAGGAATTGCTGCGGCCCTTGCAGGCCACCGCCAGCCGCTGCGCCCTGGCGTGGTCCCCGCCCTTCCTGCTCCACGCCGCCAACCGGCTGGATGAGGCGGGGCTGGCCGAGGCTGGCGGGCGCTATGCCGCGCGCCTGCGCCGCTGGCAGGCGGAGACGGCCGCCGGAGACGGGCGGCCGGCGCTGGCCGGCTGAGGTCGCGCGGATATCGTTTGTCCCTTCGCAAAGCCTCCGGTATCGCTGAGGCATGACGGCCAACCAGACCGCCCTCGACCCTTTGACCGGCCGCCGCCCGCTGCTGGTCGGCCCGCCCGATGCCTCGCCGCTCTCGCGCGGCAGCCGGCTGCGGGCAGCCGGGCGGCTGCTGCTGGTGGCGCTCTGGACGCTGCTCTGCATTCCCGTCCAGACGGTGCTGGTGCTGCTGCCGGGGCGCGGCAAGGTCTGGTTCGGCGGGCTCTACCACCGCGTGCTCTGCCGCATCATCGGCCTGAAGGTGCGGGTGGTGGGGCAGCGGGCGGACCAGGGCCCGGCCGGGCGGGGGCGCACGGTGCTGTTCCTGTCCAACCATTCCTCCTGGCTCGACATCCCGGTGCTGGGCGGCGTGTTGCAGGCGCCCTTCGTGTCCAAGGCCGAGGTGGGCCAGTGGCCCGGCATCAGCATCGTCGCCAGGCTGGGCCGCACCGTCTATGTCAGCCGCGCCCGTGGCCGCACCGGCGAGGAAGCCGGGGAGATGCGCCAGCGCCTCGCCGCCGGCGACAGCCTCGTGCTCTTCCCCGAGGGCACCAGCAGCGACGGCACCCGCGTGCTGCCCTTCCGCTCCTCCTTCCTGGCGGTGGCCGAGGCGGCGGCGGCGGTGCAGCCGGTCAGCATCGTCTATGACCGCATCGGCGGGCTGCCGACAACACGGCGGGACCGGCCGATCTTCGCCTGGTACGGCGACATGGAGATCGGCAGCCATTTCTGGCGGCTGGCGCGCGGCCCCGGCGGGCAGGTGACGGTGGTGCTGCATGAGCCGCTGGACCCCCGCGCCTATCCCAACCGCAAGATGCTGACGGCGGCGGTGGAGCGGGTGGTGGTGGAAGGTGCGGCGGCGCTGCGCCAGGGCCGCCCCGCCAAGCCGCTGCCGGCCCTGATGAAAGGCCGGTGAAGCCGGTTTAAACCGCCGGTTTACCTTGACCAGCGGCAGCCTCATCCACAACTCTGATGCTTGATGGACCGGCCCGATTCGACGCTCGGGCGGCGGTCTCCGGGGGCAGGCTTCGCTTGACCTCGGCCACCGCGCGCCGCACATCGGCCCTCGCCGCCGCCCGGATGACGGGTGGCGCCGGCGCAGGGACCGTGCCGGGTGTTGCTGCCGCGCCAGGGTTTTCCGAGAACATGACCGATACTGCCGTGCCGCCCCGTAAGCGGCTCTTTATCCGTACCTGGGGTTGCCAGATGAACGTCTATGACAGCGGCCGCATGGCCGATGTCCTGGCGCCGCTTGGCTATGGCCCCGCCGAAACGCCGGAGGAGGCCGACATGGTCATCCTCAACACCTGCCATATCCGCGAGAAGGCGGCCGAGAAGGTCTTCTCCGACCTCGGCCGGCTGCGGGTGATGAAGGAGGCCAAAGCCGAGGCCGGGCAGAAGATGGTGCTCGCCGTCGCCGGCTGCGTGGCGCAGGCGGAGGGCAAGGAGATCACCGCCCGCGCCCCCTGGGTCGATATCGTGCTGGGGCCGCAGACCTATCACCGCCTGCCGGAGATGGTGGCGCGCGCCTCCCGTGCCGCCGGCGCGCAGATCGACACCGACTTCCCGGTGGAACAGAAGTTCGACCACCTGCCGGAGCCCGCGGCCAGCCAGGGGCCGGTCGCCTTCCTCACCATCCAGGAGGGCTGCGACAAGTTCTGTTCCTTCTGCGTGGTGCCCTATACGCGCGGCGCCGAGTTCAGCCGCCCCGTGGCCGCCATCCTGGCGGAAGCGAAGGCGCTGGTGGCCGGCGGCGCGCGGGAGATCGCGCTGCTGGGCCAGAACGTGAATGCCTGGCATGGCGAGGCGCCGGACGGTTCCACGTGGAACCTGACGCGGCTGCTCTATGCCCTGGCCGAGCTCGCGGACCTGCCGCGCATCCGCTACACCACCAGCCATCCGCGCGACATGGACGAGGGGCTAATCCGCGCCCATGGCGCCATTCCGCAGCTGATGCCCTTCCTGCACCTGCCGGTGCAGAGCGGCTCCGACCGCGTGCTGGCTGCCATGAACCGGGGCCACAAGGCCGACCTGTTCCTGCGCATCTGCGACGAGCTGCGGGAAGCGCGGCCGGACATGGCGCTCTCCTCCGACTTCATCGTGGGCCATCCCGGCGAGACGGCCGAGGACCATGCCGCCACCATGAAGCTGGTGGAGCGGGTGGGCTTTGCTCTGGCCTATTCCTTTAAGTATTCGCAGCGCCCCGGCACCCCCGCCGCCGGCCAGCCCTTCCAGGTGGCCGAGGATGTGAAGGATGCCCGGCTGCAGGAACTCCAGGCCCTGCTGCGCCAGCAGCAGGACGGCTTCAACGAGGATTGCGTGGGCCGGGAATGCGAGGTGCTCTTCACCAATCCCGGCCGCCATCCGGGGCAGGTGATGGGGCGCACGCCCTGGCTGCAACCCCTGCATGCGGAGGCGCCTTTGTCCCTGATCGGGACCACGGCGCGGGTCCGCGTCACGGTGCGGCATCCCAATTCCCTCCGCGCCACCCTGCTGGATCAGAAGGAGCTTGCCCTCGCTTGAGCCTCTCCCGCACCGCCCCGATCGCGCTTCGCGCAAACCCCCGCAGCATGGACCGGCCATTGATGGGTGATACTGTTTCCGCCGCTCGCACCGTCACGCTGCAGTTCGATGACAACGCGCTCCTGCCGCTGCTCTACGGAGAGCACGACCGGCATCTCGCGCAGATCGAGCAGCGCGCCGGCGTGCGCCTGGCCAGCCGGGGCAACCGGCTGACCATCACCGGCTCCAACGAAGCATCCGGGGTGGCGGAGGCGGCGTTGCGCGCATTGTGGAAGCGGCTGGAGCGCGGCGACCCCATCGGCATCGCCGAGGTCGAGGCGGCGCTGCGCCTTTCCGAAGGCGCCGCCCGCGCGGCCCAGCCCGAGAGCGCCGAGCCCCGGCTGCCGCTCTCCGACCTGCCGGCCATCCGCACCCGCAAGGGCGCCATCGCGCCGCGCAGCCCGGCTCAGGCCGGCTACATGGACATGCTGCACCGGCATGACATGGTCTTCGGCATCGGCCCCGCCGGCACCGGCAAGACCTATCTCGCCGTGGCGCAGGGCGTGGCACTGCTGATGGCGGGGCGGGTGGACCGCATCGTGCTCTCCCGCCCCGCCGTCGAGGCCGGCGAGCGCCTGGGCTTCCTGCCCGGCGACATGAAGGAGAAGGTGGACCCCTATCTCCGCCCCCTTTACGACGCGCTGCACGACATGATGCCGGCCGATCAGGTGCAGCGGCGCATCGTCTCCGGCGAGATCGAGATCGCGCCGCTGGCCTTCATGCGCGGCCGCACGCTGGCCCATTGCTTCGCCATCCTGGACGAGGCGCAGAACACCACGCCCGCTCAAATAAAAATGTTCCTGACCCGGATGGGCGAGGGGACGCGGATGGTGGTGACCGGCGACCCCTCCCAGGTCGACCTGCCCGCCGGGCAGAAATCCGGGCTGGTGGAGGCGCTGGGCGTGCTGGGCGGGGTGCAGGGCATCGGCGTCACCCGCTTCGCCGAGCAGGACGTGGTGCGGCATCCGCTGGTGGCGCGCATCGTTGCCGCTTATAACAGGGCCGATGAGCAGGGCGGGACCAGCCAGAGGGCCGGCCGCGTGGTGCGCCGTGGTGGGGATGGCCCCTCGCGGCAGGAAGGAGAATGATGGAACCGGGAAGTAGATCGCCCGGCCGCACTGTCGCGGTCGGGCCTACCGAGGACGAGGCTTCGGAGCATTACCCTGGGCCGGAGGTCGAGGTGATCGTCGCGGCGCCGGGCTGGCGCGCGGCGGTGCCTCGGGTCGAGGATCTGGCGCGCCGCGCGGCCCAGGCCGCCTGGGCCGAGGCCGGGTTGGAGGCCGAGGGCGCCTTTACCGTCCTGCTGGCCGATGATGCCGCCGTGAAACGGCTCAACACCGACCACCGCGGCAAGGTGAAGCCCACCAACGTGCTGTCCTTTCCCGGTGAGATGCCCGGGCACCTCGGCGATATCGCGCTGGCACTCGGCGTGGTGCGGCGGGAAGCGCGTGCCAACAAGCGCCGCGTGGCCGCGCATCTGGCGCATCTGGTGGCGCATGGCACGCTGCACCTGGCGGGGCATGACCATTTGCAGGCCGGCGAGGCCCGGCGCATGGAGCAGGCGGAGGCGCGCATCATGCGCCGCCTGAACATGCCCAATCCCTGGCGGGGAATGACATGAGCGGCACCGAACCCCGCGACGGCTTGCTGGCGCGGCTGCAAAGCCTGCTGCGCAAGAAGAGCAACGACAGCGTGCGCGGCCAGGTGGAAGCCCTGGTCGAGGGCCGCGAATACCATGGCGGGGAGAATGGCGCCGCCCTGATCCCCGAGCTGGACGCGCAGGAACGCGCCCTGCTGACCAATGTGCTGAAGCTGCGCGGCAAGACCGCCGCCGATGTCATGGTGCCCCGCGCCGATATCGTGGCCATGCCCGAGGACCTGACGCTGGAACAGGCCATCCGCCTGATCCAGCGCGAGGGCCACAGCCGCTTCCCGGTCTACCGGGAGCAGCTGGATGAGGTCGTGGGCATGGTCCACATCAAGGACGTCTTCGCCAGCGTTGGCCGGGAGGCGCCCTTCTCCATGGCCGCCGTGCTGCGCCGGCCGCTCTTTGTCGTGCCGTCCATCCCGGTGCTGGACCTGCTGCTGCAGATGCGGCAGGCGCGCATGCACCTGGCCCTGGTGGTGGACGAATACGGCGGCATCGACGGCCTCGTGACCATCGAGGACCTGGTCGAGACCATTGTCGGCGATATCTCGGACGAGCATGACGAGGACCGCCCGCCGCAGATCGTCGAGCGGCCGGACGGGCTCATCGACCTCGATGCCCGCACGCCCATCGAGCTCTTCGAGGAACGCCTGGGCACGGTGCTGACCGAGGACGAGCGGGACCAGGATATCGACACCGTGGGCGGGCTGGTCTTCACCCTGGCGGGCCGTGTGCCGGCCAAGGGGGAACTGGTCTCGCATTCCTCCGGCCTGGAATTCCGGGTGCTGGAGGCGGACCCGCGCCGTATCCGCAGGCTGCGGGTGCGGCGGCCTGGGGTGACGGCGGCGAAAGCCGCGGCGGAGTAAAGGCTGGGGCGCGCTGCCCCAGGCCCCGCCGGGGTGGAAAGTCCACCCCGGACCCCGCTTCGAGTATTTTTCGGGCCTAAGGCCGGATGCGGCGCCTGTCGCCATGCTGTTTGATTCTGAAGATGCGCGGGCTGTAACCGGCCGCGCGGCCGCCATGGAACAGGTGGCGGCGCCCCTCAGCCCCGGCTTGCCGTCCCGAACGCCAGACCCCATCAAGACAGCCGACATTAGGATTGGCGCCTGATCTCGTGATCCGTTCTCCTTTGCCGGCGCTGCGGCGCCTGACGGGCCGCCGTGCCCTCCTGGCTGCCTTCGGGCTGGGCCTGTTGTCCGCATTGGCCTTGCCGCCGCTGTACTTGGTGCCGGTCCTGCTGCTGGCGGTGCCGGGGCTGCTGGCCCTGCTGGATGGGGCGGGAAGCTGGAAGCGCGCGGGCGTGCTCGGCTTCGCCTGGGGCATGGGCCACCACATGGCTGGTTTGTACTGGATCAGCCATGCCCTGCTGACCGACCCCTGGCGCTGGGGCTGGCTGGTGCCGGTCGCGGTGCCGGGGCTGGCGGTGCCGCTGGCGCTGTATGTCGCGCTGGCCGCCATCCTGGCCTGGCTGGCGCCGCCCGGCTGGCGGCGCTGGCTGGCCCTGGCGGGCGCCTGGACGCTGGCGGAGATGCTGCGCGGCCTGCTCTTCACCGGCTTTCCCTGGAACCTCATGGGCACCGTCTGGGCCTTCGATGCCCTGCCCTTGCAGGGGGCGGCACTGGTGGGGGTGCATGGGCTTTCGCTGGCCACCATGCTGCTGGCCGGTCTGCCGGTGCTGGGGTGGCGGCGGGCGGTGGCGGGGGGCACTGCGGCACTGCTGGCGCTGGGCGGCCTCGGCGCCTGGCGGCTGGCGCAGCCGGAGCCCGTGGTGCCGGGCGTGAACCTGCTGCTGGTGCAGGGCAATGTGCAGCAGGAGGCCAAGTGGCGGGAGGACCAGCGCTGGCCGATCTTCCGCCGCTACCTGGACCTGACGCGGGAGGGTGCCGCCAAGGCACCGGCCGGGGTGCCCCTGGTGGTGATCTGGCCGGAGACCGCCAGCCCCTTCCTGCTGCCCAACGACCCCGAGGCGCGGCGCTACGCCGCCGAGACCCTGCCCCCGGGAGGGGTGCTGCTGGCGGGTTCGGTGCGGGCGGAATGGAGCCCCGAAGGGCGGGCCAGCACGGTGTTCAACAGCCTCTCGGCCGTGGGGCAGGATGCGGCGTTGCTGGGCGTCTACGACAAGACGCACTTGGTGCCCTTTGGGGAATATATGCCGTTGCGCGGGCTGATCCCGATCCGGGTGGTGCAGGGGGGACTCGACTTCTCCTCCGGCCCCGGGCCGGTGGCGATGACGGTGCCGGGCCTGCCGCCCTTCAGCCCGCTGATCTGCTACGAGGTCATCTTCCCCGGCGCGGTGGCGCCGAGCACGCGGCCGCAATGGCTGCTGAACGTCACCAACGATGCCTGGTTCGGCTATTCCGCCGGCCCCTTCCAGCATCTGGCGGCGGCGCGGCTGCGCGCGGTGGAGGAGGGGCTGCCCATGGCCCGCGCGGCGCAGACCGGCGTGTCGGTGGTTCTCGACGCACACGGCAGAGTTGCGGCCAAGCTGGGGCTCGGCCATATGGGCAGCATCCTGGCGCCGCTGCCCGCCGCGCTGCCGCCCACGCTCTATTCCCGCCTCGGTGCCTGGGTACCAGGGCTTCTGGCCATGGCGGCTTTTGTGGCGCCCTTCCTTCTGGTGCGGCAGAAGGCAAAGGTGACGGCCTAGCTTGTCTCATTAAGTGGAAATTCTTGAAAGAGTTGACGCAACCCTTATTCAACCTTAAGAGGTAACAGGGTATGGGGTTGCCGACTCGTTGCTGGTCTGTGCAACCGGTCGATGTTGAAGGTGCACGAAACATGGCCAATGCCGAGGCTGCCGAGCGTACCGAAAAGGAACATCGGCCCAGCCCTATCGATACCCATGTCGGCAGCCGCGTGCGGCTGCGCCGGACCCTGCTGGGCCTCAGCCAGGAAAAGCTGGGCGAGGCTCTGGGCCTGACCTTCCAGCAGGTGCAGAAATACGAGCGCGGCGTGAACCGCATCGGCGCCAGCCGGCTGTTCGACCTGTCCCGCGTGCTGGATGTGCCGATCGGCTTCTTCTTCGACGACATGCCCGGCACCAACAACGGCAGCAGCGGTGGCAACAGCATGATGCGCCCGCGCCTGGCCGGCGGCTTCGCCGAGCAGCAGGAAGGCTTCGAGGACGACACGCTGCACAAGCGTGAGACGCTGGAGCTGGTGCGCGCCTATTACCGCATCAACGAGCCCGCCGTGCGCAAGCGCGTCTTCGACCTGATCAAGAGCCTGGCGCCGGTCGAGTAAGGCCAAGCTCGACTCCGTGGCCTGGCGGTCCTAGATCGCCGGTTCCATGACCGAACCTCTCGCCCTTTACGTGCATTGGCCCTTCTGCGCGGCCAAGTGCCCGTATTGCGACTTCAACAGCCATGTGCGCGAGAGCGTCGACACCGCCCGCTTCGGCGCCGCCCTGCGGCGGGAGCTGGCGCGGGAGGCCGCGCGGCTGGAAGCCGATGCCCCCGGGGTGCGGCGGAAGCTGGCCTCGATCTTCTTCGGTGGCGGCACGCCCAGCCTGATGCCGCCGCAGGTGGTGGCCGATGTCATCGCCGATGCCACGCGGCTCTTCGACCCCACGCCCGATATCGAGATCACGCTGGAAGCCAACCCCACCAGTGTGGAGGCGGCGAAACTGGCGGAATTCCGTGCCGCCGGCGTCAACCGCGCCAGCCTGGGCGTGCAGGCGCTGGATGACAGCCAGCTTGCCTTCCTGGGCCGCAAGCATGATGCCGCCCAGGCCATCGTGGCGCTGGAAGCGGCGCGCGAGCTGTTCCCGCGCCTGTCCTTCGACCTGATCTATGCCCGCCCCGGGCAGCAGGAAGCCGAATGGCGGGCGGAACTGCGGCGGGCCCTGGCGCTGGCCGCCGACCATCTCTCGCTCTACCAGCTCACCATCGAGCCCGGCACGCGCTTCGCCACCGAGCACGCGCGCGGCGCCTTCGCGCTGCCGGAGGATGACGACGCCGCCACGCTGTATTTCGCCACGGGCGAGGAGGCCGCGCGCTTCGGGCTGGAGCCCTACGAGGTCTCCAACTACGCCAAGCCGGGCGCGGAGAGCCGCCACAACCTCGCCTACTGGCGCTATGGCGATTACATCGGCATAGGCGCCGGGGCGCATCAGCGGCTGATGCTGGGCGGCGCCTTGCATGCCGCCCGCCGCCACCGTGGCCCCGAGGCCTGGCTGGCGCGTGTCGAGGCCGATGGCCATGCGGTGACGCATGAGGAAACGCTCTCCACCCAGGACCGCGCGCGGGAAGCCCTGCTGATGGGCCTGCGCCTGTCCGAGGGCATCGACCCCGAGCGCCTGCTTGCCCGCACGGGCCTGTCGCTGGAACAGGCGGTGGACCCCGCCATGCTGACCGCCTGCCTGGAGGAGGATTACCTGCGCTGGCTGCCCAACGGGCGCCTCGCCGCCACCTGGGAAGGCCGGCTGCGGCTGGACCTGATGCTGCCCGCCCTGCTGCGCTGACCGCGTCCGCGCCAACTCGAAGAAAAAGAAGTGGGTCCGGGAGAATTTCTTCTCCCGGCCTTTCTTATTCCGGGTTCCGCCCGCGATATTCCTGGCTGTTGAGAATATCCCGCCGCAGTTCCCGCAGCGTCCGGCGCCCCACATTGCCGGCATAGGCATCCTCGCCTTCCGGCACGCGGTCCAGCAGCAGGCGGTAGAGATCCGTGACATCCTCCCGGCTCACCAGCCGGTCGGCTTCCGCATGGCGCTCGGCATAGCGGCGCAGGAAGGCGTCGAAGTCGTGGCGGCGGATGTGGCGGTAATGGCCTTGCTGTGCATGCAGCAGGGACTTCGCCTGCGCCTCGGTCAGTTCCGGGATGGCGATGTCGGTGCGGGTGATCAGCGGAATGCGGTCAAAGCCCATCTCGCGAAAGCGCCCCGGATTGAAGGAGGCGCCCTTCTCGCCGATGTAGCGGCCGAAGCAGAGGTCCGGCATCACCCGGATCATCCCCAGCGCCGCCGCCGCCACCGATTTCAGCGCGTCCTGGGAGGAATGCGGCACCGCCATCTCCTGCCGCTCCAGGAAGCGGAAGATCGCGAAATGGTCGCGGTGCTGGTAGTCGTGCCGGGACAGGATGGCGAAATAGGGCTTCAGCCAGGCCTCGATGCGCTGCCAGGCCTCCCGCCGCAGCCCGAAGCCCCAGTGGTGGTCCAGCCAGACCATCTCCGGCGCCTCCGGGTTGGAGGGGCGGCGGTGCTCGCCATAGGCGGCGAAATAGGCGACTTCCGGGCGGTGAGCGACCGCTTCCTTCACCCGCTCCAGCGTCAGCAGATAGGCGGGGCCGAGTTCCAGGTCGTCCTCGAAGAAATAGCCGAGATCGGCTTCCAGCGTCTCGAAGACCAGGGTCTCGCCTCGGCGGATGTTCATGGCGATGCCGAGGTTCCGCGGGCTGGCCAGCACCTGCCCGCGCGGAAAGATATCGCGGAAGACGGCGATGCTTTCCGCCAGCATGGCATCGCTGGCGTAGCGCAGCCCGGAGCGGGGAGAGACGGCGCCGTCCTGCACCAGATAGATCCGCCGCTCGTTCAGCAACACGCCCTGCTGCGCCCGCAGGGATTCGCAGAAGCGGCGCAGGTAATGCGGGCGGTCGAAGGCGAAGATGACGATGGGCGTCGTGATGGCGCGTGGCGTCTCGTCCATGCGGGTCCTCGTGGTGCCTGCGCCCGGGGTAAGGCCTGGGGCGTGCACTGACAAGGCGGCGCCGGAAAAGGCGGAGGGAATGAATTCCCCCGGACCCCATCTTCCTTTTGGCTTTATCCAGCGCCCGCTGGTGGCAGGAGCGCCCTTAACTCAAAGAAAAAAGAAGGGGTTTAGGGGAATTCATCCCCCTAACCTTTATCCTCGCAATAGCCAGCGCAGAGAACGTCGCAGCGCCGATGTGCCATTGCGCTCGAACCACCGGCCATGCGCGAAGATCACGCGCTCCGGCTGCAAGGTCAGCAGATGTTCGGCGGCGCGCAGGGCGTCCTGCTGCCGCATCCGCACCACGGCGCGCAGGTAGGGTGGCGGCATGCCGTCCGGCGCCGTCATGCCAAACAACCGCAGCAGGGGGCGCAGCAGCGGCGGCACTTTGGGCTCCTCCAGGTTCATGACGATGTCAGTCAGCAGCAGGCTGCGGCTGGGCTGGTGGAACAGGGCTGTCTCGTGGAAGCCGAGGCCGCCGGGTACCACCACCAGCTCGATGGCGCCGCCCCATTCGGCGGGGGCGGTGCCGGTCAGGTCGTGGTCCAGCCGCAGCCCGGCGCGGCGCACCTGCCGGCGCTGGCGCAGGCCGGGGGCGGCCCAGGTGGTGGCCTCGGGGCAGGCAGCCTGCCAGTCCCGCAGGAAGAGCCAATGGGCGATGTTTGGCGCCACGAGGTGGCGGATGGGGCCGATGTCCTCCAGTTGCCGCTTCAGAGCATGGCTGAAGCGGGTGGGGGAATGCAGCAGCAGCCCGCCATCGGGCAGGCGGAGCACGGTCATGCGCGCCCCGATCACCATGCCCACCGTGCCGGGCAACTGGCTGTCCACGATGAAGACGCCCTCGGCCACGGGCTTCGGCGTGTCCAGCGGCGGGTAGCTGGTGTTCTCGGCCCAGCGGGAATCGGGGTCCAGCAGCCGGCCCAGCGGGCCGAAGCCCTGGCCGGGGCCGCGGCGCGGGTGGGCGCTGCTGGCCGAGACCACCGCCAGTTCCGCCAGCCCGATACCAAGCAGCGCGGCGCGGACCTTCGGTGGCTGGTCGCGCATCATCAGCCCGGCGGCGCAGATGGCGGCGCCGCCCAGCGCGTCCAGCATCAGGTGCTGCTGCATGCTGATGCCGGGGCGGGCGCCGCCTTCGTAATCCGTCAGCACCGAATAGCTGGCATGAAAGGCGCTGGCGGTGCCGAGCACCTTGCGCACCGGCGGCGGCACGGCGCGGGAGGAAGCCGCCCCGGCCAGGGCCAGCGATACCGCGTAGTCGATGATGCCATGCAGCCGGGTGGAGATTCGCATCGCGGGCCCTCGTAGCTGGAACGGTCAGCAGGCAACGTGGCAGCGGCGCGATGGATGCCGGGCGCCGGGCGACGTGAAGGGGCGGCGGGCTATTCCAGCCAGCGGCGGACCTGCTGCTTCAGGAAGGCGGCGTCCTCCGGATTGGCGGCGGGATTGCCGGCGCGGTGGCCCCAGATGCTGGGGATGGGCCGTAGCTCGGCATGGCGCAGGTGGGGCAGCTCGGCCTCGTTGTCGGCCACGCGGAAATACAGGTCGGTGCCGCCGGGCAGCAGCAGCACGCGGGCCTCGATGGCACCCAGGGCCTTGGCTAGGTCGCCGCCGTAGCGCGGGTCGCGGCTGATGTCGCCGGCATCCCAGGTGCGGAGCTGCCAGTAGAGATCGGCGGCGGCGCGGCGGGCGTAGCGTTCCTCCCAGTTGGTGCGGAGATAGGTGTCGAGGTCCGGCGCGCCCTCGGCGAGGTGCAGGCCGGCGCGGTACCAGTCCTGCGTCATGGCCCAGCCGGCATAGATGCGGCCGAAGGCGCGCAGCGCGGCGGCGGGCTGCGCGCTGAAGCGGCCTTCGCCCAGATGCTCGGGCGCGGCTTCCAGGATGGCCATCAGGCCGCGCAGGAAGACCTGGTTATGCACGGCAGTGCGGGCGCTGCCGCAGTTCACCACGATGCGGGAAACGGCCTGGGGAAACAGTGCCGCCCAGTGATAGGCCTGCTGCGCGCCCATGGACCAGCCATAGACGGCATGCAGGTGCTCGATGCCCCAGAGCTCGCGCAGCAGGCGGCGCTGGGCATGCACATTGTCCCAGGCGGTGACCAGCCCCGGCCATTCCGGCGTGTTGGAGGGGGAGGAGGAAAGACCGTTGGTGAACATGTCGATCTGCACGACGAACCAGCGGCCGGGGTCCAGCACGCCCTCGGGCCCGATCAGCCATTCCAGGTCCGGGTGCTGCGCGCCGTAGCTGGTGGGGTAGAGCACGGCGTTGTCCCGCGCGGCGGAAAGGGTGCCGTGGGTCTTCCAGCCCAGCACGGCCCCTGGCAGCACGGCGCCGGATTGCAGTGGCAGGTCGCCCAGGGCGAAGCGGCCGCTTTCGGTGGGCCAGCCGGTCATGTCCGCGCCCCTTTCGGCTGAAGGTGGGATGGGGCGGGGGGCTCGGTCTGCGGGCTCATGCCCGCATCACCGGACGGAAGGGCGCCGCCGTCAAGCAGGCCAGCCACAAAGCCGCTGTTTCCCTGGGGCCCCAGCCGCGTTCTCCGCACCGGGGCCGGAAGCCACCAGAGGAATCGCGCGCCATGCTGCTCTTCGAAAGCCTGCTGGGCCTGCTGCTGGTGGCGGTGGTGCTGCTCTGGGTCTCCCGCCACCTGCCCGTGCCTTACCCGACGCTGCTGGCGCTGGCGGGGGTGCTGGTGGCGTTGCTGCCCTTTGCCCCGGCGGTGGAGATCGAGCCACATCTGGCCCTGGTGCTCTTCATCGCGCCCGCGCTGCTGGATGCGGGCTACGACACCTCGCCGCGCGACCTGCGGCGGCACTGGGTCTCGCTGCTCTCCCTCGCCGTGCTGGCGGTGCTGGCGACGGCGCTGGCGGTGGCGCTGGCGGGCTGGGCCTGGGCGGGGCTGCCCTTCGCGGCGGCGCTGACGCTGGGCGCCATCGTGGCGCCGCCGGATGCCGCCGCCTCCACGGCCGTGCTCAACCGCATCGGCCTGCCGCGCCGCTCCATGCTGGTGCTGCAGGGCGAGAGCCTGCTGAACGACGCCACGGCGTTGCTGATCTTCGGTGCGGCCTCGGCCTGGGCCAGTGCCGGCGGCACCTCTGGCCTGGGGCTGCTGGAACTGGCGCTGGCGGCGCCGGGCGGGGTGCTGCTGGGGCTGGCCATCGCCTGGCCCTATCTGCGCCTGCGGCCGAATTTCGCCGGCACGCTCAGCGCCACGGTGCTGGAATTCACCACCACCTTCGGTGCCTGGCTGCTGGCGGACCGGCTGCATGTCTCCCCGGTGCTGACGGTGGTGACCTTCGCCATGGCCATCGCGCGCGGCATCTCGGAGCAGCAGCCGGCGCGCGACCGCGTGCAGTCCTTGGCGGTCTGGAGCCTGGCGGTCTTCGTACTCAACGTGCTGGCCTTCCTGCTGATGGGGCTGCAGGCGCGCTCCATCCTGGGCAAGCTGGAGCCGGGCGAATTCTGGCCGGCTTTGAGCGTCGCGGCGCTGGTGCTGGTGGTGGTGATCCTGGTGCGCATCGCCTGGGTGATGCTCTCCCGCTTGGCGGCGGGGGTGAGCATGGCGGAGACGCATGGAATGCCGGCGGTGCCGCCCTGGCGGGTTTCCTTCCTGGTCTCCTGGTGCGGCATGCGCGGGCTGCTGACGCTGGCCACCGCCTTCGCCCTGCCGCAGGACTTTCCCGCCCGCGACGTGATCGTGCTTTCCGCCTTCAGCGTGGTGCTGGGCACGCTGGTGCTGCAGGGGGCGACCATCACGCCGCTGATGCGGCTGCTGGGCATCAATTCCGACCGCACGCTGAACGAGGAACTGGCCGAGGCACGCCAGGCGCTGGATTCCGTCGCCATAGAGGCGGCGGGGCGGGAGGAGCCCGAGCTGGCCCGGGCGCTGCGGCTGCGCTACGCGCATGCGAAGAAGGCGGCGGCCTCACCGGAGGACCCGCTGGGTTCCAGCGACTATGACCAGGCCACCCTGCGGGTGGTGCAGGCGCAGCGGCATTGCCTGCACGCGATGCGCCAGTCCGGCCGCGTCGCCGACGATGTCTACCGCCGGCTGGAGGAAGAGCTGGACTGGGCCGAGCTGGATGCCCGCCCGCACCAGGACAACGAGCTGCGCGAAGCCTGAGCCGGGCGGCCAATGGCTTGGCCGGGCGGCGAGGGGTGCCTAAGCTCCCTGCCACTTCCGCGGACGGGATATGCACATGGTTTCACCGGGCGCCCTGACGGCTTCCACCGGCCTGCCGGCCATTGCGGCGGAGAGGGCATGCTGATGCGTCGCCTCGGCATCATCGGTGCCGGCGGCATGGCGGAAACGCTGCTGCAAGCATTGGCGGAGGGCCTGCCGGCACCGCTGGAGGCCGTGGTGATCCTGGCCTCCGCCCGTTCGGCGGAAAAGGCGCGGCGCCTGCTGGAGCGCTTCGGGGAAAAGCTGGCCCGGCAAAGGCTGGTGGACACGGAACGGGCCGCCTTTCTCGCCACCCGGCCCGATGTGGTGGCCGAATGCGCCGGCCATGGCGCGGTGCGCGAGCATGGCGCGGCGGTGCTGGAGGCCGGTGCGGAACTGATCGTGATCTCGACCGGCGCCCTGGCGGATGATGCCCTGCGGGTGGCGCTGGAGGAGGCCGCCGCGCGCGGCGGCACGCGGCTGGTGCTGCCGCCGGGGGCGGTGGGCGGCATCGATGTGCTGGGCGCGGCCAGGCTCTCGGGCCTGGAAGAGGTGACCTATACCGGCCGCAAGCCGCCGCTGGCCTGGAAGGGCACCCCGGCCGAGGCGCTGCTGGACCTTGGCGCCCTGACCGAGGCCACCGTGTTCTTCGACGGCACGGCGCGGGAAGCGGCGCTGCGATACCCGCAGAATGCCAATGTGGCCGCCACCGTGGCCCTGGCCGGCGCCGGCTTCGACGCGACGCGCGTGCGGCTGGTGGCGGACCCCGGCATCACGCGCAACCTGCATGAGGTCAGCGTGCGCTCGGCGGCGGCGGAATTCTCCATCCGGCTGGAAGGGCGGCCTTCCGCCGCCAATCCCAAGACCTCGCTGACCGCTGGCTACAGCCTGGCGCGCGAGGTGCTGAACCGCGCGCGCCCTCTGGTGGTCTAGGCCTTACTGGCCCACCGCCTTGGCATAGGTGGCACGGGCGGCCAGGGTGTTGCGCGTCGGGCTGCGCGGCTTGCGCTTGGCCGGGCGGCCCTGCGCCGTCAGCTTCACCGCCGGGCCCTCCCGCAGCAGGCGCAGCAACTGCTCCGCCGCCCCGGTGAGCGCGGCCTGTCCCGCCTCGGTCAGCGTGGCGGTGCCGGGGGCGAAATCCACCCGGGTTTCCTGGAAGCTGGGCTTGCCAGGGCCGAAGCCGTTCACGCGCATCACCCGCTGCAACAGCAGCAGCGTATTGGAGGTGCTGAAGGGCATGCCGGTGGAGACATCCACCGTCCAGGAACCCAGCTTGGCCCAGAGCGCCCAGCCCTGGGTTTCGCGCATCTCCAGCCCCGCCGGCTGTAACGTCACCGCCGCGTCCCGCAAGGCCTGCAGCACCACCGCCCGGCGCTCGTACCAGAGGGCGCGCAGATCCTCAGAAGGAAAATATTCCGACATCTGACACCTTGTGGGGGCGACCGCGCCGGCAGCTCGGCAGTTCAGGAATATCCAGTTTTCTGCTGAAGGCTTCGCTGCCGCTTGGTGTCGGAGCCACGCCTCTGTTCCCGCCTCGCCCTGTGGCGGGTACAGGATGTATATAGGAATCGTTCCCTCGAACTCAAGGCAAAAAGAGAACAGAGGGTGAACTTATGGGGCTGCGTTATCAGCGGCACTGGAAGGAGCCCACCGCATGACAGGCAGCGCCCAGGCGCTTCAGCAAGCCACCGGCACCGCCCGACTGCTCTGCGACGAGATGCTGGCCGGATTGGCCGCCATGCTGCGGGCGGCGGGGCATGACACCGCCCTGGCCGCGCCCGGAACACCCGATGCGGAGCTGGCGACCTTATGCCGCGCCGAAGGCCGTGTGCTGCTGTCCCGCGACAAGCGGCTGGTGGCCGCCGTGCCCGGTGCCCTTCTGCTGCTCGAGGAAGCGATGGATGCCCAGGCCCGGCAACTGGCCGTGCAACTGGGGCTGGACTGGGGCCATGCGCCCTTCACCCGCTGCATGCGCGACAACACGCCGCTGCGCCCGGCAGAGGGGACAGATATGGCGCGCATCCCGCCCCGTGCCCGTCTGCTCCCGGGGCCTTTCCGGGCCTGCCCCTGCTGCGGGAGGGTCTATTGGCCGGGCAGCCATGTCCGGCGCATGGACGAACGCCTGCGCCGCTGGCGGATGGCGACGGAGAAGGCCGCTGGGACGAAGTCTCCCTAGGCTCGGCCTTCCCCTCGGCACACGCCCATAAACGCGAAGAAAAAAGAAGGGGGCCCGGGGGAATTCATTCCCCCGGCCTTTCTCAGGGCAGTTCCAGCACCACCCCTTCATCCCCCGCCAGGGACAGCATGCCCCCCGCCGGCTCCGCCGCCACCGGCCTGGTGGAGAGCAGTACCCGACCCCCTTCCGGTACCGGCACGGCGCAGGGCGTGTGGCCCATGTTGAGCAGCACCTGCAGCCGCTGCCCTGCGTGGCTGCGGGTGAAGGAGAGCAGGGTGCCCCGTGCCGTCACCTTGCCGACGGCGCCAACCACCAGGGCCGGGTTGCTCCGCCGCAGCGCGATCAATTGCCGGTAGAGCGCCAGCATGGAACCCGGCTGCCCCGCCTGCGCCGCGACATTCACCTCCGTGCTGCCGGTGGGCAGCCAGGGCGTGCCGGTGGTGAAGCCGCCGTTCGGCGAGGCGTCCCAGAGCATCGGCGTGCGTTCCGGGTCGCGGCCGACGCCGATGCCGGGCTGGTTCTTCTCCGCCGGGTCCTGCACCAGATGCGGCGGGATGGGCACATCGGTCATGCCGATCTCGTCGCCGTAATAGACCGTGGGGGTGCCGCGCAGCGTCAGCAGCAGCATGGCGGCCACGCGGGCCTGGGCCGGGCCCACCCGCGTCGCGATGCGGGACTGGTCGTGGTTGCCCAGCACCCAGTTGGGCCAGGCATCGGGCGGCAGCGCGGCCTCGTAGTCCTGGATGATGCGGGCGACCTCGGCGGCGTTCCAGGGTGCGCGGATCAGCAGGAAGTTGAAGGGCAGGTGGGCGCCGCTGTTCTCGTGGCCGTAGTAGGTGACCAGCCGTTCCACCGGCAGGTAGATCTCGCCGATCAGCAGGCGCTGCTCGTAGGCTTCCAGCACCTGGCGCATCTCGGCAATGATGCCGTGCACCTCCGGCTGGTCGGCGGTGTAGCGGTCCAGCAGCCGGTCGTGCTCGGACTGGCCAGGGGTCCAGCCGGGGTTGGGCGGGTTGTCGCGGAACTGGTCGTCCTTGATCAGCAGCCAGATGACATCGACGCGGAAGCCGTCGACGCCACGGTCCAGCCAGAAGCGCAGCACGTCCAGCATGGCGGCGCGCACGGCCGGGTTGCGCCAGTTGAGGTCCGGCTGCTCCTTCAGGAAGGAATGCAGGTAGTACTGGCCGGTGGCCTCGTCCCATTCCCAGGCGCTGCCGCCGAAATGGCTGATCCAGTTGGTGGGCGGGCCGCCATCGGGCGCCGCGTCGCGCCAGATGTACCAGTCGCGCCTGGCGCTGGTGCGGCTGCTGCGGCTTTCCTGGAACCAGGGGTGCCGGTCGGAACTGTGGTTCGGCACGAAGTCCAGGATGACGCGCAGGCCCCGTTCATGCGCCGCCGCCACCAGGGCATCGAAATCCTCCAGATTGCCGAAGATCGGGTCTACGCCGCAGTAATCGGCCACGTCATAGCCGAAATCCGCCATGGGAGAGGGCTGGATGGGGGAGAGCCACAGCGCATCGACGCCCAGTTCCACCAGATGGTCCAGCCGGGCGGCGATGCCGCGCAGGTCGCCCACCCCGTCGCCGTTGCTGTCCTGGAAGGAGCGGGGATAGACCTGATACACCACGCCCCGCTGCCACCATGCCAGCTCATCCATGCCGAAACCCTTTTGCCTGTGTGCCGCTTATTGAACGCGGCCGTGGCAGTCCGGTTCCGGCCCCCCTGGGAAGGCGGCGATGATCAAGGACCTCTGGTACAAGAACGCCATCGTCTACTGCCTTTCCGTGGGCACCTACATGGATTCCAACGGCGACGGCGTCGGCGATTTCGAGGGGCTGGCGCGGCGGCTGGATTACATCCAGGGGCTTGGCGCCACCACCATCTGGCTGATGCCCTTCCAGCCCTCGCCAGGGCGCGACAACGGCTATGACGTCAGCGACTATTACAATGTCGATCCGCGCTACGGCACGCTGGGCGATTTCGTGGAATTCACCCATGGCTGCCACCAGCGCGGCATCCGCGTCATCATCGACCTGGTGGTGAACCATACCTCGGACCAGCATCCCTGGTTCCAGGAAGCGCGGCAGGACCCGAAGTCGAAGTACCGGGACTGGTATGTCTGGGCGGACCGCAAGCCGGCCAATGCGGGCGACGGCATCGTCTTTCCCGGCGTGCAGGATTCCACCTGGACGCGGGATGCGGTGGCCAAGAAGTACTATTTCCACCGCTTCTACGAATTCCAGCCGGACCTCAACACCGCCAACCCGCATGTGCAGGCCGAGATCCTGAAGATCATGGGCTTCTGGCTGCAGCTCGGTGTCTCGGGCTTCCGGATGGATGCCGTGCCCTTCGTGATCGCGAAGAAGGGCGCGGAAGTGGAGAAGCCGCAGGAGCAGTTCGACATGCTCCGCACCTTCCGCGAGTTCCTGCAATGGCGGAAGGGCGATGCCATCATTCTGGCGGAAGCCAATATCCTGCCCAAGGACGACATGGCGTATTTCGGCGAGGACGGCGACCGGATGCACATGATGTTCAACTTCCAGGTCAACCAGTCGCTGTTCTACGCCCTGGCCAGCGCCGATACCGGGCCCTTGACCAAGGCGCTGAAGGCCACCAAACCGCGCCCGGCCACCGGGCAATGGGGCCAGTTCCTGCGCAACCATGACGAGCTGGACCTGGGGCGCCTGAGCGAGAAGCAGCGCCAGGCGGTCTTCGCCGCCTTCGGGCCGGACAAGTCGATGCAGCTCTATGACCGCGGCATCCGCCGTCGCCTGGCGCCCATGCTGCAGGGGGACCGGCGGCGGCTGGAACTGGCCTATAGCCTGATGATGACGCTGCCCGGCACGCCGGTGCTGCGCTACGGCGACGAGATCGGCATGGGCGACGACCTGTCGCTGCCCGAGCGCGAATGCGCCCGCACGCCGATGCAATGGTCGGACGAGCCCGAGGCCGGCTTCACCAGAAGCGGCGTGCCGCACAAGCCGGTCATCGCCAGCGGGCCCTATGGCTACGAGCATGTCAATGTCGCCCGCCAGCGCCGCGACCCGCAGTCGATGCTGAACTGGATGGAGCGCATCATCCGCATGCGCAAGGAAGTGCCCGAGATCGGCTGGGGCGACTTCGAGGTGGTGGACACCGGCCGGCCCGATGTGCTGGCCCTGCGCTACGACTGGCGGGAGAATTCGGTGCTGGTGGTGCACAACCTCTCCGCCGAGGCCTGCGAGGTGGCGATCGACCCCGGCGCCGCCGGCGCGCATGACGGGCTGCTGGTCAACCTGCTCTCGGACGACCACAGCCGGCCGGAGGACAGCGGCAGGCACAGCATTCTGCTGGAACCCTATGGCTACCGCTGGTTCCGCGTCGGCGGGCTGGATTACCTGCTCCGCCGCAGCGAGATCTAGCGCGGGGCGGCCATGGCGGCCGCCCCGGCAGGTGCTTCAGACGCGGCGGCCCGTGCCGCGGCGGCGGAGGTGGTCCAGGCTCCAGGTGCCGCCGCCGGCCACCGAGAAATACAGGAACACGAAGCAGAAGAGGATGGCGGCATCGCCGCCGTTCAGCACCGGGAAGACGTTCCGCGGCGCATGCGCCCAGAAATAGGCGAAGGCCATCTGGCCCGAGAGCACGAAGGCCACCGGGCGGGTGAAGAGCCCCAGCACCAGCAGGATTCCGCCCACGACCTCCAGCACGGCGGCGAACCAGAGGAGCGTCAGGAAGGCTGGTGCCGGATTGGCCGAGGCCGGGAAGCCGAAGAGCTTCTGCGTGCCGTGCTCCATGAACAGCAGCGCGGCGACGATGCGCAGCACGCTGAGCACGCGCGGCGCCCATTCGGCGGCCAGGGACTGGGTCTTCATCGGGTGACATCTCCTTGAGCCGGCGGGCCGGCGCCGCCGGTGGCGGTGCCTCGGCCCTGCCCTTCACCTGGGGCCGATCTTAGGAGATGCGAGCGGCCTTGCCACCGTGGTCTTCGCAACTCAGGCGACGCCGCCGGGGTTGCTCCTGTCTGGCAGATTGGCCCTCAGATGCTCGACAGACCCTTCCACCCTTTTTCACACAGCCTGCACGCCGCCACGCGGGTGGCCGCGCTGGCCCGGCAGGGCGGTGCCCGGCTGGACCAGGACGGCGCCTTCCCCGCGGCGGAGGTCGCGGCCCTGGCCGAGGCCGGGCTGCTGGCGGCGCCCTTGCCGCCGGACCTCGGCGGTGCCGGGCTGGGGCAGGGGCCGGAAGGCGCGGCGGCCCTGGCGGAAGTGCTGATGCGCATCGGCGCCGGCAGCCTGCCGCTGGGCCGCCTCTACGAAGGGCATGTGAACGCGCTGGGGCTGGTGCTGGCCTATGGCGATGTGGCGCAGCGCGAGGACGCGGCGGCGGATGCGCGGCAGGGCAGCCTCTTCGGCGTCTGGAACACCGATGATCGGCAGCAGCCGCTGCGGCTGGAAGGCGCGCTGCTGCGCGGCCGCAAGATCCTGGCTTCCGGCGCCGGCTGGGTGGAGCGGCCCCTGGTCACGGTCGCCACGCCGGAAGGGCCGCTGATGCTGCTGCCCGTGCTGGCGAAGGGAGAGCGCGCCGACCTCGCAAGCTGGACGGCGCAGGGCATGCGGGCCTCGGCCACCGGCGCGGTGGATTTCGACGGGCTGCCGGCCCCGCCGGCAGTGCGGATCGGCCAGCCCGGCGACTATCACCGCCAGCCGCTGTTTTCCGGCGGTGCCTGGCGCTTCCTGGCGGTGCAGACCGGGGGCGGGGCGGAAATCTTCGCCCTGCTCTGCCAGCACCTGCGGCAACTGGGACGGGATGCCGACCCGCATCAGCGCGCCCGGGTGGGCCAGGCCGCCGCCGCGCTGGAGGGCGCCCGGCTCCGGGTGGAACGCGCCGCCCGCCATCTGGCCGAGGATTCACTGCGGCCCGAGGCGGTGGTGGCCTATGTCGACCTGACGCGTGGCGCGGTGGAAGCCGCGCTGCTGGAGATCCTGGAGCATGCCCAGCGCTCGGTGGGGCTGGCCGGCTTCATGCGGCCGCATCCGCTGGAGCGCGTGACGCGCGACCTCGCCACCTACCTGCGCCAGCCGGCGCCGGACCGGGCGCTGGAGATGGGCGCCGCCTTCGTGCTGGAGCAGGAAGCCTGGCCGTGGTGACCACGGCGGCGGAGTTCTTCGCCCAGGCCGATGCGCTGCCCTTCGCGCCGTTGGAGCAGGTCCTCGCGCCCGGCGGGCTGGTGGTGCTGGCGCCGCACCCGGATGACGAGAGCCTGGGCTGCGGCGGGTTGCTCGCCGCCGCGGCGCAGGCCGGGCGGGCGGTGGCGGTAGTCTTTGTCAGCGATGGCGGCGCCTCCCACCCCCGCTCCCGCCGCTACCCGCGCCTCGCCCTGCGCCGGTTGCGGGAAGCGGAGGCGCTGGCCGCCCTCGCGGCACTCGGCCTGCCCGCCGCCATCGCCCGCTTCCTGGCGCTGCCGGATGCCGCCGTGCCCGGCGCCGGCGCGGATTTCGAGGCCGCCGTGCAGGCCATCCTGGACGCCGCCAGGGCCGTCGCGGCCGGCACCCTGCTGGCCACCTGGGGCCAGGACCCGCATTGCGACCATGAGGCCACCGATGCCATGGCGGCGGAGGCGGCGCGGCGGCAGCCGGGGCTGCGTCGCCTGGCCTATCCCGTCTGGGGTCACCGCCTGCCGCCCGGCACGCCCATCCAAGGCGGCCCACCCCGTGGCACCCGGCTCGATGTCTCGGCACATCTGCCGGCCAAGCGGCGCGCCATCGCCGCGCACCGGTCCCAGACCACGCGGCTGATCGACGACGACCCGGAAGGCTTCGTGCTGGATGCCGCCATGCTGGCGCGCTTCGATCGTCCCTTCGAGATCTTCCTGGAGTCAGCGGCATGAACCGTGCGCTGCAATCCCTGTCGGCCAGCTATTTCGAGGCGCTCTATGCCGCCGACCCCGACCCCTGGAAGTTCCGCAGCAGCTCCTATGAGGCCGCCAAGTACGAGGCCACCCTCGCTGCCCTGCCACGCGCCCGCTATGGCAGCGTGCTGGAGATCGGTTGTTCCATCGGCGTGCTGACGCGGATGCTGGCGCCGCGCTGCGACAGGCTGCTGGCGCTGGACGGCTCGGCCCGCGCCCTGGCCGATGCTCGCCGCCATTGCGCCGGGCTGGCGCAGGTGAGTTTCGCGCAGCGCGAGATCCCGCGCCAATGGCCGCGCGGCCGGCACGACCTGATCCTGTTTTCCGAAGTGCTCTACTACCTCGATGAAGAGGACCTCGCCCGCACCGCCACCCTGGCGCTGCGTGCCCTGCGCCCCGGCGGGGAGGTGCTGCTGGTGCATTGGACCGGCACCACCGATTACCCCCTTTCGGGCGATGCAGCGGTGGAAGGCTTCATGGCGGCGGCGGGGTCGGCGCTGGTCCCGGTGATGCAGAGCCGCACGGACCGCTACCGGCTGGACCTGCTGCGGCTGGCCTGAGCCCCGCCAGCAGCCGCCGCGCCGCCGCGATCTCACCGGGCAGCGCCGCCGGCAGCAGCGGCACCGGGCGCAGCAGCGGGCTCGCGGCCTCCGCCATCTGCCACAGCGCCCCGAAGGGCGAGGCCTTGATCTGCCGCATGACATCCGGCGGCAGCAGCAGGCTGGCGGCCCAGCGTGCCGCGCCGGCCTCGTCGCCCGCCGCGTGCAGGCGGCGCAGCGTGGCGCGGGCCCGCCACCGCATCGCCGCCACCTCAAGCGGTTCCAGCAGGCTGTCGCAGGGCAGGCCGGGCTGACCCGCCCGGAGGCGCAGGGTATCGGCGGCACCGCCCGTGGCACGGCCCTCGGTGCGGCAGGAGGTCACCGCCCGCACCCCGGGCGCATGGCGGACGCGGACATCCACTGCGCGCAGTGCCGCCAGCAGGGCGCGGTCCTCCCCCACCGGCAGGCGCGGCAGGCCCCCGGCGCGGCGATAGGCCGGCAGCCGCACCGCCAGGCTGGCGCCGGATGCCATGCGGTGCCGGGGCCAGCCATCGCCGCGCACCGGGTCGAGCCGCGCCTCCAGCTCCGCCAGCAGGGCGGCATAGCTGTCTTCCTGCGCCATGCGCTGGCGCAGGGCGGCGGGGAGGCAGGCGGTCTCGGCAGGGTCGTAATCCACCCGCCCGGCCACGGCATCGGCGCCGCTCCGCAATTCGGCGCGGGTCGCGGCCAGCCAGTCCGGCGCCACCTGGCTGTCGGCATCGGTGGTCAGCAGCAGGCCATCCGGCTGCGCCTCCCGCTCCAGCAAGGCCGCGGCGGCATCCATGGCGCGGCCGCGCGCTTCCCCGGCATGGGCCTGGCCGGGCGGCAGCACCGCATGCCGCAGCACCAGCCGGAACGGCGCGCCGGCGGCATGGGCGCGTGCCACGGCCTCCGTCGCATCGGTGCAGCCGTTCAGCAGCAGCAGCACCGTCAGCGTCGCTGCATCCCGCTGCGCCGCCAATGCATCCAGGCAGGCGCCGATGCGCGCGGCCTCGTTGCGGGCCGGGATGGCCACCACCGCCTTGTCGCCAGGCGAAGGTGTTCGGGAGGCGATCTGGGGAAACAAGACGGTCATGCCGTTGCGGAAACATCCCGCGGCGCCGTTTGTTGCGCTCCAGCTTTTGCTGGTGCCGCATACGGTTCTGTCATCCCCCGCCGCGATGCCTCATGCCGTCAATTCTTTGTTCGGCCGCCGAAGCTCATCCAAACGCGCCGCCAGGGCGTTTCAGCCGGTACTCACCTTGCATCCACGGGATCGTTCCAGATGACCCATCGGCTTGATCTGCTGAACCGCCGCGGGGTCCTGGCCCTCAGCGGCGCCGCCGGGCTGGCCATGGCGCCAAGAGCCCAGGCGCAGAGCTTCCCGCCTCCCAGCCCGGTGGATGCCGGGCGGGTGGAGAATGGTAAGGTGGTCTTCGACCCCTGGCGCTCCCCGGCCGATACGCCTTCCTCGCCGCCGCCCGCGCCGCTGCCGCCGGGGGAGCGGGTGGGCTTCGCCATCGTGGGCCTCGGCCGGCTGGCACTCGAGGAAATCCTGCCGGCCTTCGGGGAGAGCAAGAAGGCCAGGCCGGTCGCGCTGGTCTCCGGCTCACCGGAGAAGATGAAGACGGTGGCCGCGCAATACGGCATCGATCCCGCCAACTGCTACGACTACGCGAATTTCGACCGCATTCGCGACAATCCGGCGGTGAAGGCGGTCTACATCGTGCTGCCCAATGGCATGCACCGCGAATATGTCGAGCGCGCCGCGCGTGCCGGCAAGCATGTGCTCTGCGAGAAGCCCATGGCCACCAGCAGCGCCGATGCCCAGGCCATGGTGGATGCCTGCGCTGCCGCTAGCGTGAAGCTGATGATCGCCTACCGCATCCAGTACGAGGCCTATAACCTGCGGCTGGCCAGCCTGGTGCGGCAGCAGACCTTCGGGCGCCTGGTGGGGATGAGCGCCATCAATGTGCAGACGGTGGCGGAGAATGGCGCGCAGCAGTGGCGCCACAAGCGCGCGCTCTCGGGCGGCGGGTCGCTGCCGGATATCGGGCTCTACTGCCTGAACACCGCGCGTTTCCTGACTGGCGAGGAACCGGTGGAGATCTTCGCCACGCAATACAGCCCGCCTAACGACCCGCGCTATGCGGAGGTGGAGGAAACGCTCTCCTTCACCTTGCGCTTCCCGTCCAATGTTCTGGTGAACTGCTTCACCAGCTATGGCGCGCGGGACGACAAGTGCCAGCGGCTGAACTTCGAGAAGGCCACGGTGGATATGCCGAATGCCTATCTCTACGAGGGCCAGCGCATGACTGTGATCCAGCGCCAGGGCGATGCCACCGGGCAGACCGAGCTGGTGCTGCAGCAGCCTAACCAGTTCACCGAGGAGCTGGACCACATGGCGGAATGCGTCATCGGCGGCCAGCGCCCACGCACGCCGGGCGAGGAGGGCGTTCAGGATCACAAGCTGATGGAAGCAATCTACCGCGCTGCCGAATCAGGCCAGCCGGTGCGGCTGCCGCCGGTGGAAAAGCCTGATGCCTTCCGTGGCCCACCGCCCGGTGCCAAGCCATAGGCTGAGAGCCTGGTCAGGCTGTTGATCGATGATGATCTTCCGATGCGCTGCGTCTTTGAAGGCGCAGGCATGAGAAGACCAGCATGGCTGCACAACTGGGCTTGAACGGGGCCTGCCCAGGCGTACCGCCTTCGATGGCCAGCGGATCATCAGCGGCATCCTGCATGTGCTGCGCTCAAGCCGCCGCTAGCGCGACTTACTGTTCACGCACAGGCCGGCGGCTACCATCTCCAACTGCCGGAGCACCCAGAGTATCTGAAGCGCCTCTTCAATCGCCCGGCGGCAGCCAGAAACGCCCTGGACAAGACTGCGCTTGCAACACGCGCTGAAGGCGCGGCGCCGAGATTGTTATTCCCGTCCCCGCGCCCATCGCAAACCCGGCTCACGCAACCGTCGCGCCTGACCTTGTCGCGGTCTCATCGGGCGCATGTCCGGACGCACGGAAAGTTGGCGCCGCATCGGCACGCGCTATGACCGCTTCGATCGAAGCTTTCTCTCCGGCCTCGCACTTCCGCCGCCGGCCGCTGACCAATGGAACTGTCAGCCTGCGGCAGGCACTTTGATGACGCTAGCCGCCGTGACCTTTCCGCCAAGTTCAACGGAACGGGAGCAGCGGCTGGTTGCCGACATTCACGCCCCGCTCGGCATCCTGTTCACTCATGCGGTTCAGGTTGCTCGTCGTGTCAGGCTGGTTGGTTGGAGAATTCTCCCCCATCTGCGCACGACGAAGGCTTTCCGCGTTGAGGCGCGCCGTCTCGTCGTTGTCCCAGGCCGGGTTATTCGGGTTATTCGGGACATACGGGAGATTCGAGTTATTGGAACTCTGCTGACGCGAGCCTCGATGTTGCCTCTGCTGTACATATTCAAGGTCTGAAGGGCCTTGACGTGAAATGCCCACGGGGGCCTGGGCTGCTTGCGCCGCGGGTGTGCCGAAGGCAAGTCCAGTCGCCATGAGGCTCAAGCTGGACATCAGAATTCGAAGCTGCATCTTCATGCTCCTTCTTGCTCGTGTAGCTAGTAAGATACTTCCTCCCGCAATGGTTGCGTTAAAGAAATTAAAGTAATCTGCGCGGCAGGAATTGCCTGTCCACTACTACCACTATCACAACCGCATGCTTCTGGCTGAACCGGCCAGAACCCGGTTCAGGATGCGGCCAGATCGCTTCAGCGGGGCCGTGCCGCTTCGGCCACGGAAGAAGCGGGAGCCACGTTGAAGCGCGTCCAGCCCGGCACCTGTGCCGAGAGATTCACCTCCCGCCATTTCGGATGCCGTGGTGGGCGCAGGAAGGTATCGAACTTGGCGTAAAGCGCATCGATGAAGGTGGCGACCTTGCGGTAGCGCTCGGTGCCCGGCTGCCAGGCATAGGCGGCCATCACCGCGCCCACGGCAATGGTCTCCACCTTCTGGCCCGCCGGGATCAGTGCGGGATACTGCTCGGTCCCGAGTTCCGCCGGCAGATAGGTCTCCAGCAGGGCCGGATTCAGCGGCAGCGGCAGGAAATGCAACCCGGAATCGGTGGGTATGGAGGAGAAGAGCCGCGCCGGCTTGCCGGCCACATACATCAGGGCCGAGATCTCGCCCCGCCGGAGCTTCTCCAACGCAAGGTCCTGCGTGTCGTTCACCATCTGCGGCTGCACGCCCAGTGCCTCGAAGACCAGGGAGGCGGTCATGGCGGTGCCGCTGCCACGCAGGTCCACATTCACCGCGCGGCCGTTCAGGTCCTCCACCTTGGTGATGTCGCGGGCGGCGAGGAGATGCACTTCCTCGTCATAGAGCTTGGCGATGTACTGGATCAGCTGGTCGCTGCCGGGAAACAGCCGCTGCCGCCGCACATAGGCCAGGGCGTCGGATTGCACGATGCCGATATCGATGCCGCGCACGAACATGATGTCCGAGATGTTCTGCACCGAGCCGCGGCCCAGGATGGGCAGCACGCGCAGCTTGTCGCCATCGTCCAGCACCGCCGCGAGATCGGCGGCGATGCGGATATAGGTGCCGTCGGCTCCGCCCGAGATGACGCCCACGGTGCCCGCATTCGCCCGCGCCGTCATGGCCGCGAGGCCAGGAGGGGTCTGCGCGCTGGCGCCGCGCAGCGCGGGCAGGGCCAGCGCCCCTGCCAGCAACAGGCCGCGGCGTGTTGGCCGGATTGCGTTCATGGTCATTCCTCCCCTCCTACTCGGCGCCGAGCCGCCGCAGCAGCGCCGGTGCCTCACCATCCCCCAGTGCCGCCGCCTTCCGGTACCAGGTCACGGCGGCGGTGCGGTCGGGGCGGATGCCGCGTGCATTGAGGCCGGACAGGAAGGCGGGGTCATAGGTCTTGCCCAGGGCCAGCGCGGCACCGCCGCTGCCGCCCACCGCCGCGCGCTCATAGAGCAGCCGGGCGGCGGAAAGGTCCCCCAGCGCCAGCATGGCATCGCCACGCCGCATCATCGCGGCGAGCAGCTCGGGTGCCATGGCTGGCGCGGCCTGTTGCACGGCCGGGCTGGCGGCGGCTGGCGGGCGTTCCGCAGAGCGGGCCGCCTCCCGCGCCGGGGCTGCGGTGGCCACCGACGGCACCGGTTGCGTCGCCTTGGGCGGTTCGGCGGCGGGCGGCACAACACCCGGCGATGCCACCGGCTCCAGCGCCGGGGCCGCCAGTCGCGGCGGCGCGGCGGGAGAGGGCGCAGGCTCCGCTGGGATAGCGGCTCCGGGAGCCGGGGCAGGCGGCGCAACAGTCTCAGCGGTTGTGGAGGCCTGCGGGACAGGTGCGGAGGGGGTGGCGGCCCCGGGAACAGGGGCAGGCGTCACAACAGCTTCAGCAGCCGCGGGAGGCTGTGGAGCAGGTGCGGGCGAGGCGGCTGCGGGAGCCGGAACGGGCGCCACAACAGTCTCAGCGGTGGTGGGAGGCTGCGCGGCGGGCCTGGGCAAGGCGTCGGCCGGAGCCGGGCTGGGCGCCACAACAGCATCAGCGGCCGTCGAAGGCTGTGGCGCAGGCTCCGGCGAAGCGTCAGCCGGAGTCGGGCTGGGTATCGCAACAGCGCCGGCCGCTGTGGAAGCCTGCGGGACAGGCTCCGGCACGGCATCGGCCGGAGCTGGAACAGGCGCCACAACGGCATCCGCGATCGCGGGGGCAGGGGGCTGCGGAGCAGGCGCGGGCGGAGCTGCGACCGGAGCGGGGCTGGTTGCCGCAACAGCTTCAGCGGCCGCGGGAGGCTGTGAGGCAGGCTCGGATGGGGTGACAGCGTCCGGCACCGCGAGGCCAGGCACCACGGCGGGAAGCCGTGCCGCAGCTTCCTCCTGGGCAGGCTCCGGTGCGCGATTCGGCGTGGCAGCGGCAGGCGCCCCGGCGGCAACGATGCTGTCGGCGCCGGCCGCCTCTGCCAGGGCGGCTTCCAGCGGCGGCGCTTCGGTTTCGGAAGGCGCTGCCTCGCCCAGATCGCCGGGAAGCATGGCGGACAATGGCGGGGCCGTGGCTTCGTGATCCTCAGCCGACGCCGGGCTGGTGGCAGCCACCGGCTCCGGCACGGCCAAAGGCGCCGCTTGGGGCGCGGGCGGCGCGGCGGCGGGATCGGCGGCACTGGCCAACAGGACCGGCTCGGCGGAAGCCAGCATCAATGGCGTGGCAGGGGTAGCCATCGGCGGCAGATCCGTCGCTGCCACGACCAAGCCAACGGCTTCGGCCGAAGGCACGGCCAGGAAGGATATGGGCGAGGATTCGGCACCGATCAGGGGCACCGGCCGTGCCTCGCTGCGCTGGCTGCGCATCGCGACGGCCGGCAGCGGGGGCAGGGCCGGCGGGCTGGGCAAGGTGGCGTCCGGCTCCGGCCAGCTCCGCTGCGGCTCTGCTCGCGCGGGTTCCACGGCGGCGGATACCCTGCCGCCTTCATCCTGCCGCTGGACCAATGGCGGCGTCAGCGCGACAGAGCGGGGGAGCGGCAGGGCCGCTGCCGCCGTGGTGGCGGCCACGGCCTGCCGTGGCGTGGCCTCGGGCACCACTGGCCTGTCGCGGCCCAGCAGCCCGGCCAGCTGGCGTTCGGTCTGGCCGGGCTGCTGCGGTGCGAGCTGGTCCAGCAACACCGCCCCGCTGGCCGTCATGGCCAACAGACCCAGCGCCGCCGAGCCCACGCCGCCGAGGCTGAAACCGCGGGTCCGTGAAGGGCGCGGCAGGGAGTCGGGAAGCAGGGGGTCAGGCAGCAGGGGATCGGGAAAAGGTGCCTCGACCATGCGGTACGGCGCGTGGTCAGGCAGCGGGCTGGGCGAAGCGGCATCGGCTGGCTTCGAAGGCGTGCGTCCTTGGTCCGCCGCTGCCCGCGATGCGCTGGCGGGCGCGGGCGCTTTCACGCGTCGGCGGGGAGCGGCGGTCGCAGCCGCTGCCGGCTTTGGCTGTCCGGTCCGGGCTGAAGGCAGAAGGGCCTCCAGCGCCGGCATCCAGTCGTCATCCTGCAATTCCATCGGCCGCTTGCGGCGGAAGGCGGAGTCGAGCGTTACGGAAAGGCGCCAAAGATCCTGCTCCGTGAGGGAGCAGTAGATGATCGGCAGGTGGCCGGGAAAGCGACGCTCGAACCGCGCGGCCCGCAGGCGGCGGCGCAGGCGCACCACGGGATCTGGCACCGTATCCGGCGCCGCATCGAGCAGCACCACGCCCACATCCTGGTGCAACAGGATGAACCGCGGGTCCGGCGCGCCGTCGCCCAGCGAGTGCCCTTGCAGCGCGCGCCAGCCCAGATCGGAAAAGACTTCATGCACGGTTGGATTGAATTCCGTGCAAGAAGCGGGGGAGGTGTTTACGTGAGATGCAATGTTTTTCAAGTTTCCAGCGCCCCGAAGCGCCTTAAAATTACTTCTCAGGTAGCCTATTCCAGGGTTTCGTTGCTTGATGCATCCAAAGCTGGTCAGTGACTTCACATTGGCGCGACATTTCAATTTCGAACATGGCGGGCAGTGCCAACCCGGCGCGGGCGGCCGGCAAGCCGTGATCCGACGAGTACCGCCAGGGTTTCCGCCTCCTTCCCCATGAATATCGGCACGCGCCGTCGGCGCTGGCCCTGGGCCGTGCCATGGCGGGCGGCTTGACAGGGGAAAGCGGAGCCTCGCAAGGTAAAACGCAACGGCATTTCGAAAATGCCCTGTGCAATGCTCCCCATCGAAGGGGCAGCAGAGGGCGAGGGGGAGAAACGTTCATGTTGCGTCGCCATTTCCTGGCCGGGGCTTCCGCCGCGGCCATTGCGCCTCTGGCCATGCCCCGCCTCGCGTGGGCCCAAAGGGAAAGCGTGCTGCGCTTCGTGCCCTTCGTGGACCTTTCGCTGCTGGACCCGGTGGCCACCACCGCCACGCCGACACGCAACCACGCCTTCCTGATCTTCGACACGCTCTATGGCCTGGACAGCAACTTCCAGCCGCAGCCGCAGATGGTGGAAGGCCATGTTGTGGAGGATGACGGCCGCCGCTGGCTGCTGACGCTGCGCGACGGCCTGCGCTTCCATGACGGCAGCGCCGTGACGGCGAAGGATTGCGTCGCCAGCATCAAGCGCTGGGCATCCCGCGATTCCTTCGGCCAGGCGCTGATGGTCGCGACGGACGAGCTTTCGGCGCGCGACGACAAGACCATCGTCTTCCGCCTCAACAAGCCTTTCCCGCTGCTGCCGGCGGCGCTGGCGAAAGCCTCGCCCAGCATGTGCGCCATCATGCCGGAGCGGCTGGCGGTAACGGATGCGGCCAAGCAGGTGACGGAGATGGTGGGCTCCGGCCCCTTCCGCTTCCTGGACAAGGAGCACATGGCCGGTGCCCGTGCCGCCTATGCGCGCTTCGAGGGCTATGTGCCGCGCCAGGGCGGCGCGCCCGGCGGCACCGCCGGGCCGAAGGTGGCGCATTTCGAGCGGGTCGAATGGACCGTGATGCCGGATGTCTCGGCCGCCTCCTCCGCCCTGCAGGCGGGCGAGGTGGACTGGTGGGAAACGCCTTCCCCTGACTTGGCGCCGATGCTGAAGCGAGACCGCAACCTGCGGGTGGAGGTGAAGGACCGCCAGGGCCTGACGCCCATCCTGCGCTTCAACTGCATCCAGCCGCCTTTCGACAATGTGGCGCTGCGCCGCGCCGTGCTGGCCGCCGTCGACCAGGCGGAATTCATGCAGGCCTATAGCAGCGACCCCGAAACCTGGCATGTCAAGCTGGGCATGTTCTGCCCCGGCACGCCCATGGCCAGCGATGCTGGCCTGGACAAGCTCTTTGGCAAGACGAATATCGAGGCCGCGCGCAAGGCCGTGGCCGAAGCCGGCTACAAGGGCGAGAAGGTGGCCTTCATGCTGCCGATGGACCATCCCGTCAGCGCGCCGATCGGGCAGGTGGGCATCGATCTCTTCAAGCGCATCGGCCTGAATGTGGATGTGCAGGCGGTAGACAGCGGCACGCTCTTCCAGCGTCGCAATTCGCGGGAGCCGGTGGAGAAGGGCGGCTGGAGCGTGTTCCCCTCCATGGTCTCCGGCCTCAACATCCTCGACCCGGCGGTGACCAGCGTGGCACGCGGCAACGGGCTGAAGGGCTGGTACGGCTGGCCCGAGAGCCCCGAGGGCGAGCGCCTGCGCGACGCCTGGTTGGAAGAGCGCGACCCCGCCAGGCAGAAGCAACTGGCGGAGCAGATCCAACTCCAGGCCTGGCAGGATGCCACCTTCATTCCCACCGGGCAGATCTTCCAGCCCATGGCCTGGCGCCGCAGCATCGACGGCGTGCTCGATGGCTTCGTGAAATTCTGGAACGTTCGGCGGGTATGATGACAATGCGGCAGATCAAGGTTGGCCTGATCGGCTATGGCGAAATCGGCAGCACGCTGGGTGCCGGCCTGCGCGCGCAGGGGCTGGAGCAGGTCTCGAGCTTCGACATCGGCGCCTTCGAGGGTCCCTATGCCGCGCTGATCCAGGGCCGCGCGGAAGCCGCGGGCGTGCCGCTGCTGCGCTCGGCGGCCGAACTGGCGGAGCGGGCCGATATCATCATCGGCGTGACGCCCGGCTCCGCCTCGGTGGAGAGTGCCGCGAACTTCGCGCCGCATCTGACGGCGCGGCATCTGTTCATCGACATCGCTTCCGCCACGCCGAAGGTGAAGCAGGCCATGGCCGCGAAGCTGGAGGGCACCGGCGCGCTGCTCGCCGATGGGTCCATCGTCGGCACGCCGCGCGACGGGCTGGCGCTGCCCATTCTGGCCAGCGGCGCGGCGGCCGAGGCGGTGCGGGACGCGCTGGTGCCCTGGGGCATGAAGATCGAAGCCGTGGGGCCGGAACTCGGCACGGCATCGGCCATCAAGATCCTGCGCTCGGTGCTGATCAAGGGCATCGAGGCACTGGTGGACGAGATGATGCTGGGCGCCCGCCGCTACGGGCTGGATGAGGCAGTGCTGCAATCGGCCGCCAAGACGCTGATGTCGCGTCCCTTCCCGGATTTCGCCGGCAACCTGATCACCACCGGCGTCATCCACGCCCGCCGCCGCGCCGAGGAAGCCGCCATGGCCGCCGATGCGCTGGCCGATGTCGGCATCGAACCCATCATGACCCGTTCCACCGCCGAGCGGCTGCGCTGGGTGGAGGCCCTGGGGCTGAAGGAGCACTTCGGCGGGCGTATTCCGGCGAATTATCAGGAGGCGCTGGAAGCCATCGAGGCGCGGATGGCGCCAGCAGAGGTTTGAAGAAAGGCTGGGGGAATGAACGCCCCCATTAAACGTATACGTTTGATGACTTCTTTTGTTTTCGAGTTTTCAGATGTGCCGGAGGGCTTGGCTCTCAGGCCACTGCGGGCTCAGCCCCGCATGCCTTTCATTGAAAACATCACAGCGACCTTGCCGCCTGATTCGGCCTGAAGCTCCAACTCGAAAAAGGAAGATGGGGGTTCAGGGGAATTCATTCCCCCGACCTTTTCCTCCGGCCCGCACCGCGCAGCGCCGGCGCAGGCATCGGCCGCAGCGGTGGCTGCCCGCCCAGGCTGCGCGTCAGCCCTGCGGCTGCATCTCTCAAGGTTTTTGTGGCGGCGCGGGCGACCTTGGGCGTCAGGCGGGTGATGGGGCCGGTGATGCTCAGCGCCCCGGCGAAATGGTCTTCCGGCCCGAAGACGGGCATGGCGAGGCCGGCGGCGTGCGGGTCATGGACGCCGGCGGTGTAGAGGGGGAAGTCCAGCGCATCGGCCTCGGGCGGCAGGGGCGTGGTGGTGAAGATGCGCAGCACCTGGGCGATGGCGGACATGTCCATCGGCAGCAGGTCGCCCTGGCGCACATGCAGGCGCAGCCGGTGCGGCGAATCGACGCGGAAGAGGCATTGCCGTGCCTCACCCTGGCGGATGTAGAAGGCGGCGCTTTCGCTGGTGGCGGCGACCAGTTCTTCCAGCACTGGCATCACATGCGCTTCCAGGCGGAAGGACTGCTGGTAGACCATGCCGAGGCGCAGCAGCTCCGCACCCAGGCGGTAGCCGCCCTCGGTGCGGGAGAGGTAGCCGGCGGCTTCGAGCGAGACGGCGATGCGCATGATGGTGCTTTTCACCAGCCCCGTGCGTGCCGAGAGTTCGGCGAGGGAGACGGCGCCATCGCCTTTGCGGAAGGCGCTGAGCAGGGCCAGCGTGCGCTCGGCGGAGGCGACGCCTTCCATCGCGGGCGTGGCCCTGGGCTTGGATGTCATGACGCGCAGGTCTACCGCCCCGCCGGGCTGGCCGGCAAGCGGTGGCCGGATTCTGAAATGCCGTTGCGTTCCATGCCGGGTTGCGGGAGCCTGGGCGCGGAACATGAGGGAGGGCCGCCGGTGGCCATTGGATTCAGGATTCTGCCGCGTGCGCGGCAGGTGGGCGCGGAATGGGTGGAGCGCTTCCGCAGCCTTCCCGTGGCCAATGTCAGTGACGTGATGGCGCGCATGACGGCGGGCGGGCCGCGGCTGCGGCCGATGCATCGCGGCGGCCAGATGGCCGGCCCGGCGCTGACGGTGAAGACCCGTCCCGGCGACAACCTGATGATTCACAAGGCCCTGGCCCTGGCGGCGCCGGGCGACGTGATCGTGGTGGATGCCGGTGGCGACCTGACCAATGCGCTGATCGGCGAGCTGATGCTGGCGCAGATGGTGAAGAAGCGCCTGGGCGGCATCGTGATCCATGGCGCCATCCGCGACAGCGCCGCCATCGCCGCGCAGGACTTTCCGGTCTTCGCGGCGGGCGTGACGCATCGCGGCCCCTACAAGGATGGTCCGGGCGAGATCAATGTGCCGGTGGCCTTCGACGGCATGGTGATCGCACCTGGAGACCTGGTGCTGGGCGATGACGACGGGCTGCTCTGCGTGCCCTTCGGGGAGGTGGAGGCCATCCATGCCGCCGCCGCCGCCAAGCAGGCGGCGGAGGTGAAGCAGGCGGCGGATATTGAGGCCGGCACCTATTCCGCCCCTTGGGTGGACGAGACGCTGCGCCGCCTGGGCTGCGAGGGGCTGGACTGAGTTCTAGCCCAGCTTCACCACGCCGGCCGCGATATCCGGCCGGCGTGGCACGATCCTGCTGGAGACGTACCAGTCGGCGATCTGCTCGATCTGCGCCACATCGGCGTCGGTGACGCCGCGCGTCGGCACGGCGTTGTTCTCGCCGATGGCAGGGGCGAGGCCAGGGGGCAGGCTCATCGCCTCGGCCCAGATGCGGCCGGCTTCGTTCTTGTTGTTCTGGGCCCAGCGGTTGTCGTCCAGGCAGGTATCGAAGACCGCCTGCAGCAGCGGGCGCTTCTTTTCCACGAAGTCCCGGCTGGCCATCAGCGTCACGGCATTGTCGGAGCCGATGGCAGCGCCATCCGCCAGCACGCGCGCGCCATAGCTTTTCACGCCGATGACGACGAAGGGGTCCCAGGTGGCCCAGGCATCGACATGGCCCTGGGTGAAGGCGGCGCCGCTGTCGCTGGGGCTGAGATAGACGCGCTTCACGGCCGAGGCATCCACGCCATTCTTTTCCAGCGCGCGCATCAGCAGGTATTCGCCGGTGCCGCCGCGATTCACCGCGACGCTTTTGCCCGCGAGGTCGGCCAGGCTGCGGATGGGGGAATCCTGCTTCACCAGGATGCCTTCACCACCCGCCGCGATCTTCTGGTAGGCGAAGATCACCATGGGGATGCGCGCCGCCAGCGCCGCGATGCAGGCGGTGGAGGACCCGGCGGTGATGTCGATGCTGCCGGCATTCAGCGCCTCCAGCGCCGGGGCGGCGGCGGGGAAGGGGCCAGCCCATTCCAGCTTCGCGCCTTGCGCCGCCAGTGCCTTTTCCAGCGTGCCGCGGGCGCGGCCTGTGGTGAGGTCGTTGGGCGCGCGCAGCCAGCCGATGCGCACGGTCTCGCCTTCCGCTGCGCGGGCGGGGGCCAGGGCGGGAAGCAGCAGGGCGGCGCTCAGCTTGCCCAGGGTGCGGCGTTGCATCGTTCGGTTCTTCCCGGCTCAGTGTGTCAGGGCCTGCTCCACGCCGAGGCGGGCGAGCAATCCGGCTTCCAGCGCCGCCAGCATGAGGTCGCCATGCCGGCGCGGATGCGCGGCGGAAACCGCCGTCTGGTGGGTGATCTGGCCGCTTTCCAGGATCAGCACGCGGTCGGCCAGCAGCACGGCCTCCCGCACGTCATGCGTCACCAGCAGGATGGCGGGGCGGTGGGCGCGCCAGAGATCGCCCACCAGGGCATGCATGCGGATGCGCGTCAGCGCGTCCAGCGCGGCGAAGGGCTCGTCCAGCAGCAGCAATTCGGGCTGGCGTACCAGGGCGCGGGCCAGGGCGGCGCGCTGCGCCTCGCCGCCCGAGAGCGTGATGGGCCAGGCATCGGCGCGGGCGGCCAGCCCGACCTCGGCCAGGGCGGCGCGGGCGGCCTGTTCGGCATCATCCCGCCGCAGGCCGAGGGCCACATTCTGCGCCACCGTCTTCCAGGGCATCAGCCGCGGTTCCTGAAAGACCACGGCCCGGCGCTGCGGCAGCCGCGCCACGCCGGCGGGCACCGCATCCAGCCCCGCCAGCACCCGCAGCAGGGTGGACTTGCCGGAGCCGCTGCGGCCCAGCAGCGCCACGAATTCTCCGGGGGCGATCGAAAGCTCCAGCCGGTCCAGCACCACGCGGCGGCCGAAGGCGCGGGTCAGGCCATGGACCTCCAGCACCGGGCTCATGCCGCCACCACCGGCCGGCGCCAGCGCAGCCCGCGCGCTTCCAGCAGCCGCACCAGCCCATCCGTCGCCAGCCCCATGGCGGCATAGACCAGCAGGCAAACCACGATCACATCGGTCTGCAGAAAGTCCCGCGCATTGGTGATCAGCGCGCCCAGCCCGCTGCTGGCATTGATCTGCTCCCCCACCACCAAGGACAGCCAGGCGATGCTGAGCCCGTAGCGTACCCCCACCAGCAGGGAAGGCAGGGCGCCGGGCAGGATGATGTGGCGGACCCGCTCCAGCCGCGTCAGGCCCAGGGTGCGGCCGGCTTCCACCAGCTTCAGGTCCACGCCCCGGATGCCGGCATGCAGCGTCAGGTAGATGGGAAAGAGGGCACCCAGGGCGACAAGGCCGACCTTGGGCGCCTCGCCAATGCCGAACCACAGGATGAAGAGCGGCAGCAGCCCCAGGAAGGGCATGGCCTTCAGCATCTGCAAGGGCGGGTCCACCAGCACCTCCCCGATGCGGGACAGACCGGAGATCACCGCCAGCGCCACGCCCAGCACCAGCGCGATGCCGAAGCCCGCCGCCACGCGCAGGAAGGAGACCAACAGGCCGCGCAGCAGATCGCCCGAGCGCACCAACTCCCATGCCGTCGCGGCGATCTGCGTGGGAGAGGCCAGGATGCGCTCCGGCAGCACCCCGCTGGCGCTGGCCGCCTGCCAGAGCAGCAGCAGCGCCAGGGGCGAGAGCAGCCGCGCCCAGCCGCCCCAGGCCGCGCGCGGGGCGGTGGTCTCGGCGGCGGGGGCGGGGCTTTCGGCGGTCTCGGACAGTGTCAGGCCTTCCTGGCGGAGATGACGGGCTCCTGCCCCTCACTTCGCGCGGGACGGCGGGCGTGGCAAGGCCGCCTCAGGCCGGGAAGAAGCGGTTGGCCGGGCGCGGCAGGCCCAGGTTCTCCCGCAGGGTGGTGCCCTCGTATTCGCGGCGGAAGATGCCGCGCCGTTGCAAGGCCGGCACCACCTTCTCCACGAAATCGTCCAGCCCGCCCGGCACGTGGGAGAACATGATGTTGAAGCCGTCGCAGGCTTCCGCCTCCAGCCATTGCTGCATCTGGTCCGCGATGCTCTCGGCGGTGCCCACCATGGCGGAACCGGGATAGCCGCCCAGCCGCTGCGCCAGTTGCCGCACCGTCAGCTTCTCGCGCTCCGCCAGGGCGATCACCCGTTCCCGGCTGCTCTTGCTGGCATTGCTGGGCGGGATTTCCGGCAGCGACCCATCGGGGTCGAAGCCCGAGGCGTCATGCCCCAGCGCGATGGAGAGCGAGGCCAGGCCGCTTTCGTAATACACCAGGCTGTCCAGCGTGGCCCGCTTGGTGCGCGCATCCTCCTCCGTCTCGCCGATCACCACGAAGCAGCCGGGCAGGATCTTCAGGTGCGAGGGCTCGCGCCCCAGCGCCGCCATGCGGGACTTCACGTCGCGGTAGAAGCTCCGGCCATCCTCCAGCGTCGGCGTCGCCGCGAAGATCACCTCCGCCGTCTCCGCCGCCAGTTGCCGCCCGGCCTCCGAGGCGCCGGCCTGCACGATCACCGGCCAGCCCTGCACCGGCCGCGCCACGTTCAGCGGCCCGCGCACCTGGAAGAACTCGCCCTTGTGGTCCAGCACATGCAGCTTGGCGGGGTCGAAGAACAAGCCGCTCTCCACGTCACGCGTGAAGGCATCGTCGGCCCAACTGTCCCAAAGCCCGGTGACGACATCGAAGAACTCGCGGCCACGGCGGTAGCGCTCGCCATGCTCCATCTGCTCCGTCTGGCCGAAGTTCAGCGCCGCATCGGGGTTGGAGGTGGTGACGATGTTCCACCCCGCGCGCCCGCCGCTGAGATGGTCCAGTGAGGCGAATTTGCGGGCGATGTGATAGGGGTCGTTGAAGGTGGTCGAGGCCGTGGCGATCAGCCCGATATGCTCCGTCACCGCCGCCAGCGCCGGCAGCAGCGTCAGCGGGTCAAAGGAGGTGACGGTGTGGGAGCGCTTCAGCGCCTCCATCGGCATGTTCAGCAACGCCAGATGGTCCGCCATGAAGAAGGCGTCGAACTTCCCGCGCTCCAGCGTCTGCGCGAAGCGCTTCAGGTGCGCGAAGTTGAAGTTGGCGTCAGGAAAAGCGCCGGGATAACGCCAGGCGCCGGTATGGATGGTGGTGGGGCGCATGAAGGCGCCAAGATGCAACTGCCTTGCGGCCATGGGATCTGTCCCCTTCGGTCGAGGGAAATCTTTGGCCCAGGCCAAGCCGAGGCAAGGCCAGGGGAATGAATTCCCCTGGAACCCCTTCTTTTTTCTTCGAGTTCATGGATAAAAGGTCACGAAAACGCCGGCCTCAGTCGCCCGACGCACCCGAAACTGGGAAAAAGAAAGAAGGGGGCCTGGGGGAATTCATTCCCCCAGCCTTGCTTCCTAAACCGCTTCCCGCACCGTTGCGCGCAGCTTGGCTTTCTGCAGCTTGCCGGTGGAGGTCTTGGGCACCTCGCCGAACACGATGCGCTTGGGTGCCTTATAGCCGGCGATCTTGGTGCGGGTGAAGGCGATCAGCTCGGCCTCGGTGGCCTCGGTATCCGGACGCAGCTCGACGAAGGCGCAGGGCACTTCGCCCCATTTCTCGTCCGGCATGGCGATCACGGCGACAACGGCCACGGCGGGGTGGCGGTAGAGCGCTTCCTCCACCTCGATGGAGGAAATATTCTCGCCGCCGGAGATGATGATGTCCTTGGCGCGGTCCTTCACCTGCACATAGCCGTCCGGGTATTTGACGCCCAGGTCGCCGGTGCGGAACCAGCCGCCGGCCAGCGCCTTTTCCGTTGCCGCCGGGTCCTTCAGGTAGCCTTTGGCGACCATGTTGCCGCGCATCACCACCTCGCCCATCGTGGTGCCGTCGGCGGGGACGGGGGCGTCATCGGGGCCGAAGACATCCAGTGCCTCCAGCGTCACGTAGCGCAGGCCCTGGCGGGCCATCAGGGCGGCGCGGGTGGGGCCGTCCTTGGCGTCGTCCTCGGGCTTCCATTCATTGACCACGGCGGGGCCATAGCATTCGGTCAGGCCATAGATATGGACAACGGTGATGCCGGCATCGGCGGCCTTGGCCAGCACGGCCTCGGGCGGCGGGGCGCCGGCCACCATGAAGCGCAGCGGGCCAGGCAGGGCGGGGCGGTTCGGCGTGTCCAGCAGGGTGGAGAGCACGATGGGCGCGCCACACATATGCGTCACGCCATGGGTGGTGATGGCCTCCCACATCGCGGGGCCACGCACCGCGCGCAGGCAGACATTGGTGCCGGACAGCGCCGCCACCACCCAGGGAAAGCACCAGCCGTTGCAATGGAACATCGGCAGGGTCCAGAGATAGGTCGGTGGCCCCGCCATCTGGCAGGCCAGGATATCCCCGATAGCCGAGAGATGCGCGCCGCGGTGGTGATAGACCACGCCCTTCGGCCGCCCGGTGGTGCCGGAGGTATAGTTCAGCGCGATGGCGTCCCATTCATCGGCCGGCAGGGGCCAGGCGAAGTCCGCGTCGCCGGAGGCCAGCACCGTCTCGTAATCCTCGCCGCCCAGGGTGTGGGGGAAGGGGGCCTCGGGGTCGTTGACCTCGATCACCGGCGGCTTGTTGCTGGTGAGTGCCAGGGCGGCTTCCAGCAGCGGCAGCAGCTCGCGGTCCGCGATCACCAGCTTGGCCTCGCCGTGGTCGAGGATATAGGCGATCGTCTCGGCATCCAGGCGGATGTTGATGGCGCCCAGCACGGCGCCCGACATCGGCACGCCGGTGTGGCATTCCACCATGGCCGGCGTATTGGGCAGCAGCACCGCCACGGTGTCGCCGCGCCCGATGCCGCGCTGGTTAAGCGCGGAGGCCAGTTGCACGCAGCGGTCGCGGTGCTGCTTCCAGGTCCAGCGCTGCGCGCCATGGACCACCGCCACGCGGTCCGGGAAGGCGGCTGCGCTGCGCTCGGTAAACAGCAGCGGCGTCAGCGGCACATGGTTGGCCGGGGTGCGCGGCAGGGCGTCGTAGTCGCGCGCGGTCATCAGCGTCGCGCCCCGGTCTGCTGGCGGGCGGCGCGGCGCCCGGCGTGAAGGGCCGGGCCGTCGATCTGATGCGGCATTCTTGTGTATTCTCCCTGGCTTGGTGCCGGCCGGTGCGGCCGGGCGGTGCTTTTCCCGCAAGTCTGTCACGGGGCAGGGCGCCGGCGCCAGCCCCACACGCAACCGTCAGCCGCTCAGCCCGGCGGCGCTGGCGGCGCGAAGACGCTGACACATTTGGGCAGCAGCCGGAACATGGCGGGCGTGGTGGCGGTCAGCTCGCCATCCGTGTTCACCGGCATCGGCCGCCGGGTGGCGACGGCGCAGGACAGGGCGGGAAAGGCACGCACGTCGTGCCATTGCCCCTGCGTGCCGCGCCGCAGGTAAGGCAGCAGCGCCAGCAGCCGCCACCAATGGTCGACCTCCAGGCTGTAGATATCCAGCTTGCCGTCGTCCGGCGCGGCGTCGCTTTCCACCGTCATGCCGCCGCCATAGTGGCGGCCGTTGCCCACCGAGATCTGCACCGTGCGCACCTTGCGCACCCGCCCGTCCTGCGTGATCCAGGCGGTGAAGGGGCGGATGCGGCGCAGCAGCCGGAAGGCGGCGATGGCATAGCCCAGCTTGCCCCAGCGCTTCTTGGCCTCCGACCGCAATTCCCCCGCCAGCTCGGCGCTGAAGCCGATGGAGGCGACATTGAAGAAGGGCTTGCCGTTCACCTCGCCCAGGTCGATGCGCCGCAGATGGCCGTCGGCGATGACCCGCGCCGCATCCACCAGGTCCGGCCCGATGCCGAGGGAGCGCGCGAGGTCATTGGCGGTGCCGAGCGGCAGGATGCCGAAGGGCAGGCCGGTCTCCAGCAGCGCCGGCGCGGCGGCGTTCAGCGTGCCGTCGCCACCGCCCAGCACCACGGCGGAAAAGCCTTCCCCGGCGCGGGCGCGGATCGCCTCGGCGGTGGTCTGGCCGGGGGGGCAGCGATGTTCCTCCACCGCGATGCCGCGGATGCGCAGGACGGCGAGCGCCTCGTCCAGCGCCGCGCCGCCGTTACGGGCTTGGCGGTTGACCAGCAGCAGCAGGCGGCGCGGCGGGGTGGTCGCGGGGGGGAGTGGCAGGGGGGCGGTCTCCATGGGCCGTCATCCGGCGGAACCGAAACGCTCCAGCCGCCCGGCGGATGCGGCAACCCCTGCCGGGCTGTCGCGTCTTGCCCAGGAAAGTGAAGGAAAAAGCAGCCATGGCATTCCTCGGTTGGCGCCTGCGCGGCCTGGCCAGGGCCATGCCCCGCGGCAAGCTGCACTGGCGGCAGTTTTCCTGGGCGCAGTTCGTGCTGCTGGCGGCGGTCTTCGCCTGCGCCGGCGGCCTCTTCGCCTTTGTGCGCCTGATCGGCGAGGTGGGGGAAGGCGATACCCATGGCTTCGACCAGGCGATGCTGATGGCGCTGCGCAACCCGGCCGACCCCGCCGACCCGCTGGGGCCCTTCTGGCTGGAGATCATGTTCCGCGACTTCACCTCGCTGGGCAGCCACGCGGTGCTGGCGCTGATCTGCGTCCTGGCCTCGGGCTACCTGCTGCTGCAGCGCAAGCTGCTCTCGGCCGGGATGCTGTTGGTGTCCTTCGGCGGCGGAGCGGCGCTGAACAGCCTGCTGAAGCTGGGCTTCAACCGCCCGCGCCCCGACCTGGTGGCGCATCTGGTGGAAACCCATACCGCCAGCTTTCCCAGCGGCCATGCCATGCTCTCCGCCGTCTGCTACCTGACGCTGGGCACGCTGCTGGCGGGGGTGGCGCGGCGGCGGCGGGACAAGGTCTATATCCTCGGCACCGCCGTGGCCCTGATGGTGCTGGTGGGCTTCAGCCGCGTCTATCTGGGCGTGCACTGGCCCACCGACGTGCTGGCGGGCTGGTGCCTGGGCGCCGCCTGGGCCATGGGGTGCTGGCTGGCCCTGCGCGGCATCCTGCTCTGGCGCAGCCGCCGGGCGGCCCGGGTGTAATTCGCGGGGGTAGATGGATGGCCTTGCAAGCTGGGATCCGTCATGTATGGTAGTATGCAAACCGGCGGTAAGCCGGTCCCATCTGCCGGAGGACGTGTCACAGTGAGCCTGCAAGAGGTTCTGGAACCCCTTGACCCCATGGAGCAGGCGGGCCCCGTCGGGCTGACCATCGCCGCCCTGCTGCGCCGCAAGATCGTGACCAACCGCCTGACGCCGGGGCAGACGCTGCCGGAAAGCGAGGTCGCCGCCCTGCTCGGCGTCAGTCGGCAGCCGGTGCGGGAAGCCCTGATCCGCCTGTCCGAAGCCGGCCTAGTGCGCATCCTGCCACAGCGCGGCACGCTGGTGACACGCATTTCCGTGGCCGGCGTCAATGGTGGCCGCCTGGTGCGGGACGCGGTGGAACGCGCCGTGGTGCGCCGTGCCGCGATGGCCGAGGCCGCGCCTGGCGCCCTGGACGCCATGCACCGCATCATCGATGCCCAGGAAGCCGCCCTGGCGCGGGAAGACCACCCCGCCTTCCTGGCACTGGACGATGAGCTGCACGGCAGCTTCGCCGCCCTGATGGGCCACCCCGCCGCCTGGACCGCCCTGGCCCAGGTCAAGCTGCAGATGGACCGGGTGCGCTACCTCAGCATCCCCGATGCCACGCCCAGCCAGCTGCTGATCGCGCAGCACCGCGCCATTGTCGCCGCCATCGCCCGGCACGACCCCGATGCGGCGGAGGAGGCGATGCGCCAGCACCTGTCCGAGGTGCTCTCCGCCCTGCCGAAGCTTTGCGAACGCTTCCCCGACCATTTCGAGACGAAAGAGGCTCCATGACCGCCGCCGCCTCCCCCCGGCTCAGCGCCGCCAGCCTGGACAGCCTGCCCGCCGGAACGCGCCGCCCCGGCTATGACCGCGCGGCACAGGGCATCGGCATCGTGCATCTGGGCCTCGGCGCTTTCCACCGCGCGCATCAGGCCGTCTATACCGACGACCGCCTGGAGGCCGGCGAGACCGGCTGGGGCATCTGCGGCCTCAGCCTGCGCTCCCCCGCCGTGCGGGAGGCGCTGGCGCCGCAGGACGGGCTCTACACCGTGTTGACGCGCGGCCCCGGCGGCGACGAGGCGCGCATCATCGGCAGCGTGCTGGAAGCCCTGACGGTGCCGGAGCAGCCGGACCTTGCCCTGGCCCGGCTGGCCGACCCCGCCACCCGCGTCATCAGCCTGACGGTAACGGAAAAGGCCTATTGCCGGGACAGCAGCGGCGCGCTGGACGAGCGGCACCCGGATATCCGCCACGACCTGGAAGGCCAGGGCACCCCGCGCAGCGTGCCCGGCCTGCTGGCCGCCGCCCTGCGCCGCCGCGCCGGGACGGGCGCCGGCGCCGTGACGCTGATGACCTGCGACAACCTGCCCGACAATGGCCGGACGCTGGAGCGGGTGCTTCGGCGCTTCGTGGAACTGCGCGACCCCTCCCTGGCCGGCTGGATGGCGGAGAACGTGTCCTTCCCCGCCACCATGGTGGACCGCATCGTCCCCGCCACCACCGATGCCGACCGCGCCGCCATCGCCGCCCTGGGCTACGAGGATGCCTGGCCCATCGTGGCCGAGCCCTTTTCCCAATGGGTGATCGAGGACCGTTTTATTCGCGGCCGCCCGGAATGGGAGAAGGCCGGGGCGCTGATGGTCGAGGACGTGCATGCCTATGAGCTGATGAAGCTGCGCTGCCTGAACGGCGCGCATTCCTCGCTGGCCTATCTCGGCAGCCTCGCCGGCATCGAGACCGTCTCGGAAGCCATGGCCGAGCCGCTGCTGGCCGATTTCCTGAAGGTGCTGTGGGTGCGGGACGTCATCCCCACCCTGCCGCCGGTGCCGGGCATCGACCTGCCGGGCTACACGGCGCAACTGGAGGACCGCTTCCGCAACCCCGCCATCCGCCACCGGCTGCTGCAGATCGCCATGGACGGCTCCCAGAAGCTGCCGCAGCGCCTGCTGCGCCCCGCCGCCGAGCGGCTGGCGCAGGGCGAGGTGCCGCGGCGCATCGCCCTGGCCGTCGCCGCCTGGATGCTCTTCCTGCTGGGCGAGGACGAGACCGGCGGCAGCCACAGGATCGACGACCCGATTGGCGAGAAGCTTTCCGCCATCGCGCGCGGCGCCGGGCGAGATGCGGCGGCGCTGTCGCAGGCGCTCTTCGCGCTGCCGGAGGTCTTCGACCCTGCCTTGGCGGCGCATGAGGGCTTCCGCGCGGCGGTGCGGGAGGCCCTGGCGCTGCTGCTGCGGGACGGCGTGCGCGGCGCCCTGCGTGCCACCCTGGCGGCCTGAGTTTTCACGCAAGGAGAAGAACGATGGAACAGACCTGGCGCTGGTTCGGCCCCGATGACAGCGTGACCCTGGAGCATGTGAAGCAGGCGGGCGCCACCGGCATCGTCTCCGCCCTGCACCACATGAACCAGGGCCGCGCCTGGCCCGAGGACGAGGTGCTGAAGCGCAAGAAGATCATCGAGGATGCCGGGCTGCGCTGGTCCGTGGTCGAGAGCATCGCGGTGCACGAGGACATCAAGACCCGCACGGGCGACTTCCGGAACCTGATCGACCAGTACAAGGGTTCCATCCGCGCCGTGGCGCGGGCGGGCGTGAAGACCATCTGCTACAACTTCATGGCCATCACGGACTGGACGCGCACCGATCTGCATTACCGCCTGCCCACCGGCGGGCTGGCGCTGCGCTTCGACTGGACCGACATCGCCACCTACGACCTCTTCATCCTGCGCCGTCCGGGTGCCGAGGCCGATCACCCCGAGGCCCGCCGCAAGGCCGCCGAGGCGCGCTTCGCCACCATGTCGGACAGCGACAAGGCGAACCTTGAGAAGCTGATGATCGACTGGCTGCCGGCCCGCGAATTCGTCTATGACCGCGCCGGCTTCCAGAAGATGCTGGATATTTACAAGGATATGGGCACCGAGGGCCTGCGCGACCACATGATCCAGTTCGTGCGCGAGGTGGCCGAGACCGCCGCCGAGGAAGGCGCCCGGATCTGCATCCACCCCGACGATCCGTCCTTCCCGATCTTCGGCATGCCGCGCGTCATGTCCACCGCCGCCGATGCCCGCGCGTTGCTGGAAGCCGTGCCGAACCCCGCCAGCGGCCTGACCTATTGCACCGGCGCCTTCGGCAGCAACCGCGACAACGACATGCCGGCGATGGCCAGGGAATTCGGCCCGCGCATCCATTTCGCGCATCTGCGCAACGTGACGATCGAGGATGACGGCTCCTTCTACGAGGCCGACCATCTCGATGGCAGCACCGATATGCTGGCCTGCGTCGCCGCCCTGATGGCGGAGGAAGACCGCCGCCGCGCCGAGGGCCGCGAGGATGCCGAGATCCCGATGCGCCCCGACCACGGCCACCTGCTGGTGGACGATATCGAGAGCGTGAAGAAGGGCGCCAAGATCAACCCCGGCTATTCCTGCATCGGCCGTCTGAAGGGCCTGGCCGAGCTGCGCGGCGTGATGCGCACCGTGGAAGCCTTCCGCCACGGCAAGCTGAGCTGAAGCCGGAAGCATGGTGGCGGCGTTATGCCGCCACCATGCAGCGCCACCCCATCCGCATCGGCACCGCCGGCTGGAGCATCCCGGCCGCCCATGCGGCCCATTTCCCGCCCGAGGGCAGCCATCTGGCGCGCTATGCCGCCCGGCTGCCGGCGGCCGAGATCAATTCCTCCTTCTACCGCCCGCACCGGCCCGCGACCTATGCCCGCTGGGCCGAGACCGTGCCCGAGGATTTCCGCCTCGCCGTGAAGGTGCCGAAGGAGATCACGCACGCGCTGCAACTGGTGGGGGCCGAGGCGCCGCTGGAACGCTTTCTGGGGGAGGTGCGGTCGCTGGGCCCGAAGCTCGGCCCGCTGCTGCTGCAATTGCCGCCCAGCCTGGAATTCCGGCCCGAGGTGCTCAACGGCTTTCTCGACACGCTGCGAGCGCGCTTCGATGGCCCTTTGGTCTGCGAGCCACGCCATCCTTCCTGGTTCACCGGGGAAGCCGATGCGCTGCTGGCCACGCGCGGCATCCCGCGCGTGGCGGCCGACCCGCCGCCGGCACCCGGCGCCGCCCGCCCTGGCGGGGCCGCTACCCTTCGCTACTGGCGGCTGCATGGCTCGCCGCGCCGCTATTACTCGCCCTATGTGCCGGAGCGTCTGGACCGCCTGGCGGCGCTGCTGCGCGAGGCGGATGCGGAAAGCTGGGTGATCTTCGACAACACCGCCGAATTCCACGCCGCCGGCGATGCGCTGTCCCTGATGGCGCGGCTCATGCCCTGACCATGCGGTGCTCCAGCAGGTCCAGCAGCGCGCGCGCCGCCGGGCCGGGCACCGCGCCGCGCCGCAGCACCACGCCGGTCGCGCGCTCGATCTTCGGGTCGGTCAGCGGCCGTGCCACCAGCACCGGGTGCGGGTCGCGCGGCAGCGCCAGGCGCGGCACCACCGCGACGCCCAGCCCGGCCTCCACCAGCCCCAGGCTGGTGGAAAGGTGCTCCGCCTCATAGCGCCAGTTGGGCTGGATGCCGCGCGGCAGCAGCGCACGGTCCAGGATCAGCCGGTTGCCGGAGCGGCGGGAGACACCCACCAGAGTCTCGTTCTGCAGATCCGCCCAGCGCAGGCTGCGCTTCTTCGCCAATGGGTGATCGCGGCGGCAGGCGAGCACAAAGGGGTCGCGCCGCAGCGGGCGGAATTCCACTTCCGGATGCACCGCGCCTTCCATGCCGATGCCGAATTCGACGCCGCCCGTGGCCACCGCATCCGTCACGCCATCGGCTGAAAGATCCATGACGCGCACGCGGACATTGGGAAAGCGCCGCGCGAAATCCGCCAGAGTCGCCGGCAGGAAGTAATAGGCGGCGGTGGGGATGCAGGCGATGGTCACCAGCCCGCGCCGCCGCGCCGCCGTTTCCCGAATGCCCAGCAGGCTTTCCTCCAGCTCATCCAGCAGCCGCCGCGCGCGCGGCAGGAACTCGCGCCCCGTCTGCGTCAGCGCCACGCGGCGGGTGGAACGTGCCAGCAGCGCCACGCCCAGCTCGTCCTCCAGCGCCGAGAGGCGCCGGGAAACGGCGGGCAGGGACAGGTGCAGCGTTTCCGTCGCGCGTGTGAGGCTCTGCGCCTCCGCGACGGCGACAAAGGTGCGGAGCTGGTCGAGGTCGATGGCCATACTTGTGTCCAACGCAAGAATACCTCCGATCTTTGCACTTCAGTATCGGTGTGATCCAGCGCAGAACGGGGCCAACAACACGGAAACGGCCATGCAAATCCGCATCCCCTGTGTCCTGATGCGCGGCGGCACCAGCCGCGGCCCTTACTTCCTGGCGGCCCATCTTCCGGCCGAGCCCGCGGCGCGCGATGCGATGCTGCTCGCCGCCCTCGGCTCCCCGCATCCCTTGCAGATCGACGGCATCGGCGGTGGCAACAGCCTGACCAGCAAGGTGGCCATCGTCGGCCCCTCGGCCGAGCCCGAGGTGGATGTGGAATACCTCTTCGCCCAGGTCTCCACCGACCGGGGCGTGGTCGATACCAGGCCCAACTGCGGCAACATGCTGGCCGGCGTCGGCCCCTTCGCCATCGAATCCGGGCTGGTGACGCCGCAGCATCCCGAGACCCTGGTGCGCATCCGCAACCGCAACACCGGCGCGCTGGTGGATGCGGTGGTGCAGACCCCGGGCGGGCAGGTCACCTATGACGGCGAGGCCAGCATCCCCGGCGTGCCCGGTACCGCCGCGCCCATCGCGCTGCGCTTCCGCCATGTCGCCGGCAGCAAGACCGGCGCGCTCTTCCCCACCGGCCATAGGGTGGAGGAGATCGACGGCATTCCCGTCACGCTGATCGACGGCGCCATGCCGATGATGCTGGTGGAGGCCACCCGTCTCGGCACCGAGGCGACGCTGGCGCCGGCGGCCATCGAGGCCAATCCGGTGCTGATGGCGCGGATCGAGGCGCTGCGGCTGGAAGCCGGCCGCCGCATGGGCCTGGGCGATGTTTCTTCGAGTGTCATTCCCAAGCCGGCGCTGCTGGGGCCAGGCACGGATGGTGCCACGGTCACCGCCCGCTACCTGACGCCGCATGCGGTGCACAGCGCCATGGCGGTGACGGGGGGCATCACCCTGGCCATCGCCACGCGGCTGCCGGGCACGGTGGCGGCGCCGCTGGCGGCGGATGCGGGCGAGGATGTCCGCATCGCGCATCCGGCTGGCACGCTTTCCATCGGCCTCTCGCTGGAAGGCGACACGGTGCACTGGGCCAGCGTGCTGCGCACCGCCCGCCGCATTTTCGAGGGCCACCTGCTGCTGCCGCGCCCGGCCTCGCCGGCTGCCGCGCTGCCGCTGGCGGCCGAATAATCCCGTGTTGGTTCAAGCAAGCAAGGAAATGTCCGCCATGAAGCGTCGCCACCTGTTGCAGATGCTGGCCGCGGCCCCGCTGCTCTCCGCCCCCACCGTGCTGCGCGCGCAGGAGAACTGGCCGCAGCGGCCGATACGCCTGCTGCTGGCCTATGCGCCCGGCGGCGGCACCGACAATGTCGCCCGCGTGCTGGCGGCGCGGCTGCAGGCCCTGCTGGGCCAGCCCGTGGTGGTCGAGAACAAGCCCGGTGCCGGCGGCAATCTCGCCACCGAGGCCGTGGCCGGTGCCAAGCCCGATGGCTACACGCTGCTGATGGGCAACCAGGGGCCGATGACGGTCAACCAGTCGCTCTTCCCCAATATGCGGGTGGACCCGTTGGCGGCGCTGGACCCGGTGGCGCTGGTGGCCGATGCGCCGCTGGTGGCGGTGGCCGGCCCCGGCACCAAGGCGCGCAACCTGAAGGACCTGCTGGAGGAAGCGCGCAAGCTGGACGGCCAGCTCAGCTATGCCTCGGCCTCCAATGGCTCGGCCAGCCATCTGGCGGCGGCGCTGATGTTCCAGATGGCGGGCATCGAGGCGCAGCATCTGCCCTTCCGCGGCGCGGGCCCCGCGCTGAACGACGTGGTGGCCGGCCATATCCCCTTCATGGTCACCACGCTGCCCTCCGTCGCCGGGCTGATCCAGGGTGAACTGGTGCGGCCGCTGGCGGTGACGGGCCATGCGCGCATCGCCGCCCTGCCGGATGTGCCGACGGTGGCCGAGGCCGCGCTGCCGGACTACAATGCCTCCGCCTGGTACGGCATCCTGGCGCCCAAGGGCACGCCGGAGCCGATCCGCGCCAAGCTGGCCACCGCCATCGCCGATAGCCTGACCACGCCGGATGTCGAGAAGCGCTTGCAGGAAGAAGGCGCCGTGCCCTCCCGCATGGGTGGCGAGGCCTTTGGCAAGTTCATGGGTGCCGAGCGGACGCGCTGGGCCAAGCTGGTCAGCGACGCCAAGATCGTCGTGGATTGAGGCCAGCAGCCGGAAGATGGGCCAAGGGGGCGCCGCCCCCTTGGAACCCCCGCTGGGGTGACAGTGTCACCCCAGACCCCGCCATTCCTTTGCGGTGGCATGGCGGTTCCGCCGAGGGACATGGACCCTTGGCGACTGCGGTTTCAGCCCATGTGGCTTTTGGATTATCGCGGCTTTCGGCAGGCACCTGCCTTCAGCCTGAAGCCGCCGCAAAAACTTGAAGCGGGGTCCGGGGTGGTCTCACCACCCCGGTGGGGGCCAGGGGGCAGCGCCCCCTGTCCCGGCCGCAGTCAAAGCGCGGCCTTCCGCCGCGCCGCCAGCAGCCCATGCGATGGCGCCGCCACCAGCGCCACGGCAAAGAACAGCGACAGCACCACCACGATGCAGCCGGCCGGCGAGGCATTGAGGTGATAGCTGGCCATGATCCCCAGCAGGTTCGCCGCCACCGCCGAGGCCACGGCGATACCCGCCATCCGCCCGAAGCGGTCCGCCAGCAGATAGCCGATGCAGCCCGGCGTGATCAGCAGCGCCACCACCAGGATCACCCCCACCGCCTGCACCCCCGCCACCACGGCACCGGAAAGCAGCGCCAGGAACAGCAGCCGCAGCCAGCGCACCGGCAGGCCGATGCCGCCGGCATGGGTGGCGTCGAAGGCCCAGAGCAGTAGGTCCCGCCCTTGCAGGGCGAGGGCCAGCAGCACCAGCCCGCCGGCCAGCAGCGCCTGGATCATGTCGTCGCGCTCGATACCCAGGATATTGCCGAAGAGGATGTGCGTGACATGCGCATCGGTGGTCAGGAAGGCCAGCAGCACCAGGCCGGCGGCGAACATGCCGGTGAAGACCACGCCCAGCGCCGCATCCTCCTTCACCCGGCTGTGGGTTTGCACGAAGCCGGCGCCCAGCGCGCAGGCCATGCCGGCCAGGAAGGCGCCCGCCGCCAGCGGCGCGCCGAGGGCGGAGGCGATCACCACCCCCGGCAGCACGGCATGGGAGACGGCATCCCCCAGCAGCGACCAGCCCTTCAGCACTACGAAGCAGGACAGCAGGGCGCAGGCGGCGGCCACCACGGCGCCGACACCCATGGCCTCCAGCATGAAGGCATGGGTGAAGGGGGCGATGAGGGTCTCGATCATGCCGGCTCCTGCATGGCGGTGCGGCGGGCGCGGCGGGCGGCCAGCAACCCGTGGCGCGGGGCGGCGACCAGTGCCACCAGGAAGACCAGCGCCTGCAGGCTGACAATGACGCCGCCGGTGGAGCCATCCAGGAAATAGCTGATCCAGGCACCCAGAAAGGCGGTGACGGCGCCGATGGCGGTGGCGATGCCCATCATGCGCCCGAAGCGGTCGCTGAGCAGATAGGCGGTGGCGCCCGGGGCCACCAGCATGGCGATGACCAGCACCGCGCCCACCGCCACCATGGCCGCCACCGCTACGGCAGCGACGCTGCCCAGCAGCAGCGTCTGCAACAGCCGCGTATCCAGCCCGATGGCCCGTGCATGCGTGGCGTCGAAGGCCCAGAGCATCATGTCCCGCCCGCGCAGCGCCAGCACCAGCAGCACCCCACCGGCGACGATCAGCATCTGCACCACATCCTCCGGCGCGATGCCCAGCACATTGCCGAAGATGATGGTGCGGAGCCGGATATTGCTGGGCCAGAGCGTCAGCAGCACAAGCCCCACGCCGAAGAAGGCGGTGAAGACGACGCCGATGGCCGCATCCTCCCGGATACGGCTGTTGCGACGGATGAAGCCCATGACCCAGGCGGCCAGCAGGCCGGAAGCGAAGGCGCCCAGTGCGAAGGGCAGGCCCAGGATCCAGGCCAGCGCCACCCCCGGCACCACGGCATGGGAAAGCGCATCCCCCAGCAGCGACCAGCCCTTCAGCGCCACGAAGCAGGACAGCAGCCCGCAGACCGCGCCGATCAGCGCCGAGACCAGCATGGCCTGGCGCATGTACTCATAGGCGAAGGGCTCCAGCACCGCTCAGCCCTCCAGCGCCTGCAGGCGGCCGAGCACCTGCCCATCCGCCCCCAGGACCAGCGATTGCCCGTCCGGCCCCGGGGCCAGCGTCACGCCGCCCGAGGCCTGCGGCTGCGTGCTGCCGCCGAAGGCACGGGCGAGGTTGGCGGTGGTGAAGGTGGTCTCGGTCGGGCCGGCGGCCAGCACGGTGCCCTTCACCAGCGCCACGCTGTCGCAGAAGAGCGGCACGCTGCCGAGGTCATGGGTGGAGACCAGGATGATCCGCCCTTCCTCCCGCAATTCCCGCAGCAGCTGCATGATCTGCTCCTGCGTGGTGACATCGACGCCGCCGAAGGGCTCGTCCAGCAGGATCAGCCGCCCATCCTGCGCCAGGGCGCGGGCCAGGAAGACTCGCTTCTTCTGCCCGCCGGAAAGCTGGCCGATCTGCCGGTCCGCGAAATCCTGCATGCCGACGCGCAGCAGCGCCTGCTCCACTGCCGCGCGGTCGGCGGCGCGGGGGATGCGCAGGCGGTTCATGTAGCCATAGCGGCCCATCATCACGACATCGCTGACCGAGACAGGAAAGTCCCAGTCCACTTCCTCGCTTTGCGGCACATAGGCGACGCGGTTCAGCTTCTGCGCCTGCCGCACCGCCATGCCGCCGATCCGCACCGTGCCCGCCGCCGGCCGCACCATGCCCATGATGGCCTTGAACAGCGTGGACTTGCCGGCGCCATTGACCCCCAGCAGCCCGCAGATGGTGGGTGCCCCCAACCGCAGGCTGGCCTCGCGCAGCGCCACATGGCCATTGGGATAGGCGACGCTGACGCCCTCCACCGCCAGGTCCGTCACCGCCGCGGCGGCGGGAATGGCGGGGGCGGTTCCCAGCCAGCCGCGCCAGGAAGCAGGCGGCGCGGCGGCGGGGCAGGCGAGGGAGCCATCGGCCATGTCAGCGTCCTTCGGTGAAGCCGGCCAGGATGGTGGCGGCATTGTTTTCGAGCAGGCGCAGGAAGGTGGGCGCCTCGCCATCGGCGGCGGTCAGGCTATCCACATGCAGCACGCCGGCGAAGCGCGAGCCGGCCTCCCGCGCCACCTGCCGCATGGCGCGGTCGCTCACCGTGCTTTCGCAGAACAGCGCCGGGATGCGCTGCTGGCGCACGGTATCCACGGCGCGGCGGATCTGGCGCGGGGTGCCCTCTTCCTCGGCATTGATGGGCCAGAGGTAGAGCTCACGCAGCCCATAATCCCGCGTCAGGTAGGAGAAGGCGCCCTCGCAGCTCACCAGCCAGCGCTGCGCCTCGGGGATCGAGGCAAGCTTCTGCCGGATCGGCGCATCCAGGGCGCGGAGCTGGTCGGCATAACGGGTGGCATTGGCGGCATAGACCGCCGCATTGGTGGGGTCCGCCGCCGACAGGGCCTTGCGGATATTTTCCACGTAAACCACCGCATTGGCCGGCGACATCCAGGCATGCGGATTGGCACGGCCGGCATAGGGGCCCTCGGTGATCTCCACCGGCGCAATGCCCTCGGTCAGCACGGCCGAGGGCACATTCTTCACGCGCTGGAAGAAGCGCTCGAACCAGCGCTCCAGCCCCATGCCGTTCCACAGCACCAGGTCGGCCGACTGGGCCTTCACCACATCCTGCGGCGTCGGCTCGTAGTCATGGATCTCGGCGCCGGGGCGGGTGATGGATTCCACCACCGCTGCCTCGCCCGCCACGTTCTGCGCCATGTCCTGCAGGATGGTGAAGGTGGTGACGACGCGCAGCGGACGGGGCGCCGCCTGGGGCGCCTGGCCTTGCGCCCAGGCCGGCGCGGCCGCCAGCAGGGTGGCGCCAAGCAGGGCCGGCAAGGCAAGGCGGCGGGGCAGGCGCGCGGTGAACATCAAACTTCCTCCTGTGCGTCGTTCATGCATCTCTGGCGCCATGATAAGCATGTAGCTTAGGCTACATTCAAGAGCCTAAGCCGTATTTTCACCGTTGGTTGCACCATCTGCCACGCTGCGGCATCTTGCGGCTCTCATGACCAGCCCGACCCTTCCACAGCCCCCAGCTCCCGATGAGCGGGCAGGCGAAGACACGCAGGCCGCCCGCCATGCCTCGGCGCGCGCCGGCCGCGCCTCAGCGGTGCTGGAGGATTATGTCGAGCTGATCGACGATCTGCTGCGCGAGCATGGCGAGGCCCGGCCCACCGACCTGGCGCGCCGGCTTGGCGTCTCGCATGCCACGGCCATCAAGAGCATCGCGCGGCTGAAGGCGCTGAACCTGGCGCATTCGCGGCCCTATCGCGGTGTCTTCCTGACGCCGGAAGGCCATGCCCTGGCGGACAAGGTGCGCACCCGCCACCGGGTGGTGGTGGACCTGCTGAAGGCCGTGGGCGTGCCGCCGGATGTGGCGGAAAGCGATGCCGAGGGCCTGGAACACCATGTCAGCGACGCGACGCTGGAAGCCTTCGCGAATTTCCTGCGCCGGGGCTGAAGGCTGAAGGCCAAGGGGCGCTGCCCCTTGGAACCCCGCCGTGGTGGTTGAACCACCCCGGACCCCCGACATTCACGGCTTTGAACACTGGTCGCGCCGGAGGTCATGGACCTCCGGCGACGCCGCCTCAGCCCATGTGAACTTTAGAAAATGAATGCGGGGGCCTGGGGGAACTCAGTTCCCCCAGCGGGGTGGGGCCAGGAGGGGCGGCGCCCCTCCTGGCCCCGGCTGGAAGTGCTCAGTTCTTCCCCAGCTCGCCGTCCGTGCGCCGCCACAGGCCCAGCGGATTGCCGTCGCGCAGCGATTCCGGCAGCAGGTCCTGCGGGAAGTCCTGGTAGCAGACCGGGCGCAGGAAGCGGCGGATGGCGAGCGAGCCGACCGAGGTGGTGCGGCTGTCCGAAGTGGAGGGGAAGGGGCCGCCATGCACCATGGCATGCCCGACCTCGACGCCGGTGGGGTAGCCATTGACCAGGATGCGGCCGACCTTGCGTTCCAGCACCGGCACCAGCTGCTTGGCCAGCTCCAGGTCCTCGGGCTCCATCAGGATGGTGGCGGTGAGCTGGCCTTCCAGCCGCTCGGCCACCGCCAGCATGGTGTCCACGTCCGGGCAGCGCACCACCAGGGAGGAGGCGCCGAAGACCTCTTCCAGCAGCGTCTCGTCCTCGTTGAAGTGCTGCGCCGTGGTGGTGAAGAGCGCGGCGCGGCCCTGGTAGGGGCCGGGGCCGGGCTGGCCTTCCGCCACTGTTTCCACCCGGTTGTTGGTGGAGAGGCGGGAGACGCCTTCCTCATAGGCCTTGTAGATGCCGGGCGTCAGCATGGTCTGCGCCCCGCTGGCTTCCAGCGCGGCGCGGGAGGCGTCGAGGAAGGTCTTCAGCCTGTCGTCCTCCACGCCCAGCACCAGGCCGGGATTGGTGCAGAACTGCCCCGCGCCCATGGTGAGCGAGCCGACAAAGCCCTTGCCGATGGCTTCCGCCCGCTTGGCCATAGCGCCGGGCAGCAGGAAGACCGGGTTGATGCTGCTCATCTCGGCATGGACCGGTATGGGCTCGGGCCGGTTGGCGGCGATCTTCATCAGCGCCGTGCCGCCGGAGCGGGAGCCGGTGAAGCCCACCGCCTTGATGCGCGGGTCCGCCACCAGGGCGCTGCCCAGCGTGCCGCCATTGCCGAAGAGCAGGCTGAAGACGCCTTCCGGCAGGCCGCACTGCTGCACCGCCTTCTGGATGGCGCGGCCCACCAGTTCCGAGGTGCCGGGATGCGCCGAATGCGCCTTCACCACCACCGGGCAGCCGGCGGCGAGCGCCGAGGCCGTGTCGCCACCGCCGACCGAGAAGGCCAGCGGGAAGTTGGAGGCGCCGAAGACCGCCACCGGCCCCAGCGCCACATGGCGCTGCCGCAGGTCGGAACGCGGCAGCGGCTGGCGGGCGGGCATGGCGGGGTCGATGCGGGCCTCGATCCAGCTGCCTTCCCGCACCACGCTGGCGAAGAGGCGAAGCTGGCCGACGGTGCGGGCGCGCTCGCCCTCGATGCGGCCGCGCGGCAGGCCGCTTTCGGCGCAGGCGCGCTCGATCAGCTCGTCGCCGATCTCCATGATGCCCTGGGCGCAGGCTTCCAGGAAGGCGGCACGCTGCTCGGGCGCGGTGTTGCTGTAGGTGTCAAAGGCGGCGGCGGCCAGGGCGCAGGCCCGGTCCACTTCCGCCGCGCCGCCGCCGCCGAAGGCGGGGTCCATCTTCTCCCCGGTGGCGGGGTTGGTGGCGCGGATCTCGCTGTCCCCGCCGCGCAGGGCGGTGGCGCCGATCAGCATCTCGCCGGTAACGCTCATGGCTGTTTCTTCCCTCGAACCTTGCCCGGCGCGGCTGGCACCGGATTCGGAGATCATGATTGAGGCGTCCGGGGGTGGCCGTCGAGTCCTGCTATATCAGTTTTCGGATAGGATCACGGGAAGCCCACGAAGACATAGCCCACGCCGCGGACGGTGCGGATGCAGCCGTCCACCCGCTCATCGCCCAGCTTGCGGCGCAGCACCACGATGGCATTGTCCACCGAGCGGTCGCCGAAGCGCCAGGCGCGGCCGAAGGCCAGCTTCGACAGTTCCTCACGCGAGACCGGCTGGCCCTGGCTGCGCACCAGCGCCTGCAGCAGCTCGAACTCGGCGGTGGTCAGGTGGATCGGCTGGCCATTGGGGCGGAACAGGCTGCGGGTTTGTTCCACAAAGCGCCAGCCCGGCGCCTCGGCCGGCATCTCGCTGGGGCGGCGCAGGCGGGCGCGTAGCCAGGCGATCACCTCGCGCCCCGAGACGGGCTTGACGATGAAGTCGTCCGCGCCGGTCTCCAGCCCCAGCACGCGGTCCACCTCGCTGTTGTTGGCGGTGATGACGATGATGGCGGCGCGCGTCATCTGCCGCAGCTGCGCCAGGCGGGAGACGGTATCGACCTTGCCCAGGTGCTGGTCCAGCAGGATGGCGTCCGGCTGTTCCTCGGCCAGCAGGCTCTCCAGGTCCTGCCAGTCATAGCCGGTGCGGATGCGGTAGCCGTAGCGGCCGACAACGGAGGAAAGCTCGTCCGCCCATTCGCGCTGGTCGTCGATAACATAGACCAGCGCCTCGGTGCTGCGGGGAGGTGGGATGCTGATCTGCGGCTCGGCACTCATGATGGCTGGCTTTCCCTGGAGATGCTCTGGGCAGGCAGGGCCGCCCCGGCCGTGCCGGCAGCCTCGGCGATCGGCAGGCGGATGGAGAAGGCGGCGCCGCCCTCGACATTCTCGCCGGTGATCTCGCCGCCGAAGGAGCGGATGATGCCGTGGCAGATGGACAGGCCGAGGCCCATGCCCTGCCCGGCAGGCTTGGTGGTGAAGAAGGGCTCGAAGAGCCGGGCCATGGCCTCGGGGGAGAGGCCACGGCCGGTATCGGTGACGCGCAGCTCGATGCGCCGGCCGCTGATCTCGCCGGCGCGCAGCGTCAGCCGGCGCTGGGCTTCCGGCACGCGCAGCATGGCGTCGCGGGCATTGATGGCCAAGTTCATGATCACCTGCTCCAGCATCACCTGGTTGGCCGAGACCAGGGGCAGCCCGGACGGCACCAGGTTCTCCACCTCGATGCCGGCGCGCTTCAGCACACTGGCGCTCAGCAGCAGGGCGCCGTCCAGCGCCTTCACCAGGTCCACCGCCTCGGTGGCACCGTCATTGGCGCGGCCGAAGACGCGCAGGTGCTCCACCAGGCTCTGCGCCCGCTGCGTCTGCTCCAGAATGCGGTTGAGCTTGGAGACCATCACCGGCACGGCGGCGCGGCCTTCCGTCTCATGCGCGTCCAGCGCGTTCTCGGCGGCCAGCATCATGACGCTGATGGGCTGGGTGATCTCATGCGCCAGCGCCGAGGCCATGCGGCCCAGCGTGGCCAGCTTGGCGCTGGCGATCGCCTGGGCCTGCAGCATCTTCTCGCTCGAGACATCGGCGAGGTAGCCCATGACATCGGCGCCGCCATGCTGCCCCACCGCCAAGACGCGTGCCTGCGCCCGCAGCCAGATGACGCGGCCATCGGCATGGTGGAAGCGGTATTCGGCGGAGGATTCGCCCTCGCGGTAGAGCGTGTTGAGATGCTGGGCCAGCACAGGCTGGTCGGAGGCCGGCACGCGGTCGCGCCAGGCATTGGGGCGCAGCATGGCGGCCTGGTCGAAGCCGGTCAGCCGCTCCACATTCTCGCTCATGCTGGTGATGGAGAAGGAGCGGTCGGCGAAGATCTCGGCGCGGTAGAGCGTGGCGGGCATGGAGCCCAGCATGTCGTTGATGCTGCGCAGCGCGTGGTCGCGGATATGGGTGGTTTCCTCGGCATGGCGCAGGTGCATCCGCCGCAGGTGCCGCCCCACCCAGAGCAGCAGCAGCAGCGTGGTGCCGAGCTGCAGCGCGATCAGCAAGGCTCCGGAGAGCAGCACCAGCCGGCGCAGGCCGCCCTGCGCCGGCAGCGCCGAGGCTTCCAGCACCACCGCGGCATGCACCGCCGGCAGGGGCGCAACCAGTCGGTTCACCGCACTGGTGCCGGCTGAAAGCGCGGCGGGCACTTCGCCGCCGGAAGCAAGGCCGGGACTGGTGATGAGCTGCTCGACGCTGCTTTTCGTCACCTTCAGCAGCGTGCCGTCCCGCAGCATCAGGGCGATGTGGTTGATGCCCTCGCCCGGCGAGGCGTGGCTCTCCTGGGCATGGCCGATGATATGGGCCAGCGCCCGGGGGCGCAGCGCCGCCTGGTAGCTGTGGCCAGGGCGCTCCGCCGCCGGCGGCAGCAGACCGGCCAGCACCAGGGTGCCCTTGTTCCAGAGCAGCGTCGGCAGGGGGAGGTTCCCGTCCATGGACAGCGGCTCAGCAAAAACCTCGCCCACCGTCAGCATGGAACGGCCGGCGGCATCGAGCAGCCGGATGCCGTCCAGGCTGCTGTCCGACACGGAGAGCGCGGTTTCCAACGAAGCTTCCAGCGCCGCGCGCTGAAGCGGCGAGCGGGTCTCGCCCAGCAGCTGGCTGGCCAGGGTGGCGAGGCTGGAGGCCCGCTGCTGGGCGTCGTTCAGCCCCTGATGGATATGGACGGAGGCCTGCGCCATCTCCGCCTCCTGCGCCGTGCGCTGCTGCCGGCCGGTCCATTGCAGGGCCAGCACGGTCCAGAGCAGCGCGGTCAGGATCACGCAGAAGCTGGCGAGAGCAAGCTGTGGCCAAGCCTGCCACAATGGCTGCGCCTTCTCGGCGGGACGGCGGATAAAGGCTGTGGTCTTGCCGGTGGCAGACTGCTGCGCCGTGTCAGAGCGAATTTCGTCTTTGGATCGTCCCATCCCCGCCTCTGAGTTGATCCTCACCGCGCCGCGAGATGAGGTTCAAGTAAACGTGAGTTTTGCATCACGCCAGGGGACTCTGCAACCAATAGGCGAGTTTTTTTCTCATTTCTTGGCAGTTTTGCCGTGATCTGTGACATCCCTGCGCCAGTTTACGAAAATATCTTGACCAGTTTTGTCATGCTCAACGCGCTTTTTCGCCGCTTTCTGGTCCATAAGTCGCGAGATCGTTACTGCGAGTTGCATTTGGCTTCTGTGATGCCACTCTGGCGTTCCGTTCCAAGCTGAGTCCATGCGCTGCCAGATAGAACCCGTCGCTTGTCACCTATGGGTGAGGCGGAAAAGCGCAAGCCAGACAAAAGGATGAGAGCCGCATTTAGCGCGCATCATGACAAAACCCGACAAAGTGCCGTCCTGCGCCTCGATGCCAACGACCTTTTCCGGTGCATCTCGACTGTTACCGGCAACGCGCCGCGAGACATGCTGGTGCCGCCGGCAGCTGTCTTTTCGCAAGCCGGCGCGGGGCAGAACAGGAAGGGCGATAACATGGGAAGCGGCTCAATGAGCATGGGAGGGCCTGGTGCCTCCACCGTCGATGCGCATGTGGCGAAGCGCCTGCGCCTGCTGCGGATGGAACGCCAGATCACCCAGCTGCAGCTGGCCGCCAGCCTCGGCGTCTCGACGCAGTTGATCCACAAATACGAAGCCGGCCGCACCCGCATCAGCCCGGGCCGGCTCTATCTCTGCTCCCGGCTGCTGAATGTACCAGTGGAATATTTCTTCGCGCCCCTGGAAGGTCTCCAGGGTCCCACGCCTCTGCTGCCGCGCCGCGCTGGCGCGGCGAACATCCCCTCTGGCACGGTGTGGCATACCGGGATGTCCAGCGGCCACAACTGAGCCACTCGCCGGCGGGGCTCCCCTCAGGCCCGCCGGCAGCCTGCCTGCTTTTGCGGCCTCATGCGCAGGGCTCTTCCCCTGACCGCCTGGATGCGGCCAGCGGCTCAGGCATCCCCTACCGTCACGGCCACGGTGCCCCGGCCATCACAGGCGGGGCAGGGCTTGTTGTCCAGCCGGCCGCTGCCGCCGCAGCGGCGGCAGGTATTCTCGGCCGTCTGCGGCGCGGCGGGCTCGCCGGCGGCGGGGGTGCCGATCGGTGGGGTCTTGGGCATGGCTTCCTCCGGTGCTGCACCTTTTTCAACACCGGCGCGGCGGCTGGCGTTGCCGACAAGACCAAGGGAAGAGGCATGCCCGGGACACGGCACGTGCCATCCGGCCCTCCGTGGCTTCAGGTCTCGATGTCGTGCAGCACCAGGCCGGGGCCGGGGGCCGGCGCTTCCGCCAGCTTGCGCAGGCCCCGGCGCAGGGCCTCCTCCCCCGCCTGCCAGCGGTCGGCGGTGGTGGCGCGGGAAAAGTCGAACAGCTTGCCGGCCCCGGCCTCGTCCGGCGGGGCGCGGTAGCCGATGCGCAGCACAATGGCGCGGGCGGGCGGCCCGGCCTCGGCCAGCAGCGCGGCCACCTCCGGCTCGGTGCGGCGCTCTTCCGGCACCAGGGCTGCCAGGCGGTGCAGGGAGTCGCGCAGCCGCAGCAGCCGCGCATGGCCTTCCAGCAGCCGCTGCGTCTGGTTGCCCAGCGCCAGATCCCCCGCCCGTGCCAGCGAGCCGGACAGATTGCCCGGCGGCGCGCCAGCGGCGGCGAAGAGTTCCGCCAGGATGCAGAGCACCTCCTGTTCTTCCTCCAGCACCAGGTCCACCGGCGCATTGGAGGCCAGCCCGCCATCCCCCAGCAGCCGCCCTTCCACCTCCACCGGCGCGAAGAGCGGCAGCAGGGCGCAGGAGGCCACCACATGCTCCGGCCCGATGCGGGTGCCGCGGGCGGTGTCGAAGACCACGCGCTTCCCGCTGGTGACATCGGTGGCCACCAGGGTGACGCGCAGGGGGCCGGCATTGAGGCGGTCGAAATCGACCAGCTCCGGCAGGCGGCGGCGCAGCGGCGTGAGGTCGTAGAGCGAGGGCGCCCGCCCCATGATCGCTTCCGGCAAAAAGCGGGGCATGAAGAGGCCGGGGCGGCCGAAGAGCAGGCTTTGCAGCGCCGCCGCGCGGTTATGGGCGCGCCGGAGCGGCCCATCGGCCATCGGCGCGCCGAAGAACAGGGAGAAGCCCGGCAGCGGGTCCTCCGCCATGCCTTCCCAGAATTGCCGCAGCCGCGCCGCCCGCTGTTCCGGCGGATTGCCGGCGAAGATGGCGGCATTGACCGCGCCGGCGGAGGCGCCAGCCACCCAGTCGGGGCGCGGCCCGCCTCCTGCCTCCAGCGCGGCGCAGATGCCAGCCTCGAAGGAGCCGAGCGCGACACCGCCCGACAGCACCAGTGCGTTCAGCATGCGCGCGCCTTCAACGCGACACCGGCCCAGGCTTGATGGCCGGCTGCATGGCTTCCAGCATGCGGAAGCCGGTGGTCATGCTGATATCGGCCATGCGGAAGGGGATGGAGGCCATCTCCACCGACAGCGCCGCGATCGAGGTCGCGGTGGCCAGCGGCGCGCCGCCGCTTTCCGGCTGGGCGCGCCAGCCGCCATCCACCGCCATGTTGTCCTGGGCCGGCTGGAAGAGCGCGCCGGTGCTCTCGCCGCTGGGGCGGTCGGACAGGAAGCCGCGATGCAGCAGGCGGCCGGTCATCCAGCTGGTCAGATGCGGCGCCATCTGCTTCTGCGCGGCGGCCAGCTTGCCGAAGCCGCCGACGATCACCTCGTCCTGCGGCCGCTCGGCCAAGCCCAGCACCGCATCGGCCACTTCCTCGGCGGTATAGACCGGGGGCGCAGCGCGCACGGCGCGGCCGCTGAAATTGGCGGCGTGCTGAAAGAAGGGCGTGTCGATCACCGAGGGCAGCACGGTGCAGACATGGATGCCCGGCTGGTCCAGCACCTCCTGCCGTAGCGCCTCGGAGAATCCGCGGATGGCCCATTTGCTGGTGGCATAGGCGGTGCTGTCGGGCTTGGCGGTGATGCCGACAATGGAGGCATTCTGCACCAGCGTGCCATGCCCCTGGGCGCGGAACTGCCGCATCGCCACGCGGGCGCCGTGCATGTAGCCGAAGACATTGACCTCGATCACCCTCCGCCAGGCCTCGGCCGGGATGGATTCCAGCCGGCCGAAGACCCCCACGCCGGCATTGTTGAACCAGAGGTCGATGCGCCCGAAGCGTTCCAGCGCCGCCCGGCCCAGCGCTTCCACCTGCGCTTCGTCGGTGACATCGGTGGTCTGGACCAGCGCGATGCCGCCGGCTGCCTCGCAGGCGCGGGCGGTTTCCTCCAGCTTCTCCGTCCGGCGGGCCGCCAGCACCAGCCGCGCATGCTGACGCGCGAAGGCCATGGCGGTGGCGCGGCCGATGCCGCTGGAAGCCCCGGTAATGACGACGACATGGCCTTGGGTCTGCGGTTCCATGGGCTTCCTGCTGTCGGGCATGGTGCGAAAGCCGGCGGCGGCGGGTGCCGCCCCGGGCATGACCGACTCAACCGCGCCGCACCAGTCGGGTTGCCGGCGCCTTCCGGGTTTCGCGGCAGTGCAGCATTGCCACGACCTCGCAACAGCCGGCGGTTTCGGGCGTTTACCGAGCCCCAGCAGAAAGCGGAGAGACCATGAGCGGCACGCCCTCCTCCACCTCCGCCGGCACGCCCGGCAAGCCTGGCGACGATGCGCCCGTCGGCACCGAGGGCACAGGTGACGACATCTGCCCCGAATGCCAGGGCACCGGCCGCATCGAGGGCCGCAGCTGCGAGGCCTGCCGCGGCACCGGCATCGTCAACAAAGGCATCGGCGGCGCCTGACATCGCGGGCAGGCGCCGCATCGCCAGACCCTGGCGGAAGATGCCAGTGGCGCCCCGCGCCGGAGAGTTGACGCTGGCACCGGGGCAGCGCCCCATCCATGAACGATCCCTGCCGCCCTTGCGGCAGGGCGGCTCCCAAGGACTGACCGCATGCCCGGCTTTGTGTTCGACAACAGTTACGCGCGCCTGCCGGAGCGCTTCTTCGCCCGGTTGAACCCGACCCCCGTGCGCGCCCCCGCCCTGGTGCGGGTGAATGCCCCGCTGGCGGAAACCCTGGGCCTGGACCCCGCCGCGCTGGCCAGCCCCGAAGGCGTAGCCATCCTGGCCGGCAACAGCATCCCGCCCGGTGCCGAGCCCATCGCCCAGGCCTATTCCGGGCACCAGTTCGGCGGCTTTTCCCCGCAGCTCGGCGATGGCCGCGCCATCCTGCTGGGCGAGGTGGTGGGCCGCGACGGCCAGCGGCGCGACATCCAGCTCAAGGGCTCCGGCCCCACGCCCTTCTCCCGCCGCGGCGACGGCCGGGCGGCGCTGGGCCCGGTGCTGCGCGAATACATCGTGGCGGAGGCCATGGCGGCGCTGGGCATCCCCACCACCCGGGCGCTCGCCGCCGTCACCACGGGCGAGACGGTGCAGCGCGAGACCGCCCTGCCGGGCGCCGTGCTGACGCGCGTCGCCGCCAGCCATATCCGCGTCGGCACCTTCCAGTATTTCGCCGCGCGCGGCGACCTGGAGGCCGTCCGCCTGCTGGTCGATTATTGCATCGAGCGCCATTATCCCCAGGCTGCCGCGGCACCCAACCGCGCCCTGGCGCTGCTGGAGGCCGTGGTGGCCGCGCAGGCGGATCTTGTCGCGCGCTGGATGCTGATCGGCTTCATCCATGGCGTGATGAACACCGATAACACCACCATCTCGGGTGAGACCATCGACTACGGCCCCTGCGCCTTCATGGATGCCTATGATCCGGCGGCGGTCTATTCCTCCATCGACTATGCCGGCCGCTATGCCTACGGCAACCAGGCGCAGGTGATGCAATGGAACCTGGCGCGCCTGGCCGAATGCCTGCTGCCGCTGCTGGACGAGAATGAGGAGGCCGCCCTGGCCGCCGCCCGCCAGGCGCTGACCGGCTTCGCCCCGCGCTTCGAGGATGCCTGGAACAGCGGCCTGTGCCGCAAGATCGGCCTCACCACGGCGGAAGAAGCCGACGTGGCGCTGGTGCAGTCGCTGCTGGACCTGATGGCCACGCAGAAGGCGGATTTCACCCTGACCTTCCGTGCCCTCTGCGGCGCCGCGCTGGGGGATGACACGGCGGCGCGCGCGCTGTTTTCCGACCCCGCCGGCTACGACGACTGGGCTGCCCGCTGGCGCCAGCGGCTGGAGCGGGAGGAAGCGGCACCGGAAGCCCGCGCCGCCGCCCTGCGCGCGGTGAACCCGCTCTTCATCCCGCGCAACCACCGGGTGGAGGCGGCGCTGAACGCCGCTGTCTCCTTCAACGATTACGGGCCCTTTGAGACGCTGCTCGACGTGCTCTCCCGCCCCTTCGAGGACCAGCCGGGGCGGGAAAGCTTCTCCCTGCCGCCGGAGCCGGAAGAGATTGTGCAGCAGACCTTCTGCGGGACCTGAGAGGGCCGGGGGAATGAATTCCCCCGGACCCCTTTCTTTTTTCTTCGAGTCCGGCTTCGGCTGCGCTGGGAACCCGAAAAGAAAAAAGAAGGGAGCTTGAGGGAATTCATTCCCTCAGCCTTTCCGACACCACCAGCCGCCTCATGCGTTGCCCTTGCGCGAAACAGCACAGGGAGCGCCTTGGCATGCAGCAGGGATGGCCCGACCGGCTCTGGATTGTCCGGCATGGGGAAAGCGCCGGCAATGTCGCGCGCGCGGCGGCGCAGGCGGCGCGGCAGGCACGGATCGACATTGCCGAGCGCGACGTGGATGTGCCGCTCAGCACGCTGGGGGAGGAGCAGTCGCGCGCACTGGGCCGCTGGTTCGGGGACCTGCCGCCGGAGGAGCAGCCGGAGGTGATCTTCGCCTCCCCCTATCGCCGCGCGCGCCACACGGCGGAGCTGATCCGGCGCGAGGCAGGGCTGGAAGGGGAGAAGGTCGGCTTCCTGCTGGATGAGCGGCTGCGCGAGAAGGAATTCGGCGTGCTGGACCGGCTGACCACGCATGGCATCGCCGAGCATTTTCCGGAACAGGCCGCCTTCCGCCGTTCCCTGGGCAAGTTCTACCACCGGCCGCCGGGGGGCGAGAGCTGGTGCGACGTGATCCTGCGGCTGCGCTCGGCGCTGGACAGCATTTGCCTGCGGCATGGCGGGCGGCGCGTGCTGATCGTGGGGCACCAGGTGGTGGTGCTCTGCCTGCGCTACCTGCTGGAAGGGCTGACGGAGGAAGAGATCCTGGCGATCGACCGCGAAGGCGACATCGCCAATTGTGGGCTGACGGAATATGCCTACGACAGCAGCCAGGGCCCGGATGGCGGCATGGTGCTGCGGCACTACAACATCACCGCGCCGCTGGTGCGCGAAGGCACCGAGACCACCGCCGAGCCGCATGGCGGCGCGCCGCGATGAGCGCCGCCACACCGGTGGATGCCGCCCTGCTGCGCGGCATGCCGCTGCCGAAGCATGATGGCGGCGGCAGCAAGGATGTGCGCGGCAGCGTGCTGGTGGCCGGCGGCAGCGAGGAAGTGCCGGGCGCCGTGCTGCTCTCCGGCACCGCGGCATTGCGGGCGGGCGCGGGGCGACTGCGGCTGGCCATCTGCGACAGCATGGCGCCGGCGCTGGCGGTGGCGATGCCGGAGGCGCGGGTGATCGGCCTGCCGCGCACGCCGGAGGGCGGCATCGCCGCCACGGCCGCCGCGCCGCTGCTGCGTTATGGCAACCAGGCCAAGGCGCTGGTGCTGGGGCCGGGCATGAGCGGCGGGCGGGAGGCCGAGGCACTGGTGGCCGCGCTGCTGCAGGAGCTTTCCGGCCCGGCGCTGGTGCTGGATGCCGCCGCCCTGGCGCCGCTGGCCGGCTGCCGGGAGGCGCTGCGCCGCCATGCCGGCCGCGCCGTCATCACGCCCCATGACGGCGAGATGGCGCGGCTGCTGGACATCTCGCGCGAGGAGGTGCTGGCCGACCCGCTCGGCATGGCGCGGCGTGCGGCGGCGCTGTTGCAGGTGGTGGTGATCATGAAGGGCGCCTGTTCCCACATCGTCACGCCGGACGGCGATGCCTGGGCCTCGGACCACGGCAATATCGGGCTGGCCACCTCGGGCTCGGGCGATGTGCTCTCCGGCATCATCGCCGGGTTGCTGGCGCGCGGCGCCACGCCGCTGCAGGCGGCCATCTGGGGCGTCTGGGTGCATGGGGAGGCGGGGCACCGCCTCGCCCGCGCCCAGGGCCCGGTGGGCTACCTGGCGCGCGAGCTGCCGGCGGAGGTGCCGCGCATCCTGGCCGACCTCGCCGCCTGAGCGGCGGTAGCCAGCTCAGGCGCCGGGCTTGCTCCCGGTAGGCTTGCCGCCGGCACCCTCCGGCCCGGCACCGCGCCCGGCGCTGGGGCCCTTGTTGGCATAGTCCAGCACCTTCCAGGCCATGGCCTCGGTGTCGCTCGCCGGCTTGCCGCCCTCGGGGTCGAAGGGCTTGTCCTCAGTATCGGGCTCATGCTCCGCGGGGGTGCCATGGGCATTGCCCGGCCCCTGCGCCCCCGGGCCCTGCGGCGTCTTGCCGCCGCCGCTCATGACTCACCCCGCTTCACGGTGCCGGTATCCGCGCCGCCCGTGCTGGCGCCGCCGGTGCCCATGCTGCCGAAGCCGGCGCCCGGCTTGCTGCTGGGCGCCATGCTGCCCGGATTATGGGTGGAAGCGATGCCTTGCGCACCCGTCGCTGGCGGCGTCGGCGGCGTACCCTGGCCGCCGGTGGTGTCGTCGATCAGGCGATCCACGGCGGAACTCTTCTTGGTGTCGTTTGCCATTTTGCTGCTTCCCTGGCTGAGAAGGGGAAAAAGGCGCCAAGCCTGGGCCCGCCGGAGCGTCGGCGTGCCGGTGCCGGCTGAAGGTCTGCACGGCCTTCCCCGGTTTCTCGTTAACCCCGTGATCGGGGGCCGGGTTCCCCATCCGCCAGCGCTTGTTTCCGGCCGACTTTCCCCGCCGCCGGGCGTTAAGGCCCTGCGCCATTCGGCGGCGCAAACTCCTCTGCCAGGACGACACGATGGACTCTGAGCCCGAAGGCCTGCTGGCCGCGCAACTGCTGGAAGCGGCCGATGACGCGGGGGGGAGGGGGCTGATCCATGTGGCGCGCTCCACCGCACGTGCCGAGCGCCTGTTCCAGGCCGCCCGTGCCCTGGCCGACGGGGCGGAAGTGCTGCTGCTGCCGGGCTGGGACTGCCTGCCCTACGACCGTGCCTCGCCTTCCGGCGCCGTGATGGGCAGCCGCATGGCCACCCTGGCGGCGCTGGCCAGGCCCGCCGCCGGCCCGAGGCTGGTGATCGCCAGCCTCGGCGCCGCCACCCAGCGCCTGCCGCCCCCCGATGCCCCCGACAGCCTGGAACTGCGCCAGGGCGAGGTGCTGGACCTGGAGGCGGTGCAGCACCGCCTGCTGTGCCTCGGCTACCGCCTGGATGCGCGGGTGGATGAGCCGGGGGAGGCGGCGGTGCATGGCGCCGTGCTGGATATCTTCCCCGCCGCCGAGGAGGCGCAGCCCTGCCGCATCGAGCATGCGGAGGGCCGCATCGCCGCCATCCGCCGCTACGACCCGCTGACCCAGCGCAGCGTGGCGGAGGTGGAGGCGGTGACGCTCTGCCCGGCCTCCGAGATCGTGAATCCCCAGGACGTGCCGCTGCCCCTGCCGCCGGGCGCCGAGCACGGGCTGGCCGGCTTCTACCCGGCGCTGGTCACGCTGTTCGACCTGCTGCCCGGCGCGCCCGTGGTGCTGGAGCCCGAGGTGGCGGAACTGCGCGCGGAGCGGGAGCGGGAGGTGACGGCCGCCTTCCGCACCCGCCTCGCCCTGCTGGCCACTGAGGAGGAAGCCCCGGCGCTGAGCGAGCCCGCCGCCCTGTTCCTGGATGCCGCGGCCTGGAAGGCGGCGCTGGCCGGCCGCGTCGTCACCACCCTGGCGGAAGCGCCGGAGGAATCGCCGGGCCAGCTCCCGCGCTTCGCGGAAGCGGAAGACCCGGAAGACGCCTTCTTCGATTTCCTGGACAGCGAGCGCGCCGCCGGCCGCCGCGTCGCCCTGGCCGGGCCGCCCCGCGCCGCGCGGGCCCTGCTGCGCCAGGCGCGGGAGCGGCTGGAGGAGGATGCGGTCCCGCTCTCCGGCTGGCTGGCGCTGCGCGCGGCGCCGCCGGGCTGCTTCGCGCGCATCGACGGCGCCCTGGCCGCCGGCTTCCGCACGCCCGAAGCCTCGGTGGTGGCGCTGGCGGATGTGCGACCGTCCTATGCGCGGGAGCGTGGCCAGCCTTCCCCGGAACTGGCCTTCGGCGGCGGGCAGTTGCAGCCGGGCGATGCGGTGGTGCACCTGGACCACGGCCTCGGCGCGCTGCGCGGCGTCGAGACCGTGACGGTGGATGGCGTCAGCGAGGACCGGCTGCTGCTGGATTACGCCGATGGCGCCACCAAGCTGGTGCCGGCGGACGAGACCGACCGCCTCTGGCGCTACGGCGCCGAGGCCGAAAGCGTGACGCTGGACCGCCTGGGCGGCGAGGCCTGGCCGAAGCGCCGCGCCGAGGTGGAGGCGCAACTGGCCGAGACCGCCCAGGCGCTGCTGCGCATGGCGCGGGAGCGGGAGGCGCTGAAGGCGCCGGCACTGCGCCCGCCGCGCGCCGCCATGGCGCGCTTCGCCCAGGGTTTCCCTTATTCCCTGACCCCGGACCAGGAAACCGCCATCGAGGCGACGCTGCAGGACCTCGCCGCCGGGCGGCCGATGGACCGGCTGGTTTGCGGCGATGTCGGCTTCGGCAAGACCGAGGTGGCGCTGCGCGCCGCCGCCGCCGCCGTGCTGGCCGGCTACCAGGTGGCGGTGCTGGCGCCCACCACGGTGCTGGTGCGCCAGCATCTGGACACCTTCCGCCGCCGCTTCGCCGGGCTGGGGGTGCGGGTCGAGGGCCTCTCCCGCCTCAGCGCGCCGGGGGAGGCGCGGGCGGTGCGCGCGGGGCTGGACAGCGGCGAGGTCGGCATCGCCATCGGCACCCAGGCGCTGGCCGCCAAGGGCGTGCGCTTCCGCAAGCTGGGGCTGGTGATCGTGGATGAGGAGCAGCGCTTCGGCGCGCGCCAGAAAGCCATGCTGCGCCGGCTGGGGGAAGGGGTGCACAACCTGTCCCTGACCGCCACGCCGATCCCGCGCAGTTTGCAATCCGCCTTGATCGGCCTGCAATCCCTCAGTGTCATCGCCACGCCGCCGGCGCGGCGGCAGCCGATCCGGACCCTGCAGATCCCCGCCAGCGACGGGCTGCTGAAGGAGGCGCTGGCGCGGGAGAACCGGCGCGGCGGGCAGAGCTTCGTGGTCTGCCCGCGCATCGCCGATATCGCACCGATGCGCGCGCGGCTGAAGCGGCTGATGCCGCGCCTGAAGCTGATCGAGGCGCATGGCGATATGCCGGCGGAGGAGATCGACGAAGCCATGGTGCGCTTCGCGGAAGGCGAGGCGGATGCGCTGCTGTCCACCAATATCGTGGAAACCGGGCTGGATGTGCCGCGCGCCAATACCATGCTGGTCTGGCACCCCGACCGCTTCGGGCTGGCGCAGTTGCACCAGTTGCGCGGGCGCGTCGGGCGTGGCCGGACGCGCGGCAACATCATGCTGCTGACCGACCCGGAGGACCCGCCCAGCGCCGCCGCCGCCCGCCGGCTGCATACGCTGGAAGCCTTCGACCGGGTCGGCGCCGGCTTCGCCATCAGCGCCCGTGACATGGACCTGCGCGGCGCCGGCGACCTGCTGGGGGAGGAACAGGCGGGGCACCTGAAGCTGATCGGCATCGGCCTCTATCAGCACATGCTGGACCGCGCCCTGCGGCAGGCGCGCGGGGAGGCGGTGGCGGAGGACTGGTCCCCCACCCTGGCCACCGGCATCAGCGCCGGCATCCCGGAGGATTACATCAGCGACGACGCGCTGCGCGTGGAAACCCATGCCCGCCTGGGCGAGATCCTGCGCCATGGCGACATGGCGGCGCTGGAGGACCTGGCGGAGGAGATCGAGGACCGCTTCGGCCCGCCGCCGGAGCTGGTGCGGCACTGGCTGGCGCTGGCGCGGCTGCGGCTGCGCTGCAAGCGGCTGGGGGTGCGGCGGCTGGAAGGCGGGCCGCAGGGCGTGGCGGCGCAACTGCCGGGGGAGCGGCTGATCCTGCGCAAGCCCAGCCAGACGGCGGAGGAGCGGCTCTCCCTGCTGGTGCGGCTGCTGGACAATGTCCGCCGCCACCGGGGCAAGCAGGCGGCCTGAGGCTCAGGCCAGCCGCGCCAGGGCCTCGGCCGGGTTCAGGCCAGTGCCGCGCAGGGCGTGGCGCGGCAGGCGGGTGAGGCTGGCGGCGGCGGAGAGGGCAAAGGGCAGGGCCCGCGCCGCCCCCAGCAGCAGCGCCTGCCCGCCGGGCCGCACCAGCAGGCGGGACAGCAGCGTCGCCCGCGCCACCAGCGGGCCGACATCGTGTGCGAGGCGGTGCTGGAAGGCCGCCGCATCCTCTCCCCGCAAATGGCAGGCGGCGGCCAGATGCGCGCTGTGCAGGGCGATCGACATGCCTTCCCCGGCAAAGGACGGGATCACCGCCGCCTGGTCCCCCAGGCGCCAGCAGCCGTCGCTGCCGCGCTGCACGAAGCCATAGGGAATGGCGGCGATGGCCAGGGGGCGCTCCCACAACGGCATGGCGCCGGACAGGCGCCGGGCCAGATGCGGGCAGCTTGCGGTGATGGCCGCCAGCAGCGCCGGCCATTGGCCACCCAGCGCCGCGAAAGCCCCGCGCCGCACCAGCAGGCAGAGATTGGCGCGGCCGCCCTCCACCGGTTGCAGGCCGGCATAGCCGCCGGGAAACAGCCCGATCTCCACCCCGCGCCCCAGCGCCATGGCCTGTTGGCGGGCGAGGCGCAGGTGCAGCTTGAAGCCCAGCAGGTCCGGCTGCCGCCCTGGCGGGCGCCGCCAGCCGCGCAGGTCGTGCTTGCCGGTGGCCAGGAAGGCCTCGCGCGCTTGCACCCGGCTGCCATCCTCCAGCCGCGCCTGCCAGCCGTTGCCGTTGCCGTCGCGCTCCAGCACCCGCACGCCGGCGCCGCGGCGCAACTCTGCCCCGGCAGCGGCGGCATGGGCCAGCAGCGCCTCGTCCAGCCGGCGGCGGGACAGGCTGAAGGCGGGAAAGGGCAGGCGGCAGCAGCGCCCGGCCTCGCCGCGCCCGGCGATGCTCAGGCTGTCCAGCGGCAGGGCGCCCAGCGCGGCGGGGTCCAGCCCGAGCCGGCGCAGGTAGAGCACCGCCTCGCCGGACAGGAACTCGCCGCAGACCTTGTCATGCGGGCCGGATTGCCGCTCCAGCAGCAGCACGTCGCGCCCGGCGGCGGCCAGTTGCCGCGCCAGGGCGGCGCCCGCGAGGCCACCGCCGACCACCAGCGCGTCGTGCCGCCGGCTCACGGCTTCAGCCGGGCGACGCAAAGGCGGAAGGGCGTCCAGCGCGAAATAACGGCGGCATCCGGCGCGATGCCGGCCTCCGCCAGCAGGCGCTGCCAGTCCTGCGTCACGAAGCCCCGCGCGATGGAGACCGGCCCGTCATGCTGCACGAAGCGGTGCATCCGCAGCAGGCGGGAGGCATGGGTGAAGACGTGATAGGGCAGCGGGTGCCGCTCCAGGTCGTTGATGAACCAGCCCAGGCCGGCGGTTTCCTCCATCCAGTGCAGGAAGCGCCGCAGCGCCGCATCCTCCAGGTGGTGGGTGAAGAGGGAGCTGATCACCAGGTCCACCGGCGCTTCCGGCCGGTGCCGCAGCACGTCGGCGGTATGCCAGGTGATGGGCAGCGGCGCCGGCGTGGCCTCCCGCGCGGCGCGGGCGGACCAGGGGCTGAGGTCCACGCCCTCCAGCGCCACGGCCACATCGTGCCGGGAGGCCCAGCGCGCCACTTGGCGCAGCGTGTCGCCATAGCCGCTGCCGGCATCGAGGATACGCAGGGCACGGCCACGCGGCAGGCGCCCGTCGCGCCGCAGCCCTTCCAGGAAGCCGAGGGTGGGGCGGTAGGCCAGGGTCAGGCGATTGGTGCGCTCCAGGTCCACCAGGCAGCCGCGGAAGGTCTCGAAATCGCAGGACGCGTCGTCCATCAGCTCCGGCGCGGTGGAGCGGCGGGCGAAGTCGGGGTGGCTCATGCCGGGCTGGCGGTGTGGAAGAGCATGGTCTCGGCCACCATGCCGGGGCCGAAGGCCATGGCGCAACCACGTTGGCCGGGGCGCGCGGCCTCCAGCATCCGCCGCAGCACGAAGAGCACGGTGGCCGAGGACATGTTGCCATGGTCCCGCAGCACGCCGCGCGAGGTCTCCAGCGCCGTGGCAGGCAGCGCCAGCGCGCCTTCCACCGCATCCAGCACCGAGCGGCCGCCGGGATGGATGGCCCAGAGGTCGATCTCCTCCGGCGCCGCGCCGCGCAGCACGGCTTCCGTGCCCTGCCGCAGCCCTTCCGCCACGCCAGCCGGCACATGGCCGGAGAGCACCATGTCGAAGCCGGCATCGCCGATGCGCCAGCTGATATGCTGCTCCGTTTCCGGCACCAGCACGGCCTGGAAGCTGTCGAGCGCCAGGCCCTCGGGCGCCGCCGTCACCAGGGCCGCGGCGCAGCCGTCGCCAAAGATCAGGAAGGACAGGACCTGTTCCAGGTTCTCCGATTCCTGCAGGTGCAGCGTGCAGAGTTCCAGGCTGACCAGCAGCACCTTGGCGCCGGGGTCGGAGCGCACGATGTGCCGCGCCAGCTTCAGCGCATTGATGGCGGCATGGCAGCCCATGAAGCCGACGCTGCTGCGCTCCAGGCCCGGATTCAGGCCGAAATGGCGCATCAGGGCGAAATCCACCCCCGGCGCCGCGAAGCCGGTGCAGGTGATGGTGATGAGATGCGTCACCGCCGCCGCCTCCGCGCCGAGGCCCAGCGCCTCCACCGCGCGGATCGCCAGTGGTGCCGCCTCCTGCTCGTAGCGCCGCATGCGGGCGGCGGTGGAGGGGAAGCGGCCGAGGGTATAGAAGCCCGCCTCGTCGATGCGGTCCTCCCTCTCGGCACCGCAGGGCAGGCAGGACCAGCGGCTGTCGATCTGGCTGCGCTCGGCCATGCGGCGGAACAGCGCCAGGGCGCGGCGGTCGCGCAGCAGCTTGCCCGCCCGCGCCACGAAGGCGCCGTGCACCTCATGCTCCGGCACCACCGTGGCGATGCGGTTGATATAGGCCGTGGCGCTCAAGGAAGGCTCCGATCCCATGCGGGGCTGCGGGTGATGCGAGAATCGTCTCAGGCTTTGTCGTAGGCGCTGCCATCCTCCGCGCGGCGGGGCGCATCGACGAAGCGGCCATGGGGCGGCACCGCCAGTTGCCGGAATTCCTGCGAGAGCCGGTGCAGCGCCGCGCGCATGTCGGCGCCGCGCATGGCGAGGCCATGGCCGGCGACCACCAGCTCCGGCTCCAGCGCCGCCAGCTTCGCCACCGAGGCCTCGGCGGCCTGCCAGTCATGCGTGAAGTATTTCGGCGGCCCGTGCAGTTCCGGCTCCTGCACGGCGGTGGCATAGGCGCTCTCGCCGGCGGTGGTGATGATGGCATCGCCCGCGATCAGCGTGCGGTCCGCATCCCGCCACAGCGAGACATGCCCGACCGAATGGCCCGGCGTGTGCAGCCAGCGCCAGCCTGGCATCTCCGGCACGCTGCCATCGGCCGGCAGGTCGCGCAGCCGGCTGCCGACATTCACCGGCGCGCGTGGGTAGAGCGGGGACAGCAGCGCCATGGCGCCGCCGCCCACCGTGGGGTCGGGCGGCGGATAGGCGTTGCTGCCATCGAGATAGGGCCGCTCCAGCGGATGGGCATAGACCGGCACGTCCCATTCGGCGGCGAGATCCTCCAGCACGCCGACATGGTCGAAATGGCCATGGGTCATGATGATGGCGGCAGGCGGCACGCCCTCGCCGAAGCGCGCGGCGGCGGCGCGGCGGATGCGGCCGGCGCTGGCGGGAATGCCGGCATCGATCAGCACCCAGTGCCGCTGCCCCGCCTGCCCGAAGAAGAGAACATTGACGAAGACGAGCTGCTTGTAGGCGAGGTCGTCCAGCACCTGGATGATGCCGTCGTCCTGCTGCTCTCCGGTGATGTCCGACCGGTCGAGGGGAACCTGCTGGGCCAAGATTCGCACTCCGCGTCGCTGGCGCGGCCCGCCGGCCGCCATGCTGCGATAACGCGGGCGGCGGCGCCGGGTTCACCGCCGCGGAATTCTTGTGGAGAGAGCAAATTCCTTCAAAAGCAAGAAGCTTGAGCTTGCCTTTTCCACTGTGAATCACAGCCTTGTTCATGCTGTCGAAACTATTGTTGGGGCTGCCCCATTCTTGCTTCGCCAAGGCCATTGAAGCGCGCCCGGCAATCTGGCCGGCGCTGCCCGCAAGTGTTGGAAGAGGATCGGCCATGAGTTCAACCTATCCCACCCAGGGGGGGCGCCCCGATACGACGCCCAACAAGCCGGGCGAGGGCCCGGCCCAGGACCAGGTCCGCATGGCGGCAGAGGATGCCAAGAATGCCGGCGCGGCCCTGAAGGATGAAGCGCAGCGCGTGGCTTCCGAAGTCGCCTCCCAGGGCGCCAAGGTGGCCGAGGATGTCAAATCCGTCGGGCAGGAGCTGGGCTCCGCCGCCGCGGACAAGGCCGAGGCGCTGGCCGAGCAGGGCAAGCAGGCCGGTGTCGAGCGCGGCATCGGGCTGGCGGATGCCACCCGCCGGGTGGCCGATGACCTGGAAGGCACCTCCCCCGAGATTGCCCGCCATGTCCGCACCGCTGCCGATTCCATCGAGAATGTCGCGAACTCCCTGCGCGAGCGCAGTGTTGGCGACCTGATGCAGGATGCGACCAGCTTCGCGCGGCAGCAGCCGGGCGCCTTCTTCGGCGCGGCGGTGCTGGCGGGCTTCGCCATCGCCCGCTTTGCCAAGAGCTCGGCCAGCGGCGTGCCGTCCCAGGGCTATTCTGGCAGCGGTCATGCGGGGCAGGGCCATTCCGGCCAGGGTTATGCCGGCGGCGGCCAGTCCGGCGGCGGCTATGCCGGCCAGCAGCATGGTCGCGGCGGCATGGGCGGCAGCAGCACGACGGTGGGCCGCGCCCATGGGAGCAGCACCACCGGGAGCAGCGGCACCGCCGGCGGCACCACCGCTTCCCCCGCGACGCCCGCCACCACGGACCGCGCGCCCGGCTGGGTGCCCGTCACCGAGGCCGGCAGCAGCGAGACTCTGAAGCCCGCCACCATGCCTGCGGCCACGCTGGGCGGCGCCGCCGCGCATAAGCCGGGCGATGCCAAGCCGGGCAGCATGCCCACGATTGAGAAGGGGACGCCGTGATGCCCTCCGATCTCAACCGCAGCGTGCCGGACCTGATCGGCGACCTGCTGCAGCAGACCTCGACGCTGGTGCGCAAGGAAGTCCAGCTTGCCCGCGCCGAGCTGAACGAGAAGCTCGCGGTGATGGGCGCCGCCGCGGCCGCCATCGGCGTCGCGGCCGCGCTGCTGATGGCGGCGCTGGTGATCATCCTGCAGGCCATCGTGGCCCTGCTGGTCACCTTCGGCCTCTCCATCTGGCTCTCCGGCCTGATCGTGGGCGTGGTGGTGGCCATCATCGCCTATGTGCTGCTGCGCGGCGGCATCAACCGCATGAAGGCGGCCAGCCTGACGCCCGACCGCACCGTCAATCAGGTTTCCCGCGACGCAACCCTGGCCAAGGAGGCTGTGCGATGAGCGCCACCACCGACCCCGGCAACCGCTCCGCCGCCGATATCGAAGCGGATGTCGAGCAGACCCGCGTGCGCGTGGCGCAGACCATCGACGCGCTGCGCGACAGCATGTCCCCCGGCCAGATCATGGATCAGGTCGTGGATTACGCCCGCACCTCCGGCGGCGCCGAATTCACCCGCAACCTCGGCGCGCAGGTGCGCGACAACCCGCTGCCGGTGCTGCTGATCGGCGCCGGCATTGGCTGGCTGCTGCTCTCCAACGGCAACAAGGCTACGCAGGCCGCCGGCCCGGTGCAGCCGCTGCCGCCGCAGCGCATGCTGCCGCCCCCCGCGCCGTCCTCGCCCTCCACCCGGATGCATGTGGTGCACCAGTCCTCCGGCCCAGGGATGATGGAGCGCGCGGCCCAGGCCGGCGCCGCGGTGCGCGATGGCGTGGAGCAGACCGCCAACAGCGTCGGCTCCACCATCGGCCAGGCCGCCAGCAGCGTTGGCGGTGCCATCAGCTCGGCGGCGGGTGCCGTCACTGGTGCCATTGGCGCGGCGGCTTCTTCCGCCAGCAATGCGGCTTCCTCCGCGGCGGGGGCGGTGTCCGACGCGGCTTCCTCGGCGGCCGGCACGGTGTCCGGCATGGCCGGCAGCGCGGCCTCGGCCATGGGCTCGGCCCATGACTCCGCCCGCGCCTATGGGCATGACGCCACTCATGCCGCGAGCCAGGGCATGTATGCGGCGGCGGGCAACGTGAACCAGTTCGGCCAGCAGGTCGGCAACATGGGCGACCAGCTTCGCCACAGCTGGAACCGCGCCAGCACCGAGCAGCCGCTGCTGCTGGGCGCGCTGGGCCTGGCGCTGGGTGCCGTGGTCGGTGCCCTGCTGCCGCGCACGCGGACCGAAGACCGCCTGATGGGCGAGGCGAGCGATGCGGTGACGCAGCAGCTCAGCAGCGCCGCGCAGGAACAATACGCGCAGGCCAAGGATGTGGTGGCCGAGCGTGTTGGCGAAGTCCGCGAGAAGCTGGGCGATGGCGCGCCTTCCGTCTCCTCCCTCGGCGATGCCGTGGTGGGCGCGGCGCAAGGCGTGCGCGAAGCGGTGAGCCAGACCGCGCGCGACCTGGGCGATAGCGCCAAGGCCGGCCTGGACAAGCAGGAAGAGGCGGTGACGGGCCAGAAGTCCGACAAGCCCGCCGACAGCAAGCCCAGTGAGAACAAGACGGGCGAGAACAAGATGGGCGAGAACAAGATGGGCGAGAACAAACCCTTCGACGCCAAGCCGGGCGAGACCAGGCCGACCGACGACAAGTTCGTCGCCAAGCCGGACAAGCCGATGCAGACCATCTGACGCGAACCAGGCCAGCAGCCAGGGCGGCGGACCGGGAAACCGGTCCGCCGCTTTTTCTTATGCCCTGTCCGGGGAAGATGCCGGGCAATAAAAAAAGACCCGCGAAGGCGAGCCTTCGCGGGTCTTTCCTGTGGTGAGCCGTGGCCGCCTTAGATGCCGGCCTTCTCCCCCTGCGCGCGCAGGGAGGCGTATTTGCGCGTGATGGCGTCGAGATTGTCCTCGCACCACTGGGCCATCCGCTGTTCCTCGTTCAGCGACAGGTTCAGCACGGCGGGCGCGCGGGTATCGCCGGCAAGGTCGGCCAGTGTCAGCAGCGACTTGTAGGACGCGATCTCAAAATGCTCGAAGGCGTAGTTGGCCAGGGAGTTCTTGATGATCTCGTCCTGCATCGGGACATGGCCCATGGCGGCCATGTTGCCCATCAGGCCGGTGACGAAATCCTTCACCGAGGAATGCGAGGTGCCCTGCGCTTCCAGCAGGCCGTCCAGGCGGTTGCGCTGTTCCTCGCTTTCCGCGAGGTGCTTGCGCAGCACCGCCTCGACCTCCGGATAGCTTTGCAGGCGGTCGAGCTGGCGGGAGATCAGCTCGATCGCCTGGGTCTCCAGCGCACGGGCATTCACCAGGCCGGTGACGTAGGTCTCGCGATAGCTTTCCTGCATCGACTTCTTCTCCTTTGTGGTGATGACTGTGGTATCAACGTCCTGACCGCGTGACCGATGCAGCGCCACCGAACGAAGAATGCCGCTGCCGCGATTGCCGGCCATCAGATGGAGGACGGCATGTTCCTGTTCCCTGCTCTGGCCTTTCTGATCGGTGTGATTGCGGGCCTGCGGGCCATGGTGGCGCCGGCGGCACTCTCCTGGGCCGCCTGGTTCGGCTGGCTGCATGTCTCGGACATCTGGCTGGCCTTCCTGGGCTGGGGCTTCATGCCCTGGCTCCTGACTCTGCTGGCTCTGGCCGAGCTGGTGCTGGACCAGCGCCCCGCCATCCCCAGCCGCAAGGTGCCGCTGCAATTCGGCACGCGCCTGGTCAGCGGCGCGATCTGCGGCGCCGCGCTGATGATGGCGCTGGACCTGAACACGGCGCATCTGAGTCCTGGGGAAATGGCCACCGAGGGGCTGGTGGCCGGCCTACTTGGCGCCGTGGCGGGCACCCTGGGCGGTGCCGAGGCGCGGGCATGGCTGGCCAGGCGCTTCCGGCGCGATTCCCCGGGCGCCCTGCTGGAGGATGCGGCGGCCGTGCTGGGCGCCGTGGGCATCGTGAGTGCCATGGCGTGAGGCGCTTCGACGCCATCGTGGTGGGGGCCGGGCAGGCCGGCCCCTCCCTGGCTGCGCGCCTGGCGGGGGCCGGCCAGCAGGTGGCGCTGGTGGAGCGCGCCGAACTGGGCGGCACCTGCGTCAACCGCGGCTGCATGCCCACCAAGACTCTGGTGGCCAGTGCGCGCGCCGCCCATGTGGCGCGCCATGCCGCCCGCTGGGGCGTGCTGGCGGAAGCGCCGGTGCGAGTGGACATGCCGAAGGTGAAGGCGCGGGCCGATACCGTTGCCGCCAATGCGCGCGGCAACCTGGAACGCTGGCTGGGTGGCCTGGAGGGGCTGACCCTGCTGCGCGGCCATGCGCGCTTCGAGGCGCCGGATGTCCTGCGGCTGGGCGAGGAAAGGCTGACGGCGCCGCGCATTTTCCTGAATGTCGGTGCCCGCGCCAGCGTGCCGCCGATCCCCGGGCTGGATGGCATCCGTTACCTGACCAGCACCAGCATCCTGCAACTGGACCACCTGCCGCGCCACCTGCTGGTGCTGGGCGGCAGCTATATCGGGCTGGAATTCGCCCAGATCTACCGCCGCTTCGGCGCGGAGGTGACGGTGGTGGAGCGCGGGCCCCGGCTGCTGCCGCGGGAGGATGCGGATATCTCCGCCGCCATCCGCGAGATCCTGGAAGCCGAGGGCATCGCCATCCACACCGATGCCGGCGACCTGCGCTTCGCGGCGCAGCCGGAAGGTGTGGCGCTGCACCGCGAGGGCAGTGCGCCGATCCTGGCCTCCCACCTGCTGGTGGCGGTGGGGCGGCGGCCCAATACCGACGACCTGGGGCTGGAGGAAGCCGGCATCGCCCATGACGCGCGCGGCTATATCCAGGTGGACGACGAACTGGCTACCAATGTGCCGGGCATCTGGGCACTGGGCGATTGCAACGGGCGCGGCGCCTTCACCCATACCTCCTACAACGATTACGAAATCCTGGCCGCCAATCTGCTGGATGGTGAGGCCCGCCGCCTCAGCCAGCGGGTGCCCTGCTACGCGCTCTACATCGACCCGCCGCTGGGCCGCGTCGGAATGACGGAGGCGGAGGCGCGCGCCAGCGGCCGGCCGCTCTTGCTGTCCCACCGGCCGATGTCGCGCGTCGGCCGCGCCATCGAGAAGGGGGAGACCGCCGGCTTCATGAAGGTGGTGGCGGATGCCGAGACGCGGCGCATCCTCGGCGCCGCCATCCTGGGGGTGGAGGGGGACGAGGCCATCCACATGCTGCTGGGCGCCATGGATGCCGGCACGCCCTTCACCGCCTTGCAGCAGGCGGTGCCGATCCATCCCACCGTGGCGGAGCTGATTCCGACTCTGGTACAGGGCCTGCAACCGGAAGCCTGATCGCCACTGGCCGCCGGGCGCGCGCATCCCCATCTGAGGGCCAGCCATGGACATCGAGATCCCGCCCATGGTCGAGCGCATCCTCAGCCGCCTCGACCGCATCGACACCGGCCCGGCCGAGGCCTTCCACCAGGCCGGGCTGCCCGAGGATTTCCTGGACCGCCTGCGGGACGGCCGGCTGCCGGTGCCGCGCGGGCAGCGGCTGGTGCGGCTGGCGGAGGCGCTGGGCACCTCGGTCTCCTACTTGGTCGGCCTCGACCCCGACACCCAGCCGCCGACGGAGCTGCTGGAAGAGGACCAGGCCTCGCTCGGCCTGCTGGCGGGGGATGAGGAGGCGCTGCTGCGCGCCTATCGCCGGCTGGACGTGCCGGGCCGCGCGGCGCTGCTGCATGTGCTGCTGCGCATGGCGGGGCCGGAGCCGGAGACAGCCACCGGCGGCACCCGCAAGCGGCGCGGCGGCTAGGCCGGCGCCTCAGCGCGCCGGGTAGGAGAAGACGAAGTCGGCCCGCACGTTGTGGCTTGTCTTGCCGGCATTCAGGTAGCGGATGCAGAAGCGTGACCGGCCTGGGTCCAGCAGGACCTGCCGCGTGCCGGGCAGGAAGCCGCCATCGCCGAAGCAGGGCGTGCCGCTGGGGCAGGTCCAGGTCTTCGTCATGTTATCGTCGCCAGGGGCGGCATCCTCGCGCTGGCCGCCTGTGCCGGGGGGCTGCTGCGCGGGGGCATCATCCGGCGGGGCGGCCTCGATGCGCTGCGGGGCGCCGGACGTGCCGGGGCTGGCAGCCCCGGCATCCTCGGTGCGGCGGCAATGCACGGCGCTGACAGTGGCGATGCTGTCCCGCGTCAGGCAGAGGCTGGCGGTCTGCCCGGCGGCGACCGCCTGCTCCACCGTATTCTGCCGGGACATGGGCGGGGTATTGGCGGCCGGCCCATAGGGGGGCGCGCAGGTCAGGTTGTCGATCTTCGGTGCGAAGCTGTCGATCTGCTGCGCCAGGCCCGTGCCGGCCCAGGGGCCGGATGCCAGCAGCAGGATGGCAAGAAGCGGTCGTTTCAACATCAACCTCCAGGATGGCGCCTGTGGCCCCAGGCGGCAGGATGCCACGCCGGGGCCGCGCTGTCGTCTGTGGCCGGCGCGGGGGAGGGCGCTGCTTTCCGCCCCGGGAGCCGGCAGGGCTGAACCACCCCGCCCGAGCGGCGTTCATCCTTCATGCCATCCGCAGCACAGGCCGCCGCCGCTCCGCTGAAGGAGCCCTTCGATGTCGACGAGGCCTTCCGCCGGCTGCGCGCCGCTGTCGCAGGCGTACCCAAGGCCGCGATGTTCGAGCTGCGCGACCGGGGCTATGGCAGCCTCTTCGAGCAGCTCGTGGCCAGCCTCATCTCGGCCCGCACACGAGACGAGACGACCATTCCCGTCTGCCTGCGCCTTTTCGCCGTGGCCCGCACTGCGGAGGAGATGGCGGCGCTGGACGAGCCCAGGCTGGTGCGCCTGCTGCATGGCGCCACCTTTCCGGAGCCCAAGGCCCGCGACATCCTGGCCCTGTCGCGGCAGATTATGGGCGAACTGGGCGGGGCGGTGCCGGAGACGCCGGAAGGGCTGATGGCCTTTCGTGGCGTCGGGCCCAAGATCGCGGCGCTGGCCCTCGGCGTTGCGCTCGGGCAGCCGCATATCGCGGTGGATATCCATGTCCACCGCGTCACCAACCGCTGGGGCATCCTGGCCACCTCGACGCCCGAGCGCACCCAGGCCGCCCTGGCTTCGGTGCTGCCGGAGCGATACCGGGTGGAGATCAACGAGCGCCTGGTGCCTTTCGGCAAGCATGTCTGCACCGGGGAGCGGCCGCGCTGCTCCCAGTGTCCGCTGCTGAGCATGTGCCGGCAGGTGGGCGTGACCACGCATCGCTGAGGCATTGCCGCCGTGGCGGTGGCGCCCCGGCCCGGAAGCTCAGGCCGCCTGCCGGAACCTTACCGCCGGTTCCGCAGCCACAGCGTCAGGAACATCACGGCGACCATGATGATGACCCCTGTCCGGTGCTGCGCGATATATTCGAGAGCCTGACCTAGCAGCACGGAGCCATCCTTTTCCGGCCGGCCACCGGGCCGCCTTGCCCCTTGTGTTCATCACATCCGCCCCTGGCTGAACAGTCCTGCCATGGGGGAGGGGGGCAGCAGGCCGCCGGAAACAGGAAAGGCCCGCCGAAGCGGGCCTCTTGTCCGTCGTTGTTCCCCCTGGAAGGGAAACTGGAGCGGGCGAAGGGATTCGAACCCTCGACCCCAACCTTGGCAAGGTTGTGCTCTACCCCTGAGCTACGCCCGCGCTCCATTCGGCGTGGGCGGGCATTTGCCATGCGGGCGGGCTTCGCGCAATGCCTGGATGTGGCAAGGGAGGGTGCGCGGCAACACATGGCCGGACGGGCCCGGAAACAGAAAAGGCCCGCCGAAGCGAGCCTTTGCTGATCACCTGAACACTTCCTTTCGGAAGTTGGAGCGGGCGAAGGGATTCGAACCCTCGACCCCAACCTTGGCAAGGTTGTGCTCTACCCCTGAGCTACGCCCGCGCTCCGTTCGGCGTGGGCGGGCATTTGCCATGCGGGCGGGGCTGGCGCAACCCCCTCCTGCTGGCTCCACGGCGATTTTTCTTCAGGCTTCCTCTGCGGCCACCGCCACTGTCTGGCAGACATCCACCCATTCCGCCCCCACCAGCGCCGCCATGCGCTCCGGCGCGATGCGTAACGCGCTGTTGACCGAGCCCGCCGCCGGCCAGACGGCGTCGAATTCGCGCAAGGAAACATCGCAATAGACCGGCAGCGGCTGCCCCAGCCCGAAGGGGCAGACGCCGCCCACCGGGTGGCCGGTCAGCGCCACCACCTCTTCCGCGCCGAGCATGCGCGGCTTGCCGCCGAAGGCCGCCTTGGCCTTCTTGTTGTCCAGCCGCGCATCGCCGCGCGCCACCACCAGCAGCACGCGCTCCCCCACCCGCAGCGACAGCGTCTTGGCGATCTGGGCGGGCTCCACCCCATGGGCGGCGGCGGCCTCGGCCACGGTGGCGGTGCGCGCCTCGGTTTCCAGGATCTCGAGGTCGGGCGCGTGCTCGGCCAGGAAGGTGCGGACGCTGTCGAGGCTCATGACGGGCTCCGGGCTGTTGCGAGGGGCCGCGACCCTATCCGCCCCGCCAGGGCCATGAAAGGTGGCTTCCGGGCCCATGGCGAGGGGTGGGCGGGCTTGCTTCCGCCCCGGCCGCGCGCATCTATGCGGGAACGAGATTTCTGAAAGCCGGTATGTTTCCCATGGACGCGAGCCTCAACCCCAATCCCGCCCCCTCCGCCGCCGACCTCATCAAGGACAGCGACCAGAAGGGCTTCATGCAGGATGTCGTGGCCGCCAGCCGCGAGGTGCCGGTGCTGGTGGACTTCTGGGCCACCTGGTGCGGCCCCTGCAAGCAGCTGACGCCGACGCTGGAGAAGGTCGTGAAGGCCGCCGGCGGCCGCGTGCGGCTGGTGAAGATCGACATCGACCAGAACCGCGCGCTGGTGCAGCAGCTCTCCCAGATGGGCCTGCCGCTGCAGTCGGTGCCGACGGTGGTGGCCTTCTGGCAGGGCCAGATCGCCGACCTCTTCCAGGGCGCCCTGCCGGAATCCGAGGTGAAGAAGTTCATCGAGGGCCTGCTGAAGGTGGCCGGCGGCCAGATGCCCGGCGCCGATCTGCTGGCCGAGGCCAAGGCCGCGGCCGAGGAAGGCGACCACCAGACGGCGCTGGAGATCTTCGCCGCCCTGGCGCAGCAGGAACCCGAGAATCCCGAGGCCTATGCCGGCCTGGCCCGCGCCCTGATGAACCTGGGGCAGGAGGAGCAGGCGCTGGCGGTGCTGGACCAGGTGCCGGAGAAGCTGCGTACCCACGCAGAGGTGACAGGCGTGCGCAGCGCCCTGGAACTGGCCGCCGAGGGCCGCAAGGCGCGGGAGCGCCTATCCGAGTTCGAATCGCGCCTCGCCGCCAATGAAGACGACCACGAGGCGCGGATCGAGCTGGCCGTGGCGCTGAATGCCATGGACCGCCGGGCCGAGGCGGCCGAGGCGCTGCTGGCCGCCATCAAGCGCGACCGCGCCTGGAACGAGGAAGCGGCGCGCAAGCAGCTGCTGAAGTTCTTCGAGGCCTGGGGCCCGATGGACCCGGCCACGGTGAAGGCGCGGCGCGGCCTTTCCACCCTGCTGTTCCGCTGAGCAGCGGGATGGCCGGCAGCGGGCGGGAGTCTGACTCCGCGATGACCACCCTTCCCGGTGGCCCCGCCCCCCTGCCGGCCGAGATCCCGATCTTTCCCCTGCAGGACGCGCTGCTGCTGCCGGGCGGCCGCCTGCCGCTGAATATCTTCGAGCCGCGTTACCTCGCGATGGTGGAGGATGCTCTGGGCGCCGGCCGCCTGCTGGGCATGGTGCTGCCGGACCCGGCCCTTCCGCGCGTGGCGGGGCGCTCCGGCATCTACCGCACCGGCTGCCTCGGCCGCATCGCCTCCTTCAGCGAGACCGGGGACGGGCGCTACCTGATCACCCTGCTCGGCCTGCTGCGCTACGACGTGCTGGAGGAATTGCCGGACCACCCCGCCGGCTACCGCCGCGTGCGGGCCGATTTCACGCCCTATGAGGCGGACCTGGAGCCGCCGGAGGCGGAGCCGGACCGCACGGCGCTGCTGGCCGCCCTCTGGCCCTATTTCGCCACCCGGCACATCGAGGTCGACCGTGCCGCCATCGAGCGCATCCCGCCCCTGGACCTTGTCACCACGCTCTCCATGATCTGCCCCTTCGAGGGGCGGGAGAAGCAGGCGCTGCTGCTGGCCCCGGACCCGCGCCAGCGCGCCGAACTGCTGACCGCGCTGCTGCGGATCGGCGCGGCCTCCAGCGATGCGCCGGGGCGCCCCATCTGACCACGGCCCGCGGCGATGCGAGTTGACGGCCCGCCCGCCATGGCGCAGGAGTCAGGCTCCATGAGCACCCCGACCGATACCCCCGCCTCCGCGCCGCCCGTCGGCGGCCCCGTGGATCCCCGCCTGCTGGAGATCCTGGTCTGCCCCGTGACCAAGGGCCCGCTGGTCTATGACCGCCAGCGCGGCGAGCTGGTCAGCGAGAAGGCGGGCCTCGCCTATCCCATCCGTGACGGCATTCCCATCATGCTGCCGGACGAGGCGCGCCGGCTGGACTGATGTCCGCCGCCCCCACCGAGCTGCGCCTGCGCCGCGCCGAGAAGCTGCTGGAAGTCTCCTTCCCCGATGGCGCGCGCTTCAGCCTGCCGGCCGAGTACCTGCGGGTGGAAAGCCCCTCGGCCGAGGTGCAGGGGCATGGGCCCGGGCAGCGCAAATGGGTGGCTGGCCGGCGGCATGTCGGCATCATCCGGCTGGAACCGGTGGGGCATTACGCGGTGCGACTGATCTTCGACGACCTGCACGACAGCGGCATCTACAGCTGGGCCTATCTGCGCCAGCTGGGGGAAGAGCAGGCGGAGCGCTGGGCGGCCTATGAGGCCGAGCTGGCGGCGCGCGGCCTTTCCCGCGATCCGCCGCCGCGGCGCTGAGCATGACCGAACCACTTTTCGAGGCCGCCGTGATCGGCGGCGGATTCGCCGGCACCTCGCTGGCTTTGCAATGGCGGGCGCAACTGCCGCCCGGGGCGCGCATCGCGCTCTTCGAATCCGGGCCACGGCTGGGGCCGGGCCTGGCCTATGGCACCACCGACCCCGGCCATGTGCTGAACGTGCCCGCCGGCAGCATGAGCCTGTGGCCCACGCAGCCCGCCAGCTTCACCGAATGGCTTGCCACCCGCCCCGATGCGCCGGAAGCGCCGCCCGAGGGTGGCCCGATCTTCGCGCCGCGCCAGCTTTTCGGCGCCTATCTGGAAGACCAGCTCGCCGCCGCCCTCGAAGGCGCCGGTGCCGCCATCCAGCCGCTGCGCCAGCCGGTGGAGGCGGTGGAACGGCTGCCCGACGGCGGCTTCCGGCTGCGCTCCGGTGCCGAATCCTGGCAGGCGAAGCGGGTGGTGCTGGCGGTGGGCGGCTTCGCGGCCAGGTCCGGTGCCGGCGAACCGCCGCATCTGGCCGGCAATCCCTGGGACCCCGCGACGCTGGAAGGCATCGACCCCGAGGCCCCGGTGCTGCTGGTCGGCATGGGGCTGACCATGGTGGATATGCTGCTCTCGCTGCGGCGGCGCGGCCACCGGGGCAAGGTCATCGGCATCTCCCGCCACGGCTGGCTGCCGTCGGCGCATCCGGCCGGCCCGCTGCCGCCGCCCTGGCCGGTGGAGCCGCCGGACGGCGTCAGCCCCGTGGCGCTCTGCGGCCTGCTGCGCCGCGCCATGGCCGAGGCCACGGCCGCCGGCCGGCCCTGGCAGGCGGTGATCGACGGCATCCGCCCGCATGTGCAGCGCATCTGGCGTGGCTGGAACCTGCAGCAGCGCGCCAGCTTCCTGCGCCATGGCCGCAGCCTCTGGAATTTGCACCGGCACCGGCTGGCGCCCTCGGTCGCGCGCTTCGTGGCGGAGCAGCGGGCTTCCGGCGCATTGGAAACCCTGGCGGCGCGGCTGGGCGAATGGCAGCCGGCGCCGGATGGCACGGTCTCCGCCACCCTGCGCCTGCGTGGCGGCGGGGAAAGGCAGCTTTCGGTGGGCCGCATCATCCTCTGCATCGGTCCCGATGGCGGCAGCGGCTGGCGGGAGGCGGCGCCGGTGCCGGCGCTGCTGGAAGCCGGGCTGGCGCGGCCGGACCCGCTGGGCCTGGGGCTGGAAGTGGCGGGGCCGGACGGCACGCTGCTGGATGCCGAAGGGCAGCCGGTGCCCGGCCTGCAGGCGATCGGACCCCTGACGCGCGGCGGGCTCTGGGAGATCACGGCGGTGCCGGAGATCCGCAGCCAGGCCGCCCTGGTGGCGGGTGCCTGAGATGGACACGCTCGCCCCCGAGGACATCACGCTGTCCGACCGTCTGGAGGCCGCCTCCCGCCGCCATGCGCTGCCCTGCGGCGCCGGCGAGATGGTCTGGCATGAATGGGGCGCGCCGGATGCGCCGCCAATGCTGCTGCTGCATGGCGGCGCCGGCTCCTGGCGCCATTGGGCGCGCAATGTCGAGGCCCTGGCCACGCGCCGCCGCGTGCTGGCGCCGGACCTGCCGGGCCTGGGCGAATCGGCACCGCCACGGGCGGGCATCGACCTGCCCGGCTATGCCGCGCTGATCATGGCGGGCTTCCGGACCCTGGTGGGGGAGGCGGCGCGCTACGACCTCGCCGGCTTTTCCTTTGGCGCCATCATCTCTGGCCAGATCGCCTCGGAAGCGGATGCGCGGCTGCGCTCGGTGACGCTGCTGGGCGCCGGCGGCATGGGGCTGGCGCGGATTCCGGTGCGGCTGGCGAAGGTGCGGGACAAGCGCGGCGAGGAACGGCAGGCCGCGCATCGCGCCAACCTCGCCATGCTGATGATCGGCGACCCGGCGCGGATCGACGCGCTGGCGATGCACATCCAGGAATGGAACAGCGACCGCGCGCGGCTGAACAGCCGTGGCCTGGTGACCGAGGGCGCGCTGCGGCGCCTGCTGCCCGGCATCCGGGCGCCGCTGGCCATGGTCTATGGCGAGCGCGATGCCATCGCCTATCCCTTCATGGAGCAGCGCGAGGCGGCGCTGGCTTCGGCGCTGCCGGGATCGAGCTTCCAGGTCATCCCACGCGCCGGCCATTGGGTGCAGTTCGAGGCGGCGGAGGCCATCAATGCCCTGCTGCTGCGCCGGCTGGACGGGGCGGAACCGCCGGCTTAGCCTTTCCCCTGCAAGGAACAGGGGAAGCCGATATGCGCTTCGGCATCGGGGACGCGGTGGTGGATGTCATCGCCGATATCGACCGCTTCGCATTGCCCGCGGGCTTCCTGCCGGATTGCGACCTCGAGGCCCTGCTGCCGCACCGGGACCTGCTGGAACCGGACCACGTGGATTTCGCCGGGGGCACCTTCCTGCTGGGCGTGCAGGCTCTGCTGCTGCGCGTCGCCGGGCTGGTGGTGCTGGTGGATACCTGCGTCGGCGAGAACAAGTCCCGCCCCAACCATCCCGCCTGGCATGAGCGCAGCGCCACCGGCTTCCTGGAGCGGCTGGCCGCCGCCGGCGTGGCGCCGGAAGCAGTGGACGTGGTTTTCTGCACCCATCTGCATGCCGACCATGTCGGCTGGAACACCCGCCTGCTGAACGGCCGCTGGGTGCCCACCTTCCCGCGCGCCCGCTACCTCATCGGCAAGCGGGAACTGGCGCAGTGGATGGGGCGCGCGCAGCAGGACCCCGGCGTCAACCACGGCTCCCATGCCGACAGCCTCCTGCCGGTGCTGGAAGCCGGGCTGGTGGAGACGGTGGAGGATGGCTACGAACTGGCCCCCGGCGTGACCCTGGTGCCGCTGCCCGGCCATACCAAGGGCCAGATGGGCCTGCGGCTGGAGCGTAATGGCGCCCGCGCCATCTTCTGCGGCGATGCCATCCACACGCCGGTGCAGGTGCTGCGGCCGGAATGGTCCAGCCGCGTCTGTGCCGACCCCCTGGCCGCCGCCGCCACGCGGCGCGAGCTGCTGGAATGCGCCGCCGAGGACGGCACGCTGCTGGTGCCGGCGCATTTCCGCAACTGCGGCTGCGCCCGCGTGCGGCGGGAAGGCGGGGGCTTCCTGCTGGTCTTCGGCCCCGGCTGAAGCCCCCGTCGCGGCTCAGGCCCGCGCCAGGATCGCCTGCGCCTTCAGGATCACCGGACGGTCCACCATCTCGCCGCCCACGGCCACGGCGGCATTATCGGCGCCGCCGGTCGCGGCCTCGACGATGCGGCGGGCCCAGGCGATCTCGGATTCGCTCGGCATGAAGCCGGCATTCACCGCCGCCACCTGCTTCGGATGGATGCAGAGCTTGCCGCCGAAGCCGAAGGCGCGGGCGCGGGCCGTGTCGCCCGCCAGCAACTCGGCATTGTCCAGCGCGGCGGTGACGCCATCCACGGGGGAAGCCGCGCCGCCGAGGCGGGAGGCGAAGACGAGCTGGGAGCGGAAGGCGGCCAGCGGCGCCCCTTCCTCCGGGATGCCGAGGTCGAGCTGGAAATCCACCGAGCCGAAGGCCAGCCGCACCACGCCGGGCGCCGCTGCCAGCGCGGCGGCCTCGGCCAGCCCGCGCGCGGTTTCCACCAGCGGCACCAGCGCCGCCCGCGGCGCGGCCTGGTGCAGCCGGGCGAGGGCGGCGGGCGACTCGGCCTTGGGCAGCAGGATGCCGCCCACCGAGGCCTGTGCCACCAGGGCCAGATCGGCCTCCAGATAGGGCGAATCGGCGGCATTGACGCGCAGCAGCACCGGGCGCGGCGCTGTGGGCAGCCAGGCGGCGATGGCGGCGCGGGCCTCTTCCTTGCGCCCAGGGGCGACGGCGTCCTCCAGGTCGATGATCACCTGATCGGCCCCGGCGGCCAGGGCCTTGCCGAAGCGCTCCGGCCGGTCCCCGGGAACAAAGAGAAAGGAGCGCGCGGCGGCGATGGCCTCAATGGCGGACATGGTGCTTCCCTTGGTCGTTCTGGCGGCGAAGGCTAGGCCGCGAGGGCGCGGGGAGAAAGCCATCACATGATCGCGGGCTTCTCCACCGGCGCGCTGCGGGCGGCGGCGGCGGCCTGTTCCGGCGGCAGGGCCGGGTCCCAGAGGCGGGCGATGAAGCGCTGCCCATTGGCCGGTGCCGAGGCGGTGGAGGCCAGCCAGACCATCGGCGGGCCCATCAGCGCGGGGTCCAGCAGGTTGCCGTCGGCGCCGCGCCGGCTGGCGCCGCCGGGCAGCAGCTCGGTATTCGCGGCGCCGCCCGGCAGCAGCACATTCACCGTCACGCCCGTGCCCGCCACATCCTGCGCCCAGCAGCGCGAGGCCGCCTCCAACCCCGCCTTGCTGGGGCCGTAGGGCGCGTAGCCCCGCCGCACCATGGTCTGGTCGCTGGTGGAGATATTGACGATGCGGCCATCCCGCTGCGCCAGCAGATGCGGCATGGCGGCAGCGGCCATGTTGAAGGCGCCGTTGAGGTTGATGTCGGTGATCAGCGCCCAGGTTTCCGGCGGCACGGTCCAGAAGGGCACCGGCTCGGTGGTGAAGCGCTCGCTGACCAGGCGCATGCCACGCCCGGCATTGTTCACCACGCCATGCAGGGCGCCGAAGCGTTCCAGCGCGATGGCGACGGCGCGGGCGCAATCGGCTGGGCGTGTCACATCGGCGGTGATGGCCGCCAGCCGGCCGGGGCCATGCGCCGCCGCCGCCGCCTGTTCCGCCGCCTCCAGTTCCGCCGCGGCGCGGGCGCCGGTGATCAGCACGCGGCCGCCCGCGGCGAGCAGCGCCTGCGCCATGGCGAGGCCGAGGCCACGCCCGCCGCCGGTGACGATCACGACGCGGTCCTGCAACATGCTATGGTCCTTTTGTGGAATCTGGCGTGGCGACGCCATGGAATGGGAAGCCATCATGTCGAATGCGGCGGAACGCGCCTATCAGAGCATCCGCCAGCGGATCATGGACGGCAGCTTCGCTCCTGGCACGCCCTTGCGGGAAGAGATGCTGGCGGGCGAGATCGGCGTCAGCCGCACGCCGGTGCGCGACGCGCTGCGCCGCCTGCTGGCCGATGGGCTGGTGGAAAGCACGCGCAACCGCGGCACCTTTGTTGCCGAGATCACCAGCGACGATCTGCACGAGGTCTATCATCTGCGCGCCACGCTGGAGGGTTTCGCGGCGAGCCGCGCCGCCACCCGCATCACCGCCGAGGAAATCGCGGCGCTGGAACGGCTGGCGGATGAGATGGAAGCGCTCGACAGCAGCGGCACGGATCTTGAGGCCCGCACGGTCCGCTTCCATGCGCTGAACACCGAGTTCCATACGGTGGTAGTGCGCGCCGCGCGGTCCCGCCGCCTGGAGGGGATGCTGGGCTGGGCCTTCCAGGTGCCGCTGGTGCTGCTGAAGCAGTACCGGATGCAGGAATGGGTCAACATCGCCCGCTCCAACCGCCAGCACCGCGACATCATCGAGGCCCTGGCCGCCCGCAACCCGGAATGGGCGGGGCTGATGATGGGCGCGCATCTGAACGCCACGCGGCCGGCCAGCCTGATGGCGGAGATGGAGCGCAAGATGGCTGCGTTTGTACACAATGAAGGCCAAGCTAGCCCATAAAAGCGTCATCGGGCTAAGCGAAACCGGCTGCAAATTCGCTGTTCGGCCATTTTTGTGATGCGCTGACGGAAAAAACTGTACACAATGATCCCGATCAATGCGGCAACGGGGGATCTCCGGGGTGCAGTACGATTTCGTGCCGATGCCGGCGCGCAAGCCTCTGAAATGGCCGAACGGCGCCCGCATCGCCCTGATGCTGACGACCAATTTCGAGTACTGGGACCGCACCAAGGACACCGACAAGCCCTTCTACCCGGGCGGGCCTTCCATCATCACCGACACCCTGCCGGGCAATGTCTACGACAACCCGAACTGGACCTGGCGCGAATACGGCCAGCGCGTCGGCGTCTGGCGGATGTTCGAATGCTTCGAGCAGGCGGGGGTGCCCACCTCCTGCACCATGAATGCCAAGATGGGGCTGGAGCGCCAGGCGGTGGTGCGGCACGCCATCGACCGCGGCTGGGAACTGGTGGCGCATAACTATGTGCAGACCGACCTACTTTCCAACTACCAGTTCGACATCGAGGGCGAGCGGCAGGTGATCCGCGAAACCTTGCGGGTCTATGAGGAGGTGGTGGGCCGGAAGGCGCGCGGCTGGCTCTCCTCCTCGCTGCGCTCCACCCCCAACACCGCCGATATCCTGGCGGAGGAGGGGCTCTCCTTCCTCACCGACCTGCTGAACGACGACCAGCCCTACCTGATCCGCACCGAATGCGGCAGGCCGCTGGTCTCCATCCCCTATACGTCCGAGGTCAACGACTTCACGGTCTTCCTGCGCCAGGGCAAGGATGTCGATGGCGCCTTCCGGGTCTTCAAGGAACAGTTCGACGAACTGTACCGGGAGGGCGCCACCAGCGGCCGGCTGATGAATATCGGGCTGCACCCGCATGTCATCGGCCAGCCCTTCCGCATCCGCGCGCTGCGCGACTTCATCGCCTATGCCAAGAGCTTCCCGGATGTCTGGTGGGCGACGCGGGAGGAGATCGCCGACTGGTACCTGGAGAATCACGCCGGGCATATCGGATGATCCTTCTCCAGCAGATCATCAACGGGTTGATGCTGGGCGGCCTCTACGCGCTGGTCGCCGTCTCCTTCACCTTTGTTATCGGCATGCTGAACTTCCTGAACTTCAGCATCCCCGGCATCTTCATGCTGGGCGGCATGCTGAGCTGGGCGCTGATGGTGCAATACGCGCTGCCCTGGTACGCCGCCGTGCCGCTGGCGCTGCTGGCCGGCATCCTGGCCTCGCTGCTGGTGGAGCGTTTTACTTATCGCTACATGCGGACCCGCTTCGGTGATGCGACGGAACACGCCATCCCGCTGGTCAGTTCCATCGGCTTCCTGATCCTGTTCCAGGGCCTGGTGCAGATCCGCTGGGGCGCCGACCTGCACAACTTTCCCTCGCCCTGGGAGAATACCAGCCTGCGCATCGGCGGGCTGCTGATCAGCGTGCCGCAGGTGATCTCGCTGGCGCTGGCGCTGACTTTGGTCTTCGGCCTCACGGTGCTGCTGCGCAGCACCTCGCTCGGCCGTTCCCTGCGCGCGGTGGCGGAAAGCCCGGATACGGCGCAGCTTCTCGGCATCGACCTGCCGCGGCTGATCCCGGCGGTGTTTGTGGTCGCCGGGCTGCTTTCGGCGCTGGCGGGCGTATTGTTCGCGCTGAACTACCTGCAGGTCTCGCCCGTGATGGGCGACGAGATTTCCTCCTTCGCCATGGCGGCCATGGTGGTGGGCGGGCTCGGCAGCGTCTGGGGCGCCATCGCCGGCGGGCTGCTGCTGGGGCTGCTGGAAGTGCTGACCATCTTCTTCCTGGGCGCCAAGGTCATCAAGCCGGTGGTCTGGGGCGCGCTGTTCCTGCTGATCCTGCTGCGGCCGCAGGGGCTGTTCGGCAAGCCCTCCGTCGGGCGGGGGAAGTTCTGAGCCATGAGCGGTTATCTCGCTGGCATCCTGGCCCTTTTCTCCATCAACCTGCTGCTGGCCTATGCGGTCTTCCTGCCGGCGGCGGCGGGCATGCTGAACCTGGGCGCGGCCGGCTTCATGGCCATCGGCGCCTATGTCTCCGCCTATCTCGACGTGGAATACGGGTTGCCGCTGCCGCTCTGCCTGCTGGCCGGCACCGCCGCCAGCACGGTCATGGGCTGCCTGATCGCCTTTCCCATCCTGCGCACGCGCGGCGTCTACATGGTGCTGGCGACGCTGGCTTTTGGCGAGATCGTGGCGGGCCTGCTGATCAACATGGAAGCGGTGGGCGGCGCCGCCGGCTATCCCGTCACCAGCTTCATCGACATGCCGGCGATTGCCGCGCTGGCGGCCTGCGGCGTGCTGCTGGTGGTCTATATCCTTTCCACCCGCTTCGGCCTCGCCATGCGCTCCATCCATGACGATGAGCAGGCGACGGCGCTGTTCGGCATCCATGTGCGGCGGGTGAAGGTGCTGGCCTTCACCATCGGCGCCGGCTTCGCCGGGCTGGCGGGGGCGCTCTACGGCCACCACTACAACTATATCGAGGTGGCCAACTTCAACCTGATGCTCAGCACCTATACGCTGCTCTATGTTCTGATCGGCGGCACCCAGACCGCCTTCGGGCCGCTGGTGGGCGCCGCCATCTTCTCCCTGCTGCCGGAAGTGCTGCGCGGCAGCGAGCAATGGCGCTTCGTGATCTTCGCCGTGCTGATCATCGCCGTCATGGCGCTGCGGCCGGAAGGCGTGGTGACGCGGCACGGCCTCGCGCGCCTCTTCGGCCGCAAGCGGGAGGCCGGCTGATGGCGGACCTGCTGACACTGGATGGCGTCTCGAAATCCTTCGGCGGCCTCAAGGTCATCCAGGACTTCAGCCTCTCGGTCGCACCCGGTTCGCGCATCGGGCTGATCGGGCCCAATGGCGCCGGCAAGACCACGGTCTTCAACCTGATCACCGGCGTCTATCCCGTCACCGCCGGCCGCATCCTGATGGGCGGCGAGGATATCACCCGCCTGCCGGACTGGCGCCGCGCACGGCATGGCATGGCGCGGAGCTTCCAGAATATCCGCCTGATGCCGCATCTCTCGGCGGTGGAGAACATCATGCTGGGCCAGCACCTGCGCGCCCGGCGCTGGTGGGACCAGATGGCGCCACTGGGGCTGATGCCGCGCAACCGCTGGAAGCGTGACGCCGTGGCGGCGCTGGAGGCCGCAGGCCTCGCCCGCTATGCCGATGCGCTGGTCTATAACCTGCCTTACGGCGTGCAGAAGCGGCTGGAGCTGGTGCGCGCCGCCGTGGCCGGCGCCCGGCTGCTGATGCTGGACGAGCCCGCCGCCGGCCTGAACCCCACCGAGCGCGAGGAACTGCTGGCGCATATCGAGGGCCTGACCAGCGGTGGCACCGCCCTGCTGGTGGTGGAGCATGAGATGGGCTTCGTCCGCCGCCTCTGCGAACGCGTGGTGGTGCTGAACTTCGGCCAAAAGATCGCTGAGGGCCGGCCGGAGGAGGTGCAGCGCGATCCGCAGGTGCTGGAAGCCTATCTCGGCACCGGCGCCGCCACGGGGGCCGCCGCCGATGCTGCTTGAGGTCGAGGACCTGCATGTCCGCTACGGCCGCACCCATGCGGTGGCCGGCGCCACGCTCTCCGTGGCCGAGGGCGAGATCGTGGCGGTGCTGGGCGCCAATGGCGCCGGCAAGTCCTCGCTGCTGAAGGCCATCCTGGGCACGGTGAAGCCGGCTGGCGGGCGCATCCGCTTCGCGGGCGCCGAGATCACCCAGGCCCCGGTGCCGCAGCGCATCCGCGATGGGCTGGTGCTGGTGCCGGAAGGCCGGCGCATCCTGGTCTCCATGACCATCGAGGAGAACCTGCTGCTCGGCGCCGGGCTGCGGCGGGACCGCGCCACCCTGCCGCGCGAGATGGATGCCATCTACGACCGCTTCTCCAATCTCGCGGCGCGGCGGGACATGCCGGCGGCGGTGCTCTCGGGCGGCGAGCAGCAGATGCTGGCCATCGGCCGCGCCATGCTGGCCAAGCCGCGGCTGATGATGCTGGACGAACCCTCCCTCGGCCTCTCGCCGCTGCTGGTGGACCGCGTCTTCTCCCTGCTGCGGGAGCTGAACGGGGGCGGCATGGCGGTGCTGCTGGTGGAGCAGAACACCCGCAAGACGCTGGAGCTGGCCGCGCGTGGCTCCGTGCTGGAGCTCGGGCGCATGGTGATGGCGGGCAGCGCGGCGTCGCTGCTGGCCGATGAGGGGCTGCAACGCGCCTATCTCGGCGCCGGCTGACACATCCAGGCGAAGGATCAGGATCATGGCGATCAAGCGACGCGATCTGATGGCGGCCACGGCGGCGGCGCTCGCCCTGCCGGCGCTGCGCAACCCCGCCCTGGCAGCGGCGGATGAGCTGGTGATCGGCTTTTCCCATGTCGCCACCGGGCCGCTGCAATCCCTGTTGATCACCAACAAGGTGCCCATGGAGATGGCGCTGGCCGACATCAACGCGGCCGGCGGCGTCAACGGCAAGAAGCTGCGCGTCTCCACCTTCGACACCGCCGGCGATCCGCGCCAGGCCCAGGTGGCGGTGCGGCGCTTCGCGGAAGACGAAGGCGCGCTCTGTATCCTCGGCCCCGCATCCTCCGGCGAATGCCGCGTGGCCTTCCCGGCGGGGGAGCGTCTCGGCATCGTGCAATGCTCCAACTCCGCCACCGCGCCGGGCATCACGGACAAGATGACCTTCGCCTTCCGCGACACCTCGGACGAGCTGACGCAGTTCCGCCGGCTGCTGAAGGTGATGAAGGCCAAGGGCATGGCGGCCGGCAGCGCCTCCATCATCTATGCGACGGACGAGTTCATCTCCAAGACACTGGGGGAGAGCGTCTTTCCCCAGGCCTTCAAGGAAGCCGGCATCCCGGTGGCCAAGGCGGTGGGCTTCCCCATCCAGGCCTTCGACGTCTCCGCCCAGGTGGGCGAGCTGATGCGCAACCCGACCGATATTGTGGCGCTGGGCGGCACCATCGAGCCGGCGGTGAAGGTGCTGAAGGAGTTGCGCCGCCAGGGCCACAAGGGCCGCATGATCGGCAGCGGCGTGATGTCCGACCCCACCCTGCCGGACAAGGTCGGCGCGGATGGGGAAGGCGTGCTCTACCCCAGCTTCTTCTACAGCGGGCTGAACGACCGCACCCGCGCCTTCACCGCCCGCTTCGCCGAAGGCACAAAGCAGGCCGGCCTGCCGCGCACCAGCCCGCACCACACCGATGCCGCCACCTACGACATCGTCCAGATCTATGCCGAGGCGATGCGCCGGGCACAGGTGACCGGCGAGCCCGGCAAGCTGAAGGCCGAGCGCATCGCCATCCGCGACCAGATGCAGAAGATGGAAAGCTGGAACTGGGAAGGCGTGCTGGGCCGCACCTGGTTCTACCCCGATGGCGCCGCCCGCCTGCCCGCGCATGTCATCGAGGTGCGCGACGGCAAGCTGCAGCTCCTTGATTCGCTCTACGAGGGCTGAGGGATGGACCTGACCCGCCTGGGCCCGGAGCCCGGCGCACGCTGCCTGGTGCTGGGCGGCTGCGGCGGTATCGGCCGTGCCTATGTCAGCGGCCTGCTGGCCGCCGGGGCCCGCGTCGCCGTGCTGGACCTGCCGGCCTCCATGGCCGAGCGCCCGCCGGAGCCAGGCGTCGAGGCCGTGCCGGTGGATGCCACGGACGAGGCCTGCGTCACCCATGCCATCGAGCAAGTGGGCGAAGCCTGGGGCGGCATCGATGTCTTCGCCTTCCTCACCGGCATGAACACCGGGCTGAAGCCGCTGGCGGAGATGACCACCGCCGATATCCGCACGGTGCTGGAAATCAACCTCGTCTCCGCCTTCACCACCACCCGCGCGGCGCTGCCTTACCTGAAGCGCTCCCCGGCGGCCGCGGCGGTCTATGTCTCCTCCGGCCTGCATGCCTTCGTGGAGCCGGGCTTTTCCGCCTACAGCGCCTCCAAGGGCGGCCTGGTCTCGCTGATGAAGGTGGTGGCCAAGGAGGGCGCGCCAACGCTGCGCGCCAATGCCGTCGCCCCCGGCGCGGTGGAGACCGCCTTCCTGACCGGCGGCCTCGGCCATGGCGGCAAGGAGGGCGAGCCCGGGGCCTTCATCAGGCAGTTCGGCGACGCGCATGCGGAAAAGGTGCTCTCCTCCATCCCGCTGCGCCGCATCGCGCAGCCGGAGGATGTGGCGGCGCCGATGCTCTTCCTCAGCGGCCCGGCCTCGCAATACCTGACGGGGCAGGTGATCTACGTGAACGGGGGTCGCTTCGCCCCATGAGCCTGGCACCTGTCACCAGCGCTGCCTCGGGCATCGGCCGCGCTGCGGCGCGCCGCCTGATGGCACCGTGTGAGCAGGTCAGGTTCATCGCCTCCCTCGCTTCGCCTGCCGCCGCTCCGCCGGCCCGGCAGGTGCCGAACCTCCTCCGGTGGGCGTGCCTTCACCGGATGACGCCCCGCCGCCGAACCTCCGATCGCTGAAAAGGTAGAATTCCTGTGGCTGATGATCTGGCTTCCCCCGCTGTGCTGAAATCCGCCGGCCCCCGCGCGCCGGTGCTGGTGGCGGGTGCCGGGCCTGTTGGGCTGGTGGCCGCCGCCGCGCTGGCCGAGGAAGGCATCCCCGTCACCATCGTCGAGGCCGAGCGCGACCTGCCGGACGGGCTGCGCGCCTCCACCTTTCACCCGCCGACGCTGGACATGCTGGACCGCTTCGGCCTGTCCAGCATCCTGGTGGAGCAGGGGCTGATCTGTCCGCAATGGCAGTTCCGCGACCGCCGCGATGGCCCCGTCGCCACCTTCGACCTGTCGCTGCTGGCCGGCGAGACGGCGCATCCCTACCGCCTGCAATGCGAGCAATGGCGCCTGACCCGCCTGCTGCGGGACCGGTTGATCGAGAACCCCGCCGTCAACTTCATGTACGATGCCCGCGCCGTGGATGCGTCGCAGGATGCCGATGGCGTGACGCTGGTGATCGAGCGCCCCGACGGTTCCCGTGAATCGCTGCAGGGTTCCTGGCTGATCGGCGCCGATGGCGCGCGCAGCGCCGTGCGCAAGGCGACAGGCATCGGCTTTGAGGGGCAGACGATTCCGGAACTCTACCTGACCTGCTCGACCACCTTCCAATATCAGGAGGCGATGCCGGACCTCACCAACATCGCCTATATCTCCGACCCCGAGGAATGGTTCGTGCTGCTGCGCACCACCAGCGTGTGGCGCCTGCTGCTGCCGACCGATGCCAATGAGCCGGAAGAGGTGATGCTCTCCGACGCCCGAATCCAGCAGCGCATGCAGGAAGTGCTGCCCAAGGCCGGCGATTACGAGATCCGCCACCGTACCGCCTACCGCGTGCATGAGCGGGTGGCGGAGCGGTATGTCAGCGGCCGCATCCTGCTGGCGGGCGACGCCGCGCATGTGAACAATCCGCTGGGCGGCATGGGCATGAATGGCGGCATCCACGACGCCTTCAACCTGGCCGAGAAGCTGGCGCAGGTCTGGCACGGCGCCGATGCCGCGCTGATGGGCCGCTACGAGCGACAGCGGCAGAAGGTGGCGCGGGATGTGGTGCAGCAGCAGGCGCTGCGCAACCGCGCCACACTGAACCAGCGGGACCCGGCGGTACGCCGCGCCTCGCTCGACGAGCTGCGCGCCACGGCGGAGAACCCCGCGCGGCACAAGGAGTATCTGATGCGCACTTCCATGATCGCCTCGCTGCGCGCGCTGGACGAGGTGGCCTGAGCGCTAGCCAGGAAAGAGCGGCACGAGGTTCTTGGGCCTGTATTCGATCTCTTCCCCCTCGGTCTCGGCGTCATTGGCCAGCAGGGTGACCTGCTGGCCGAAGCGCTGCGCCAGGCTCGGGTGCAGGCTTTCGTTGACGGTGTCGAGCGGCCTGCCGTCCTTGTCCATCGGGCGGTAGAGCCGCTCCAGCACCGTGACCTTGGGCGGTATGTTCCGGATCTGGCGGATGGTCGGCGTCAGCCGGTCCTTGCGGGACCAGTTCAGTCGCGATTCATGCTGCGGCGCCAAGGCGTCTTCCTGCTGCGGCAGCATGTCCCAGTCCAGCTTCAGCCCGGCCTTCTCGGCTTCCTGCGCCATCCAGCGCAGCGGAATGTCGGCCAGCAGCCGGCTGCCATAGCCGCCGCCGACATCGGAATGCGCACCGGCGAACCAGACTTGGCTGACGTCGCAGCCCTTCGGCGCCGCGCCGGTCCAGAGCGTCGGCTCGAACTCGTCGCGATGCTCATCCACCGCCAGGGCATGGCGCCCGACCCGGACGATGCGGGAGGGCGTGGTATCGTGGAACTCGTAGTCCTTGGCGGTCAACTCGTTCAGCACGGTGCCCGGGATGCCCAGCGCGCCCACCGTGTCCCAGACGCCCAGAAACGCGATCTGGATGTCCTGGTGGCAGCGGGAATGGTATCTCCGGCAGAAATCCTCCGGGGAGCGATGGGCTTCCTTGCGGTAGTAATCCCAGGCGATTGAGAGGTCGTCCAGCGTCTGCCGCATCAGCAATCCGCAGGCGCTCATGAAGCCGGCCAGGCTGCGCGCCGTGAAGGCGCCGCGGGAAAATCCGAAAAGGAAGATCTTGTCCCCCGGCACGTAATTCTGCGCCAGGAACATGTAGCCGGAGCGGATATTGTCATCGACGCCTTCGCCGGTTGCGCCGCCGAGCAGTTTCTGCAGCGCAATGCCGGTGGAGCCCACGCCGCGCAGGTAGAGCGTCAGTTGCGGCAGGTCGCCGCTGGTGGCACGCACGGCGCGGGCGATGCGCGCCACATTGGTCTCCGCGCGGCGGCTGTCGGCATTGTTCCAGGTGCCGTCGAAACAGACGATCAGGCGCTTCATCCCCCAGCCCTCCGCAATTTTATTGCGAAAACGGTACAATGAAGCGGCTGTTGCTGGCCAGCGGCAATCGCGGAAGGGCGGGGGGCGCCCCTCCGCAGGCGGTTATTCGGCGGTGGCGCCGGTGGCCTTCACCACGTCGCGCCAGCGCGCGGTCTCGCGCGCCATGTGCTGCGCGAATTCCTCGCGCGTGCTGGGCTTCGGCACCGAGCCCAGCTCGATGATGCGCGCGCGCAGCTCCGGCTCGTTCAGGCTGGCGACGACTTCCTTGTTCAGCCGCTCCAGGATCGGCTCCGGCACGCCGGCGGGCGTGACCATGCCGAACCAGCCGGTGGCGGTGACGTCCACGCCGGCTTCCTGCAAGGTCGGCACCTCCGGGAAGGCGGGCTGGCGTTCGCTGCCGGTGACGGCCAGCGGGCGCATCCGGCCGGACTTCGCCATCTCCGCCACCGCCGAGATCGACTGGAACAGCACCTGCACGCGGCCTTCCAGCATGTCCGTGTTCAACTGGCCGGAGGAGGTATAGGGCACGTGGGACATCTCGATGCCGGTGGTCAGCGCGAATTGCGCCCCCACCAGATGCTGCGAGGAACCCGCGCCCACCGAGCCGAAATTGATCTGCCCGCGATGCTTCTTGGCATATTCAACGAATTCCCTCACCGTCCTCACCGGCAGGCTGGGCGGCACCACCATCAGGTTCGGCACCAGCGCCATCATCGAGACCGGCGCGAAGTCCTTTTCCGGGTCGAAGGGCAGGTTCTTGTAGAGCCACTTGTTAACGGCATTGGAAGCGATCGAGCCCACGCCTACCGTGTAGCCGTCGGGGACGGAGCGCGCGACATTGGTCATGCCGATATTGGTGCCGGCGCCGGGCCGGTCCTCGACCACCACCGGCTGGCCGAGGCGGATGCTCAGGCGCTCCGCCAGCAGGCGCGCGAGCACATCGCCGGCACCGCCGGCCGGGCCCGGATTCACGAAGCGGATGGGACGAGAGGGCCAGGCATCCTGCGCAAATGCTTGCGCCTTGGGCAGGGTGGCGGCGGCAGCGGCAGCCAGAAGGCCGCGGCGCGGGAGTCGGAAGCCAGAAGCAGACGGGTCGGTCAGGGGCATCATGCGGTTTCCTGCTGCACTCCGTGCCATCGTATGCACATGCCGCGCCAGAAGCGCGAAATTTTCGCTTCACCACGCGAATTGGCTGGAATGGCAGCTTGGAATCTGGCTTGCCGCAACAGCAATCTTGCGGCCGCGTCGGTTGCGCCGCAGTCAGCGCAAAGGCACCGCCGGCGTGCCGCCGACGCAAAGCCCGGGCGCGACATCGGAAATCACCGCCGCACCGACGCCCACCACCGCGCGGGCGCCGACCGCGACGCCCGGCTTCAGCGCGGCGCCAAGCCCCACCAGTGCCGTGGCGCCGATGCGCACGCCGCCGCCCAGCACCGCGCCGGGCGCGATATGCACGGCATCCTCCAGCCGCGAATCATGCTCAACAATGCAACCGGTGTTCAGGATGGCGTGCCGCCCCACCTCGGCGGCGGCGCCCACCACCACGCGCGGCAGCAGCACGCTGCCGTCGCCGATGCGCGCGCTGCCCGCCACCACGGCGGAGGGGTGGCGGATCACGGGCAGCGCATAGCCCAGGCTGGCGAGCCACTCGCCCAGCGCCTGCCGCCGCAGGTTGTCGCCCAGCGCCACATGCGCGGCCTCCAGCCCCTGCTGCCGCAGGGCCTCGGCCGCCGCCAGCGGGCCCAGCAGCGGGATGCCGGACAGGCCGGCAGAGGCAGGGTTGTCGTCCAGCACCCCGGCCGGGGGCGGCCAGCCGGCGTCGCGCAGGGTTTCCAGCACCGCGCGGCCATGGCCGCCGGCACCGATCAGCAGGATGTGCATCTGTCTTGTTCCGCTCGCGCTTGGCACCACCCATGGCATCGCGTATCGCGCATTGCATGATCTTCCGTCTTCTGCGCTGCCCGGCCGCCAGCCGGCATCTATGCTGCCCCGGGGCCGAGACGCCAGGGGCGGCACGATGACCTACTGGCTCGATGTCGAGGACCTCTTCGAATACGCGCTGATCAGCCGCCGCCCGAGTGGCATCCAGCGCCTGTCCTTTGAGCTTTACCGCGCCCTGGTGGCGCTGCGGCCGGGCGAGATCGCCTTCTGCCGGCATGACCGCATCCGCGGCACGCTGCGCACCGTGGCCTGGGCGGAGGTGGAGGCGGTCTTCGCCGGGCTGACCGGCAAGGGGCAATCCGCCTCGGCCGCGCCGCTGCGCGAGAAGGCGCTGCCGGTGGGGCAGGCGGGGCGGGTGCGGCGAATCGCCTCCCGCCTGCCGGCCGATATCCGTGTGCCGCTGGGGGAGGCGGTGCGCAGCCAGACGGCCGCGCTGCGGGCCGGGATGCGCACCGGGCGGGGCCTGATGCAGGCCGGCCGCCGGCTGCTGCGCCCGGCGCCCGGCGCCCAGAACGGGCCGGAAGCCGTGGCCGGCCAGGATCTGGCCGAGGCCGCGAAGCCCGGCGACATGCTGCTGATCCTGGGCTCCCCCTGGTTCCGCACCGATTACGCCGAGCTGCTGCAGGCCATGCGCGCGCGCACCGGGCTTGGCATCGCCATGCTGGTCTATGACCTGATCCCGCTGACCCGCCCGGAATTCTGCGACCCGGGGCTGGTGCGCACCTTCCGCGCCTGGTTCTCCAGCACCATGCCGCTGGTGGACCGCTTCCTGGCCATCTCCCGCGCCACGGCGCGGGATCTGGAGCGCTATGCCGCCGCCACCGGCCTGGTGCTGAAGCACCCGGTGGCGGTGCTGCCCATCGGCACCGGCTTCGGTGAGGCCGCGCCGCCGGTCGTCTCGGCCCGCGTGGCGGCGCTGGAGCCCGGCTATGTGCTGCTGGTCTCCACCATCGAGGCGCGCAAGAACCACCTGCTGGCCTTCCGCGCCTGGCGGCGCCTGGCGGAGCAACTGCCGCCCAGCCAGGTGCCGACGCTGGTCTTCGCCGGCCATGTCGGCTGGATGGTGGCGGACCTGATGCAGCAGCTGGAGAATTGCGGCTGGCTGGGCGGCAAGGTGGTGCTGCTGGAGGACCCCAGCGACGGCGAGCTGGCGGCGCTTTACGCCGGCTGCCGCTTCACCCTCTTTCCCTCCCATTACGAGGGCTGGGGGCTGCCGGTGACGGAAAGCCTGAGCTTCGGCAAGATCTGCGTCTGCTCCTCCACCACCTCGGTTCCGGAGGCGGGCGGGTCCTTCTGCCTCTATCACGATCCGGAGGATGTGCCGGAGGCCGTGGCGATCCTGCGCCGGCTGATCTCGCACCCGGCCGAGGTGGCGATGATGGAAGCGCGGCTGCGGCAGGAATTCCGCCCCCGGACCTGGACAGAAAGCGCCGAGGCACTGCTGCAGGCTGTGGAAGGCTGAAGTTCCACCAGCCAGAGTTGTGTGGCATTGCGGCAACGGTGTGGCATGTAAAAACCATCACCACGGCCGGGGGGCCTGGGTCGGCTGGTGGAAGTGACGTAAGCTCGACCCAGACCGCGATCTCCCCCGATCGCTGCGGTCTCGGACCTCCTCCCCCGGAGGTCCCCCATGGCAGCACCGGGCATTCCCCTGCTCGGTGCTGCCGCCTCAACCTTCGCTAGGCTTCCACCAGGATGCCGCTCAGGCCCATGGCCAGCAGCGCCCGCAGGTCCGGCAGGTCCAGCGCGACGCAGCCCTCGGTCGGCGCGTAGCCGGGGCGTGCCAGGTGCAGGAAGATGGCGCTGCCACGGCCGCGCACCACCGGGTCGTCGTTCCAGCCCAGCACGCCTACGATGTCGTAGACATGGTCCGCCCGCCACAGCTCCTCATGCCGGCCGGGATAGGGCAGGCGGACAGGACGGTTGTAAGCGAGGTCGGCCGAGTCGTCGCACCAGCCGTCCTGGGCGCCGATGGGCTCCACCGGCACGGCGCAGGCGGGGGCGGGCAGGCGGTCGGCACGGTAGAGCACCCGGCGCAGCGGCAGCAGCCCGGTGGGGGTGGCGCCGTCGCCTTCCTCCTTGCCGGCGCGGATGCCGCCACGGCCCAGGGCGCAGCGGAAGGTGCGGTCGCGCAGCCGCAGCAGCCCGTCCGGCCGCGCCACGGCGATGTTGGCGCCGATGGCCGAGCTCATCGCAGCAGATGCCCGAAGCGGGTAGCCTTGGTCTCGAGATAGTGATCGTTGATACCATTGGCGGCGAATCGGTGCGGCTCCCGCCCCACCACCTCGATGCCGCAGGCGGCGAGGCCGGCCACCTTGTCCGGGTTGTTGGTCAGCAGCCGGATGCGCGGGATGCCGAGCTGGCGCAGCATGGTGGCCGCCACCAGGAAGCCGCGCTCGTCGGCGCCGTAGCCCAGGGCGCGGTTGGCATCCAGCGTGTCCAGCCCCTGGTCCTGCAGCGTATAGGCGCGCAGCTTGTTCACCAGCCCGATGCCGCGCCCCTCCTGCGCCAGGTAGAGCAGCACGCCGGCGCCATCCTGCGCCATGCGGGCGATAGCGCCGCGCAGCTGCGGGCCGCAGTCGCAGCGCAGGCTGCCCAGCAGGTCGCCGGTGAAGCATTCGGAATGCACCCGGGTCAGCGGCGCGCCGCCGGCGGCGCTGAGCCCTTCCGGGTCGCCCACCAGGATCGCCAGATGCTCGATGCCGCCATCGGCGGCGCGGAAGGCGACGATGCGGGCCTCCGGCGCATCCTCCAGCGGCACGCGGGCCTCGGCCACGCGGGTCAGCGTGGTGGCGGCGGTGGCGGGATAGGCCAGGATATCGGCCGCCGGCAGCGTGAAGATCCCGAGCGGCGCGGCCTCCGCCACGCGGGCCTCGGGCACCGGCACCGCCACCAGCGCGGGCAGCAGCCGGCCCAGCTTGGCCAGCACCAGGGCCGCGAAGGCCAGCGGCGGCGGCGCGGCCAGTTCCGGCGCTTCCGGCAGGAGCTGCTCGGCCACCGGGTCCGCCAGGCTGCGCAGCCGCGCCGGGTCCAGCAGGGCAGGCGGCAGGGTCAGGGCCACCGGCGCTTCCTCGGTGCCGGCAGCCGTGGCGGTGGGAATCGGGCGGTGCAGCACCGCCGCGGCGCGGGATGGCGCCAGCAGCAGCAGGGCCGGGGCGGCGCCCAGGGCCGCCAGTTCCGCCAAGCCGCGCGCGCCCACCGTTTCCGCCGCCGCGACCAGCAGGGCAGAGCCGGGGTTCTCGCGGCCGCAGCGCAGCAGCACCGGCGTGCCGCGCCGCAGGTCGCTGGCGGCGCGGTGCACGCGGCGCAGGGCCAGGCTGGCGGCATCCGGCACCAGGGGACCGGGCTCCGGGTCGTGCTGGCCAGGAAGGCGTGCCTTGGGCTGGGTATTCCGCCGGGTCTCCGAAGTGGGAGTGCAGGAGACCGGGCCTGTGCTGGTCATGGAGTCGGTTCCGTCTGGTGCTGGCACGTGGCACGCCCGTGCCAGGATGGCGGCCGGCGTGGGCGGGAAAGGCCGAAAACAAGGCTCCAACATTATGCCTCCGGAGCCTGTCAGCAATGTGGCATGTGTTGCAGGATTGCCATCTCCCGCCAATCGCGCGAAAAAGAACCTCTTGATGAGCCCGCTACACGTGGGGGTTGCTGGCTGAGCATGGCGGCGGCACGATGCTGTTGCCCTAGAAAGGCATCGGCAACGCTTTGGCGGCTCGTACGTTGGGGGTTTTGATGCTGAATCACTGGCTTTGTCGGGAGATCTCATGACCGGCCCGCGGCCGATCCTGATCGTGGACGACGACGTGGCGCTGCGCGCCACCTTGTCGGAACAACTGGCGTTGGACGGGGAATTTGCCCCCCTGGAAGCGGAAACCTCGGCGGAAGCCGCGGACCAGCTCCTGGGTGGCGAGTCTCCCCGCTGCGACGCCGTGCTGCTGGACATTGGCCTCCCTGATGGTGATGGGCGGGATCTTTGCGCGCGGCTACGTCGCGAGGGTGTGAAGATCCCCATCATCATGCTGACCGGCGCCGATGGTGAGCAGGATGTTGTGCGCGGCCTCGATGCCGGCGCCAACGACTATATCGCCAAGCCTTTCCGGGTGGCGGAGCTGCTGGCGCGGTTGCGCGCGCAGCTGCGGGTCTTCGACAACAGCGAGGATGCTGTTTTCGTGATCGGCCCCTATACCTTCCGCCCCTCGGCCAAGCTGCTGCTGGAGCCCGCCAAGAACCGCAAGATCCGGCTGACCGAGAAGGAAGCCGCGATCCTGAAGTTCCTGTACCGGGCCGGCGGCCGCGCGGTGGCGCGTCAGGTGCTGCTCAACGAGGTCTGGGGCTACAACGCCGCCGTGACCACGCATACGCTGGAGACACATATCTACCGCCTCCGGCAGAAGATCGAGCCGGACCCGACGAATGCCTGCCTGCTGCTGACCGAAGGCGGCGGCTACCGGCTGGACCCGCAGGCGGGGCGCGTCGCGGCCTAGGCCGCGCCAGCCACGGCTGCGGCCATCGGAAACGGAAAAGGCCGGCCGGGAGAGATCCCGGCCGGCCTTTTCGCGTCCGTGCCGCGCGGTCAGACGATCTTCGCGGCTTCCTCGAAGGGCAGGCGCGGCAGGCGGCCGAAGGTGCCCGAGGGGTCGCCATAGCCAAGGTTGATCAGCAGGTCGGCCTTCCAGGTGGTGCCCTCGAAGAAGGCGGCATCCACCTTGCCGGCGTCGAAGCCGCTCATCGCGCCCGCATCCAGGCCGATGGCGCGCGCCGCCATGATCAGGTAGCCGGCCTGCAGCGTGGCATTGCGGAAGGCGGTCTTCTCCGCGAAGGCCGGGCTGCTGGTGAACCAGGACTTGGCGTCGGCATGCGGGAAGAGGAAGGGCAGCTTGTCGTAGAAGGCGGTGTCATAGGCCACCACCACCGTCACCGGCGCCGACATCGTCTTCTCCAGGTTGCCGGCGGAGAGGGCGGGCTTCAGCTTCTCCTTGGCTTCCGGCGAGCGGATGAAGAGGAAGCGGCCAGGGCTGGCATTGGCGCTGGTGGGCGCCATCTTCAGCAGGTCGTAGAGTTCGTGCAGCTTCTCATCGGTGACAGGCTTGTCCTGCCACTTGTTCATGGTGCGGGCGGTCAGGAACAACTGGTCCAGCGCGGCACTGTCGATCTTGTCGGCCATCCGATTCGCTCATCCGATATTGCGTTGCGAAAGGGATAGGCCCGAACTTGGCCGAAGCCAATCCGGCGGCCGGATGGCCATTATCACCAGAATCCATGGCGCCAGCAGCGGGCCGGCGCCACGGGAGAATGCTTCAGACCTCGACCTGCTCCACCGCCACCACTTCCGGCACATAGTGGCGCAGCATGTTCTCCACGCCATGCTTCAGCGTGGCGCGGGAGGAGGGGCAGCCCGAACAGGCGCCCTGCATGTGCAGCTTCACGATGCCGTCGCGGAAGCCGCGGAAGACGATGTCGCCGCCGTCGCCGGCCACCGCCGGGCGCACGCGGGTGTCCAGCAGTTCCTTGATCTGGGCCACCACCTCGGCATCGGCCGGGTCGGTGTCCTCGATCTCCTCGCCACTGTCATCCTGGCCCAGCATCACCGGCCGGCCGGCCATGGCATGTTCCATGATGGTGCCCAGCACCACCGGGCGCAGCGCCTGCCAGTCGGCGCTCTCCGCCTTGGTGACGGTGATGAAGTCGGACCCCAGGAAGACGCGCGCCACGCCTTCCAGCCCGAACAGCGCTTCCGCCAGCGGCGAGCGGGTGGCGGCTTCGGCGCTGGTGAAATCGGCGGTGCCGCGGGCACCCATCACATCCTGGCCCGGCAGGAACTTCAGGGTGGCCGGGTTGGGCGTAGCTTCCGTCTCGATGAACATTCTTCGGCTTCCGTGCGCAGGACTCGATTTTCACCAGTGCATGTGGTGGATCGTGGTGCCGCATGCAACCGGAAAGGCCATGCGGCTGCCCCGGGGCAGGGGCCGGGCGGGTGGCGGAGCAGACCGCCGGGGTCGGTTTAGGCCCGGAATATTGCGGTGCGTGTGCACAGCATCGTTACCACGCGAAAATTCGGTAACAGACGATTGCATAAAATGTAACGCTACAGTTTAGATCCCGGTGGAGTCGTGCCCCACCGAGGCGGCGATAGCGTTCAACGAAAGGTTCCCCATGCGTCTTCTCTTTACCCTCTCGATGGGTATCGCCCTGCTGCCGGCCCTGGCCAGCGCGCAGCCGATCGACGGCCTCTACATCGCGGGCGGCGCGGGCGGGAATTACCTGCAGCGCAGCTCCGGCCAGCTCGGCGGCCAGGCTGGCCGCCTGCTGCAGCAGAACGGCCTGTCGCGCGAAGTGTCCTTCGACTCGAACCTGGGCTGGGGCGGCGTGGCCAGCATCGGCTGGGGCTTCGGCAACGGCCTGCGGCTCGAGGTTGAGGGCAGCTACCGCTCGAACGACTCGGATACGGTGACGCTGGCCGGCTACCGCCTGCTGCGCAACGGCGGCAGCGTCTACAACTACGGCGTCATGGCGAATGTCTTCTACGACTTCGACCTGAGCAGCATCGGCATCCCCTCCAGCGCCGTGATGCCCTATGTCGGCGGCGGCATCGGCTATGTCTGGCGTGACCATGACAATGTCCGCGGCTCCATCAATGTCGGGCCCGCCAGCGGCGTGACCGGCGGGCTGACGAACGGCCTGACCAACCAGCTGGTCAACCAGCTCACCGCCAGCCTGCCGCCGGAGACTCCGGCCGATGTGCGGGCGGAGTTTGTGCAGAACCTGCGCAACACGCTGAATAACGAGCTGAACAGCGTGACGAATTCCACCGCCTCGGCCCAGATCAGGAGCGACGACGTCAACGGCAGCCTGGCCTACCAGGGCATCGCCGGCCTCGCCTTCCCCATCCGCTGGGTGCCGGGCCTCGCGGCCACGCTGGAATACCGCTTCATGGCCACCGAGGGCGTGAAGCTGCGCACAACGGCCACCGCGCGGATCAACAACGGGGCGCCCACCACGCTCTACAGCCGCAACACCGAGTTCGATAACTACAACCACTCCATCATGCTCGGCGTCCGCTACGCCTTCAACACGCCGCGCCCGGCCCCGGCGGTCATGACGGATGCCCCGGCCCCGGCCGCCGCGCCGGTGCCGGCCCGCACCTACCTGGTGTTCTTCGACTTCGACCGTGCTGACCTGACGGACCGCGCCCGCCAGATCATCACCGAGGCCGCCCAGAACGCCAACCGCGTGCAGACCACCCGCATCGAAGTGGCCGGCCATGCCGACCGCGCGGGCTCGCCGCAGTACAACCAGCGCCTGTCGCAGCGCCGCGCCGACGCCGTCGCCGCCGAGCTGACCCGCCAGGGCATCCAGCGCTCCGCCATCACCGTGCAGGCCTTCGGCGAGAGCCGTCCGCTGGTCGCCACGGCCGATGGCGTGCGTGAGCCGCAGAACCGCCGCGTAGAAATCGTCCTGCGCTAAGGCGGGACGGCGGCAGCGGGTGGCCTCAGATGGTCACCCGCTGCATGTCCTGCTCGCTCAACCCGCCGGGCACGATGGTCATGGGCACCCGCATCCGGGCGCCATGGCGGCCCACCAGGGCCTGGATCAGCGGCCCCGGCCCGGTGCCGGCGGCGGCGGCGGCCAGCACCAGGATCGAGATGCGCGGGTCCTCCTCCAGCAGCGCCAGCAGTTCGTCGCGCGGGTCGCCCTCGCGGATCAGCAGGATGGGCAGGCCGCCGGTGATTTCCTGCACCTCGGCGGCGAGGCCGGACAGCAGCTTCTCCGCATCCTCCCGCCGCTCTTCCTCCAGCATGGCGCCGACACCGGCCCATTCGGTCATCTCGGCCGGTTCCACCACCCGCAGCAGCGCCACGCGGCCGCCGCTGTGGCGCACCCGCAGGCAGGCATAGCGGAGGGCGATCTGCCGCTCCGGGCTGTCGTCCACCACCACCAGGAAGACGCGGTCGCGCCGCTCGGCCTCGGCCATCAGCTCCTCCGGAACAAGACGCTGCCCATCCAGCCCGCGAAGGCGGCCAGCAGCACGCAGAACATGCCATACACCAGCGGCTGCTGCTCCGCGACTTCCGCGATCTGCGCGGCGGCACCGACCCGCTCCACCCGGAAGCCCAGTTCCTGCCGCGCCAGCACGCGGCCCTGGCGCACCAGCAGCACCTGCACCTGGTAGTCCCCGGTCTGCACCGTGGCCGGCAGGTCCAGCCGGGCGCGGAAGAGGCGCGAGCCGGCGATATGCATCGGCGTCTCCTGTTCCCGCCATTGCCCGGCATTCTGCTTCAGCTGCAGCAGCGCCTCGCGGTAGCCGGGGTCCTGCACGCCGGTGGAGGCCAGCGGCAGCTTGTCCAGCCCCAGATGCTTGGTGCTGCGCTCGATATCCGGCAGCATGTCGCGCAGCGGCCGGGTGCCGGTGACGACATAGAAGCCCGGCACGCTGCGGAAGCGGGCGGAGGGGCCGTTGATCCAGAAGCCCAGCACCTCGATCTTGCGCCGCACGATCATCGGCTCCGGCGCATTCTGCGCGATCACCAGCACGTCGTCGCCCGGGGTGCCGTCGGGCTGCGGGCCCAGCAGCCGGTCGGTGGCGCCGAAGACCAGCAGCTGCGTGCCGGTGAAGCCGGTGGTGATGTCCACGGTCTGCTGCGACAGCTCCGCCACCAGGGCGGGGCGGGCCATGCGGGTGGTGGGGTCGGCCGGCGGCGCGTCCAGCGCCGGGGCGGCGGGTAGTAAGGCAGGCGGCAGCACGGCGGGCGGCACCGGCGGCGGCGGCAGCAGCGGCCCGCTGCCGGGCAGGGGGATGGTGGGCGCCTGGGGCAGCGGCACCTGTGCCTGGAGGGCGCCCGGCAGGAGCAGCAGCAGCGCCAGGGCCGCGGCCATGCCCCCGCGCGTCACGGCAGCGGCCCGATGACGTAGAGGCTCTCCGGCGTTCTCAGCAGGCCCCAGAGCAGGCTGCCGGCCACCGCCAGCACCATGGCGCCCAGCAGGGCGCGGGTTTCCTCGCCCCGCAGCCGGGTGCCCATGGCGGCGCCGAACTGCGCGCCCGCCACGCCGCCGATCAGCAGCAGCAGCGTCAGCACGATATCGACGCTGCCGGTGGTGACGGCCTGCAGCAGCGTCACGTTGGCGGCCACGAAGACCACCTGGAACAGCGAGGTGCCGATCACCACCGAGGTCGGCATGCCCAGCAGGTAGATCATGGCCGGCACCAGCATGAAGCCGCCGCCCACGCCCATGATGGCGGAAAGGATGCCGATGCCGAAGCCCACCAGCACCGGCGGGATGACCGAGATGTAGAGGCGCGACTTGCGGAAGCGCATCTTGAAGGGCAGGCCATGCATCCAGAAATGCGCATGCAGCCGGCGCCCAACCTTGCCTTTGCGCCGGTGCAGGATGGCGCGCACGCTTTCGCGCACCATCAGAGCGCCGACGCTGCCCAGCACCACCACGTAGAAGATGGCGACCGCCAGATCCACCTGCCCCTGCCGCCGCAGCCAGGCGAAGACCTGCACGCCGAGGAAGGAGCCGGCGAAGCCGCCCACCAGCAGCACGCCGCCCATCCGCAGGTCCACATTGCCCCGCCGCCATTGCGCGATGAGGCCGGAGACCGAGGCGCCGACCGTCTGGTTGGCGCCCGAGGCGACGGCGACGGGCGCGGGGATGCCGATCAGGATCAGCAGCGGCGTCAGCAGGAAGCCGCCGCCCACGCCGAACATGCCGGAAAGCCAGCCCACGCCAAATCCGATGCCCAGCAGGAGGAAGGCATCCACCGACATTTCGGCGATGGGCAGGTAGACCTGCATCGTATTCCAGTCAGCGTTCGGGACAGAAGAAGGAACGGGGTTGGAACCCGCCCGCGGCATTCAGGCTATGCCGCAAGGGACAATCGAAATACGGCAAGCGTTAGGCTAAAGCATGGGGTGCCGGTGCCATCCGGGCGCTTTTCGCCGCACCGTTGTGGAAAAACACACCATGACCCTGTCCCGCCGCGCCTTGCTTTCCGCCAGCCTCGCCCTGCCGCTGGCCATGCCCGCGCTGCGGCGCGCCGCCGCCGACCCGGTGGCCCGGCTGGCGCTGCTGCACATGAACGATTTCCATTCGAAGCATGAGGGCACGGACGCCGGCAGCGCCTCCTGCCGCATCGACAAGCCCTGCCTGGGCGGCAGCGCCCGCCTGGCGGGCGCGATGGCCATGCGCCGGCGGGAAGCCGCCGCGGACGGCCGCGCCGTGCTGCAGCTGGATGGCGGTGACCAGTTCATGGGCTCGCTCTTCTACACGGCGCACAAGGGCCGCGCCGAATCGGCCGTGCAGCGCGTCATCGGCACCGAGGCCATGACGATCGGCAACCACGAATTCGACAACGGCCCCGCCGTGCTGGCCGATTATGCGAAGTCACTGGCCTTCCCGCTCCTTTCCGCCAACCTGGATTTCAGCGGCGAGCCGCTGCTGACCGGGCTGGTGAAGCCCTTTACGGTGATGGAACGCGGCGGCGCCCGCATCGGCATCATCGGCGTCACCACCGAGACGACGCCGCAGCTTTCCTCCCCCGGCCCCACGGTGAAGTTCAACTCGGCGGCCGAGGCGGTGGAGCGCAACATCGCCGCCCTGCGCGCCGAGCGTCCGACTACGATCATCGTCCTCTCCCATCTCGGCTTCGCCGAGGACCAGAAGCTGGCCGCCGCCGTGCCAGGCATCGACGTCATCGTCGGCGCCCATAGCCACACGCTGCTGGCCAATGGCCTGGCCGGGGCCGAAAGCCCGCACCCGACGCTGGTGGACAGCCCCGACCGCGCCGTGCGCATCGTCCAGGCCGCCTGCTACGGCCGCTACCTCGGCCGGCTGGACCTGGACCTGACGGACCAGGGCCGCGTCGCCGCCCATGGTGGCGAGATGCGCGAGATCACGCCCGACATCGCGCCGGACGAAAGGGTGGCCGCCATCGTCGCCGAATACGCGGCGCCGCTGGAAAGCTGGCGCCGCCGCCCCGTCGGCACCCTGGCCGAGGCGCTGAGCCTGCAAGGCTGCCGCGAGGGCGAATGCGCCATCGGCAACCTGATGGCCGAGGCCATGCTGGCGGCCGAGCCCACGGCCGAGGTCGCCGTCACCAATGGCGGCGGGCTGCGCGCCGGCCTGCCCGCCGGTACCGTCACCTGGGGCGACGTGCTGACGGTGCTGCCGTTCTCCAACACCCTGGCCAGCCTGACCATCCGCGGCGGCGCGCTGCGGGAGGCGCTGGAGAACGGCCTGTCCAAGGTGGGCGAGAATGCCGGCCGCTTCCCGCAGGTGGCGGGCCTGCGCTTCACCTTCGACGCCGCCGCCCCCGCCGGGCAGCGCGTGCGCGACGTGCAGGTGCGCCTGGACGGCCGCTTCGTGCCGCTGGACCCGGACCGCGCCTACCGCGTCGTCACCAACAACTTCATGCGGCGCGGCGGCGACGGCTATGTCTCCTTCCAGAAGGACGCGCTGGAAGCCTATGACGCCGGGCCGGCGCTGGAAGACACGCTGGTGAAGTACATGGAAACCCACCCGAACGGCTCCTGGGCGCCGGATGGGCGGGTGGCGCGCTCCTCCTGAAGCGAAGGCCAGGGGGCGCCGCCCCCTGGACCCCCGCCGGGGTGACAGGGTCACCCCGGACCCCGCCATCAGTTTTGCATGGGTGATATGGCGGTTTCGCCGGAGGTCCCGGGCCGCCAGCGACGATGGCTTCAGGTCATGCCGGCTTCGCTCCAGGGAGCCAGCGCCGCGCTGCGGCCTTTCAGCCCGCCAAAAACCGGCAGCGGGACCGGGGGTGGACTTTCCACCCCGGCGGAGAGGCCTGAGGGGCGGCGCCCCTCCAGCCAGGCTCAACCCAAGGGTGATCTTGTTCCGCAGCGTCGCCGACGCCATCTCGGCGGTCATGAATACGACGACGAATCCCCATGACCCCCTCGGGTGGCATGGCACGACCATTCTCTGTGTCCGCAAGAACGGCCAGGTGGCCATGGCCGGCGACGGCCAGGTCTCGATGGGCCAGACCGTGGTCAAGAACAATGCCCGCAAGGTGCGCACCATCGCGGGCGGCAAGGTGCTGACCGGCTTCGCCGGCGCCACCGCCGATGCCTTCACGCTGCTGGAGCGGCTGGAGGCGAAGCTGGAACGCTTCCCCGACCAGCTCGAAAGGGCGGCGGTGGAGCTGGCCAAGGACTGGCGCACCGACCGCTACCTGCGGCGGCTGGAGGCCCTGCTGGCGGTGGCGGACAAGGACCGCTCCCTGCTGATCACCGGCAATGGCGACGTGCTGGAGCCGGAGGACCAGATCATCGGCATCGGCTCCGGCGGCAACTACGCCCTGGCGGCGGCGCGGGCGCTGATCGATATCGACGGCCTCTCGGCCGAGGATGTCGCGCGCAAGTCCATGAAGATCGCGGCCGATATCTGCGTCTACACCAATGGGCGCACCGTGCTGGAGACGCTCTGAACCATGTCTGAAACCGTGAACCTGTCTCCGCGCGAGATCGTCTCCGAGCTCGACCGCTTCATTGTCGGCCAGCAGGACGCCAAGCGCGCGGTCGCCATCGCGCTGCGCAACCGCTGGCGCCGGCAGCAGCTGCCGGACGGCATGCGCGACGAGGTGGTGCCCAAGAACATCCTGATGATCGGCCCGACCGGCTGCGGCAAGACCGAGATCGCCCGCCGCCTGGCCAAGCTGGCCGATGCCCCCTTCATGAAGGTGGAGGCCACCAAGTTCACCGAGGTCGGCTATGTCGGTCGCGACGTGGAAAGCATCATCCGCGACCTGGTGGAGGTCTCCATCACCCGCACGCGGGAAGCCGCGCGCAAGGAAGTCCAGGCCAAGGCTGAACTCGCGGCCGAGGAGCGGCTGGTGACCGCGCTGGTGGGCGAGGGGGCTTCGGGCGAGACCCGCATGAAGTTCCGCCGCATGCTGCGCGAGGGCCAGCTGGAGGACAAGGAAGTCGAGGTGCAGGTGGCCGAGCAGTCGGGTGCCACGCCCATCGGCATGATGGACATGCCGGGCATGCCGCCGGGGCAGATGCACAACATCCAGGAGATGATGGGCAAGATGTTCGGCAAGCCTTCCCGCCCGCGCAAGATGCACGTGGCCGAGGCGCGCCAGGCCCTGATCCGCGACGAGGCCGACCGGCTGCTCGACAACGACAAGCTGACCCGCGAGGCCATCGCCAATGCCGAGAACAACGGCATCGTCTTCGTGGACGAGATCGACAAGGTCTGCGCCCGCAGCGAGAACGGCTTCCGTGGCGGCGATGTTTCACGTGAAGGCGTGCAGCGCGACCTGCTGCCGCTGATCGAGGGCACCACCGTCACCACCAAGCATGGGCCGGTGAAGACGGACCACATCCTCTTCATCGCCTCGGGCGCCTTCCACATCGCCAAGCCCGCCGACCTGATGCCGGAGCTGCAGGGCCGCCTGCCGATCCGCGTGGAACTCTCCGCGCTGTCACGCGACGACTTCCGCCGCATCCTGACGGAGCCGGAGCACAGCCTTGCCAAGCAATACGTGGCGCTGCTGAGCACCGAGGGCGTGACGCTCGACCTGACGGATGATGCCATCGACGCGGTGGCGGACCTCGCGGCCGACATCAACGCGCGGGTGGAGAATATCGGCGCCCGCCGCCTCTCCACGGTGCTGGAGAAGCTGCTGGAGGAGATTTCCTTCAACGCCTCCGACAAGCGCGGCGAAAACCTGACCGTGGATGCGGGTTACGTGCGGGAGAGGGTGGCGCCGCTGGCCGCCAGCGCCGACCTCAGCCGCTTCATCCTGTAACGGGGACACCAAGAGCCATGACCGAGAACCTGCCCGCACTGCTCCCCATCCCTCCTGAAGCGCAGGCGGAACTGGACGCGGCGCGCCGGGTTCTGGAGGACAGCTCGCTGGCCTCCCGCCTCGCGGGCATGGCCGGAACGCCGGTGGAGGCGCTGCGCAAGCGCCTCCCCTCCTTTGCCCAGGGCATGGTGGACAAGGCGGTGCGGCACGCGCTCTCCCAGGCGCTGACCGCCGCCACCCGCAGCGCCCCCGGCTGGACACCGCCGGGCATCTCCTCCGCCTGGATGCACCGGGGCATGGCCGCCGCCAGCGGCGCCGTGGGCGGCGCCTTCGGCCTGCCAGGCACGCTGGTGGAACTGCCGGTCTCCACCACCCTGTTGCTGCGGCAGATCGCCGCCGAGGCCGCGGCGGCGGGCGAGGACCCGACGCAACTGGAAACCGGCGCCGAATGCCTGAAGGTCTTCGCCCTCGGCGGCCCCAAGGCCTCGGACGACGCGACGGAGACGGGCTATTTCGCCACGCGCCTCGCCCTGGCGCAGTTCCTGCCCACCATGGGCGCCTCGCTGCTGCCGGGCTTCATCGGCGCGGTGGCGGCGCGTTTCACCGGGCCTCTGATGCTGAAGCTGGGTGCCCAGGCGGCACCGGTCATGGGCGCGGCCGCCGGCGCGGCGGTGAACCTGGCCTTCCTGGAACACTTCCGCACCCTGGGCCGCGCGCATTTCACCGTGCGCCGGCTGGAGCGTGAATACGGCGCCGCCGCCGTGCGGGTGGCCTGGGACCGGGCGCGGCCCCAGGTGCCGGTGGTGGAACTGCGCGCCGAGCCGGCGTGAATAAAAGGCCGGGGGAATGAATTCCCCCGGACCCCCATCTTTTTTCTTCGAGCTGGGGTTCGGGCTCAGGCGAGCAGCGGCGGGTGAGCCTTCGGGCGCATCCCGTCGTGAAGAGGGGGCGCCACAGGCGCACCGCAAAACTGGAAAAGAAAAAAGAAGGGGGCCTGGGGGAATTCATTCCCCCGGCCTTGCTTCACAGCGGCCGAACGGCCTCCACGCCCCCAGGCAGGGGCGCGCCGTTGCGGCGCATGCATTCGCGATAGGCGCGCAGCTCGGCCACGCGGGCCTCGTGGTTGACGCGCTGTTCATTGGCCCAGTTGCCCGGGTTCAACTGTTCCAGCACAGCCTTCACCGCCGGGTCGTTCCTGGATTCGGCCCGGCAGGCGGCCTGGACCGGGGTATCGGGCACCACGTTCTCGATCGGCGGCGGGCGGGTGGCGCAGGCGGCCAGAAGGGCCAGCAGCGGCAGGAGGCGAGTCGGGGTCATCATGGGGCCTCCAGCCAATCCTCGATCAGCCGGCGGGCGATCGAGTCGGGACGGGGCAGGCTGAAGCCGCTGGGGTTCCGCAGCTCCTCGCGGCTGAACCAGCGGGCATCGCGCAATTCGTCGGGGTCGATGGTGATGTCGTCCGACAGGCCCTCGGCATGGAAGCCGAGCATGATGCTGGCGGGAAAGGGCCAGGGCTGGGAGGAATGGTACCAGGCGCGGCCGACATGGACGCCGGTTTCCTCCAGCACCTCGCGCCGCACGGCTTCCTCCAAGCTTTCGCCCGGTTCCACGAAGCCGGCCAGCGTCGAATACATGGTGGTATTGGGAAAGCGGGTGGAATGGCCCAGCAGCGCCTTGTCGCCCCGCACCACCAGCATGATCACGGCCGGGTCGGTGCGCGGGAAGTGCTGGGTGCCGCACTGGGTGCAGGCCATGGCATTGCCGGCGGAGCGCGGCGCGCATTCGCCGCCGCAGACGCCGCAGAAGCGGTGACGGTTGCGCCAGTGCAGCAGCCCGCGGGCATGGGCGAGCATCGAGGCCTCGCCCGCCGGCAGCAGCCCGGCGACGCCGCGGATCTCGGAAAAGCTGCCGAAGCCTTCCGGCAGCAGCGGCAGCGGGTCCTCGGCCGAGGAGCAATCCACGGCGAAGACGGGGCGGCCTTCCCAGAGGCCCAGCAGCGCCCAGGGGCCGCCGGCCATGCGCACGGCCTGCACGGCCTCGGCGCTCAGCAGCACGGCTTCGGGGGCGCCTTCGGCCACGCCCTTCATCAGGCTCTGGTTGCGCCAGACCGGGATGAACAGGGCTTCGGGGGAGGCGAGGGCGGCCGCCACGAAATCCTCGTCATCCCTTTGGCCGGAGACGCGATCGATGGGGCTGCCGGTATAGACGTTGGGTCGGCTTGCGGGGACTGACAACATGCGGGCGCGACCCTGCCACGCGGGCGGCGGTCGGGCAACCGCCTGGGGGTTGAGCAGCCCTTCTGCCCGGCCCCCCTTGCTTTGCCCGGGGGGTGGCATGATATCGTGTCCTTGGAAGGTTGGTGGCGGACGGGCGTCTCGCCAACCCGGTCAGGTCCGGAAGGAAGCAGCCGTAACGAGTTCTCGCCTGGGTCGATCCATCGGCCTTCCACCTTCCATTCTCCTGGCCGCCGCTCTGGCCGCCCGCCACGGCACGACCGCGCCACTTCCCTGGCCCGGTGCGGCCTGACCCCGGACCCTGCCGCGCGCCCATGCCCAGCGACACCCTGCCTGACGACGACGCCCCGCCGCCCCCGGATGGCCCTGGCCTGTTCGGCGATGCGCCGCCGGTGCCCGAAGGGCCTGGGCTGTTCGGCGAAGCGCCCGCCGCGCCGGTGGCCGCCGAGACGCCGAATACCCCTTACCGGGTGCTGGCGCGCAAATACCGGCCGCAGACCTTCGCCGACCTGATCGGCCAGGAAGCGCTGGTGCGGACGCTGCGGAATGCCTTCGCGCAGAACCGCGTGGCGCATGCCTTCATGCTCACCGGCGTGCGCGGGGTAGGCAAGACCACCACGGCGCGCATCATCGCCCGTGCCCTGAATTGCATCGGGCCGGATGGCCAGGGCGGCCCCACAGCCGATCCCTGCGGCGTCTGCCCGGAATGCCAGGCCATTTTGGCCGACCGGCACCCGGATGTGCTGGAGCTGGACGCCGCCTCCAACAACGGCGTGGACAATATCCGCGAGCTGCGGGAGGCCGTGCGCTACCGTCCGGCCCAGGCGCGCTTCAAGGTCTATATCCTCGACGAAGTGCACATGCTCTCCACGGCAGCCTTCAACGCGCTGCTGAAGACGCTGGAAGAGCCGCCACCGCAGGTGAAGTTCCTGTTCGCGACCACCGAGATCCGCAAGGTCCCGGCCACCATCCTGTCCCGCTGCCAGCGTTTTGACCTGCGCCGCGTGCCGCAGGAGCAGTTGCGCGAGCACTTCACCCGCATCTGCGGCCTGGAACGCGTGACGGCGGAGGAAGAGGCGGTCGCCATGATTGCCCGCGCCGCTGATGGCTCGGTGCGCGACGGGCTTTCGCTGCTGGACCAGGCCATGGCCCAGGCGGCGGGGGCCGAGGGCGGCATCCAGGCCACCATGGTGCGGGACATGCTGGGCCTCGCCGACCGTGGCCTGCTGCTGGACCTGCTGGAAGGCTGCTTCCGGGGCGATATCGCCGCCGTGCTGGCCACCATGGACCATGGGCATGAGCGCGGCGCCGACCCCGGCGTCATCCTGGCCGACCTGCTGGAACTGACCCATACCCTGACACGGCTGCGCGCCGTGCCCGCGCTGCGGCAGGACCCGGCCATGCCGGAAGCCGAGCGGGTGCGCGGCGTGGCGCTGGCCGAGAAGCTCTCCATCCCCGTGCTGGGCCGCGCCTGGCAGGTGCTGCTGAAGGGCATCACCGAGGTGGCTGAGGCGCCGGACCGTCGCGCGGCGGCCGAGATGGTGCTGATCCGCCTGGCGCATCTGGCCGAGATGCCCACCCCCGGCGACCTGGTGCGCCGCCTGACCGAAGGCGGCAGCCTGCCGCAGATGCCGGCACCCGCTGCCCCGCAGGGCGGCAGCGGCGGTGCCCGCGCCGTGGCCAATGGCGCGCCGGTGATGGTGGCTGAGGAGGCGCCCGCCCCCCTGCCGCAGCCGCGCGCCTTCCGCGAGGTGGTGGCGCTCGCCTCCGGCCGCATGCCCATGCTGCATGCGCATCTGCTGCACAGCGTGCATCTGGTCAGCTTCGCCCCTGGCCGGCTGGAACTGCGCCCGCGCCCGGAAGCGCCGCGCGATCTCGCCGGCCAGCTTTCCGCCTTCCTGGCCGAGGCCACCGGCACCCGCTGGACCATCTCCCTGACCAATGCCGAGGGCGAGCCGACGCTCGCCGAGCAGAGCCGCCACGCGGCGGGCGAGCGGCTGGTGGTGGCGCAGTCCCATCCCATGGTGCAGGCCATTCTGCTGGCCTTCCCGGGTGCGAAGGTGGAGCAGGTGCGCGACGAAAGCCTGGACGATTACGGCCTTCCGGCCCTGGATTTGCCCGAGATGCCGGACGATATGGGGCCTGACTTCGCGCCGCCTGAGGCCGAATCCGTCGACCTCGACGACCTCTAAATTTTTTCCGGAGATCCCATGAAGAACCTCGCCGGCATGATGAAGCAGGCCCAGCAGATGCAGGCCAAGATGCAGGAAATGCAGGCCAAGCTGGAGGCGACCCTGGTGGAGGGCGCCGCTGGCGGCGGGATGGTGAAGGTCACCCTCTCCGGCAAGGGCGACATGAAGAAGCTGACGGTGGACCCCTCCCTGGTGGACCCCGAGGAAAAGGAAGTGCTGGAGGACCTGATCGTCGCCGCCCATGCCGATGCGCGGGCGAAGGTGGAGGCGATGATGGCCGAGGAAATGCAGAAGGCCACCGCCGGCATCAATATCCCCGGCATGGGCGGCGGCCTCGGCGGCTTCAAGCTGCCGTTCTGAGCCGCGCATGATCCCACCTGATCAGGGGAACAACGCCACCGATCAGGTGGAGCGGCTGATTGCCCTTCTCGCGAAACTGCCCGGCATGGGGCGCCGCAGCGCCCGCCGGGCGGCGCTGCGCCTGCTGCGCGACCCCGCTGGGCTGATGCTGCCGCTGGCCGATGCCATGCGCTCCACCGCCGAGGCCGTGCGTCCCTGCCGCCTCTGCGGCAACCTCGACACCGTCGACCCCTGCCGCATCTGCACCGATCCCAACCGGGACCAGGAAGTGCTTTGCGTGGTGGAGGGCGTGGCGGACCTCTGGGCGCTGGAACGCGCGCGGGTGCATCGCGGCCTGTATCATGTGCTGGGGGGCGTGCTGTCCGCGCTCTCCGGCGTCGGGCCGGAGGACCTGCGGGTGGACCCGCTGCTGGCCCGTGTCTCGGACGGGCATGTGCGGGAGGTGATCCTGGCGCTGCCCGCCACCGTGGATGGCGCCACCACCGCGCATTACCTGCATGACCGCCTGCGCCCCACCGGCGCCAGCGTCACCCGCCTGGCCCAGGGCGTGCCCATGGGCGGGGCGCTGGACGTGATGGACGACGGCACGCTGGCCGCCGCGCTGAAGGCCCGCCGCCCGGCCTGAAGCCGGCGCCGCCCCGCAATGAAAAACGCCGGGGAGAAGCTCTCCCCGGCGTTTCCGGTTTCCCGCGAAGGGAAGGGGGCGTCAGCCCAGGCGCTCGCCGTGCAGGGACACGTCGAGACCCTCGCGCTCCTCTTCCTCGGTGACACGCAGGCCGATCACCACATCCACGATCTTGAGCAGAATGAAGCTGCCGATGGCGGTGAAGACCATGGTGGCCAGCACGGCGTAGAGCTGCAGCAGGAACTGGGCGAAGCTGCCCGAGATGCCTTCCGGCGAGGCCGGGGTGGCGGACAGGGCGCCATAGGCGAAGACGCCGGTCAGCAGCGCGCCGACGATGCCGCAGATGCCATGCACGCCGAAGGCGTCCAGGCTGTCGTCATAGCCGCACCAGTGCTTCAGCGTCGTGGCGCCCCAGAAGCCGGCCAGGCCCGCGATCAGGCCGATGATCAGCGCCGGCCCCGGCAGCACGAAGCCGGCCGCCGGGGTGATGGCGACGAGGCCCGCCACCGCGCCGGAAATGGCGCCGAGCACGGAGGGCTTGCCCTTGGTGATCCACTCGATGGCCACCCAGGAGAGCACGGCGGCGCCGGCGGCGATCTGCGTCACCAGCATGGCCATGCCCGCGCGGCCACCGGCCGCGCCGGCCGAGCCCGCGTTGAAGCCGAACCAGCCGATCCACAGCAGCGCCGCGCCGATCACGGCGAAGGCCAGGTTGTAGGGGGACATGTTGTCGCTGCCGTAGCCGGTGCGCTTGCCCAGCACGAGGGCACCGACAAGGCCGGCCACGCCCGCGTTGATATGCACCACCGTGCCGCCCGCGAAGTCCAGCGCGCCCAGGTTGAAGATCCAGCCATTCGGGTGCCAGACCCAGTGCGCCACCGGCGCATAGACCAGCAGCGACCACAGCACCGCGAAGGACACCAGGGCGGAGAACTTGATGCGGTCCGCCCAGGCGCCGACCGCCAGCGCCGGGGTGATGATGAAGAAGGTCATCTGGAACATCACGAAGACCGTCTCGGGGATGGTGAAGGCCACCGCCCCGTCGCCGCTGCCCAGGGTGAAGGGCTTGTCGAAATTGGCCGCGATGCCCGAGAGGAAGAGGCGGGACATGTCGCCGAAATAGGCGCCGCCCTCGCCGAAGGCGAAGGAATAGCCCGCCACCATCCAGACGATGGTCAGCAGCCCCGCAAGGAAGAAGGACTGCATCAGGGTGGCGAGGATGTTCTTCTTGCGCACCATGCCGGCATAGAACAGCGCTAGGCCGGGGATGGTCATCATCAGCACCAGGGCGGTGCTGGTCAGCATCCAGGCGGTGTCACCGGTATCGATCGCGGGCGTGGCGGCGTCCTGCGCCAGGGCGGGGCCCGCCAGCAGCAGGGCGGGAAGGAAGGCGGCGGCGACGCGCGCCTTCGCCAGGGCCGTCAGCATCGGCTTGGTTTCCGTTGTCATCGGGTGGGTGGCGGGCATCACAGCGCCGAGCCGTCGGTCTCGCCGGTGCGGATGCGCAGGGCGCGTTCCACATCCAGCACGAAGATCTTGCCGTCGCCGATCTTGCCGGTGCGTGCGGTGCTGGCGATGGCTTCCACCACGGCCTCCACCAGATCGGTGGGCACGGCCACCTCGATCTTCAGCTTGGGCAGGAAGGAGACGTGGTATTCCGCGCCGCGGTAGATCTCGGTCTGGCCCTTCTGCCGGCCGAAACCCTTCACCTCGGTCACCGTCAGACCCTGCACGCCGAGCGGGGTGAGCGCCTCGCGCACCTCGTCCAGCTTGAACGGCTTGATGATTGCCATGACCAGCTTCATGCGCTGCGGCCCCCTTTATTCCGCGTGGCTGATGCTGCGTATGCGAATGGCGTGCCAGAAGCCTGGGCGTGGCGCGGGGCAGCGCTCTCTGCCGCGTGACAAAGCGTTGCGCACAGCCTGCTGCGGCAGGGTTATGCGTCTCGGCAGGCAATACGAGAGCGTCTGCACAAGAAATGGGCAGCAACCGCCCTCGCTTCGCATCCGGCCTCGGGGCAGAATGGCGGCATGAGTGAAGAGATCGAGGTTTGCATCGTCGGCGCCGGTCCGGTGGGCGCGGTGCTGGCCACCACCCTGGCCAGCGCCGGGGTCCAGGTGGCGGTGGTCGATGCCGCGCCGCTGCCGCCCATGGAGCGGCCGGAATTCGACGGCCGCGCCTATGCCATCGCCGCCACCAGCCGCAACCTGCTGGAAGCCGCCGGCGTGTGGCAGCACCTGCCCTGGAACCCGGGGCCGATCCGCCGCATCGAGGTGCGGGACGGCGCGCCGGGCGAGACGGCCAGCCCGATGGGCCTGGACTTCGATTCCACCGAGACCGGCGGCGAGCCCTTCGGCTGGATGGTGGAGGCGCGGGCGCTGCGCATGGCGCTGAACGCCCGGCTGGCCGAGCTGGCGCATCTGCAACTGCATGCCCCCGCCCGGGCGGAAGTGTCGCGGGATGCGGAAGGCGCCACCGTGCGCCTGTCCACCGGCGCGGTGCTGCGCGCCCGGCTGGTGGTCGGCGCCGAAGGCCGCAACAGCCCGCTGCGGCGGCAGGCCGGCATCGGCGCCACGCGGCTGGACTACCACCAGATGGGCATCGTCGGCGCCATCGCGCATGAACTGCCGCATGACGAGGTGGCGCTGGAGCAGTTCCTGCCCCACGGCCCCTTTGCCCAGTTGCCCATGGCGGCGACGGAGGAGCACCCGAACGTCTCCGCCATTGTCTGGACCGAGAAGCGGCACCTGGCCGAGCGCTTCCTGGCCCTGCCGGACGAGGCCTATGGCCGCGAGATCGAGCGCCGCATGGGCCGCCAGCTTGGCCGCGTCACGCCCATCGGGCGGCGCTGGTCCTATCCGCTAGCCGCCATGCATGCCTCCCGCTACACGGCGGAGCGACTGGCCCTGGTGGGGGATGCGGCGCATGGCATCCACCCCATCGCCGGTCAGGGGCTGAACCTCGGCTTCCGCGATGTCGCCGCCCTGGCGGAACTGGTGGTGGAAGCCATCGCGGCGGGGGAGGACCCCGGCAGCCCCGGGCTGCTGGCGCGCTACCAGGCGGCGCGGCGGCCGGATGCGCTGCTGATGCTGGGCATGACCCATGCGCTGGAGCGGCTGTTCGGCAACAGCCTGCCGCCGGTGCGGATGGCGCGCCGGCTGGGGCTGGCGGCGGTGCAGCGCATGCCGGGGTTGAAGCAGTTCTTTGCCCGCCGCGCCATGGGCTTCGGCTCGGCCACGGCGGGGTTGCTGGAAGGGCGCGGGCTGGTGTCGCTGCGCTCCTGATCCGTGCGATCAGCGCAGCTGCGGGTTGTCGAAGGAGGGACGGCGGTAGGCGGCCAAAGCCTGCCGCAATGCCCCGGCGAGGTCCTCCTTCTCGGCCTCCGACAGGAAGACGCCGACCGGGATGCGATGGCCGCGCCGCACCAGGGCCAGCCCCTCGCGTTCGGTCAGTTCCACCTGCGCCCAATAGGCATCCATCGAGGCCTCGGTGCGCTGCCCCCGGCCATCCACCCGCCGCACGGTGATGCGGCCATCGGCCAGCCGCACCACTTCCCGCGCCCGGCCGGCGCGGCGGTGGTGCAGCAGCACCAGCCCCAACGCCAGCAGCGACTCGGCGCCCAGGAAGCCGAAGACCGGCCAGGCCCCCACCAGCAGGAAGACCGTGCCGCCCAGGATGGTCCAGGCCAGGGTGATGCCTGCGAGCAGCAGGAAGAGCCCACGGTGGAAACTGTGCGCGGGGGTACTGACGGCCTCGAAGAGCACGGGCTCGGGCCGGGGCGGGGCGGGGTTTGCCGGCATGCCCGGACAACATAGGGTGCCACCCGCGCCGCCGCATCGCTCCCGCGCCGCATGACCTTCCTGCCAGGTGACCATGACCCGCGCCCCCAGACCCACCCTGCCCAGGGCCAGTGCCCGCCGCCGCCCCGCCGCCGATCCCGCCCCGCCCGACCCCGCCCTGGCCGGCGAGCCGGAACCGCCGCATCCGCCCGCCAAGGCGCCGCCGCGCAAGCGCGGCCCGGCCAAGCCGCTGCATGGCTCGGCGGAGGCGCCGCGCCGGGCGCGGATCATGAACCTGCAGCAGGCCGGCGACTTCGTCCGCGCCCTGGCCGCCGCCAATCCGGCGCCGGAGACGGAGCTGCACTACACCAGCCCCTATACCCTGCTGGTGGCGGTGGCGCTCTCCGCCCAGGCCACCGATGTTTCGGTCAACAAGGCCACGGCCACCCTGTTCCAGGAGGCCGACAACCCCGCCGCCATGGTGGCGCTGGGCGAGGAAGGGGTGGGCAGGCACATCCGCTCCATCGGGCTCTGGAAGGGCAAGGCGAAGAATGTGATCGCCCTGTCCCGCCTGCTGCTGGAGCGCCATGGCGGCGAGGTGCCGGCCGACCGTGCGGCGCTGGAGGCCCTGCCGGGCGTCGGCCGCAAGACCGCCAATGTGGTGCTGAATGTCGCCTTCGGCGAGGAAGCCATGGCGGTGGACACCCATATCTTCCGCCTGGGCAACCGCACCGGCCTGGCGCCGGGCAACACCCCGCGCGAGGTGGAGGACGGGCTGATGAAGCGCGTGCCGCCGGAGCTGCTGCGGGACGCGCATCACTGGCTGATCCTGCACGGCCGCTATGTCTGCAAGGCGCGGATGCCGGAATGCTGGCACTGCGTCGCCATCGCGCTCTGCAACTACCGCGACAAGGTGCGGGTGGCGCCGCCGCGCTAACTCAGGCTTCCAGCGGGCGCGGGATGCGGAAAAAGCGCGCCTCCAGCGCCGCCAGCCGGTCCGCCACCGAATCGGCGCGGGCGAGGGAGAGCGCCACCAGCCCCAGCCCGACCCGGCGGCCATCCGGCAGGGTGGCGGGGGTGGCGGGTTCCAGCATCACCTCCACCGCGCCTTCCCCGGCGGGCACCTCCAGCCCGGCGCCGCGGGTGCTGTTGGCGGGCAGCAGCACTTCCATGGCAGGGCCGAAGGGCTGGCCCTCCCGCCGCAGCCGCAGCGCCGCCACCTGGTCCCGCAGGGGCGCGCGCAGCGCCAGCTCCAGCCGCAGCGGGCCGGACAGGCCGGGGGGCAGCGGCAGCCGCAGCATGGCGCTGGCGGGGCGGGTCCAGACGCCCCAGTCTTCCAGCGGGAACCAGCCCTCGCCGGCACGGGCGGCCTCGGCCACCGCCATGGCGGGCTGCGGCCGGAGCGAATCGATCCGCTGCATCGGCAGGCGCTCGCCGGGGCGGAGCGGCAGGGGCGGACGGGGCGGGGCCTCCGCCGCCAGTTGCGCCACCTGTTCCAGCAGCCGCGCGGCCACGCTGTCCCAGCCGGGGCGGGGCGGCATGGCGGCGATCCCGGCCTCGGCGGTGGCGCGGATGGTGGGGCGGGTGATCAGCGCTTCCAGCTTCGCCACCAGATCGGGGGCGGAGCCGCTTTCAAAGAAGGTGGCGCCGCCCTGGCCGGCTTCCAGCAGCGCGGAATGGGCCGGCGCCAGCACCGGGCGGCCGGCGGCCAGGCTTTCCGTCACCGGCAGGCCCCAGCCCTCGTAATGGCTGTTGTAGAGGGTGAAGAGGCAGCCGCGATACAGCGCCGCCAGCAGCGGGTCGCCGACATGCTGCAGCAGGTGGACGCGGCCGCGCAGGTCCGGCGCATTCTCCAGCAGCGCCAGCGCCGCTTCCGCCCGCCAGCCCGGGCGCCCGACGCAGACCAGGTCCGGCACCGCCGCCGGGCCCAGCCGGCGCAGCAGCGTCAGCCAGGCCTCGAAGACCATCAGGTGGTTCTTGCGGCCCTCGATCGTGGCCACGAAGAGCACGAAGGGCCGCCCGGCGCGCAGCGGGCGGGGCAGCAGGGGCGGCGGGGCCTCGGGCGGCGGCGGGCGGGGCGTGGCATCCAGCCGCAGCACCAACTGGGGCGGCGGCGGCAGGTCCGGCAGCAGGGCGGCGTGCAGCCGCGCGAAATCTTCTCGCGTGGCGTGGGAAGTGGCCAGCACGCCATCGGCATGCAGCGCGAGGTTGCTGAACCAGCGGGCATAGCCCTGCACCACGCCGGTGGAGCAATGCTCCGGCACCACCAGGGGGGCGCAGTCGTGCAGCAACGGCACATGGCGCAGCCCGGTGGCGGCGCGGGCGCGGCGCAGGCAGGCCAGGTGGTCCGGCTGCGCCCAGCTGCCGCCCAGCGAGCAGAGCACGGCGCCGGGCGCGAAGGACAGCGGCGCTTCCTCCAGCACATCGGCCAACAGGGCGGCGGCATCGCGCCAGGGTGGGTCCACGGCATCGGCCGAAAGGCGCATCAGGTGGTCGATGCGGTGGAACAGCGCCGCCGGCCAGCGCCGCCAGCCGCCGCCCGCTGCCGGCATGGCGCAGAGCACCGGTGGATGCGGCCCGGCCAGGGCGGCCGAGGCGATCTCCAGCTGCACCCGCTGCATGCCGGAAGGCGCGCGCCGTCCCTTGCGGACCCAGGTGGCGAGGTCGGTGAGGTCCAGCACCACGCCCGCCGCCGGCGGCGGCTCCGCCGCGCGGGGAAAAAGGGAAAGCCAGGCCTGCCAGAGATCCTCGTCCCCCGGCGCCAGGGCCACGGCGCGGGCCAGGGCGGCCTCGGCCTCGGCGGGGCGGTCCAGCAGCAGGGCGGCATGGCCGATCTGGCGCAGCAGCGCCGGATCGCGCGGGCGCAGCAGGGCGGCGGCCTGGTAAAGGTCCAGCGCATCGGCCAGGGCGCCGGCGGCCAGCAGGCACTGCGCCTGCCGCAGCATGGCCGGCAGGTCCTGCGGCGCCAGCCGCAACAGGGCGGCATAGGCGCGGGCGGCGGCGGGCCAGTCCCGGGCCTCCCGCAGCTGGTCGGCCTGCTGCCGCAGCCTGCGGATCTCGGGGCTTCCTTGCGCTACCATGCGGACTGCATCATGACCTTCGCGTCATCCACCGCCGGCGCGGGCAAAGCAAGCCATGGCCGAGCCGGCACCGAATGTTTAGGCTGCCGGGCCGGCACGGCTCCGCCAAAAGGGGGGCCATCCGGCCGCCTGCCATCATCCAGGGTATCCGGTCCATGCGCCCCCGCATCTATATCGACGGCCACAATCTCGCGCTCGACCAGGGCACCGGTGTCGCCACCTATGCCCGCAACCTCAGCTTCCGCCTGGGCGGGCTGGGCGCCGAGGTGGGCGTGCTCTACGGCACCCGCGCCAGCCCCAGCCGCAACGAGCTGATCCGCGAGATCGCCTTCTTCGACAACCGCGTGGGCGAGGCCTCGCCGATGCTGCGCTGGATGCGGTCGGCGCGGCGCACCCTTTTCTCGCCGCTCGGCGAATACGCCACCTCCGTGCCCATCACCGGCCGCGTCGTGGCGAATACCTTCGAGAACCGGCTGCCGCATTTCGACCATCTCTGGAATGTCGAGAACGGCTTCACCGTCGCCTACAACCACTTCCGCCACTACAAGTCGCGGCTGACGGTGCGGATGCCCCGGCCACCGCAGATCATGCACTGGACCTACCCGCTGGCGATGCGGGTGCCGGGGGCCAGGAACATCTACACGCTGCATGACCTGGTGCCGCTGCGGCTGCCCTTCACCACGCTGGATCACAAGCGCCGCTACTTCCGCCTCAACCGGCTGATCGCGAAGAAGGCCGACCACATCATCACGGTCAGCGAGGCCTCGAAGCGCGACATCGTCAACCTGCTGGGCGTGGACCCGGAGCGGGTGACGAATACCTACCAGTCCGTCGAGATCCCGAAGAAATTCGCGGAAAAGCCGATCTACGAGGCGCAGGACGAGATCAAGGGCTCCTTCGGCCTCGACTGGAAGGGCTACTTCATGTTCTTCGGCGCCATCGAGCCGAAGAAGAACGTGGGCCGCATGATCGAGGCCTTCCTCTCCTCCGGCTCCGACCTGCCGCTGATCATCGTCGGCAAGCAGGCCTGGAAGAGCGAGGAGGAGCTGAAGCTGCTCTTCGACGACCATATCCGCTACCAGGTGCAGGAAGGCTCCATCCTGCGCGTGAAGCGCAAGATCATCCTGCTGGACTACGCGCCCTTCCGCCTGCTGATCTCGCTGATCCGCGGCGCCAAGGCCTGCCTCTTCCCATCGCTCTACGAAGGCTTCGGGCTGCCGGCGCTGGAGGCGATGAAGCTCGGCACGCCGGTGATGACCTCGAACACCTCCTCCCTGCCCGAGGTGGTGGGGGAGGCTGCCATCACGGTCGACCCCTACGACGTGCGCGCCATGGTCGAGGCGATCCGCGCCCTGGACCAGAACGCCGATCTGCGGGGCTGGCTGGAACATGCCGGCCCCCACCGCGCCGACCTGTTCTCCGCCGACAAGTACGAACGCCGCCTCGCGGATGTCTACAGCCGCCTGGGCGTGACGGTGGAGCCGGGCGCCGGCCATACGGCCGCGCCGGCGCTGGCCGAAGCCGCGGAATAACCGGCGCCAGCGCCCCAAAACGGCTTTGGTTGCGCTGCAGCCACAGCCTGTGGCGCCGATGCAACAGCCCTGGCCGAAGACAGACTGTAAGGCATCCCGACGTTGACGCTCGGCCTGCCGTCACGACACCGTGGGGTCCTTGACGCTTCCGGGGGGGAGCGTCGCCACGGATTTGGGGGAGGCGGTGTTGGAACGAGAGGACGGGCAGCGCATCGCCATGCCTGCGGTGGGGCGGAGCCTCATCGCTGATTCCGCCGACCGGCTGACCCGCGAGCGCGGCGGGCAGGCCGGCTGGTGCGGCCCCGCTGCCATCGCCCTGGCCGCCGGCTGCGGTTATGCCGAAGCCTGCGCCCTGCTGCGGCGCGTGGCGCCCGAGCGCTATGCCGGGCAGCCGGATATCGTTACCGCCTATTGGCGCGACGTGCTGGAGGCGCTGCGCCAGCTCGGCCTGCCGGGGGTGCCGCTGCCGGTGGACAAGGACGAGGGGCGCGGCCCCACCCTGCTGGGGCTGGTCCGGCGCAGCGGGCTGGAGCCGGGGCTGTATCTGGTGCGCGTCACCGGCCATTTCCTGCTGCTGGCACTGCATGGCTTCGGCCTGGCGCAGGTGCATGACAACCGCCTATCGGGCGCCGTGCTCTCGGTGCGCAGCCACGGGCTGTGCCGCGTGACGCATCTGGCGCGGCTGCCGCGCGGCCTGGACTAGGTTTTTCCTGGCCCTCGTTTTGCTTGCGGGTGGCGGGGGGTAAGCCTATATGAGTGGCAGAACATCTTCGCTGCACAGTCAGGGGGGTGGCCTTAGGGCCGCCTTTTTTTGTTTTTGGATCACGACGACAACAACGCCACCGACGGCACGCCCGACGACCTTCCCCAGGAAGGGCTGGAAGCGCGCATCGCCGCTGCCATCACGCCAACACTGGCGGCGATGGGCTATGAGATCGTGCGCGTGCTGATCCAGGGCAAGCAGGTGCCGACCGTGCAGATCATGGCCGACCGCACCGATGGCCGCCCGATCGGCGTGGCCGATTGCGAGGCCATCAGCCATGCCGCCGGCGCCGTGCTGGACGTGGACGATCCCTTCCCCAAGGAATGGCACCTGGAGGTCTCCTCCCCCGGCATCGACCGGCCGCTGACGCGCACCAAGGATTGGGCGCGCTTCGCCGGCCATCTGGCCACTGCCGAGATGAGCATCCCCTTCGAGGGCCGCCGCCGCTTCCGCGGCTTCATCCTCGGCGCCGACGAGGAGAGCGTGCGGCTGAAGCTGGAAGACGGCGGCGAGGTGACCTTGCCCCGCGCCGACATGCGCCGCGCCAAGCTGGTGCTGACCGATGAACTGATCGCCGCGACCGCGGCCCAGGCCGGAGTGGAGCCGGAGGGGGATGAAGATCCCGCCGAGGACGACTCCGACGCCTCCAACTCGCCCAAGAGGAACTAGGATCATGGCCGTGGACATCACCATTGCCCGCCCGGAGCTTCTGCAGGTCGCGGATGCCGTGGCGCGCGAGAAGATGATCGAGCGCGACGAGGTGCTGGAGGCCATGGAGCAGGCCATCCAGAAGGCCGGCCGTGCCAAGTACGGGCACGAGAAGGACATCCGCGCCGTTATCGACCGCCGCACCGGCGAGGTGAAGCTCTCCCGCTGGTCCGAGGTCGTCGAGGCCGAGCCGGTCGAGAACGAGGCGACGCAGATCCCGCTGCGCATCGCGCAGAAGATCAAGCCCGGTATCCAGGTCGGTGAGTTCATCGTCGATCCGCTGCCGCCGATCGACTTCGGCCGCATCGCCGCGCAGACCGCCAAGCAGGTGATCGTGCAGCGCGTGCGCGAGGTCGAGCGCTCCAAGCAGTTCAACGAGTACAAGGACCGCGTGGGCGAGGTCGTCAACGGCGTCGTCAAGCGCACCGAGTACGGCAACCTGATGGTCGATCTCGGCCGCGCCGAGGCGCTGCTGCGCCGCGACGAGACCATCCCGCGCGAGGCCTTCCGCAACGGCGACCGCGTGCGTGCCTATATCTATGACGTGCGCGAGGAGCCGCGCGGGCCGCAGGTCTTCCTGAGCCGCACGCATCCGGGCTTCCTGGCCAAGCTCTTCGCGCAGGAAGTGCCCGAGATCTACGACGGCATCATCGAGATCAAGGCCGTGGCCCGCGACCCGGGCTCGCGCGCCAAGATGGCGGTGGTCTCGCGCGACTCGTCCATCGATCCGGTCGGCGCCTGCGTCGGCATGCGCGGCTCGCGCGTGCAGGCGGTGGTGGCCGAGCTGCAGGGCGAGAAGATCGACATCATCCCCTGGTCGCCCGAGAACGCCACCTTCGTGGTGAACGCGCTGGCGCCGGCCGAGGTGACCAAGGTCGTGCTGGACGAGGACACCCGCCGGGTTGAAGTTGTGGTCCCCGATGACCAACTCTCCCTCGCGATCGGCCGTCGTGGCCAGAACGTGCGCCTGGCCAGCCAGCTGACCCGCTGGGACATCGACATCCTCACCGAGGCTGAGGAGTCGGAGCGCCGCCAGGAAGAATTCCGCAAGCGCACCGGCCTCTTTGTCGAGGCGCTGGATGTGGATGACGTCATCGCCGGCCTGCTGGTGACCGAGGGCTTCGGCACGATCGAGGAACTGGTCGATGCCGCCGACGAGGAACTGGCCGAGGTCGAGGGTTTCGACGAGGACGTGGCCGCCGAGCTGAAGCGCCGCGCCCAGGCCTTCCTGGACCGCCGCGACCAGGAGCTGGACGAGAAGCGCCGCGCGCTGGGCGTCGAGGATGCGGTGGGCGAGGCCGGTGGCTTCTCCCCGGCCATGATGGTCACGCTGGGTGAGAAGGGGATCAAGACCCTGGACGACCTGGGCGACCTGGCGGCCGATGAGTTGATCGAGATCCTCGGCACCGAGGCGGTGGACGAGGAAACGGCGAACGCCATCATCATGGCGGCGCGTGAGCATTGGTTCGCCGCGGAGAATGATGCCGGCGAGAAGGCCGGCAGCGAGAGCGGCGAGGAGAAGACCGACGACCAGCAATCCTGAACACGCCCCGGCCACCGGCTCAGCGCCCGAGCTGAGCCCGGAGGCGCCGACCGAGCGGCCGCCGAAGCCGATGCCCAAGGCGGATGGAGCGGACTCTGAGAAGGGTCCGCTGCGCCGTTGCATCGTGACGCGGGAAACCGGGCCCAAGGAAGCGATGATCCGCTTCGTGCTGAGCCCGGGGCGGGAACTGGTGCCGGATCTGGCGGGCAGGCTGCCCGGCCGGGGAATGTGGTTGAGCGCGCGTGCCGATGTGCTAGAACGCGCGCAGGCACGCGGCGCCTTTTCCAGGGCCGCCAAGGGCCTGGTGATACCGCCCCCCGATCTTCGCGCCCGAATCGAACATGGCCTTCGCGCTCGACTGCGCGACCATGTGGGTCTGGCGCGCAGGGCGGGGCAGGCTGTCTGTGGCTTCCAGCAGGTGCGGGAATGGCTGCAGAACGGCCGCGCCGGCCTTCTGGTGGAAGCGGCGGACGGCAGCGAGGCGGAGCGGCGGCGGTTGCAGGGCAGGCATGGCCTTCCTGTGGTGGCCGTTCTCTACGCTGAGGAATTAGGGGCGATCTTCGGACGCGATCATGCGGTGCATGTGGGCGTGGCGTCCGGGCGGATTGCCGAGATGATTATGCAGGAGGCTGGTCGATTGGCCGGATTTACTGTCAACGCGAACGGAGCGGGGTCGTGAGCCCGGCAACGGCTCGCGTTTGGATATATGGCAGACAACGGATCGGATATTAGCGAGCGCATGAGCGACCAGAACGAACAGGACGGCGGCAAGGGCCGCCTGAGCCTTCGGCCCAGCGGCCGGTTGGAACTCGGCAAGACCGAGCAGGCCGGCAGCGTGCGGCAGTCGTTCAGCCATGGCCGCTCGAAGACTGTGCAGGTTGAGGTGGTGAAGAAGCGCGCCCCTGGCGCGCCGGCTCCCACCCAGAAGCCGGCGGGCGCCGCCACGGGCCCGCGCCCGGCGGGTGGCCCGCAGCGCGGGGCCTCTGGCCCGCAGCGCGGCGGCGGCGGTGCGACCTCCGCCAACCGTCCCCTGAACCAGGGCGAGCAGGCCAACCGCCTGCGCGCGCTGGAAGAGCATCGCCGGCAGGAAGCCCAGCGCGAGCGTGAGGCGCGTGAGCGCCAGGCGCTGATGCTGCGCTCCGCCGCCGAGGAAGCCGCCCGCAAGGCGGAAGAAGATCGCCGCGCCGCCGAGGAAGCCGCTGTCCGCGCCGAGCAGGAAGCGCGCGAGAAGGCCGAGGCCGAGGCCCGCCGCAAGGTCGAGGAAGAGGCGCGCCGCAATGCGCCGCAGCCGCCGCCGGCCCCGCCGGCCGCGGCCCGCCCCGCGCCGCGCGACGGTGGTCGTGACGACAGCCGTGGCCCGCGCCCCGGCATGGCGCCGCGCGCCGGTGGCCCTGGTGCCGCTGGCCCGGGTGGCGGGTTCCGCCGTCCTGGCGCGCCGGCCCCGGCCGCCGCGCCCGCCGCTGCCCCTGGTGCCCCGCCGCGCCTGACGCTGCGTGGCCGTGACGAGGGTGGCGAGGAAGAGCGCCGCGCCCCCGCGCGCCGGCCGATGGGTGGCCCGCTGGCCGCCAAGAAGCCGATGCCGGTGCCGGTCAAGAAGACCCCGGTCACCGACCGCCGCCGTGACGGCCGCATCGACGTCGCCGCCGCCATCGAGGGCGAGGACGAGCGCAGCCGCTCCATGGCTTCCGTCCGCCGCGCCCGTGAGCGTGAGCGCCGGCAGCAGGAGCTGCAGCGCCTGCGTTCGGATGGCGTGAAGGTGGTGCGTGACGTGGTGGTGCCGGAATCCATCACGGTGCAGGAACTCGCCAACCGCATGGCCGCCCGTGGCGGCGAGGTGGTGAAGGCGCTGTTCCGCATGGGCGTGATGGCGACGCTGACCCAGACCATCGATGCCGATACGGCGGAGCTGGTGGTCAACGAATTCGGCCACCGCGTGCGGCGCGTGGCGGAATCGGACGTGGAGCAGGGCCTGGAAGGCGTCGTGGACGTCGAGGCCGATCTGCAGCCGCGCCCGCCTGTCGTGACCATCATGGGCCATGTCGACCACGGCAAGACCAGCCTGCTGGACGCGCTGCGCAAGACCGACGTGGCGGCGCGCGAGGCCGGTGGCATCACGCAGCATATCGGCGCCTATCAGGTGACGATCGCCGGTGGCCAGAAGATCACCTTCCTGGACACGCCGGGCCACGAGGCCTTCACGGCCATGCGTGCCCGCGGTGCGAGCGTGACCGACATGGTCGTGCTGGTGGTGGCGGCGGATGACGGCGTGATGCCGCAGACGATCGAGGCCATCAACCACGCCAAGGCGGCCGGCGTGCCGATGATCGTGGCGGTCAACAAGATCGACAAGCAGGGCGTCAACCTCGACCGCGTGCGGCAGGAACTGCTGCAGCATGAGATCGTGGTGGAAAGCCTGGGTGGCGACACGATGGAGATCCCGGTCTCCGCGCTGAAGGGCACCAACCTGGACAAGCTGCAGGAAGCCATCCTGCTGCAGGCCGAGGTGCTGGACCTGAAGGCGAACCCGGACCGCGCCGCCGAGGGTGCCGTGATCGAGTCCAAGCTGGACAAGGGCCGCGGCCCCGTGGCCACCGTGCTGGTCCAGAAGGGTACGCTGCGCCAGGGTGACATGGTTGTCGCCGGCACCGAATGGGGCCGCGTGCGCGCCATGCTGGACGACAAGGGCCGCCAGGTGAAGGAGGCAGGCCCGAGCCTGCCGGTCGAGATCCTGGGCCTGTCCGGCGTGCCGACCGCTGGCGAGACCTTCGTGGCCGTGGAGAACGAGAGCCGGGCGCGCGAGATCTCCGAGTACCGTCAGCGCGTGGCCCGCGAGAAGCAGGCCGCCGCCGCCGGTGCCGCCCGTGGCACGCTGGCCGACATGATGGCGCGCGTCGCCGCCGGCCAGCAGAAGGAGGTTGCCGTCGTCGTCAAGGCCGACGTGCAGGGCTCCGCCGAGGCGCTGGCCGTGACGCTGAACAAGCTGTCGCGCGACGAGGTGAAGGTCCGCCTGCTGCATAGCGGTGTGGGCCAGATCACCGAGAGCGACATCCAGCTCGCCAAGGCGTCCAACGCCATTGTCGTGGCCTTCAACGTCCGGGCGACCACCCAGGCGCGGGAGATGGCCAACCGCGACGGCGTCGATATCCGCTACTACTCCATCATCTACCAGGTGGCGGACGACGTGGAGGCGATGGTGCGCGGCAAGCTGGCGCCCATCCAGCGCGAGAAGTTCCTGGGCTACGCGCAGATCCTCGAGGTCTTCGAGGTCAAGCGCCTGGGCAAGATCGCCGGCTGCCGCGTCACCGACGGCGTGGTCAAGCGCGGCTGCGGCGTCCGCCTGCTACGCGACGGCGTGGTGATCCACCAGGGCGAGCTGGCGACGCTGCGCCGCTTCAAGGACGACGTGAAGGAAGTCACGAACGGCTACGAATGCGGCATGAGCTTCGCCAACTACGACGACATCCGTGTCGGCGACCAGATCGAGTGCTACGAAACCGAGACGGTCGCTGCCGTCTGAGGCTAGGTTAAAGCCTCAGGCCAACCGATACGCAGCCCGGCGGGTTTGTCCCGCCGGGCTGCGGCTCTTTCCGGAAGACCCCATCACCATGGCCAAGCAACCGGCCGGCAGCGGCCCCAGCCAGCGCATGCTCCGCGTCGCGGAGGAAGTGCGGCACGCGCTTTCCGCCGTCTTCACCCGCGGCGAGATCCATGACGAGGCGCTCTACGACACCCGCATCACGGTGACGGAAGTGCGCTCCTCCCCCGACCTCAAGCACATGACCTGCTTTGTCAGCGCCCTCGGCCGCAAGCCGAGCGCGGAGGAGCTGGAGGGCCTGCGCCGCATCCAGCCCTGGCTGCGCAAGCAGGTGGCGCATGCGGTGCGGCTGAAATTCGCCCCCCAGCTGCATTTCCAGCCCGATGAGGCGCTGGAATATGCCGCCAAGATCGAAACCGTCATGCGCCGGCCGGAGGTGCAGCAGGACCTGCATCCCGCCACCCGCGCCCCCGAGGTCAAGGACGACGAGGAGGCATGAGCAGCCGTCCGCAGCCGGAGGACCCGCCGCAGGGCGCTCCGGTCATCCGCATCACCGCCATGCCGAATAACACCAACCCCGCGGGGGATGTGTTCGGCGGCTGGCTGATGGGGCTGATGGATCTGGCGGCGGCCTCCGCCGCCACCCGCCGTGCCCGCGGCCGCTGCGCCACCGTGGCGGTGGAGGCGATGAGCTTCCTCTCCCCCGTGCGCGTCGGCGACGAGGTCTCCTGCTATGCCGAGATGGTCTCCACCGGCCGCACCTCCCTGAAGGTGCGGGTGGAAGCCTGGCGGCGGGAGCGGGAGGGCGAGCACATGAACCGCGTGACCGACGCCGTGTTTACCTTCGTGGCACTGGACCAGACCGGCCGCCCGCGCCCGGTGCCTGCTGCCTAAGTTCAAGACTGGACACTCGCAGAATGCCTCGCCCGAACCGCAAGCCGCGCGGAATTCCGCTCGATGGTTGGCTGATCGTCGACAAGCCCACCGGCATGGGCTCCACCGATGTGGTGAACAAGCTCAAGCGCGCCTTCAATGCCCAGAAGGTGGGCCATGGCGGCACGCTGGACCCGCTGGCGACCGGCGTGCTGCCCATTGCCTTCGGCGCCGCCACCAAGACCGTTCCCTATGTGATGGACGGCACCAAGACCTACCGCTTCACCCTGAAGTTCGGTGAACTGCGGGACACGGACGATGCCGACGGCAAGGTCATCGAGACCTCCGATGTCCGCCCGACAGACGAGGCCCTCCGCGCCGCGCTGCCCGCCTTCATCGGCGACATCATGCAGGTGCCGCCGATCTTCTCGGCCATCAAGGTGAATGGCGAGCGTGCCTATGACATGGCGCGCGAGGGGCAGGTTGTGGAACTCGCGCCCCGTCCGGCGCGGGTGGACCGCTTCGAGCTGGAGTCGCGCCCGGATGCCGACACGGCCATCTTCACGGTGCAGTCGGGCAAGGGCGTCTATATGCGCTCGCTCGCGCGCGACATCGCGCGCGCGGTGGGGGCGGTGGGGCATATCGCGACCCTGCGCCGCATGCGGGTCGGCCCTTTCCTGGAAGAGGCCGCGATTCCGCTGGACAAGCTGGTCGGATCGGGGGATACCCCGCCTCCTTCCCCGGACCTCCTGCTTCCCGTAACGACCGCGCTGGCCGACATCCCGGCACTGGCCCTCACGGATGCAGAGGCTGCCCGCCTTTCCTTTGGCCAGACCATGTCCCTGGTCGAGCTGATGGGGCGGATCCCGGACGACGCCAACCCTGAAGGGGGCTTGGTGCGCGCGATGGCGGGGGGGCGCCTGAAGGGTCTCGCCAGGCTTGAATCCGGTCTTCTCAGGCCGGAACGCTGGTTGGGCCCGGGTGAGACGACACTCGTCGCGCCGATGCCCGCGGGCACGGATGCCGACCCTGATTTGAAAGGCTGAAGCCGATGTCGACTGTGACCGCTGAGCGTCGCGCCGAGATCATCAAGGAATACGCGCTGAAGGAAGGCGACACCGGGAGCCCGGAAGTGCAGGTTGCCCTGCTTTCCGAGCGCATCTCCTCGCTGACCGAGCACCTGAAGGTCCACCCGAAGGACTTCCACAGCCGGCGTGGCCTGCTGGTGCTGGTCGGCCAGCGCCGTGGCCTGCTGGACTACACCAAGAAGAAGAGCCAGGCTCGCTATGAGAGCCTGATCGGCCGCCTCGGCCTGCGCCGCTAAGCGACGCAGTCTTGCACTGAAAGAACGCCGGTCCCCGAAAGGGGGCCGGCGTTTTTCTTTGGCCGCCGCGCAAGGCCAGGGGCGCTGCCCTGGACCCCGCCGGGGTGGAAAGTCCACCCCGGACCCCGCTTCGATTTTTTGGTCCGAAAGGCTGTGGCGCCGGAAAAAAGCCATGCGGGCTGAAGGCGCGGTTGCCGGAAGTCCGGGCCCGCATGCCACAAGATAAAAGCAGATAGCGGGGTCTGGGGTGACCCTGTCACCCCAGCGGGGTGGTCTGCAGGGGCAGCGCCCTTCAGCCGCCCTGATAGGCCAGCACCGCCGCCGCCAGATCCTCGCCCGCCCAGCCGACCGACTTGAACAGCGTGATCTCCTCCGCGCCGCCGCGCCCGGGATGCTGCCCCCGGCAGAGATCGAAGAGGTCGCCCTGGATATGCCCGGCCTCGATGGCGCCTTCCGCGATGGCCTGCACCACGTCCCCGGCCTCGGCCAGGGTCCCGGCGCGGGTATCCACGAAGAGGCGGGCGCGGCGCATCAGCGTGCCGTCGCTTTCGCGCATGTCGGGCCGGAAGGCGCCGATCAGGTCCACATGGGTGCCGGGTTCCACCGCCGCGCCATCGAAGAGCGGCGTGGTGGAGAGGGTGGCGGCGGCAATGATATCGGCGCCCGCCGGGTCGGCCTGCGCCACGTCGCGAGCCGGCAGGCCGGCCTCGGCCAGGGTGGCGGCCAGCCGGGCGGCGCTTTCGGGGCGGCGGGACCAGACGCGGATCTCGCGCAGCGGGAAGCGTTCCGCATAGGCCTCGGCCAGGGCATGCGCCACCTTGCCGCTGCCCAGCAGCAGCAGGCGGCTGCTGTCCGGCCGCGCCAGGTATTCGGCGGCCAGGACGCTGGCGGCGGCGGTGCGGCGGTCGGTCAGGGTGCCGCCGTCCAGCAGGCAGAGCGGTTCGCCTGTCTCTCCGTGTGAGAGAAGATAAACGGAATGGACGGCCTTCAGGCCCGGCTGCAGGGCGTTGGACGGATTGACATGCACGATCTTCACGCCGGTGAAGCGATGCGCCTGCCATGCCGGCATCAGCAGCAGCGAACCCTCGGCCGCATCTTTTTGCGGCAGGGGATGCCGGTGGCGCAGCGGCGCGTCGCAGCCTTCACGGAAGATCTGCCGCAGGGCTTCCCGCAGCGCGGGCCAGGGCAGGCCGGCCGTTGTCTGCGCCTTGTCCAGATTCCGCATGCCTGCCGCCGCCTCCCGTCGTTGCGGCGGCATTGTTGCGGCGGCGGGCACAGGCGGCAACCTCCTGGCGCGCTCCTTGCTAGAGCCGAACAAGTTTAACTTCTCATTAAATGAGACGACATGGCACCATTGCGTCAAACTCATGGCAGCGGTAGGGCTGAAAATGGATCTGCGCGGAAGCGTGATCAAAGCCAGGGTCGGGGCCGTGACTGGCCGCCCGGGCGCTCCGTCGGCATGCCGTGCGATGGAGGAGTTTGGATTGGGAGAGATTCGCATATGAAGCCCTTACGGCTTGCTACCCTCCGCGCTCTGGGCACTGCCGCCCTGGTGACGGCGGCGACCTTTCCGGCCCTGGCGCAGCAGCCTGCCGCGGCACCCACCGGCGCCACGCTGGACGCCGTGAAGTCCCGCGGCACCCTGGTCTGCGGCGTGAACACCGGCCTGGCCGGCTTCGCGCAGCCTGACAGCCAGGGTGTCTGGAAGGGGTTCGACGTCGATTACTGCCGCGCCATCGCGGTGGCCATCTTCAACGACCCCAACAAGGTCCGCTACGTGCCGACCACGGCGCAGAACCGCTTCACGGCGCTGCAGTCCGGCGAGGTCGATCTGGGCGCGCGCAACACCACCGTGACGCTGTCGCGCGATACCTCGCTCGGCTTTGATTTCCCGGCCATCAACTTCTATGACGGCCAGGGTTTCATGGTGAAGGCCAGCCTCGGCGTGAATTCCGCCAAGGATCTGGACGGCGCCACGATCTGCGTCCAGCCCGGCACCACCACCGAGCAGAACCTGACCGACTGGGCCCGCGCCAACAAGATCAACTTCACTCCGGTCGTGATCGAGCGGCTGGAGGAACTGGTCTCCGCCTATGCCGCCGGCCGTTGCGATGCCTATACCACCGACGTCTCGGGCCTGGCCGCCACCCGCTCGGCCCAGCCGAACCCGGCCGAGCACAAGATCCTGCCGGAAGTGATCAGCAAGGAGCCGCTCGGCCCCTTCGTGCGCCAGGGCGACCCGCGCTTCGCCGATATCGTGCGCTGGACGCATAACGCGCTGCTCACGGCCGAGGAACTGGGCATCACCAGCGCCAATGTCGACAAGGCCGTGGCCGAGGACACCCGCCCGGAAGCGCAGCGCCTGCTGGGCAAGAACGGCGACCTCGGCAAGATGCTGGGCCTGGACAATGCCTGGGCGGTGAACGTCATCAAGAAGATCGGCAACTACGGCGAGATCTTCACCCGCAACCTGGAGCCGATCGGCATCCAGCGCGGCCCCAACGCCCAGTGGACCCAGGGCGGCCTGCAGTACTCGCCGCCCTTCCGGTGAGCTGACAGGGGAGGCGGCCTCCTTCCGGGCCGCCTCCCCGGCTATCCCGGCTCCGCAGGGCCGGGCGCGACAACGAGAAGAGGCTTCCCTGTATGTCCGATAGCGCCGTCGATCCCCGGCTGTTGCGACCGCCGCCGAAACGCGGGATGCGCCTCTCCTGGGCCGATGAACGGTTCCGCGCCATCATCTGGCAGGTGCTGATCGTTGGCGTGGTGGTGGGCATTGTCTGGTGGTTGGTGCGCAACACGCAGCACAACCTCGAGGTCCGGCGCATCGCCACCGGCTTCGGCTTCCTCAACCGGGAGGCGGGCCTGCCGATCGGCGAGCACCTCATCGAATATACCCCGGCCAGCACCTATGCCCGGGCGCTGCTGGTGGGCGTGCTGAACACGCTGAAGGTCGCCGTTATCGGCATTGTCCTGGCGACCATCCTGGGCACCCTCATCGGCATCGCACGGCTGTCCAAGAACTGGCTGCTGTCCCGGATCGCCGGCGCCTATATCGAGGCGGTGCGCGACGTGCCGCTGCTGCTGCAGCTGCTCTTCTGGTACACCATCATGCAGATGCTGCCGGCGCCCCGGCAGTCGCTGAACCCGGTGACGGGCGTCTTCCTCTCCAACCGCGGCCTGCGCCTGCCCTGGATCCAGTGGCAGGACGCGCACAGCTTCGCGCTGCTGGGCTTCGTGATCGGCGTGATCGGGGCCATTCTTTATGTCCGCAGCGCCCGCGCCAAGCGGATGCAGGACGGGCAGCCGCGCAAGGTCTGGCCGGCGGTCCTGGGGCTGGTGGTGGTCTTGCCGCTGGTGATCTGGGCCGGCCTCGGCGCCCCCTGGCAGGGCGACATCCCGGCGCTGCGCGGCTTCAACTTCCAGGGCGGCTTCAGCGTCAGCCCGGAATATTTCGCGCTGCTGGCCGGCCTCGTGACCTATACCGCCGCCTTCATCGCCGAGATCGTGCGCGCCGGCATCCAGGCCGTGCCGGCCGGGCAGTGGGAGGCTGCGGAGGCGCTGGGCCTGTCCCGCAGCCGCGTGATGCGGCTGATCGTGCTGCCGCAGGCGCTGCGCGTCATCGTGCCGCCGATGACCAGCCAGTACCTGAACCTGGCCAAGAACTCCTCGCTGGCGGTCGCCATCGGCTATCAGGACATCGTCTCGATCGCCAATACGACGCTGAACCAGACGGGGCAGGCCATCGAGGGCATCGCCATCATCATGGCGGTCTACCTGTGCATCAGTCTGTCGATCAGCCTCTTCATGAACTGGTACAACGCGCGCATCGCGCTGGTGGAGCGCTGAGCCATGGCCGAGACCCTCGCCGAATCCGCAGCCCCACGCCCGGCCGCCGTCGGGCCGGCCGAGGCGCGGCGCCCGCCCATGAGCGTGGTCGGGCCCGTTGCCTGGGCCCGGGCCAGCCTGTTTTCCTCCTGGTGGTCCACGGCCATCACGCTGGCGCTGGCCTATCTGCTCGTCCGCTGGGCCATGGGGCTGGTGGACTGGGCCTTCATCAATGCCATCTGGTCCGTGCCGGTGAACGACCAGGGCATCGCCCAGACCCAGGCCTGCCGCGCGCTGGAAGGCCGCGGCGCCTGCTGGGCGGTGATCACGGAAAAGTACCGCTTCATCCTCTTCGGCACCTATCCCTACGACCAGCACTGGCGGCCGCTGCTCTGCATCCTGCTCTTCATCGGCCTTTACATCGTCTCCGCCATGCGCCGCTTCTGGCGCAAGGAGCTGGCGCTGGTCTGGGTGGCCACGCTGGTGCTCATCGGCGTGCTGATGTGGGGCGGTATTCTGGGCATGCCCTATGTGCCGCAGGAGCGCTGGGGCGGGCTGGCCATCACGCTCATCCTCGCCACCTTCGGCATCGCCTTCGCCTTTCCGCTGGCGGTGCTGGTGGCGCTGGGACGGCGCTCCCGCATGCCGGCCATCAAGACGCTCTGCATCGTCTATGTGGAACTGATCCGCGGCGTGCCGCTGATCAGCCTGCTCTTCATGGCCAGCGTCATGTTCCCGCTCTTCCTTCCGGAAGGCATGAACATCGACAAGCTGCTACGCGCGCAGGTCGCCATCATCCTCTTCGCCGCCGCCTATCTGGCGGAGGTGATCCGCGGCGGCCTGCAGGCCCTCTCCCGCGGGCAATACGAGGCCGCCGATGCCCTGGGCCTGTCCTATTGGCAGAAGACCGGCTTCATTATCCTGCCGCAGGCCCTGCGGCTGGTGATCCCGCCGCTGGTGAACACCTTCATCGGCCTGTTCAAGGATACCTCGCTGGTCCTGATCATCGGCATCTTCGACCTGCTGACCGCCGGCAAGACGGCGGTGGTGGAGCCTGCCTGGCAGGGCTTCGGCGTCGAGGTCTATGTCTTCGTCGGCCTGATCTACTTCATCTTCTGCTTCGCCATGTCCCGCTACAGCCAGGGGCTGGAGGTGGAACTGAACCGCCACCGGGTGCGCTGATGCGCCGCACCTCCCAAACCCTTCAAAACGGAACGTCCCGATGAGCACCACCCTCGACTCTGCCGTCGCCTCCGCCGCGCGGACGGACGCGCCGCCGGCGATCCTGATGGACAAGGTGAACAAGTGGTACGGCGCGATGCATGTGCTGCGCGACGTCTCGCTCTCGGTGGCGGAAGGGGAGCGCGTGGTGGTCTGCGGCCCCTCCGGCTCCGGCAAGTCCACCATGATCCGCTGCATCAACCGGCTGGAGCAGCACCAGGAAGGCCGCATCATCGTCGACGGCATGGAGCTGACCGACGACCTGCGGAACCTGGACGCCATCCGGCGCGAGGTCGGCATGGTCTTCCAGTCCTTCAACCTCTTCCCGCATCTGACGGTGCTGGAGAACTGCACGCTGGCGCCCATCTGGGTCCGCCGCATGCCGAAGAAGGACGCCGAGGAACTGGCGATGGAATACCTGACCCGGGTCAAGATCCCGGAACAGGCGCGCAAGTTCCCCGGCCAGCTCTCGGGCGGCCAGCAGCAGCGCGTGGCCATTGCCCGCGCGCTCTGCATGAAGCCCAAGATCATGCTCTTCGACGAGCCGACCTCGGCGCTCGACCCGGAGATGATCAAGGAGGTGCTGGATACCATGGTGATGCTGGCCGATACCGGCATGACCATGATCTGCGTGACCCATGAAATGGGCTTCGCCCGGCAGGTGGCCGACCGCGTCGTCTTCATGGACCGGGGCGAGATCGTGGAATCCGGTACCCCGGACCAGGTCTTCAACGACCCCAAGACCGACCGGCTGAAGACCTTCCTCAGCCAGATCCTGCGCGGGCACTGAGCCCCGGCTTCCGGCCCGCCGCCCCCGGCGGCGGGCCGGATCGTGGCCTCGCCACGTCCTTGCCCTGGCGGGGCAGCCCCCGGCCTTCCGGGCGCCGAGCTTGCGCGGCAACCCCCCGAACCCCTATGCGTTCCGGCTGCACCAAAGCAGCATGGCCGTGTCCGCTCCAGATCCATCTTCCGACACCCGTCCCCTGACACCCGCGCTTCTGCTCGGGGTGCTGGGCGTGGTTTTTGGCGACATCGGCACCAGCCCGCTTTACGCGCTGCGTGCCTCCCTGCTGCATTTCTCCGCCGACGGGCTGGAGCGATGGGAGATCCTGGGCGTCCTCAGCCTGATCTTCTGGTCGCTGATCCTGGTGGTGACGGTGAAATACGTCCTGCTGGTGCTGCGCGCCGACAACCGGGGGGAGGGCGGCATCCTGGCCCTGATGGCCCTGGCGCAGCGCGTCGCGCGATCGGACCGCTCCCGCCGGCTGGTGGTGCTGGCCGGCATCATCGGCGCGGCGCTGTTCTTCGGCGACGGCATCATCACCCCGGCCATCTCCGTGCTCTCGGCCGTCGAGGGCCTGCACACCATTTCGCCGGTCTTCGACAGTGTCGTGATCCCGATCTCGCTGGTGATCCTGGTCGGGCTCTTCCTGGTGCAGTATCGCGGCACACACGGGCTGGGGAAGGTCTTCGGGCCGATCACGGCGGTGTGGTTCGCCACCCTCGGCATCCTGGGCCTGATCGAGCTGATCAAGGAGCCGGAGGTGCTGGTGGCGCTCAGCCCGCACCATGCCCTGACCTTCTGCGTCCGCTACAAGCTGGCCGCCTTCGTGGCGCTGGGCTCGGTCGTGCTGGCGGTGACGGGGGCGGAGGCGCTTTATGCCGACATGGGCCATTTCGGCGCCCGCCCCATCCGCTTCGCCTGGCTGTGGTTCGTGCTGCCCTCGCTGACGCTGAACTACCTGGGCCAGGGCGCGCTGCTGCTGGCCAACCCGCTGGCGCTGGAGAACCCCTTCTACCTGCTGGCGCCGGAATGGCTGCGGCTGCCGCTGGTGGTGCTGGCGACCCTGGCCACCATCATCGCCAGCCAGGCCATGATCTCGGGCGCCTTTTCCATCGCCCGGCAATGCGTGCAGATGGGCTTCCTGCCGCGGCTTGTGGTGCGCCACACCTCGGAAACCGAGGAAGGGCAGATCTACATGCCGCAGATCAACTACGCCCTGCTGATCGGCGTGGTGATCCTGGTGCTGTCCTTCCACAATTCCGACAGCCTCGCCGCCGCCTATGGCATCGCCGTCACCGGCACCTTCCTCTGCACCTCCATGCTGGCCGGCATGGTGCTGCGGCGGCGCTTCGGCTGGTCCCGCCTGTCGGTCGCGGCCATCACCGTGCCGCTCTTCCTGCTGGACCTCAGCTTCTTCATCTCCAACGTGCTGAAGGTGCCGGATGGCGGCTGGGTGCCGCTGGTGCTGGGCGCCGTGCTCTTCACCATGATGCTGACCTGGCGCCGGGGCCGCGACCTGCTCTTCGACCGCTTCCGCCAGGACAGCCTGCCGCTGAAGTCCTTCCTGGCCCGCCTGCCGCAGTCGCGCACCCTGCGCGTGCCGGGCATCGCCGTCTTCATGACCGGGCAGGCCGACTACCTGCCCAATGCGCTGCTGCACAACCTGAAGCACAACAAGGTGCTGCATGAGCGTGTGCTCTTCGTCACCGTGATCAACGACGACGTGCCCCAGGCGGCGGAGCGGCGGGAGGTGACGGAAATGGCCCCCGGCATCCACCGCGTCATCCTGCACTACGGCTTCCAGGAAAGCCCGAACATCCCGCGGGAGCTGGAATCCCTGCCCGGAGTCGATTTCGACCCGATGCAGGCCAGCTACTTCCTGGGGCGCGAGACCCTGGTGGCTGCCGCCGTGCCCAAGCTTTCCCGCTGGCAGCAGGCGCTCTTCTCGGTGATGAGCCGCAACGCCCTGCCGGCCACCGAATTCTTCCGCATCCCGAGCGACCGCGTGGTGGAGCTCGGCGTGCGCGTGGCCATCTGAGCCGCCTTGCGCGTCCTGCTCTGGTACTGGGGCCGGCGTGGCGGCGGGGCGCAGTTCGCGCTCTGTCTGGCGCGCGGGCTGATGGTGCGGCCGGATGTGTCGCTGGCGCTCTCGGTGTCGCGGGAAGGCGACCTGATCCGGGAATTCCAGGCCCTTGGCCCGTCCTGCGATGCCGTCGCCACCTACCGCGGCCTGCCGGGCTTCGTGCTGGGCTTCGCCCGCGTGCCGCGGCTGGCGCGGCGGCTGGTGCGGCAGGCGCAGCGGTTCGGGGCGGATGTGGTTGTCTCCGCCATGCCGCATCTCTGGACGCCGCTGGTGGCGCCGGCGCTGCAGCGGGCCGGGATCGCCTATGTTCCCATCCTGCACGACGCCACGCCGCATCCCGGCGACCCCGCCTTTGCCTGGAACTGGGGTCTGCGGCGGGACCTGGCGGCGGCGCGCGGCGCTGTGGTGCTGTCCGGCGCCGTGGAGGCCGCCATCCGCGCCCGGGCACCGGGGCTGCCGCTGTTCCGCCTGCCGCTGGGGGCGCATCTGCCGGGCGAGCCGCCGGCCGCTGCCAGGCCGGCGCATGACTTCCTCTTCTTCGGCCGCATCCGTGCCTACAAGGGCCTGGACCTGTTGCGGGACGCGCTGCGCATCCTGCACCGCAGCCACCCCGATGCCACGCTGCGGGTGGTGGGGCAGGGGGATATCGAGGCCGCCGCTCCCGGCCTTTCCGCCCTGCCGGGCGTGACGGTGGAGCCGCGCTGGGTGGGGGATGACGAGATCCCCGCCCTGGTTGGCTCCGCCCATGCGGTGGTGCTGCCTTACCGGGAAGCCAGCCAGTCCGGCGTGCTGCCCATTGCCCTGGCCTGCGGCGTGCCGGTGGTGGCGACGCCGGTGGGTGGATTGTCGGAACAGGTGCGGGATGGCGATACCGGCCTGCTGGCTGATGCCGCCACGCCCGAGGCACTGGCCGCGGCCATGGCCCGCATCATGGACCCGGCCTTGCAAGCCCGGCTAGCCGCCGGCGCCTTGCGGCATGGCGAGGCGCTGATGGACTGGGACGCCCAGGCCGCCACGCTGCTGGATGGCATCCGCCCCTGGCTGCACCCCGCCAGGAGGCCGGAGGCATGATCCGCCGCATCTGGACGCTGTTGCCGCGCAAGCTGCGGCGGGAAGCACTCTTCGGTGCCATGGCGGCCCTGGCCCCGCGCATCGACCGGCCGGAGCCGGACGGGCAGGGGGTGCTGGCGGTGGCGGGCTATTTCAGCGCCGCCACCGGCCTCGGCGCCGCCACCCGCCGCCTGGCAGCCGGGCTGCGCGAAGCCGGGCTGGCGCCGCATGAGGCCGACCTGACCGGCCCGCTGCGCCAGCGCGCCGGGCCGGAAGGCGCCCGCCCGCTGCAGCCGGTGCCGGAAGGGCCGGGCACGCTGCTGGTGCATGTGAATGGCCCGATGCTGCCCTGGGCGCTGAAGGTGCTGGGCAAGCGGGCGGTGGCGGGCAAGCGCGTGGTCGCCGTCTGGAACTGGGAACTGCCGCTGCTGCCGGCGGACTGGCACCGGGGCTTCCGCTGCTGCCACGAGATCTGGGTCGGCACCGCATTCGTCGCCGAGGCCTGCCGCGCCGCCCCCGGCTGCCCGCCGGTGCGGGTGGTGCCCTATCCCATCCTGCCGCGCCCGGCGCCCGCCGCCATGACGCGCGCCGATTTCGGCCTGCCGGAGGAGGCCTTCGTCACCCTGACGGTGTTTGACGCCACTTCCTCCCTGGCGCGCAAGAACCCGCTGGGAGCGATCGAGGCGCATCGCCGCGCCTTCGGGGACCGGCCGGACCGCATCCTGGTCATCAAGACCCATGCCACCGCCGATGCCGGGCCGGGCTGGGCGAAGGTCGCCGCCGCGGCTGCCGCGCGCCCGAATGTGCGGGTGATGGAGCAGCATCTCTCCCGCCCCGCCCTCTGGGCCCTGATGGCGACGGCGGATTGCCTGCTCTCGCTGCACCGGGCGGAAGGCTATGGCTTCGCCATGGCGGAGGCCATGGTACTGGGCCGCCCGGTGGTGGCCACCGGCTGGTCCGGCAACCTGGACTTCATGCACGGGCCGGATGCCGTGCTGGTGCCCTGCAGCCTGGTGCCGGCCGAGGACCCGCAGGAGATCTACGATATCCCCGGCGCCCGCTGGGCCGAGCCCGATCTCGACGCCGCCGCCGCCGCGCTCCAGGCTCTCGCGGAACGGCCCCGGAACCGCTATCCCGTGCCGGTGGACTTTTCGCTGCCGGCTTATCGCTCACTGCTTCGGCAAGGCAAAAACACGCCTGAAGGTCTGGCCCAGGCTGGACTGCCTCGTTAAGAAACCCTGCCCTTGTAAAGTCGGGACCCGCTGACATGCCTCGCGCTTTGATTACCGGTATCACCGGCCAGGATGGTGCCTATCTTTCCCAGCTGCTGCTCAGCAAGGGATACGAGGTCTTCGGCCTGCTGCGCCGCTCCGCCTCCTCCGAAGTGATCGATTCCCGCCTGCGCTGGCTGGGCATCGCCGGCAAGGTCACGATGCTGGACGGCAACCTGACCGACCTCTCCTCGCTGCTGCGGGTGCTGGAAGAGGCGAAGCCGGACGAGGTCTACAACCTCGGCGCCCAGAGCTTTGTGAAGACCTCCTGGACCCAGCCGCTGCTGACCGGCAGCGTCACGGCGCTGGGCGTCGGCAACATGCTGGAAGCGGTGCGGCTGGTGGCGCCCAAAGCGCGCTTCTACCAGGCCTCCTCCTCCGAGATGTACGGGCTGATCCAGGAGCCCATCCAGGACGAGAAGACCCCCTTCTACCCCCGCAGCCCCTATGCGGTGGCGAAGCTCTACGGCCATTGGATGACGGTGAACTACCGCGAATCCTTCGGCCTGCATGCCTCCTCCGGCATTCTGTTCAACCACGAGAGCCCGCTGCGCGGCCTGGAATTCGTGACCCGCAAGATCACGGACGGCGTGGCGCGCATCAAGCTGGGCCTGGCCGATGAGCTGCCGCTGGGCAACCTGGACGCCAAGCGCGACTGGGGCCATGCGCGGGACTATGTCCAGGCGATGTGGCTGATGCTGCAGCAGGAGGTGCCGGACGATTACGTCGTCGCCACCAACCGCACCACCACGGTCCGCGAGTTCTGCCGCATCGCCTTCGCGCATGCCGGCCTGGACTACGAGAAGCACGTGACGGTGAACCCCGCCTTCCTGCGCCCCGCCGAGGTTGAGGTGCTGCACGGCAACCCTGCCAAGGCCGAGGCGAAGCTGGGCTGGAAGCCCGAGACCTCGCTGGAGCAGATGGTGCAGGAAATGGTGGACGCCGATATCAAGCGGCACCAGGCGCGGATCGCGGCCGCCTGACCATGGCCCTTGCGCCACAGCGTATCCTCGTAACGGGGGCGACCGGCTTTGTCGGCCGCCACCTGCTGCCCCGGCTGCGGCAGGAATTCCCTGGCGCCGCGCTGCTGGCCACCGGCCGGACCGGCGTGCCGGAAGCCCTGCCGGAGGGGCTGCGGGCCGATGCCCTGCTGCCGCTCGACCTCGAGCGGCCGGAGGACATGGATGCGCTGGTGCGGGATGCCGCGCCGGATGCCGTGGTGCATCTGGCGGCCCAGGCCGCGGTGGGCGAATCCTTCGCCCATCCCGGCCGCACCTGGCGGATGAACCTGCTGGGCACCATCGGCCTGGCCGAGGCCGCCATGCGCCACGCGCCGCAGGCGCCGTTTCTCTTCATCTCCTCGGCCGAGGTCTATGGCCTCTCCTTCCGCGACATCGAAACGCCGCTGACGGAGCTGGCGCCGATGCAGCCGGCCAACCCCTATGCCGCCAGCAAGGCCGCCTGCGACATCGCGCTCGGCGAGATGGCGCTGCGCGGGCTGCGCTGCCTGCGGATGCGCCCTTCCAACCATGCCGGGGCGGGGCAGTCGGAGAATTTCGTGATCTCCGCCTTCGCGCGGCAGATCGCCCGCATCGAGGCCGGCCTGCAGGAGCCGGTGATGCGGGTCGGCGCGCTCGACCGCTGGCGCGACTTCCTGGATGTGCGCGATGTCTGCGCCGCCTATGCCCTGGTGCTGCGGGCGGCGCCGGAACTGCCCGCAGGCAGTGTCTTCAACGTGGCCTCAGGCACGTCGCGCCGCATCGGCGACATTCTGGCGGCGCTGCTGCGCCGCAGCCGCGTCGCCGTGCGGGTGGAGGAGGATGCCGCCCGCCTGCGCCCCACCGATGTGCTGCGCACCGCCGGCGATGCCACCCGCCTGCGCGAGGCCCTCGGCTGGCGGCCCGGGACCAGCTGGGACGAGACGCTGGACACCGTGCTGGCTGATTGGCGCGCCCGCGTCGCCGCGGGCGCCGCCTGATCAGCGCGCCGGGGCGTCCACCGGCACGGCGGTGACGCTGTTATAGGGCGAGCCGTCGATGATCTTGGTGCTGGTGATCAGATAGACCAGCACGCGCTTCTCCTCGTCGATGATGCGCGTCACCGTCAGCGCCTTGAACAGCGCCGAGGCGGATTGCCGGAAGACCGACTCGTTCTTGGGGATGCCGCTGGGCATGGCCACCGGCCCCGTCGCGCGGCAGGCCAGGCTGAAGCGCGAGGGGTCCTCCGCCAGCCCCACCCAGCCCGACAGCCCGCCGGTATCGGCGCGGGAGACGTAGCAGGAGACATTGGGCACGCGCGGGTCGTCGTAGCGCTCCACCACCACCTTGTCGTTGGGGCCGACCATGCGGAAGGTGGTGCTGACCTCGCCCACGCGGGTCTGGGCCCGGGCGCCCGGGATGGCAAAGGGCAGGGCAAGGGCGGCCGCGAGCAGGCCGTGGATGATACGCATGGTGGTTTCTCCAGCTTCGGTGCCAGAGATGAGGGCGGAAGCGCCGCCGCGCAATCCGCCGCTCAGCGCCAGGCGGCAGCGAGGCCCGGCAGCGCCTGCGCCAGGGCATGCAGCGCGAAGCCGATGAAGATCAGCCCCGAGGCGCGGTTGATCCAGACCTCGTGCCGCCGGTAGAGCCGCCGCATCGGCGCCATGCCGCAGAACAGCACCAAGATGCCATAGGCCAGGAAGGACCCCGCCACCGCCGCCAGCACCAGTGCCGGCAGCAGCCCCCAGTGCAGCAGGGACGAGCGGCTGCTGAGCAGGGCGGTGAAGGTGGCGACGGCGACCGGATAGCCCTTGGGATTGGTCAGGCCGAAGGCGAGGCCGCGCAGCAGCGGGCGCGGGATGGCCGGCGCCGCGCCCTCGGCGCGCGGCCGGGCCCGCAGCGCGCCCCAGCCCAGCCAGAAGAGATAGGCGCCGCAGACCAGCCCCAGCAGGTCGAAGACCAGCGTGCCGATGGTCTGCGCGCCCAGGATGGCCACCAGCGCCAGCAGCGCCCAGAGTGCATCCCCCGCCAGCAGGCCACTGACGAAGCGTGTCGCGGCGCCGCGCCCGCGGTCGGCGGAAAGCCCCAGCAGGGCCAGCACCGCCGGCCCCGGGGAGATTCCGTAGATGAAGCCGGCCAGCCCGGCGGCGGCCAGCAGTTCCGGCATCAGGCGCGGGGGGCGTTCTCGCCCACGCGCGAAGGCGCGTTCTCGCCCAGATCCCAGAAGAGCCCGGCCATCATGGCGAGCCCTTCGCGCACCACCGGCACCAGCAGGTGCTCGTCCGGCGCGTGCTGGGAGCAGGCGGCATAGGAATGCGGCACCCAGAGCGTCGGCAGGCCCAGGATATCGGCGAAGACATGGTTGGGCAGACTGCCGCCCAGGTTGGGCAGGATGGTCGGCGCGCGGCCCAGCGTCTGCTTCACCGAACCCACGGCCCAGCGCACCCAGGGCGAATCGGGGTCGAGCCGCGTGGCGGGCGCCGCTTCCCGGTCGCTTTCCACGATCTGCACCATGCCGAAGCCATGCGCGTCCAGATGCGCCCGGATGGCCGGGACGATGTTGGCGGCATCGGTGCCGACGACGTAGCGCAGCTGCACGGTGGCCTTGGCGAAGGCCGGCACCGCATTCATCGGCGCATCGGCATTGCCGGCGCCCAGCGCCAGCACTTCCAGCGTGTTCCAGCCAAAGAGGCGCTCGGCGGGCGTCAGGCCCTCGGCGCCCCAGTCCGCGTCGATCTCGGGGTCGGTCTCGCCGCCGCCGACCTTCAGGGTGGCCAACGCGGCGCGGACGCTGTTGGGGATGGGCGGCGGCAGCAGCCCTTCCACCTTCAGCCGGCCGTTGCCGTCCACCATGGAGGCGATGGCATTGGCCATCACCGTGCCCGGGTTCAGGATGACGCCGCCCCAGTTGCCGGAATGATGCGCGCGGTCCCGCGCCCGCAGTTCCAGCCCCACGTTGAAGGCGCCGCGCGAGCCCAGGAAGATGGTGGGCGTATCCGCCGCCAGGCGCGGGCCGTCGGAGGCGATCAGCACATCGGCGCGCAGGTCCTCCTTGCGCGCCGCGCAGATGGCGGCGAGGCCGGGGGAGCCGGATTCCTCGCCCATCTCCAGCAGCACGGTGGTGTTGAAGCCGAGCCTGCCGCCGCGTGTCCGCAGCACCTCGCCCAACGCGGCCAGGTTGATGCTGTGCTGGCCCTTGTTGTCGGCGGTGCCGCGCCCGTACCAGCGCTCGCCTTCCTCGACGATCTCCCAGGGGGAGAGGCCCTCGCGCCACAGCGCGTCCTGGCCATGCACCACGTCGCCATGGCCGTAGATCAGCACGGTCGGCAGCGCCGCGTCCTCGACCCGCTTGGCGATCAGGAAGGGACCGCGGTTGGGCACGGTATTGGGCACGATCTCGGTGCCGAAGCCCATCTCCCGCAGCAGCGGCACCATCTCATCCGTGAGGTAGGCGTCCAGCGCGGCGGCGCTGGCGGGGTTCTGGCTCTCGCTGCGGAAGGCGACGCGGCGGGCGAGGTCGGTGCGGAAGGTTCCGTTTTCCAGCAGGGCAAGGCTGCCCTGGATCGCGGCGTCGCGGCTCATGCTGTGGTGCTCCGGCGAAAAGATGCCCGCATGGCTGCCACGGCCAAGCCGCCGGGGCAACCGGGGGGCAGCTCATTCGGCGGGCACGGTGGCCCAGAGTTCCGGCTGCAGCTCCTCCTTGCGGTCCGGGAAGGCCAGGGCGCAGAGCAGGATCACGGCGGAAAAGACCGACAGCACCAGCAGGGTCGCACCCAGGTTGCCGGTGGCGTCGTGCAGCAGGCCCACCGCAGGCGGCGCGGCGGCGGCGCCGATGAAGGCGATGAAGAAGCGGATGGAATAGAGCTTCGCCCGCAGGGCCGGGGCGATGTAGCGGGCGGTCATGGTCTCGTTCACCGTGACCTGGCCGAAGATGGAGGCCGCCAGCCCCGCCGCGATCGGCAGCACCCACCAGCCGCCCACGAAGGACAGCAGCAGCATCAGCGGCATCTGCACCACCGCCATGGGCAGGAACACGCGGCGCAGCGTCAGCCGGTCGATCATCCGCCCCACGGTGAACTGCGTCGCGGCACCGCCCAGCGTGACCACGAAGGCCAGCGCGCCGATCACCGGCAGCAGCCCGGCGCTGCCGGACAGCCGTTCCTCCAGCAGCTTGGGCAGCAGCAGGGTGAAGGCGTTGAACACGAAGCCCGAGGCCGCGGCGATGCCCAGCAGCACCACGACGGCCCGGCGCACCAGCGCGCGCGGAATGGGCGGGAAGGGGCGGTTGCTCCTGGCGCCGCCGCCTTCCGCCTGGCCTTGCCGCAGGTAGAGCAGCCCGGCGGCGAAGCAGAGCAGCCCCGGCACCATGAAGGCGGCACGCCAGCCCGCCCCCTGCACCAGCAGGGCGGTGAAGATGGGCGCGGCGGCGACGCCCAGGTTGCCGCAGGCGCCATTGACGCCGACCGAGCGCCCGACCTTGTCGCCGGCCGCTTCCACCAGCATGGCGGTGCCGATGGGGTGGTAGATGGCGGTGAAGCCCCCCATGGCCGCCAGCGCCACGGCCAGCAGCAGCGGCGAGGAGACCATGCCCGCGCCCGCCATGCAGACCCCGGTGCCGAGAAAGAAGATCACCATCAGCCGACGCCGCCCGACCCGGTCGGCCAGCCAGCCCATGGGCAGGGTGAGGAGGCCATAGACCACGAACATGGCGGTGCCGAGCGCCAGCAGCGGCCCGTATTCGGTGCCGAAGCCGGTGCCCGGCGCCCCCAGCATGCCCAGCACGGCGGTGGCCAGGATCAGCTGGCTGTAATGCGTGGCGCCATGGGCGAAGTTGATGAAGGCGATCTGGCGCGTGGCGACGGTGGGGCGGGCCATGTCTGGCTCCTGCGGCTGGTCGTTTCGCCGCCAGCCTAGACCCGCCCGGCGCCGCTGTCCGCCCCCGATCGTGTCACAGGGCCATCTGGCGTGCTAAGGCCAGGATCCCATGCTGCAGATCAATGCCCGCCTCGCCATCCCGGAGGAAGAGCTGCGCGAGAGCTTCGTGCGCGCCTCCGGCCCTGGCGGCCAGAATGTCAACAAGGTCTCCAGCGCCGTGCGGCTGTTCTTTGACGTGGCCGCCTCTCCCAGCCTGCCGGAGCCGGTGAAGCAGCGGCTGGCGCGGCTGGCCGGGCGGCGGCTGGGCAATGACGGGGTGCTGGTGATCGCGGCGCAGCGTTTCCGCTCGCTGGAGCAGAACCGGCAGGACGCGCGGGAGCGGCTGCTGGAGATGCTGCGGGAAGCCGCTGTGCCGCCGGTGCCGCGCATCGCCACCCGAGTCTCGCGCAACCAGAAGCGCAAGCGGGTGGAGGAGAAGCGGCATGCGGCCGGCGTGAAGCGGCTGCGCGGCCGCCCGGCTGGCGAGGATTGAGCCGCGCACAAATGCGGGAGCATGGCCGTCCCCGGCAGGATTGGTAATGCCAGGGAATGATTCGGACTCATAACAGAAGTGGAACGACAGGAAAGGCGCCCTCGATGTCCGCTTCCACGCCAAGCTGGACCCCAGGCTGGGTGCAGCAGTTCAAGTCCTTCATCACGCGCGGCAATGTTGTCGACCTCGCGGTCGGCATCATCATCGGCGCCGCCTTTACCTCCATCGTCTCCGCGCTGGTGGAGGATATCCTGAACCCGCTGATCGGCCTGCTGGTCGGCGGCGTCGACTTCTCCAACATCTTCGTGGTGGTGAAGGGGGAGCGGCTGCCGACGCTGGAGGCCACCCGCAATGCCGGTTCCGTGGTGCTGGGCATCGGCGTCTTCCTCAACGCCTGCATCAAGTTCCTGATCGTGGCCTTCGCCGTCTTCTGGGTGGTCCAGCTGATGACGCGCTTCAACCTGCGTGCGGAGGCCGAGAAGAAGGCAGCGGGCCCCACGCCCACCGAGGTGCTGCTGGCCGAGATCCGCGACGAGCTGCGCCGCCGGCCACTCTAGGGCCAGAAGGCCCCGGCACCCAGCCGGCGCCCGCGTCAGGCAGAATTCCAGGATAGCGGCCGGCGCACCTGCGCCATTCAGGCGCCGCGTCGCAGGCCGGGCGGCTCAGACGGCCGGCTGCGGCTGCGGCGGTGCGACGCCCATGCCGGCCAACACCTCGTCCACCGGCCCATCGGCCACGATGCGCCCGGCATTCAGCCGGATGGCGCGGGTGCACCAGCGGCGGACGATGTCGAAGTCATGGCTGGCGATGATCAGGATATCGGCGTTGTTGACCAGCGAGACCAGGCGGTTCTCGGCCTTCTGCATGAAGTCGGCATCGCCGGCCAGGAACCACTCGTCCATCAGCAGGATCTGCGGCGCGATGGCGGTGGCCATCGCGAAGGCCAGGCGCACCGACATGCCGGCGGAATAGCCGCGGGTCGGCACGTCCAGGAACTCGCCCAGGCCGGAGAATTCGGCGACATCCTCCTCCAGGGCCGCGATGGAGGCATCGTCCATGCCGCGGTAGAGGCCGCGCAGGCGGATATTCTCCCGCCCAGTGCTGTCACTGTCCATGCCGGCGCCGGGGTCGATCAGCGAGCCGATCTCGCCCTGCACCGTCAGCTCGCCGCCCACCGGCTCATAGATGCCGGCGATGGTGCGGAGCAGGGTGGTCTTGCCGGCGCCGTTGCTGCCGACCAGCGCCACCCGCTCCCCCCGCTGGATGGAGAAGTTGAGGTCGCGCAGGGCGGAGACCACGACGCGGTTGGATTCATCCGTCCGCACCCGGATGGCCGCCTTGGAGAGCAGCCGCTTCTTCAGGCTGCGGGCGCCCAGGTGATACAGCGGGAACTCGATGCTGAGCCCTTCCGCGACGATGCTTGCCATGTGATCAGACCCAGAAGGCGACGCGCGAGCGGAAGCGGACAAAGAAGGCGGCGGCGATGCCGCAATGGATGGCGGTGTAGAGCAGCGCCATGCCCCAGACCGTCAGGCTGACGCCCCCTTCCACCAGCGGGCCGCGGATCACCTCCAGCATCGGGTAGAAGGGGTTCAGCAGCAGCACCGAGGGGTTCGAGAGCAGGTCGGCCTTCCAGATCACCGGCGTCATGAAGAAGGCCAGCTGCATGATGTTGGTGACGATCTGGCCGATGTCGCGGAAGCGGGCGCAGACCATGCCAAGGAAGAGGCTGGCCGCCAGGGAGTTGATGCCGAGCAGCACCAGCCCCGGCAGCGCCAGCAGCGCCTCCAGCCCCGGCCAGTGGCCCATGGCGGCGAAGACAACCAGGATCAGCGGCAGACTATGGGCGGCGGACAGGCCGTTGCGGAAGACGCTGCGCAGCGCATGCGTGGTGAGAGGCAGCGGCAGCTGCCGGATCACGCCTTCCGCGCTGGTCAGGCAGCTGGTGGCATCCGGCACCATGGCCGCGATGGTGTTCCAGACGATCAGGCTGACCGCCAGATGCGGCAGGTAGAGCGTGATGTCCTGCCGCAGCAGCTGCGAATACAGCAGCCCCAGGCCCACCACCATGACGGCGGTGGAGAGCGTGACCCAGAAGGGCCCGATGACGGAGCCGCGATAGCGGTTGCGGAGGTCCAGCCGCGCCAGCGCCCAGGCCAGCCGCCAGGAGGCGAAGCCGGTGGCGAGGTCGGCCATGGCCCGGCCCCCGCGCTGCGGGTCCCGGGCATTGACGTGATAGGTGGGGAGGGCTGCGGTCTGCTGCATCACGGCGGCTCTATACAACGTGCGCCGCCCATGTCGCCAGCGCGCCCGCCGCGCCCCTGTCCTCAGCGATACACGACGCCGGAAGGCGTGTAGGTCGGAACGCCGGAGGGCGGCGGCGCGTAGTAGGTTGGCCCGCCCGGCCCTGCAGCGCCGGACTGGTAGGGCCGCGGCGGCGCGGCGGAGACAGGCGGCGCCGATCCGGCGGCGCGGCTGATGCGGGTGGTGTCGCCGCGGATGATCACAACACGGTCATTGTATTGCAGGTTCTCCTCGTTGGTCTGGACCACGGCGATGTCGCCGCCGTTGTCCTGCCGCACGAAGAACTCCACCGCCTGGCCGGTGGAGCTATTGCGTTCCACCGCATTGCCGAGGGCGCCGCCGATCACCGCGCCGCCGAGCCCGGCCAGCAGGTTGGAGCGCCAGTCGCCGCCGATGAAGCTGCCGGCGACGCCGCCCGCCACCGCGCCGGCGGCGGTGCCGACCCCGGGCTGGCCACCCTGCACCGTGACGGGCCGCAGCCCCACGATGGTGCCGTAGGAGACGGAGGCGGCACGCCCCACCGCATAAGGCGCATAGGTGGTGTTGGTATAGACCGGCGCGCAGGCGGCCAGCCCGCCCAGCACCAGCAGGCTGGCGGCGACTCGGCTGAAGCGGGTGGTGGCCCGGCGGGGCGTCTCGGTGGTCATCGAAAGGCTCCTTTTGCCCGGAAGCGTGCCGCGCACCGGCCCGACGGCCCCGGGTCTGATCTGCGGAGTTGGAGGCGCGGCGGCCGATTGTCCAGATGCCCGCGGGTGCCGCCACAATGCCGCCACGAAGCCGCCGCCAAGCCCAAGGCGGGTGCCATGTTGCGCCACGATTGCAGGCTTGCGCCTGTCAGTAACCTCATGTACCCCGTAAGCCGTTGACGTTCCGCCGATCCTGGCAGGGACGCCGGTAAGCCCGGCTTTGTCGCGTGGGGGCGCGGCGGGGCCGCCTTGCCCGGGATGGGGGGATCCTTCCGGGCACGGAGCCGCAGTCCGGCGGACCGTTTATTCTGACGGAGAACAGGGGATGACTCCGTTCCAGTTCCGCCCAAGCCGCAGCCATGCACGCGCTGCGGCCACAATGGGGGTTCTTGCTCTTCTTGCCGCTTGCGGCTCCAGCGAACAGGCCCAGCGGCCGGTCACGGCCAAGGCCGCGGCCCAGGCCGCGGCCTATCCGCAGCCCAGCAGCTACGATCCGCCTGGCTCGTCCAGCGATCCATGGGGCCCGTACATCAAGGAAGCGTCCAAGCGCTTCGATGTGCCGGAGCGGTGGATCCGCGAGGTCATGCGCCAGGAAAGCGGCGGCCGCGCCACGGCCCGCAGCCCGGTGGGCGCCATGGGCCTGATGCAGGTGATGCCCGGCACTTACGCCGAGCTGCGCGCCCGCTACGGCTTCGGCGACGATCCGTACCACCCGTGGAACAGCATCATGGCCGGCACGGCCTATGTGCGGGAGATGTACGAGCTTTACGGCAGCCCGGGCTTCCTGGCCGCCTATAACGCGGGCCCGCGCCGGCTGGAGGATTACCTCTGGTCCAGCAAGGGCCTGCCGGCCGAGACGCGCAACTACGTGGCGCGAATCGGGCCCCGGATCATCGACGCGCATCCGAGCCGCCGCGCGGCGCCGGAGGTCTATGCGGCCGCCGAGATCCCGTTGAACATCCCGGCCGGCCCGCGCCGTGGCGACACCGCCACCATGCTGGCGCTGCGTGAGCAGCGGAACGCCGTGGACCCGGGCATCCGCGTCGCCAGCCTGCCGCCGGGACCGGTCACGCGCATGGAGCCGATCCCGGACGGCTCGACCTATGCCTCCGCGCCGGTGCAGGTGGCCAGCCTGTCCAATGTCGTGTCCCGCATGGACCCGATCCCGGACGGCTCCACCTACAACAACACGCCCACCAACGTGGTGGCGCGGATGGACCCCATTCCCGACGGTTCCACCTACGCGAGCGCCGAGCCGACTGGGCCGGTCACGCGCATGGAGCCGATCCCGGATGGTTCCACCTATGCCCGCACCGCCGATGTGCCGGCCCCGCCGCCGCCCGCGCCCAGCGCGCCGGTGGCCCTGGCCTCGCTGCCGGCGCCGCCGCGTGCGCCTTCCATGACGGGCTCGGCGCTCGCCGCCGCCGCTCCGGCGCCGCGTGGCAGCGCTTCCGGCTCCGCCGCCTCCGCCCTGGCCTCGCTGCGCGCCAATGCCGCGGTGGCCGAGGCCCCGCGCGGCCCCGCCGCCCGTCCGACCAGCGAGCCCGTTCAGGTCGCCGAGGCGCCGCGCCCCTCCGGCTTCCGCCTGGTGGCCAGCGCCAATGCCGGCAGCCTGACGGGCAACTACCTGCGCCCGCCGTCCCAGGGCGGCACCGGTGGCGGCGTCTCGGCGCCGACCCCGGCCTCCATGCCGGCGGCGACCACCGGGCAATGGGCGGTGCAGGTCGGTGCCTTCGCCAGCGCCAACCTGGCCCGCACGGCCTCCGATGCAGCGCGCAGCCGCATCGGCGCACGCGGCGCCAGGACGGTGGTGGAACCCGTGGCCTCCGGCCGCGCCACCCTCTACCGCGCCCGCGTCGGCGGCCTGTCACATGACGCCGCGCAGTCAGCCTGCGAGAAGCTGCGGACGCAAGGTGCCTGCATCATCGTCTCGCCGGACGCGCAGGGGTAAGGAAAAGGCCGGGGGAAGGAATTCCCCCGGACCCCCATCTTCTTTTTTCGAGTGGGCTCCGGGGCTTGAGGCCCGAGGGTACCGCTTGTTTCCGTGAAATGGCCATTCAGGCCGGGGCCGCAGGCGCGGAGGTCCATGACCTCCGGCACGAAGCTGCGTGAAAGGGTGCCGCGGCAGGCGCACCCGAAAACCCGAAAAGAAAAAGAAGGGGGTCTGGGGGAATTCATTCCCCCAGCCTTGCTTCAGTCGACGGCCGTCCCGTCCGCCTTCAGCACTTCGCCCGCCAGATACAGGCTGCCGCAGATCAGCACGCGGCCGGGCGTGCCGCCAGCGGCGGCGATGGCCTTCAGGGCTTCGGCCACCTGCGGCCCGGGCTTCGCGACGCCGCCGGAGGCCGCGACGATCTCTTCCACCGACATCGCCAGATGCTGGCCGGGCTCGGCCACCGCCCAGAGCGACTCGGCGAGCGGCAGCAGCGGGCGCAGGAAGGCGTCCGATTCCTTGCCCTTCTTCATGCCGACGATGAGGTGGCGCGGCCGGTCGGCCCAGCCGGGCAGGTGGGCGGCCAGGGCCTGTCCGGCGCCGGCATTGTGGCCGCCATCCAGCCACAGCTCCCAATCCGGCGGCAGCAGCGCGGCCAGGGCGCCGTGTAGGCGCTGCAGGCGGGCGGGCCAGGTGGCGGTGGAAAGGCCGGCGGCGATGGCGGCGTCGCTCAGCCAGGCGGGTTCCCAGGCGCGCAGGGCGGCGATGGCGATGCCGGCATTCTCCGCCTGATGCGGACCGGGCAGGGCCGGCGCCGGCAGGTGCAGCACCCCGCCCGGGTCGGCGTAGCGCAGCCCTTCCTCGGTCAGGTTCGCGGTCCAGGGGCCGCCGCGCTCATAAAGGGGCGCGCCCTGGGCGGCGGCCTCGGCCTCGATCACGGCCATGGCTTCCGGCGCCTGCTGGCCGGTCACCACGGGCACGCCGGGCTTGATGATGCCGGCCTTCTCCCCCGCGATGGCGGCCAGGCTGTCGCCCAGGAAGTCCATGTGGTCCATGGAGATGCTGGTGATGGCGCAGGCCACGGGGCGGTCCACCACATTGGTGGCGTCGTAGCGGCCGCCGAGCCCGACCTCCAGCACCAGCAGGTCGGCCGGGGTGCGGCTGAAGAGCAGGATGCCGACGGCCGTGGTCACCTCGAAGACCGTGATGGGCTGGCCGGCATTGACGGCCTCCACCTCTTCCAGCGCCGCCGCCAGGGCTTCTTCCGTCACCAGCTGGCCGGCGAGGCGGAAGCGCTCATGGAAGCGCACCAGGTGGGGTGAGGTATAGACATGCACCCGCTGTCCCGCCGCTTCCGCGATGGCGCGCAGGAAGGCGCAGACCGAGCCCTTGCCATTGGTGCCGGCGACATGGATCACCGGCGGCAGGTTCCGCTCCGGGTGGCCGAGGTCGGCCAGCAGGCGTTGCAGCCGGTCCAGGCTGAGGTCGATCAGCTTCGGGTGCAGGCTGTGCAGCCGGTCGATGATGGCTTCCGAGCGGCCCATGGTCTGTCCGTTCAGGCGTTGGCGGCAGGCGGCAGGGCCGCTTCCGCGGCGGCTTCCTCGACGGCGGCCGGGCGCTTGTCGCGTAGCAGGGAGATCAGGCGCGCCAGGGAGGCGCGCATCTCGCCACGGTGCACCACCATGTCCAGGATGCCGTGTTCCAGCAGGTATTCCGCGCGCTGGAAGCCTTCGGGCAGCTTCTCCCGCACCGTCTGCTCGATGACGCGGGCGCCGGCGAAGCCGATCAGCGCATTGGGCTCGGCGATATGGATGTCGCCCAGCATGGCGAAGGAGGCGGTGACGCCGCCGGTGGTCGGGTCCGCCATCACCACGATGAAGGGCAGGCCGGCTTCCTTGACCATCTGCGTCGCGATCACGGTGCGCGGCATCTGCATCAGGCTGACGGCGCCTTCCTGCATGCGCGCGCCGCCCGAGGCGGTGAAGACGATCAGCGGCGCGTCCTGCAGCACGGCCAGCTTGGCGGCGGTGACGATGGCCTCGCCCACGCCGGCGCCCATGGAGCCGCCCATGAAGCCGAATTCGAAGGCCGCCACCACGGCGCGGTGGCCGTCGATGGCGCCATGGGCCACCACCACGGCGTCGTCCATGCCGGATTTCGCCTGGGCTTCCTTCAGCCGGTCGGCATATTTACGCTGGTCGCGGAAGCGCAGCGGGTCAGCCGGCGCGCGGGGCAGCTCGATGCGCTGGAAGCCTTCATCCAGCGTGTATTCGATGCGGCGGGCGGCGGCGATGCGCATGTGGTGGCCGCAATGCGTGCAGACATGCAGGCTGCGCTCCAGATCCTTGTGGAAGATCATCTGGTTGCAGGCCGGGCACTGGTGCCAGAGGTTGTCCGGCACTTCCTTGCGGCCGAGCCAGGTCTGGATCTTCGGCAGCGCCCATTCGCTGATCCAGTTCATGGCAAGCATCCTTCCTGTGGCACCGCGCCTACAGCATGGCGCGCGGCGTGGTAGGACCAGCACGGGGCAAATGGCAAGAGCGCGCTTTCAGCCAGGCCGCAACTCCACCCCGAAGCGGGCGCGGAAGCCCTGCTCCCCGGCCGGGGTGATCAGCAGCGCGCGGGTGCCTTCCCGCCGCCGCACCCAGCCCATGTCCATGCAGCGGGCGCAGAGCGCAGCGCCGATGATGCCGGCCAGATGCGGGCGCCGCTCGCTCCAGTCCAGGCAGGGGCGGCAGAGCAGGCGGCGGGAGGGCTTTGCCTCCACCCCCAGCCCATGCAGGAATTCGGTGCCGGAGGCGGTGACCTCCGCCCCATCCCCTTCCAGCAGCAGGTGGCCGCGCGCCACCAGCGAATCGGCGATGGCGACCGCCAGCCGCCCGGCCAGGTGGTCGTAGCAGGTGCGGGCCTGCCGCAGCGCCACATCGCGCGGGCCGGTGGCGGGGGCAGGGCGGGGGGTGCCGGCCAGGGCCATCAGCCCTTCCAGCATGGTGGCCACGGCCGGCGAGGCCAGCCGGTGGTAGCGGTGCCGCCCCTGCTTCTCGGGCAGGATCAGCCCGGCATCGGCCAGCCGGGCCAGATGGCCGCTGGCGGTCTGCGGCGCCACGCCGGCGATGCGCGCCAGTTCTGTGGCGGTCAGGGCCCGGCCATCCATCAGGGCGGCCAGCATATTGGCGCGGGCGGGGTCGCCGATGGCGGCGGCGGTGCCGGCCAGGGCGGCGGTGCTGACCATGGCGAGGGTTCTCCCGGCAACGAAGGCGCGCATCCTGCGCGGCGGCGGGGCCGGATGCTACGCCCCGCACCGTAGCATCGGCCCGCCTCGTCGCGCAGGCTGCGGTGCATGGACCTGCTGCATTCGCTTCCGACCCTCGGTGCCATCCTGGGCACCTTCCTCCTGGCGGGGCTGGTGAAAGGCGTCATCGGCCTTGGCCTGCCCACCATTGCCATGGGGTTGCTCGGCACCCTCATGCCACCGGCCGAGGCAGCGGCGCTGCTGGTGCTGCCCTCCCTGGTGACCAATTTCTGGCAGTTCATGGGCGGCCCCGCGCTGCCGCCCCTGCTGCGCCGCCTGGGCCCGATGCTGGCCGCCGTGGCCCTGGGCACGCTGGCCGGCGTCTGGGCGGGGCTGCTGCCGGGGCGCGGCGGCGCCACGGTGGGACTGGGCGCGGCCCTGCTGGCCTATGCGGCCTTCGGCCTGCTGCCCCTGCGCCTGCCCGCCGTGCCGCCGCGCGCGGAACCCTGGGCCGGGCCGCTGATCGGCCTGCTGACCGGGCTGGTCACGGCCGCCACCGGGGTCTTCGTGCTGCCGGCAGTGCCCTACCTCCACGCTCTGGGATTAGAACGGGACCGGCTGGTGCAGGCGCTGGGCCTGTCCTTCACCGTCTCCACCCTGGCGCTGGCGGCGGGGCTGGCAACCGGCGGCGGCTTTGGCGGCAATGCGCTGGGTGGCTCGGTGCTGGCGCTGATGCCGGCGCTGGCGGGCATGGCGCTGGGTGGCTGGCTGCGCGGCCGGGTGGCGGCCACCACCTTCCGCCGTTGCTTCTTCGGCGGGTTGCTGCTGCTGGGGGCGCATCTGGTGTGGCAGGGGGTGGGAGCGTGAAGGCCGGGGAATGAATTCCCCGGACCCCTTCTTTCTTCTTCCAGTTTTTGGGGCGCCATCAGCGGCAGCTGGTTCGGCTTGCCTGGCCTTCGTTGAAAAACATCACAGCGCGCTTGTTGGCCGTCAAAGCTTCAGCTAGAAGAAAAAAAGAAGGGGGTCCGGGGGAATTCATTCCCCCGGCCTTCCTGGTTCAATGCGTCACCCCCGCGCGCCGGGCCGCTTCCCGCAGGTCCTGGACGAAGGCCTCGTACTCATGGCGCTTCTTGTCCGCGTCCGGGATGCGCAGCAGGAAGCTGGGATGCACCGTCAGGAAGACGTCGCGTCCTGCCGGGCCGGGCATGACCTCGCCACGCGCCTTCAGCACCGGCACCTTGCGCCCCAGCAGCGATTGCGCCGCCGTGGCGCCGAGCGCCACCAGCAGGCGTGGGCGGACCTGCTTCACCTCTTCCAGCAGGAAGGGGCGGTAATGGGCGATGTCGCCCGAATCGGGCTTCTGGTGCAGGCGACGCTTGCCGGTCTGGGTGAATTTGAAATGCTTCACCGCATTGGTGACATAGGCCTGGGCGCGGGTGACGCCGGCTTCCGCCAGGGCCTGGTCGAAGAGCCGGCCGGCGAGGCCGACGAAGGGGCGGCCGGCGCGGTCCTCCTCATCCCCCGGCTGTTCGCCCACGAACATCAGGGGCGCGCCGGCGGGACCTTCCCCCGGCACGAAGGTATGGCCCTCGGCCCAGGGGGCCATGGGCCGGGCGAGGGGGCTGTCGGGCTGCGCGGGCTGGCTCATGCAGGGCCAACCGCCGTCCCGGCGCCGGGTTGCGGCATGGTGCGTGAGCGGAAACGGTGCCGCGCAGCCTTCCCCGCCCGCGGGCGGGCTGGTAGATACGTCGGCTCTTTCGCTCACAACCGCGGGCGCGCCTGCCGCGCCCGCATCGCGCACGGGGTTGCACAAGCCATGAAGTTCTCGGTGGATCGGGCCGTGCTGCTCAAGGCCCTGGCACATGTGCAGAGCGTGGTGGAGCGCCGCAACACCATCCCCATCCTGGCCAATGTCATGCTCTCCGCCCAGGACGGCGCGCTGACCATGACCGCGACGGACATGGAGATCGCGATCGTCGAGGCGGTGCCCGGCGTCACCGTCACCCGCGCGGGCCGCACCACGGCGCCGGCCGCCACGCTCTACGAGATCGTCCGCAAGCTGCCGGATGGCGCCAAGGTGGAGCTGGACCACCCGGGCGGCGACGCGCCGCTGGCGCTGCGCGCCGGCCGCTTCGCCACCTCGCTGATGGTGCTGCCGGTGGAGGACTTCCCCTCCATGACCGAGGGCAAGCTGCCCTATGGCTTCGAGCTGCCGGCGCTGACGCTGCGGGAGCTGGTGGACCGCACCAAGTTCGCCATCTCCACCGAGGAGACGCGCTACTACCTCAACGGCATCTATATCCATGCCACCGAGAGCGACGGGCAGAAGGTGATGCGCGCCGTCGCCACCGACGGCCACCGCCTGGCGCGGGTGGAGGAGCCTCTGCCGGAAGGCGCGGCCGACATGCCGGGCGTCATCATCCCGCGCAAGACGGTGAACGAGATCCGCAAGCTGGCCGAGGAAAGCCACGACCCGGTCGAGATCAAGCTTTCCGACACCAAGATCCGCTTCACCTTCGGCTCGGTGCAGCTGACCTCCAAGCTGATCGACGGCACCTTTCCGGAATATGACCGGGTGATCCCGCGCGGGAACGACAAGATCCTGACGGTGGACAAGAAGGCCTTCGCGGAAGCCGTGGCGCGCGTGGCGGCGATTTCTTCCGAGCGGTCCCGCCCGGTGAAGCTGTCGCTGAAGCCCGACAGCCTGACCCTGACCGCCAGCAGCCCCGACCAGGGCCAGGCGGAGGAGGAACTGGACGGCGACAACGTGTCCTACAACGGCACGGGCATCGAGATCGGCTTCCAGGCCCGCTACCTGTCCGACATCACCGACCAGATCGCCGAGAAGGTGGAGTTCCGCTTCGCCGATGGCTCCGCCCCCACGGTGGTGGTGGATGCGGCCAAGCCTGAGGCGCTTTACGTGCTGATGCCGATGCGCGTCTGAACCCGGCCCCCGCAAGAGGGAGGGGCGAGCTTCAGCTTGACCAAAGACACAGCGGCGTGAGGGGCCATGACCCTTCGCGCCGCTGCTTCGTTGTGTGGGTGTCCCACCAATCAAGCGGAGGCCACGTATCCATGTTCATGCGCATCGACAAGCTTCAGGCGGCGCTCCCGGCACCCAAGCGGCAGGACCCCAACGCTGCGGCGGCGTTGCAGGAGCTGTTGGGCGGCAAGTACGGCGAGATGTCGACGCTCGGGAACTATATGTTCCAGAGCTTCAACTTCCGCTCCAAGGATAACCTCAAGCCCTTCTACAGCCTGGTCGCCTCCATCACGGCGGAGGAGCTGGGGCATGTGGAACTGGTGAGCAACGGCGTGGCCATGCTGGCCAACGGCCCGGACAAGCCGGGCGGGGACAGGGGCGATGGCGGCGACATCTCCAAGACCCCCATGGAGGCGATGAAGGATATCCGCTCCTTCGCTTCCTTCGCCTCGGCCGGTGGCGGCGCATTGCCGGTGAACAGCAATTCCATGTCCTGGAACGCCGACATGGTGACCACCACCGGCAATGTGGTGGTGGACCTGTTGCACAACTTCCACCTGGAATGCGGCGCGCGCCTGCACAAGCTGCGCGTCTATGAGACCCTCTCCGACCCCACGGGCCGCGAGGTCTGCGGCTATCTGCTGGTGCGCGGCTCCGTCCACGCCCATGCCTATGCGCTGGCGCTGAAGAAGATCACCGGCGTCGAGATCGAGAAGTTCCTGCCGACGCCGAACATTCCGCTGAGCAAGATTCCGGAATGCCAGAAGTACCTGCAGGAAGGCTCCCACCGCCGGCTCTATACCTGGAGCCCGGCCGACTACAGGGAAATGGCCGGCATCTGGGAAGGCGAGCACGCGCTGCCGGGCGACCCGCCGGGCGAGCTGGAAGTGGTGGACGGCCTGCCGGAAGGCGGCAAGATCCATCAGCTGACGGGCGTGCCCTCGGCCTTCACCCCGGACTACGCGCCGGAGGAGATGTTCGAGATCGCCAGCAAGCTCTACCAGAAGTCGCGCTGATCCCCGCCTGAGGCGGCGGAGAGGGGCGGTCCCGGCGACGGGGCCGCCCTTTGCGCGTCAGGGTTTGGCGCTGAGGCGGAAGATGCGGTTGCCCACGTCATCCGCCACCAGCAGGCCGCCCTGGCTGTCCACCGCCACCCCCACCGGGCGGCCGCGGGCATTGCCCTCCGTGTCCAGGAAGCCGGTCAGCACATCCACGGGAGCGCCGCTGGGCTTGCCATCCGTGAAGGGCACGAAGATCACCTTGTAGCCGCTGGCCGGCCGCCGGTTCCACGAGCCGTGCTGGCCGATGAAGGCGCCGCTGGCGAAGGCGGGGCCAAGCTTCGCGCCCTCGGCGAAGGCCAGCCCCAGCGAGGCCGTATGGGCGCCCAGCGCATAGTCCGGCACGATGGCGCGGGCCACCAGGTCGGGCTGCTGTTCCTTCACCCGCTCATCCACATGCTGGCCGTAATAGCTGAAGGGCCAGCCGTAGAAGCCGCCATCCCGCACCGAGGTCATGTAGTCCGGCACCAGGTCGCTGCCGATCTCGTCCCGCTCGTTCACCGCCGTCCACAGCACGCCGGTGGTGGGCTCCCAGGCCAGGCCATTGGGGTTGCGCAGGCCGGTGGCGAAGAGGCGGTGCTCGCCGGTGTTGCGGTCCACCTCCCAGATCGCGGCACGGCCTTCCTCGGCCGCCAGGCCGTTCTCGCCCACATTGCTGTTGGAGCCGGTGGTGACATAGAGCCGGCTGCCATCGCGGCTGGCGATCAGGTTCTTGGTCCAGTGGTGGTTGATCGGCCCGCCCGGCAGGGCGACCAGCTGCCTGCCGGGCTCCGTGATGCGGGTCTGGCCGGGCTCGTAGGGGAAGCGCAGCACAGCATCGGTATTGGCGACATAGAAATCGCCCTCCACCAGCGCCATGCCGAAGGGGGAGTTCAGTCCTTCCAGGAAGGTCTCGCGCAGCTCCGCCACGCCATCCCCGTCGGCGTCGCGCAGCAGGGTGATGCGGTTGGCGCTGGGGGTCTTGGCGCCGGCGCGGTCCATCACCAGCCCCATCACCCAGCCACGGATGCCGCCGCCGTCCTCCGGCTTGGGCGGGGCGTTGCTTTCGGCCACCAGCACATCGCCATTGGGCAGCACGTAGAGCCAGCGGGGGTGGTCCAGCCCGGCGGCGAAGGTGGTGACCTGCAGGCCGGCGGCCGGGCTGGGCATGACACCCTCGGGCCAGCCCTTGGCCGGGGCGATGTTGACGGTGGGGATCACCGAGCTGCGCGGTGCCGGCAATTGCGGGTTGGGGCCGAAGCCGGCTTCGGCGGGCAGTTGCGCTTCGTCGCCGCAGGCGGCGAGGGTGGCCAGCAGGGCCAGGGTGGACAGATGGGCACGACGCATTGGTCTGGCTCCGGAACGTCTCGCCACGATAACGCTGCGGCCGCCCCGGTGGCTGCGCCCTCCCGCTCAAGGGGGTGCGATGCTATATCCTGGGGGTGACTCCCCCCGCACTCCGTCTGACCCGCCTGATGCTGCAGGACTTCCGCAGCTATGCCGAATTGGACCAGCCTGTTTCCGGCCGCCTCGTGGTGGTGGCGGGCGCCAATGGCCTGGGCAAGACCAACCTGCTGGAAGCCATCAGTCTGCTGGGCCCCGGCCGCGGCCTGCGCGGTGCCAAGGGCGCCGAGCTGGGCCGGCGGGAGGGTGCCCAGGGCCTGTCCTGGGTGGTTGCGGGGCATTTCGACGGGCCTGAGGGCGCCGTGGTGATCGGCACCGGCGCCGAGGCAGGGCAGGACCGCCGCACCTTCCGCCTGGATGGCGGCCCCGTGCGCAACCAAGCCGAGATCGCCCGCCATGCCGCCGCGCTGTGGCTGACGCCGCAGATGGACCGGCTGTTCCAGGAAGGCGCCTCCGGCCGCCGCCGCTTCCTGGACCGCCTGGTCTGGGCGCTGGAGCCCAGCCATGCGCGGGACGTGGCGGCGCATGACACCGCCATGACCCAGCGCAACCGCCTGCTGGCCGAGGGCCGGCGCGACGCCCGCTGGCTGGCGGCGCTGGAGGATACCATGGCCCGCCATGCCGTGGCGGCGGTGGCGGCCCGCCGTTCCCTGGCGCTGCGGCTGAACGGCGCGCTGGCGGCGGGCGTGGCCGGCGCCTTCCCGGCGGCGCGGCTGGACCTGCTGGACCCGATCGCCGCCGCGCTGGACGAACAGCCCGCCCTGGCGGTGGAGGACGCGCTGCGCGAGGCCTTGGCCGCCGACCGGGCGCGGGACGCGGCGGCCGGTGGCGCGCGGCAGGGTGCCCACCGCACCGACCTGCGCATGGTGCTGCTGCCCAAGGAGATTCCGGCCGAGCTGTGCTCGACCGGCGAGCAGAAGGCGCTGCTGGTGGCGGTGGTGCTGGCCCAGGCGGCGCTGGTGGCGGCGCATCGCGGCTTCGCGCCGCTGCTGCTGCTGGACGAGGTGGCGGCCCACCTGGACCCGGGCCGGCGGGAGGCGCTGTTCGCGGCGCTCACGGCCCTGCCGGCGCAATGCTTCCTGACCGGCACCGAATTCGCCCCTTTCGCGCCGCTGCACGGGGTGGCGGAAGCCTTTCTGGCACGCCCCGGCGGGCTGATTCCTGCCGATTTGCCCGTGCCTCAAGCGGCAGAAAATGCTATAAAATGACGTTTTCCAGCCTTATCCGAGTTTCAGGAGTTTCCCGCCGGCATGAGTGAGCCCGTGAGCGCGCCGTCCTCCCCACAGGCGGACGCCTATGACAGCGCCTCCATCACCGTGTTGCGCGGTCTGGAAGCAGTCCGGAAGCGGCCCGGCATGTATATCGGCGACACCGATGACGGCTCGGGCCTGCACCACATGGCCTTCGAGATCATCGACAACGCGGTGGACGAGGCCCAGGCCGGCTATGCGGACCGCTGCGACGTCATTCTGAACGTCGATGGCAGTGTCACGGTGCGCGACAACGGCCGTGGCATTCCCACCGACATGCATGCCGAGGAAGGCGTCTCCGCCGCCGAGGTGGTGCTGACGCGCCTGCATGCCGGCGGCAAGTTCAACCAGAATTCCTACAAGGTCTCCGGCGGGTTGCACGGCGTCGGCGCGGCGGTGGTGAACGCGCTGTCCGAATGGATGGACGTGCGCATCTGGCGCAACGGCAAGGAGCACTTCATCCGCTTCGAGCATGGCGACACCGTGAAGCCGCTGGAAGTGGTCGGGCCCTCCGACCGCCCGACGGGCACCGAGGTCACCTTCAAGCCCAGCAGCGGCACCTTCACCAAGACCGAGTACGACTACGCGATCCTGGAACGCCGCATGCGCGAGTTGGCCTTCCTGAATTCCGGCCTCGCCATCAACCTGCGCGACGACCGCGTGGCGACCGAGGAGACGCCGGCCAAGGAAACGCATTTCCTGTTCCATGGCGGCCTCGTCGCCTTCGTGGAATGGCTGGACCGCTCCAAGGAGCCGATCTTCAAGCCGCCGCTGAGCCTGGTGGCCAAGGATGACCAGATCGGCATCAAGGTCGAGCTGGCCATGTGGTGGAACAACACGCCGCATGAGCAGGTGCTCTGCTTCACCAACAACATCCCGCAGCGCGACGGCGGCACCCACCAGGCCGGCTTCCGCCAGGCGCTGACGCGCATCGTCTCCAAATACGCCGAGGACATGGCGAAGAAGGAGAAGGTGGAACTCTCGGGCGAGGATATGCGCGAGGGGCTGACGGCGGTGCTCTCGGTCAAGGTGCCGGACCCGAAGTTCAGCTCGCAGACCAAGGACAAGCTGGTCTCCTCCGAGGTGCAGCCGGTGGTGCAGGCGGCCGTGGCCGATGCGGTCAGCCACTGGTTCGAGACGCATCCGAAGGAAGCCCGAGCGGTGCTCGACCAGGTCGTGCTGGCCGCCGCCGCCCGCAAGGCGGCGCAGCTGGCGCGCGACAAAGTGGGCCGCAAGAACGCGCTCGATATCTCCACGCTGCCCGGCAAGCTGGCCGACTGCCAGGAGAAGGACCCCGCGCAGTGCGAGATCTTCCTGGTCGAGGGTGACTCGGCCGGTGGTTCCGCCAAGCAGGGCCGCGACCGCCGCTTCCAGGCCATCCTGCCGCTGAAGGGCAAGATCCTGAACGTGGAGCGCGCGCGGCTGGACAAGATGCTGTCCTCCGCCGAGATCGGCACGCTGATCACGGCGCTGGGCACCGGCATCGGCACCGGGCCGATCGACCGCGGCGGCTTCTCGGCCGACAAGCTGCGCTACCACCGCATCGTCATCATGACGGACGCGGACGTGGATGGCTCGCATATCCGCACGCTGCTGCTGACCTTCTTCTTCCGGCAGATGCCGGAGCTGCTGGCGCGCGGCCATCTCTACATCGCGCAGCCACCGCTCTACCGCGCCAAGCGCGGCAATGAGGAACGCTACCTGAAGGACGACAAGGCCCTTGAGGACTTCCTGCTCGAAAAGGCGCTGCACAACGCCAAGCTGACCTATGCCGATGGCACGGTGCTGGAAGGCGAGGCGCTGCATGAGCGGGTGGAAACGCTGCGGCAGGCCGCCGGGCGCATGCGCCGCCTCGCCAACAACGTGCCGGCGGAACTGGTGGAGCAGGCGGCCATCGCCGGCGCGCTGACGCTGGATGCCACCAAGGCCGATGCGGCGGCGCAGGTGCTGGCGCGGCGGCTGGATGCCATTTCCCTGCCGACTGAGCGGGGCTGGAAGGTTTCGGGCGGCACCAACCTGACCATGGCCCGCACCGTGCGCGGCGTGGCCGAGAAGCACACGCTGGATGCCGCGGCGCTCCGCAACGGCGATGCCCGCTGGCTGGATGAGCGGCGCGAGGCGCTGGGCAAGTCCTGGGCCGAGCCCGCCACCCTGACGCTGGAAAGCACCAGCAGCACCGTGGGCGGCCCGCTGGCGGCCTTCGACCGCATCATCGGCCAGGGCCGCAAGGGTCTGGCGATTCAGCGCTTCAAGGGCCTGGGCGAGATGAACCCCGACCAGCTCTGGAAGACCACGCTGGACCCGGCGGCGCGCACCCTGCTGCGCGTGCGCGTCGACGACGTGGCGGATGCCGAGGAAGTCTTCTCCACCCTGATGGGCGATGTGGTCGAGCCGCGCCGCGAGTTCATCGTCGGCAATGCACTGAAGGTCGCCAATCTGGACGTCTGAGGTCCAGGGGCGGCAGGCGGAAAATCGTGACAGCGTCCGGCGGCGGTGCCTTCAAGGCACCGCCGCTGGCGTTTCCGGGCTCCCCCACGGTGGGGCGCGCGCTGTATCGGGAAGGAATGCCGCCTCAGGCCCGGCCATGCAGCCGGGCCGCGTCTTCGGTGCTGCTGGCCCTGGGCCAGCAGCGCGCTCAGGGCTTCAGCAGGGCCGCGAGCTGCGGCACATAATCCTGCCCATGGCCGCTGGAGACTGCGCCATCGAGCGTGCTGCCCACCGCATCGGCGATGGCGCGCGGCATGCCGGAGGCCTCGGCCGCCTGGCGGTAATAGCCGAGGTCCTTGGCCGCATTGCTGATGGTGAAGGGCATGGAGGCCGGGTTGCCTTCCAGCAGGAAGGGGGAGATCCGCTGCAGCGCCGTGCCGCCGCCGCCGCCCTGGGCCAGCACGTCGATCAGCGTCGCCATTTCCAGCCCGGCCTTCTGGCCATGCGCCGCCACTTCGGCCAGCAGCGCGACAAAGCCGAGCGAGACATAGTTGTGCATCAGCTTCATCAGGTGGCCGGAGCCGACGCCGCCGATATGGGTGATGTTCTCGCTGAAGGTCTGCAGCAGCGGGCGGAGCTGCTCCAGCAGCGCCGGCTCGCCGCCGATCAGCAGGTTCAGCGTGCCGGCGCGGGCATGCTGCGGCAGGCGGGTCATGGCCGCGTCCAGGAACTGCCCGCCCGCGGCAGCCACCGCCTCCGCCATGCGGCGGCTGGATTCCGGCAGCGCGGTGGAGCAATCGACCACGATGGTGCCCGGCCGGAGGTGGGCGATCACGCCGTCGTCCCCGGTCAGGATCGCCTCCACCTGTGGCGAGCCGGTGACGCAGAGCACGATCACGTCGGCGGCCTGCGCGACATCGGCGATCCGCGCCGCCACCTGCACGCCCATCTCCCGCAGGTCATCGGTGGGCTGGTTGCCGGGATGGTCCAGGATGGTCAGGCCATAGCCGGCCTTGGCGATGTTCCAGGCGATGCCGTGCCCCATGAGGCCGATGCCGATCATGCCGATCGCGGGCTGCTTGCTCATATCCACTCCCTGGTTCATGGGCTCGCCGCCGGGCCGGCTGGCATCGCCGTTCTTTCTCGCCACAGTGTAGCCATGTGCGGCGCAGTGGCCAGGGGGCACCCGGCCCGGTGTCAGGGCAGGGGGCCGGTCCGGAACAGGGATACCCGCAGCCCGCCATGCGGCACCGGCGCGCCGGGCGACAGGAAGGGCAGCCCGGTGGCATGGGCCAGCTTGGGCTCGTTGGCGACGAGCCCGACGCGCCAGCCGGTGAAGCGGCTCGTCAGCACCTGCCCCAGGGCGCGGTACAGGGGCGAGAGCTTGCCCTTGTCGCCGATGCGGCTGCCATAGGGCGGATTGACGATCACGAGGCCGGGTGGCCCGGCGGGGGGCTGCGCCTCGCTGATCGTGGCCTGCCGGAACTCGGTGTATTCGGCGACACCCGCGCGCTCGGCATTGGCGCGGCTCATGGCGATGGCGCCGGCATCGCGGTCGCTGCCGTAGAAGCGGGCGGCCGGCACGCGCATGCTCTTCACCGCGCGCATGCGCTCCCAGGCCTCGGCGTCGAAGCTCGCGAGCTTCTCGAAGGCGAAGTGGCGGGCGCGGCCGGGATTCAGCCGGGCGGCGATCTCGGCGGCCTCGATGATGAAGGTGCCGGAGCCGCACATCGGGTCCAGCACCGGCTCGCTGCCGTCGAAGCCGCATTGCCGCAGGAAGAGCGAGGCCATGGTTTCGCGAATCGGCGCCGCGTTGATGGCTTCCTTGTAGCCGCGCTTGTGCAGCGGCTCGCCGGAGGTATCGACGCTGACCGTGCAGAGGTCGTTCTCGATGCGCACCATCACGGTGACCTCGGCTTCCTCCGACAGCGGCGCCCCCAGGGTTTCCCGGATGGCGGTCTCGATCCGCTGGGCCGCGGCGCCGCTGTGGTAGATGCGCGACCCGCTGCAGGAAGCCTCGACCCGGAAGGGGGTATCGGGGCGCAGGACGCTGCTCCAGGGCACGCGGCGGGCGCGGTCGTCGAGCTGCGCCAGATGCACTGCGCGGAAGGAATCGATGCGCGCCAGGACGCGCCCGGCGCCGCGCACCCAGAGATTCGCCCGCCAGACCTCCGGCCAGCCGCCGCGGGTGACCACGCCGCCGGGAACGGGCTTCGGCTGCTTGAAGCCCTTGGAGCCGACCTCGGCGCAGAGCACGGGCTCCAGGCCCGGCGCGGCCGCGAGGAATATCTCGAAATCACTGGTGTTCGTCATGTCGTCCGCAGGGCCGTGGGCAGGGTTGGCAGCGGTACCTTCGCCCGCCGCGGGGGCTAACCGAGAGGAACAGGAGCGCTGGCCCTCCCAGTAACACCCCCGGAGGGGAAGGGCCATCACGGCCGCCTGCCCGCGCCGGCCATGAAATTGCCCGGTCAAAGACACAATCCGGCGGCAGATGCCCCCGACGCCCCGGAAGGATACCAACAGGAATGCCCAGCGTACGCAGCCAGCGGGGCCTGGATTGGCTGACTTTTTTTGCCGCCGATGTGCAAACGGGCTTCGGACCCTTCATCGCCGTCTATCTGGTGGCCCAGGGCTGGAACGAGGCGCAGCTCGGCCTGGCCCTCAGCCTGGGCACGCTGACGGCCATGGCCGGGCAGGTGCCCGCCGGCATCGCCGTCGATGCCAGCCCCAACAAGCGGATGGCGGCCCTGCTGGCGCTGGTGGCCATCGCCGCCAGCGCGGTGCTGCTGGCGCTCTGGCCCTCCACCTGGCCGGTGATGGCCTCCGAGGTGCTGCATGGCGTCGCCAGCGCCGTGCTGGTGCCGGCCATGGCAGCCATCAGCCTGGCGATGGTCGGGCGGCACGCGCTCAGCCGCCGGCTGGGCCGCAACGGCCGCTATGCCTCCCTGGGCAATGCCTCGGCGGCGGGGCTGCTGGGGCTGGCGGGGGCCTATATCTCGCCCGCCTCGGTCTTCTGGCTGACGGCGGCGCTGGTGGTGCCCGCCATCATCGCGCTGCAAAGCATCCAGGCCAAGGACCTGGAGGAGCGGGTGCGCCGCAGCCGCACGCGTGGCAGCGGGGAGGGCGGGCTGAAGCGCCTGCTGCTGAAGCCCAGCGTGGTGATCTTCGCCGCCGTCTGCTGCCTCTTCACCGCCGCCAACGCGGCCATGCTGCCGCTCTCCGGCGCGCAGGTGACGCAGCAGTCGGGCTCCTACGCCAATCTGGTGGTGGCGGGCGGGCTGATTGCCTCGCAGATCATGGTGGCGGTGATCTCGCCCGGCATCAGCCGGCTGGCGGATGAGCGCGGGCGGCGCATGGTGCTGCTGGGCGGCTTGGCGGTGGTGCCGCTGCGCGGCGCGCTGCTGGCGCTGCTGGACGGGCAATGGGTGGTGCTGGCGGCGCAGGCGCTGGATGGCATCAATGCCGCCGTCTTCGTGATCCTGGTGCCGCTGATCGCCTCCGACCTCACGCGCGGCACCAACCGCTTCAACCTCTGCATGGGCATCTTCGGCCTGGCGGTGGGCATCGGCGGCACGCTCAGCACCACCGTGGCGGGGGCGGTGGCCACCTGGGTGGGGCCCAGCATCGCCTTTGCCGGCCTGGGCGTGACCGGCCTGCTGGCCTTCCTGCTGGTGCTCTTCTGGATGCCCGAGACCAAGGACGGCGCGGAGGACGACTAGCCCCGGCTGCTACGCCCCGATCTGGGCCTCGATTGCCGCCTTGTCGATGACCGACCAGACCGATGCGATCCTGCTGTCCCGATACGCGTAGAAGACATTCTCGGTGAAGGAGACCTGCCGCCCATCGACCCTCAGGCCAAGGAACCGGCCCCTGGGTGTGCAGTGGAACAGGAGCCGGGCCGCGACGCGCGGCGGCTCGCAGACCAGGAGGCCGATGCGGAAGCGGAGATCAGGGATTTCCTCGACGTCCTTGACGAGCATGTCGCGGTAGCCCGCGAGCCCGAGCGGGCGGCCGTTATGCTCGACATCGCCGCCGACATACCGGCCAAGCTCCGCCCAGTCCCGCCGGTTCAGGCAGTCGATATAGGCGCGGTAGAGGTCAGGGAGCGGCATGTCGGCCAAGCGAGGTACTCCTTGATCTGGAATCTGGGCGCCTGCGCCGGGTTGAGCCTCTCTCCACCTCCGGCCTGGGGAAAGGGGGCCTAGCCGACCGCCGCCTGTTGCCGCAGCGGCGCCAGCCCGCCGCCGCGCAGCAGGGCGCTGGGCAGCCGGTGGCCGACGATGCGCTCGGCCAGGGCGCCGGCTTCCAGCAGGGCCTCGAGGTCCACGCCGGTGCGGATGCCCAGTTCCTCGCAGAGCAGCACCAGCTCCTCCGTCGCGATATTGCCCGGGGCGCCGGGATGCGCGGCGAAGGGGCAGCCGCCGAGGCCCCCCACCGCCGCGTCGAAGGCGCTGACGCCCATGCGCAGCCCGGCATGGGCATTGGCGATGCCCAGGCCGCGCGTGTCATGCAGGTGCAACGTCAGGCGCGGCTCCGGCCAGCGCTCCCGCACCGCGCCCACCAGCCGTTCCACATGGCCGGGATTGGCCCAACCCATGGAATCCGCCAGCACGATGCGGTCGATGCTGCTGCCGGTTTCCTCCGCCAGGGCCATGGCGCCGGCCAGGGCCGAGACGGCCTGCGGCACCGTGACATCGCCCTGGAAGTTGCAGCCGAAGGCCGCCATGACGCTGATGCGCGTCACCGCCACGCCCTGCGCCCGGTGGGCCGCGATGCTGGTGCGCATCGCCTCCAGCTGCCCCGCCTGGTCTCGGTTGAGGTTGCGCTTCGAGAAGGCCTCGGAGGCGCTGATGCTGATGGAGCCGGTGATGGCCAGCCGGTCCCGGAAACGCAGCACGCGGTCCAGCCCCTTGGGGTTCAGCCAGAGCGCCACGTAATCCACGCCGGGGCGCGGCGTGAAGCCGGCCACCACATCCTCGGCATCCGCCCAGCCCGGCACCAGCTTGGGGCTGACAAAGGAAGCCACCTGGATGCGCTTCAGCCCGGTAGCCGAAAGGGCGTCGATCAGCGCGATCTTGTCCGCGGTGGCGATGGGTCCGGGCTCGATCTGGAAGCCCTCGCGCGGCCCTTCCTCCAGGATGTCGACGGTGGCGGGCAGGTCGCTCATGTCAGGCGCTCCTCGGGCAACGGGGCGAGGCGGGAATCCAGAGCCTAGTTCCCTGCCATGCATGCCGTTCTGTTGTGCGGAATGAAGTTCTGTTTGTTGAAGGATGGGTGGGGAAGGGCAGGCCGGTCAAGCCCGGCGGCGGCTGTGCCGGGCGGGCACAGCAGTTGCACCGCCGGTTTCTCCCGATGGCCAGCGACAGAACGTGGCGGCACCATGGGCGCGACAGGCGGAGGAAAGCCATGAAGGCGGCATGGTACGAAGAGGCGGGCGCGGCGCGCGCGGTGCTGACGGTGGGCGAGATGCCGCGGCCGGAGCCCGGCCCCGGCGAGGTGCTGGTGCGCGTGCATGTCAGCGGCGTGAACCCTTCCGATACCAAGACGCGGGCCGGCAAGGGGGCGCGGGCCAATCCCTGGCCGCGCATCGTGCCGCACCAGGATGGCGCCGGCGTGGTCGAGGCCGTGGGGCCGGGGGTGGAACCCGGCCGCATCGGCCAGCGCGTCTGGCTCTATGAGGCGCAGCTAGGCCGCGCCTTCGGCACCGCCGCCGAATATGTCGCGCTGCCGGCGGCGCAGGCGGTGCCGCTGCCGGAGAATACCAGCTTCGAGGCAGGCGCCGCCCTGGGCGTGCCGGCGCTGACGGCGCATCGCTGCGTCTTCGGCGGCGGGCCGGTGGCGGGGCAGGTGCTGCTGGTGACGGGCGGGGCGGGGGCGGTGGGCTTCTATGCCATCCAGTTCGCCGCCCGGGCGGGCGCGCGGGTGGTGGCCACCGTCAGCAGCGCGGCCCAGGCCGAGGCCGCCCTGGCCGCCGGCGCCGTGCTGGCCATCAACCGGCGGGAGGAGGATGTGCCCGCCCGCGTGGCGAGCTTCTGCGGCGATGTGGAGGGGCGGGGCATCGACCGCGTCATTGATGTCAATTTCGCCGCCAACCTGCCGGATGTGCTGCGGGTGCTGAAGCGCGGCGGCAGCATCGTCACCTATGCATCCGATGCGGGGCTGGAACCCGCCATTCCCTTCCGCCAGCTCCTGAACCTGAACGCCCGGCTGGACTTCGTCCTGGTCTATACGATGGGGGAGGAAGCGCACCGCGCCGCCATCGCCGCCACGACGGAGGGGCTGGCGCACGGCACCCTGCGCCACCGCATCGGGCCACGCTTTCCGCTGGCGCGGATTGCCGAGGCGCATGAGGCGGTGGAGGCCGGCGGCGCCCCCGGAAAGGTGCTGGTAATGCTGGCCTGAGCCGAGTCGCAGAATTGCTTATGTGACAGATTTATTGCATTCCTCCGCCGCAGGACGTTCCCCCCTTTCGTGAGGGGACTCCAGGAGGATCCGCCTGATGCTGTCGCGTCATTTCTTCACACTGGCCGCCACCGTGGCGGCCACGCTGACCCTCGGCGCGCTGCCGGCGGCGGCCCAGGGCTCGCTGAATGTCTACTGCTCCGCGCAGGTGGAGTGGTGCCAGGCGGCGGCCAATGCCTTCGCCAAGGAAACCGGCATCCGCGTGAACATGTCCCAGAAGGGCAGCGGCGAGGTGCTGGCGCAGATCCGCGCCGAGGCGCAGAACCCGCGCGGCGATGTCTGGTACGGCGGCACCGGCGACCCGCACCTGCAGATGGCGGAAGACAAGCTCTCGGCTGTCTACCGCTCCCCCATGCTGGACCAGCTGCATGACTGGGCCCGCAAGCAGGCCGAGCAGAGCGGCTACCGCACGGTTGGCATCTACGCCGGCGCCATGGGCTTCGGCTACAACCCGGAGTTGCTGGGCAAGCGCAATATCGCCGCCCCCGCCTGCTGGAAGGATCTGCTGGATGCCCGCTTCAAGGGCGAGATCCAGATGGCCAACCCGCAGTCCAGCGGCACCGCCTATGTCATGATCGCCACCATGGTGCAGCTGATGGGCGAGGATCAGGCCTTCGACTACCTCAAGGGCCTGCACCGCAACGTCAATGCCTATCCCCGCTCCGGCACCGGCCCGATCAAGTCGGTGGCGCGCGGCGAGACTGGTGTTTCCATCTCCTTCGTGCATGACGCGGTGACGGAGCGGCTGGGCGGCTTCCCGGTGCAGTATGTCGTCCCCTGCGAGGGCACGGGCTACGAGATCGGCTCCATGTCCATCGTCGCCGGCGCCCGCAACGAGCGGAACGCCAAGCGCTTCTACGACTGGGCCCTGAGCCCGGCGGCGCAGCAGATCGGCGCCGAGGCCAAGTCCTTCCAGACGCCGTCGAACCGCAACACCCCCATCCCGGCCGAGGCGCCGAAGATGGATCAGATCAAGCTGATCGACTACGACTTCGCCAAATACGGTTCCTCCGACGAGCGCCGCCGGCTGATCGAGCGCTGGGACCGCGAGGTGAACAGCCTGCCGCGCTGAAGCACCCTCATTAAATAGCCCGAAGGCTCCGCCGCCATGCGTTCCGCCGGCCTCTGGTCCAGCGCCCTCGCGCTGATCGCCGCCCTGCTGCTGCCCTGGTATCTGGTGCAGGACGGCATCGGGGTTCTCTCCTATGCCGATGGTGGCTGGCTGACGGACCCGGACGGCGCCCCCGCCCCGGGCCTGATCCTGGCCGAGGGCCGCTGGTGGCTCTGGCCGGCGGTGCTGGCGCCGGTCCTGGGGCTGGCGGCGGCGCTGCTGCCGCTCTCCCGCCCCGCGCGCTCCTGGCTGTTCCTGGCGGCGGGCGGGCTGGGGCTGGGGCTGCTGGCGGCGCAGGGCTGGAGCATCGGCCCGCGCGGCTGGATGGCCCCCTGGCTGGAAGCGGCCTTTGGCGAGACGGAGCTGCGGCAATACGGCATCGGCTGGGGCGGCACCGTCGTCTCCTGCGCCCTTTGCGTGCTGCTGGCGGCGGGCCTGGCCGGGCGCGGCGCCTTCCGGGGCGATGCCTTCACCGCCACCGTGGCGGTGGTGCTCACCGTCTCGATCCTGGTCTTCACCGCGCTGCCCATCGCGCAGATGATGGCCGGCGCCTTCCGCGACATGAGCGGCGCCTTTGCGCCCTCCTCGGCCGTGACGCGGCTGATGGACGACCGGCTCTGGGGCCTGGGCTGCCTGGCCGGCGCGCCGCGCTGCGGCGTTGTCTGGAACACCCTGCTGCTGGCGCTGCTGACGGCGGCGGGCACCACGGCGCTGGGCCTCGCCTTCGCGCTGCTGGTGACGCGCGGGCGGCTGCGCTACCCGGCGCCGCTGCGCTGGATGACGGTGCTGCCGATCGTCACGCCGCCCTTCATTCTCGGCCTCGGGCTGATCCTGATCTTCGGCCGCTCCGGCCTGCTCTCCCAGGCCGCCTCGGCCTGGTTTGGCATCGAGCTGGGGCGCTGGATCTACGGCCTGCCGGGCCTGCTGCTGGCGCAGCTCTTCGCCTTCACCCCCATCGCCTTCCTGGTGCTGATCGGGGTGGTGGAGGGGCTTTCGCCGACGCTGGAGGAAGCTTCCCAGACCCTGCGGGCGGATGAGCGCGCCACCTTCCGCACCATCACCCTGCCGCTGCTGCTGCCGGGCCTGGCCAATGCCTTCCTGCTGGGCTTTGTGGAAAGCATCGCCGATTTCGGCAATGCCGTGGTGCTCGGCGGGTCCTTCAATGTGCTCGCCACCGAGATCTTCTTCGCGGTGGTGGGCGCCCAGGCCGATGCCGGGCGTGCCGCCTCGCTGTCCCTGGTGCTGCTGGTGCTGACCCTGGTGGTCTTCTTCCTGCAGCAGCGGCTGACGGCGCGGAAATCCTATGTCTCCATTTCCGGCAAGGGCGATGCCGGCCTGCCGCCGCCGCTGCCGCGCGGCGTGCGCCGGCTCTGCCTGATCGTCGCCGGCACCTGGACGGCGCTGACGGTCGGCCTCTACCTGCTCGCCTTCCTGGGCGGCTTCGTCGAGGTCTGGGGCCGCGACTACACGCCGACCCTGCGCCACTTCGTGAAGGCCTTCTCCATCGAGGGCGGGCAGTTCACCGGCCTCGCCTGGAACAGCGTGCTGACCACGCTGGAACTGGCCGCCATCTCCGCCCCCATCACGGCGGTGCTGGGCATCCTGGCTGCCTGGCTGTTTTCCCGCACCCGCTTCGCGGGGAAGGGGATGCTGGAATTCGCCACCCTGCTGTCCTTCGCGGTGCCGGGCACGGTGATCGGCGTGGCCTATCTCGCCGCCTTCAACCTGCCGCCGCTGGAACTGGCCGGGACGGGCGCCATCATCGTCGCCTGCTTCGTGTTCCGGAACCTGCCGGTGGGCCTGCGCTCCGGCATGGCGGCCATGGCGCAGATCGACGGCTCGCTGGACGAAGCCTCCCATACGCTCGGCGGCGGCGGGCTGGACGCCTTCCGCCGCGTGGTGTTGCCGCTGCTGCGGCCGGCCATCGTGGCGGGGCTGACCTATTCCTTTGTGCGCGCCATGACCACCGTCTCCGCCGTCATCTTCCTGGTGACCGCCGAAACCGAGCTGGCGACCGTCTTCATCGTCAACCGCATCATCAACGGCGACTACGGCCTCGCCATCTCCACCTCGCTGGCGCTGATCGTGCTGATGCTGGCGGTGCTGGGGGTGATGAACCTGGCGGTCGGCCGCCGCCGCATCGGCCGCCGCGCCGCCGCTGCCGCCACCCCTGTCGCCGCCGCGCCTGTTCCCGGAGCCATCGCATGAGCCGCGCCGCCGAAGTCCGCTTCGAGAATGTCATCAAGCGCTACCCCGGCAGCAGCGCCGTGGCGGTGAACAACGTCTCCTTCACCATTCCGGCGGGCACGCTCTGCACGCTGCTCGGCCCCTCCGGCTGCGGCAAGACCACCACGCTGCGGATGATCGCCGGGCTGGAATACCCTTCCGAGGGCCGCGTGCTGATCGGCGGCAAGGATGTCTCCGCCCTGCCGCCGGCCGAGCGCGACGTGTCCATGGTCTTCCAATCCTATGCCCTCTTCCCGCACATGAACGTGCTGGAGAATGTGGGCTACGGCCTCACCATCTCCCGCCAGCCCAAGGCGCGGGTGCGGGAGGCGGCGCGGGCCGCGCTGGCCTCGGTCGGCCTCTCCGGCTTCGAGGAGCGGCTGCCGTCGGAACTCTCCGGCGGCCAGCAGCAGCGCGTGGCGGTGGCGCGCGCCCTGGTGCTGGAGCCGGCGGTGCTGTTGTTCGACGAGCCGCTGTCCAACCTCGATGCCCGGCTGCGCCGCAAGATGCGGGAGGAGATCCGTGACCTGCAGCAGCGGCTCGGCGTCACCGTCGCCTATGTGACGCATGACCAGGCCGAGGCCCTGGCGATCTCCGACAAGGTGATCGTGATGAACCAGGCGGTGATCGCCCAGGAAGGCACGCCGCGCGACCTCTACGAGTCTCCGGCCAGCGATTTCGTCGCCGGCTTCGTGGGCGAGGCCAACCGGCTGCCCGCCACGCTCTCCCACCGCGAGGGGGCGATGGCGCGGGTGACCATCGGCTCCGCCACGCTCTCCCTGCCGCATCGCGGCGCGGCGGAGGGCGCGGTGCGGCTGGCGGTGCGGCCTGAGGCGGTCTCGCTGCTGGATGCCACCGATCCTTCGGCCGTTCTGCGCGGCAAGGTGGCCAAGGCCGCCTATCTGGGCGGGCTGATGGAATATACCCTGGCCACCGAGGCCGGCGAGGTCTTCGTGATCGACCCCGAGACCAGCCGCCCGCGCGGGGTGGGGGAGGAAGTGGGCCTCAGCCTCGGCCAGCGGGGCGTCGCCGTATTGCCGGCGTGAAACGCCCCTTGGCAGGGCGGCGGGGTTAGGCGATTGACCGGCGGCCGGTGCGGCCATTTCCCTGGACCGCCCGCCGGGGGTATCCTGCCGCCACATGAACCGCCTCGACCGCTACCTCTTCCGCCAGCTTGCCGTCGGCCTGGTGGCCGTCACGGTGGGCCTGGCCGCCCTGGTTTGGCTGACCCAGAGCCTCCGCTTCATTGAGCTGGTGCTGGACCGCGGCCTCTCGCCCGCAGTCTTCGTGGAGCTGACCGGGCTGCTGCTGCCCTCATTCGTCGCCGTCATCCTGCCCATCACCACCTTCGTGGTGACGCTCTTCACCTATGTCAGGCTGGCCGGGGACCGGGAGCTGGTGGTGATGCGCGCGGCCGGCCTCTCCGACTGGCGGCTGTCCCGGCCGGCGCTGATGGTGGCGACGCTCTCCACCGCGCTCTGCCTGTTCCTGCAGCTCTGGTTGGTGCCGGTCAGCCATGCCGCCTTCCGCGAATGGCAGTTCGAGATCCGCAACGAGATGGCCGCCATCCTGGTGCAGGAAGGTGTCTTCAGCTCGCTGGGCGACGACCTGACGGTCTATGCCCGCCGGCGGGACCCGGACGGCACCCTCTACGGCATCATGGTGCATGACCAGCGCAACCCCGCCGCCCCCGTGACCATCATGGCGGAGCGCGGCCGGCTGGTCTCCACCCCGCGCGGCCCGCGCGTGACGCTGCAGAACGGCGTGCGCCAGACCATGGAGCAGTCGCCGCCCGGCGCGCCCAGCCCAGGCCCGCGGCTGTCCGTGCTGACCTTCGAGGAAAACAGCCTCGACCTCGCCGCCTCCTCCCGCTCCCAGCAGGAGGCCAGCCGCAACCGCGACTCGCGGGAGCGCTTCGTGGGCGAGCTGCTGCACCCCGACCCGGCCGAGAACCTGCCCGAGCGCGACCTCCGCAAGTTCCGCGCCGAGGCGCATCAGCGCCTCTCCTCGCCCTTCACCGCCCTGGCCTATGCGCTGGTGGCCCTGGCCACAGCGCTTTCCTCCGCCTTCCGCCGCCATGGCGACTCGCGCCCGGCGGCCATCGGCGTCGGCATCGTGGTGACGCTGCTGGCCCTTGGGCTGGCGGCGGGCAATGCGGCGGCACGCGACAACATGTTCATTCCGTTGATCTGGCTGCAGGTGGTGCTGCCGGCGATCGGCGCGCTCTGGGTGCTGCTGGGCTCGCCCGGCCTGCCCCGGCGGCGGCCGCGCCTGCCGCCGGAGCTGGGCGGCGAGGAACCTTCCCTGGGCAACGCGCCCGGCCCACGCCTGTCCTGAGCGCCCCATGCCCTTTGCCCTGACCCTTTCGGCCTATGTGGCGCGCCGCTTCGCCACCATGGCCATCATCATGATCCTGGCGCTGACCGGGCTCGTGGCGCTGTTCGACTTCATCGAGCTGCTGCGCCGTGCCGCCACCCGCGCCGATGCCGGCTTCGGGCTGGTGCTGACCATCGCCGGGCTGCGGCTGCCCTATGTGATGCTGCAGATCCTGCCCTTCGGCATCCTGCTGGGCGGCATCATCGCCTTCTGGCGCCTCGCCCGGTCCTCCGAACTGGTGGTGGCGCGGGCGGCGGGAGTCTCGGCCTGGGGCTTCCTGGCGGGGCCGGTGCTGGTGGCGGTCTGCCTCGGCGTGCTCTCCATCACCGTGGTCTCGCCACTCTCGGCCGCCATGTTCTCCCGGGCCGAGCGGCTGGACGCCACCTATCTGCGCAATGCCTCCGGCCCCGCCATGCTCTCGGGCGGGCGGCTCTGGCTGCGGCAGGCGGATGTGGGGCTGGACCCCGGCGGCACCATCATCATGGCCGGGCGGCCGGAACTGGGGCGCGGCAGCTTCCTGCTGCGCGATGTCTCGCTCTGGCGCCTTTCCCCCACCGACCGGCCGCTGGAGCGGGTGGAGGCCCCCGCCGCCCGGCTGGCCGAGGGCGCCTGGACGCTGGAGAATGCCGTGACCTTCGGCGCCAACCGCCAGCCCGGCGCGCCGGCGATGCTGGTGGTGCCGACGACGCTCACCGCGGACCGCATCGAGGAAAGCTTCGCCAGCCCCGATACCCTGTCCTTCTGGGCCCTGCCGGAATTCATCCAGGTGCTGGAAAGCTCCGGTTTCTCGGCCATCCGGCACCGGCTGCACTTCCATTCGCTGCTCTCCCTGCCGCTGCTCTCGGCTGCCATGGCGCTGATGGCGGCGGGCTTCTCCATGCGGCAGTCGCGGCGGGGCGACGTGGCGCGCACGCTGGGCCTCGGCGTCGCCGCCGGCTTCTCGCTGTTCCTGCTGGACAAGGTGGCGGAGGAATTCGGCCAGGCCGGCAACCTGCCGGTGGAGCTGGCGGCCTGGGTGCCCTCGCTGGCCGGTCTGATGCTGGCGCTGGCGCTGCTGCTGCATCTGGAAGACGGCTGAGCCCAGGCTTGCAAGCCTGGGCGTGACGGGAAAGTGATCGGGCGGTGGCGTGGCCATGATGTCGCGTCGCCAGGCTGAAACATGACAGGCCCTAAGCGCCCTCTCGTCGCCGTCCCGGTAACGGGCTATTCAGGGGCCATGCACCGAGCCACGCACGGCGCCGGGAACCTTCCGGCCGGGATCACCACGCGGCGCCACGCCCGGCGCGGGCCGCATTGGCGCGCCGTTCTGCTGGGAGGCGCCGCGCTTTGGCCGGCCCTCCTGTTGCCGGGCGGCGCTTTTGCCCAATCGACGCTGGGCTCCGGCGCCTCGGGCGCCTCGGGCGCCGGGGTGGGGCTGGGCACCGGCGCCCTGGGCGGGGGCGCGACCCAGGACCTGGGCGTCGCCAACCCGGGCAGCGGCTCCGGCACGCCGGCGGGGGGCGAGCTTTCCACGCCCGCCATCCCCGGCACGGCGCCGCCCACGGCCGCCGCCGCGCCGGCACCGGCCCCCGCCAATGACCGCGAATCGCCCGTGACCTTCACGGCCGACGAGGTGGAATACGACCAGGACAAGAACCTGGTGACCGCCCGCGGCAAGGTGGAGGCCTGGCAGAACGAGCGCATCCTGCGCGCCGATACCTTCACCTATAACCGCGAGACCGGCGTCGCCGTCGCCGAAGGCAATGTGCAGCTGCTGGAGCCGGACGGGCAGGTGACCTTCGCCAACCGCGCCGAGCTGACCGGCGACATGCGCAACGGCGTGGTGGAGGGGCTGCGGGCCCGGCTGGCGCAGAACGGCAAGCTGGCGGCCACCGGCGCCACCCGCACCAACGGCAATATCGTGGACATGGCGCGGGTGGTTTATTCCTCCTGCGACCTTTGCGCCGACGATCCCACCGCGCCGCCGCTCTGGCAGGTGCGCGCCCGCATCGCCACCCATGATAAGGAAGAGCAGCGGCTGCGCTACCGCGACGCCACGCTCGAGATGGGCGGCTGGCCGGTGCTCTACACGCCTTATCTGTCGCATCCCGACCCCTCGGTGCCGCGCCAGTCGGGTTTCCTGACGCCGATCCTGGGCAACAGCACCTTCCTCGGCCCCTTCGTGCAGATCCCTTATTACTGGGCGATCGACGGCAGCCAGGACATGACGCTGCGGCCGACCTTCGCCACCCAGGAATATCCGGGGCTGGGGCTGGACTACCGGCGGCGCTTCAACAGCGGCACGCTCAATCTCTCCGCCTCCGCCGGCAACCTCTCCGGCGGCAATATCGCCGAGAACGACAAGGGCCTCGGCGCCCATATCTACAGCAGCGGCCAGTTCGCGCTGGATGAGCACTGGCGCACCGGCTTCAACCTGAACCGCGCCAGCAGCCAGGCCTATCTGCGCGCTTGGCGCTACAGCGCGCCGCGCGTGCTGACCTCGGATGTCTATCTGGAAGGCTTCTGGGGCAGCGAGGGCTATGCCCGCGTCGATGCCCGCGCCTACCAGAGCCTGAACGATGTCGACGACAAGGCGGTCATCCCGCTGGTGCTGCCGAATGCCTATGCCGAATACGCCTATCCGCGCGATTCGCTGGGCGGCTACCTGACGCTCGATGCCGGCGCCTTCGTGGTCTTCCGCGACGAGGGCACCGACACCCGCCGCCTGACCTCCCGCGCCACCTACAACCTGCCGAAGCTGGACCGCTTCGGCGGCATCTGGACCCTGCGCAGCCAGATGGACCTCTATGGCATCTCGGCCGATCATCTGGACCAGGCGCCGAACTTCGCGGACCGGAACAGCATCACCACCGGCAACGGCAATCTCCGCGTCGCCCTGGACTGGCGCATGCCTTTCGTGCGCAGCGCCGGGGAATATGGCAGCCAGCTCCTGGAGCCGCATGTGCAGCTGGTCACCGGCCCGAGCACCGGCCGCCAGACCAATATCCCCAACGAAGACAGCATCGCCTTCGAGTTCACCGATGCCAATCTCTTCGCCCTGAACCGCTTCACCGGGCGGGACCGGCAGGAAGGCGGCACCCGCATCGACGCGGCCATGCGCGGCGCCTGGTTCTTCCCCAATGGCGGGCAGGCCGAGGCACTGGTGGGCCGTTCCTTCCGCGCCAGCGAGGAGGATGTCTTCTACAAGGGCTCCGGCGTCGAGGACCGCGCCTCCGACTGGGTCGGGCGGCTGCGGCTCTCCCCGGTGCCCTGGCTCGACGTGCTGGCCCGCGCCCGCTTGGACAAGGATACCCTGAGCAACCGCCTGACCGAGACGATCGCGCGGGTCGGCCTGGGGCCGATCAGCGTCTCCGCCACCTATCTCTTCACCACACCCAACCCGGCGCTGATCCTGACGCCGCGGCAGGACCGGAACGAGGTCGGCGGCGGCGTCAGCGCCCGCCTGGGCACTTACTGGCGGGCCGGCGCCTTTGGCCGCTACGACATCCAGCGGGACAGGCCGGTCGCCGCCGGCGTCAACCTGACCTATGAGGATGAGTGCCTGGTCTTCAACGCCAGCTATCAGCGTGACTGGGCGGAGCAGTCCGACATCAACAACTATTACCCTTCGGGCGAGACGCTGCTCTTCCGGATCGGCTTCAAGACGATCGGCGATTTCGGCTTCCGGGCCATCTGACCCCCGCGCGGGGGAGGGCAGCCTCCCCCCTGCCGGGACACTTCCCGAAACGCCATGTGATTTCGCCGCCGCGCGATCTGCGCTAGGAAACCCTCATGCGTGCCACCACCTCCCCCCGCCCTTCCATGCGGCGCCTCCTCCGCGGCGCCAGCCGTGTCCTGCCGCTGGCCCTCCTGCTGGCTGGCCCGGCGGTGCTGGCGCCCATGGCCTGGCCAGAAGCAGGGCAGGCCGTGGCGCAGACCAACCGCATCATCGCGGTGGTCAATGGCGATGTCGTCACCGCCAACGAGATCACCAACCGCGCCCGCCTCTTCGCGCTCAACAGCGGCATGGGGGCGAATAGCGAGGTGCTGGCCCGCCTGACGCCGCAGGTCACGCGCCTGCTGATCGACGAGCGGCTGCGGATGCAGGAGGTGCAGCGCCGCCGCATCCTCGTCGGTGACGACGAGGTGGGTGAGGCGGTGCGCGACATCGAGAGCCGCAACGGGCTGCCGCAGGGCGGTCTGGCGGCGCAGCTCCGCGCCTCCGGCGTCGAGCCGCGCGCGCTGTACGACCAGATCCGGGCCCAGATCGGCTGGTCGCGCCTGCTGCGCGCCATGCTGGGCGCCCAGGGCGAGATCACGCCGCGTGAGGTCGATGACTTCGTCGCCGCCCACAAGGCGCGCACCGGAGAGCCGGAATACCTGGTCTCCGAGATCTTCATCCCGGTGGACGAGCCCGGCTCGGAGCCCGAGGTGCGGCGCTTCGTGGATGACGTGGTGGGCCAGCTGCGGCGCGGCGTGCCCTTCCCGGCGGCCGCCACGCAGTTCAGCCAGAGCCAGACGGCGCTGCAGGGCGGCGACATGGGCTGGGTGCGGCCGGATGAATTCGACCCGGCCGTGGCCAGCCTGCTGCAGCGCATGCCGCAGGGCGCCATCGCCAATCCCACGCGCGTGCCCGGCGGCTTCCAGATCGTCGCGCTGCGCCAGAAGCGCGAGACGGGGCGGGAGATGGCGACCCTGGTGACGCTGCGCCAGGCCTTCTACCCCTTCACCAGCGCCCTGGACCCGCAGAACCCGACGCAGCAGCAGCGCGACGCGGTGGAGCGGGCCCGCACCCTGCAGGACAAGAGCTGCGCCACCGTCGAGGCCGCCGGCCGCAATGGCAGCCGCCCGGCCGACCCCGGCGCGGTGCGGCTGGACACCATGCAGCCGCCGCAGTTGCGCGACCTGATCGCCGCCCTGCCGCTGGGCCGGGGCAGCCAGCCCATCATCACCCCGGAAGGCGTGATGGTGATCGCGGTCTGCACCAAGGAAGCCCGCAACCTGGCCGAGCTGACGCCGGACCAGGCGCGCAGCCAGATCCTGCGCGACCGGGTGGAACTGATCTCCCGCCAGCTGCAGCGCGACCTGCGCCGCCGCGCCACGATCGAGCAGCGGAGCTGACGGCCCCCGCCATGCCGGTGCTGCCGGATCTGCGGGACACCGTCGCCAAGCATGGTCTGGCGGCGCGCAAGTCGCTGGGCCAGCACTTCCTGCTGGACCCGCATGTCTGCGCCCGCATCGCCGCCATTGCCGCGCCGCTGGATGGGCGCGTGGTGCTGGAGGTCGGGCCCGGCCCTGGCGGCCTGACCCGCGCGCTGCTGGAAAGCCCCGCCGCCCGCGTGGTGGCGGTGGAGCTGGACCGCCGTGCCATCGCGGCGCAGGAGGAACTGGCCCAGGCCTATCCCGGCCGCCTGACGGTGGTGGAGGGTGACGCCATGAAGGCCGATACCCTGGCGCTGCTGCCCGAGTCGCCGCGCCGCGTGGTGGCCAACCTGCCCTATAACGTCGGCACGCCGCTGCTGATCGGCTGGCTGAAGCAGGCCGCGCTCTTCGAGAGCCTGACCCTGATGTTCCAGCAGGAGGTGGCCGAGCGGATCTGCGCTGCGCCGGACACTGACGCCTATGGCCGGCTTTCCGTGCTCTCCCAATGGCGCTGTTCCTGCCGCATGGCGATGCGCCTGCCGCCCGGCGCCTTCAGCCCGCCGCCCAAGGTCTGGTCCGCCGTGGTGCATCTGGTGCCGCATGCGGAGGACCCGGGGCCGGAACTGCTGGCGGCCATGGAGCGCCTGACCGCCGCCGCCTTCGGCCAGCGCCGCAAGATGCTGCGCTCCAGCCTGAAGTCGCTGGGCGAGTCGGATGCGCTGCTGTCCGCCGGCGGCATCGAGCCCACGCGGCGGGCCGAGACGTTGAGCGTCGCGGAATTCGACCGGCTCGCCAGGCTGCTGGTGGCGCGTGTGGCCTGAGGCCCGCGCCGGAATCCGCAAAGAATCCGGCGCCATGCTCTTGGTGCGGCCGGCATAGCCCGGCATCGTGTTGCGGTGTGACGAGGCCGGAACAGGGACCGCAGCATGAGTGACGATCTGGATATCTATCAGCGCCAGGGCTTCGGCAAGAAGCTCGGCCTGGGCGTGGCGCCCGCCGTGGTGGTGGTGGATTTCGTGAAGGGCTTCACCGACCCGGCACATTTCGGCGGCGGCAATATCGACGCCGCCATCGAGAAGACCGTGGAACTGCTGGCCCTGGCCCGCGCGCGCGGTTGGCCCGTGGCCCATACCCGCGTGGTCTATGCCGATGACGGTTCCGATGCCGGCGCCTTCGCCACCAAGATGCCGCCGCTGCTGAACCTGACCGAAACCAGCCCGCTGTCCCAGATCGTGCCGGAACTGACGCCGGAGAAGGGTGAGCTGGTGGTCCGCAAGCGCAATGCCAGCGCCTTCTTCGGCACCGATCTGGCTGGCTGGCTGGCCTTCCGCCGGGTGGATACGGTGCTGGTGGCGGGCTGCACCACCTCCGGCTGCGTGCGCGCCACGGTGGTGGATTCCTGCAGCCACAGTTTCCGCACCGTGGTGATGACGGATTGCGTCGGCGACCGCGCCCTGGGCCCGCATGAGGCGAACCTCTTCGACATGGGCCAGAAATACGCGGACCTGATGACGCTGGAGGAGCTGCGCGGCCTCAACTGAGGCCCTGGCTCAGCCCCAGGCGTAGCGCAGGATCTGCACCAGGGCGCTGATCACCAGCAGCACCAGGACGATTCGGGACAGCGTGGACATGGATGGCATCTCCGCCAGATGGGGGTGCCATGCCCGCCGTAAAAGCCTCGCTGGCGCGGCGGCCGGGCTTCGCTTATCCCTGCCGCCATGCAGGATGCGACCGATTCCCGCCTCGCCGCGCAATACGAGGCCTATCCCTATCCCGCCCGCCAGCCGCGGGACGAGGCGAAGCGGCTGATCGTCGGCAGCCCCAGCCATCTGCTGGAAATCGACCACTGGGTCTTCGGGGCCCGCCGCCCCGCATCGCAGCCCCTGCGGGCGCTGATGGCCGGCGGCGGCAGCGGCGACGGCACCATGATGCTGGCGCAGCAACTGGCCAGCGCCGGAAGGCCGGGGGAGGTGACCTGGCTCGACCGCTCCGCCGCCGCCCGCAAGGTGGCGGAGGAGCGCGCCGCCGTGCGCGGCCTCTCCAATATCCGCTTCATCTCCGGCTCTCTGCTGGACCTGCCGACGGCGGGGCTGGGCGCGTTCGACTACATCGACTGCTGCGGCGTGCTGCACCACCTGCCGGACCCGGCGGCGGGGCTCAGTGCCCTGGCCGGGGCGCTGGCGCCGGACGGCGGCATCGGGTTGATGGTCTATGCCCCGCATGGCCGCACCGGCGTCTATATGCTGCAGGACGCGCTGCGCCAGCTGGCCCCGGATACCGAGGCGCCGCCGGAGCGGGTGGAAGTGGCCAAGCGTCTCTGGAAGCACCTGCCGGAAACCGCCTGGCTGCGCCGCAACCCCTGGATCGACGACCACATCCGCGGCGGCGATGCCGGGCTCTACGACCTGCTGCTGAACCCGCGCGACGTGGCCTTCACGGTGCCGCAGTTGGCGGCGCTGATCGAGGGCGCCGGGCTGCAACTGCGCTGCTTCCTGGAGCCCGGCCGCTACGACCCCGACCGCTACCTGCCGGACCCGCGCCTGCGCGCCCGCACGGCGGGCATGACCCCGGTGCAGCGGGCGGCGCTGGCGGAATCCATCACCGGCAACATGGGCATCCATATCGCCTACTGCACCCGCGCGGGCGAGGCGCCGCCGCAGCCGGCCTGGGACGACCTCGCCTCCGTGCCCGTGCTGCGGGAAATCGACGGCGCCATGCTGGCCAAGGGCATCCCGGCGGATGGCATGCTGCGCATCGCCTTCGATGACATCCGCCTGGGCGTGCCCATGCCCCGGCTGGCCTCGGCCATCCTCTCCCGCATCGACGGGCGCCGCAGCATCGGCGCGATCGGGGAGGCGCTGGCGGCCAATGGCGTCACGCAGGAAGCCTTCCTGCGGGACTTCGCGGCGCTGCGGGCGGCGCTGGAGCCCTTCAACCGCCTGCTGCTGGCCGCGCCCGCTTGAGCGACCCCGGGCTGGAGCAGCGGCCTGTCATCATCATCTTCGGGGCCGCCGTGCGCCCCGATGGCGGCCCCAGCCTGACGCTGCGCCGCCGGGTGCAGGCGGCGGTGCGCTTCGGCGAGGCGCTGCAAGACCCGCTCTACATGCCGACCGGCGGCCAGGGCCGGCACGGCCCGCCCGAGTCGGTGGTCATGGCGCGGCTGCTGCAGGACCTGGGCGTGCCGGCGGATTCCATCCGGCAGGAGCCCACGGCGGTGGATACGCTCTCCTCCGCCCGCGCCTGCGCCGCGCTGCTGCGGGGACACCGGGGGCCGGTCTGGGCCGCCAGCAGCGGCTACCACCTGCCGCGCTGCGTGATGCTGCTGCGGCTGATGGGCCTGCCCGCCCGCGCCGCCCCGCCGCCCGAGGCCGCGATGGAATGGCGGGACCGCTGGTGGTGGCGGGCACGGGAAGGAGCCGCCCTGCCGGTGGACTTGGCCCTGGGCCTCTGGGCCCGCTTCCGCCGCTAGCCCCGGCGCGGGCGCAACCCCGCCATTCGCGGACGTGAATTTCTGGACGGCATGCCTATTTGTTGTAAAAGCGGTGCGATGACGCGGCGGCCACCCTTTGGTGGCCTTTCGCAGCGGTGGCGCGATGCAGCCACTCGCCCCGTTTCCCGTTTACGGCAGACCTACTGATAGACGCACGGCGCGCCGCCTCCGGCCCGCGCCTGGAGGATGAGAGTTTGGACGATTACACGACCGAATCCCTGGCCAACCCGGCCGAGGCCGCCATCGCGGCGGCAGGGCTTCGGGTCGAGCAGCGGGAGATGCCGCAACTGGTGCGGCTCGTCTCCCGCCGCATGCCGGCCGATCAAGAGGCGGTGGCGGAAGCCCTGTGCCAGGTTCGCCGCAAGGCCTGGACCGGCCGGTTGCTGGACCTCGCGAACCGCTTCGGCGAAAGCTGGGTGCGCCGCGCCGATGCCGAGGCCGCCGCCGGCCGCGTGACCGACCCCGAGATCGGTGAAGAGGGGCTGCGCGAGGAACTGCGCGAGGTGATCGCCGCCCGGCTGCGCGCCGCCGGCGCCACGCCGGAGGCGGCGCTGGACGCCATTTCCTCCGAGCTGCTGGAAGCCACCGGCCACATGCTGCCGGCCGACCGCCACGCCACCCTGGCGCAGCAGGTGGCCCATGCGCATGGCATGGACCGCGCGGCCACCGCCGGCTTCGTGGCCGCCGCCATCCGCGCCGAGGACCGCCGCCGTGCCGAGCTGCGCTCCGCCGAGCAGGCCGCCCGTGCCCGCCGGCGCGAGGAAGTGGCGCGGCTGAAGGCCTGGGAAAAGAGCCTCGTCGGCATCGAGGGCATCCCCGGCCTGCTGGGCTGCACGCCCAAGGAGGCGCTGCGCTGGGCCGGCGCCGGCCTGCTGCCGGTGGCGCGCAAGCAGCGCGAGCGCGGCGGGCGGGAGCGCTGGGAATTCGACCCGGCCGAGATCATCCCGCTCAAGGGCGAGGTCGCCGGCTGGCGCCGGGTGGAGCAGGATGCCGCCGATGCCCGGGGCGCCAAGCGGGACGCGCCCACCCCGCTGACCCGCGTCGGCAATGCCGCCATCGCGCGCGTCGCGGCGCTGGACCGCTATGCGGCCCACTTCGCCACCGCGCGGGCGCTGAAGCGGCGCATCACGCTGGTCACCGGCCCCACCAACAGCGGCAAGAGCCATACCGCGCTGGACCGACTGGCCAGTGCCGAGAACGGCTACGCGCTCGCCCCGCTCCGCCTGCTGGCGCATGAGTTCCGCGAGGCGCTGGGGCAGCGTGGCGTCGATGCCTCGCTGGCCACGGGCGAGGAGCGCATCACCATCCCCGGCAGCCGCCACTTGGCCGCCACGGTGGAGATGTGCCCGCTGCACAACCCCGTCGATGTCGCCATCGTGGACGAGGCGCAGCTGCTGCACGACCGCGACCGCGGCGCCGCCTGGACCGCCGCCATCATGGGCGTGCCGGCGCGCGAGGTTTTTGTTCTTGGCGCCCCCGAATGCGTCCCGATGGTGGAGCGCATCGCCCAGCTTTGCGGCGATGAGGTCGAAAAAGTCTCGCTGGAGCGCAAGGGCCCGCTGCGCGCCGCCACCAACCCGGTGGGGCTTTCCGAACTGCGCCCGGGCGACGCGCTGATCGCCTTCTCCCGCCGCGACGTGCTGGACCTGCGGGCCGAGCTGGTGCGGCGCGGCCGGCGCGTGGCGGTGATCTACGGCGCGCTCTCCCCCGAGGTGCGCCGCGCCGAGGCCGCCCGCTTCCGCAATGGCGAGGCCGATATCGTGGTGGCGACGGATGCCATCGGCATGGGCCTCAACCTGCCGATCCGCCGCATCATCTTCTCCACGCTGAAGAAATTCGACGGCGAGGGCCGGCGCGACCTGAACGCGCAGGAGATCAAGCAGATCGGCGGCCGCGCCGGCCGCTTCGGCAAGTATGAGGAAGGCGTGGTGGCCGTGCTGGCCGGCGCCGGCAGCCCCGACTTCGTGCGCCACCTGCTGCACAGCCCGCCGGCCCCGCCGGAGGAACTGCGCCCGCAGGTGCAGCCGGATGCCGATATCGTCCGCGCGGTCGCCAATGAGATCGGCTCCGACAGCCTCTTCGGCGTGCTGGCGCGCATCAAGCGCGCGGTGCTGCGGCTGGACGACCCGAACTACCGCCTGGCCGACATGACGCAGACTCAGGCCATCGCCTCTGCCATCGATGGCGTCGGCCTGTCGCTGATGGACCGCTGGACCTACGCCCTCTGCCCGGTGGATGAGCGGGACAACGGCATCCAGCGCCTGGCGCGCTGGGCGGTGGACCATGCCGCCGGCCGCGCCGTGGTGCCGCCCTCCGCCGGCCGCCTGCCGGCGCCGGACCAGGCGACGGGCGAGGAACTGCAGCGTGGCGAGAAGGTGCACAAGCGCCTCGTCGCCTGGCGCTGGCTGGCGCTGCGCTTCCCCATGGCCTACCCGGATTTCGAGCGGGCGGAAGCCGAGACGGCGCGGCTGGACAACTGGATCGAGGATGTGCTGCGGCAGCAGCGGCGCGGGCGCACGGCGCTGGCGGGGTAAGGAAGGTTGGGGAATGAATTCCCCAAACCCCTTCTTCTTTCTTCAGGTTCAAGCGCCGGTCCGCCCTGCTGGCGGACTCGAAAACGAAAGATGGGGGTGCGGGGGAATTCCTTCCCCCGCGCTTCCTTAAAGCCGCGCGACCACGGCTTTGCCCGTGGCTGCGGTGCCCAGGCGCCCGCCGATATCCACCGTGGTCTCACCTGCCGCGACGGCATCGGCCACCGCGACCTCGATGGCCCGCGCGGCGGCGGCGAAATTCGTGCTGCCCAGGCGCTCCGCATGCCAGTCCAGCAGCTGCGCGGTGGAGAGGATCAGCGAGAAGGGATTGGCCACGTCCTGCCCGGCGATATCGGGCGCGGAACCATGCGCCGCCTGCGCCATGGCATAGCGCGTGCCGGCATTCACCGAGCCGCCGAGGCCGATGGAGCCGGAGAGTTCGGCGGTGAGGTCCGAGAGGATGTCGCCGAACATGTTGGTGGTGACAAGCACGTCGAACTTCTGCGGCGCGCGGACGAGGTGGGCGGCCATGGCGTCCACAATGTATTCGTCCATAGTCACCTCGGGAAATTCGGCGGCGACCTTGCGGCATTCCTCCAGGAACATGCCGTCGCCGATCTTGAGCACGTTCGCCTTGTGCACGGCATGCACGCGCTTGCGGCGTGTCATGGCCACGCGGAAGGCGCTGCGGGCGATGCGGTTGCAGCATTCGCGCGTGATGCGGCGGAGGGAGACGCAGACATCCGGCGTCACCAGCATCTCGCTGCCGCCGGATTCCATGTTGCGGTCGGCGTAGAAGCCTTCGGTATTCTCGCGCACCACCACCAGGTCGAATTCGGCGACGGCGGGGTGCTTCACGCCGGGATAGGTGCGGGCGGGGCGGATGTTTGCAAAAAGGTCCAGCTTCTTGCGGAAGAACATCGAAGGGTTGATGCCGCCCTTCGATTCATCGAGGTAATCGAAGGTGGACATCGGGCCCATCACCAGCCCGTCGGCGGCCCGGACCTTTTCCAGCAGCTCGGGGCGCAGGGTGGTGCCGTAGCGCTTCAGGCTCTCATGCCCGGCCAGCTCATGCTCCAGCGCCAGCCCGAGGCCGAAGCGGTCGGAGACCGCCTCCAGCACCGCCACGGTGGCGGCGGTGATCTCCGGCCCGATGCCGTCGCCCGGCAGGACGACGAGGCGCATGGCATTGCTCTTGGGCATGGGTTTCCTTCCCGGTGTTCTGGGGAGGAAGGTTACCCCGATGCGGTGGGTGCGGCGAGGCTCAGGCGGTTTCCAGCTTTTCCTGCAGTTCCAGCCATTCCTCCTCCAGCGCGGCCACCTGCTTGGCAATGGCGCCCTGGCGCTGCGTGGCCCAGGCGATGTCCTCGGGCTTGAAGCGGGCATAGGTGGTGGGGTCGCCCAGCTTCTTCTCCAGCAGGGCGGATTCCTTCTGAAGCTTGGCCATCTCGGCCTCGATCTTCGTCACGCGCTGGCGCAGGGGGGCCAGGGCCTGGCGGTTCTCGGCGCGCTCCCGCCGCTCGTCGCGGCGGGTGGGGGCGGCGTCGGCCTGGGGGCCACGGGCGGCGCGGGCGCGCTCGGCCAGCAGGGAACGGTAGTCGTCCAAGTCGCCGTCGAAGGGCGTGACGCGGCCCTCATGCACCAGCCAGAGCCGGTCGGCGGCCAGCGTCACCAGATGCGGGTCGTGGGTGATCAGCACCACCGCGCCGCCGAAATCCGCCAGCGCCTTCACCAGGGCCTCGCGCGCATCGATGTCGAGGTGGTTGGTCGGTTCGTCGAGGATCAGCAGGTGCGGGGCGTCGCGCGTGCAGAGGGCCAGCAGCAGCCGCGCCTTCTCGCCGCCTGAGAGGGAGCCGATCTTCGTGGTCGCCCGCTCCTCGTCCAGGCCGAAACGGGCGAGCTGGGCGCGGCACTGCGTCTCGGTGGCCTTGGCGCCCAGCGCGTTCTGCATGTGGGAGAGGGGGGTGCCGGAAAGGTCCAGCTCCTCCGCCTGGTGCTGGGCGAAATAGCCCACCTTCAGGCGACGGTCGCGGTGGATCTCGCCCCGCATCGGCTCCAGCCGCCCGGCCAGCAGTTTCGCCAGCGTGGACTTGCCGTTGCCGTTGGCGCCCAGCAGGGCGATGCGGTCTTCCTGGTCCAGCCGCAGGTCCAGACCGTGCAGGATGGCGCGGCCGTCATAGCCGACATCGGCGCGGGAAAGGGCGACGATGGGCGGCGCCAGTTCCGTGGGCTCGGGGAAGGCGAAGCGGGTGGGGGCGTCCTCCACCACCGATTCGATGGCCGGCAGCTTTTCGAGTGCCTTCAGGCGGGACTGCGCCTGCCGGGCCTTGGTGGCCTTGGCGCGGAAGCGGTCCACGAAGGACTGCATATGGGCGCGCTGGGCCGCGATCTTCTCGTTCTGCGCCAGTTGCTGGGCGGCGCGCTCGGTGCGGATACGGACGAAGTTGTCGTAGGCGCCGGGGTAGAAGGTGATCTTCTGCTTATCCAGGTGGGCGATGCCGTCCACCCCGCGCTCCAGCAGCCCGCGGTCATGGCTGACCACGATGGCAGCGCCGGGGAAGCGCGCCAGCCAGCCTTCCAGCCAGATGGTGGCTTCCAGGTCCAGGTGGTTGGTGGGTTCGTCCAGCAGCAGCAGGTCGGGTTCCAGGAACAGCGCGCGGGCGAGCGCCACGCGCATGCGCCAGCCGCCGGAATATTCGCCCACCGGCCGCGCCTGGGCGGCCGCGTCGAAGCCCAGGCCCGCCAGCACCGTGGCGGCGCGGGAAGGGGCGCTGTCGGCACGGATGGCGATCAGGCGGTCATGGATCTCGCCGATGCGGGCGGGATCGGTGGCGGTTTCCAGCTCGGTCAGCAGGGCGGCGCGTTCGGTATCGGCCTCCAGCACCGTGTCCAGCAGGTTCTGCGGACCACCGGGGGCTTCCTGCGCCACATGGGTCATGCGCGCGCGGGCAGCGAGGCGGATCTCGCCGCCATCGGGCTGGAGCTGGCCGGTGATGGCGCGCAGCAGGGTGGATTTGCCGGCGCCGTTGCGCCCCACCAGGCCGATCTTGCGGCCAGGGTCCACCATCAGCTCCGCGCCTTCCAGCAGCGGGCGGCCGGCGATGCGGATGGTCAGGTCACGGATGGCGAGCACGGTCATGCCCGGCCTTTAGCAGGAAGGGCCCGGCCGAGACAGGATGATGAAACAGGATGATACCATTGTGCCCGGCCACCCCCGGCGCAGCCGTCGGCCGGCTGTGCTAGGGATGCAGCCGAGACCGCCCGAGGACCCACCCTGCATATCGCCCCGCCACCGCCGAAGCCTGCCGCGCCCCCCGCCAGCCCATCCTGGCGGCCGTCCCGGCGGCGCACGCGGCTGTGGTGGTGGATCGGCGGTTCCGCCCTGCTGCATGCCCTGGTAGCGGCGCTGTTGCTGCTGATGCCGCCCAAGAAGGAGCTGGGCGAAGCCAGTTCCGGCACCGAGGTGCCGGTGGTCTTCGAAAGCGGTGCCGGCGGCCCGCCCCTGCCGCAGCCCGAGACGATGCAGAGCGCCCCTGGCGACCCGGAGTCGGTGCCTCCGCTGCCGGTGCTGCCCGACCTGCCGCCGACGCCGGAGCCGCCCAGCCTGCCCGCGCCGCTGCCGCCCGGCCCAGTGGCGGAAGCGCCGCCGCCATTGCCGGAGCCCGCGCCCGCGCCGCCCGCCGCCCCGGTGCCGCTGCCTGCCCCGCCCGTGGAACAGCCGGCGCCGGTGGAGCCTCCGCCGGAGCCGCCCCTGCCGGAGCAGGCGCTGCCGCCCCCGCCGCCGGCGCCGCCCCAGGCCGTGCCGCCGCCGCCCTCCGAGGCACCGGCCCGTCCGCGCCCGGCGCCGGCCTCGCCCTTTGCCGGAACGCTGGACCTGTCGCGGCAGGGGCCGATCGCCATGGCCCCGCCGCCGCGTGGCGGCAGCCCGCGCCAGGCGCGGCCGCCGGGCAGCCTGGATCTGTCCATGGGCAATGTGCCGCAGCAGCGCCGCCGCTCGGCACAGGCCGATTCCAACGGCAATATCGGCTCCGTCGAGGGTGCCCAGCCGACCGGAAGCTGGCGCGGCGCCTTCCTGGACTGGGTGCGCGCGCGCTCCTTCTACCCGCAACAGGCGGCGATGAACGGGGAGGACGGCAATAGCCGCGTGCGACTGACCATCGACCGCAGCGGGCGGGTGCGCTCGGTGGAACTGGTCGGGCGCTCGGGCTCCCGCATCCTGGACCTCGCGCTGCAATCCATCTTCCGGGACCAGCGCGTGCCGCCCTTCACGCCGGACATGGAGGGCGACACCATGACCATGACCTTCACCATGCGGTATATCCTCATCTACCGCTAAGGCGGCGGATGGCGGGCAGGCAAAGGCGCCGTGCCGGCCAGCACGGCGCCTGGCCGGCAGAAGAAGTTGGGGGTGCCGGGGGAATTCCTTCCCCCGGCTTCCTACTCCGCCGCTTCCAGCGGCCGCATCGGCGCATAGATCCCGGGCAGCAGGCCCAGGTCATGGCATTGCAGGCCGGCGGGCCGCACCAGTCGGCATTCGTGGCGGCCGTCCTCGTGCAGCACATGCTCCACATAGCCCACTGGCTTCTCGGCGCCCGGCGCGCGGTGCTGCCAGGTGTCGCCCACGACGAAGGCGGCGGCGGGCGCCCAGATCTGCCGCAGCCCTTCCACCACGCCCCGGTCGCGCCACTGGTGCACATGGCCGGAGGCGATGAAGGCCGGCGGGCAGGCACGCAGCAGGTCCAGGATGCGGCGGCGCGGGCCGGGCTGCACGGACCAGTAGGTGATCACCTCCTCAGCCATCGCCTCCTCGCAGAGCGGCTTGTGCAGGAAGAGCGCCACGGCGCGTTCGCCGGCATCCGCCAGCGCCTCGGCCAGCATCTCCATCTGCGCCTCGGCTTCCGGCAGGCCGCTGGTGGTGATCAGCGTATCCAGGCCGATCAACCGCCAGCCGGGCACATCGAACACAAAGCGGTCGGCGCCCATGGCGTCTTCCCAACGCGCGAGGCGTTCGGCATCGGCGGGCGTGTCACCCAGGCCGGGGTCGTTGCCGACATCGTGGTTGCCGGGGATGGCCAGCCAGGGCAGGCCCATGGCATCCAGCTTGCGGCGGGCGAAGCGCAGGTCGTCCCCCGCCAGTTCGCCATGCGCCGAGACATCGCCGGTATGGACCACGAGGTCCGGCGCCGCGGCGCGCAGGTGTGCCGCCAGCGCGTCGAAATTGGCGGTGAAGCCGGGGTGCTTCTCCGACAGGTGGGTGTCGCTGATCTGGGCGATACGGAAGGGCATGGCATTCAGCTCCGGCGCGGCAGCAGCTTGCGCACGCCGTCCGCCATGTCGGCCATCGCCTGTTCCGGCGTTGCCTTGCTTTCCACGATGCGGGCCATGTTATCCACCATCACCTGCGTCACGCGCACGCTGTTGCTGCCGGGGAAGGCGTACCAGGGGATCGAGATCGGGATCTGCTTCACCGAAGCCAGGAACAGCGGATTATCGCGGTAGAAGGCGCCCAGGTACTGCGGGTCGTCGATGGAAATCTGGTTGCAGGGCAGGTAGCCGGTGGCCTTGACCATCATGGCTTGGCCCTCGGCGCTGGTGGAATAGCGCAGGAACTTCCAGGCGGCCTCGCGCTTGGCGGGGTCCTTGGCGGTCAGCATGCCGGCGGCGCCGCCGGTCGGCAGGCGGCCCTTCACCGGGTCGATCACCGGCACGCCGGTGGTGCGCAGGTCGAAGTTGCTGCCGACGGAGGAGACGGTGCCGCGCACCAGTGCCGTGGTCTGGAAGATCATGCCCAGCTTGCCGGCGGCGAAGGCCTGGCGGGCGGCCACGGCGGTCAGGTTCGGCATGCCGGCCTGCTTCACCATCCGCTCCAGCAGCTTCAGGGACTGCATGCCCTCGGGGCCGTTGAAGGCGACATCGCTTTCATCGGCATTCAGCATGGTGCCGCCATGGCCGAAGAGCAGGGCGGAGAACATCCAGTCGTCGCCGCTCCAGGTGAACCACATGCCGTCGATGCCATCGCCCAGCGCATCGATCTTGGCGGCGAGCGCCAGCACGCCTTCCCAGTCCTTGGGGAAGTTCTCCGGGTCGCCGCCGGCGCGCCTCACCAGATCCGCGTTGTAGTAGCAGACGGGATTGGAAGCGGCGTAGGCGAGGCCGGCCTGGATGCCGCCGAACTGCGACAGCGCCAGCAGGTTCGGCGTGTAGCCCAGGGCGGCCGGGTCGGCGGCCTCGGCCTTCAGCAGCGGCGTCAGGTCCTGGGCGATGCCGCGCTCGGCGAACATGCGCAGGCGCGTATAGGCCTGGTAGGAGAGGTCCGGCAGCTGGCGCGTCGCGGCTTGGCGCAGCAGGAGCTGCGCGCCTTCCTCGTAATTCGGCGTGGTGACGAAGTTGAGCCTGATGCCGGGCTCCTGCTTCGCGAAGCCTTCCACCAGCGCGTCGTAGCTGTCCTTGTAGATGAAGGGCTGCGCGTAATGGACGGTGATCTCCGTCCTGCCCTGGGCGCGGGCCAGGGCCGGCATGGCGAGGGCGGCGGGCAGGGCCAGGGCCGCGCGGCGGGTCAGCTTGGTCATGGGGATCAGCCTTTGAGACCGGTGGTGGCGATGCCTTCGACGAACCGGCGCTGGGCCAGCAGGAAGGCGATGACGAGGGGGGCCGTCATGATGACGGCGGCGGCCATCAGCGCGCCGAAGTCGTCGCCCGCCTCGTCGGAGCGGAAGAACATGACGCCGAGGGCCGGCGTGGCATGGCTGCCGCCATTGACGACGATCAGCGGCCAGAACAGGTCGTTCCAGTGCGCGACAACGGAGAAGATGGCGAAGGCGGTGGCGGCGGGCCAGGCATTGGGCAGCACGACGCGCCAGACGATGGCCATCTCGCTGAAGCCATCCAGCCGTGCCGCGTGGATCAGGTCGTCCGGCAGCGACTTGAAGAACTGGCGGAACAGGAAGATGGCGAAGGCGGAAATGGTGAAGGGCGCGATCAACGCGGTATAGGTGTTCAGCAGCTCCATCTCGCTGAAGGCGACATAGAGCGGCAGCGCCTGCACCTGCGGCGGCACCAGCAGCCCCAGCATCACCGCACCGAAGGCGAGTTCCTTGCCCGGGAAGCGCAGCTTCGCCAGCGCATAGCCGGCGGGAATGGCGAAGAGCAGCTGGAAGAACAGGATGCCGCCGCAGACCACGATGCCGTTCCACAGGTAATGGAAGACCGGGATGCGCGCGAAGACCTTGCCGTAGTTCTCGATGCCGTGGAACCGCTCGGGAAAGAGCGAGAGGGAAGCACGGAAGATCTCGTCCAGCGGCTTCACGCTGGCGGCGGCCATCCAGATATAGGGCATCAGCATCAGCAGCCCGGCGAGGGCCAGCAGCAGCAGGCGCGGGAGGTCCTGCCGCAGAGGGATCGCGCGCTCAGCCATAATGCACCCGCTTGTCGAGAACCCGGGTCTGCAGCCACATCAGCGCCAGCACGATGGCCAGGAAGACCAGCGTGATCGCCGCCGCATAGCCCAGGCGGAAATAAGAGAAGCCTTCCTCGTAGATGCTGAAGAGCAGCACGTCGGAAGCCTTGTTGGGCCCGCCCTGGGTCAGCACCGCCACGGTGTCGAAGACGCGCACGGCGCGGATCATGGTGATGGTCAGCACAAAGAGCGTGGTCGGCCCCAGCATCGGCCAGGTGACCAGCCGGAAGCGCTCCCAGCCGCTGCCCGCGCCATCCACCTCGGCGGCGGCGTAAAGCTCGCGCGGGATGGCGGTCAGCCCCGCCAGGAAGAGCACCAGGTTGAAGCCGAGATTCTCCCAGATGCCGATGGCGGCGAGGGACAGCAGCACGGTGGAACTGGAGGACAGCCATTCCGGCCCCGCCATGCCGAGCATGCGCAGCATGGCGTTCAGCGGCCCGATGGTGGGATGCAGCAGGTATTGCCAGGCGGCGGCCATGGCCACCGTCAGCGACACCACCGGCAGGAAGAACACAGCGCGGAAGAAGGTGCGGCCGCGCGTGCCGGCCTCGATCAGCAATGCCAGCAGCAGCGCGCCGGCGATGGAACCCGGCGTGACGAGGCCGACATAGACCACCGTGTTGCGCAGCGAGGTCATGAAGCCCGCGTCGCGCAGCAATTCGGCGAAGTTGTCGAAGCCGACCCAGGAAATGGCCGCGGCGCCCAGCTCGTAATCGGTGAAGGCCAGCGCCACGGTGGCCAGCGTCGGCAGCAGCAGCATCAGCAGATAAGCGGCCGCCGCCGGGGCGGAGAGCAGCCAGGCCGTCGCGGCCTCTCCCCAACCGGCGGCGCGGCGGGTGGCGAGCGCGGCCTCAGACAAGGGCGGCCTCCGCCGATAAGGCGGTGGCGCCGATGCGGCGGCCCTCAGGGCCGAAGAGCAGCGCCCGGGTGGTGTCGAATTGCAGGTGGAAGAGGCTGCCGCTGGTGGGCAGGTCGGCGCGCATCTCGGGCGGCAGGCGCAGCACCAGGGCAGTGCCGCTGGCCTCGTGCCGCGCATGCAGCAGCAGGCTTTCGCCGAGGAATTCCAGCGCCTCGGCCCGCGCGGGCAGGCCGGTGCCGGCGGGCAGCAGGTCCTCCGGGCGGATGGCCAGCGTCAGCGGGCCGGGGCGGGCGCCCCAGAGGCCGACGGGGTGTCCCGCCACGCGCACCATGCCATCGGTGCCGGTCTCGGCCGGCAGCGTGTTGATGCGGGGGGAGCCGATGAAGGTCGCCACGCGCAGGTCCTGCGGGTCGGCATAGATGGCCTCGGGCGTCGCCACCTGCAGCAACTCGCCGCCCTGCATCACCGCCACGCGGTCGGCCATGGTCAGGGCCTCCGACTGGTCGTGCGTGACATAGAGGGTGGCGGCGCCGGCCTGGCGGTGGATCTCCACGATCTCCCGCCGCGTCTGCACGCGCAGGCTGGCATCGAGGTTGGAGAGCGGCTCGTCCATCAGGAAGGCTTTGGGGCGGCGCACGATGGCGCGGGCCAGCGCCACGCGCTGCCGCTGCCCGCCGGAAAGCTGCGCCGGGCGGCGGTCCAGCAGCGCGCGCAGGCCCAGCGCCTCGGCGGCGCGGCGCACATCCTGGTCCATCAGGTATTGGGCATCGGCGGTGCCGCGCAGTAGCCCGCCCAGCAGCGGCAGCCGCTGCCAGGCGTTCAGCCGGCGCAGCGCCAGGGGCACGCGGATATTCTCGGCCACCGTCAGATGCGGATAGAGGGCGTAGGACTGGAAGACCATGGCCACGTCGCGCTCGCCGGGGCGCCGGTGGGTCACGTCGCCGGCGCCGATCATGATCCGGCCGCTGTCGGGCTGCTCGATCCCGGCGACGATGCGCATCAGCGTGGACTTGCCGCAGCCAGAAGGCCCGACGAGTGCCACGAATTCCCCGGCCGCCACGTCGAGCGAGACGCCGCGCAGCACCTGTGTGGCGCCGAAGCGCTTGGTGACCGCTTGGATACGGATGCCGCTCACGCGCTTTGAACCCCCTCGGTTATCGGCGATCCGGGGGTGATACCGCCGGTATGTGACGGCTTGGTTTGGCTCCGATGACGGTTGCGTGGCGAAGAAAAGTCGATTTCGCGCCCTGGAGGGCGGCCATGGAATCACAAACGCGGTCCCCCGGCTTGACCTTGGCCCCTCCGCTGTGCCTCTCCTGCGCGCCTTCTAGTGAGTTGGAGAATCCATTTGAGCGACCAAACCCGCCCGATGAGCCGCCAGGACCTGATCGACGCCGTGGCCACCGCCACCAGCCTGCCCAAGACTCAGGCCGATGCGGCGCTGAAGGCCGTGCTGGCCAGCCTGGGCGATGCGCTGGGCGAAGGCCGTGAGGTCCGTCTGGCCGGCTTCGGCTCCTTCGCCGTCAGCGAGCGCGCCGCCCGCAAGGGCCGCAACCCCGCCACCGGCGAGGAAGTGGAGATCGCGGCCAGCAAGTCCGTGAAGTTCAAGCCCGCCAAGGACCTGAAGGCCCGCCTGGGCTGAAGGGCGGCCCACCAGGGCCACCGAGGTAAAAAAGGCTCCGGGGAGTGATCCCCGGAGCCTTCTTCGTTCAGGCATTGTCTGTGGGCCAGTTCAGCCCGGCCTGCCTACCGGCCGGCGTTGTGGCGCCGGCGGGGTCGTCTCAGGCCGCGCGAACCTGCGCGGAGGACGAAACGATCCAGGCCTGGGCCGTCGTGGCCACGGTCAAACAATGAGACACCGGATCACCTCCTTTCAGTTGTTGCTGCGATGTTCCCGAGATGGGCAAGCCGCCGCGCCGCAACAAGGGGTCCGGCCTGGCGTTGGCATCTTTTTCGGCCCTGCCTGGCAGGCCGCAGTTCAGCGTGAAGAGCGCAGGCCGCATGACCACCACGCCCATCGACACCGAGGAAAGGGCCAGGGCCCGCGCCGCCTGGCGGATCTTTTCCGTCACCAGCCTGGGTGTGCTGCTCTGCTTCATCAACAGCAGCACGCTGAACGTGGCGCTGCCCGCCGTGACCCAGGCGCTGGGCGCCAGCCCGACGGAGGCAAGCTGGATCCTGCTCTCCTACATGCTGGTCAACACCGTGCTGATCCTGGTCTTCGGCCGGCTGGCGGACCTGGTGGGGCGGCGGGCGCTGTATCTGGCGGGGCTGGCGGTCTTCACCCTGGGCAGCCTCGGCTGCGGCCTGTCCTTCAGCCCGGAGATGTTGATCCTCTTCCGCGTGGTGCAGGCGGCGGGGGGTGCCGCCATCATCACCAATACCACCGCCCTGCTGACCGATGCCTTTCCGCCCCGCCTGCTGGGCACCGGGCTGGGGCTGAATGCCTCCATGGCCGCCTGTTCCCAGGTGCTGGGGCCGCTGGTGGGCGGCGCCATGGTGGCGGGCTTCGGTTGGCGGGCGGTGTTCCTGTTCAATATCCCGCTCGGCCTCATCGCCCTGGTCTGGGCCGCGCTGACGCTGCGGCGGCTGGAAAGCAAGGGCACGGGCGAGCGCTTCGACCTGCTGGGCGGCCTGCTCTCGCTGCTGCTGCTGGGCGGGCTGGCGCTGACGCTCTCGCTGGGCGGTTCCTGGGGCTGGGGGCATCCGCTGGTGGTCTTCAGCATGGGCGTCGCGGCGGCCGCCTTTCCGGCCTTCCTGCTGACCCAGGCGGTGCGGCCGGACCCGCTGGTGGACCTGCGGCTGTTCTCGGACCGGGACCGCAGCATCGGCTATGCCTCCGTGCTGCTGCTGCCGGCGGCGCAGACGGCCTTTATCCTGCTGGTGGCGCTGTTCCTGCAGGCGGCGCAGGGGAAGGGGCCGCTGGAGGCCGGCGCGCAGGTCAGCGTCACGGCGCTGGGCATGATGATCGCGGCGCCCCTGGCCGGGCGGCTGCTGCGGCACATGCCTGCGGCGGTACTGACGCGCATCGGCCTGGGCCTGGCCAGTGCCGGCACCGCCGGGCTGGCCGCCACCATCGGCCCCGCCATGCCGCCGCTGCTGCTGATGCTCTGGATGCTGCTGATGGGCCTCGGCACCGGCCTGTTCATGACGCCCAATACCAGCGCCATCATGACCAGCGTGCCGCCGGCGCGGCGCGGCATCGCCAATGGCGTGCGCTCCATGCTGCAGAACAGTGGCGGGCTGCTGGGCACGGCGCTGGCGCTGAGCATCGTCACCGCGCCGCTCTCCCCCGCCAGCCGGCAGGCGGTCTATTCCGGGCGGCTGGCGGGTTTTTCGGCGGCGGAGATGGCGGCGCTGCTGGGTGGCTATCGTGCCGCGCTCTGGGTGCTCTGCGGCTTCTGCCTGCTGGCGCTGGCGCTCAGCACGCTGCGCGGCCGCCGCCGGGCCTGACGGCGCCGCTGTTACCAGCCTGCGCCTTGGGCGTTCACGGCCAGCGATCTTCGGGCCATACCCGGGGCGGCAGCAGGAGGCAGCAGCATGGCAGGCAGGGAAGGGACCGCGACGGGCGGCGAGGTCGTCGCGATCGATATCGGCGGCACGCATGCGCGCTTCGCCCTGGCGCGGCTGGAGGACGGGCATGTCGCGGCGCTGGAGGATGTGGTGGTGCTGCGCACCGCCGAGCATGACGGGCTGCCCGCCGCCTGGCGCGCCTTCGCCGCGCAACTGGGCCGGCCGCTGCCGCATCGCGCCGCGCTGGCCGTGGCCTGCCCGGTGGATACCGGCGTGCTGAAGCTGACCAACAATCCCTGGACCATCCACCCTGGCACGCTCGGCGCCGAGCTGGGGCTGGAGCAATGCCTGCTGCTGAACGATTTCGGCGCCGTCGGCCATGCGGTGGCGCAGCTTGATGCCATGCACCTGCCGCCCGCCGCCGGGCCGGAAGGGCCGCTGCCGGAGCATGGCGTGGTCAGCATCGTCGGCGCCGGCACCGGCCTGGGCGTGGCCATGGTGCTGCGCCGTCCCGGTGGCGGCTACACGGTGGTGGAGACCGAGGGCGGCCATGTCGGCTTCACCCCGGCCGATGACTTCGAGGACCGGCTGCTGCACCGGCTGCGCGCCCGCCATGGCCGCGTCTCGGCCGAGCGCGTGGTTTCCGGCCCCGGCCTGCTGGCGATCTACGAGGTGCTGGCGGAGGCGGAAGGCCGCCCTGTCACCGCCAGCGGCGACCGTGAGATCTGGGAAAGCGCCCTGGCCGGCGGGGATGACCTAGCGGTGGCGGCGCTGGACCGCTTCTGCCAGTGCCTTGGCACCGTGGCGGGGGATCTGGCGCTGGCGCATGGGGCCAATGCCGTGGTGGTGGCCGGCGGGCTGGCGCCTCGCATCCTGCCCCGGCTGCCGCAGAGTGGCTTCGCCGCCCGCTTCGCCGCCAAGGGGCGTTTCGAGGCGCGGATGCGCGGCATTCCCGTGCGGGTGATGACGCATCCGCAGCCCGGGCTCTTCGGCGCGGCGGCGGCACTGGCGGCCGCCGGCTAATTTTTTCGGGCATTTGCAACGAATTGGGCTTTGCTGCGTTGATGCCCTGGCTTGCGGGGGGAACCGCCGGCAGAGAGATCCTTGGCGGAGTACAAAGCCGATGCAGAGCCTCACCACCCGCCGCCTGCTGCTGCAGGGGGCTGCTGGCCTTGCCATCGCCGCCGCGCTGCCGGGCCTGCCTGCCAGGGCGCAAGGGCGCCGCATCGTCGTTTCCTCGAAGCTGGATACGGAAGGCGCGCTGCTGGGTGAGATGATCGCTCAGGTGCTGGAGGCAAAGGGTGTCGGCGTGGAGCGCAAGCTGCAGCTCGGCCCCACGCGCATCGTGCGCGGCGCGCTGCTGGCCGGCGAGATCGACATCTATCCCGAATATACCGGCAACGGCGCCTTCTTCTTCAACATCGAGAGTGACCCCGCCTGGCGCCAGCCCGCCGCCGCCTATGACAAGATCCGCACGCTGGATGCCGAGAAGAACAAGGTGGTCTGGCTGAAGCCCGCCAGCGCCAACAATACCTGGGCCATCGCGATGCGGGCCGATGCCGCGCCATCCGGCCAGAAGCTGGAAAGCCTGGAAGACCTGGCGCGCCTGCTGGGCACCGATTTCAGGAACCGCTTCAAGCTGGCCGCTTCCGCCGAATTCGTGGAAAGCCCGGCGGCGTTGCCCGCCTTCCAGTCCACCTATGGCTTCAAGCTGGAACCCGCCAACCTGCTGGTGCTGGCCGGCGGCGACACCGCCGTGACCATGCGCGCGGCGGCCGAGAAGATGAACGGCGTCAACGCCGCCATGGTTTATGGCACCGATGGCGCCATCGCCGCGCTGGACCTGAAGGTGCTGGCCGACCCCAAGGGGGCGCAGATGGTCTACCAGCCCGCGCCCACGCTGCGCGGGGAAGTGGCCGCCGCGCATCCGCAACTGGGCGAATGGCTGAACCCGGTTTTCGACTCGCTGACGCTGACCGGCCTGCAAGGGCTGAACAGCAAGATCGTGGTGGAAGGCCAGAACCCGCGCGAGGTCGCCAAGGCGCATCTGCACGGGCTCGGCATCGGCTGAACCAGACATGGCCGAGGCCCGGTCCCGGTTGTTGACCGACGCTGCGGCCACGCCATCGCCCGCCGTCGCCATTCCGCGCGAAGCCACGGCCGCCGCGCTGCTGGCGGCGCTGGCGGCGGTGCTGCCCTTCCTGCTGGGCTGGCTCTCCGTGGCGCCGAACCGGCTGGTCTCCCCCCGCCCGGTGGCCCTGCCAATGGCGGCGGCGGCGCTGCCGCTGGGGCTCTTTCTGCTCTGCTGCCTGGGCGTGGCGCTGCTGGCACGGCGGCGGGCGCTGCTGCCCTGGGCCGAGGCGGTGGCGGGCCTCGCCCTGCTGGCCCTGCTGGCGACGCTGGGCCTGGGGGCCGGGGCGGCGCTGGAAGGCGCCTCCCGCCTCGCGCGCGTGGCGCCGGGGGCGGGGGTCTGGTTCTCGGCCCTGGCCTTGCTGCTGGCGGGAGGCTGCTGCGCCGCCGGCCGCGGCAGGATGGCCGATGCCACGCCCACGCGCTTCCTGGCCGTGGCGCTGCCCGGGCTGGCGCTGCTGGTGGCCTCCGGCCTGCTGGACCCGCTTTCCCTGCTGAAGGAAGCCGCGCAGCGCGGGCCGGAACTGCGCCTGGCCTTGCTGCGCCATGCGGTTCTGGCGGCGGGGGCGCTGACCCTGGCGGCGGCGGTGGCGGTGCCGCTGTCCCTGCTGGCGCTGCGGCGCCCCCGGCTGGAAGCCGCGCTGATGACGCTGGCCAATGGCTTGCAGGTGGTGCCCTCCATCGCGCTGTTTGGCCTGCTGATGGCGCCGCTGGCCGGGCTGGCGGCGATGTGGCCGCCGCTACGCGCGGCGGGCATCGGCGGCATCGGCGCGGCGCCGGCGGTGATCGGCATCGCCGCCTATCTGTTGCTGCCCCTGGCCGCCGGCATGCTGGCCGGGCTGCGGCAGGCGCCGCCGGAGCTGATCGACGCCGCGCGCGGCCAGGGCATGAATGAACGCGCCATCCTGCGCCACCTGCGCGTGCCCCTGGGCCTGGGCGCCATGCTGGGCGGGCTGCGGGTGGCTGCCGTGCAGGCGGTGGGGCTGGCCACGCTGGCGGCGCTGGTGGGCGCGGGCGGGCTGGGCGCCATCGTCTTCCAGGGCATCGGGCAATTGGCGGCGGACCTGATCCTGCTGGGCGTGCTGCCGGTGGTGGCGCTTTCCCTCTGCGTCGATGCGCTGCTGGCGGCGGCGCAGCGCCTGCTGATGCCGCCGGGGACAAGGGCATGATCCGCTTCGACGCCGTCACCAAGCGCTATGGCCCCCGCGCGGCGGTGGATGCCGTCAGCCTGGAGGTGCGGGCGCGGCGCATCTGCGTGCTGCTGGGCGAATCGGGCTCCGGCAAGTCGACGCTGATGCGCATGGTCAACCGACTGGTGGAGCCCGATTCGGGGCGCATCATGCTGGATGGACGCGACATCGCGGGCGTGCCGCCGGAGGCGCTGCGGCATGGCATCGGCTACGTGATCCAGTCCGTCGGCCTGTTTCCGCATTGGCGGGTGGCGCAGAACGTGGCCACCGTGCCCCGCCTGCTGGGCTGGGAGGATGCGCGCGTCGCCGCCCGCGTCGATGCGCTGCTGGACCTGGTGGGCCTGCCGCCGGACCGCTTCCGCGACCGCCTGCCGCACGAGCTTTCAGGCGGGCAGGCGCAGCGGGTGGGGCTGGCCCGGGCCCTGGCCGCCGACCCACCGGTGCTGCTGATGGACGAGCCTTTCTCCGCCCTCGACCCCGGCATCCGGCGCGAATTGCAGGGGGCGCTGCGCGACATCCATGCCGGGACGGACAAGACCATCCTCTTCGTCACCCATGACGTGGAGGAAGCCCTGTTGCTGGCCGATGAGCTGGCGGTGATGCAGGACGGCCGCCTGATCGCCCATGGCCGCCCGGGCGAGGTGCTGGCCCGCGATGCCGGCCCGGCGGTGCGGCACCTCTTCGGCGAGCAGACCCTGGCCTTCCACCGCCTCGGCACGCTGCCCGCCGCCGGGGCCGCGCGCCCGGGCGAGGCCGCTGCCGCGCCGCTGCTGCCGGAAGGCGCCACGCTGAAGCAGGCGCTGATGCTGATGCTGGAACATGGCACCGACCAACTGGCCATGCCCGGCGGCGGCGCGCTGCATCTGTCCGATATCCTGGCGGCGGCATGAGGCTCTCCCGCCGCGCGGCCGGGGTGCTGGCGCAGGCCCTGGCCTTCCTGCTGGCGCTCTGGGCCGCGCCGCATCTGGGCTGGCTCTGGGGCGGGCTGTTTCCCGAGGTGCAGCGCCCGGTCTGGGACCAGCGCAACTGGTTCGCGCTGCTGGGCTCGCACCTGCTGCTCTCGCTGGGGGCCGCGGCGGTGGCGGCGGTGCTGGGGCTGGCGGGCGGGATCCTGGCCACGCGCCAGAGCGGCCGGCGGCTGCGGCCGCTGCTGGATGCGCTGTTTTCCCTGGCGCAGGCGGTGCCGCCCATCGCGGTGATCGCCCTGGCCCTGCCGGCGCTGGGCTTCGGCGCCGCGCCGACGCTGCTGGCCCTGGTGCTCTATGCCTGCCTGCCCGTGCTGCGCGGTGCCGTGGCGGGCCTGGACGGCGTGCCGCCGGGCGTGCTGGACGCCGCCCGCGGCATCGGCATGGGCCCCTGGCGCGGGCTGACGCAAATCGAAATGCCGCTGGCGCTGCCGGTGGTGCTGTCCTCGCTGCGGCTGGCGGTGGTGCTCTCCATCGCCACGGCGGCGGTGGGGGCCATGGCGGGGGCGGAATGCCTGGGCACGCCCATCGTGGTCGGGCTGGCCAACAACAACGGCGCCTATGTGCTGCAGGGCGGGCTCTTCACCGCCTGGCTGGCGCTGCTGGCGGACCGTGCCCTGGCGCTGCTGCTGCCGGCGCGGCGCTGAGGCGCCTCAGGGCTCCACGCGCTGCCCGTCCCAGGCGAAGACCTGGCCACTGTCCTCCGGCCGCAGCCCTTCCAGCACCGCCAGCAGCCGCTCGGCGGCGAAGGCGGGGGTGAAGAGCCTGCCCTCCGCCACATTGGCCTGGAAGGGGGCGCTGAGTGGCGTATCCACCGTGCCGGGATGCAGGCCAACGCAGAGCGCCTCGGGCTTCCGCCGCCCCAGCTCGATGGCCAGATTGCGCAACAGCATGTTCAGCGCGGCCTTGGAGGCGCGATAGGCGTGCCAGCCGCCCAGCCGGTTGTCGCCAATGCTGCCGACGCGGGCGGAGAGTGCGGCGAAGGCGCTCTTGCCCTCCGCCGGCAGCAGCGGCAGCAGGTGCTTGGCCAACAGCGCCGGGCCCACGGCATTGACGGCATAGGCGCGCAGCAGCGTGGCGGCATCCATCGCGCGCCAGCTTTTCTCCGGCTGCTGGCCGGCATCGTGCAGCAGGCTGGTGGCGCAGATCGCCAGTCGCAGCGGAGGGCCGCCGTCTAGGGTCGCAACAGCGCGGGCGATGCTCTGCTCATCCTCCAGGTCGATCTGCCCGGCGCGGCGGGACCAGCCCGTCACCCGCGCGAAGCGGCCGCAGGCCTCCAGTTCCGCCAGCAGCGCCGCACCGATGCCGCCGGAGGCACCGACCACCAGCGCCTGCCCGCCGGGCGGGAAGCTTTCCAGCCGTGTCAGCCCAGCGCCTTGCACAGCGCCTCCCCGGCGCCGGGGGCAGCGACGATCATCGGCTTGCGCCAGTTCCGCAGGTCCGGGTCGGCATCGGTGGTGAAGCGGTCCAGCGGCACCCAGCCGCCCGGGTCGCGCATGAAGGCCTCGCCGCCGGTGGCCTGCACCAGGGCCAGCCCGCCGGCGATATCCCAGACATTGGGCTTCTCGAACTGCGCCACCTCCATCAGCCCGGCGGCGACAAAGGCGCATTCGATGGCGGCGGAGCCGGTGCGGCGCGGCTCCCATTGCTGCGGGGAACGGTGGGAGGCATCGCGGAAGCCGCCCAGCCGGCGCTTCACCTCCGGGTTGCGGCGGGGGGTGACGGGTTCCTCGTCGAACATCAGCGGCCCGCCCTGGATGCAGTGGTAAACCCCCGCCCGCAGCTTGTGGGAGGAGGCGCACCACAGCGCCCCGGCAATCGGCACCCCGTCCTTCACCACGCCAATGGAGCCGCAGAAAAGCGGAAAACCATTGATGAAATTGGCGGTGCCATCCACCGGGTCGATGGCCCAGGTGATGCCGCCGGGGGTGGTGGGCGGGTTGGCGAATTCCTCGCCCAGGATCTGGTGGTCGGGGAAGCGGGCCTCGATCTCGGCCCGCAGCGCGGCTTCCACCGCCCGGTCCACCTCGGAAACCGGGTCCTTCAGGCTGTGCTCGGTCTCAGCGGTCGGCTTGTAATGCACCTCCAGCGGGCGGCCGAGCGCCTCGGCCATGCCTTCCCCTGCCAACCGCGCCAGCCGCAGGGCCAGGGCGCCGATGGCATCGAGGTCGGGGGCGGCGGTGGTCGGTGCATTCATCGGGCGGAACCCTTCTTCGGTGCGGCGAGGCAGGCGGGCGGGATCAGGACATGCAGCGGCTCCGGCTCCAGCCGCAGGTGCAGTTTGGCGGGGCCGGACCAGTCCAATGGCGTGTCGTCCAGGCGGATATGGCCGCCGGGCCAGTCGATGGTGACGGCGGCGCCCTGGCGGATCTCCACCGGCGGCGGGCCGGCGCCGGGATTGTCCAGCCATTCCAGCATCAGCGCGCGGCGGGCCGGCGGCAGCGTCACCACATCCAGCAGCCCGTCGCCAGGATCGGCCCCGGGGGCCAGTACCAGGTTGGGGCCGAAGAGGGGGATGTTCATCACCTCCACCAGCAGGGTCTCCTCGTTCCGCTCCTCCCCATCCACGGTCAGCCGCACCTTGCGCGGGCTGGCCTCGGCCAGGGTGCGGCGGAAGGCGGCGCGGCCGGCCTCCACGCCTTCCTTGCCGGTGCGGTCGGCATGTTCCACCGCATGGGCGAAGGCGCCGAAGCCCATGGCTTCCACGAAGCGGCGTCGGGCGAAGGGCTTGTCGCCCTCGGCGGCCTCGGCCACCGCCACATTGAGGCGGGTGCGCGCGGCTTCGGCCCAGCCCTCGGCGAATTCACGCGGGGATGGCCAGGGACCCAGGGCGCGGGAGAGGTTGTTGGCGGTGCCCAGGGGCAGCACGGCCAGCGGGATGTCGCGATGCGGCATTCCGGTGGCAATCCGGCCCACCGTGCCATCCCCACCTGCCACCAGGACCAGCCCGGCGGGAAGGGAAAAGCCCTCGCGCAGGGTATCTCCCTTAGGGTCGCGTAGTTCCACCTGCAGGCCATGGGCGCGCAGCAACGCGAGCAGATCCTCCTGCCGGTGGCCTTCGTCGCCGGCGGAAGGGTTGTGGAACAGGACTGTTTTCATGCCCGGGTAACGCCCGGGTGCAATTCGCGTTCCAGGCCGGCGGCGATGAAATACCGGGAAAAGAAAGGCGGATGGTGCCGGGTGAGGGGATCGAACCCCCGACCTTCGGTTTACAAAACCGCTGCACTACCGCTGTGCTAACCCGGCCGCGCTGCTCCTAAAGCATCTTCGGCAGCCGTATTCAACCGCGGCCTGAGGCGAAATCCGCCAAGCCGGCGGCCGGCAGCTCCAGAGGCCGCAACATCAGCGCGCTGGCCAGTCCCCAGCCGCCATTGATCACCAGATTCGCCCACCAGCCCGGCGAGGCCAGCGTCAGTGGTGGCAGCGGCAGGACGGCAGAAAGGGCGGAAAGCCCCAGAACTCCAAAGATCACGCCCAGCAGCAGGTCCGGCAGCGGCAGGAAGCGGAGCAGCAGGCCCAGCACCATGCCGGCCAGCCCACCGGCCAGCACCAGCACGAAGAATTCCGGCGCCCCACCCCATTCCGGCATCGGCGCCATGTTGAAGCCCTGCGACGGCACGGCGGCGAAGAGGCGGAAGAGCAGAAAGGTGGCGCCCTGATGGATAACGGCCATGGCGGCCGCCCCCACCCAGAAGCCGCCTTGCAGCGCGCGGGCCACCAGCGCCGGCAGCGCCCGCAGCAGCAGCGAGGCCAGAACCGCCACCGCCGCGCCCAGGGCCGCGACCTCGCCCAGGCGGGCCGGGTCGATCCCCAGCAGGGGATCGTCGGTCACCGCCGTTCCGGCGCCGAACCGGGCGGCGACCAGCAAGGCCGCCGCCAGAAGCGCGCCCCCCGCCGCGACCCGCAGCAGGGAACGAATCAGCCGCACAGGATCAGGCTGCGCGTTCGGCCGCGCATTCCTTCAGGGCTTCAGCGAGGATGTCCATGCCCTCGTTGATCAGCGAATCGGCAGCCGTCAGCGGCACCAGGAAGCGGATGACGTTGCCGCGCACGCCGCAGGAGAGCAGCACCAGGCCCTTCTCGCCGGCGCGGGCCACCAGGGCCTTGGCCAGGTCGGGGTCCGGACGGTCGGCGTCGCCGCCGGCCACCAGCTCCATGGCCACCATGGCGCCGAGCGCGCGGATGTCGCCGATCACGCCCTTCAGGCTGTTGGTGTCCTGCATCTGCTTGATGCGGCTCACCATCAGGTCGCCGATCTCATTGGCGCGGGCGCAGAGGTTCTCTTCCTCGATGATGTCCAGCACGGCATTGCCGGCGGCGCAGGCCAGCGGGTTGCCGCCATAGGTGCCGCCCAGGCCGCCAGGGCCAGGGGCGTCCATGATCTCGGCCTTGCCGGTGACGGCAGACAGCGGGAAGCCGCCGGCGAGGGACTTCGCCATGGTCATCAGGTCGGGCTCGACGCCGGAATGCTCGATGCCGAACATCTTGCCGGTGCGGGCGAAGCCGGTCTGCACCTCGTCCACGATCATGACGATGCCATGCTCGTCACAGATGCGGCGCATGCCCTGCAGCAGCTCGGCCTGGGCGATGTAGAAGCCGCCCTCGCCCTGCACGGGCTCGATGATCATGGCGGCGATGCGCTTCGGGTCCACATCGGCGCGGAACATCACTTCCAGCGCTTCCAGCGTCTCCGCCACTTCCTTGCCGTGATAGGTCACGGGGAAGGGCAGGTGGTAGATCTCGCCCGGCATGGTGCCGAAGCCGACCTTGTAGGGAACGACCTTGCCGGTCAGCGCCATGCCCATCAGCGTGCGGCCATGGAAGGCGCCGGAGAAGGCGATGACGCCGTTGCGGCCGGTATGGGCGCGGGCGATCTTGACGGCGTTCTCGATCGCCTCGGCGCCTGTGGTCAGGAAGATGGTCTTGCGCGGGCCGCGGGTGGGGACCACCGCGTTCAGCCGCTCCGCCAGGCGGACATAGCCCTCGTAGGGCATCACCTGGATGCAGGTGTGGCTGAAATTGTCGAGCTGCGCGGCGACGGCGGCCTTCACCTTGGGGTGCAGGTGGCCGGTGTTCAGCACCGCGATGCCGGCGGCGAAGTCGATGTAGCGCTTGCCCTCGACATCGGTGATCTCGGCATTCTCGGCCTTGGCGGCGAAGACGGGCATTTGCACGCCCAGGCCGCGCGGCAGGGCCGCCTGGCGCCGCTCATGCAGAGCCTTGTTCTTGTCAGCCGCAGTCACGCTCATGAAACAACTCCCGGATCACCGAATCGAGGCCGGGACGATGCGCCGGCCCTTTCTCCGGAGCAAGAGGAAGCATGCAGGTTCCGGCACCGGTCTCGCTGCCGGAATGGGTCAGCCGATCCCTGCCTGGAGCGCGCCGTGAGAAAGCCGCGTGCGGAGAGCAACTGAGCAAGATGGGCGCCGGAGGCGCTGGCCGCCCGCGTGGCGAAGCACGCCGCACCCGGCCCGCCCAGTCACACCGCGCCTCAGGCGTTGCCGGCGACGCCATAGGTGCTGGCATTGGTGGCCCGCACCACGGCGGCGAAGAGCCGCAGCGCATCCGGGCCGCCCTGGTCCAGCAGCGCGCCGCCTTCCATCTCGCGCGCCAGCAGCTCGGCATGCGCGGCCAGGGTCTCGGCGGCGCGTTCCAGTGCCTGGCGGGAAAGGGTGATCTGCATGCTGTCGGACAGCTCGTGCCAGTCGGCGGGGCGCATCGTGTCGGTATCCTGTTGCTGCGCCGTTTTGGCAGAATCGCCGCACCGGGGCGGCTGTCGCAGGATTACCGACAAGGCTTGAGAAAGGGTGAACGGCCCCTTGGCGGACCGTTCACCAGTTTGTCAGCTTTCGTCAGCCTGACCTTCACGCGCCAGCTCGTAGAGCGCGGCGGTGGCGGCGGCGGAGACGTTCAGGCTTTCCATCGCCGGCAGGATCGGCAGGCGCACCAGCTCGTCGCAGGTCTCGCGCTGCAGGCGGCGCAGGCCGGTATCCTCGGCGCCCAGCACCAGCGCCACGCGGCGGTCGCGCGGGCAGGCCTGCGCCAGGGTCCGCTTGGCCTCGCCGGCCAGGCCCATCACCCAGTAGCCGTGCTTCTGCAGCGTCTGGATGGTGCGCGAGAGATTCACCTCCCGCACCACCGGCACGGTTTCCAGGGCGCCGGAGGCGGTGCGGGCCAGGGCCGCCGTCTCGGGCGGGGCATTGCGGTCCTGCATCACCACCGCCGCCACGCCGAAGGCCGCGGCGGAGCGCAGGATGGCGCCGACATTGCGTGGGTCCGTCACCTGGTCCAGCAGCAGCACCGGGCCGGCGGAGGCGGCGATGGCATCCTCCAGGTCGGCGGAGGGCAAGGGATCGGCCAGCAGGGCGACGCCCTGGTGCACGGCATCCTCGGTCAGGAAGGTCTGGAAGCGGTTCTTCTCCACCCGCTCCGCTTGGACGCGCCAGGGGCGGGGCAGGCGCTCGGCCAGCGTTTCCTCGGCATCGGTGGTGGCCAGCAGGCGGCGGACGCGGCGCTTCGGGTTGGCCAGCGCGGCGGCGACCGCGTGCATCCCGTAGAGCCAGAGTGAGCCGGAAGGCGCCGCCATCGAGGCATCGCGCCCCAGGCGGGCCGCTTCGGCCTCTCCGGCGGCGGCATTGCTGGCGCGGCGGGCCTGGGCCCGGGGCGATTCGGCATAGGGGCGCTCGCCCCGGTGGTCGCGGCCACGGCGCTCGGGCGCACCGGAATGCTCCGCCTGCGGGCGGGTGTCGATCTCGCGGGGAGGGCGGCGGTCGGCGGGGCGGGAGCCCGGGCGCTCATCGCGCTCACGCGGCGGCCGGCCAGGGGAGGAGGAGCCGGGGGAAGAGGGGAAAGAACTGCCGGGACGGCGAGGGGGTCGGGACATGAGCGCATCCTCCGCATCCAGGCAGGCGGGGCAAGCGCCATGATTCGATGGTTCCTGCGCATTATTGCATCACGGGACGTTGACAGGAGTGGGGGAAAGCGGATAGTCCGCCGGCTCCCGCCGACCGGGGTCAGGCGGAGGGGTGCCCGAGTGGCTAAAGGGGGCGGACTGTAAATCCGCTGGCGCACGCCTACGTTGGTTCGAATCCAACCCCCTCCATAACCGGTCGGTCTTCGCGGACTGGCCTGGGCTTCTACCCCGGTGGGAGGTGCCACCTGCATCCGGTGCGGACATCGGCCGCACCGGACGCGGTGCGGGTGTAGCTCAATGGTAGAGCCCCAGCCTTCCAAGCTGGTTGTGCGGGTTCGATTCCCGTCACCCGCTCCAAACCTGGAGCAGGTGATTGGAAGTGGGCCGATTTGCGCCATATGAGGCGCTGACCGACTGACCGACAGGGTGACGGACGATGGCGAAGGCTAAGTTTGAGCGGAACAAGCCGCACTGCAACATTGGCACGATCGGGCATGTGGACCATGGCAAGACGT